>NZ_JAJOMY010000003.1 GCF_024699945.1 Phenylobacterium sp. J426 | reverse complement strand
ATCGGCCAGCGCCTATAGCGCAAACCCTTATGGGGCCGCGAGACCGTATCAGGCCGATCGCGCCTACTACGGCGGCGCTCGTTATGATTAAGCAGCGCCCGCCACGGCTACGATTCTGCGGTCGGCCCCGCCCGTCCATACGGCGTTTCCAGGGAAAAGCCCAACCGCACCTATGGCGGATGGGGCGCGCGCTTCACCCTTCCGTTCCGATCACACGGGCAGTTCCCACCGGTGATCTCCAGCCGCGCGGTGCGTAGGTCCCGGCCCGCCTCCAGTGGCAAACGCAGCCCGCTCTGAGCCCGGGCTTACTGTCCGCCGCTGCTCGCCAGCACGAGTTGGCCACGATGGCTGGCGCGACGGTCGCCACGAGGGATAGTCCCAGGCCGCTGCCGGGCGTCGAGCGGTTCTCGTCGAGCCGGTTGAAGCGCTGTACGGCCCAGTTTTCATCTTAAAAGTGGATCCCCGGCCCTTGATCGCCAATGGTCAGGCTGCTGGGCTTGCACCTTCGATCCCGTGGCGACGACGATCTGGCCCACCTGGGCTCCCGTACCAGATGGCGTTAGCGATCAGGTTGGCGGTCGCGTGGAGTGAGGAGGCTCGAAACCGCGCGCGCGGCGAGAGTTGAAGGAGGAGATGCTGCCCGGTATCCTCCGCAAGCGGCGCGGTAGGAGGTCGTAGGTTCTTGCGCGACCGCCGCGAGGTCGCCAGCCACGAAGCTATTTCGGCCGTAAATGCGTCCGCCCTGGCCAGCACAAAAGGCCCGTTCACCAACGCCAAGAGGGCGTCGAGATCGCGCGCCGTCTCCGACAGGATATCCTGTTGCGGGAACCTCCTGCCCGCGTAGCGCCGCCAATTCCAGGCGCTCTTTGATCCGTGTCAGCGGCGTCTTTCAGGTCGTGCGCCAGGCCATCGGTGGCGGCGCGGAGCGAACGGACCATGCAGTGGTCGGATTCCGCGTCGAGGTTAGCGTTGAACACCCGGCCAGGCGATCGAATTCGTCGTCGCGGGGCGAGACCTTCAGCCGCTCATCCAAGTCACCCCTGAGGAATCGATCCCCGTGCCTGGCCGCCGCCCGCACCACGCGCAATACGCCGGCTGACGAGCCAACCAAGGCTCAGCCCGAGCACGGCGGTCGCCAGCACCGACAGCGCGAGCGACATCCAATAGCGACGTCGCCGCGGCGGCTGTCCGCCAGGGTGTCCCGACCAAGAGCCAGTGCCGGGCCCGAGGTGTGGACCTCGGCCTCGATCCGTCGCGATTGGACCCGACTGCCTCGCCGCACCTGCACGGTCGTGATGGCCAGGTGCTCGGTCACAAGCCCGCTTGGCCAGACCAAAGCATTAATATTGCCCGCCAGGACGCCGCCCGGCTGCCATCGGAGACCATGTAGACCACGTCGCGTCGCCGCGTCCGGGTCTGTTTCGCTCGATATAGTTAGCGAGGCCGCCCAGGACCGCCATCACGATAGCGAAGGACGAGCGCGTCCCGCCTTCGCCCCTTGAGCAGGTGCTTGAGTTCGATCTTCAACACCCGGACAGTCTGAAAGTGCTGGACGCTCAGCGCCGCGACGGTCGGAGACCACGGCGATCAGCGTGATCCACAGGGCGCGGAACGCCGCCGCCTCGCGGTCGGCGCCTAGCTAACGCGCGTCAAGCTGGAACCCGGCCCGCGGACCGTATGCAGCAGCGGCGGCTCCTCCCGTGCTCAAGCTCGCTGCGGAGCCGGCTCACATGGACGTCTATGACGTTGGCCCCGGATCGAAGTTGTAGTCCCAAGCGGCTTCGAGAAGCATGGTGCGTGTCACCACCTGGGCCAGCATGGCGCATGAAGTATTCAAGGAGTTGGGAACCCTTGTTGAGTAGCTCGATACGCCGGGCTTTTCGCTTGGCCGAACGCGCCAAGAGGTCCAGCCCAGATCGCCCACCAGGGTCGTCGTGGCTGTGGTCGCGCCTGAACCCCGTCGGACGATGGAAGCGATCCGCGCCATCAGTTCCCGGAACGAAAATGGCTTCGTCAGATAGTCGTCGCTGCCGGTTGCCGTCGCCGCCGCTGGCGACGGTTCAGGGTTTCCGTAGCCAGTTTGGCGAAGGCCGCGTCGGCCAGATGGTGGGCCGCGTAGTCCGATCTTGAAGCCCGCGCCGCCGGCCTCAAAGATCAGGACGGCGTCATCAAGCAGACCTGCGGCCTTTGAAGCGTCCCCTCCTCAAGCCTTCAGAGCCGCATGGAAGGCGCGACGACAGTCGCCGCCCCCGAACGCGGGTTGAGATGCGGCCATCAGCGAGGGGCCGGGGACCGATCAGGGGCGGACGCCGCTCATCGGAGCGGCGAGCAGGGGCCGCGACCATGACCGAGGTCATTGGCCGAGATAAACCATCAAGTTCCTTTTTCAGCAGGGGGAGAGCTTGTGGTTGGAAGTTTCCGGTGCAGCGAACACGCGCCTGCGGGGAATAGAGTTGTCCGGACGAGTTGACACGTGAACTGTTGAGCCGGTGGCGGAACCATCCGGCAGGCGCCGATCAGAGCTGGTTCCTCTGGGAGGACCGTCTGGAAGAACTTCCGGTCGATCCGGCGCGGTCCAACAGGTGGCCGCCGAGATCGAGGCCGAGCGCTTTCGGCGTCGCTTATCGCGGACGTCTCTGAGACCGCTGTCCATTCGATCGCGAGCAAAGCGGCAGGCCTTCAAAGGGGCGGACCATGCCTTCCCTGTGGAAGCCCAAGCTGCGCATCCCTGACATCTATGAGCACCCGGGCAACCAGCGCAGCGTTCGGCCAACTTTAGGACGCCTGCGTCTGTTGCGACACTGAAGAGCACGTCCTGGTGGAGATCCACCGGATCGATGCGCCGAAGATCATGGGTCTGGGCCCAGCGGTGGCCAACATACTCTACTTCCCGCACCCGACCATCGCGCCGCCGTTCAACACGGCGATCGTGCGCGGCTACAACGCCTTGACTGGCGCCAACGTGAAGCTTGGGCGCTGGGACGAGTACCTGGCGATGCGGCAGGGCCTGGATCGCCTTAATCGCAGTTACTGCGACCAGCTGTCCAACGACCGCGGCGCGGCCGCGCGGCGTTCTGCTTCGACCTGGGCATAAGGGCTCATGCGCCGCCGCCACGCACCAACGACACCGCCGCGCGCACCGAATGGGAGGCGGATCTGGCCAGGGTTCGCGCGCAGGCCGTCAGACCTCGGCTGCCGAGGCTGACGCGCGGACCCACACGGAAATCCAGGGCGGCTTCGCGATCTGGCGCGCGCGCTCGGCTACGAGGTATGGATCGCGCAGAACGATCGTGGGCTGCCCGTTTGGGCCCGGTCGCCTGGGCGATCACTGCCTGGAAGAGCTGCCGAGCGTCCTCGACAGTCGGCCCGGCGCCGAGGCCGTTCGGCTCATCGATGTGCTCTGGCTCGACAGGGTTGGGTCCATCGTGGCGGCTTTCGAGGTGGAGCACACGACTTCGATCTATTCGGGGATCGTGCGAATGCTGGACTTGGCGCTGGGCGGCGACGCGAGCGGACTTCACAGCCTGTTCCTCGTCGCGCCCGACAAGCGCGAAGCCGACGTGCGGGCGCAGATCGCCAGACCGGCCTTCCAGCCGGATCGCCGACCTCAGCGTGCGGTATCTCCCGTATAGCGCCCTGGAGCAGCATCGAGAGGCGATAGCCCGTTTCGGGTCCGGGGTCGCCGCGCTCGAGAAAGTCTCCCACCGGCTTACCTAGCGGAGGGCCGCATGTCGGTGTCGAGCTGCTCGGCCAGCAGCTTGCGGGCCCGGTAGACGCGCGTCTCGATGGTCTTGATCGAGACGCCGAGGATCTGGGCGGCGTCGTGATGACTCAGACCTTCGAAGGCGGTGAGCAAAAGCGGCTCCTTCAGGGGGCGCCGGCAACCGCGCGATGGCGCGGTCCAGCCGCATCGCTTGCTCGTCCACCAAAACGCCGGCCTCGGCGCTGGGCGACGGGTCGGGCGCGCTCAGCGCCTCGGTATCCTCGAGACCGCCCGACCCGAAGATCACACGACGGACCACCTATCGGCGGCCACGGTCGCGCGCCTTGTTGATCGCGATCGTGCGCAGCCAGGCTCAAAGGGGCGCTCCGAATCGTAGCGCTTCAGTGCGCTCCACGCGGCGATGAAGGCTTCGTGCACGGCTTCGTAAGCTTCGTCGGCGTCCCCGGTGTAGCGGCGGAGCAGCCGGTAGAGGCCATCCTTATGGCGACGAACGAGCAGGGCGAAGGCCCGATCATCCCCAGCCGCGGCTGATCGGGCGAAGTCTGCTGTCGGACGCCTCGGCGTCCACCTTCACCTCGTGTCTTCGGTCAGGGACCTAACGACGGTCTCGTCGAACCGTGCCGCCTGATCATCTCTCCCATTGTTTGCGTCGCTCGATCTTGGTCACCCTGCGCCGCGACGCTGAGGCGTAGCGTCAGAAGCGGGTCAGTTCGGTGATCTGCTGGCTCTCCAACCTGAAGCGGACCTTGTCCCCTACCGTAGCGCTATTCAGAAGAGCGCTCTTGCCCGGCGAAGGCCATCGTCCCTGCGGGCCAGTTCAGCGGCTCGATGGCGTCGTAGGCGATTGTGATCCTGCCTGCCGTTGCATCGATGGCTCGCACCAGGCCGACGCCGCGGATCTCCACTCATCTTCAATGGCGGGGCCGCCGGGGGCGAGATCGCCCTGCGGACGTGGCGCGGGCCGGCTTGCCGGCTTAGGGGATCGGCACGGTCCGTCCCCGGCCCCGGGGTGCGCGCTCGCAGCCGTAGCGGCGCCGAGGCACAGGACCAGCGCAAAGATGGTGCGCTTCATCGCTTGCCGTTCCTGCCGCAGAGATCGCCCGTTCAGCCCAGGGCTCCCGGCCGCAATCTCGCTCCTTGAAGGTTGTTACGCGCGGCGAGATGGATACCCCTCGCCCTAGCGCGGCATTTCATTCACGGTGAATCGCAGTCTCTAGTGACGGACTGCGCGCCGGACCTTACCGTCGGCCCCGTTGATGGGCAGGGATTGGGCTGCCACTTCCTCAACAGACCACTTGCCTGCTTGCAGGGCCAACCCATGGTGTCGCCGCTGAAGGGCTGGTGAAATGGACGCCACGAGGGCTGAAACGCGAAACGTCGGCGCGCTCCCGCCGTGATAGCGCCGCATCGCTAGAGATTGGCGAGGACCCGAAGGCGTGCCTGACCCTTTGTGGGCACGTGGAGCATGCGTCTTCTGCCAAGACGCGCACCATGAATAGTGGGGGCCATTCACTGTTTCTTCAGTGCGCTCCCGCTAGATTCCTGAGCTCAGCAAGAGCACAACGAGGAAGGAACATTCCGATGAACGTCTCCGCCGCAAGCGCCGTGAATTCTGCCGCCCTGGCGCAGGCCGCCGCTCGGGCGCCGCAGCAAACCCAGCCGCCGGCCAAGCCTGGGGACGAGCCACGCCACTGGCGAGACCTCGCACAATAGCAAGCCTGCGGGCACGCTCGACATCAAGGTTTAGCACGACCCACGTCGGGCTCTGAGATTTGACCGGGAGTGATGCGCGAGCGTCAATACCCCGGTCGGGTCGAGCAACCGGGACCGCGCCGCCTTCAGAGGCTCACGATCCAGGCTGGTTCTTCGCGTCTGCGACGCGGACAGGCAGAATTGACGCGCACAAGCGCCGGCTCCCGCCGCCCGTCGGCACTTTCCGATCAATCCGGGAGCGGACGTTGCTTCACTCCCACAGCATGGAGGCGCGCTCGGGTCGCTCTCAGGGCCCTTTGAGGACAGTGAAGCTGTGCGATGCGCCAGGCGCCAGGCGCTTCGCACCAGGACGGCCGTGCTCACCCGCGCCGTTCGATGACGCCTTGGCGGCCCTTGGCGCGGATGACGTAGCCGTGTTCCTCGCGGGCCCACGCCACCTCGCCCAGCACCTGAATGTCCACCTTGCGATTCTTGATCTCGAAACTGTCGAATGCGGCGAGCTCCGGCCCGAGATGATGGTTCAGGTATTGACCGATCGGCCCCTCGTAACGCCCGCTTTGCGAGGACGGCGGCGTCCGGGGGTGAAGAGCCGCGCCAACTCTAACCTCGCGTTGCTCAGGGCGTCGTGAACGCGTCGAGGACGTTGCAGAACCTCGGCCGCCAGCTGCGCCGCCTGTGTCTGCGCCAGCCGGAGCGGCGATGGCCAAGATCGCGAACGCAGCAAAATGGTGATGTTGCATCTGTTTCTCGAAACCCAAAAGATCCCCTCCGCCGAGGGCGGAGGGGGCAAGAAGCAGAACCGGCGCACGAGCTGCACACCATATTGCCGCGGCTCTCGTAGACGGCGAGCGGCAGGGCCGGGTTCGAGATTCCGGTGGCGTCTGGTTCCGATCTTGTAGGTCGCGTACCGCTCGTCGGTAAGATTGCGGCCGAACACGGCCACCTCCCAGACATCGCCGGCCGTGCAAAGGTCGCCCGGGCGTTCAGCAGCGTGTACGGCTCGCCCGAAAACTTGGCGCAGGTGTTCGGCTTGAATTGGACGCGATCACGCCAGGCGATGTCGCCCCGCAGGGTCAGGCTGTGCCGTCGACGAACTCCCACCGGTACTGTGCGGCCCCTGTGAAGTTCCACCGCGGCGCGTTCGGCAGGATGTTCCCGGCCAGACTGACCCCATTGTCGAAGAAGCGGTCGTACTCAGCGTCGAGGTAGCCGCCGTCGCGTTCAGGTCGAGGCCGCGGACGGGCCTCACCGTAACCTCCAGCTCGCCGCCCTTCAGGGTGGCCTTGCCGGCGTTGGTGGTGGTGGCCACCCCGTTGATGTACTCAACCACCTGCAGGTCGGTATAGTCGTAGTAGAAGACGACTGAGGTTCGCCCGACACGGCGGTCCCCAGAACATGGACTTCACCCCGCCCTCGTAGCTCCAGATATACTCCGGCCGGAACGGCCGGCCGTCCCAAAGTTGGAAGCCTCCCGACTTAAAGCCGCGCGTGATGGAGGCGTAGGCCATCACGTCTTCACTGACGTCGTACTGAATCCCGACTTTCGGGGTCCATGCACGCCAGGACGCCTTGGCCGCTTCACCGCCCACATCGGTCCTCCGGAAAGGACGCGGTAAGCGAAATCCTTTCCTCGTAGCTATAACGGGCGCCGCCGGTGAGCCGGAGCCGATCGGTCAGCCGGAACGTGGCCTGGCCGTAGGCCGCCAGCGCATTGGTGACGTTGCTTTCGGGCAGGCCGAGGGTGCGGGCGGGCTCCAGGATCTGCAGCTGGTCGCGGGCCTTTTCGCGCAGGTAGAAGGCGCCGACGATCCATTCCAGGCGCTCAGGCTCGTTGTTGCTAAGCTGCAGCTCCTGCGTGAAGGAGCGCGACCGTTCGTAGAGGGTGATGTTGCGTAGGAAGAGGTCCGTCGCATCTACGTCGAGAACCTGGTTGACCGTGCTGCCGCGATAGGCAGTGATCGACTTCAGGGTCACGGGAGCCGTCACGTACGTAGCGGTCGCCGAGACGCCGCCGTTCTCCACGTTGTTGCGCGGTCGCGTGTCGAGGATCAGCTCGTCCTCGCCGCGCGGGATGGTCGCGCCGGCCCGCGCGAAGTCCGCCGGGTAGCTTTGGCGAATGGACGGATAGCCCGTCTCGCGGTCGCGGCCATAGTCGGCGCGCAGCGTCAGATCGAAGTTTTCGGCGAGGTCGATTGCGAGCGTGGCGCGCGCGGCGAAACGGTCGATGTCCTGGTATTTTTCGCCTGTCTTCGGATTGTCGTAGATGCCGTCGCGATCGTTCTTGAGGACGGTCAGGCGGCCGCGGATGCGCTCGCCAAGCGGCCCGGACACGGAGCCGGAGAATGTCCGTCGATCGTAGTTGCCTACCGTCGCGCTGAGTATCCTTCCAACTCAGACGTGGCGCCCGCGAGGTGATGTTCAGCGTGCCGCCGGCGGAGTTGCGTCCGAACAGAACGCCCTGGGGACCACGGAGCAGTTCGATGCGCTCCACGTCGAACATGTCCTGGTAACTAGTGGTCGGCCTCGGAATATAGACGCCGTCGTAGTGGACCGTCGAACTCGGGTCGGTGGCGACACCGAAGGCCGAGGTGCCGATGCCTCGGATGTTCACGATCGCCATCGAGTCGTTGGTGATGGTGACACCCGGCGTAAAGACCTGCAGATCCTCGAGGGTGGAGACCCCGAGCGCGCGAAGGGTCTCGCCGGTGACCGCCGTGACGGCGACCGGCGTGTCCTGCAGATTTGTCTCGCGCTTCTCTGCTGTGACGACCACCTCTTCCAGAGCTTCAGGAGCGGTGGACTGAGCGAACCCGGGCGCGGGCGCCAGGGCGAGCACTGTGAACATCGCGGACGCGCCGCGAAGTGCAAAACGATTGGAACGCATGAAACCTCTCCATATCTAAGGGATATACGTACAACCGGCTTCTCCCCCTCAGAACCACACAACAAAGTTGCCATACCGAGTATTCGAACGCCGAGCCACCCTCCAATCTGGGCCTACGCAACGGCTTGCTTTGCGCAGTCCTCCGGCGTCGATTTGCGAAGACGGTGTCTGCGATCATCGGTCACTTCGGGAAACCCTGCGAGCTGCGATCTGTTTGCCTAATCCGTCGTCGAGGTCGGACGACGTCATGCGCAGGATTCCACAGTTCATGCCGCCTCCCGTGGCCCTCTTGTCGCTCGCAACGGCGTCCCCGCCTAACGCTGGCGCAAGCGCAAGTGGAGCAGGCGGCGCGAGACCTGTTTTACGATAAGTTTCCGCAGTTCGAGCGTATGGCTCCGGTCTTCACCTCGGCCGGCGTTCGTACCCGGCAGGTGATCCGGCCGATCGAATGGTACTTCGAGCCCCGGGGCTGGCCCGAACGCACCGAAGCTTACCCTCGATGGCGCGACGGACCTGTTCGTGCAGGCGGCCTCCGCGGCGCTGGCCGAGGCGGGGCTCGCCGGCCCCGACGTCGACGTCATCGTCACGGTGTCGTCTACGGGGATCGCGACGCCCAGTCTGGAGGCGCGCGCGATGGAGCGCATGAAATTCCGACCCGACGCCGCCCGTGTGCCGGTCTTTGGTCTCGGCTGCGCCGGCGGCGCGACCGGTCTTGCTCTGGCCGCCAAACTCGCGGCGGCGACTCCAGGCGCCATCGTCCTCTTCGTCACCGTCGAGCTTTGTTCCCTTGCGTTCCGGCTGGACAACCTCAGCAAGGCCGACATCGTGGCCACGGCGCTGTTCGGCGATGGCGCTGCAGCCTGCGTGGTCCGGGCCGGGGAGGGCGGTTTCGCCCAGGTGACTGGGATCGCCGAGCATACCTGGCCCGCCACGCTCGATGTCATGGGGTGGCGGGTCGAGCCGACGGGCCTCGGGGTGATCTTCGCACGCGCGATCCCGCCATTCGCCAAAACCAATCTGCGGCCAGCCATGGCGTCGATGTTAGGCGGCCAGAATCTAGAGGTCGAGGACATAGACCGGTTCATCTGCCATCCCGGCGGCGTGAAAGTGATCGAGGCGCTGGAGCTTTCGCTGTCGATCCCGCAGGGCGGCCTGGATCGAGAACGCGAGGTCTTGGCTGACCATGGCAATATGTCCGCCCCGACCGCGCTGTTCGTCCTCGACCGCGTTCGGCGCTCTGGCATGCCGCCGCGCTCGGTTCTCACGGCGTTGGGACCAGGCTTCACCGCGAGCACCGTCACCCTGGATCGCGCGGCGTGACCCTGTCCGTCACGGTCCTGGCCCTCGTGACCCTGCAACGGATCGCCGAGCTTCTCCTTGCCCGCCGGAACTCCGCAAGGCTCCTGGCCAGAGGCGGCGTCGAGATGGGGTCTGGTCACTATCCTATCGTGGTCTCCTTGCACGCCGCCTGGCTGATCGGTCTTTGGATGATGGCCTGGGACCGGCCGGTCGCGCCGCTTTGGCTGAGCCTCTTCTTGCTCCTGCAACTGTTGCGGATCTGGGTCATCGCAACGCTGGGAGATCGCTGGACCACCCGGATCATTGTACTTCCCGGCGCACCCCTGGTGAGGCGCGGACCCTATCGCGTCCTGTCCCACCCGAACTATGCCGTCGTTGTCGCCGAGATTGCGGTGCTGCCGATCGCCTTCGGCTTGCCGACCTACGCCCTGATATTCTCCGCCTTGAACGCCGCCATGCTTTGGGTGCGCATACGTGCTGAGAACCGCGCACTGGCCAGGCTGACATAGGCTGCCTACGATCGCCGCTTGTTGTCGACCTCATCGGCGTACAGCCGATCGCGATCGATTAGAGCCTGCGATCGCAACTCTTCCGACGATCCCTTTGCCACCACGTGCGCGTGTGGAGTCCAAAGCTGGGCCTTGTGATTGAACTCTTCCGATAATGCCGCGTTGTAGCCGCACATCTACGGCGAAGCCACAATCTAGAAATTGAGCGCGATAGGAGAGGGACGTGCGGACAGAACATAAGATCGAAGGATCAATGGATCGCCAGATGATACAGCATCACTATATGATGCTCGCGCTCAATCTCGCCTTGAGCCTCGTCATCATGTATATTGCAATGTTCGCGATGATCTCGAGCTGGGGAGAGTTCGTCCAGAACATCAACTTCTTCTACATGGCGCTGGTGATGTGGGCGCCGATGGCCGCAGTGATGCTGCTGACGATGAAGTCGATGTATCGCAACACCAAACTCAATGTTGGCCTATACGTCGTCTTTGCCGCCGTATTCGTTCTTTCGTTGGCAGGAATTCGCGCCCAAGGGTTTGTCGGCGACCGACAGTTCGTTCGCTCCATGATACCCCACCACTCCGGCGCGATTTTGATGTGCGGCCAGGCGTCGATCAAGGACGCTGAGATCCGTCAACTGTGCTTCGGCCCTAGTGGGATCGTGGAGTCCCAGAAGCGCGAAATCGCGCAGATGAAGGCCATTCTAAAGCGCCTTTAGCCAGAAGCCTCCGACTGCTTCTGCTCTGATCCGGCCGCCTCACGGTGGCCAACGTCCCTAGGCCCGCGCCGCGGCTCCTGGGCCCGCCGGCCCCGCCGCCCGGAAGCCGACCAGGACCGCGGTCAGCGTCAGAATCTGAGCCAGGAGCCCTTCCCAGGTCGGGAACACGCCGAGCACCTCGATTCGAGGCAGGTGGGGAAGGGGGCGCACGCCCAGTATCCCAGCCTCCTGCAGTCCCGCCACGCCTTTCCCTGCGAGCACCACGGCCAGCACGGCGATGAGGACCGAGCTATAGGAGAAGAACTGCGCGATGGGCAGGCGCTTGCTATAGCTCAGCAGCGCCCAGGCGATCCCCGCCAGACAGATGACCGCCAGGCTCGCCCCTGACACCATCGCGAGCTGACCTCCCTGGCTCCAAAGGGCGGCGTAGAAGAGGATGGTCTCGAACACTTCCCGGTAGACGACGACGAAGGCCAGCAGGAACAGGAACCAGGCCGACCGCTTCGAGAGCGCCGAAGACAGCTTGTCGCGAATATAGGCCTGCCACGCGCCCGCCTGCGCCTTTCCATGCATCCACACGCCCACCGAGATTAGCACGATCGCGGAGACCAGCGAGCCGAAGCCCTCGGTGAGTTCACGGCTCGCCCCGCTGATCGAGATGAGGTAGGTCGCCGCCGCCCAGGTAAGTCCCCCTGCCGCAAGTGCGGCGATCCAGCCGCCATGGACATAGGGCAGCACATCCTGACGCTCGGTCTTGCGCAGGAAGGCGATCATCGCGATCACGATCAGAAGCGCCTCGACTCCTTCGCGCAACAGAATGGTGAAGGCGCCGAGGAAGCTCGAGGCGGCGCTGGCTTGCTCTGGGGCGAGCGCGCCAGCGGCCTTATCGAACAATGCGTTGAGCTCACCGACCTGCGCGGTCACTTCGGCCGACGGCGCGCCGCGGGCAAGGCTCGCCCGGAGCTCGCCCATTGTCGCCTCGACTTTGGCCATCAGGAGCGCCGTCGCGCACCCGAAGCAGAGGTTCGACAGGCTCGAATCCGTCAAGATAGGCGGACAGCGACAGCTCCTCTGCCCGCTTGCGGTCGCCCGCCTGGTAGGCCGCCAGGCTGTCGGCGAGTTTGCGGCGCGCGACGTCCAGCCCGCCATTCGACTTGGGCGCTACAGCCTCGGGATGGCGGCGCAAATAAGCCATGAGCTGGGTGGCCTGCGGCTCGCCCACGCGAGCGGCCAATGCTGCAGGCGTGGTCTGGGTCAGGACTTGCAGGTCGGGGACTACGGCTGGCAACTGCGGCTCGGCGCGCCAAGCCTGCTCGCCGGCGCGCTCGTCGTCTCGCGAGTAGGCAAAGCTCCCCACATAGTAGGCGACGGCCCAGCGGTCTTCAGACGGGAGGTGGGCGAAGCTCGCCATGGCCGTGCCGTCGAGCCCCTGTCCGATCACCTGGTAGAGGCCGAAGAGACTCCGCTCCTTTGCGCGCGCCACGTCGGTGAAGGCGATTGGCGGCGGCTCAAGCTCTTTCGCGTTCGGGCCGTCACCCCTACCGGCGGCGCCATGGCAGGACGCGCACTGCTCGGCGTACAGGGCCGCGCCCTTTGTGAGGTCTGGCGCCTCCTGCGGCGCGAGCGGCACGGGGTAGGCCTTCAGGAGATCCGTCGCGAGGGTCGGGCTCGTCGCGCCACGTCCGCAGGCTCGGCCCGTTGATCGACCGATGCAACGAGCGCGTTTGCCTCCGCAAGGAGCTGCGGCTTAGCGGGACTGGCCGGCAGGGTCACAATACGGCTGCGTACGGAGGCGGAGAATTCCCGCATCTCCGCATACTCGGCCTCGCTGATGATGCTGCCCTTGGAGACTGCGCCCGGGTAATCCACGGCGATATAGTCCAAGAGGCGCCAAGCGACCTCCGCCGAAGGGGGGCGCGTTCTGTGCCATGACGGTGTCGGGTAGTTGGGCGGTTCCGACAAAGGCAACTGCAAGAAGGAGGCGTGCGAGCGCCAACATCGAAGTGTCCTGGGGATTCATGAGAATAAATCTCAACAACAAGATACATGCTCAAGTCGCTTGAGAATCAAGAGCGCTCCCGCGAGCTGGGAAAAACGCAGCCGAAAGGTTCTTGCGGCCCAGCCATCGGATCCTTCGGCGCTGCATAACATCGGCCCGGTCGCCACGAACACCGACCGGTCGGAAGCCGCGATCCAAGGCGCCAGTTCAGTCATCACACGGCCATCCTGATGGCCTGGCCGGCATCTATCGCGTCACCTTCCACAAGCTTGAGCGCAGGCGGGTGTCTCTTATCGCGCGGCACTGACAGTTGCACTTTGCGGCTACAATCAAAATGTCTACGCCGGTTAGAGATGTCGCTGAGTTCGCCGACTAGAGGCCGGCCGAAGGGCAGGCGCGCAGCCCTCAGCTAGCGCAGCGACCGCCCCGCCCGGCCGGCCGGCGCACGGGCGATCCGCCGAAAGCTTGTTCGAGCGCGCCGGCAGGCGCGCGAGCACGTAGCTCAGTCCAGTCCGAACATGTGAGCCGGCTGGTCACGACGCCTCGGCGCCTTCGACGTGCGCTTCGCCGGCGGCGGGGTGTCCTGGTATCCTCCATTCGCTCGTGCTTACCGCTATGACCGCGGCCGCCGCGCGTCTGCTTTTGGCCGGCCCCCGCTCCGGCGCTGAGACCCTGCTCGCGGTTGTATTGTCCTTCGTTGGCTTGGTTGGCTTCACCTGGAGCGTGGCGGCCTACCTGCGATGCCGAGGCATCATCGTGCGGATTTGACATCTGGACGCTCACCCGGCGCGCCTGTGGGGGCGCGGCTCGAACTACCAGCCGTGCGCCCCGACCTCTCCAGCTACATTCACGCTTGACTAGCTCCGCAGGGTACGATTGAGAACTATTCGCAGTCGCAATTGAGCGCGGGGGATCGGCTATGAGTGGAGTGGCGGAGGGGCGGGGTCATCGGCGTGTGGCTCTGCTGGCGGCGACGTCGGCAGTCTGTTGGACCGGGGTGGCGCAGGCCGACGCGGCCTCTGACGCAAATACCCTCAGCGGTGTCACGGTGACCGCTCAAGCCCGCGAGCAGGAATCCAAGACCAGCTACAAGGTGACGGGAAGCACCACGGGGACACGGACGGACACCGCGCTGATCGACGTTCCGCAGGCTGTCACCGTCGTCTCGATCAAACAGATCAACGACCAGGCGGCGGGCAATATCGGCGAGGCGATCCGATACGTTCCGGGCGTCTTCTCAGCGCAAGGGGAGGGCAACCGGGAGACTCTGGTGTTCCGCGGCAATGCCACCACGGGCGACTTCTTCGTCGATGGCGTGCGCGATGACGTCCAGACCTATCGCGATCTCTACAACATCGAAAGGCTCGAGATCTTCAGGGGTCCCAACGCGATGATCTTCGGGCGCGGCGGCATCGGCGGCGTCGTCAATCGGGTGACGAAGGTCGCCGGCTGGCAGTCCGTTCGCGAGCTCCGCCTCGAAGCGGGCGGCTACGACCACAAGCTAGATCAGCGGCGACCTTGGACTTCCCGTGAATGACCGCGTGGCTGTCCGTATCATTGGCGTCTATCAGGACAGCGGTAGCTATCGTGACGGAGTCAACTATGAGCGCTGGGGTGTAAATCCGACGGGGTCGTTCCGGCTCGGCGACGCCACCGAGGTGCAGATCGGTTATGAGCATTTCGAAGACAACCGCATCGCCGATCGTGGTGTGCCTGCGCAGTTCCGCGGGGCCGGCCTGGCGGTGACCAAACCGCTGAAGACTCCGCGGGGCCAGTTCTTCGGCGATCCATCCAACAGCCCCACGTGGACCGACACCGACGCGGCGAACATCTTCATCGAGCACAGGTTCAGCGGCAACGTGTCGATCAGAAATCGCACGCGCTGGGCGAACTATGACAAATTCTACCAAAACGTTTTCCCGGGCGAAGTGAACGCCGCCCAGACGACGGTGTCCCTTTCGGCCTACAACAACGCGATGGAGCGCAAGAACTTCATCAGCCAGACCGATCTGACCCTGACGTTCAACACCGGGACGATCGAACACCTGGTGCTGGCCGGTGCGGAATACGGGCACCAGATCACCGATAACCGTCGCTTCGAAGGGCGCTTCGCCGGCAACGCCGCCTCGGTCACCGTGCCGATCTCCGCCTCTAACGTCCGGCTTCCCTTGACGTGGACGCAGACTGCGTCGAGCGGCGACAACAAGGGTGTCGCGACGGTCAAGGCCGGCTACGTCCAGGACCAGATCGGCCTCACCGAGGCCCTCAAATTGGTGCTGGGCGTTCGCTACGAGGACTTCCGCACGCGCGTGACCGACCGGCGCGTGGTTGGCTTCCCGGCCGGGCAGCAGCGGCAATTCGATGTGACCGACACGCTCTGGTCCCCGCGAGTGGGGGTGATCTGGAAGCCGGTGCAGAACGCATCGATCTATGCCGGCTATTCGAAGACCTACCAGCCGCGTGGCGGCGACCAGCTCACCAGCCTATCGATCAGCAATCAAAACCTAGATCCCGAGACATTCCAGAACTACGAGCTCGGCGCGAAGTGGGACATCAACCCGTCTTTCAATGTAACTGCGGCGGTCTTCCAGCTGGACCGCGATAACGTGCTGGCGCTCTCCGATCCCAGCAATGCGGCGTCGCCCACCGTGCCGATCGGCAAGCAGCGCACGCGAGGCGTGGAGCTGAGCGCGGCGGGCGAATTGAATGAGCAGCTGAGCTTCGTCGCGGCTTACACCCTGTCCAACGGCGAGTTCCTCGACAACGTCTCGGGCACCGTCCGGGCCGGTAACAACCTGCCGAACATGCCCAAGCACAGCGCCTCACTTTGGAGCCGGTACGAGGTGACGCCGAAACTGGGTGTCGCGCTCGGGGCGATCTACCAAGGCAAGCGCTACGCCTCGACGGACAATCTGGTGGTGATGCCCGGGTTCACCCGTCTAGATGCGGCTGTGTTCTATGACGTCACCGACCAGATCACGGCCCAGGTGAACGTCGAGAATCTGCTGGACAAGCGCTACTTCCTCTACGCCAACAGCAACAACAATATCACCCCGGGCTCGCCGACAGCAGTGAAAGTGGGGCTGACGGCGCGCTTCTAGTTTCTCTCTTGTAGGTTCCAGCCCAGGTGCAACGGGGCGGGGTGGTCATAGATCTTGGACATGCGTGGCCCCTCCGTGGCCGCGCCATGACCCATCCAGGCGAAGGTCGCGGTCGCGACGGTCCCAAGCGCGGCCGCGACGACCCAACTGGCGCGCGCCGGCCTCAGCATCATGGCCAGTATTGCGGCCAGGAAGGCGACGCCCGCCCGGAGAATTCCCGCCTTGCCGAGATCCTTGCTCGTCATCACCGCGCCGAGCGCTTCGGGTTTAAGGCCTTCCACCATCGATCCGGCCAGCACGCTGGCCTGGGCGGCGATCCACAGCAGCGTCGCGAGCGCCAGCAGCGCGCCGGCGCTCGCCAGCAGCCTGCGGGCCCAGGGCGCCTCCGCGGCGGGAGCCGGGACCTGCGGAGGGGAGGGCATAGATAAAGAAGAGCGACGATCCCATGAGGAACATCGCTCCCGCGTACTGCACCAGCCTGAGGACGATCACCGCAGGCTCGAGCACGTCAGCCGACCTTGAAGGCCCCTTCGCCGGTCATCTTGTGGCCGTCGGCCGAGGCGGCAGACCAGACGATCTTATAGGCGCCGTTGTCAGCACGCTCACGGGCGTACCGGCCTGCTGGCTGTTGACCTACAGTCGCCGGCGGCCTCGGCGCGGCGCTGGGTATGTCCGCGACCTCGTGGCGCTGGCTCTAATCTGGCTCGCCGGGGTGGTCATTGGTCTGAAGGTATGGCCGGCGCGCGATCCCGATCAGCTCGCGCATACTCACACCGAACTGCCCTCTGACCATCCTCATTGGCGTGAGGATTCCCGGGCCGTCGGGCGGTCCGAACACGTACATGCTTTCGTCATTGATGATCTCCACCATCAGTGGCCGAGAATGGGCGTCTAGTCGCATGTCACTGTTCTTGCACCCGCAGGCTGCGCAACCTAGTAACGCCTGCCAGGAGTTCTGAGTGGTAGCGCTGCGAGCCAGAAAGCTAAGGACGTTCCTCGCTACGCTTTGCGTGGCGTTGACGGCCGTGCTTGTCTCTCAGGCGCCGATCGCGACCCTGGACCAAGCCCAGCACAGCTTGTCGATAGACCATCCGGCCGTCTCCCTGGCCGGTCAGGTATACTTCGACCAAGACGATCACGGCGCCGATCACGACCACGAACCGCAGGCCGAGGCTCCGGCTGATGGCGCTGGAGACGCCCCGGCCCATCATCACCACAGCGACGGGCCCCAGGTCTCCCCTGCTTCCTCGAGCGGACGCTGTGCCGGCGGTCGAAGGCCAGTCCCTGGTGCTCCGTGCGCCAAATGACGCTCCGCCGGCCGCCGGCATGATCTTTGGGCTAGAACGCCCTCCCAAGATGCCTCTCGAAGTCTTCGCCTGACATAGCGCGGCGATCAGGCCGCGCGCGCCTGATCCCCCATGCTTCGAGAGACAGATGTCATTCAGATTCCAACGTCGCGCGAGCTCGCGGCTTGGGCTGGCGTTCGCCGCCACCCTCATCCTAGGCCTCAGCGCGCCCGCTGCCGCGCGAGCGCAAGCCGAGCCGCCCGCTCTCAGCCTGTCGGAGGCGCTCGCCAGGGCTTTCGCGGCTGATCCGACCATTGCCGGCTCCGAGGCCCGCTTGGCGGCCGCCGAAGCTAATCTGCGGCAAGCGGGGGTGAGGCCGAATCCCACCCTCGGTTTGGACCTGGAGAATTTCGCGGGCACCGGCGCCTATTCACTCCTGGATCGCACCGAGGCGACGCTCAGCTATCAGCAGACGCTTGAGCGCGGGGGAAGCGCGAGGCCCGGACGGGACGCGCGCGGGCTGAGATCGAGGCCGCGCGGCTGCGACGCCAAGTCCGCACACTGGACGTCCTTCGTGACGTGCAGGTCGCTTACGCAGAGGCGGCGGCGGCCGAAGCGGAGCTTTTGATCACCGAGGCCAGGCTCATCGCCGCTCGCCAAGCCCAGGCGGACATCGACCGGCGCGTGAAGAGCGCCCGCGATCCGCTCTTCGCCGGCTCGCGCGCCGACATGATGACGGCTCAGGCGGAGATCGCACGCGATCAGGCTCGGGACCGCGCCCACAACGCTCGGGCGGCGCTTGCACGGTTCTGGAGCGGCCAGCCTGACTTCCGTCTGGCTTTAGAGCCATTCTTCGACGCCAAAGCTCCCGTCGTTCCTTCCATGTTCACCACGCCGGACTTCGCCCTGCTTGAAGCCGAGCGGAATATTGCGCTCGCCAATATCCGGGTGGAGCAGGCGCGCGCTGTGCCTGATCCAACTCTACGCGCTGGAGTCCGCTACTTGGGCGATGGCGCGAACGTGGCCTTTGTGGTGGGCGGAACAATCCCGCTGCGGCGCAACGACACCAATCGGGCGGCTATCGAGCGCGCCCAGGCCGAGCGAACGGCTGCTGAGGCGGACATCGCCGCGGCTCGTCTGACGCGAGAGCGCGAGATCGCTCAGCTGACCGTACGTATTTCGGCGGCCGCGGCCGAGGCGGAACGCATCCGGGCGGAAGTCATCCCACCTGCCATCAGGTCGGTCGAGCAGGTGCGTGAAGGCTTCAACCGCGGAGGGTTCCAGTACCTCGATGTGACCGAGGCCGAGCGAGCTTTGGCCGAGGCCAG
The DNA here is from genome assembly GCF_024699945.1 of Phenylobacterium sp. J426. Classification (GTDB taxonomy): domain Bacteria; phylum Pseudomonadota; class Alphaproteobacteria; order Caulobacterales; family Caulobacteraceae; genus Phenylobacterium. The sequence goes on along the minus strand of NZ_JAJOMY010000003.1, from coordinate 128,885 downwards.
GGCTCGGCGCGTCAGCGTGCTGCGGCAGTACCACGTCGAGCGGGCCGCCCTGGACCGTCTCACCGGCCGCCACGCTGGGATCTCGTCTTCAACCTCGAACGCGGAGCGTCGCTGATGAACGCCTATGCACTCAATCGGCTGTCGCGCCTTGCGCTCCTGATCACGGCCGCCGCTCTCCTCGCAGCCTGTGGGGATGGGAAACAGACGCCGGCGGAGGGAGCCGAGCACGGCGCAGCCGCGGCCGCAGACTACGAGCGCGGGCCTCACCGCGGCCGCATGCTTCGGGACGGAGACTTCGCCGTCGAGATGACCATCTTCGAAGAGGGCGTGGATCCGGAGTTTCACGTCTACGCCTACCGCAAAGACAAGCCGATCGATCCCCGGCAAGTCCAGCTCACCGTCGAACTCGCCCGCCTGGGCGGCCGGGTTGATCAGTTCGCCTTCGCGCCTCAGTCCGACTACCTCCGCGGCAATGGCGTGGTCACCGAGCCCCACTCATTCGACGTGAAGGTCCGCGCAGTCGAGGGGGCCGAACCCATCAATGGGCCTACCCCCTCCTATGAAGGCCGCACCACCATCTCCGCGGAGGCGGCGCAGGCTGGCGGGGTGAAGACCGAGCGCGCGGGTCCCGTGCTGCTGGCCGAGCTCGTCGATATGGCGGGGCGGGTCGAGATTACTCCGGAAGGAGAGGGGGACGTCCGCGCCTGGTACCCTGGCCGGATCATGGCCATGACCGGCCAGCTGGGACAGCAGGTCCGCAAGGGGCAGGTCCTGGCCCGTGTCGAGTCGAGCCAGAGCCTGCAGACCTACGCCATCCCGGCCCCGATCGGCGGCGTCATCGTCCAGAAGAACGCCAATGTCGGCGATGTGGCTTCCGACCAGGCGCTGTTCGTCATCGCCGACCCCACCAAGCTGCACGCGGAATTCTTCGTCTATCCGCGCGACGCCGAGCGCGTCCGCGTCGGCCAAAAGGTGGAGGTGCGCACTCTCTCGGGCGAAAGCCGCCTCGTAGCGCCTGTAGAGGCCATTCTGCCGACCGCTGACATGTCCAGTCAGACCCTGATGGCGCACGTTCACCTGCCGCCAAGCGCCGCAGCCACTTTCCGCCCGGGTATGGGCGTCGAGGGCTCGTTCCAGGTGGCGACCCAGCAAGCCCCATTGGCCGTGCGCACCAAGGCCCTCCAGCGGTTCAGGGACTTCACCGTCGTCTTCGCGAAGGTCGGGAATACCTACGAGGTGCGGATGCTGGAACTGGGACGCAGCACCCCTGAATGGACCGAGGTCCTCGGGGGCCTCGAGCCCGGAACCGAGTACGTCACCGATGGCGCCTTCCTCATCCGCGCGGACATCGACAAGTCCGGCGCGAGCCACGATCACTAGAAGCGGATCAGAACATGCTTGAACGCATCGTCGCGCTCTCGATCCGCTATCGCTGGATCGTCCTTGCGCTCGTGCTCCTCAGCGCCGCAATCGGCGTCTGGAGCTTTCAACGTCTGCCCATCGACGCCACGCCTGATATCACCAATGTCCAGGTGCAGATCAACACCGAGGCGCCAGGCTTCTCACCCTTGGAATCCGAACAACGGATCACCTTCCCGGTCGAGACGGCGATCGCAGGGATTCCGGGCCTGCAATACACTCGCTCGATCTCGCGCTATGGCCTGAGCCAGGTGACGGTCGTCTTCAAAGACGGGACCGACATCTACTTCGCGCGCCAGCTGGTCAACGAACGGCTGCAGGGCGCGCGCAGCCAACTGCCGGAGGGCCTGACGCCCGAGTTGGGTCCGATCGCCACGGGGCTCGGCGAGATCTTCATGTACACCCTGGAGGCCCGTCCCGGGTGGCGCAAACCGGACGGCAGCGCCTATACGCCTGAGGACCTGCGGACTTTGCAGGACTGGGTCATCAGACCTCAGTTGCGCAACACCCCCGGCGTCACCGAGGTCAACACCATCGGTGGCTTCGAGCGGCAGTATCACGTCACCCCGCTTCCGGAACGGCTATCGGCCTACGGCTTGACCATTGGTGACGTGGTCTCAGCCCTGGGCGCCAACAACGCCAACGTCGGCGCGGGCTATGTGGAGCGCTACGGCGAACAGTACCTCGTGCGCGTGCCCGGGCAGGCGGCTGGGCTCAAGGATCTGCGCGGCATCATCGTCAGCAATCGCGGCGGCGTGCCCATCCGGGTCGGCGACGTCGCCGACGTCGGCATGGGCGAGGAGCTGCGCACAGGGGCGGCGACCGAGAATGGCCGAGAGGTAGTGCTGGGCACGGTCTTCATGCTGGTGGGCGAGAACAGCCGCACCGTTGCGCGCGCGGCCGCGGAACGCCTCGAGGAGGCGGCTAAGGCCCTTCCGCCCGGCGTGACCGCTCAGGCGGTCTACGACCGCACAGACCTGGTGGATCGCGCCATTGCGACGGTCGAGAAGAACCTCCTCGAAGGGGCTCTACTCGTGATCGTGGTGCTCTTCCTGCTGCTCGGCAATTTCCGTGCGGCTCTGATCACCGCGGCCATCATTCCCCTGTCCATGCTGCTGACCATCACCGGGATGGTGCAGACGCGGGTCTCCGGGAATCTCATGAGCCTCGGCGCCCTCGACTTCGGCCTGATCGTCGATGGCGCGGTGATCATCGTCGAGAACTGCCTGCGTCGGTTTGGCGAGGCTCAGCACAGGCTTGGGCGTTTGCTCACCCGCGAGGAACGCTTCGAGCTCACCGCGAGCGCGACCGACGAAGTGATCCGCCCCTCGCTCTTCGGCGTCCTGATCATCACGCTTGTCTATGTGCCGATCTTCGCCCTGACGGGAGTGGAGGGTAAGATGTTCCATCCCATGGCCATCACCGTGGTGATCGCCCTGACCGCAGCCATGGTCCTCTCCCTGACCTTCGTGCCGGCCGCCGTTGCGCTCTTCGTCGCCGGCAGGGTCGAGGAGAAGGAGAGTCCCGTCATGCGGCGCGCGCGGCGGGTGTACCAACCCGCTCTGGACGCGGCGCTGCGCCTCCGCACAGCCTTCGTCGCGGGGGCCGTCGTTCTCGTCGTGATCGCTGGCTTTGCAGCGAGCCGCATGGGGTCGGAGTTCGTCCCGAACCTCGATGAAGGGGGATATCGCCCTCCACGCCCTGCGGATCCCCGGCACCAGCCTGACGCAGGCGGTCCAGATGCAGTCGGCGCTTGAGGCCCGTCTAAAGCGCTTTCCGGAGGTAGAGCGCGTCGTTGCCAAACTGGGTACAGCGGAGGTGGCTACTGATCCGATGCCGCCGTCGGTCGCCGACACCTTCGTCATGCTGAAGGATCGGAAGGACTGGCCCGACCCCCGCAAGCCCCGCGCGGAGTTGTTGGCCGAGCTCCAGGCGGCCGTGGTTACGATCCCCGGCAACAACTATGAGTTCACCCAGCCCATCCAGATGCGCTTCAACGAACTCCTGTCAGGCGTTCGCGCTGACGTTGCTGTGAAGGTCTTCGGCGACGACCTCGACGTGCTGCTTTCGATCGGCGAGGCGGTCGGCTCTGTGGTGGAGGGGATCGAAGGCGCTCAGGATGTCGGGGTAGAGCAGATTACCGGACTTCCGGTGCTGCAGATCACGCCTGATCGCGCCGCCCTCGCCCGGCTTGGGCTGAACGTGGAGGATGTCCAGGACGTGGTCGCCGCTTCGATCGGCGGCGCGGTCGCAGGCCAGATCTTCGAGGGCGACCGCCGGTTCGACGTCATTGTCCGGTTGCCGGAGGACATTCGCCGCAACGTCGATGAGATCGGTCGGCTCGAATCCCGTTGCCGGCGGCGGAAGGCGCGCCCCGCGGCTTCGTCCCATTGCAGGACGTGGCCAAGATCGAAGTCGAGATCGGGCCCAACCAGATCAGCCGCGAGGACGGCAAGCGCCGTGTCGTGGTGACAGCGAACGTCCGCGGGCGCGACCTTGGCTCCTTCATCACCGAGGTTCAGCAGAAGGTGGGAGTCGAAGTCGAGCTCCCTAGCGGCTACTGGGTCAGCTATGGCGGCACGTTCGAGCAGCTGATTTCGGCGGCCAAGCGCCTTCAGCTCGTCGTACCCGCCGCCCTGCTGCTGATCTTCGGCCTGCTCTTTGCGCTGTTCCGCTCGGTGAAGGACGCCGCCATCGTCTTTTCAGGCGTGCCGCTGGCGTTGACGGGCGGGGTAGCCGCCCTTCTCCTGCGGGGGTTGCCCCTCTCCATCTCCGCCGGCGTCGGCTTCATCGCGCTCTCCGGTGTGGCCGTCCTGAACGGCGTCGTGATGGTGAGCTTCATCCGTAACCTCCTGGCCGAGGGTAGAGGACTAGACGAAGCGATCCGCGAAGGCGCCCTGACCAGGCTGCGCCCTGTGTTAATGACGGCCTTGGTGGCGAGCCTCGGTTTTGTGCCAATGGCGTTTAACGTGGGAGCGGGGGCCGAAGTCCAACGTCCGCTCGCGACCGTCGTGATTGGCGGGATTATCTCCTCGACACTGCTCACCTTGCTGGTCCTGCCCTCGCTCTATCGCCTGGTGCATGGCACCGGTGAGCGTCGACGGCTGGCTGTCGAGGCGACCGCGTGAAGCGCCTCGGCATCCAACTGAACTCAGAATCCCATATCGAGTAGAAGCCTGTGCGGCCAAGCAAAGCCGAGACCACGCAATCCGACTGTTGGTCGACCGGGTGGCAGCTCCCAGGGGCCTCGAAGGGCCGCCGGTGTCGCTGATACCAAGTTTCGCGAGTGAAGTTCCCTGGCGCCACTGACTCCAAACGTGCGACGCGGATCCAATTGCTGGCAGGTTGACACTCAAAACGCGAGAACGCGGTTCGCAGCCCAAATGGAGTCAGGTCGTCTGGGCAGTTCAACCGAGCGAGGGACTCATATCGCCCAACTCAGAGCGCGGCTGACATGCTGTTCCGAACGATATCGCAGTCAAGTTCACGGATCAGGTACTTGCCACGTTCTAGAAGTCGTCTGATCGTGGGCCCCTAGAACCCATTCGATGGCCAGAGCGCACAAGCGTTGCTGCTGCGCCCGCTCGGCCTGCCTCCAAGGCTGTGCAGCTACGAACGCCGCTCCGCCAATTTGCAGAATTCCCACGGCAAGGAGTCCGGACCAGAAGATCGCCGCGCTCGGCAGGCGCAGACTGAGTTTAGGCTGCATCTTCGTCTCCCACATGCGCTCCGTAGGACGGTACATCGGGGGCGTGCGCGTGTCCTACTACGCCACAGCCGTAGTCACCGCGATCATCCCTCCCGTGGTCGAAGATGATGCCACCTTGAAGGCTGTAAGCGGGGCCGTGCAGATGTCTGGCGGACAAGCAGATGACGAGCATCAGTGAGGGCCTACGCCAGCGACGCCGCCGGTACAGCATTACCGCCGCCGTTCTTATTGATGAACCAGCTGGCGAAGGCCTGCTCCTGCGTTGGTGCCGAGCGGGTGGGCATGCCTCGCCTGAAGTGAGGTGAGCGCACTCTTTGCGGTGTTTCCGGCCACGCGAGGCATGCACATACCTTGCTTCGCAGGTCGGAGCGGACTCTCGCATATTCCCTCTGCGGCCGAGCGCGATTGCGATCACTACCTGAAGCGGAGGAGACTGTGACGGTCGTGCAATACCACGCTTACAGATTGAATCCTGCCGGACGTATCGTCAGCGGCGACTGGATCGATGCGGCGGACGATGATGCAGCCAAGGCGGTCGCGCGCGAGTTGTGTGCGGATTCCGACGTGATCGCGCCCGCCGTTCCGATTTGATGCCGCCCACCATTCCGAAGTGATCCCGCCCACCGTTCCGGGATAACGCCGCCCAGGATTCCGGGATGATCCCGCCCAGGCGGCCCGGCGGTCCAGGCCTTCGCCGACGCTAGGCTCTCCTCCTTTCGAGGAGAGGCCGATGCCGACGGAGAGGATTGCGATGCGCCGCGTGCGCGAGATGTTGAGGCTGCGCCTGGACGCCGGGCTTGGCGGGCGGGAGATCGCCCGCCGGATGGGGATCGCCCCGTCGACGTTCCGCGAGATGACGCGGCGCTTCGAAGAATCCGGTCTCGCCTGGCCGTTGCCGTTGGATCTGACGGACAGCGAGCTGGAAGACCGGCTCTACGGCGAGAGCAGGACAAAGCAGGGCTTCCGTCGGCGCGCCGAGCCGGACTGGGCGGCGCTCAACCGCGAGCTGAAGAAGAAGCACGTCACCCTGCAGATCCTGTGGGACGAGTACATCGAGGCTTATCCGGACGGCTATCGCTACAGCCGATTTTGCGAGCTCTACCGCAGCTGGGAAGCCCGCCTGCCGGTGACGATGCGCCAGACGCATCTTGGCGGCGACAAGCTCTTCGTCGACTACGCCGGCGACACCGTGCCGGTGATCATCGACCGCCGCAGCGGCAAGACACAGCCGGCGCACATCTTCGTCGGGGTGCTGGGCGCCTCCAGCCTGACCTTCGCCTGCGCCACCTGGAGCGAGAAGCTCCCCGACTGGGTCGACGGCCACGTGCAGGCCTTCGCCTTCTTCGGCGGCGCGCCGCGGCTGCTGGTGCCGGACAACCCCAAAGTGGCGATCATCAAGGCCTGCCTCTACGACCCGCAGGTCAATCGCACCTACGGCGAGCTGGCCGCCCACTACGACACCGCGGTGCTGCCGGCGCGGCCCAGGCGGCCGCGGGACAAGGCCAAGGTGGAAGCCGCAGTGCGGATCGCCGAGCGTTGGCTGCTCGGCAAGCTGCGCCATCGACGCTTCTACAGCCTGGCCGAGGTGAACGCCGCCCTGGGCGAGCTGCTGGTCTGGCTCAACGAGCAGCAGGTCCGGCGTTATCAGCGCCGCACCCGTCGCCAGCTCTTCGCGGAGATCGACGCCCCGCGGCTTAAAGCCCTGCCGGCCGAGCCCTATGCCCTCGCCGAATGGCGCGTGCGCAAGGTGGGGCTGGACTACCACGTCGACGTCGACGGCCACTTCTACTCCGTCCCCTACCGTCACGCCCGCGAGACGGTGGAGGTGCGGCTCACCGCCCGCGCCGTGGAGATCTTCCTGCACGGCGAGCGCATCGCCGCCCACCTGCGTGGCTCCGGCGACGGCAAACACACCACGCTCAGCGAGCACATGCCGGCCAGCCACCGCCGCTACAGCGACTGGACCATCGAGCGGATCCTGAGCGAGGCGCGGGCCTGCGGCCCTTCCGTGGCGCTGCTCTGCCAGGTGATCCTCGAGCACCGGCCGCACCCCGAACAGGGCTTCCGCACCACGATGGGGATCGTGCGCCTGGCCAAGGTCTACGGCGTCGCGCGCCTGGAGGCGGCCTGCGAGCGCGCCCTGCTGGTGAGCGCGCGCAGCTACGGCGCGGTCAAATCCATCCTCGACAACCGGCTCGACGGCCAACCGGTCCGGCGGCGCGACGGCGAGGCCGGCGGCGCCGTCGCCCACCCCAACATCCGCGGCTCAACCTACTACCACTGAGGAGATCTGATGCTGACCCATCCCACCTTCGACCAGCTCAACGTCCTGGGCCTCCAAGGCATGGCCAAGGCCTTCCGCGAACTGCTCGACAACCCCGAAGCCGGCGGCCTGGGACATGCCGACTGGCTGGCGCTGCTGCTGGACCGTGAAACCGTGCACCGACAGGACAAGCGTCTCGGCGCCCGGCTCCGCCATGCGCGGCTGCGCCACCACGCCGTCCCGGAAGACATCGACTACCGCGCCCCCCGCGGACTGGACCGCGGCGTCCTCACGACGCTGCTCAAAAGCCACTGGATCGACGCGGCCGAGAACCTGGTGATCTGCGGCCCGACCGGGGTGGGCAAGAGCTGGATCTCCTGCGCGCTCGGCCACAAAGCCTGCCGCGACAACCGCTCGGTGCTCTACGTCCGCGTCCCCAAGCTCTTCGACGAGCTGGCGCTGGCGCACGGCGACGGCAGCATCGGCCGCCGCTTCAAGAGCCTGGGCGCCGTGCAACTGCTGATCCTGGACGACTGGGGCCTGGAGCCGCTCGACGCCCAGGCACGTCACGACCTGCTCGAGATCCTCGAGGACCGTTACGGCCGGCGCTCCACCATCGTCACCAGCCAACTACCGGTCTCGGCCTGGCACACCGTCATCGGCGAGGCCACCTACGCCGACGCCATCCTCGACCGGCTCGTCCACAACGCCCACCGCCTGGACCTCAGCGGCGACTCCCTGCGCCGCCCGAAACCCGCCGATCAGGCTTGACCAGCCGGCCGAACCCCAGACAGATGAAACCTGTCGATGAAGGCTGTGCCGCTGGGCGGCATCAGATCGGAACAGCGGGCGAGATCATCTCGGAATAGCTGGGCGGCATCGTCGGAATCCGCAAGTTGTGCGACACCGCAACGCCGAACGTCGAACTTTGGCAGGGTACGACGTGCATTGCCGTGTTGCTCTGCGACGAGCCTGTTGCCGCCTGAGGCGCGGTCGCCGTCAATCTTGGCGGCCCGCCCGTGCCGCATTGACCGGCGGTGTTCAGTACCTTTCGAGGAAGGCCGCGAGCGCGGCGCTCTGCGTCCCGCTGAACATATCGTCGAAGTGCAAGAGGCAATATTGGCTAGACGCCACCTCCAGGTGAGCGCCAGCCATGAGCGGGGCCTCGACTAGAATGCCTCCCACTCAGAACTGGCCGGCTCGGGCGCCTTGCGCAGGGCGCCGCCGTTGCGGCCGGAGGTCGATACCGACTTCAGAGCCACGACGCGGCCGTAGGCGGGGTGCCGCTCCTGAGCGCCAGGAGCCGGTGGCGCGCCGCCGACTTCGAAGCGGCTGATCAGGCGCGCCATCTCTCCGGTCTCCTGCGCCAAGCTGTGGCTGGCGGCGGTGGACTGTTCCACCATCGCCGCGTTCTGCTGGGTCGCCTGATCCATCTGGTTGACGGCGGTGTTCACCTGCTGGAGCCCCGTGGACTGCTCCTGAGCCGAGGCCGCGATCTCCGTGACCGCAGTGTTGATTTCCACAACCTGGGCCACGATCCGCTCCAACGCCGAGCCGGTCCGCCCCACCAGGCTGACGCCTTCCGACACCTGACTGGTCGAGGCGGTGATCAGCGTCTTGATTTCCTTCGCGGCGTCCGCTGAACGCTGGGCCAGCGCCCGGACTTCAGAGGCGACGACGGCGAAGCCCTTGCCGGCGTCGCCTGCCCGGGCGGCTTCCACGCCCGCGTTCAGGGCCAGCAGATTGGTCTGGAAGGCGATCTCGTCGATCACACCGATGATCTGGCTGATCTCGCTTGAGGAGCGTTCGATCTCGCCCATGGCTGTGATCGCCTCGCGCACGACTTCGCCGGACTGCTGGGCCTCGTCCTTGGTGCTGGACACGACCTGCTGGGCGTGTTTCGCGCCCTCCGCCGTGGTCCGCACGGCGGCGGTGATCTGGTCCAACGCAGCGGCGGTCTCCTCAAGCGAGGCCGCCTGCTGCTCTGTACGACGGGCGAGGTCGTCGGAGGCGCGGCTGATCTCGTCGGTGCCCGACCGGATGCCGTGGGCCGCGTCGTTGATGACGCGCATGGCCTGTTGCAGCGTCTCCATGGCGCTGTTGTAATCAGAGCGCAACTGCTCGTACTCCGGCGGGAACGGGGTTTCGAGCCGGCGCGTGAGCTGCCCGGCGGCAAGGGCCGCCAAGCCCTCGCCGATGCTCTGTACCGCGTTCACGCGGGCGGTCACGTCGGTGGCGAACTTCACCACCTTCATCACGCGGCCATCCATGTCGAAGATCGGATTGTAGGAGGCGCTGATCCACACCTCCCTGCCGTTCTTGCCGAAGCGCTTGAACTCGGCGGCGACAAACTCGCCGGCGTTCAGCTTGCGCCAGAAGTCGGCGTACTCGGGAGATTCGGCGTAGGCGGCATCGACGAACATCCGATGCCCCCGGCCGCGGATCTCCTCAAGGCTGTAGCCCACGGTCGACAGGAACGCCTCGTTGGCCGTGATGATCGTACCATCCGTCTCAAACTCGATGATCGCCTGGGCGCGGGAGATGGCGTTCAGCTTGCCCTCAAACTCCGCATTGCGCAGCTTGACCTCGGTGATGTCCGTGGCCGCTTTCACGACGCCCACGACCTTCCCGGCGCCGTTGCGTACCGGATTGTAGCTCGCCTGGATCCAGACTTCGCGGCCACCCTTTCCGATCCGCTTGTATTCGCGCGCGTCGAACTCGCCGTCACTCAGCTTCTTCCAGAACGCCTTGTAGTCCGCCGACCGGGCGTATTCCGGCTCTACGAACATACTGTGGTGCCGGCCGATGATCTCCGAGGCCTCATAGCCGATCGCCGAGCAGAAGTTGGTGTTGGCCGCCAGGATCTTCCCGGTCGTGTCGAACTGAATGATGGCGAGCGATCGATCCAGCGCAGCCAGCAGCGCCCCCGGGCGGAAGGCGTTCGACATCTTGCGTCCGAGCATTTGTAGTCCCCACACGCGGCGTCGAGGCACTATCGCCGGACCAAACCGCGTTACATCTCTAGCTGTGAGATTTGCAGGGTTAACCAAGTGATAAAGACTAAGTTTATCTAGAGTAGGTTGTCAGGCGTGTGCCTGAAGATCACTTCCAGTTGCACTAAACTCACTCCTGGGGACGCAGAGCTCGGCGGTTCAACGTCGAATTGAGGCGATCCAGTCTCGGACGTGGCTTTTTCGATGGCGGGAACCTTCTGGCCCTGTCGGCCGCATCGGCGTCGTAGCCAAGGCGAAGCCTGACGGGCCGGCGAGCCACCTGGACAAACGTGCTCAATGAAGACCGACGGTTTCTACCCTGGCCCTGTGCGAGCGCCCGGAGGTCGAAGATGAAGGCGTGGCGTCTGAGGGTTTGGACTGACCCGGATCAGCAAAGTACGCCCCAGGTGGGAAGCGGAGTGTCGAAACGCCGCCAGCCGCGCCGGCGATAACCCCGAGGTGTTGCCGCCATCGTCATCCTGCCCTGACCTACCTCACATCGGACATCGTCCATCCAATTGGCGTTGGTCCCTGAGGGGGTGGGGCCAGCGCCCTTTACGCTTGCGAGCGGGTCCTTCCGCGACGATCCTCACGCAGGCGACCACGCGTCAGAACGACGGGGAGGGCGCATCTTGACGACGCAGCAACTTCCGGACCCACGCCTCGCCGCGAACCACCTCCTGGACTCGCTGGCCCCGGACGATGCGGCCGTTCTCGCCCCCCATCTCCGTCAGGTAGCTCTGAGCCGTGGGCAGACGCTTTTCATGCCCGGCGACGATGTCCGCGAAACCTACTTTCCTTGTCGGACAACAGTGCTTTCATTGCTCGTGATGTTGCGCGATGGGAGCGAGGTCGAGGCGGCGACGATCGGGCGCGAGGGCGCTCTTGGAGGCCTCGTGAGCACCGGGCACACGCCGGCGTTCGGACATGCCACGGCGCAGACGCCCGGGAGCGCCTTGGTCGCCTCCGTTGACGGCATTGAGGAAGCCAAGCGCCGCTCTCCTCGCGTCGCCGACCTCTTCGCGCGTTGGGCCGATGTCATGATCGCTCAACTAATGCAGTCCATCGCCTGCAACGCATTGCACGATGTCGAGCAGCGCTGTTGCCGCTGGCTGCTCAGCACCCATGATCGCGCCGGAACCGACTTGATCCGGATGACGCAGGAAAGCCTCGCGCAAATGCTTGGGGTGCAGCGGACGACCGTGACGACGGTAGCGCGCCAGTTGCAGGATGACGGCCTCATCGAATACCGGCGCGGTCGGATCCAGGTGTTGGACAGGGATGGGCTGCGTCTGCGCTCCTGCGAATGTTATGAGGTGGTCGAGGACCACTTCCAACACTTGCTGCCGAACGTGCCGTTGCCGCGCACGTCAGACCTCAGCGGGCGGGTGGCGCGAGACGACCGCCCTCCTCCGGCGACGCTCGGCGCGACCTGATAGCTAAAATCCGACTCCAGAGGGCCGCAGGGCGATGTCAGATGGAACTCGCCCATCTTCGGAGTCGCGGGTCAATCCGCCGATCCGATCGTCGCCGATCCACGCCGGGGTCTTCGAAGGAGGCAGGGGTGGTGCGGTGTGGGAGGCGGACTTGACGCATTCTCACGCCACCACGACCCAGGCGGGCTCCGGTGTGTGGTGGGGGCGAGGCTGATCCGCAAGCGGCATGACGATCTCGCAGGTGACCCCCGCAGGATCGAAGGAGATGTCCACCCGGGCGGAGAGTTCGCGCGCCAGCCGCGCTCGATGAGTCGCGTACCGAAGCCGCGGCGGCTCGGAGGCGAGACAGGTGGGCCGCCCTGTTCACGCCACGGAATCCTCAGGACACCGGTTTCGGGCGCCAGCGACCACTCGAGGTCCACCGATCCCTCGGATCGTGAAGCGCCCCGTACTTGGCGGCGTTCGTGGCGAGCTCGTGGAACGTCATCGACAGAGAAAGCGCCGTCTGGGGTTCCAGATGCACCTACGACCCACGGAGCCGGAACTGGCTGGCGCTGCTGTTTCGATAGGGTGCGATCACGCCTTCGGCGACCTCCCCGAGGTCGGCGCCCGACCAGCTCTGGCGGGTCAGAAGGTCGTGGACGCGCGACAGGGCGAGCAGGCGGGACTCGAAGGCTTACGTGAAAGCTCCTGGCTTGGCGTGAACCTGTAGGGTCTGCATCGCTAGGGACTGGACGGTGGCAAGGGTGTTCTTCACCCGATGGTTCAGTTCGTTGATGAGGAGATTCCGAAGCTCATCCGTGCGCTTGGCCTCCGTGATCTCGACGGCGGCGGCGACCGCGCCCCGCACGTCCCCAGCTGCTTCCCGGATCGGCACCGCATTGGTCAGCAGGTAGATGATCCAGCCATCGCTGAACCGGACCGCCTGCTCGAGGTTTCGCACGGCCTCGCCGCGGGCAGCGCTCTGCAACGGCAAGTCCGCCGTCCTCGCCGGCTCACCGGCGTGGAAGACTTTGAAATGGGTCGGGCGCTTCCGCTACCGGAGCCGAACGCGAGGGGTTTCGATCGAGCGTGAGCCCCATCATCTTTGCCGCGAAGGCGTTGCTCCAGGCGGAACGCGCCTCGCGGTCATGGGTGAACCAAACCGCCACCGGCACCGCATCTATGAGCGCCTCGAGCTCAGCGGTGCGGGCGCTCGATTCCGACAGAGCCGCCCGGCGTAGCTTTGAGAGGGCGAGGTTCGCGCCCACGCGAGCGAGCAGTTCGCGCGAGGAGAACGGCTTTACGAGATAGTCATCGGCTCCGGCGTCCGGGCCTTCCACCTCAGAGTCTCCGCCTGCTCGGGCGGAAAGTACGAGGACCGACAGATCGGCCAGGGCGGGGGCCGCGCCGCCTTGCGCGGCGCCGACCTCGTAGCCCTCCCAACGACACGTCGCGGGCGGCAGGCGAGAGAGGCGCAGGCCCGCTTCACCTTACTGCCTGCTTGCGGCAGTAAGGCTAGTTGAGGGCGTCGTCCTCAACCGACATTCGTTCAGGTGGCATGGACGATCGAATGGACGCCGCTGCTCTCAAGCGTCCGCCCTGCCGGCGAGGCGGCGCTGCGGCGTCGGTCACGGCCGGGGCAGCGTCCAGCGACACCGAGTAAGATTAGCGCGAGCTCTCCGACGCCATCGACGCGGTGCGCCGCTCACGGGCGGGTTCGCAGCCAGCGCCAGTGTGAGGACCGGGGCGACATCGTGTCTGCCGCGTGTCTCGCTGAGCTTACATGGCTCGCGACCGCCGACGACCGGCGACCCTTCACTAGCGCTGGACCGACGTTTCGCAAGGCCTGGTGGGCTTCGCGCGCGAGGGCTCAAACCTCGCTGGTCGTTTCCTCGCCGCCGCTGAAGGCTCGGCGCTCGAGCAGGCTTCCTTCCGCCAACGTGAGCCACGTCTCCGCTATCTGAAGGAGCGTATCGCGTACCGCTTCGTCGGGCTCCCCAGCGGCGTCGGCCGCTGCCTTGCTGGCCCTTTCAAGGTAGATCGAAGCCTTATCCATACCGTTACGATAGCACGTTTGCTCAAGGCGCGTCAGCGCCGCCTTAGCGTCAGCCCAGCAGGGGCTGTTGGCTTCGCGTCCGAGGGCTAAGACTTCGCTGGGTCGATTGGCGTCTTTTGACGCGGCTCCGAACGATCCGCCACCGACAAACGCTCCGATGTCAATTGTGAGATTCCCTGTTCGTTCCGCCCGCTGGCTCCTACGCAACGTCGTGTCGCACGGAGTTGGTCTCCTGTCCGACAAACAGTGGACTAAGCTCTGGCTAAACAGGCGGACTGCTCTCTCTACTTCCTCGAGACAAGGACGCATTCGTAAGGTGCCGATCTCCACGCGTCGAGCGACGATGTCGCCATGGATTTGCCAAGATCGATGAGCGACCGTCGCGATTCAGCTTTGGCGTCGCGCGTTCGTAGCGGCGAAGTTTCCAGTCGATGAAAATGCACAGGGCGAGCCGGATCCGCGGCTGCCCGGTCAGCTCCCTTCGTGTGCCGCCGGAGGGCAGAACTTTGAGCTCAAAATAGCGGGCGTGGAAGGTGACGAACCCGGGCTGTCGTGCGTTGATGCCGTATGGAGGAGCCCACCGAGATCGACATACTCCGCCTGCGCCTGGCTGCGGCGGAGGCGGCGCTAGTGGATCGCCCAGCGGCCGGAAACGGAGCCGCCCCCGCCGAAGAGAGATACCGCGCCGTCTTCGAGACGATGGGCCAGGGCTATTGCGAGCTTGAGTTAGTTCGTGACGAGCAGGGACATGCGGTCGACCAGCTTTACCTGGAGTTGAACCCGGCCTTCGAGCGCCTGTTCGGCATCGCCATCGATGAGGCGAAGGGCCGAAGGGCAAGCGAAGTCTTCCCCTTCGTCGACCCGATGTGGACGAAGACCTTCGAGGCGGTCGCCAAGACGGGGACACCCAGACGTTTCGAACATCAGCACGGACCGCCAGGCCGCTGGTTCGAGACATTCGTCTATCCCGCAGGCGGCGACCGGGTCGTCATCCTCTATGAAGACGTCACCGACCGGAAAGGCGCGGAAGAGCGGCTGCGTCAGAGCGAGGAGCGCCAAGCGTTCCTTCTCAAGCTGAGCGACGCGCTCCGTCCGCACGCCGACGCAGGGGAGATGCAGGCGATCACGACCCAGCTTCTCGGCGCGCATCTGGGGGTCGACCGCGCGATGTACGCGGAGGTGGCGGGCGAACGCGGAGCGGAGATAGGGGCGATCCGCGGCCAGTTTGTACGGCCTACGGCTCCGGATCGGCCCGCACCGGCTCCCTTCCCAGATCGGTTCACCTACGAGAGCTTCGGCACGGATGTGATGGCGAGACGCTATAGCGGCGAAGGCTTCGCGGTCGCCGACGTGAATGCGGACCCCCGCTTCGACACAACTGAGCGTGCGGCGTGGGCCGCGGTCGGCGTGCAGGCTGCGATCGTCGCGCCGCTCGTCAAGGGCGGTCGACTGGTCGCCGAACTCGGCGTTCAATCCGAGACGCCGCGCCTGTGGACGGAGGCTGAGATCTCGCTCGTGCGAGAGGTCGGCGAACGCACCTGGGCCGCAGCAGAGCGCGCACGGGCCGAGGCGGCGCTGCGTGTCAGCGAGGCGCGGCTTCAGAGCGCGATTTCGATCAGCACGGTGGGCGTTCTTTTCTGGGGCCCCGACTTCCGGCTGAGCCAGGTCAACGACGCCTTCCTGCGGCTCACTGGATTCGCCCGCGACGAAGTGATCGGCAAATCGTGGCAGGAGCTGACGCCGCCCGAATTCTACCCTGTGTCGGAAGTCGCATTGCAGGAGTTGCGCGAGCACGGCGAGTCCACGCCGCACGAGAAGCAGTATCTCCGCAAGGACGGCTTGCGCTGGTGGGGCCTGTTCGCCCCGCGTCGTCTGAGCGACACCGAGATCGTCGAGTTCGTCATCGACATCAGCGAACAGAGACGCGGGGTCGAGCGGCAGAGGCTTCTGCTGGCCGAACTACAGCACCGGGTGCGCAACATTCTCACCGTCGTTCGGTCCGTGGCGCGTCGAACAATCGAGGCCGGCGACAATCTTGAGGACGTCGCCGACCACCTCGATGGCCGGCTTGCGTCTTTGGCCCGCACCCAAACCATGCTCACCCGAGCGGCTGGCGCGGGCGTCGATCTCGAAATGCTGATCCGGGAAGAGCTGCTCGCACAGAACACGGACGACGACGTCGTCGACTTGAGCGGTCCCGACATTGAACTGGCGCCCAAGGCCGCCGAAGTCCTGACCCTGGCAATCCACGAGTGGGCTACCAACGCGACCAAGTACGGAGCCTTCGCCCAGGCCGGCGCCTCCTTGGAGGTGCGCTGGTGGCTCGAACGGGGCGAGCGCGAGACTAATCGGCTGCGACTTGTCTGGCTCGAAAGAGGCGTCCGGATGATCGCCGCCAACCCGCGCCGCGCCGGCTTCGGCTCAGAGCTGATCCAGCAGCGGGTGCCTTATGAGCTGCGCGGCACGGGTCGGGTCGAACTGTTGCCGGGCGGCGTCCGGGCCGAGATCTCCTTCCCCCTTGTGCACGGCGCGAGCATTCTGGCGACGCACGCTCCAGGCGACCCGTCTCGGATCGGAGATGACTTATGAGCCCTCAGATACAGCTGGTCGGCGTCGAGGTGCTCGTGCTCGAAGACGACTACTACCTGGCCGATGACGCGCGGCGGACCCTCGAGAACGCCGGGGCGCGGGTGATCGGGCCCTTCTATGACCCGGACCATGCGGTGCAGGCCGCGGAGGCGCGCAAGCCGACCTGCGCCCTGGTGGACATAAATCTCGGCGACGGTCTGAGCTTCGTTGCGGCCGAGCGCCTGCAGGCCGGGGGCGTGCCGATCATCTTCGTCACCGGGTACGACGCGGAGATGATCCCACCAGCCCTGCAGGACGCTCCGCGCCTGCAAAAGCCCATCGAACCGCACGCGGTCCTGCAGGCGGTGCGTACCGTGTGCGCCGAGGGGGCCTAGAGGTCATTGCTTGGCGGGCGGCCACCTCCCAATCGAGGCGCAGGTCCTTGGCGTCGAAGCTAGCCGCGTCGATCAGTTCCGAAAGGTCCAGACCTCGTTTGCTGCGGGTTCGAACCCTGCCGGCCAGCAGCCCTTGCAAAGGTCCGCTTCCGACAGAGGCTGTGTAAAAACGCGAAGCAGGGCAGACTCCTGACACACGGGTCGGGAGGCGCTGATGAGCCGCTTCGTCGAGGGTGAAGATCGCCGTCAGCCGGTGCTGCTTCCCAGCTGTCTGGACGACTACGTCAGCGACGAGAACCCGGCTCGGCTGATCGACGTCTTCGTTGATGAGCTGGATCTCGGCGGCCTGGGTTTCGAGATCGTCCCGGCTGCGACGGGCCGGCCGGCGTATCACCCGGCGATGCTGCTGAAGCTATACATCTATGGCTACCTCAACCGGGTGCAGTCGAGCCGGCGGCTGGAGCGCGAAGCACAGCGCAACGTCGAGCTGATGTGGCTGACGGGGAAGCTCGCGCCGGACCACAAGACCATCGCCAACTTCCGGAAGGACAACGGCGCAGCGATCCAGGCGGCCTGCGCCCACTTCATTGTGCTGTGCCGTCAGATCGGCCTGTTCACTCAGGCGGTGGCTGCGGTGGACGGCAGCAAATTCAAGGCGGTGAACACCCGCGACAAGAACTTCACGCCGGCCAAGCTGAAGAAGCGGATCGAGCAGGTCGCGGAGCACATCGCCGGCTATCTCCAGGAGCTGGACACCGCCGACCGTCTCGAGGGCGAGGCGGTCGAAGCCCGCACCGTGAAGCTCAAGGACAAGATCGCCACGCTGCGGGCGCAGATGCAGGCGCTGAAGGCGATGGAGGCGCAGGTGGAGGCGTCCCCTGACGGCCAGGTATCGCTGACCGATCCGGACGCGCGATCCATGGCCACGAGCGGCCGCGGCAGCGGCATCGTCGGCTACAACGTCCAGAGCGTCGTCGACGCCGAGCACCACCTGATCGTCGCCCATGACGTGATCACCACGGGCAGCGATCGCCAGCAGCTCGCCGAGATGAGCGGCAAGGCCAAGGACGCCATGGGCGTGGAGCGGCTCGAGATGCTGGCCGACCGAGGCTACTTCTCCGGCGAGGAGATCCTGGCCTGCGAGCAGATCGGCGTGACGCCGTACGTGCCCAAGCCGCTCACCTCAGGTGCCAAGGCCGATGGACGCTTCGGCAAGCAGGACTTTGCTTACGTGCCCGAGCAGGACGCCTATCGCTGTCCCGGCGGGAGCCTGCTCCGGCGGCGCATGACGACCGTCGAGAAGGGGCTCACCCTGCATCGCTACTGGGATCGGGCGAGCTGCCAGGCCTGCGCGCTGAAGCCCCAGTGCACGCCCAGCGTCGAGCGCCGGATCACCCGCTGGGAGCATGAAGCCACGATCGAGGCGCTGCAGCGGCGGATGGATCTCGCGCCCTACGCCATGCGGGCCCGCCGGCGGATCGTCGAACACCCCTTCGGGACGATCAAAGCCTGGATGGGCCACACCCACTTCCTAATGAAGCGGCTCCCGAACGTGAAGACGGAGATCAGTCTCCACATCCTCGCCTACAACATGAAGCGGGTGATGCAGATGCTCGGAACGGGGCCGCTGATCGCGGCGATCCGGACCTGAGGGAGCGGCGCGTCTAGCCCGCCTGCCATCAGCGGCTCAGCGCCGGCAGCGAGTTTTTACACGGCCTCGACACGTAGCAGAACCTCGTTCAGGGAGGCAGGGGAGCCCGCTCGCTCCTAATCGGCGCCAGCGTAGGTTTGGACCTTTCAACTGGCTAAGGAATGGCCGCTTGTTGGACAGCCCAGTCCACAGATCGACGTCGGCTTGACGTTGGCAAATCGCGTCGCCCTGACCGGCCGCGGCCGAAGTTGCCGATCTTACATCGACTAGCATCCCAGCTGGGACGAGACACATGACGATTACGAGGGGCCAGTTCTCACTGTGACACCGGCGGATTACCTGCTCGACCAAGTGAGGGTCGGGCGCGGGCTTTGACTGCATGGCGCTATTCATCGTGGCGGTCACCCAGGCCAACGTCCATTGAATCCTGCCGACCCGCCCTGCAGAGGGCCTACGGCACCTGCGAGGCGCGGCCGCCGGACGACCTTCGCCGCCCGATCAGCGTCAGTGCGTTGGACCAATCGTTCGCCTTGCCTTTCGAGACCGCGAAACGCCGCGTCTCAGGGTTGACGCTGCTGGGCATCGTGCGGAGCCAGTCCGACGGGATCCTGACCACTGCGGCCCTGTTCACAACGCCAAGACACCGCGCGCGCGCGGGAGCTGCTTATGGACGTCTACGCGAACTCTACGGGCGGCTCTCCTCCCTCGACGAACTGGCCGATCTGCCGATGTGCACCGTCGAGCGGCACGCCTCCGCTGCGGGAGGTCCTCGGGCAGGGCGTATATCGGTGCAGCCGAATCCGGTCAGGGCGCGCCGAGCAGATTGCCGTCGGCGTCTCGGCTGCCTGCGCGGGTGTCATCCGCGATCTGCGCGAGGTGTCGCCGATGCTCGATCTCCGTCGATGCGAACATCTGCCGAAACTCGCCGGCCTCATCGATCAGAGGAGACCCGGTGACCCGAGGTGTTGAACGAGCTCGGTTTGACGAGCGCGGGGCGCGAGCCTGTGGGCCATCCGGTCTCGAAGGAGGCTGAAGCGCCGCCTCTCGTCCCTGGCGTAGATGCTCACGGCCAGACTGTCCGCAGCGGCGCGAGGCTGACGCGGCGGGCTTCGCGCCGCTCTGGCCGCGTTCCATCGGGCAAGGATCAGACGGGCGGCTTCCTGCCGCTGGCCTGCATCGCCGCGGCCAGGTCGCGCCAGCCGCTCGCGAGTTCGAGGTATCTTTGGCGGTGCAACGGTATCCGGACCTGCAAGGCCAAATGCTCGTACTCGGCGGCCTTCCGAAGGCACGCCTCCAAGTTGGGGCGGGGGTGGTCTGTCGTCATCGCGTTGACGTCCTTATGTCACCTCCAGCCCGAAGAGGGTCGACTCCACGACGATACAGGCTTTTTCGGCGCTCCGTGGTTCTGGCGGAGGGGGCGCCAGGTGAAGCCAAGCTTGGGGCCTCACGCAGACGCGTGAACCTTAGCCGCCTGCCGCCCTTGCGGGACGGCGATCGGTCCGGCAAAATCTGGCCGATGCAAAGGGCTCGCCCTGGCCCGCGAGGGTTTGGCATCATCGCCAAGGCGATCAGCCGCATTGGCTTCCGGGTTGGTGGGCCGAGCGAAGGACCGCTCGGCCCGTTCCGGAACCCGCCGCCGGTGCAAGCTCATGGAGCTGCGTGCGATACGCGCCATGACCGAAGAGCGTTAACAATCTCCAGGTGAGCCGAAGCGAAGCGCGGCGCGAGGGTTTGACGTCGGACAGCCCTGTCCGCCGTCCGCCGTCAGCCTGCCCTACGAGAGGGCGCATGGCGACATGGCGTCGCGCACCCCGAAAGCGGGCGGTCCTGGCTGGACGCGGTCTGCGGAGCCGCCGTCAGGCTTCGACGTCGGCCGCCGCCCGCTCTTCGATCGGGGCGACGAGCACGGGCAGGCGCACGGCGAAGGTGCTGCCTTGACCGGGCGCGCTGTGCTTCAGCCGGACCGTGCCGCCGTGGAGTTCCACGAGCTCCTTGACGAGGGCGAGGCCAATGCCGAGGCCTTCCTGCGCGCGTTCCGTGGGGCTCTTCACCTGGGCGAAGAGTTCGAAGATCTCCGCCTGCATGGCCTCAGGGATGCCGATGCCGTTGTCGGAGATCTCGATCTCGGCGACGCCATCGGCGACCCGGACGCCCAGAGCGAGGCGTCCGCCGGCGGGCGTGTACTTGGCCGCGTTGTTGAGCAGGTTGCTGACGACCTGGGCGAGCCGGGTTCTGTCGCCATGCACCGAGGTGGGCGTATCGAGCGTCTCGATGGCGAGCGTATGGCCTGCGGCATCGATCTGCGGACGGCTCGCCTCCACGGCGAAGTCGAGGATGGTCTGCAGCGACACCGGCTCGCGCTTCAGCGCGAGCTTGCCCTGGTCGATCCGTGAGATGTCCAGGAGGTCGTCGACGAGGCGCGTGAGGTGCGCCACCTGCCGCTCCATCTGGGCCTGGATCTCGGCGGCCGCTTCCGGGTCTTTGCGGCGCTTCAGGAAGTGCAGGCCGGCGGTCAACGCCATGATGGGGTTGCGGAGCTCGTGGCCGAGCACGGCCAGGAATTCGTTCTTGTGACGGTTGACCGTCCTCAGTCGCTCGGCGGAGGCCTCCAGGGCGTCGCGCTGGGCGATGATCTGGCGCCGCTGCCGATAGAGGTCGAAGAAGACGTTGGCCTTGCTGCGCAGCACGTCGGCCTCGATCGGCTTCTGGATGAAGTCGACCGCTCCGGCCTCATAGCCGCGAAAGCGGCGCTGGCCATCGGCGCTGCCGGCTGTCACGAAGATGATCGGGATGTGCCGCGAACGCTCGGCGCCGCGCATGAGTTCGGCCAGCTGGAAACCGTCCATGCCCGGCATCTGCACGTCCAGCAGCGCCAGGGCGACGTCCTGGACGAGCAGCATCTCCAGCGCCGCCTCGCCGGACCGGGCCTTCAGGCAGGACAGCCCCTCTTGCTGCAGCAGCGCCTCGAGGGCCAGCAGGTTCTCGTCGAGGTCGTCGACGAGCAGGATGTTGATCGGCTCGTCTGCGGCGGTCATGGTGTTCTCAGGTTCAACAGATAGGCGGCGATGCCCGTGAGGCCCATGACTGCGGCTTCCGGCGCAGCCTGGCGTGCGGCCTGCGGCATCGTGGGGCGCCGCCGCCGTTGCGGGATCCTCCAGGATCGCCGTCCCGCCGGCGTCGACGACGGCGCGGAGGCCGTGGGCGCCATCTTCGTTGGCCCCTGTGAGCACGATGGCGGCGAGCCCGGGACCGAGCGCGTCGGCGGCGCTTTCGAACAGCACGTCGATGGAGGGGCGGGAGTGGCGCACGAGCTCGTCCGACGACAGGGAGAGCGAACCATCCGCCTCCACAAGAAGGTGATAGTCCGAAGGCGCGAAATACACCACGCCTGGACGCGCCGGCTCCTTGTCCTCGGCCTCCTTGACCTCAAGGCGGCAACGGTCGGCGAGCAGGGGCACAAGCGCATTCTCCCGGTCGGGCGGCACATGCACCACGACGAGGACGGGGGCGGGGAAGGTGGGCGGCAGGGCGGGAAGGATCTGCAGCAGGGCTTGCACCGCCCCCGCCGATCCGCCGATCGCTACCGCCCGGTGGCAGGGGGAATTCATGGCTCGCGCTTCCGGTAAATTTTCTCCTCCCCGACGAACGCGGCGAAGGCTTCGGCATGAGTGGAGAAGCGGAGGCTTTCCTTGGCCCCCAGGCCCAGGAAGCCCTGCCGCGCCAGGGAGTCCCGGAAGAGGCCCAGCACCCGGTCCTGCAGCGGACGGTCGAAGTAGATGAGGACGTTTCGGCAGGAAATCAGGTGCATCTCAGCAAAGACGGCGTCGGTCGCCAGGCTGTGGTCCGAGAAGACGACTTGGCTGCGGAGCGTCTTGTCGAAGATCGCGCGGCCGTAGTCGGCGACATAGTAGTCCGAAAGGGAGGTCTTCGCGCCCGACTTCTGATGATTCTCGGTGAACTTGCGCATCTGGTCGAGCGGGTAGACGCCGGCCTCGGCCGCGCGGAGCGCCTCGGGGTTGATGTCGGTGGCGTAGAACAGCGTCCGATCGTGCAGGCCTTCCTCATGGAAGAGGACCGCCAGCGAATAGAGCTCCTCACCGTGGCTGCAGCCCGCCACCCAGACCTTCAGCGAGGGATAGGTGCGCAGGTGGGGCAGGACCTTCTCGCGCAGGGCGCGGAAGTAGGACGGGTCACGGAACATCTCGCTCACCTGGACGGTGAGATAGCCGAGCAGCCGCCCGAGGGTGGCCGGATCGTGCAGCAGGCTGGCCTGCAGGGCCGAGACGCTCGCGAAGCCCAGGTTCTGGCGGGCCTGGGTGATCCGGCGCTTGATCGAGGCGCGGGCGTAGTTCCGGAAGTCGTAGTGATAGCGGCCGTAGAGCGCCTCCAGCAGCAGCTGGATCTCCAGGTCCTCGACGCTGTCGGTCATCGGCGGCAGCTCATCGCGGCATCCACACCCGGACCAGCGAGAGGAGCTTGTCCACGTCTATGGGCTTGGCTATGTAGTCGTTCGCGCCCGCGGCAAGGCAGCGCGCTTGGTCGTCCGGCATCGCCTTGGCGGTGAGCATCACGATGGGCAAATCGCGCCAGCGGGGATCGCCGCGGATCTCCTGGGTGGCCGCGAGCCCGTCCTTCACCGGCATCATCACGTCCATCAGCACAAGGTCCACGGCGCGGGCGGGATTGGCGTCGGCCTCCCGCAGCGCCTCGATCGCCTCCCTGCCCGTTCCGCGCGATCTGGACCACTGCGCCGCGCGGTTCGAGGATGCCTGTGAGGGAGAAGACGTTCCGTACGTCGTCCTCGACGATCAGGATCCGCCGGCCTTCCAGCACCGCATCCCGGCTGCGCGCCTTGCGGATCATCTTCTGCTGCTCGGGCGGCAGCTCGGCGACGACCTGGTGGAGGAAGAGCGACACCTCGTCGAGCAGGCGTTCCGGGGACTTCGCGCCCTTGATGATGATCGAGTTGGAATAGCGGCGCAGCCGCTGTTCCTCATCGGGGGAAAGGTCGTGGCCGGTGTAGACGATGACGGGCGGGAAGGCGTGCTCCCCCTCGCTGAGGGTTTCCAGGAGCGAGTAGCCGGACGCGTCCGGCAGCGTGAGATCGAGCACCATGCAGTCGAAGGTCTCGCCCTTCAGCTGCGCCAGGCAGTCGGCGGCCGTGCCGACGCCCACCGTCTCCACGTCGCTCGACGACAGCAGGGCGCGCACCGCCTCGCGCTGCACGGGGTCGTCCTCCACGACGAGCACGCGCCGCACCCCGCGGGTCAGTTTCGATTCCAAGCCCCGCAGCACGTCGGCGAGCTGCTCGCGGCGGACCGGCTTCACCAGATAGCCGACCGCGCCCAGGGCGAGCGCCGTCTGGGTGTGATCGGCGGCCGAGACGACGTGGATGGGGATGTGCCGGGTTTGGTCGTCCTGCTTGAGGCGATCGAGGACGGTGAGGCCCGACTGGTCCGGCAGCCCGACGTCGAGCACGATGGCGTTCGGCGGGTGCTGTCGCGCTAGGTTCAAGGCCTGTTGCGCGGTGTTCGCGACGATGCACTGGAACCCCAGCTCCCGTGACAGGTCCCGGACGATGGCGGCGAAGGCGGGATCGTCCTCGATCACCAGCAGCAGGCGCCGGGCCGTCGTCAAGGCGTCGCGGTCGTCCTCGAGGTCCGCCGTGACGGGCGTGCGGCGCTGAGGCGGGGCGGGCGCAGGGTCCGGGGCGCCCGCCGGCGCCAACTCAGGCGCAGGGACCGCGATCCCGGCGGCGTCGTGCACGAGCGGGAGGGTCAAGGTGAAGGTGCTGCCGACCCCGGGTTCGCTCTCGAGCCGGATCTCGCCGCCGAGCAGGCGGGTCAGTTCCCGGGAGATGGAGAGACCGAGGCCGGTACCGCCGTACCGGCGGCTGATCGTGCCGTCGGCCTGTCGGAAGGCTTCGAAGATGCTCGCCTGCTGTTCCGGCGAGATGCCGATGCCGGTGTCCGTCACGGCGAACGCCACGCGGTCTGCGCCGGACGCGGCGACCGCAAGCTTCACCCGGCCCGCCTCGGTGAACTTGAAGGCGTTGGAGAGCAGGTTCTTGAGGATCTGCTCCAAGCGCTGGCGGTCGGTCTCCAAGGTCGGCGCAACGCCTTCGCCGATCTCGATTTCGAACCCGAGGCCCTGCGCCTCGGCCACCGGCGCGAACACCTGCTTCAGGTCAGCGGCCAGCCGGCGCAGCGGGACGCTTTCCGGCTGGATACGCAAGTGGCCGGCCTCGATCTTCGACAGGTCCAGGATGTCGTTGATCAGCAGCAGGAGGTCGTTGCCCGACGACTCGATCGTCCGGGCGTATTCCACCTGGGTGTCCGACAGGTTTCCCTCCGGGTTGTCCGCCAGCAATTTTGACAGAATGAGCAGCGAGTTGAGGGGCGTGCGAAGCTCGTGGCTCATGTTGGCCAGGAAGTCGGACTTGTAGCGGCTCGCCTGCTCGAGCTCGCCGGCCTTCTGGCGCAGGTCGGCCGCCACCCGCTCCAACTGCCCGCGCTGCGTTTCCAGGGTCTGGGCCTGCTCTTCGAGTTGGCTGTTGGTCTGTTCGAGTTCGACCTGCTGCTGTTCCAGACGGACCTGGGACTCCTTCAGCGCACGACCCTGTTCCTCGAGCTCTTCGTTGGAGACGCGGAGCTCTTCGCTCTGCACCTGCAGCTCCTCGGCCTGTCGCTGCGTCTCCTCGAGCGCGTTCTGGAGCTCGTTGCGGTACTTGGCCGAGCGCAGCGCCACCCCCATGGCGGCGGCGGATTGGTCGAGGAGCTGCCGGGTCAGCGGGTCCACCTCGCGCAGGAAACCCAGTTCCATCACACCGTTGACCACGCCATCGGCCAGGGTCGGCAGGATGATCAGGTGGCGCGGCTTGTCCTGTCCGAAGGCCGAGCCCAGCGTGAGGTAGCCATCGGGAATGTCCGCCAGCACGATGGCGCGCGGGTCTGCGGCGACCTGGCCCAGAAGGCCTTCCTTGGGTTTGAAGGCGAGGGGCACGTCGGCGTCGGCGGGCACGCCCAGCGTCGCGGTCCGCACGAAGCCGCCGGCGTCGCCCTTGAACAGCGCGCCGGCCTGGAAGCCGAGGTAGCGGCTCAGGAACGCGAGGATGGCGTCGGAAAGTTCCTCGACCGACTTGTCGCCCATCATCGCATCCGTCAGTCCCACCTGGCCCGACTGCAGCCACTCCTGGCGCGCCCGGGCCTGGACGTTGCGCCGGACGAGCAGGGCGACGGCCACCGCGAGCCCCGCGCCGACGAGGGCGGAGACGATCCCGCTGATAACCGCGGCGGTCGAAGCGGCCCCCATCTCCGCCAGCCGCAGTTGACGCAGCCGGCTCTCTTCAGCGCGCATGACCTGCACGCGGCTGCGGATTGCATCCATCTCGGCCTTGCCCCGGTCCGAGGCCACGATGGCGAGCGCCTCCGAGGGGCCGCCTGTCCGGCGCGCGTCGATGGCCCTGCGCAGTTCGTGCAGCTTTGCGTTCACATGCAGGCGCAGTTGCGCAGCGTTTGTCTGCTGCACCGGGTTGTCACGCGTCAGACCGGCAAGCGCGTCCACGCGTTTCCCGACCTCCGAGGTGGCGCGCTGGTAAGGCGCCAGGTACGGCTCCTCGCCGGTGAGCAGATAGCCCCGCTGCCCCGTCTCCGCGTCCAGCAGCGTCGACAGGATGGCGTCGAGCGCCACGATCACGTCGTGGGTCTGGGTGATCTTCGCGTTGTTCGCGCGCAGCGTCTGGATGTTGGCGTAGGCCAGAGCGCCGCTGACGACGAAGAAGATGAGGGCGGCCGCAAGGCCCAGCCCGGTCCAGATGTCAGCGGCCGAGCGATGAGCTTGCGCCGGGCGGGAGCGAGGCTGCGGCATGAGGATCCTGTGGAGCGGGAGGAGGCGATCTGCCTAGCGGCTGTGCCGCCCTGCGATCAAGCGCCGACCAGCGGATCGGCTTGGCGCACGCGCCGCAACCCCTCACTGGGAACCGGATGGCTGGACCGAGGCGTCAGCGCCTTGAACCGGTCCGGCGCAGCGCGTGAAGCGCTCGTCATCGAGGGCCTTGCCGAGGCGACTGTTGGGCTCTCGCGATCTGATGGAGGTCTTCACGCCTTCACGGGCCAGCTGTGCGCGTGGGGGGACGAGGATCAGCACTCGGAGCTGGAACTTGTCGTCTCGGATATCGCCATGGCCATCGCGAGTCGGAAAATGGCCCATCGAAGTTGGTCGAGCTCCGATGGGCCAGCTTCCGACGCTGCGGCCCAGACGCCCGCAGTGGCAATTCCACCGCCGGGACTGGAGCCGGTTCCCTCCGCTGGGCGAGGCACATGACGACCAACAACGGCCAGATCGCACTGGCGGCCTCGGCGGGCTGCCTGCTCGACCAGGTGAGGGTCGGCCGGGGGCTCTTCGACCGCTTAACCTTTGTGGCGGACGACGGAGATCCGCTTCAGCTACACAGGCGCGGAGCCAGGAGCGCGCCGGTGAAGATCGAGAACGCACCGGAGCGCGCTTTTTTCGCCTGCGCCCGACGTTCACTATCAGGTCGGGGAGGTCATCGGGGCATCCGATGCAGCTGGCGATCGCCTCTGGCGGCTCACGTTCGGATGGGCGGCGCAGGCGATCACCTTATCCGATGGACGTCGGCAGGTCCTGCGCCTCTACGCCCCGGGCGATCTTTGCGGCGCGCTGCACGTTGACGATGGCGGGGCGGGGGAGCTGTTGGCCGTTACACGGGTGTGCGCGTCGCCCTTGGGCGACGCCACCGATCTCGACGGCAGCACCGGCCTTGACGCCGGTCTGGCCGCCCTCCTGCGCCAGTCGGCCCGGGAGGATCGCCGGTGGGCCAGCCATCAGATCCTGCGGTTGGGCCGCCTCACCGCCCTCGAGCGCGTGGGCCATCTGCTGCTCGACCTGCATGAGAGGGCGGGGCGGGGCGGCCTGACGGCCGGGGCCACAATCTTACTGCCCTTGACCCAGGCCATGCTGTCCGACGTCCTCGGCCTCAGCATCCCCCATACCGAACGCGTCCTGCAGCAGTTGCGGCGCGACGGACTGATCGCCCTGCGGCTCGGCTACGTGACCCTGCTTGACCCTGAACGCTTGGCCGCCACGTCCCATTTTACGTCTGCCCATTTCACGTTTGCGCGGTGACGTCCTCCCGCGCGTCGGGCAAGACGGGGACGCGCGGCCTCGGGCAGTGCGGGCGCGCCGCAGAGGGACCCCGCGCCATCGCGGGAACGGCGCGGGGTCGGAGCCTCGGCTGGCTCTCGCCGCACGCCGTAGGCTCGCCTCGGACGCTAGGCGATCCGGAGGCTTCGGACATCGGCGTAAAACTACGCGGCGCTCAGCTCCGAGGCGTTCGCGATGCCGATCCAGCGCGGCGTATTGGGCCCCTGGCCATCGCACGATCGCAACCGGCGCCCAGGGGGATGGCGATCGCGCGGCGGATGACCGCTACGATGGCGACCCCAGAGATCGGCATCCACAAGGCTGGAGAGCCCTGGCAGGCCCTGAATGGGCAGCCGGCGTCCCACCAGGCGCGCAGCCCCTAGCTTTACACCCCATTTATTCACCGCTTCCGCCGCCCGAGCATCAGGACGTCTTACGCTCGGAGGGTCGCTTGTGAGTAGAGCGTCAGGCTACAGGCCTTGCAGCACCTGGACGGTCAGGAACGACGGCGGCGATGGAGCGGGCCGCGAACTCGACTTTCACGCTCAAGCCAAACGAGAAGGTCTCGCCATCTAGGATCGCCGGGATCGGTTCGTCCGAGTGAAGTTCAACGGAGCGCCCTCGGCTGCACCGCACGGCCTCATCCTCGCGCCAGCTCCGCAGGATCCCTGGTCAGCGCCATCCGCACCGCATCCAGAGGGCCGCCGGGGTCGATGGCCGCCACCTCGAACACCTCTTCCTCGTCGGGGAGCGCCGCCGAATTCAGCGGACACAGGAGCGACACCGCCTCGACGGCCCCGTGATTGCGCCCGTCGACTTCGTAACGGACCTTTTCCGAGAACGCATGCGACAGGGCTTCCACGCTGCGGCGAGCGGCCTCGGAGATGTCTCCCTCGCGAACGGCCTCGCGCGCCTCCGCCCACAAGGATGGCGCGCCGAGGATCGCCGCGATGAAGAAGCGGTCGTCTCCAACCTTGCCGCCATGGACGGGCCGCAAACGTGGTGCGGCCAGCGTTGCGCGCAGAGCCTCTTGCCAGCTGGCGTCGCCATAGAGGGCGCGGGGCAGCATGTTCATGGTGCCGCCGGGCAATGGGATCAGGAGCGCCTGGCGATTGGCGCACGCTTCGGCCGCTGCGCGGATTGTCCCATCCCCTCCGAGGACAACGAGCAGGTCGACCTCGCCGCTGTGGACAGCCGCCAGTGCGGCCTGGATTTCCTCGCCGCCGCCGCACCAGGTGTGCGAGGCCTGCAATCCCGCCTGGGAGAGAATTTCCTCCAGTTCCTGACGTGACTCGGCCCGGCAGCTACCGCTGGCGGTGTTCAGAAGGAGGCCGATTGTGCGGGACCGCAGGTCCGGGCCCTCTGCGTCCTCTCCGCCAGGTTCGCTCACGCCGTGGGCCCGAGGCTCGTGTTGTCGAGGGTGGGCGTCTCAGGCGTGGGAAGTCCGGTGGCTTTGTACTCGGCCATCAGTTCGGTCTTACGGGAGGCCATGGCCTCGCCGAGCGCGTCCATATCCAGGCCGGCCGCGCGGGCCTGCGCGAACATCCCCTCCGAACGCTTCTCCTCTTCCTCGACGTGGTGCTCGATCATCTCAGAGAGCACCTTCACCTTGGCGTCGTAGAATTCGTCGTCCGGACCGCCGGCTTCGATTTCGGCGATGAGCACCTTGGCGCTGTCGTGCTCGACATAGGCCTCCCCCAAGCAGGTCCTCTTCAATCTTGCCCTTGCAGGCGGGATAGAAGATGTCCTCTTCAATCTTGGTGTGGACGGTCAGCTCGAGGCAGATCTGCTCAGCGAGCTTGCGCTTCTTGCCATCGCCCTTGGCGCCTTCAAACTCGGCGAACAGTTCCTCCACCTTGCGGTGATCCGCCTTCAGAAGCGCGATCGCATCGGGTTTGTCTGATTTGGCCATCTTGCCCTCCAACCAGTCTGCGAAGGAACGGGCGCTTGGCCGCGGCGTTCCCGGTGCGACCGCGGGACCTGGCGGCGCGCCGGACCCTGCGGCGGCTGCGTTGGATCGCACGCGATGCAAAGGGTCTGCCCTGGCTCGCAGGAGTTGGCATCGTCGCCAACGCGGACTTCAGTTGCATTCGCCTCCGGATTTGGCTGGGCCGGGCGAAGGAACCGCTCGGCTCGTTCCGACGTGAAGACGGGAGGCGGCTCCGTGGCGGCGCAGGCTTCGAGATCCGTATTCCTCGGCTGGAAGTACTGGGCCGGCCTTCTCGTGGCCTGCTGCGGCTGCTGGCATCGATCGCCCACCAGGTCTTCGGCGGACGCGAGGTGTCAGCGGAGCGGGGCGACTCTGCGATCAGGGGTCAATTGGGGGCTCACCGCCACCAACCTCGTTACTCTGGAGCGGGGCAAGTACCTCATCAAGGAACTGGACTGCGAGATCACCGCTCACGCTGCGTCTAAGTGACGTTCGCCTGATGGCTTCAGCGGCAGATTGGCTCCGGTGTTCAATCCCGGGAGAAGAATGTTAGCACCGCGGCTTAGCGGCCGTCGCTCATTCTTCATCCTCCGGCTCGGCCTCTGTTGGTACGGAGGCAGCCCCACCCGTCGCCTCATACCG
Source organism: Phenylobacterium sp. J426 (assembly GCF_024699945.1). GTDB lineage: Bacteria > Pseudomonadota > Alphaproteobacteria > Caulobacterales > Caulobacteraceae > Phenylobacterium. Next base: position 98,679 of record NZ_JAJOMY010000003.1, on the reverse strand, counting down.
GCGGCCAGCCAGCCATTGGAGGCGCTTCGCTTGGGTGAGGAGTACGCGCCGCAGTCCGCCCTTGACCTGGCGCTCGGAGATCACCTGCGCCAGGCGCGAGATGATCAGGGCGCGCCGCGCAATGCGGAAGTCGGGATGAGCCCGCAGCTCATGGACGCGAGGCGAGACAATGCGGTCCCGGAAAGATGGCGGCGCCTCAACCTGCAAGGCTCCGGGCGGCGGGTCCTTCTCGTTCAGGATGGCCTTGAAGCGAGAGTTCGCGATCGCCTGAGCGGTGATCAGCCGCTCTAAGCCGTCCAGGTGGGCCTTAGCCGGCTGGGCCGACACCTTGTCCTTGGCGCTAACCGTCTGAAACTGTGGCAGGGGCCAGACCTCGATCTCGAACACCTCGAACGGGTCCAGCACTGACATGGCGACCGCGTCAGTCCGCTGATTTGTCAGGTGGCGACGGATGCGGGTGCGTAGCTGCTCGTTCGTCTGGCCGACATAGATCGGCTCGCCGTCGTAGTCGAAGAAGGCGTAGACGCCCCATCGATAGTTGCCGACCGGCGGACGAGCGCCCGAAGGATCGCCTTCGAAGGGCGAGTCCAAGAAGCGTTGAAGGTTGCTGCGCAGATCGTCCGTCTCGAACGGCGGGCGGCGGACGTGATCCGGATTGCTTCCGAACAGGCTGGGCTCAGAGCTAGACACGCCGGTTGGCCGTCCACTCCGAAGCGTGCTGGACTATGCCGGCGCGCCGGATCGTGGTCCGCCGCAACAGATCCTCTCCGCTCTCTCGAACGTCGAAGTCGACGTAGTGAACCTCGTCGGCAAGGCCCCGGAAGGCTCGGTGGAAGGCGCTGAGCAACTCGACGCTGTCCAGGCCCTGGGCGGCCGCGTGCGGAACTCGCGGGGAAGGAATTTGCGCGGGCAGGACGTAGACGCAGGGCGGTGGCGTGCGGAATGGGCCGACGATCGTCATGCGACCCGTCATGTCAGTTCGTTGGAGCTTGGGGCAGGGGCGGCCGAAGGTGCCGCAGATCATGTCCCAGATCACCACGCCGTCCACCCGCTGATTGCGGCTGAGCATCTCGGCGCTTAGGCGTGTGTGGATGCCGGACCAGGCGTTGCGCCGCGGATCGGCGCCGGTGTTGGTGCACAGGCTCCAGGTGACGAACTCGTCGGCCTCGGGCGGCCTCTCGAAGATGTTGGTGTTGGCGCCATCAAGGCAGCCCTTCTGGTCGATCACCGCCGTCCGGCCGCTGTTAAGCCGCACGTAGTAGTCGTTCCGTGCGCCGCGCTTGGCCTTGTCCCAGCCTTGGATGAACCCGCCGTCCTCCAGATGATTGAGGACGTGCTGGATGAACTCGCGCTTGCCGCGGAGCGTGGCGGAGAACTCACCGCGTAGCTTCTCGATCGCGCCGCGGAAGATCGGCGAGTCGTAGAAGCTCGCCTCATCGAGACCGTGCTCGCCGAGCAGATGGGCCTGGGTCTTCAGCGCGTCTGCGAAACGGTCGATTTCGGCGCGAAGCCGCACATCCTGTTCGCAGGGGATGACGCTCACGCGGCAGCCGCCTCGTCGTCAGCCTCGGCGCAGGTCGCCTCCTGGCCGATGCCCAGCAGCGGCTCGAAGATGTGATGCGCCAAGTGGCGGACGACGTCCACCGCCACGCCATCGCCGGTTAGGTGATAGGCCTCGTTGTAGTTCTTTGGCAGCCGGTACTCGTCCGGCAGCCCCATCAGGCGAGCTGTCTCGCGCGCGGAAATCAGGCGGCTGCGAACGTTCTCGCCGTCGACGACGATAATGACCTGGCGGCTCGACCCCCCCGGCAGGCGTACGCAGGCAGCCGGCGACGTCATCGAAGCGGACCTCGGCGCGCTGGACCTTGTCCCCATTCTCGTCGTGGCGCGTGCGCTTGTAGACGCCGCCGACCATCTTGCGGCCCGCGCGCTTGGCGGCCGTGACCTTGTCGTGGTTCACCGACGACATCATCGCCAGGAGCTGCCGGGTCTCGGCGGCGGTATGCCAAGCGACGCTGGTGGGATTCTCTTCGATCAGGTCGGCGAACGTGTTGTTGCGCCGGGGCGGAGGCGGCACGTTCCACCAGATCATGTTCTTAAGCGCCGGCTTCCCAACACGCTCGAAGGCGCGACGCAGGCCCGCGGTGTGGAAGGGCTCGACCGGGCCACTGGAGATCAGGGCAGGATCGATCTCGACGTCCCTGTGCACGCCGACGACAAACAGGCGCGGGCGCGACTGCGGCACGAAAAGTGCGGCGTTGATCACCAAGGCGCCGTACCGATAGCCCGCGTCGGCGAAGGTCTTGCAGATGGCTTCGAAGTCCTTGCCGCCGTGGGAGGTGAGGGTCCCGCAAACATTCTCGAGCGCGATGATCTTAGGCGCGCGGTCTTCGGCGATCAGGGCCTTCACCACCTTCCAAAACGGGTAGAAGGTCCCCGAGCGTTCGCCCTTCAGGCCGGCGCCGCCGCCGGCGAGCGACAGGTCCTGGCATGGGAACGAGCCCCACACGAGGTCCGCCGTGCCCGGCAACTCGGAGGCTTTCAGCTTGCCGACATCCCCGATCTTCAGTTCGCCGCCGGTGCCCCAGTTGTCCTGATAGGTGAGGCCCTTCTTGTAGTCGAAGTCGTTCGCGAACAAACACGTCCAACCATCGCCCAGCCCGGCGCGGGCCATGCCTCCGCCGGCGAAGAACTCATAGAAGCTAGGCATTGCGGCGCTGGCCTTCTGCTTGCGCTCCGGCGCTCGCGTCCCGCGCGAGCTTCTCTTCGATCGCCTCGGCGATCCAAGTGTTTCGAGACACCGAGCCGGGCCGTGCCGCGCGACATTCATCTACAGCGGCGAACGTTGCGGCTGACAAGCGCAGGTTGATGCGGTCCAGTGGCCGAACGTTGCTGGTTTTCGAATCGAAGCTCATGACGCCAGAGTGGCGCCATATCGGCGCCCGGTCGAGGGTTGCGGTTTTGTTCCATATCCGGGGTTCATAGTCAAGCTGGGACTACGATGAGAGCCGGTCGCACCTACCATGCGCCTGACGATCAAGAGCTCGACCTCGATGCGCTCGCCACCATTAGCGAGACCGAGGCCGATCAGGGGAGGAGATTGGGCTGCAGGGCAACCAGCAGTACCGCGACCTCCGCGGCGTCTCCTGGGGCGTGGTCGCTGATGCCGTGCAGCGCGAGCGCGCGCTTTTCGATCGGTTCGCCAAGGCCGACGACCTTGATGAAGAGGCTGAAGCTTACGCGGAGGAACTCGAGGACGCCGAGCTCCCGGAGGACGACCTTTGGGGCCTCGATGTGGGCGTCATTTCCGCAGTGCTGGCGCTATCAGCGCTGGGCGCGCTTCCGGTGAGCAGCTGCAACGCCGGAGGCTTCGGTGGGCGGCACGCGGAGGCCTTTCCTCTTGTGGTGCTCTACTTGCCGCGCGAGTTGGCGCACGCCGTTCTGAACCTGGCTAGGAAAGCAGGGGCGGGCGTTGACATGATCGAGGGGGGATTGGTGCGGCTCTTTGGGCGCACAGACTACGATCTCCATCGCTTTGCGGAATTCGCGCTGCGAGAACATTCGCCAGATCCGGCTCGCCAGTTCGGACGAGACCGGAGCCGCTAGCCGGCATGTCGCCGGCCGGCTTGGCGCGGACGAAACACACGAGCCAGATTTCAGGCCTCATCCGGCTTGGTGGCGCCATAGCGACGTTCGTAGGCCGCGCGGAAATCCGCGTCTTGGCAGAGGCAGCGCGCAGGAGCTGCCGCGTCGGCCTTGCGGATCCTTACGCCGAGCCGCCGGCCGAGCGGCCGGGTAAGATCCAGCGTCGTCTTCGTCGGCAGCGCGACCTGCCGAAGGCCGCCAGACTCCACCACGAAGTCTGCGGCCAGCAGCACGCCCGCCATGGCGGACTGGAACGCGAGGGGGGCTTCGACGGGTGGCCGAGCAGTCGGACGCAGGACCTGCCCGCCACAGACGGCCTTGGCGTAGAACTGGTTCAGCGGCTCCTGGGCGAACGGCAGGAGCACCTCCGGGGCGACACCGAGCCGCTCGGCGGCCTGCCGCACGAACGGCTCACCCACTGGCTGCCCATTCACAAGCCGCTCGCGGATATCGAGCAGGATGGGTTGCTCGAGAGGAAGCGCGAGCGCCGTCGCGATCTCTTCATCCCGGTTCGGGGCGGCCTGGGTCGGCATGTAGAGGCAGGCCAAGCAGGCGTCCTCGCCAAGGAAGTCGTGGCGCGAGACGCCCAGATCGCCCGCCTGGGTCCAGGCGTTCAGAACCCCGTCGGGGAAGGGCAGCCTGCACCGCGATGCGATCCGCCGCCGAGTCGAGGCCGACCACCACGCGGTCGAAGGAGGGATGGCCACGCCCGACCACATAGTCGTCCCAGCGCGTCAGGAACGTCAGTGGTTCGAGTCGGCTGGCGCCTGCCAGCAAGGCGGTTCGCGCGACTTCCACTTTCACGCGGCCGACATCCGCCTGTGTGCTGAGCACGTAGCGCTGGAGATTGGTCAGTTCCACCGCCTCGTGGTCGACCAAATGCACGGCGCCAACCGGGCCGGGGTCACGCGCCAGCGCCCAGATCACACCGTTGCCGATAGCGCCGAGGCCGACAATCGGGGCGCCTCCGAGATCCAGGCCCGTCGTCGCCGGACCCTGGGTGGCCGTAGCGCCGGTCGAGAAGTCGAATGTCGACAGCACCGCATCGCTGTCGAGTCGAGGATTGGGAAGGGCGTCGGCGAAGAGTGCCCGGAAGACGTTTGCAGCGGCCAGACACGCCGCCGCTCCCGCACCATAGGGCAGGTCCGTTTCGCCGATCCCTTGCGGACCGTTCTCGGACGCCTTGGCCAGCCACCCATCTGATCCCGCATAAATGACTGGATTGCGCCGGCGCACAGCCGTGTCGCCGAAGACCAGGGTGACGGCGGAGCGCCCCGTCTTGGGCAGATCAATGCTCGGGTTGATCGCCCTGGCCAGCCCGGCCAGAACAGTGCCGTGCGCCGCGGCCGCCGAGTCCTAACGGGGTGAGCCGCAAGGTGGGATACAGGCGCGCCAGCAGCCGAGCTGCCATGTCCAGCGCTGCCCGGCCTTCAGCGCGGGTTGTCGCCGACGCATCGAAGGCTAGCTCCACGGCCAGTCCTGCGAGCCGGGTGCGGATCTCTTGCGGGTTGAAACCCTGCAGCGCCTGAGCGGCGCTCAAGAGCGTGCGATCGAAGAAGTTCGCGATCGCCACGGCTCAGGCCGCGATCTGAAGCGTGCGGGAAAGCTCGGGGTAGCCGAGAGCGCGCCAGTGAGGTTGGTCGGAGAAGTGCCACCAGGGGCGCGGTGAAAGGCGGTAGGCGGCGCAGTCGTCGAGCCTGAAGGGCCGGACAGCGAAGTCGGGCACCACGATGGACAGCGAGCCCAAGGCCGTCGCGATGGCGTAGCGGTCGTCCGTGTCGCTGTGGAAGGCTTCGGTCGGGTGACTGTGGATTTGGGCGATCAGCCGCATCCGGTTGCGGTGCAACCACATGTTGATGCGGTGGAGTTCGGCGCCGGGCACTGAGACAGCCAACCCGTGTTCTGTTCGGTGGCCCTGCTGCTGCGGAACGATCGCCGCGCGGATGTGGAAAACATTGTCTTCGAGCGCGCCCGCCCAGAGGGCCATGCCCTCCAACCCCATCACGCCGGCGGAGCGCAGGTGAGCTTGGGTCTCCTCGATGACGCTGCGCGGCGCTACGACGCGCTCAACTATGGTCAGGCTAACGGTCAAAGCGGCGCATATCCCTGCTGGAGGCCGACCCGCATCTGCACCTGCAGAACAGCGGGCTCTGACCCGTAGGTGGAAATCTTGTCGACCAGGAACAGCAATCCCCCTTCGCCGCGGCCGCGGTGCAGCAGCCAGCTGTCGCCCGTGTGAGCGGGGTGCTCGTGGTACTCGCGTACGCCTGGCAGGCACAGGAACGCCGGCTTGCCCGGATGCCCCTGCAGCATGGCCGCCACGGTGCCGTCCGGGAGCGCTCGATGGAACTGCAGGCCGACCTCCTCGTGGGTGAGCGGCTTGCCGGTATGGAAGTCCACGAAGGTCACCGACGGCGGCCACAAGTCATAGTTGGTGAAATCGAACCTGGCGCAGACAGCCACCGTGGCCGGACGGACATTAGGAACGAAGAAGGCGATCTGCACGATCGGGAATTCCGCCGACATGAGCCACCAGCCGCGTTGGCGGTGCATGGCCTCAAGTCGGCGGAACTGCTCAAGCTCGCGCTCGAACTTGGCCCGAGAGACGGCTGGATCGACGACCTGGTCGTTCACCCAGCGACCCCGGCCTTCAGCGTCAGGGACAGAATAGCGCCGTCCTGCAGGCTGTAGGACCTGACAGTGCGGTTGAGGTCCAGGACTTCGCCGCTTTCCGTGCGCAAATCCCAGTCGGTCACCGGGCGACCCTTGTGCTCGGTCTTCTTGAGAGCCGTCTCGACCACCTCGCTCAGTTCATCGTCGAGCTTCGCCTTCACCTCGACCTCATCGCCGCTGACGATGATCAGCAGGTCCACCTTCTTGTCCTGGCCGCCGCCATGGCCGCTGCCGGGACCGCCCTTGTCGCTGTCCGGCTTCTCCTTCGCCGTTGTTTCGTTCGTGCTCACGTAAGAGTCTCCTGAAAAGCACCCAGCCCTTATGGGTTTATAAACTATATGGGTTGTCTAACTGAATGGGTCAAGAGACTATACGTGCGACAGAAAGGCCTCACATGGATGCGGATCACAGCCGGCTGAGCTGGAGCGTCCAGCGCCGCCTGAGATTCATCGAGCTTCGCCTGTACTGGGAGGGGCGGATTAATCGCGCAGCCCTCATGGAGTTCTTTGGGATCAGCCAGCCGCAAGCCTCCCAGGACATTGCGCGCTACAACGAGGTCGCACCGGGCAATCTGGCGTACGACAAGGTGGCGAAGACCTATGTCGCGGGCGCTGACTTCAAGCCCGCGTTCGGCGACATCTCGGCGGATGCCTACCTCGCGCAGCTTCGCTCCATCGAGACGGGCGGCCTTGCTGCGGGCGAGTCCTGGATTGGCCGAGCGCCGGCGTTCGCGGGGCCGCCGCGCCTTCGTAGGCACTACGACCCGGATCTTCTGCGTCAGCTGATCAGATGCATCCACGGCCGCCTGCAGCTCGCCACGTCTTATCTGTCGTTCTCGGACGAGGCGCCCAGCGTGCGCACGATCGCACCACACGCGCTCGGCTTCGATGGGCAGCGCTGGCACGTCCGGGCATTCTGCCTTCGAACATCCAGCTTCCGCGACTTCGTTATTGGGCGTCTCTCGCAGGTCGACGAGCCGGTCCGTACCAGCGTCTCTCCGGAATGGGACCTGGAGTGGACGGAGCAGGTGACCCTCAAGCTTGGCGTCAACCCGGAACTTTCGGCGCCGATGCGCCAAGCGATCGAACGTGACTACCTGATGCGGCAGGGAAGGCTGAACGTCACCACCTCGATCTGCTCCTCGTACTATCTCGAAAGCCAGCTCAATCTCGACATCCAGACGTCCGACCTTCCGCCAAAGCGGTTGCAGTTGGTGTTGCTGAACCGTCCCGAGGTTCTGGCCCGTCGCGCTGAGGTGCAAGAAGCGGCGGCCGCGCTCATCGCGCAGGCAAGCCAGAATCTGGTGAACTGACCCGCTAGGGGGGGCTGCTGACTCGGCCACGTTACGTTCGCCCGACGTTCATGGCGACGAATGGGGTGAACCGCGTTCGACGAGCCCCGCGGCAGGCGCATCGTGTGAGGTCAGTTGCGGCTCAGCGCCTGATGGCCATCCTTGCGCAGTTCGCCGTTCGGTCCGACGTGACGATAGAGCGTTTGGCGGCTGACGCCGAGTTCGCGGCAAAGCGCCGCGACGCTTGTCTCGGGCTTGCCCATGGCGGCCTGCGCGAGCCGGACCTTGGCGGCGGTCATCTTCGACTTGCGGCCGCCTGAGCGCCCGCGCGCCCGCGCGGCCGCGATGCCGGCCCGCGTCCGCTCGGAGATCAGCTCCCGCTCGAACTCCGCCAAGGCCGCGAAGATCGCGAACACCAGCTTGCCGGGCGCCGTGGTGGTGTCGATGGCGGCGCCGTGGCCGGTGAGCACCCGTAGGCCCACATCCTTCGCCGCGAGGTCCTGCACGGTGTTGATCAGGTGGCGCAGGTTGCGCCCGAGCCTGTCGAGCTTCCAGATCACCAGGGTGTCGCCGGGGCGCAGGGCCTTGAGGCAGGCGTGCAGTCCGGGTCGGTCGTCGGCCCGACCGGAGGCCAGGTCGTCATAGATGGCGCGGTCGTCAACGCCGGCGAGCCGCAGGGCGTCCTGCTGGAGATTGAGCGTCTGCGAGCCGTCCGACTTCGAGACCCGCATGTAGCCGACCAGCATCCGCGTTCTCCAGGTGTCTCACAAACGATCGTCTTCGTGACACGTGACAGTTGGCCATAGCGGCGACGCCAGGCTGTCACTATAGAACGTATCGAAATCAGTGTCGCATCAGGTTGTGTTCGGTGCGGATAGTGACAGCCGCCACCGCCCGCGAGCTGTCAAAAGACAAGAATCCATTATCTCACAACAAAGTGATACTGGCGGTCCTGTATAAGTATTTGTTCTATCTAGAAACTGCTGTTAATTGGGCAGGCGGTTGGCGACTTGCTTGCTGGCAGTTCGCCAGTTGCGAAGTTGACGGTTCGGAGTCCAGCTCATCGGCAGTCCACAGAAGGGCAAGCCGATGACCACGCATTTCCCAAACATCGAAGCCGACATTTCCCGCGCCGAAGATCCTCCGATCGGGCAGATCGAGGACCTGTCTCCCGAACTCTTCGAAGCCGTCTCGCAACTGCTCGACGAGGTCGTCGCGCAGCCGCCGTACAGCGGAGGGGCCGCGCCTGATGCGGACGCCGAAGACGAGCTGCCGATCCGCATCGACGTCGAGCCGATGGATTACACCGCAGATGCCAGCCGGCGGGGCTGGCTGATCACCGCCATTGATGAGCGCACCCGCCAGATCGTCGGCTTCTCCCTGTTCTTCCCCGAGGAGCAGGCGCAAGGCGAGGGCGCGCCATGACCGCAGGCGACGAAGCCCGTGTGGCGCCCATCGACACGATCTCGCAGCAGCGCTTCGACGAACTCGCCGGGCGAGCCCAGGCCATCCAGGACCTGGTGACGATGCCGGACCGCAGATCGGTCGACATCGACTTCGCCGCCGAAGTGGCAGGCGTCCACCGCGCGACCATCTACCGCGATCTGCGGCGGGTCAGCGGAGCAGGGGAGGTCACCGTGCGGGCGCTGGCCCAGCACAAGCGCGGCTTCCCGAAAGGACGCTCGCGTCTGCACCCGCGCGTCGAGACGATCATCCTGCAGCGCCTGCTGCACTACTATCTCACCCCGGCGAAGCCCTCGATGCTCGACACCGTCGGCAAGATCGCCGCCGACTGCGAAGCCGAAGGCCTTGCGCCACCCGCCCGGGCAGCGGTGATCCGCCGCCTGCACAAGCTCAAGCGCGCCAAGGTCGAAGCCCGTCGCTACGGGCGCAAGGCGGCGGAAGCTGCGACGCCCCGCCATGGCCGCTTCCTGGTGACCGAGCCTTGGGCGGTGTTCGAGATCGACCACACCTTGGCTGACGTGATCATTGTCGACAGCCAGCATCGCAAGCCCATCGGGCGCGCCTGGCTGACGCTGGTCTTCGACGTCGCCACTCGAATGATCGTTGGCTACTACGTCTCGCTCGAGCCGCCTTCGTTGCTGCGCGCGGCGATCGCCATCTCCTTCGCTGTGGCCGACAAGGGTCCCTGGCTCAGCGCCCGCGGCTACGGCTACCCCTGGCCGGCACGCGGCCTTCCGCGGCTGGTCCACAGCGACCGGGCGGCGGAGTTCCGCGCCGACGTCTTCGTACGCGGCCTGAAGAACCAGGGCGTCGAGACTTTCCTGAGGCCCGCCGGCCGCCCGCATTGGGGCGGCCACATCGAGCGGATGATCGGGACCATGATGGGCGCCTGCCGCATGCTGCCCGGCGCAACCCACTCAAGCCCGAGCGCCCGCGGCGACTACGACAGCGTAGGTTCGGCGAGGCTCACCCTGGCCGAGCTCGACGACTGGTTCGCCAAGCAGATCCTCGGCGTCTACCACAACACGGTCCACTCCGCGCTCGGCAAGACGCCGCTGCAGGCCTGGGAGGAGGCGACGGCCGGCAAGACGCCGCGCATGCCCGATGACCCGGAGGCCTTCCGGCTCGACATGCTGCCGTCCTCTGTTCGTCAGATCACCCGCCACGGCATCCGCTTGTTCGGGCAGGACTATGCCTGTGAGGAGCTGAAGCTCGCCTACGCTGAGCGCAAAGGGAAGGTGGAGGTCAAGTTCGACCCCCGCGACCTGTCCAAGGTCTGGGTGCGACTGGAGCATGGCCGCTACGTCATCGCCCCTTACCGGTTCGCACACGAACCAGGGCGCGCGCCCACCTTGGCGCTCTACCGTGCGATGGCGCGCGCGACGCGTGGGGAACGCGGGCCCGCGCAGGGCCTTCTGGCCCGGCGCGCCATGGCGGAGATCGAAGCCGAGCTCGCCGCCAGCGCCAAGACCTCGCAGCGCGCCCGGCGCATGCAGGAGCGGCTCGCCGACGCGCGCAAGGCCACACAGCCGCCCGCCGAGACCAACGACAGCTGGGGAGGAGCGTTCTGATGGCCCAGATCGACACTTGCGGGGCTTTCGACCACCTAGACCCCAGCATCCGCCACCTCGCCACGGCTGATGATGCAGACCGTCTGCGGGCGATCGAATCGGATGCCTGGCTGCCGTATCCGCCCGGCGAGGCGGTCGTGGACCGGCTTCTGGAGCTGGTGCGGATGCCCAAACGGGTCCGCATGCCCTCCCTTCTGGTCTACGCGCCGCCCAACAGCGGCAAAACCCGGATCATCCGCCGTTTCCTCGACCTCTATCTGGAGGAGGAGGCGCGGCAGGAGATCGAGCCGGGCTCGGTTGTGGCCATCCAGGCGCCCGCCGACCGTCGATGAAAAGCGGCTCTACCTGGAGATCCTACGCGGCATGCAGGCGCCGATGCCGGACGTCACCGTCCCGCGCCTGCGCGCCATGGTGGTCCGCCACATGGAGGCCCGCACCGTACGTCTGCTGATCATCGACGAGATGCAGCACATCCTCGATCAACGGCCGGCCGCCCAGCAGGTCGTGCTGAACACCCTGAAGTACCTGTCGAACGAGCTGTCAATCGCGGTCGCGGGCTTTGGCAGCGGCGAGGCGAGGGCGCTGATCAAGGCCGACGAGCACCTCGCACAACGCTTCGAGATCGTCGGCCTGCCTCGGTGGGCAAAGAAGGAGCGGTGGGTCGTCGAGCTCGTCCGAGAGCGCGTGGCGCACCTGCCGCTCCGCAAGCCAACCAAGGTCGACAAGGCCCTAATGAACACCCTCCATGTGCTCGCCGGCAACATGGGCGCGATGTTCGCGCTCCTGGAGAAGGCCGCGAAGGAGGCCATCCGGACAGGAACCGAATGCATCATGATCGGCCTGCTCGAACAGATCGTGGCTCAGCGCGAGCAGGTGGAACATGGGCTTTGAGGCTCCCATTGCGCCGACCCTGGCCCTTCCGCTTGTAGAGCCCGTGCCCGGCGAGGTGCTGTCGTCCTGGCTGGTGCGGATCGCGCATCGACAGCTGCTCTCCCTGCACGAGGTCGGCTGGGAGATAGGGGTGTCGATCCACGAGCCTGATCGCAACCCGGATCGGGTCGTGCTCGCCCATGTCGCGGCGCGCACGGGCCGCAGCATCGCCGACCTAGAGGGGATGGTGCACCCAGCGTTCCTCAGATCGGCCGCGCCGGCAGGGATGCCGGTCCCGCTCCCTTGGACTGTCTGTCGGTCCTGCCTGGAAGAAGACGCGGCGATGGAGCGCCCGCCCCACGTGCGGGTGAACTGGACACACCCTTTGGCGACCTGCTGTCCGACGCATCGGGAGCCCCTCGTGCCCCACGGCCAAGCCGGCGTGGATCTAGTCGGCGACCCGACGAATGAGGGCTGGACCCACGCTTCCGAACCCCTGGACCTGAACATCGCCCGCATGCAGCCGGAGGAGCTGCGTCTCGGCGAAGCGGCCGCCGCGCTGATCGGGTCGCGCTCGCCCGCTGCGCAGGACCTCCTCCGCGTCTGGACCCTCGAAGTGCTCGACGTGGTCGACGCCCTTGCACCCAGATGAACATCTGCATGGGGCGGGGACCTCTGATCTCGGGCCTGGAAATGCGGTGGGGGCAGGTCTCCACGCGCGGCGGCTCACCCGAACTGCCAACCGCAGCCGCCTACGAGATTTCCACCCCGGCTCGGCTCTCCCACGTTCGCGCGGCCATGAGGATCGTGGGCGCGCCCGGCTGTCCGCCCACACCCGATCCCGCGCTGGCCCAATGGGTGGAAGAGTGCGCCAGGCTCAGCGTGCCCAAGGCGCGCCAACGCGCCCTCACGTACGCCTCGCTCGATCCGCTCATCCTGGTCGCGCTGGCGTTGCCCGTGACGTCGTTCCACCTCATGGGCGCTCGGGCGGAGCATTGGTCGCCTCACAGCGAGGCCCGGTGGCGGGCCGCCGCCACTGTCGCGGCGTTCTCCGGCTTTGCATGACGAATCCTCGCGTTGACAACCGACTGGACGGGGAGTCCGCCATGGGCGATTCTCTGATTTGCGAGTTGGAGGTCGATGGGATCGATGGAACACGAGATCGGCCAGAGCGACGCGGCCCCGCAGTACGTCCAGCGGACGAACCTGTCGATGCGTCTGCCCCGCTGGGCGCACAAGCGTATGAAAGGCGAGGCCAGGCTCGCCGGCAAGACCGTGGCCGACCACTACGCTGCCGTCCTTGAGCGGTTCCTGGACGAAGAGGCTGACGGCTTCCGGAAGTACCTGCTGACCGGTCCGACATCTTCGCCGTCCGTGACGCTCGCGCTGGTGCAGCCTGTCGTCGGCCGCGTCCGGGAATTGGCGGACGAACGCGACATGGTGATCAGCGACATCGTCTACACCGCAATCCTGATCCACATGGGCGAAGCGCACATCGCGCGCGCTGCCTGAGAGTACTTGGGAACATCGACAATGCAGGGGCGCTCAAAGGCGCCGGCAACTGACCGTGCTTCGAAAGCGTTGGTGAGCATCCTGAGCAATAGCGCGGGGTTGGCCCCTCTCGCGTGGCTAGGGATGGCTGTAGGACGATCACCGCACTATACGGCCTGATCCGACTTTAACGTGCAAACAGTCACGTGCTGCTCACCCCGAGCAGGGGGAGCGCAATGCAGAACGAGTATCTTGAGCGTGCTGAAGAGGCAGAGCGGCTGGCGAAGTTCGCGCGCAATGCTTCAGAGCGTGCTGACTTCCTGAAGATCGCTGAAATCTGGCGTAGCCTCGCAACACAGAAGCCGCTCTTGCAAGTCGAGCAAGCAAGGCAGCGTCGGAGCGAACGGAACCCGAAGTAGGTCGCCTGCGGCAGCGGTCATCTCCGTCGTCGCGGAATGCGTTTGCCATGGTGGGCGCCGCCACAGCGGACGGAAGCACCCGGCCCGCCGCCGCCGGCTTCCCGATATGGAGGACCTTGCCGGACCGCATCCGGCGGCCTACAGCAGGAACATAGCTCTGGGGCGGGCTGTTTGTGCCTCATCTGATCCGCCGCCTCTTGATGACCGAGCCCGCACCGATTCCCCATCCCGACACGCCATCCTCGTTGTCGACGACGAGCAGCACGTCTGCGAGCTGCTCTCCGATATACTCGAAGCCGAGAGCTTCGAACCTGTCTGCGTCCAGAGGGACGATGAAGCCTTCGCCGTCCTTCGTGGCGGGCAAGACTTCACCTGCATGATCGTCGACGTGAACCTCGGCCGAGGCGTCACCGGCTTCGATGTGGCGCGGTTCGGAAGGACCATCGAACCGGGGTTACCAGTGGTGTTCGTGAGCGGTGAGACCAGCGGCGCGTTGGTCGAGGCCAACGGCGTGCCCGCGGCGAAGTTCGTCGAGAAGCCTTTCACCGTTGCGCAACTCGCAACGGAGCTTCACGCGCTCGTCGGCGAAAACGGCGCCAGCTAGGGTCAGTTCCGCGAAGATATGCCTAGAGATCGCCGTCCAAACGCCTGAGCCAGAGCTCGGCGTCGCGTGCCTGGCGCGGGGATCCCCTCCAGACAACCGGCCCTGGGTCCGCCAGCTGCCGCCTCATGGCCGTTGCTGACATCCAGGCCGACACCAACCTTCCCCCACGGTTGGGCGTTGCGCCCTAAGGGCGGAAGAACATCGTTTTCTCTCCGCGGACCTTGGAAAGAACGACGCGAAATCGTCAGATGATCAAACGCTGTCGGGAAGACTACAGCGCCGTTCGCCCGACGGGGGTAGAGCTACCCAAAAGCGCCGGGGGCGGCGTCAGAGTGGGACGATCGTACCAATCATGCCGACATCGAACGCGCTGCTCGCGAGCGTGGAAGCGAAAGTCTGGGAGCAGTTCAGGGGGCGGGGCGCTGCGGCCCAGCTCGAGCGCGGGCAGGTGCTGCAACGCTCAGGTGAAGACGTCGAACTTGTGCAGTTTCCACTCACCGCGGTGCTGGTGCTGGGAGTGGAGACGGTCGCAGGCGAGGGGGTCAACGTCGCCCTATTGGGCGCTGAAGGCGCCGTCGGCATATTCGAAGCCTGCGGCAGCCGGCAGAACCATTGCCGCGCTATGGTGCAGATCGGCGGCAAGGTGTGGCAATGCCCCGCAGCCGTATACCGCGCCCTGCACGAGGCGAGCCCCGGCCTGAGGACCGCCGTTCACAAATACATGGAGACGCTCTTGGCGGAGGCGCGCCAGAATGTCGCCTGCAACGCGCTCCATACCGTCGACAATCGATTGGCGCGGACCCTGGTGGACGCCTGCGACAAGAGCCGCTCGTTACAGTTGCCCATCACGCAGGAAGCTCTGGCCCAATTGCTGGGCGTGCAGCGCACAACCATCGCGGCGTCGGTCTCGGCGCTTCAGCGCGCCGGCCTCATCCGCAGCGGCCGCGGTCCGCTTGAAGTTGTCGACTATGAACGACTGGAAGAGGCCGCCTGCAGCTGTCGCGAAACGCTCGCCTTTTCACGGCGAGAGATTCAGTCCCGAAACGCGCCCGTCTGCGAGGCGTGATCGGCTGCGAGGTCGGCAGCCCGCGCGAGTTCCTGGGCGGTCGCCGCAGCCGCGTCAGGCGTGAGAGAAATGCCCATCGGCCCATCTGTGGCGCGGACGACAACCTCCCCATCCACCACCTCGACCTCGAGCGGCTTGTCATAGGCCCGTGTGTCCGCCATCGGCAGGTCCCTTCCATTGCATCAGGCGCGGGTTGAACGACCACCTCCCCACAATTGTTGCGTTTTGATAGGCCAGGGAAGGCTGAATGCCGCGGGAAGAGTGGCCACCTTGTCGGCAACACGACAACAAGATGGGTCGAGACTGGGTAAAGTGAGTTCATGGCGAACTTGCGGGACGAACAACTCTATACCGTCTGCGGCGTCCGGCAGGATGGCGCCATCCCGGTCGTTCACTTCATCGCGGCCCCGGACCGTGAGGGCGCCCTGAGCGCGGCCGCAAGATGGCTCCATCAGCATCCGAGCTGCGCCTCCGCCGAGGTTTGGCTCGATGGGGACCGGATCGGCGAAGTCACGCCTGCGGAAGCGGTCGTTCGCCCGCGTGGTGAGCTGGAGACGTCTTGAGCGGAGATAGAGCTCCGCAGACCGGCCCGCAAAAGCTCTATCGGCTCTATTACACGACGCTCTCTGGTCGTATCCAAGCGCGTGAAGACATCGAAGCGCTAGATGACGACGCCGCGATCGCGTTGGTGCAGCACAAGGACAGCGCCCAACGCCGGGAGCTGTGGCGCGGGGACAGATTGGTGCGGATCTTCGAACTGAAGCTGGCCAATTAACCGGCGAGACGGCGGACGCGTTCAACCAGGCGAAGGCCAGCGGAGGCGCCGCACGCGCTGCCCGTTCCGGCAAGGGAAGGGCGCGATGATCTCACGAGGTTCGCTGGCGGCGGCCGCAATCGGGCGTCGCGCAGACGGCCGGACCGGAGAGCTTAGGAGTTGACCAGCCGCCGTGGCGGAGCGTCTTCGTTACACGGCACCTGGGACAGCGGTTTCACGCCCTCCCACAATTCGACGATCGGCGAGCCGGCATCGCACAGTTCGCGCGCCTTCGCCTCCGCTTCGGGAAGATCCCGGGCTTCGATCCACTCGCCCCAGGTGATCCGGCCAGAGGGATCAAGAAGATAGGCTCTAAACGTCCGCATCGGAAATCCCCCGAAAGTCAGCAATATAGGTCGGGCGCGCGGGGCCCGCACGGGGCTCGACAGCGACAGAAGGAAGCTTGGCGGCGGCCGAGCCCTCGGACGGTTTGGGGTGCGGCTTCGATGTCGCCATCACGCTGTCGGGTTCCTGACAACCGCACCCTGCCGCCGGTGATAGCTGCCCCAAAGTGAGGGCGCGCCAGCGGGAGCCGCCCTTCTTCGACGGAGGTAATCTGTGTCCGCCTACCGCTTGTACTTGGTCGACGCCGCGGGGCGTTTTGCCGGAAGCGATGCGTTCGAAGCCGAGAATGATCGCGAGGCGATGGCGTGGGCCGAAGCTCAGCGCGAGGGCCAGGCTGCCGAGCTATGGCAGGCTGACCGCCAGGTCTGGATATTCGATGGGGAGCCGGCCGCGCCAAGCAAACCGTTCCGTGATGCGGAGGAGCGGAAGCTGAACTAGGTCACACGCGGGGGAGGCGAAGCCCACTTCCGCTTAGGTTGAGAGCGGACCTGCGAGGGTCCGCTCTCGCACGTGCGTCAGAGTTCGGAGCCCGGTGTTACTGCGCGGCGGACAATACTCAGTGGCGGACACCTGGTCCGCGCGTCTTCCACAGCGACCAGCCGATGCCGCTCGCCAGCAGCGCCGCGGTGACGGCCAGCGAGACGGGCGCCGGGAACTTCTCCCAGCCCATGGCTTCGGCGAAGAACACCTTGCCGCCGATGAATACCAAGAGCGCCGCCAGCGCCTGCTTCAGATAGGCGAACCGCGCCACCACCGCCGCCAGGGCGAAGTACAGCGCCCGCAGGCCCAGGATCGCGAAGATGTTGGAGGTGTACACGATGTAGGGGTCGGTGGTGATCGAGAAGATCGCGGGCACCGAGTCCACCGCGAACACCACGTCCGCCAGCTCCACCATAACCAGCGCCATGAATAGTGGTGTCGCGAACCAGACCAGCTGCCCGTCGCGGCCGGGCTGCTTCACGAAGAAGCGATGGCCATGGAAGCGGTCGGTCAGCCGGATATGCCCGGCCAGCCAGCGATAGACGGGGCTCTCGTGCGGGTCCTTGGGCGTCCCGTCGGCGAAGAACATCTTCACCCCCATCACGATCAGGAAGGCGGCAAAGATCCACAGCACCCACGAGAAACTGGCGACCAGCGCCGCGCCGAAGCCGATCATCACGCCGCGCAGCACGATCACCCCCAGCACGCCCCAGAACAGCACGCGGTGCTGGTAGGCGCGGGGCACGGCGAAGGCCGCGAAGATCGTCGCGATGACGAAGACGTTGTCGAGCGCCAGGCTCTTCTCGATCAGGAAGCCGGTGACGTACTCGACGCCGGCCTGCGCGCCGAGTTGGCTCCACACCCAGGCGCCGAAGCCCAGGCCGAGCGCCAGGTAGCCGCCCGAGAGCAGCAGGCTCTCGCGCACCCCGATCTCGTGGTTGTCGCGGTGGAGCACGCCCAGGTCGAGGGCGAGCAGGGTGACGACGAGGCCGGCGAACGCCAGCCACATCCAAAGCGGCTGGCCGAGCACGGCCGCCGAGAGGGGGTCGAACATCTTGGATCCGGGAGCGAAGGGAGGACGCGCCGCGCGGGCGCGCCTCCCGGGCTTTCGTCAGTAGCTGGGGCGGATGGAGGCCGGCACGAGACCGGCTTCGGCCATGAACAGCTCGTCCTTCACCTGCAGCTTGCGCCGCTTCAGGTCCTGGATGAGCGCCGCGTTCGGCTCGGGCCTGCGCTGTTCGTCGCGGATCATCCGCTCCAGCTCCCGATGCCGGTTCCGCAAGCGCCAGACTTTGTGGTCGATCATGTGTGCTCCTCCGTTTGGAGGCGCGCCCGGGGCCCATGGGGGCTTGGGGGAGAGCGACACGGACCCCAGGCGCACCTGTGCGGTCCGACATCACGATCGCCATCGATCGTCAGAGGGGCCCGGTCCCGCGAGCTACACATTGGCGCCCGAATCCGGTTCCGCAAGAGGCGGCCGACAAGACGGCGGAATGAGCGGGAGCCTCGATCCATCTCGCCAAGCGACAAGAGGCGCCGACCCCGCGAGATGCTGAGTGGCTGGCTCGTCGCAGATTTGGAGTCAGGAAGCCGCAATCTGCGCCGAAAAGCGGCGAGAACCGCCAATCAAGGCCGGAGTCGCAGCTTATTGAGTCAGCGACAGCCGGAGCGTAGAATTCGGCTACACGCGGTTCGCGCCCAATATATCTTATCGGAAATATCCTAGCAATTACAATAACTTATCCAGGCTGAGCGGCGTGTGCCTGATCTGCGCAGGCCGGGCATCGCACATTCGCAGTGAGACGGCGAAGCTTGCCGTGGAATGGGTCCTTCAGCTCCGACGGATGGTAATGGCCGACGATGCAGGTCGCGGGCACATCGATGTGGAGCACGATGGAGAAGTCCAACGCCGGCGACCAGGACGGTTCATTGGCGGTCAGCCGCGTCCACTCCTGCAGCAGATGGCGTGCGAACGCCTCCCGCGTGGCCCAGGTCGCCCATCGGAAAGGCAGATCTACCTCTACCATGGTGGGAACGCTGTATTGGCGCAGCGCCCGATGGGCGCCCCCAGCCCAACAGGCATTGAATCCACTCGCTGCCATAGAGCAGGTAATGCCCGATATCGTCGA
The DNA here is from genome assembly GCF_024699945.1 of Phenylobacterium sp. J426. Lineage (GTDB taxonomy): Bacteria > Pseudomonadota > Alphaproteobacteria > Caulobacterales > Caulobacteraceae > Phenylobacterium. Next base: position 79,817 of record NZ_JAJOMY010000003.1, on the reverse strand, counting down.
GCTGCGGCCGGTCGTCCGCGCACAGGTAAACGCGCCCCTCGTCCCGATTTCGGTCGTCGAACTCGGCGATCATCTGCTCGAGGTCGGGGCGCATCCACGCGAGATCGTCCGATCCGGCGACGATGCGACGGGCTTGCTCCGCCAGCGCCTCCGGATCGTTGATCTTCAGCCCTTCGCGGTAAAACACGCCCGCGTCGGGAACCCGACAACCGTGGTAGGTGCGTAAGGATACGCCGTCGAAAGCGTTCGCCAGCTCCGCCTGGACGGCCTCGACCGACGTGGTCAATTCCTCGGCGAGAAGGTCGAGCCAATCGCTGTCGTCCCAGCAGAGGTCCTGCTCTCCTACGGCGGCCAGCCGCTGCAGCCCGTCCGGGCGCGCACGGGCCGCAAGCCAGCCCTTGAGGATCGGACGCCAGGTGGCGGGGTCCTTCCAAACGATGCGTTGGCCGCGCCAGACGGGATCCGCCAGCGTGACGGCGGCCACGCCGGACTCAAGTTCGAACATCGTGCTTCCCCCGCGGCCGAATGGGTTCATATCGCAAATGGACGGCGCTGAAGGTATGCCGGATTCGGCGATTTTAGGGGGAAGCCTCCCCCTGAGACGGAGCCACGGGCGTCTCCGCCTACCCCCTCTGCGGGGGGCGCCCCCCAGGCTGTGCAAAAACCGATGGCGAGCGGCGCCGGCCGCGTCGCCGTCGCTTACGCGGCGTACAGCGCGTGGATCAGCGGGCAGCCTGGGTCCTGACCGGCCTCGCAGGCCCGTACCGAGCCGGCGAGGACCCGCTCCATTCGCTTGAGGTCGGCGATGCGCGCACGCACGTCCTGCAGGTGCGAGGCCGCGAGATCCCTGACCTCCGCGCAGGACGCCTGGCCGCCGGCGGCGAGCGCCAGCAACGCGCGAACCTCGTCCAGCGTGAAGCCCAGCTCCCGCGCCCGACGCACGAAGCCCAGGCGGCCCACGTCGTCGCCACCGTAGCTGCGATAGCGGCCGCGCCGGGGCGGGGCCGGCATCAGGCCGATCCGCTCGTAGTAGCGGATCGTCTCGATGTTGCAGCCCGTGCGGCGTGAGAGCTCGCCGATCTGGATCGCCTGGTCGGCCATGGGGAGCGCGGCTTTCGATTAGGGCTTGAGTCTGTAGTCGCTACAGATGGCATCCTAGTCGTCATTGCACCAGGAGACGACGGCGTGACGGCAAGCAGCGGGCTTCGAGTCCGACGGGAAGGACAGGGCGGCAAGCCCGCCGAGACCGCCTTGAACTGGGCGGCGGTCGCCGCTGCGGCCGGAGCGGTCTTCGCCTGGGCCGCATGCTGCGTCCTACCGATGTCGTTGGCGCTGGCTGGCCTTGGGCTGGGCGGTCTGGGCTGGGTCGCCGGTCAGCGCACCTGGTTTACGCTCGGGGCGCTGGCCTTGATCAGCGTGGGCTGGGTCGTCACCTGGCGCCGGGCGCGGACGTGCCGGGTCGATAGCAGCTGCGCTGCGCCATCACGGCTGGGGATCGCCATGCTCGGTGCGGCCACCGTCCTCGTTCTGCTTGCTCTGATCTGGCAGCCTATCGTCGAGCCCTGGGCCCTGGCGCTGATCCGGAGCGCCCGCGGATGAGCGACGTGCAGATTGAGCTCCGCTCTACGCTCACCTGTCCGCACTGCGGCCACCAGGCGACCGAGACCATGCCGACCGACGCCTGCCAGTACTTCTACGACTGCCAGGGCTGCGGCGTCGTCCTCAAGCCCAAGCCGGGCGACTGCTGCGTCTTCTGCTCTTACGCGGACGTGCCCTGTCCGCCCATCCAAGAAGCAGGGGCCAGCGGTGGGGCCGCCGCCTGCTGCAGCGGCGGCCGCGATGGGTAAGTGCGACGCGGTTGGCGGTGCCAAAGATTGGGCCAGCGACACGCGCGCCTTCATCGCGCTCTGGGCGCTCCCCGGCGCAGCGATGCTCGCAGCCCTCCTGCTGGAGCCCACGCTTCGCGCAGCCGTCTGGGCGGGCATGCTGGTCTGGATGGGCTTCGCCTGTCTGCTGAACGCCCGGCGGTGCGGCCGCATCCACTGCCGCGTGACGGGCCCCTACCTCCTGGCGATGGCAGGCTTGGTGGTCGCCTACGCCGCAGGCGCGGGCACCGTTTGGCCCACACGGTTGGAGCTTCCTCGGGGGCGCAACCCTCATAGGCTTCGTGGTCCTCTGGTGGGGCAGCGAGCGTCTATGGGGCAAGTTCGGGCGGCCATAGCGACCAATCGGCTGAATACCCGCTACGCTCCCGCCGTCAGGCCCCGCGTCGAAACCTGCCGCCGAGTGGACCTCGGCCTTGCCAAGTGGAATTGGCGACCAAATCACAGTAGAATCAATGAGCTACGAAACTGCCGTGAGGGTTCTCGTGAGCTTCTTGGAAGGAACAGATCGGACACAGGTAAGCCTGCTGCCTCCCTGCATCGATGACTATGTCGCTCCCGAATCCCTGGTGCGAGTTGTCGACGCGTTCGTTGGTAGTCTCGACCTCGCAGAACTCGGCTTTGCTCGCACCGTCGCGGCGGCGACCGGCCGGCCCGGCTACCATCCCGGGGACATGCTTCGGCTGTATGTCTGGGGCTATCTCAACCAGGTTCGCTCTTCCAGGCACCTCGAGCGGGCCTGCATCCGCGACCTTGAAGCGCTGTGGCTCATGAAGCAGCTCGCGCCGGACTATCGCACCATCGCCGCCTTCCGGCACGACAACCCCGAGGCCATCGTTGCGGCGAGCGCGGCATTCATCCAGTTCTGCCTCGACGGCGGGCTCATCACCGGCCGGATGGTGGCGCTGGACGGGACGAAGATGCGGGCCGTCGCCAGCCCGAAGAACATCGCCGGCGCCGAGCGGCTGGCTCGCGACGTCGCACATACCGAGAAGGAGATCGCCTACTACTTGGACCGGCTCGACGCCATGGACGAAGCCGTGACCCAGGGCTTCGACGACCAACCGGTTCACCGGCAGGCCTTCACTGACGCGATCGCCGCGTTGAGCCGGCGGAAGGATCGGCTGGCGCGCCGGCAAGAAATCTTGGTGGAACGCGCCGAAAAGGTGCTGGTCTTCGGCGAGCCCGACGCGAGGCCGATGGGCTACGCCCACTCACCCAAGATGCCCTACTACAACATGCAAAGCGTCGTGGACGTAGATAGCGGTCTGATCGTCCACCACGACGTCGCCAACGAAGCGAACGACAGCCAACTCCTGCACCCAATGTCGCTGGCGACGATGGAAGTGCTGCAGGTCGACCGCCTGACTGTTCTGGCGGACGGCGGCTACTCGAACGCCCAGGCGATAGCGGCGTGCGAGCACGATCGAATCGAGGTCGCGGCGCCGATCAAGCGCGGCGCGATGAACACCGACTTCTTTCGGCCGACCCAGTTCGCATTTGATGAGGCGTCAGACACCATCCGCTGCCCGGCGGGTCAGACGATGAAGCCCTCCGGCAAACACACCCGCAATCGCGCCATCCGATATCGAACGACCGCCTGCAGGGACTGCCGCCTGAAGCCGAGATGCACAGCGGGCGCCCAACGGACGATCCATCGCCTGTTCGACCAGGCGGCGCTCGATCGCATGGAGGCGAGGATCTACGCCAATCCAAGCCTGATGGTGACGCGCCGATGCACGGTTGAGCACCCGTTCGGCACGATCAAGCGAATGTCGGGAGGTGGTCGGTTCCTTACCCGCGGCCTCAGAGCAGTAAAGGCAGAGGCAGCGCTCTCCATCCTGGCCTTCAACATCATCCACGCGGTGAATGTCTTCGGTCCGGCGCGCCTGACACCGTCGGCCTAAACGGCCGGCTCGATGCGGCGTCCACGCCAGGGCGGCCGGCGAGTTTTGGCACAGCCTGCCCCGCAACGCCCCCATTTCGTGGTTGGGGGGCCTCCATCGCGCCAAGCGCGGACCCGCGGAACGGGACGGAGGCGCCCCTCCCCTTTCCTGACTTGCGTTCGTCGGCGGTCTGCTAAGGAAGGCTCTGCGGTCCATAACGAGCTTGGCCGCTTCTGCCGCGTCGGCAGCGACCCGTCGCGGGTATCGGGTATTAGGAACCGGACCTGTTGCAGATGGGTCTAAGGGGCTTCGCCCCTCGCGCCGGGAAGACCCGGCCCGGGGTCTCCCCAACCTTCCTCCCTTCGGGCGTGCAGGCCGGGTGATCCCCCTCCCCGGCCCCGGTCATCCCTCTGCTACCCCCAGCCTCGCCGGCAGGCAGGGGCGATGCGCGACGCATCGGCCCCCCGAAGGAGAACCGCCATGTTCCGAAACGACGACGAGCGAGCGGCCGAGACCGCCCGCCTGAACGACCTCGCCCGCACCGACCCTCAATCCGTCAACGCCGCCTGGTTCACGACGCACGGCGTGGCGGTGCTGGTCGGCGACGATCCTGAGAAACGGCGCGCGCTGGTGGAAGCGGTCGCCGGCTTCAGTGACTTCAGCGAGGACAACGATCCCTATGGGGGAGCGCGACTTCGGGGCCTTCACCCTGTGGGGCGAGCGGTTGTTCTGGAAGATCGACTACTACCACCCCGAACGGGACGAACACTCGCCGGTCAAGTGGAGCGCCGAACTCACCCGGCGCGTGCTGACCCTCTTGCTCGCCTCTGAGTATTGAGGGTGGCCGGTTTCCCAGAAATCCACGGGGACCGGCGGCCGGATCGGCTCCCCAACAAGCAGGAGCCGGACGCCGGAGCCGCGCTGAGCGGCGCGCCCGGTGGGGTTCTGGGGCGGCGAAGCCGCCCTCCCCGCTCGCGCTTAGGATGCGCTTTCCAGTGCGCCTTCGTCGGCGGCCCCAAAGCGACCAGACAGCACGCCATGGGCGTCGTCAGCGGAGGCGCTGCGGCCGAGTTTGGACATACAAACGCCAAACGCCCCACACAATTTCTGCGCGTAAACATCATTATCTTCTGGTCGAGAAAAACATAATGACGTATTCTTCTGACTGTCGGAAACCCCTGAAGGAGTCACCCAATGAACCGCATCAGCCTTGTGGGAAACATCGGCGGCGACGTCGAAATCCGCAGCACGAACGCCGGCGCCAAGGTCGCCGCATTCTCGGTCGCCACCAATGACGGCTATCGCAACAGCTCCGGCGAATGGGTCGATGACGTGACCTGGCACCGCGTGGTCGCCTTCTCGGAGGGGCTGGTGGACATGCTGGAGCGGAACGCCAAGAAGGGCCGCACCGTGGCGCTGAGCGGGCGGATGACCTACCGCAAGTGGCGCAAGGACGGCGAGCAGACCGACCGCACCCAGGCCGAGATCGTGCTGGATCGCAACGCGGAGATCGAGTTCCACAGCCCGCTCGCCGAGTAGGGCGCTTGAGCCGGCGGCGCGCTTGTCGCGCGCCGCCTCCCCTCTTCCTCAAGCGGAGGCGCGCGGTGCGCAGAACCTTCGAGGGCCTGCGGGTGGACCAGACCCGAGAGCCGACCGTCAATGTCTACGAGCGCGGCCGACGTGGCCGATGGGTGCTGGTGGACAGCTTCGATTGTAAGGTGCGAGTGCGCCGCCTGGTCTGCCGCCCCAGGGGCGCACGCGGATGACGGCGTTGGATCCCCGGCCCGCTCGTGACGCGGTTGCGCGCCTCGTGCGCGAGATCGACGAGGCGACGGAGCACCGCCGCGCCGATGACGACGAGTTCCAGGAAGCCGCCGCCCAAGCCCGGGACCTTGTGGCCAATTCGGCGTCCATGCTGGAGACGCTGCAGCACATCGAGGAGCTCACCGTCCGGTTCATGGCCGACCCTCAGAGCGAGCCGAACCCCGCGCAGCTCTTGATCGACATCTTCGTGGTGGCGCGCATCGCGCTCGATCCTATCGAAGGGGTGATCGAACAATGACCGACGCGCTCACCGAACGGCAGATCGAGGCGGTCGAACTGATCCTGGCCGCCGCGCTTCAGTCCCCCCGCCATGGCCGACGAGGTCACGCGCGAGGCGCTGGACTTCGCCCGGCCGCTCCTGGAGACCGCACCGGCGCTCTCGGCCTTCGTGGCCCAGCTCGCCCAACAGATCGCCCGCACCGGCGGCGACCAGACTCCCCACGGCCGCGCGCTGGCGCGCTCGGCGGGCGAACTCGTCCAGCTCGCCCGGCCCGTCTGACGCCGGGCGGCCGTTGTCGGATGCGCTTGACGGCGCCCGGCGCGCACGATGAAGCTGGACCCAAGGAGCCCACATGCCAGAGCCGGTGAACCTCTCGCTGACCCTGAACCCCGACGAGGCCTTGGCGCTGGCGCAGTTCGTCAAGCGTGCCGACCGGGACACGGCGCGACGCCATGCCGGTGATGAGCGGGAAGCGGACCTGATCTACGAAGCTTGGATCACGCTGCGGTCCGCGCTGGCGGACGCGGGGTTCGCGCCGCGTTAGACGAAGCGCGCGGGCCAAACACATGCAGACGCCCGCGCTAGGCGCTCTACGCCCTCACCGTCATGGCCCGCGCGGATCATCTTCGACATGACGTGCGAGGTCCATCGCGTCGTAGAGGACGCGCAGGACCAGGACCAGGTCGTGGGACGGGTGACGATAGATGAGGAAGTGTCGCGGTCGGCCCACGGCCCGGCCCCCGCCTTGCCGGGCCCTGCCGCGGCTGTGGCGAAGGTGGTAGGCGAAGAGACCAGGACCGAGCTCCGGGCGTTCGCGGCTGCCGTTGGGATGGCCTTCGGCCAGGGCGCGGAGCGCGGTCCCGAGCAGGTGTTCATAGCGCTCACGGCCGGCGTCGCCGAACTGATCGGCGCTCCGATCCAGAAGGTCTGCGATGTCCTGTTCGGCCGCCGGAGTCAGCCGGACCTTCCGCGTCACGCACGCTTCCGCTGACGGGCGGTGCGCCCCAGGCTAGCGATGTAGGGACCGATCTCGTCGCCCGCGAGTTCGACGAACTCGCCGCGCGCATAGGCGTCTTCGCCGACCCGCACGGCCGCGCGCAGCGCCTCGAGCTTCTGTTCGTCTTCTTGTTGCTGGCGCTCCAACAAGCGCAGGCCCTCGCGCACGACCTCGCTGGCGTTCTGATATCGGCCGGACCCGACCGCGACCTCGACGAAGCTGTCCAGGTGGTCGGTCAGGTTGATGTGGCGCGTGGGCATGACGTCGAAGCTCCTGATCCTTCGAGGATAGGGGGACTGCCAATCTTTGGCAATTCGTCGGCTTCGGCGTGGCCGCGAGCCGCTGACGTGACACCGTAAAACATCATTATGTTCTGGACGAGAAAACATAATGACGTATTCTTCATCGGCAGATGGAGTCATCACCATGGCCGACGCACGCCGCCCTCGCCTTCCAGCTTCCCGCCGAGCCCTCCTCACGGCCGCCGCGGCGACACCGGCGATCGCCGGGGCCGCGGCCGGGGCCGGGCCGCGGAGCGTGGCGCAGCTGGCAAAGGCCTGGAACGGCGAGCGAGATCTGATCGCCCTCCTGACGCGGCGCTGGTCAGACCTGGAGACGGCCCTCCAGCGCCGCACCGGTTCGCTCGATTATCGCGCCGCTGCGGCGGCTGGCGACGCCGGCGCCCTTGAGATGATCGGCATCGACCGGCGTGTGCCGGGCCTGTGGGAGACGGCCGAGGCCGCGTCCGAACGGATTTCGCGGCTGCCCTGCACGACACTTTCGGACGCGCTCGCCAAGGTGCAGATGGGCATACGGATCATCGGCCCGCACGACAGCGAGGGAGCCTCCTACGCCCTGCTGCAGGGCGGTTACGACGACCTGGTGCGGATGCTGGGGCCGCTGGCCGGTCAGTGACGCGCGCAGCCCGGCGCTGCGGCTGACCCTCCAGGCGGCTCGAACGCCTCCAGCTCGGGCCATTGTTCCTTCCACTCGCCGATGACCAGGTTGAGCGCGAGGCTTACGACTTCCTCCGGCGACATCTGCAGCTTCGCGGCCAGGTGATCCACCTGGGCCAGGCGGGCGTCGTGGAGCTCGACGGTCAGGGCCTTGGGCATGCTCGCCTCCGTCTTGTCGGCGCAGCCTCGCTCAGGATCGCGGCCGGCGTTTGGCGCCGGCCAAGGTCCTTAGCGGGGTGGAGGCTAAGTCCGTATGTCCTTCCCGCCGGCGCTGGACCCGGCTGGCCGTCAGGCGCCGCATCCTGATCCGATGCAGCACCATCGGAGGAAGGCATGGGCACGGTCTACATCGGTCTAGACGTTCATAAGCTCAGCATTGCGGTCAGCATCGCCGAGGAGGGCCGCGACGGCGCGGTGCGCTTTCTCGGCGAGATCCCCAACACGCCGACGGACGTCGGCAAGCTGGCCAGGCGCTTGGCCAAGGACGGCAGCCCGCTGGAGTTCTGCTACGAGGCCGGTGGCTGCGGCTACGTCATCTACCGGCAGCTCATCGAGCTCGGCCACGGCTGCATGGTGGTCGCGCCGTCGCTGATCCCGCGCAAGCCGGGCGACCGGGTGAAGACGGATCGGCGCGACTCCCAGAAGCTGGCCATCCTGCACCGCTCGGGCGACCTGACGCGCGTCTGGGTTCCGGACCCGGTTCACGAGGCCATGCGCGACCTGGTGCGGGCCCGGCTGGCCGCGGTCGGAGCCCTGATGAGAGCCCGCCAGCAGCTCCTGTCGTTCCTGCTGCGACATGGCCGGATCTACCCGAAGGGCAAGCCGTGGACGCAACGCCACCGGGTCTGGCTTGCCGAGCAGGTGTTCGAGCAGCCGGTGCACCAGATCGTCTTCCAGGACTACGTCGAGGCGATCTTCACCGCCCAGGATCGGCGCGACCAGCTCGTCGCCCGGATCGAAGCGTTGCTGCCCACCTGGTCGATGGGGCCGGTGGTGCAGGCGCTGCGCGGCCTGCGGGGCCTGGAGATGATCTCAGCCGTCACCTTTGTGGCCGGCATCGGCGACCTCGGCCGCTTCGAGAGCCCGAGCCAGCTGATGGCTTATCTCGGCCTGGTTCCGTCCGAGCGATCCAGCGGCGATCACGTCTACCGCGGCGGCATCACCAAGACCGGCAACAGCGAGGCCCGACGCATGCTCGTGGAGGCGGCCTGGAGCTACCGCTATCCGCCGCGCGTCGCCGGCGAGAAGGTTGAGGTGCTGGTGCGCCTGCCGAAGCCGGTGCGCGACATCGCCTGGAAGGCGCAGGTCCGGCTCTGCGAGCGGTACCGCAAGCTCACTCGTTCGGGGAAGAGGCCCACCGTGGTGGTGACCGCCATCGCCCGCGAACTGGCGGGCTTCGTCTGGGCGATCGGACAGCAGGTCAAGCCGGCGGCGCCTTGAGCGCGTAGCCCCGCCGGCCTGTTCGGCCGGGGGCGGGGTGGAGGTCAGGGTGATCCTCGAGAGCCCCTTGGGCCAGCCATCGGCTGACGCCCGTGCTTAGTACGAGGCTGCCCGCGACGACACGCGTTCATGCGGTACCCAACCCGCGCATCGTAGTTTGATCGACCGTCGCCTTCGCCATCCCGCCCTCGACCCAACAGGACTCCGACAACCGGGATCTCCGCGCCTGCGGCGCGGAGGGGGTTCGCACGTCTACCCACTTGCAAAAGGACATCGTAGGGGCTTCGCCCCTCGCGCGCCGGGGATGAAGTCTCCGCTCCGCTGCGACCGTCCGAGGGGGTGTCCCCGACCTTCCTCCCTTCGGTCGTGCAGGCCGGGTGATCCCCCTCCCCCTCGGCCGCCCCCCGCTTGCTACCCCCAGCCTCGCCGGCGGGCAGGGGTGATGCGCAAGGCATCCCCTGCTCTTAACCGGAGACAAGACGATGAACGTCCAAGCTATCCCCCTGAACAAGCTGGTTCTGTCGCCCCGCAACATGCGCCAGGGCGAGGTCTTCATTGACGATCTGGTGGCCCACATCGGGGCGACCAAGACCATCCTGCAGAACCTCAGGGTGACCGCCCAGCACGACGAGGACGGCAAGCCCACGGGCCTCTATGAGGTCCATGTGGGCGGACGGCGCTGGCGGGCGCTGAACGCGCTGGCTGAACGAAAGGCAATCAAGAAGACCTTCCCCGTGCCCTGCGCCGTCTGCGAGGACGAGGCGAGCGCGCTTGAGGAAAGCATCGCCGAGAACAACGTGCGGGTGCCGCCGCATCCGGCCGACCAGTTCGCGGCGTTCCATGCGCTCAGCCAGACCGGCAAGACCGTGGCGGAGATCGCGGAGCGGTTCTCCGTCTCGCCGCGGATCGTGGAGCGGCGGCTGAAGCTCGCGACCGTCTCCCCTCGCCTCATGGACCTCTTCCGGCAGGACGAGCTGACCCTGGACCAGATGGCGGTCTTCACCCTCACCGAAGAGCACGCGGCCCAGGAGGCGGCCTATTTCGACTTCCCGGCCCACAGCCGCTCGCCCTGGCAGCTTAAGCAACGCATCGTCGGCGGCGCCGTCAATTCCGAAACGGACCCGCTGGCGAAATTCGTCGGCGTCGACGCCTACCGGGCCTCAGGTGGCGTGGTCGCGCAGGACCTCTTCGCCCAGGCGGACGATGCAGGCTTCATCAGCGACGTGGCTTTGTCGGAGAAGCTGGCGGCCGAGAAGCTGGACATCGAGGCCGAGCAGGTGCGCGGCGAAGGTTGGGCCTGGGTCGAGGTGGCGCTGTCCTTCGACTATTCCCTGTCGCAGCAGTACGGCCGCGCCTATCCGACGCCGCTGCCGCCCAGCCCCGAAGTCCAGGCCGAGATCGAGGCGCTGACGGGGGAGTACGAGAAGCTCGAAGCCGAGGGCGACGGCGAAACCGACGAGGGCGCCGAGCGTATGAGCCAGATCGAGGAACGGCTGGCCGACCTCGAAAGCTCCGGCGGCGAGCACTACCCCGACGAGGTGAAGGCGCTTTGCGGGGCGTTCGTCACCGTGGGCTCGGACGGGCGACTTCGCGTCGAGCGGGGCTGCGCCAAGCCCGGCGCGGACACCAAGGCGCTGCGCAAGCTGGAGGGCGGTGCGGACAGCGGGAGCCGGGGCAATCCCTACCCGACGAAGGACAAGGCAAGGAAGGCGGCAGGCGCGCTATCCGACAAGCTGGTGCTGGACCTATCGGCTCATCGCACGGCGGCGCTGCGGGCGGCGCTGCTGACCCGGCCGGACGTGGCCTTGGTGGCGGTCACCCACGCGCTGCTGATCCAGACCCACTACGGATGCGTCAGCTACTCGAAGCCGCACACCTTCGAGCAGGACGCGGACACCCTGACCAATCATCCCCAACGGCATTGCCAAGGCTATGCGGCGTCGAAGGCCGGACAGGCGCTCACCTCGGCGCGCGGGCGGATGACCCTTCTCCTGCCGACCGGCAGCGGCGGCTTGTGGTCGTGGCTCATGGAGCGCAGCCAGGATCAGCTTTTAGACCTTCTCGCCTACGCCGCCTCGCAGCTCGTCAACGCGCTGAAGCTCCCGCACGACCGGGCCGACAATCCGAGGCTTAGGGCCGCGGACCAGCTCGCCCAGGCGCTGGACCTCAACATGGCCGAATGGTGGGAGGCGACGGCGGAGAGCTTCTTCTCCCGCGTCTCCAAGCCCACGATCCTGACCGCCGTCTCCGAGGTGTCCACGGCCCAGGCGGCGGAGAACATCGCAGGCTTCAAGAAGGCCGCGCTTGCCGCCGAGGCCGAGAAGCGGATGGCGGGCAAGGGTTGGCTTCCCGACATGCTGCGCCCGGTGACCGCGATCCCCGAGCCGGCGCCCGAGGACGAAGCACCCGCATACGAGAACGACGAGCGCGACGGCCCCGAAGGTGAGGACGGCGACGGCACGGCCTACGAGGCCGATGGGTTCGACGACCCGGACGCCGATACTGGTGAAGAGGCCGATTTCCCGGTGGCCGCCGAGTAGGGCTTGCGGCCGGAGCGCCGACGGCGTTCCGGCCCTCCCCTTCCCCGAAGTTTGTACATCCAAACTCGCGGCGGATTTGTACGTCAAACTGCCGGAAGCGGCGCGGCCCTGCGGACCGCACGTCTTCTTCCAGGTGAGCTAAGGGGCGTCGCCCCTCGCGCCCGGGGCGTGAAGCCTTCGGCCGCAGGCGAGGGTCTCCCCAACCTTCCTCCCTTCGGTCGTGCAGGCCGGGCGATCCCCCTCCCCCGCCTGCGCACCCCGCTTGCTACCCCCGGCTCATTGGCGCCGGCCTAGCCGGGTTGGCGAGGGCCAACCCCTTCCAAACACGAGAGAAGAAAACATCATTATCTATTGGATCGGAAAACATAATGATGTATTCTGAGCCTAGAGACGGAGCCGAGACCATGACCAAAGCCCGCACCTCCCAAACTCAGTCGAAGCCCAACGGCAAGAGCCGCAAGGCCGCGCTGGCCGAGGCCGAACGGTTCGACGTCTACCAGCACGTCACCGACAAGATCGTGGCCGCCCTGGAGGCCGGGACCCGCCCTTGGGAACAGCCCTGGCGCTCCACGGCATGCAGCCTTCGGCCGTTGCGGTTCAACGGCGAGCCCTATCGCGGCGTGAATGTGCTGATGCTGTGGGTCTCGGCCCAGGAACGGGGCTTCTCCTCCCCCCTTCTGGATGACTTTCCAGCAGGCGCAGAGCTTGAGCGGCGCGGTGCGCAAGGGCGAATGCGGGACCAAGGTCGTGAAGGCCGGTCAGAGCGTTCATGGCGACGACAAGCCCGAAGGCGGCGACGAGGGCGGGGAGGCGGACGGCCCGAAGGTGCGGCGGTGGCTGAAAGCGTACACGGTGTTCAACTGCGACCAGATCGACGGCCTGCCTGAACGCTACCGCACGCCGGAAGCCGAACCCCCTCCCCTGCCCGAGCGGCTTGAGGCGGCGGATCGGTTCTTCGCCAACATCCCGGCGAAGGTGACGCACGGCGGCGACCGCGCCTTCTACCGGATCAGCGCCGACGACATCCACATGCCGGCGTTCGAGCTCTTCCGCGACGCCGAGCACCATGCGGCGACCCTGGCGCATGAGCTGATCCATTGGACGCGGCATCCGTCGCGGCTGGACCGCGACTTTGGGCGCAAGGCGTTCGGCGACGAGGGCTATGCGAAGGAAGAATGTGTGGCCGAGCTCGGCGCGGCCTATGTGGGCGCGCTCTTGGGCCTGCGCCCCGACCACATCGAGGACCATGCCGCCTATCTGGCGTCCTGGCTGAAGGTGCTGAAGGACGACAAGCGGTTCATCTTCACGGCCGCGAGCCACGCCCAGCGGGCGGCGGACCTCCTGGAAAGCTATCAGACGGCCGAGGCCGCGCAGCTCGGGGCCGCCGCGTGAGCGGCCCCCTCCCTCCCCTCCCCTCCATCCCTTGTTTGTACGTCCAAACTCGCCCGGAGCCCGCCATGATCGCCGCCCTCCTCGTCGTCCTCGCCTTCGCGCTGGTCGGATGCCTGCGGGCTCCGGGCCGCCCCAGCGAGGGCGACTGGCTGCTGTGGCGGCAAAATCAGGAGGGTCGCGGCGATGACGGCTGAAACATCATTACGTTCTGCGTATGCTGTATCGGCGCGCCGCGGCCTGAGTCGGCCGCGGCGCGAACGATCAGCGAGGAACGAGCGTGGACGAGAACGGCGCCGGCGAGACCATGATGAGCCTGAAGGTCCCGACGCAGTTGCGCGAGGAGATCCGCGCCAAGGCGGTGAAGGAAGGCGTGACGCTGCGCGTGATCGTCCTTCGGGCGCTGAAGGCGGCGGGGTTCGAGGTGGATGACGCGGAGCTGGCGGACCGCAGGCCGGCGCACTCGGGTAGGAGAAAGGGATCGTGAAGACGATCGTCGTCAACAACCAGAAGGGCGGCGTCGGCAAGACCATGCTGGCCGTGCACCTGGCCTGGTTCCTGGCCGAGGAACACGGCGCGCGCGTGCTGGTCATCGACCTGGACCCACAAGGGAACGCTTCCTACACCCTGGCGGCCGAGCGCACCGCCGGCCTCAGCTCGTCGCTGTTCTTTGGGCCGGACACGGCGCTCGAGGGCCTTCCCGGCATCACGCTCCTGAAGGCCGACGAGAAGCTGCATTCGGTCGAGCAGCACATCAACACGGCGGTGCCGGCGATGGCCAAGCGCTTCGCGGCGCTCAAGGACCAGTTCGACTATTGCGTCATCGACACCCCGCCGACCTGGGGCGGGCGCAACTTCGCGGCGCTCCTGGTCACCGACTACGTGATCTCGCCTATCGACCTTGAGGACTATTCGCTGCAAGGCGTCGGCACGCTGCGCAAACAGGTCAAGCTTGTGGAGGATCAGGCGCGGGGCGGGCGGCGAATCGGCTTCCTGGGCCTCCTGCCGTCGCGACTTATCAGCAATTCGCCGCGTCAGCGCGAGAACCTGAAGACGCTCGTCAGCCAGGGCGGGACCTCGCTTATGTTCCAGGGCGTGATTACTCAGCGCCAGGGCTACGCCGAGGCGCTGAGCACCAAGGCGCCGGTCTGGACCATCAAGAAATCGGCGGCGCAGGACGCGGCCCGGGAGCTCCGGGGCGTGCTCGCCACCATCAAGGACCGCATGGCGGCCCCCATCGTGGCTTGAAGAGGATCGCTATGGCCGAGAGCAACTTCGCCGCCCTGGTGGGCGGACTTGTCGAGGAGGCCGGCGAGCCCCAGGGCGCGCGGCTGAAGGACTTGCCGCTCGCCGACATCTACGAGGACCCGAACAACCCGCGCCAGTCCTTCGACAAGCGCGAGCTGGACGCGCTGGCGGCGTCGATCCGCGAGAAAAGTCTGCTCCAGCCGATCACGGTCCGCCCGAAGGATGAGCGCGGGCACATGATCCGCTATGGCGCGCGCCGCTACCGCGCCGCGCTGCTGGCGGGCCTCAAGGCCATCCCGGCGATCATCACGACGAGCGACGCCAGCGAGGCCGACATCCTTGCCGCCCAGGTGATCGAGAACGATCAGCGCGAGGGCCTGAACACGGCTGAAATGGCGGGGGCCGTGCAGCGGCTCCTCGATCTTGGCCTGACGCAGACGCAGGTCGCCGAGAAGCTGGGGCGGCCCAAGGACCAGATCTCGATGTACGCGGCCGTCAAGGACATGCCGCAGCCGTTGCAGGACCTCGCGCCCAGGCTCGGGGTGCGAACGCTTTACGAACTCGCCGGCGCCTGGAAGCGCGACGCCAAGCGGACGGCCGCGTTGGTGGCGGCGAAGGGCGAGGGGATCACTACGGCCGAGGCCCGCGCGCTGTCGGCCGAGCTGAAGGCCGCGAAGGCCCCTGCTGTGGCCGGGAAGGGCAGGGCGCAGGACGAGGTCCCGGAGCGCTCGCTCGGAGCGCCTGCCGCCGCTGGCGCTGGTCGCAAGGGGAAGGGGAGTTTGGACGTACAAACTCCTGTCCTGTCTCAGACGAAGTCGCGGCCGCTGGCGGGCTTCGACGTGAAGGTCGGGAAGCGGGCAGGGCGTCTCCTGCTGGAGGCGGGGCCCGATCCTGAGACGGTGTTGATCGCGTACGAAGAGGGCGGCAGCATAGAGGCCGACGCCGGCGGCGAACGTGCGGCTGGTGAGGGCCCGGAGCGACTAGTTGAA
The DNA here is from genome assembly GCF_024699945.1 of Phenylobacterium sp. J426. Taxonomy (GTDB): domain Bacteria; phylum Pseudomonadota; class Alphaproteobacteria; order Caulobacterales; family Caulobacteraceae; genus Phenylobacterium. The sequence goes on along the minus strand of NZ_JAJOMY010000003.1, from coordinate 64,445 downwards.
CGCACGCAGCATCGGCTATGCGATCGTCCGCGGAGGTCTGACGGCCGCTCAGTACGGCGTCTTCTTCGTGCTTATGTTCCTGCGCCCGTTCGTCAGGGTCATCCTCAAGGGCTACATGGCGCTCACGGCGCTGTTCTTCGTCGTGGCGTTCTTCCTGAAGCCGCCCTACCCGATGGAGGGCTACGTCGTCCTGGGCGCGCTCTGGTTCGTGGCGGCGCTCCTGAGCTGGAAATACGACGTCCTCTTGCAGTGGCTCTCGCCGGACGGCCGGACGCTCTACTTCGACGTCTAGGCGTCCAGGTGGTCGCTTACCAATAGCTCCATCAGCTCGGCCCGGGTCGCGCGCAGGGTCTCTATGGTGGCGTCGATCCTTGTCAGGCGCTCCCGCCGACGCAGCAGCTCGTCGGGCGTCGGCGCATTGGTCATGGGCTCGGAGATGCGGTCGATGAAGGTGCGGATCTCGCCCGTGGTGAACCCGAGGTCGACCAGGTGGCCGATGCGCCGGGCCACGGCCGCGGTCTCGGGGGATAGTCGCGATAGCCGTTGTCGCCGCGCCGGCCGGTGATGAGGCCTTCGCGTTCGTAATGGCGCACTTGGCGGGTGGTGAGCTGGGCGCGGCGGGCGAGCTCGCTGATCTGCATGGCGTTCGTCTCCGGCTGTGCCCTTACCGGTAATGGCAAGGTCCTTCGTGGAAGGCAGGGTGCAGGCCCCGCCCTGCACCCCTGCCCGCCGGCGAGGCTGGGGGTAGCAAGTGGGACGCGGCCGGGGGGAGGGGGATCGCCCGGCCTGCACGACCGAAGGGAGGAAGGTCGGGGATACCCCCCGGCCGGTCGGAGCGAAGCGGAGACTTCACGTCCCGCGCGCGAGGGGCGAAGCCCCTTAGGTCATCCCAGTGACAGTGGGGGTTCGGCGCCATGGTCCTCGGTACTGCTACGGTGGCTGACTACTTGAGGGTTTTGCGAAGCGTTCGCAACCTATGGTGCCCCATAACGGGGGAATCCAAGCTTAACGACGGGTGCGCCCAGCCCGACTCGTGCCAAGGTGTGTTGGCATGGGGCGAAGTCTGTAGGGGTGGGAGGGCAGGATAGGCTTTGCGCCGGCAGTTTTATAAACTACGCTGCCCTCATGGCCATGTTCGCCTTCCAGCTCCCCGATGCGCTGGCCGCTAAATTCGACGCGATCGCCTCCGGCGGCCGGTCGAGACGGCTTCGCGAGCTGGTGGCGGAAGCGGTGGGGCAGGGCGTGCCTACGCGGCCGGCGTCGGCCCGAGGCGCATCGACCAAGCTGACAATCCGGCTGAAGGCCGAGGACCAGGCCGCGCTCGACACGGCGGCCGAGGCCGACGGGCTCTTGCGCACGGAGTGGGCGCTGGCGGTCCTGCGGCGGCGGCTTCACGGCCGACCGAAGTTCGGCCGGCGTGAGGAGCTGGCGCTCTACGGTGTGCAGGAGGAGCTGCGGCGGATCGGCGTGAACCTCAACCAGATCACGCGCGCCCTGAACACGGCAGTCATGCCGGGCTCTGTGCTGTCGGCCGAGATCGCGCAGCTCGAGGCGTTCCGAGAAGAGATCCGGGCGCACGTGCAGGGCCTCAAGGGCCTTCCGCGGCAACCTCGACTATTGGGAGGACGAGCCGTGAGCAACTTCCGCTCGATCCGCGGCTTCGACACGCTCTGGCGGCCGCCGGCGGGCGGGCGAAAGATCTTGCCGAAGGAGCCGGTGATCGCCGCGCCTGCGAAGGGCGGCGGCCGGGGCGGGGACGCCAAGGCGCGGCTCGCCCGGGTGGTGCAGAAGGCTCCGGAGGTGATGGTGAAGATCACCGGCCGGACGAAGGACGGCGAGCACTTGGCTGCGCACCTGGAATACATTTCGCGGAAGGGCGAGCTTGATCTTGAGCAGTCGGACGGGGCGCTGATCCACGGCCGCGGCGCGGTGCGGGAGCTGGCGGACGACTGGGCCGAGGTGGGGGGAGGGGGACAGCCGCCGCCGAGCCAACAGCAACATGTCGGTGTCGGTCGTGCTCAGCATGCCCGTGGGCACTGACCCGGACCGAATGAAAGACGCGGTGCGGGCCTTCGCCCGGGCCGAGTTCGGGGACACCTTCCCGTATGTGTTCGCCTTCCATCAGGACGCCAAGGGCGAGCAGCCGCACATCCATCTGAGCGTGCGGGCGCTGGGCGTGAACGGCGAGCGGCTGAATCCCCGAAAGGCAGACCTGGCCGACTGGCGCGAGCGATCGCACGCGAGCTGCGGGGGCCGCGGCATCCAGGCCGAGGCGACGCCTCGGCGATCTCGAGGGATAACCCAGAAGCCGGAACGGACGGCGGTGCGCAAGGCGCGCGAGCGGTTCGAACGCACGGCCCAGAACGAGCCTCGGGTGCTGCGCGAAGCGCGACGGGAGGCCGAGGCGCTGGCGCAGGGCGGTGCGAAGCCCCAGCCCTGGGACGAGCAGATGCGGCGGCGTCAGGCGCAGGTGCGGGCGACCTACCAGGCGGCCGCCAAGGTGCTCGCCGCTTCGGCCGATCCCAGGGATCAGGCGCTGGCGAAGGACGTGAAGGCGTTCGTCAGTGCGATGCCGCCGCCAGTGAGCCGCAAGGTGGCCTTGGCGCGTCAGATCGTGGTGGAGCGGCAAGCGGCTCGGAACAGGCCGCAGGCCGACCCGGAGCGGCCGGGGCCCGAGAAGGGCCGCGGGCGAGGCCGCTAGTTTGGACGTACAAACGTGGAGGAGGCGGGATGAAGGGTGACACGCGTTCGGCTTTCCAGGCGGCCTGTGACGACTACCTGGCGCGCGTGCGGGGCTATGGCGCGGCGCAAGCCGCGCAGGATAAGGCGCTGCTCGGCTTCACGCGCGATGCGGAAGCCGACTTTCCGGGGAAGGCTAAGGCTTGGCGCGCGGGCTACGCCGCCGAGGTGGCGCGGCCTCTGCAATCTCCTCGATGACCTTGCGCCAGCCGCCCTGGCTCACTTGCATGATCTCCGCCTGCCTCTCATAGGCCAGGCGTTCCATCCAGTTCTCGTCTCGGACGTCATAGGTGAAGGTCAGGAGCCCGACGTGCCCGGTCTCACGGACGTGGTTGTGGGCCCAGGCTCGGGCATTCTCGAAGACCTTGGTCTCGCACTCGCGGCACTGCGCCTTCTCGACCACCAGCTCCTCGGTAGGGCTGAATGCGTTGGGTAGGAAGTCCGACGCCTCGGTCATGCGGGTTCTCCGTGATCGGCCGCAGGCTAGGCCGATTCCTCGCGCCCGGCCCGGCGCCTCAGCCGGCGTAGAAGAGGAGGGTGGGGGAGGGGGGTATCGGGGCTGCCGCCGACCCTGAGGGCGCGGCGCACGCGGCAAACGAGACCTTCAGCAAGGCTCACGGCGTCGTGCCGGGCGAGGAGGTCCGGGCGGCGGGCCAGCGCCTCAGGAATGGCGTGCCGGCGGGCGTAGGGCGCCACGTCGGCCAGGAGCCATTCCATCGAGCGCCCGAGGGTCAAGCCTAGCTGCTGAGCGGCGTGGCTCGCCTTGATGAGATCGTGGCGATGGGCGCGGCGGTTGTGCTCGTCGCTACAGCCCCGGGCCAGTAGGTAGCCCTTCAGGGCCAACTCCAGCCCCCAGCAGAGCTGCGACAGCACCAGCTCGTCTGAGAAGCCGCGGGCGCGCGCCCAACGGCCGCTCTCGACGAAGCGAGCGCCGCGCTGGAGGAGCAGCGGTGCAAGGTCTCGGTCATTCGCCATCGCCGGGCTCCTGGGCGGCCGAGCGGATGAGATCGGCGAAGAAGTTCCGCTTAGGGGCGGGTAGGCTGCGCCAGGCCTGCAAGAGGGCGATGGCGCGGGGGTCGGCAGCCAGCTCCTCAGCGATGGGGTCGGCCGCGCCTTTGGCGGGCAGGGGCATGCCCTCCACGTCGACGAAGAAGTAGTCGATCGGCACGCCGAGGAAGATCGCCGCCTTGGCGAGGCTCGAGGCCGAGATGCGGTTGGCGCCCTGCTCGTACTTCTGCACCTGCTGATGGCTGGAGAGGCCAATGCTCTCGGCGAGCTGGCCTTGGCTCAAGCTGCGGGCTTTTCGGGCCATGCGGAGTCGGCGGCCCACGGCCACATCGAAAGGATGTGGCCCGTGGGAGTTTGTACGAACAAACTCGCCCGTCGGCCCATCGGGCCGCGAGGGGTGGGACATCAACGGCTCCGCGTGCGCTCTGGGCCGGGCTTGGAAACTTCCGGCTGCGCTCCCCGAACGGCTTCTGCCGCCGGCGCGCGTTCAGGGATCGACCGCTCTTTGTCGGCTACGGGTTCGCGGACCTGAGCGGGCGCGAAGCGCGCGCCGTGCTCGATGTGGCCGGCGATCTTCTCCTTCGCGCCTGCGATCAGCCGCTCTTGGACAGCAGGGTCCGGGTGGCGGTCCTTGACCACGGCGGCGACGACGGCGAGGCGGCTTTGAGCATCGCGCAGGGCCGGGTCTCGCGCGGCTTCGGCCGGCGAGGCGGCGCGGAACCGCTCGGCCTCTATGGTCCAGCGGTTGCGGGGCACTTGGCGCTGCTGAAGATTGATCTCGCCGGTCTCCTTGTCGCGCACCTCGAAAGTGCGGGACACGCGCTCCACACCGTCGCGACGCAGGGTGATCTCGTCGCCGACCTGGGCGCCCGGAGCGCTGAAGCGCGGCGGGGAGGCCAACGCCCCAGACTTCGATCTGGCGGCCATCCTTCTGTTCGACGCGGACGAAGGGCGTGAGCTCCTGGCCGGATCGATGCTTGTAGGGCGCTTCGCCGCTCTCGAGCAGCTTGCCCGTCACGCCCTTGTCGTAGTCGATCCTGGAAGGCTTGGCCGCGGCCCCCGGCGCTTCGACGGTCGCGCGCGTCTGGTCCGGTGACTCGTCAGCGGCCCGGGCGCGGTCGCGTGCGGGGGCGATGGAGTTGACGTCGCGGGCGTCCTGGTGGCGGGCGAGCTCCTGCAGGTCGCGTTCGGTGGGCTTGTAGCCGCGGACCTCCAGGCCGGCGGCGCGTGCTTCGAGCCACACCGCGCGACGGAAGTCTTCCTCGCCGCGGACCTCGATCGCCTTCCAGCCGCGGTGTTCGGCGATGGCGACAAGATCCCTCACCACCTCGGGATTGTTGTCGCGGGCCGTCAGCTTCCCGCCGGCGTCCCGGAACACCGGCTGGTCGCTTTTGGCGTCCGTGAAGAAGCGGAGCTCGGCCGAGAACTGCGGCTCCTCGGAATAGTACCGGCGCTTGATCGAGTCCGGGACGTCGCCGCGCTCGACGGAGAACCGCTCAGGCTGGTTCTCGTTGGCGGGCCGGGGCGAGGGCTTCGAGGCCTCAGCGCCGGCGCGCTGGGCGGTCGGCGGCGCTTCGGGGCTAGGCGCACGTTCCAGGACCGGGGAGATGCTATTCTCCGTGGGATCACGATCGTCCTCTTCGGGGCGCTTCCGCGGCTCAGGCTTGGGCGCCGCGGGGGCCTTGGGCGGGGAGGGGCCGGCGTCGGTTCGGCGCCAGCGTCGGTTTCGTCGGCCATGGGAGGCCTCCTCTACGGTCAGCGTTCGATGGCTTCGGTCTCGAGCAGCAGGCCCGAGTTGATGTAGCGGTCGATCCACTCCTGCGACTGTTCCTCGGTGGCGCCGCCCGGAAGGTCGCCCAGATCGACGGAATCCAGCTCGAGTGAGATCGCCTCGATGCTCAGCTCCGTCTCGCCGGCGGCTTCGCTTTCGGTGAGCGGGCGCTGGACGATGCGGGCGTGGATCTCGCCGACTGTACGGGTTAGCGCCGCGAGGTCGGCCGCCATCGCGTCAAGGCGGCTGGACTCGCCCGCTGGCGCTGCGCCTCCGCGGCCGACATCCGGCAAGGCTGGGATAACGGGCGGAGGCTGGACGCGCCGGGTGAAGTCGGCGCTCTTGAAGAAGTAGATCTTGCGGCCCCTCACGGGCGGGATACCGCCGCGCAGGACGATCAGGGCGTCACGGCTCATCTGCATCAGCTCCTGGGGGAGCATGAGCGCGCGGCGTTGTTCGGAGGCCGTCGTGGTCCACTTGCCGGCGCCGACGAAGGTCGGGCGGCTCTTCGAGCGTCCCTCGTAGGTGTAGTAGCCCAGGCGCTCGGCGAGGTCCTGGGCGACCTTGAGCTCCTTGGGCGTGAAGACGACCTCGACGCCGCAGTTGGTCATAATCTCGTCGGCGACGTCCGGGCCATACTCCGCCCGCAGCTGCGACGGGCTCTGGATGACCGGCAGAAGCCGCAGGCCGTAGCCCGCCACATAGGAGAAGCCCTTGGCGATGACGGCCGCGTGGCCGAGGCGGGCGAATTCGTCGAGCAGGACAAGCAACTGCAGGGGGGTGGCGGTCCTTCGCCGGCAGCTCGCGGGTGTTCAGGTCGACGAGCTGCTGGAAGAAGAGGTTATAGAGGGGCGCCACGCGGGCCATGTTGTCCGGCGTGACCCCGAGATAGATCGAGGTGCGCCTGGTGCGCAGTTCGCGCAGGTCGAAATCGCTGGCGCTGGTGGCGGCGTCCACACGAGGGTTGAGCCAGAGGTTCATCCGCGAGGTGATGGTCTGGCGGACGCCGGCGAAGGTGTTGTCCGACGAGGCGCAGAAGTCGTTCAGGGCGTTGATGCAGCCGCGCGAAAGCGGGGCCGGGCCCTTGGCGCGGGCGTCGATCAGCGCCGGGAACTTGGCCTTGGGATTGCCGGTCGTGAGCTGGCGGTAGATCTCGCCGATGGTGAAGGGCAGGTCCGGGGTCTCGGCGACGTAGGCGCCCACGCCGAGGAACCCGGTCCGCGCCGCTTCGGCCCAGAACGGGTCGGACTTATCGGGGGCGGGGAAGAGCATGGTGGCGAGCTTCTGCAGCTCGTCCAGGACCTCGACGCTGTTGCGGCGATCGATCCAGCCCAAGGGGTTGTAGCGGGCCGTGCGGCCTTCCGGGTCGAGCGGGTCGAACATCACGACCTTCTGGCCGTGAGCAGCGCGGAAGCCGGCGCTCGCCTCCCAGTTCTCCTTCTTGATGTCGAGGACTACGACGGAGTCGGGCCAGTTCAGGAGGTTGGGGATGACGACGCCGACGCCCTTGCCGGTGCGGGTGGGCGCATAGAGCATCACATGCTCGGCGCCGCCGAAGGTCAGGTAGCCAGCGCCTTTGCGGCCAAGGATGATCCCTTTCTTGGCGCGCAGCCCCTCGCGGGCAATCTCGCCCTCGCTGGCCCAGCGCGCCGCGCCGTGGAGCGGGCGGCGGATCCGGACGGCCGCCACGACGCCGAGCGCCAGGATGAGGGCGCCGGAGCCCAGGGCGGCGACCTTGAACCAAAGCTGCACCTCGGGATGCGTCCGATAGGTCCAGAGCCAGCCGGGCACGGCGGTGAAGTCCACGTTCGCGCCGAGGCGTCCGATCCCCGCCAGCGTGCCGACCATGGTCAGCATCGCCCAGAGGGCGACGAGGAGGGCGGTAACGGCCGCGATGAAGGCGGCCTTACCGGCCGGCGTGGCGCTTGCGAAGCGGGTCATAGTAGAGCTCCGTCATCCGGAAGCGGCCGTCGACCTTCTTCATCTGGACGACGACGTCGACCAGCAGGTGGAGGAGGCTGCGAATGTCTTCGCGGGCCAGGTCGCGGCCGCCCTCGGATTCCTTCACGAGGAGGGTCAGTTGCTCGAAGGCGAGGGTGGCGGAATCGGCGTGCACCGTCGTGATGGACCCGGGATGGCCCGAGTTCACGTTGCGCAGGTAGAAGAAGGCGGTCCCGTCCCGCAGCTCCTGCAGCAGGATCCGGTCCGGCCGCATGCGCAAGGCGCTCTCCAAGAGCTGCTTCGGGGCGACCTTTGCGAGGCCTTGCTGATCCTTCGAATAGATGAGGTGCACGACATTGCGGTGCGGCACCGTCAGCTCGCGGGTGTCCTCGATCGTGAGCAGGCGCTCATGCTCAGGAATGAGTTGGATGAGGCCCTTGCTGAAGGTCGTCTTGCCCGATCCGGTCGCGCCGCTGATGAGGATGTTTTTGCGCGAGCGCACGGCCAACTCGAAGAAGGCAGGCCAGGCGCCGGCGTCGCGCAGCCGCAGCAGCTCCTCTTCGGTCTCGTCGAGCTCGTCGCTGGCGGCTTTCGCCGCCTCGAAGAGGCCGGCGCGGGTGAAATCCTCCATGCCGAAGGTGATGCTGGACGGCTTGCGGATGGTGATCGAGACGGTGTCGGTCGGGACGGCCGGCGGGAGCACGATCTGACAACGCTCGCCCTGCGGCAGGACGGTGGAGCAAATCGGCGTCTCGGCGTTCACGTCCTGGCGCGTAAAGGCGGCCGCGGCGTTGGCGAGGGTGGCGAGCCAGGCGGCCGACAGGTCGGGCAACTCATGCCAGCGCCAGCCGCCTGGTCCTTCCACGCCAACCTCGCCGGGCCGATTGATGACGATCTCCGTCACGTCGGCCGGCTCCAGCAGCCGTTGGAGCGGCTGCAGGTAGTGGACGAGGACGGAGCTGTCCGCGTTCATCGGGCCGCGACCCCGTAGACGTCGGCGAAGTCGAAGTCCTGGGCGACCATGATCCCGACGTCCTCGCCCTGGTTCTTGCGCAGGATGGGCGGCAGGTTGATCGAGTTCTGAAGCGCGACGCCGGCGACGTCGGAGGGGACGCGCACGGTGTTCTGGAAGTCGCGCCGGTCGCCCTGGGCGGCGATGTAGACGCCGTCGTCGACCAGGGAGAGGAGGATGGCGCTGCCGAACCGCTCGAAGAAGCGATTGTCGAGATCGCCGCCGAACCCCGAGCGGCCCAGGGCGTCCGCCGCCGGCGAGGCGAGGTCGATCGCCACGCCTCGCGGCGTCACGGCGCGAGTCCAGAGGACGAAGAGCCGGCGCTGACCGCGCTGCATACCGCCGCGATACTCGCCGAGGACCTTTGTGCCCTTCTCGAGCAGAACGACGCGGCCGTTGTCCGAGAAGACGTCGCGCGGGATGATGCAGGTGGTGTAGCCCGGCAGGGGAGGAATCCATCGCCGTCTGCAGGACGCAGGGGATCTGCGTTCCGGCGAGGATCATGTAGCTGCGATCACCGAGCACCTTGGCGCGCGCAGTGTTGATAGCCGAGCCGCGGCGCAGGGATTCCAGCTCCGTCGGCGTGCGCGGCGCAGGCTCGTCCTGCGCCATGCTGGCCCCTCGTCGCGGCGCCATAGGCGGCGGCTGGCAGGCCTTGGCCGGAGGCGCTGTACGCCAGGATCGGCGCGCGGCGGGAGAGGTCCGCCAGGCTTTCGCGCGGCGGCCCGCCGGCTGAGCCCGCGGGTCCGGCCGCGTATGGCGACGGCGCCGGCACGACCTGACCGGGCCCGAGGGGCTGACCAGTGAGAGGATCCACGCCCGGCGCGACGCCTCCGGCGGTCGGCGCGGGCGGCAGGGGAGGGGGGCGGGGTCTTCGCCACCTGGTCGTAGCTCACGACCTGGCGAGCCGGCTCCTTGGGCTCATCCTTGGCGTCCTGAGCGTCGCCGCGATCCCAGGTGAGGAAGAGGAGAAGGGACGCCCCGCCCACCATGGCGGCGATGCCGGCGATCTTGGCCTGGTTGGAACTGAAGCGGCCCGCCACGGGGGTGATCCCGCGCTCCCCGGGCACGCCGGCGCCCCTGTCCGGCTCACGGTACTCGGGCGGGACGTTCGACTCGTCCGGCGCGCGGCGCCGCAGGAAAGGATCGCCAGCCTCGTCACGGCGGACGTCGTCTTCGGGGCGGCGCGGCGCGCCGGGATCGTGAGTGTCGCTCATGGTTTATTGTCCCGGGTTGCGGGTGGTGCGTTCGACGGACGAGGAGGCGGTGTAGGTCCCGTGGTTCACCCCGTAGGGCTGGACGGCCTCATTGAAGACGCAGAGGACTTCGCGGCCGCGCCGCAGGATAAGCTTCGGCGCCACGGTGTGGATCACCACGAACTCGTCCCGCACATCGAAGGGCACTTGGCTCTCGGAGCCGTCCGGGTTGACGGTGAAGAAGCTGGGGAGCTCCTGATTGGCCGGGAACCGCAGCACGGTGAACTGGCCGTTGTCCGAAACTTCCGACGGCTGAAGGCGGGACGAGCCCTGGACCGTGTAGTTGAGGTTCCGCGGCCCCTCGACGACGGCATGGTCGAGCATCAGGCCCGTGCGGGCCTTCTCGATGATCCCGGCCTGGCGGGCGAGGACCTGGGCGGCGGCGCGACGCTCATCCTCGGGGTAGCGGAAGCGGACCTGGAAGTAGGTGTCCGGCGAGTTGGCGGTGATCGGGCCCGTGCGGATCGTCAGCTCGAAGGTGTAGTTGCGCAGCTCGGCGCCCCCGGCGTGTGGTCACGATGAGGTTGGTGGGCGTCCCCCGCTCGCGGGGCTTGATGAACAGGATGTTGCTCTCGGCGGCCACCTCCCAGGAGACGGTGTCGCCCAGCGCCACGTGCTGGATCTCCTCCCCGGGCCCGAAGATGATCTGGGTGGCCGTGCGGAAGGTCCCGACGATCCGCACGACCTCTTTCGGGTCATAGTCGACCTCGCGCATCCTCGGATCGGCTTGGCCTGGCTTGGGAACGTCGGCGGCGGCCGCGGGGAGGGCGGCCGCGGCCAGCGCCGCACAAGCGGCGGCGGCGAGCAGCTTGCGCATCATTGGGAGATCTCCGGATCGGCCCGGTAGTTCTGGACTTGGAAGCCGAGCGGATTTCGCAGCCGGTCCGATTCCAGCATGGGGGCTTGGGTATAGGTGAAGGTCAGGGTGGCGATCCAATCAGTCGACTGGACCTCCTGGGCCTTGCGCACCGTCCTAGTGAAACGGACGTTGGCCACCTTGGGGTTGATGAAAGTAATGTTGCGGATCGCCACGGTGGCGACCCCATCGGGGCCGAGGACCGCCTGCGGGCTGGTCGGGTTCGTCGACCGGTAAGCGTCCGCCCAGCGTTGCTGTTCGTCGGGCGTGGACATGATCGAGACGAAGCGGAAGTTCTCCTCGGCCGCCGGCGGCAGGTAGCCTTCGCGGGCCCGCACGTACTGGCCGAGGAAATACTTGCTGACGGCTTCGTTGTAGGTGACGTCGCGCGAGCCCTTCAGGCCGGTCATCACGTCGACCGCACCCGTGCTCTCGTTTACCCGCACCACGAAGGGCTCGACCGTTTTCAGAGGGGCCAGCGCCACGACGGCGCCGATCGAGGCGACGGCGAGGCCGCTCGCGACGGCCGCGACGGTCCAGGCCAGCTTTTTTGAGCGATGCGCCGCCTGAACTCGATCCTGGTCCCAGCGCCGGGCTTCTTCGAAGTAGCTCTTGAGATCGTCCGCGGGCACGCCGGTCATCCGCGAGCTCCCTGTCCGCAGCTCGCAAAGGCCTGCGGAAGGGCCGAGACCCGGGGTGGCTTCGCGGCGGGGCGAGCCAGGCCAGCAGTCGGGGTTTTAGGAACCACGCCGGGCACGGTGGGCGCCGGCGCGGTCGTGCTCTTCGTCGGCTTGGCCGGCTTGCCATTCGGGCCGGGGGTGGGCGGAGCGGGGACCGGCGCAGTCTTCGCCGGCACGGGCGAACCCGGGAGGATCGAGCCGTAGATGTTGACGGGCCGGCGGCTATGGCCGTCGCAGGACTTGGGCTTGGACGTGCTGGTGGTCGAACAGCCCACCAGGGCGAACGCGCAGGCCGTCAGGGTCAGTGTACGCAACACGTGCTGGTCTCCTGAGGGACGAGGGGAAAGTGTCATCGGCGAGGGTGGCCGTTGCCGGCGCTGGCGGCGGGGCGGACGGAGCCGCCGCCTCCGCCACGTGGCCCTCTGCCAGCGCTGGCGGGCGCCGTGGATTGCCCGCCGAACGCGCTCCGCGCCGCGTTGGCGAAGTCACCGATGCCGGCGGCGGCACCCCCGCGATGCCCGCCGCGATGTTGGGCGTCTGAAGGAAGAAGATCGCGCCTAGCAAGCACAAGGCGATGAACAACAGCCCGGCCGCCGTGGGGTCCGCCTGGCCATCAATGTTGCCCCATTGACCCTCGACGAGTGCGAGGATGATCTGGAAAACGGTGATGATGAGGGCGAACAGGATCAGGTAGTTCACGCCCTGCTTCAGCCAGCCGTAGAAGAACATTCGCGATGCCTCGAATACGAGGCACGCGATGAAGATCGGGCCGAGCGCAACCAAGACTGCGAGCGCGACCTTCGCGAGCATGACGATGCCGAAGCCGAGTGCGGCGGTCAGCGCCGTGACGACCCAGACAACTGCTCCGGTGACGTAGGGACCGGGATCAGTCAGCGTGGCGCTGTTGAAGATCTTGGTGGCGAGGTAGCCACCCCGATTGAAGAAGCTGTCGAAGGCGGCCCCAACGCTTGGGGCGCCGCTGCCGCTGATGGCTTTAGCGAGCCAGTTCGGCAGGTCCTCAAATAGAGGCCCCGTGACGTAGGTATTATAGGCGACGGTCGTTGCGACGGCATAGATGAAGCAGAGTTTCACTAACCTGAGAACACCGTCCATGACGGGCTCAGTGATCCGCCCGGCGAGGACCGAGTACGCCCAAAGCACGATGTACAGGATGAGCGCCACGCGTAGCGGGCCGGCTACTTGAGCGATCACGTTGCCAAGGCCATCCGTTAGGACAGCCTCGAGCCGAGAATCTACATAGTCGTAAGCGGGCTGGAAGACGGCTGCTGGCATGGCGCTCGGCGGCTAGAAGCCGCTCCTGTAGTCGTTCATCGTTTTCTGCCGGGCCGCCTTCTCAGCGGCGAACTGAGCGTTTTTGCACTCCTCGCCGCGATGAGTGCCTTGCCGGCAGTCGGCGACCACCTCGGCCCTCTCGCTCGCGTTTGCTTCGAAGTAGGACGCGGACCGCGGCTCGGGCTGGCACGCTGTGAGCAAGCCTCCTGCCGCGAAGGCGAAAGTTATCGCGACCGCCCTCATTTGAAGCCCGCCCGATAGTCGCTCATGGTTTGACGGTACATCGCAGCGCGCGCCTCCCGATCTCGCTGCTCGGCCAGCCGGCGCTCGGCGTCCTGCATCATCGCGAGGCCTTGCAACTGCATCTGGTCGTTGTTGATGAGCGCCTGTTCGGCGGCGATGCGGGCCTGGAGGTCCATGACCTCCTTCGCGGACCTGGCGTTGTTCAGCGCCAGGCGGAGCTCGTCCAAGCCGGCTTGGCGCTGAGCCGCCGTGCTGTAGGCGCTCTCGCCCAAGGCGATGTCCCGAGCCGCCCGGTCGCCCGATTTGACGAGAGAGTCCTGGTAGTATTGCTCGACGGCGGAAAGCCCAGACGTCACCGGCGTGAAGAGGCGATTGGCGTCTCGGATGGAGGTGGCGCGCGTACCGATCGAGCCCAGGTCCGAAAGCGTGCCGTTCAACAGGCGCGACGTGTCCTGGACCTCGGCCGGCAGATACCGCCTTAGGGCGGGGTTGTTCAGGACGCCGGCGAGGCTGTTGACGTTGGTCAGCCTGTTGAAGTCGTCGTAAAGCCGCTGACCCTGGGAAATCAGCTCCGTGCCCTGGCGCACCTGCGTCTGCAGCTCCTGGAGCTGCGCGCGGGCCTCGTTCAACTGCCGCAGCATCCGCACGTAGGCGCCTGGGTCGGTCACCGTCATTTGCGCCGAGGCTGGCGGCCCCGCGGCGATCATGAAGACGGCCGCCGCCGCCCCGATGAGTCGGGTTCTCATAAGATTCTCCGTCGCTCTTGGTGGAAGATCGGCCCCCAAACGGCCGGGTCGTCGCCGTGCTGGGCGCGGATGCGGTCCAGCAGCTCGACGGTCTCCGCCCGGCCGGAGAGGACCGCCAGCTCGTCTTCGAGGCCGCCAAGGTTTAGCTCCACGACCACGGAGTTGTGCCCCTGCTTGACGAGGAACATCCGCGACTCCGGCGACAGCTCCTCGCGGATCAGCCGGAACTCCTCACGGGTGAGGCCGAAGCCCTCGACGTAGTCGCGGGCCTGGCCGTAGGGGTTGGGCAGGAAGATCTTGGTGGGGCATTGCTCCAGGATCGTGTGCGAGATCTCGGAGCGCAGGACGTCGGCCGGGCTCTGGGTGCCGAACACCATGAAAGCGTTCTTCTTCCGGTAGGTCTTGAGCCCGTCCTGGGCGAGGCCGCGGAAACTCTCGTCGCCGAGCGCCTTCCAGAACTCGTCGATGTCGACGACGAGGCGCCGGCCGTCCACCAGCTCCTCGAGCCGATGGAAGAGGTACATCATGATCGGCGTGCGGACCTCGGCGTTGTCAAGGAAGTCCGTCATGTCGAAGCCAAGCAGGCGCCCATCGAGGGCGACCTGGTCGGCGTCGTTGTCGAGAACCCAGCCGAGCGGGCCGGCCCGGGTCCATTTCTCCAGCCGCGCGCCGATGCCTTCGGCGTCGCGCTGGCCGAGGAGCTGGCGCAGCGCAAGGAGCGAGCGCTGGCGCGGCTCCATGGGCTGCAGGGCGGCGATGCCGTCAGCGATCAGCCGCTCTTCCTGCACGCTCAGCGGCCGGTCATGCGGCGTGACGAGCTTGCGGACCAGCTGGGAGAGGAAGACGAGGTTGGCCGGGGTGTGATCGAGCGCCTTGAAGGGCGCAAAGCCTGTGGGCGCACCGTTCTTCAAGGTCAGGTACGTGCCGCCCGATGCTCGGATGAAGATCTCGGCGCCGCGATCCTTGTCGATGAAGACCTGCTGGGCGCCGAACTTCTCGAGCTGGGCGAGCATGAAGTTCTGAACGACGGTCTTGCCCGAGCCTGAGGGGCCGCAGATGAAGGTGTGCCCGAGATCACCGGCGTGGAAGTTGAAGTAGAAGGGCGACAAGGCAGAGGTGCGCAGGAGGGCGACGGCCGGGCCCCAGTGGTTGCCGCTCGGCCGGCCGGACGGGTAGGTGTGGAACGGCGACAACGCGGCGAAATTGCGCGAGTTGATCGCCGCCGGCCGGCTGCGCTTGCCGAAGTTGCCCGGAAACTGCGCCCAGAAGGCCGCCTCCAGCGCCAGGTCCTCGCGGGCTACGACGAGGCCGGAGTCCGCCAACGTCGCACGCGCGGCCGACATGTTGTCGGCCAGCTCCTTGGTGCTGGCGCCGTAGACCAGCATCGAGAACTGATGCTCGCCCATGACGAAGCGGTTGCTGACCAGGTCGTCGATCGCGTCGTTGAGCCCGTCCACCTGTGAGTGGGCCCGGTCGTTGGCCTTGATGAGCTGGTTCTGCTTGCGCTCCATGATGGCGCGCGCCGAGGCCTTCGATAGGAAGGCGAAGGATTGGGTGGCCACGAACGGGTACTTAGCGCGCAGCAGGCCGTCCCAGAGGCCCGGCCTCGTGGAAGCGGGGTACTCCTTCACCCCGAAGATGCCGGCGAACTTCTCCTCGCCGGGCTCGCGGATCTCCAGGGCCTCGCGGCCGAAGATCACGCGGCACGTGTAGAGCGCGTCGCCGAGGTGACCGCGCACGAGCGGCATGCGCTGCGGCCGCCCGGTGAGCACCAGGTGCATCAGCTCCATGGGCTCGGAGAACCAGAGGCCGTTGTGCTCGTAGAGGCCGAGCGGGCGAACGCCATAGCGGGAGAGGTACTGGAGGAGGTCGCGGCCCTTGTCCTCAAGGGTGCGGATCGCGTCCTCATCCACCTCGGCCCCAGCCTTGCCGCGGGCGCGCAGGCGGCTGAAGAACGCCGCAGCGCGCTCGGCCGCGTCGCGGCCGGGGTGCAGCACGAGGGTGACATAGAGGTCGTTCGTGAAGAGCCGCGTCCCGGTAACCCGCTTGCGGTATTCGGCGTCGAGCTGGCGGGCGAACTCTGAGCGGAACTTGCCTTCGGGATAGCCGCGATCCTCGCGACGCACGATGTGCGTCCAGATCGCCAGGCGATCATCGGCGAGATTGCGGCAAGCGTTGTTCAGCTTGGCATGCCAGTCGTTGATGTCGCGCACGTCAGCGGTCTCGAAGGACGCGCCGTCGAGCTTGAAGCAGATCATCAGGGCCCGGCTGTCGAGGGCCACGACGTAGTCGGTCACGTGCCGGGCATAGGGCAGGGCGCCGCCGAGCTCCGTCTCACGCCGCAGGACGCCGGAGGGCGCGCGCGCCGTCTGCGCGGCGCGGAGAGCCGCCGCGTTACCCATTGGGGAAGTCCTTCTTGCTGTAGCGGCGCAGCACCTTCAGCGGCGTCGGCGAGCTCCCGCCCCACCAGCCGCGGTTGCGGGCCCGGCCCTTCGTCTCGAACCACATGAAGAGGACGCGGAAGGCGTTGTGGTCGTGCTTGACGATGGCGCGGAAGAGGAAGTGCAGCGCCACGCCGACGCTCAAGTAGAGCAGGCTATGGCCCACTAGGTAGATGAAGCCGGTGACGATCACGTTCATCGCCATGGCTTCCACAGGGACGCCCAGGACCATGGCTGGCCGCGTGCAGGCCAGGAACAGGGTGTCTTCGGTGATGCGTTCGTCGTTTTCCATGACGGGGGGATCTCCACCCGCCGCGCGCCAGCCCCCCGGAGCCGCGCGGCGAGACGCGGGCCGCTAGGCCGCGCCGCCCGTCAGCAGGTTGACGATCTCCGCCGCGCCGAACACCACGACGATGCCGACGACGACGATGGCGATGCGCCGCCAGTCGAAGAGGCCGAACATGCAGGCGATGCCCAGGAGCACCACGGCGATGACGGCGAGCAGCCGCGCCGTGTTTCCCGTGAGAAGATCCAGCACGTTCTGCAGCAGGCCTTCGACGTTCTGCGCGAGCGCCGGTTCGACCAGGCCGAGGGTGAAGGCGATCGTGGCGAAGGCGAGTGCGCCGACCCGGCGCGCGGTCGAGACCCGCGCGACAGGCGCCTGACTATTGATGGCTTGTGAGCTCATCATGGGGGAGGGGCTCCTGCTTCTCTGTTTCGAGAATTATCGGGCCGTAGTATCTGTACGCGTCCCGACAATGGGCGACCGCAGCGGCTAAGTGTTTGTACCGCTTTGGTTTCGGTGAGCCGTAGACCGAGACGAGGTATTCGCCGGTCTTCCAGCTCAACGTGACGTACATGGTCCATGTACTGTCGGTCGCCTCGACGATCCGGACGCCGACAATCCTGCCGCTCTTCGGCCGCAGGCTCGTCAGCATTCGCTCCCGGATCGTCCCGTCGGGCATACGCTGCACCCCCAAGCTCACAAGGGGGCCAGCATACGTCGCGTCGGCGGCCGTGGTCACGTTTGACGTGGTGGAGGGCGTTCAAGCTGATCACCTTCCGAACACAAGGATGGAGGAGGCCTGCGCGCGGCCGAACACGTCCCAGGCGGGCGTGTCCGGCTCTGGCGACGGCGGCTCCTCGGCGAGCTGCGCTGGGGTGGGCGCAGGCGGGGCGGCGTAGGCGCGGCCCAGGGCCGGCACGACCTGGCTCGCCGCCGCTTCGACCTTGGCGACGTAGCCGTTGGCGAAGCCGCGGCTGTGGTCGCCGGTGTTGTAGGCCGAGAAGGCCATCCGAAGCGCCTGCTGCTGCGGCGCGCTGCGGGCGGCGCTGAGATAGCCGGCCTCGAGCACCTTGGCGGCGCCGGCGAGGTTGCGGCAGGGATCGAAGGCGTCGGCGACGCTTATGCCGAGCCAGCCGAGGTTCTTGCTGTTGATCTGGCCGAGGCCGAGATCGACGCTCTTGCCCTGCCGGATCAGTATCTCGGCGGTGCGGATCGCCTCGGCGGTCGTCCGTGCCGGCGGCGGGTCCGCCGCGCCGTTCACATTGATGGCCAGCGGATTGTAGCGGCTCTCCACCTGGACGATGCTGAGCATGGTCACAGGGGCGATGGTCGGAGCGCACCGCTGCGCGAGCGCCAGGACTGCGGCGAGCTCCAGGACCATCAGCGACGCCCTCTCGCCTGCATCATCAACGTCGCGTCTTGGCGCACGCTGCGGCCACCCTGGGGTGGCGCGTCGCCGGTGCGCCTGACGCGCTTCGCTCCTTGCAATCTCGACGCGAGCGTCATCTTTCGCCGCGCAGCGCGAGCCGCGCGCCCTTCAGCGTGCCTTGCCCGGAAAATGTCGTATTTCCCGACAAATACGACAGTAAACCTGCTCGGATCGCGTATCAAGTGCTATTTTGGGGGGAGTCGGCAGAAAGCCTGCTGCAACCCTGTGGCGCACCGGATGAGAAGGCAAGCGGAGCCATGGCTTTTTTCAGGCGGTGTCCCAGTCTGGAACATCGCGGCAACAGGTTCTCGATCACCGGGGCTCGACCGACTCGGATTTCCGGTACATCGTGGACGCGTGGAGGTGTCCACATGTCCACGACGCCGCCCCCGGAGAGCCTATGAGCCGCGCCCCAGAACCCGCCCCCCGCGTCACTGAACGCGGGCCGCCCCAACCCCGGGCCCGGACCGGCAAGACGATGATCGCCGGCTACTTCTCGCCCGAACTGGCGCGCGCGGTGAAGCTCGTCGCCGTGGAGCGGGGCGTGACGGTCCAGGCGCTTATCGGCGAGGGGCTGGACCATGTGCTGAAGGCGGCGGGAAAGGCGCCGATGGGTGAGCGATGAGCGCGCGCACAGACCCTCATCCCATCCGCGACTTCTTCATTTCCGACCTGGTCGACTACGCGCCCAAGGACAGCGCGGAGATGATGGAGCGACCGTTCTTCTCGATCTCCAAGCGCAAGCGCAACAAGTCGATCCATTACGAGAGCCCGGACGGCAAGCTCTGGATCAAGGTCAACGCCAACCCGACCCACGGCATGGCGACTATCTGGGACGCCGACATCCTCATCTGGTGCATCTCGCGGATCATGGCCCAGAAGGACGCTGGCAGGAACGAAGTGCGGCCGGTGATCCACACCACGCCCTACGAGCTGCTGCGCGGCATAGCGCGCAGCACCGGCGGCCAGGACTATGTCGAGCTCATGAAGGCGATCCGGCGCCTGCGCACCACGGAAGTCGAGACCAACATCCGGGCGGGCAAGCGGCGCTACATCGCCTTCCACTACCTCGGCGACATCGAGGGTGACGGGGGAAAGTCCGGAGGATCCAGAACAGCTGAAGTCGCTCACGCTGCGCGTGCCGGACTGGCTGCTCGAGGGGATCATGGGCGGACATGTCCTGACCCTCGATCGCGAGTACTTCCTGCTCACCGGCGGCATCGAGCGCGCGATCTACCGCGTCGCGCGCAAGCACGCCGGCAACCAGCCGAAGGGTTGGGTCTGCAAAATGGAGACGCTGCACATCAAGACGGGCAGCGAGTCGCCGTTCAAGAAGTTCACCTTCCGACTGCGCGAAATGTGCCGCGCCGACGAACTCCCCCGCTACGCCATGAAAGAGACCACGACGCAGGACGGCAGCCCCGCGGTCCTGTTCATCGACCGGGCGTTCCTGGCCGAAGAGGTCAAGGAGCGCCGGGCGGCCGACGCCGGCCAGCGTCACCGCGAAGACGGCCGCGCGGCCTGGGTCGACGCCGAGCGGGATCCTCGGGCGTTCGACCAGGCGTGGTCCGCTTGGATCGAGAAGGGCTTCGCCCCGGCCGAATTCGCCAGCGCCTGCAGCGACAAGCGCGCTGTCATGCCAAGCTGACGAGGTTCGCGGTCATGGGCGCCCCTGCCCTCGCGCGTCGATCTTTCCGACTCGGTGTTTCAGGAACCGGCGACAGGGACGGAGTCTCTGATTGGGGTGCGATTCGGTCCGATTCGGCGAGTCCCGCCCGGTACGCTCGGGGTATTAGGAACCAGCCCCTTGGCGCGGAGTCGCTGAGTTGGCGCCGATTCGCCCTGCGGGAGCGAATCCGCTGTCGCATAGCTCAAGAAATCCGACATCCCCGCCGCCACCCGTCCCGCTCGGGGTTTCAGGAACCGATCGGCGGGCCACCACGGCGGGCCGGTGACGGGGTTTTAGGAACCGGGCTCGGCGTCCAGCGAACGTCTGCGACCTCGGGGTATTGGGAACCGCAGGACTCGGTGTTTCAGGAACCGACGGACTCGGGGGATTGGGAACCGCGACTCACGGTGTATTCGGAACCGAATTTCGTGGTAACAGGAACCCCGAGACGGGGTTTCAGGAACCGGCCACCTCGAAAATCCCAGGAAAACCAGGGCGTAGGCGAGTTTTCCACAGCCCTTAACGCCTTAACTTCCTTTTCTAACAGAGTCTCTTCTAACGGCGCTGTGGCTGAAACCAGAGGCAAGACACCGCCTCTTGGGGGGCTTCGCCCCCGCCGGCTCGCTCCGCCGCTTCGCGGCTGCGCCCCGGGCGCTAACGCGCCCTCCCACCCGGCATCCCCCAATCGGTGTCGGGCTACGCCCGACAAGTCATTCTTGAAGTCGCTGGTTCCTATGACCTCGAACCTGGACAACCGTCAGCGTGACCTCGACCGTCGCAAGGGGCTTTCCGAGGAAAGCCTCGCGTTTTCGGCCGAGAATCCCAGGAACCGGCAGTGGGCTGCATCAGCGCCGGAGCGGAGGGCCAAGCCTCGATGATCCGGTTCCTACGATTTCGGCGTCCGCGCCTGACGCTGAACACCGGCCTCTTCCTGGCTTTTGCGGCCGTGGCCCTTGCCCTCGCAGGCCCACGTGTCGCCGGCGGACTGCGCGCCCAGGCACCGCCGCTGCCAACCCTGCGCCCAATCGTTGGACCGGTGACGCGGATCGTCGACGGCGACACCTTTTGGATCGGAGAAGAGAAAATCCGGCTGTGGGGGATCGACGCGCCTGAGGCCTCGACGCCCAACGGACCTCCAGCGGCCCGCTACTTGGCCGCGGTCGCCGGGACGCACGCTCTCACCTGTCGGCAGGCGGGGCCGCCTTCGCACGACCGCCTGGTGGCGCGCTGCCTCGACCCTTGGGGCCGCGACATCGCCGAAATCATGGTCGGCGCCGGCTGGGCGCTGGATTGGCCTGCCTTTTCGAAGGGCCGATATCGACCCGCGCAGGACAGAGCCGCGGCGCTGCGCGCCGGCGCTCATGCCCAGGGTGCGCCTCTCTGGCGCTGATCTATCTCGCCGGCGTTTGCAGGCCTCGTCCTGCAAACGGACTAGGCCCGCGCCAATGAGCGGGTGAGCCCCGCAAGGGAGGCGGCGCGGCCGCAGCAGAGCGAGGCACGGACCCTTGCGGGGCGAGGGCGCAGCCCTCGCCGC
Organism: Phenylobacterium sp. J426; assembly: GCF_024699945.1. Classification (GTDB taxonomy): domain Bacteria; phylum Pseudomonadota; class Alphaproteobacteria; order Caulobacterales; family Caulobacteraceae; genus Phenylobacterium. Next base: position 43,541 of record NZ_JAJOMY010000003.1, on the reverse strand, counting down.
TGGACCTCCGCTCCACATTCCCTGTTAAAGGTCTCTTGTTTAGCGAGCCCACGTCCCGAAACTCCTAAGTTTCGAGACTCGGCGGAGAATGGGGACTGCGCCCGCCGCGGCGTGTCTCAAAAGTCAGTCTCGAAAGCATTGACTATCGAGACGAGTTTTGGGACTCTTCCGCATGCTGCTCGGCTACGCCCGCGTTTCGACCGATGATCAGGACCTCGCGCTGCAACGCGCGTCGCTGAAAGATGCGGGTTGCCGGAAAATCTTCGAGGAAAAGGTATCGGGAGCGAAGCGGGCGCGCGCCGAGCTCGATCGCCTGTTGGAGCACCTGCGAGAAGGCGACGTCGTCGTCGTGTCGCGGCTGGACCGGCTGGCGCGCTCGACGCGCGACCTGCTGACCTTGGCGGAAGAGATCGCCGAACGCGGTGCGGGCCTGCGGTCGTTGGCGGAGCCGTGGGCCGACACGACATCGGCGGCAGGCAAGATGGTGCTTACCGTGTTTGCCGGCATCGCGGAGTTCGAGCGCAGCTTGATCCTTCAACGGACGGGCGCGGGGCGGACGGCCGCTCAGGCGCGCGGCGTGAGATTTGGCCGGCCGGCCAAGATCAGCGACGACCAGTGGGCCCATTACGGACCCTTGCTGCGAAGCGGCTCGCTTAGCGTGCCATCGGCCGCGAAGTTGATCGGATGCGGGCGGGCGACCCTCTACCGGCGGCTGGCGCGGGACGAAGCCGAAGGCGCGGAAGCCGGGTCATGCTAAGGCTCAATTGGAGGAGCTTCTCGCCCCATCAACCATTTCGGGGCTTGGATACGCCATGACCCACGTCAACCCGGCCATTCTGACCTGGGCGCGCGAGACCGCCGGTCTCGCGTTGCCGGAGGCTGCCCAGAAGGTCGGCCTGCGGGACACGCGCCAAGGGCCCGGTGCGGAGCGGCTGGCTGCGCTCGAGGCCGGGGAGGGCGAGGTCAGCCGACCCACCTTGCTGAAGATGGCGCAGGTGTATCGGCGGCCGCTGATCACCTTCTACCTTGCCAAGCCACCGCCGAAAGCCGATCGGGGCGAGGACTTCCGAACGCTTCCGGATGACCAGCGCGCGGGCGCCGCAGGGGCGGTAGACGCGCTCGTTCGGGATATCCGCGCACGCCAAGGGGTGGTGCGCGCGCTGCTGGAGGACGAGGACGCCTCGCCGCTCGGCTTCGTCGCGTCGCGGACCTTGAACGCCGGCGTCGCCGACGTTGCGCGCGCCGTTAGCGAGGCGATCAGCTTCAGCCTGGCCGAGTTTCGTGCTCAGCGCACGACCGAGCTCGCGTTCAACTATTTACGACGCCAGGTCGAAGCCGCCGGGGTTTTCGTTCTGCTCATCGGCAATCTCGGCTCGCACCACAGCGCGATCGACGTGGAGGCCTTCAGGGGCTTCGCCCTGGCTGACGAGATTGCGCCGTTCATCGTGATCAACGACCAGGACGCCAAATCGGCCTGGGCGTTCACGCTGCTGCACGAGCTTGCGCACATAATCTTGGGCCAGACTGGCATCAGCGGCGGGTCGATGGAGGCGCGCATGGAGCGCTTCTGCAACGATGTCGCCAGCGCCCTGCTGCTCCCCGCCGAAGAGCTTGCCGGCCTCGATGTGCGCAATGCGGACCTCGCGGCCGTGCAGCAGCGGATCACCGAGTTTTCGAACGGGCGCCACATCAGTCGCGCCCTCGTGGCGTATCGACTTCGTCTGTCGGGCGCCCTGACAGAGGATCGCTGGCGGACGGTCAGCGGGGCGTTCCGCGACGAGTATCTCAGGGATCGTGACGAGCGGCGCCAGCGAGAACGCGCCTCGGAGGGCGGTCCCAACTACTACGTCGTGCGTCGGCATAAGCTTGGCGGGGCGCTGCTTCAGCTTGTCCGCCGGACGCTGGATGAAGGCACTCTCACGCCAACGAAGGCCGGCAAGGTCCTTGGGGTCCGTCCGCGCAACGTGGAGCCGCTGGTCGCCGGGGGCGCCGGCTAGTGCTCTACCTGCTCGACGCGAATGTTCTGATCACCGCCCACAACAACTACTACCCCATCAACCGGGTGCCGGAGTTCTGGGAGTGGCTGCTGCACCAGGCGGAGCAGGGGCGGGTCTGCATGCCCCTCGAAACCTTCGAGGAAGTGCGGGACGGGACGGGTGATGCGGAGAAGGACCTCCTTTACGGCTGGCTGCAGCGCGTGGAGGTGAAACGCGCGCTGGTGCTCGACGAAGTGATCGCGCCTGAGGACGTCCAGCGCGTCATCGACGACGGATACGCGGCCGACTTGAACGATGTGGAACTGGAGCGGGTCGGTCGCGACCCTTTCCTGATCGCCTACGCGCTGCGCGCGCCTCAAGAGCGCTGCGTCGTCAGCAACGAGACCTCAAGCCCGAACCGCCAAAGGGCGAACCGTAAGGTTCCAGACGTCTGCCGCACGCTCGGTACGTCCAGCTGCAACACCTTCGCGCTGCTGCGGACTCTCGACTTCACGACTGGCTGGCGGCGCTAGCTGGGGGGCCGCGGTCGGCTGCGCCCCTAGCTGGAGCCGGTCCCCTCTAGGCGCATCATCTCGAAGACAGCGACGATCTGAGGCGGGATCGCGGTCCCAATCGTCAGGACCGCGAAGCTCTCGCCGTAAGCCTTGGCGGACGCGAGATTGAAGAGCGACCGCTTGTCGAGCCATCGCAACCCGGCAGCGAGTGGCACGTCTTCGCACCGTTGGGTCCTGGCCGCCTGCAAGGCTCGGCTGTAGAGGTCCGCGTCCTCAAAGAGCATCCGCCAGATCTCGTCGTCGGTGCAACCTGGCTCGATCGCGAGCTGCAGGCACCGAACCTCTTGGTGCATCTGTTGGAGGAAGGCGCTCATGAACGCCTTCGGCTTGTCGCCTTGTAACTTGCGTCGCGCGAGTTCGGCGTCCGCCGCGATCCAGGCGACGGCCGTGAAATATCGGGTGACGCCCGCTTTCAGTCGGGCTTCGGCCGGGTCGCTCATGGGACCCATCACGACCTCATCCCGAGTACGCGCGACGATCTCGAACAGCCTGTCGCCAATTGCTTCCAATCGTCGTTTCCCGTTCAGCTCAGGCCTGTGGAGATCGACCGCCTCTGATACATATACGCACCGGCAGGCGGGCTCCCCCGCAGTCCACTTCGACTTGTCAACGGGGCACGGTCGAGTGTACGTCGAGAATGCGCTTTGCCACCTGTCGTATTAATGGGCACAGCTGAGATGACCCGAAGCAAGGTGCGCGACCAAGACTCAAGGTGATATGTCAGGGTTTGCTCGCAGGGCGAACCCACAGCCAGGCGGATGCCAGAGCGACGAGCGCCACAGTGGCGGCGAGGTCCTGTGATCGCCGCCGCCCGCCCTCGACGTCTATAGTGTCTGCGCCACCCACCATCGGCGCGGTGGCCGTCGTCGATCGGCGTCTCGAGATTGCCCGTCGTGATAGGAGCGAGGTGATCTCCAACTTCCATCAGATCAGCCGCCAGACGTACGGCGTGCTCGGTTAGTGCGGGCGCAATTCGCCGGCCGGCCACGGCGACACGGCCGTAGCTCCCCGCGAAGATTTCGCGTCTAGGCCGACGCGCGAGGTCGAGGACGGCGCGGGCGACCACCTCGGGCGGATAGAGCGCCCAGATCGGTGAGACGGCATGCCCGGTGTAGTTTGCGGCATGCTGGTAGATCGCGGTGTCGATCGCCGCCGGCAGCACGGTGCAGACGTGGACATGCGGCTGATCTCGAACTTCGGCTCTCAGGCTCTCTGTAAGGCCGCGAATCGCAAACTTCGAGGCGACATAAGCCGCCGTGTAGGGATGGCCGATCTCTCCAAGTATGGAGCTCACATTGATCAGCGTTCCGCGGCCGCGATCCCGAAAATGGCGCAGCGCGACGCGTGCGCCGTTCATGTAGCCGAAGAGGTTTGTGCGAATAACGTTTTCGGCGACCTCGGCTGGCGTTTCGTCGAAGCGGCCATACTGGAGCACGCCCGCGTTGTTGACCCACACGTCGATGCGTCCAAATCGTTCGATGGCGACGGTCCCGAGCAGCTCGACGGCGCCGGAATTTCGCACGTCGAGGACTTGGACGACAACTTCGCTCCCCAGGGCCTCGCACACCGCCGTCACATCTGCTAGCGCGGCCGCGCCTCGGGCGGCCAAAACGAGGCTGGCGCCCTCCCTGGCGAAGGCCAGGGCCGTCGCGCGGCCATTGCCGCTCGATGCGCCGGTGATGACCACCACCCTGGGACGCGCAGAGGTCGGCTGCGAGGCGCTCAACGCGGTCGCCGCGCACTGGCAGTGTCGCCGTGCGGCTCACTGCTCACGTCAGCATTCCCTTGTTGCGATGTTCGCGCCATGCCGAACATCCCCGTCAAAGCACCAACCTGTCCCAACTGGCGTAATGCTCGGGGCTGCGACGGCCGCGCGGCAGACTGAGCCCAAGCAGAGCGAGCCCCAGGGCGATGCTGGCGATGCGGCCCGCGGGTGTGTCGCCGCTCAGCAGGAACGGCGCGGCGACGAGCCAGAGGCCCAGCGCCGCGTTCACCAGCCGGACGGCGCGGGCGACCTCGGAAGTGGCGATGATCGCCACGGTGATCACGAGCGCGCCCACCACATGATCGCTGTTGGCCATGGCGCCGGAGGCGCCGAACACGACCCGCGTCAGCATCAGGAGAGCTCCGATGGCGACGCTCACGACGAGCGTCCAGGGGAAGGTCATTCCCCGAACCGAATCCTTCCAGAACGTGCTTGGACTTGCCAGTGCGTCCGCCTCGTCCACGGCGCCGGCATCCACCGGGCCGCCTTGGAAGAAGGTGCGGATCAGGGGCTTGCCGGTGCAATGGACCCACCAGAGGTACTGTCCCATGGCGATCACCTCGTCCAAGGCGAACGGGATCATGATCAGCATCGCCAGGGCGGCCAACAGGCAAAGCGTGCACCAGGTCCCGATCACGATGGGCTGAATGATGATGAAGTAGATGCTGACCACCCCGAGCGGGATCACCAGGATGCCGAAGAAGGTGACCATCCACGGCATCGTCCGCCACCGGTCGCGCCCACCCATCACCGCCATCAGGATTTCGAGCGTGTAGCTGATGGCGCCCAGGCCCGCATCTGGGATCGGCCAGGCCTTGGAGACGGACGAGGTGATGATCTCCTCCGTGCCGTTCTGGGGATTCGCCGGATCGCCGCCAAAGAAGGGCTCGAACACGCCGTCAATGTGCCCGAGCTGGTAGGCGGTGAGGACGCGGGAGATCAGCAGACCGATCAGGCCCAGCAGCGCGATCGGCAGCCGCTGAGGCCAGGTCGAGGGACCGTAGGTCCAGCCGGGGGGATGTTCTTCGGATCCATCATTCCCGCCATGCTCATGCCGGGCATCATCGGGATCAGCACCGAGAAGGCGATCACCAGCACGCCCACGAGGGTGTCGTTGAGGTATTGCGCGGCGCTGGGCGTCCAGAACAGCATCGGCGCGAAGAGCAGCCAAAGGCCCACGAAGGTGTTGGCCCACTGGGCGAACCAGGCCGTGCGCTTGGAGAGCGACAGGACCCCGAACGCGGCGATCGCAAGGCCGCTCAGGAGATCGCTGAAGAAGAGCGCGGCGGCCCGGGTGTCAAGGCTGGCCAGCCCGCGGGCTTCCGTCACCGCCCGGACGAGCGGGCTCGCCGCGGCGGCGCCCAGCCCGTCATAGATGAACGGGCTGGCGGCGAGCCAAAGGCCCAGGCCGATATTGGCGAAGTGCGCCCAGCGGACCCGCCGGGCGTCAGCCTCCATCATCGCCATGTGATCATGGCCGCCGCCGTGTGCGGCATGCTCTTCGCCAGCAGCTCCGGCTGGAGGCGCAGGAGCCGGGTGATGCGCCATGTGGTCACCCGTTCTGGACGGTTCGGTGTCCTGCCCGGCCGTGTGCGACGCACCATGCGGCCGGTTCCAGGCCACGACCGCCGCGTCGAGATGGTTGGTCTCGTACCAGCCCTTGGGGTCTCGCTTCAGCGCCTCCACAATCTTCGGCAGGGTGGTCCTTAGGCTGTGCTGCGGCGTCCAATCGAGCAGGGTGCGGGCGCGGGTAATGTCGAGGACGTAATGGTCGTTAGACTGGTCGACCATCCAAGGCTTCACGAACTCTTCGTCCCCCAGCGCTTCGGTCTGCAACCAGGCGCCCAGCTTGGCGATCGGCTGAGGGATCCGCACCGTGTCCCAATCCTCGCCGTGCAAGGTCCGCCCAATGATGTCCTGCACCTCGCCATAGCCGAGCGCCTCCGGCTCGCCGAGCAACAGAGGAAGCTCGGGAGGCAGTTGGGCGCGGCGCACCACGAGCCTGGCGATCGCGTCGACCAGATCCTCGAGATGGATGAAGGACTGGCCGGCGCAGAGCATGCCCGGGTAGACGTGGGCGGTCAGCCTATGCTCATAGATGCGCGCCACGTGTTCGGCGATGAACGGGGAGTGGGCCTGGTCGTCGTAGACGCCGGCGATGCGCAGCAGCACGAGGGGAATGTCGCCGTGCGCCTCGCGCAGCACGGCTTCGCTCTTGACCTTCGATTCCGGGTAGGCCCAGCCCGGCGCGATGGGCGAGTCCTCGTCGATGGTCTTGTCCGGCCGGTCGGTTGGCCGATGCACCAACATGGTGCTCGCCAGGATGAACTGGCCGACCTCGAACCCTTGGAGGCCCTCGATCAGACGTCGCGCCCCCTGGACGGTGATCTTATCGTAGAGCGGATTGGGCTTGCCGGAGACATCGAAGTAGGCGGCCAGATGGACGACAGAGGCGATCCGACCGCCGAAGCGTGCGCGGACCGTCTCCAGGGCCTTGGCGACGCCCTCGTCTGTTCCTAGGTCGAAATCGACCGCGGCGGCCTCGGCGGGGGGGTCCGGCGGACCGGCGCGATCCAGCGCCACCACCTGGTAATCCTGCGCCAGGCGTTTGATCACCGCGCTGCCGATGAAGCCGCTGCCGCCGGTCACCAGCACGAGCTCGCGTTCCGCCATCGTGCGCTCCCTTCGCCTCAGTCGTCTGGACTCGCTCTATGGGGATACGCGCGAACCCGCGGCCACCCAGCAGAACCAAGTCGTTTCTCCGCAGCCGCGCCCAGCGCCAGGTGCAACGGCGCTAGCGGTTGCGCGCATGCCAGAAGGCGTCGACCATGGCTCCGATGCCCAGCAAGGCCATCACCGTGGCGTCACCAAACAGATGCTGCTGGGAAAGACCAAAGACGGGGCCGCCGCGCAGCTCGCTGACCCACGCTGTGACAAGGGCCAGAAGCGCGAGACCAAGGAAGATCCTCCCGATCGCTACCATGGCTGACATCTGCGAACCTCCTTGTGGTCCCTTTCCGAGATTGTCTGGCCTAACCTCAGTCCCGCCCCTCGAGAAGGGTGGATGGGGCGAAGTGGCCGGCGCTGGACAGCACCGCATAGGGCTTCGGCGTGACCATGGCCGACGCGACGAGCGCAGCGCCCGTGGTCACGCCCATCGCCAGCGCGAGCACGATCGAGGCGACCCGTACCGGTTGGAGCTCCGCCAGAACGCGGGCCTCTTCTCTCAGGGCCACGATCCTGCGCATGACCTCGGCTTCCATGCTCTCGAATCGCGCATCGGCTGGCGTCGCCGCCAGGTCTGCCATCAGCCGGTCCAGGCAATCGCTCATCTGCGCACCTTTTACGCCGTCTTTGGGGATACGCGTCAGGCGAGCTCCAGCCCTTAGATCGGCGATCGGACGAGCTGATGCTTGATCAGAAGGGACGGCGGCCCTGTTGCGAACCGCGTCCACGGGCGTTGCGCCAACAGCGCGCTACGAACGCCGCGATGAGATAGATCGCCAAACCAACCATCGAATAGAGCAGGATGTCGCGGAGCATCGTCAGGGTCGGCGCGCGGGTGCGGCGTGCTCGTCGCCCTGGGCGGCGCTCCCCGTCGTCGTCGCAGCGTCGTGAGCGGCGTCCGAGCCCTTGGTATGGCCTACCGCCTTGGAGACGCCGACGCCATGCCGATAGACCATTTCACCGCCGAGCCAGCCGGTGATCGCGAGCAATCCGACGCAGATGGCCGACAGGAGGACCCCGAATGGGGCCACGGCAGCTTCCGGATCGCGCCAGCGCAGGAAGAGGTTGATCGCGGCCAACGTCACGAGGCCGAGGTTCATCAGGCCATGGATCCAGGCCAGGCGCCAGCGCCGCGCATGTTCGATCGTGAGCAGGTCGATCGCCCCGGGAACGGCGGCGAGCAGCCCCATCGCGACGCCTACGGCGAGCAGCCAAACGGAGCTTTGCGCCCAGAACGCTCCGCTCGTTGCGAGGTACACCACGTCCGTGATGAAGGCGCCGATGAAGAGCGTGATCGGAAATCCGACGAGCATGGGGTGTAGCGGGTGGCCGCCGAGCGCCGCCGTGCTGCCGGTTCCCGATGTGTGGGAGTGAGGGTCCATGGTGGCCTGTCCTGGAGACAGAACACGCGGCGGATCGCAGGCGTTCCGCGCGAGCCGCAGCCTCGCGCGGCTCCCTCAGGTTTTTGAGGGGCCCGAGCCCGTTGGGACGTATGCTCTTTAGAGCAGGCCGCAGCGTCTGGAGGCTTACCCGTGCCAAAACCCTTCAGCTCCCCAAACAAGATCGGCCCTGGCTCTGCTGCGCATGAGCAGGATCGCCCCTGGCGCGCACCGAAACGGTTCGCCGTCACCGCCTCGGTCGCTGGGCTCTCCCTAGTCCTCAGCGGGTGCATCAGCGCCGCGGAAATGGCGGCCCGGCACCGGCAGGCCTGCGTCACCTACGGCTTCTCCCCGGTACAGAAGCCTACGCCAACTGTCTCCTGCAGCTCGATGTGGGGGATTACGGCTATGGTCATCACGGCCGTCCTCGGCTGATGCCGCACCCTTACACCACCCCGGCGCCGGCGGCGGCGCCACCTGTCTACTAGCAAATATGCGAATGCGTCGCATTCACATTGACGGAGGGGCGGGCTCGTAGAAGGCGGCAAAGCTGCGCAGGAGCCTTCAACGTGTCCGTCTCCCTTCGACGAGCGGTCCGCCGCGCGACCCCGCTCGCCTCGACCGTTTCGTTGCTGCCGCTCCTGGCGCCCGGATTAGCCTGGGCGGGGGACGCGGCGACTGAAGTCACGAGCGTGACGGTGCGGGGCGCGCGGGGCGGCTATGGCGTCGAGCAGACCCGGACGGCGACGAAGGCGGCCACCGCCCCGATCGACACGCCGCAGGCGGTGAGCGTGGTGACGCGCGCGTTGATCGATGACCAGGCGATGCAGGGCATGGCCGATGTGGTCCGTTACATTCCCGGCGTGGGGATGGCCCAGGGCGAGGGCAAACGTAACGCCCCGATCATGCGAGGCGTCAGTTCGACGGCGAACTTCTTCGTCGATGGCGTGCGCGATGACGTCGAATACTTCCGCGACCTCTACAACGTCGAGCGCGTCGAAGCGCTGAAAGGGCCCAACGCAATGATCTTCGGCCGCGGCGGCGGCGGCGGGATCCTCAACCGAGTCACCCGGCAGGCGGACGGAACCCAAGGCGGCGAGTTGGTGCTGCAAGGCGGCTCGTGGAACAACCGCCGCCTCACCGGCGACCTGCGCCAACCGCTGGATGAGCGGATCGCGCTGCGGGCCACGGGCGTCTACGAGAATTCGGACAGCTATCGCGATGGGGTTCGGCTGGAGCGCTACGGCGTCAACCCAACGGCCAGGCTGCTCTTGGGCCCGCGGACGACCGTTCGCCTGAGCTACGAGTATTTCACCTACGACATGATGGCCGATCGCGGGATTCCGTCGTTCCAGGGGCGGCCGGTTCGCACCCGCAGCTCTACCTTTTTCGGTGATCCCGGCGACAGCCCCACAGGCGCCACGATCAACGTCGCCAGCGGTGTGATCGAACACGATTTCGGCGGCGGCGTCAGGCTGCGCAACGTCACCAGCTTCGGCGACTACGACAAGGCCTACCAGAACGTCTATCCTGGGGCGGTCAACGCCGCCGGGACCGCGGTCGCCCTCTCGGCCTACAACAACGCGACGCGGCGCGAGAATCTGTTCAATCAGACCGACCTCACATGGTCGGCGGCCACGGGCCCCGTAGGCCACAAGCTGCTGCTCGGCGCCGAGTTCGGGCGGCAGAGGACCGACAACTTCCGCCAGACCGGCTACTTCACGGGGATCGGACCCACGGTGACCACGATCACGGTCCCGCTGGCCGCACCGACGGTCTCGGTTCCGGTCACCTATCGGCAGAGCGCCACCGACGCCGACAACCACGGCGTCGCCAAGATCGCTGCGGCCTACGCGCAGGACCAGATCCAGCTCACCGGCCGCCTACAGGCGATCGTCGGGCTGCGCTATGATCGGTTCGACGTGAACTTCCGCAACAACCGGACCGGCGCTGTGTTCGCCACGAGCGACAAGCTCTGGTCGCCCCGCGCCGGTCTGGTCTTCAAGCCGGTGGAGCCGCTCGCCCTCTACGCCAGCTACAGCCGCTCTTATCTGCCGCGTGCGGGCGACCAGTTGAGCTCCCTGTCCCTGTCCAACCAGGCGCTCGATCCGGAACGGTTCATCAACCGGGAGGTCGGCGTGAAGTGGGACCTGCGCCCCGATTTCTCCCTGACTGCCGCCATCTACCAACTCGATCGCGAGAATGTCGCCGCGACCGATCCGGCCGATCCCATCCGCCTGGTCCTGGTGAAGGGCCAACGCAGCAAGGGCGTGGAGCTTGCCGCCGAGGGCGTCTGCGGCCCGGATGGACCCTCGTGGGCGGTTACGCCTACCAGGATGGTGAGATCACCCAGACGCAGTCAGCCACCGTTCGCGCCGGGGCGCGCCTCGCGCAGCTGCCAAGGCATTTGGCCTCGCTCTGGAACCGCGTGGACGTGACGCCACGCCTGGGCCTTGGCCTCGGTGTGATCTACCGCGGCGCCATCTTCGCTGCGACCGACAACACCGTGACGCTGCCGGGCTTCACGCGCGTCGACGCGGCCCTCTATTACCAGGTCTCCGATCAGGTGTCGGCGCAGCTCAACGTCGAGAACGTCTTCGACAAGGGCTACTACGCCGCCGCCAACAGTAATACGAACATCACCCCCGGCTCGCCCCGCGCCGTGCGGCTGTCGCTGCGGCTCAGCTACTGACGGATCTGTGGATTCGCGCTCGCGCAGACCCCGGCGCTTGAGGGCTGCAGCCCACGTCGCGCGTATCCCGGATTAGAGCCCCCGATCGGCTCTGGTGGCTGCGCTGGCCCGATCCCCCGCCAGCGACGCACGCTGGGGAGGGGCGCGACCCGCCTCGGTCGCGTCCCACTTCCTCGGCGTTCTCCGCCACGCAGGCCGCTCGTTCGACGGGACGACCTGTGGTGACGACAGGAGGCGCGCCATGACCCGTTGTTTGAAGATGATCCTGCTTTGCGCGGCCGTCGCGCTCCCCGCGGTCGCGTCCGCGCATGACCGGATGCCGCGAGGCCCGGCGGGGAGATGGGTGGAATATGGCTACAGCACCTATCCGCGAGGCGACTATCCGCCCGCCTATCGCGGCGACGCCGGTTACTCGGGCTACTCTGCGCCTTATTGGACGCCGGGCCCTCGGGTCTACGTCTACCCGCAGGGGACGCGCGTCTGGTACGGCCCAAGCGTGGTTCCGGGCTACAGCTACGGTCGTGGCGGACATGCCGGCTACGGATACGGCGGCCATCATCATCCCGACCACGTCGACCACCACCATGGTTGGTGACGACGCTGCGGAGCTTGGCAGTTTGCCGGGAAGGCTGCCCTACGCTTGAGCCCTCCGCGGACGAGTTGAGCGCGCGGCCCGCGGGCGAGGAGCGACTGTCGCAGTTGCACCGGAACCGGCTCGCCGCCCCTTACGTCCAGTCATAGTCCGCGCGCAGAAACCCATTCTCCACTGCCGTGGGATCGACGCCGATCCCGGTGCAGAGGATGCGAGCGGCGCCGGGAAGGGCTTCAATCGCTTCGCGCGTCGCCAAGCGGTTCGTCGTGGCGGGGGAGCCGCCTGTCGAACAGGTGAAGTGATAGACCGTGACGGTCGAGACTGCGGCTGGTGAGCGCGCGGATCTCTTACGCGACACCTCAGACATGGAGGGTGCGCACAGGCGCGAGGCTATTGTGAATGGAGGTCGCGGCGATCGCCGCCTCACCGACAGCGACGCTGATCTGATCGAGGCCCCGTGCGACGTCTCCCGCGGCATAGACGCTCGGCAAGAATGTGCGCTGGTGCTCATCCACGAGGATGCATCCCGAACCATCGACGACGACGCCGATCGCCTCGGCGAGGTCCGACTGCGGAACAACGCCCAGGGCGCCGTAGACCACTTCGAACGGTTCGAGCTGTGATCCGTCCATCCGCCAGGCGTGCAGCCGGCCGTCTTCGACCTTCAGGGTATCGGGCTGCGCGGCGATCAGCGGTACGCCCGCAGCGTCGAGCGCCTCGCGACTGGCCCGCGAGACCCCATGGTTCGGGCCGAGCGTCAGCAAACTGACGCTGGGGCTGTAGGCGCGGAGGAACAGCGCCTCGCTTGCGGCGTGATCGTCCATGCCGATGACCGCGATCCTATCCAGCATGGCTTCGAACCCGTCGCAGATGGGACAGAACCGAAGCAGTCCATCCTGGATCGCCTGCTCGGGCTCGGAGATCGGCGGCCGCCGGTCGACTACGCCGGTGGCGAACAGGACAGTGCGGCCGAGCACCGCCCGATCCGCGAAAGTCGCACGCCAGAGGGTTTCGTCCACGCGCTCCAAACGGGTCACTTCACCGGCCCAATCCACCGGCCCGAACGGCGCCAGCTGCTCGCGCAATTGGGCGAGTAGGTCCAGCCCGCGAATGCCCCCGGCGAAACCGGGGACGTTGTGACTGCGTGGGATCAACGCCGCACGGCTTTGTCCGGCGTCGGCGACCAAGACAGTTCGGCGAAACCGGCGCAGATAGAGCGCCGCGGCGAGGCCGGCCGGACCCGCGCCAAGGATCAGACAGTCGAAGATGTCGTCCATTGAAAGCTCCGGGTCGACGTCTTGGTTCGGCTGTGAAACCTCCGGCATACGCGCGTCAGTGTTCGTGCCCGGGATGACCATCCGATTCTTTGGACGGCATCGTCATGCCCGGCATCGCCATCCCGGGCATACCGCCGCCTTCATTCATCATCTCGTCGTGGTCGGCTGGAGCGCTCTTGATGGCCGCCTGATACTGCGCGGGCGACATCCTGGGCAGCTGGCGGACAAAGGCCACCATGTCCCAGATCAGCTCGTCGCTGTGGGTTCGTCCCCAGGCCGGCATGGCGGTCATCTTGATCCCGTGCTTGATCGCCCAGAACTGCTCGCCAGCCGTCAGGTCTGCGTGCCGCCAGAGCTCAGGGGCCTGCGGATAGAGCCCTTGGCTCATCTCGGTTTTTTCGAGGCCAGGCGCCAGGTGGCAGCCGCTGCACATCTCGGTGTACAGCCCCGCGCCGCTCGCGATCCGCTTGGGGTCGTTCAAGTTCGCCGGCGGCTTGATCGCTGACGCCCTGACGCTGATCGACCGGTCGCGCAGGGTTTCCAGCACCCTGTAGACCGGCCGGGTGTGGGGCGCGTCGGCGCCGATGTTGTAAAGCCCCAGTCCGATGGTCACGCCAATAGCCACGGCGGCGAGCAGCCCGGCCGCGCCCAGCACGACGGCGATCCCGAGATGTGTCCTCGGATGCCGCAGATCCCACCCCATCACCTGCATAGTCTTGCCTCCCTGAGAGCTCCGTTGAGATTGATCCGGCCGCCGTGAGCGGCGCCTGTCTCGAACATGAACTTGGTTTAATGTCTTGAGGTCAGCCGCCGCCTCGCGTCGCTACATCGCCGCGATCCGCTGCGCGATGTGCTCCATGAAGCCCTTCATCAGGGCGGCCATCATCGGCAGGAAGATCAAGAGCGCGATGAAGATGGCCACGATCTTCGGGGCGTAGACGAGCGTCTGCTCCTGGATCTGCGTCAGGGCTTGCAGAAGTCCAATCGCGACGCCGACGACCAGACCGACGATCAACACCGGCGCCGAGATTTGCACCGTCAGCCAGATGGCCTCGCGCGCCACGTCGAGAACCTCGGCGCCGTCCATCAGCGCCGCGGCGCGGGTGCAGACCCGTGGAAATCTCTATGTGGGTCGGAGATCCAGATTCGGTCATCGGCGTTGGGCGTGTTGGTTCCAACGACTTCATAGGCGGTCAATCCAACAATAGCGGCGGCGACGATGAGCGCCTCCGTCCAGAAAAGCGGGCCGCGCCGGCGCCCGCTCAGGCGATCGGGTCTCGTCTTCTCGCGGACCACAGGATTCCTCTGTCAGCATTGCTAATGGGATTACGCGCCGGGTCCGGCCGACCCCTTAGCTCGCGCCCGATCGCCTAAATCCGATGTCACGTCCGCTTTCGGTTCACGACATCCACGTGGGCGACAACGGTCCTGTTCGCCGACGTCATGTCGGCCAGTCCAAGGAGCATGCCATGCAACGCCTTCTTGCCGCCGCCGCTGCGACGGCCGCCCTCACGATCGCCTCGGCCGCCTCGGCACAGCCTTACGGCCATCCCGGCGCACCTTATGCGCCATCGGCCAGCGCCTGGCGCGCAAACCCTTATGGGGCCGCGAGACCGTATCAGGCCGATCGCGCCTACTACGGCGGCGCTCGTTATGATTACAGCGCCCGCCACGGCTACGATTCTGCGGTCGGCCCCGCCCGTCCATACGGCGTCTATGGATACGCGCCCAACCGCACCTATGGCGGATGGGGCGCGCGCTTCACCCTTCCGTTCCGATCACACGGGCAGTCTCACCGGTGATCTCCTTCGCCGCGCGGGCGGGGCGTAGGTCCCGGCCCGGGCTCAGCGGCAAACGCAGCTCCGCTCTGAGCCCGGGCTGATTGTCCGCCAGCACGAGTTGGCCACGATGGACCCGCGCGACGGTCGCCACGAGGGATAGTCCCAGGCCGCTGCCGGGCGTCGAGCGGCTCTCGTCGAGCCGGCTGAAGCGCTGTACGGCCCGGTCCCGCGCATCCGGTGCGATCCCCGGCCCTTGATCGCCAATGGTCAGGCTGCTGGCCGCACCTTCGATTCCCGTGGCGACGACGATCTGCCCACCTGGGCTCCCGTACTTGATGGCGTTGTCGATCAGGTTGGCGGTCGCGTGGAGGAGGAGGCTCGAAACCCCGCGCGCCGGCGCTGGCGAGAGTTGAAGGAGGAGATGCTGCCCGGCATCCTCCGCAAGCGGCGCGTAGAGGTCGTAGGCCTCTTGCGCGACCGCCGCGAGGTCGAGCGCCACGAAGCTATCGGCCGTGGTGGCGTCAGCCCTGGCCAGCACCAGCAGCCCGTTCACCAACGCCAAGAGGGCGTCGAGATCGCGCGCCGTCTCCGACAGGATATCCTGTTGCGGAACCTCCTGCCCGCGTAGCGCCGCCAATTCCAGGCGCGCCTTGATCCGTGTCAGCGGCGTCTTCAGGTCGTGCGCCAGGCCATCGGTGGCGGCGCGGAGCGAACGGACCATGCGCTCGATCTCGTCGAGGCAGGCGTTGAACACCTCGGCCAGGCGATCGAATTCGTCGTCGCGGGGCGAGACCTTCAGCCGCTCATCCAAGTCACCGCTGAGGAATCGATCCCCCGTGTCGGCCGCCGCCCGCACCACGCGCACACCACGCCGGCTGACGAGCCAACCAAGGCTCAGCCCGAGCACGGCGGTCGCCAGCACCGACAGCGCGAGCGACATCCAATAGCGACGCCCAAGCGCGATGCGGCTGTCCGCCAGGTGTCCGACCAAGAGCCGCGTGCCGGGCCCGAGGGTGCGGACCTCGGCCTCGATCCGTCGCGACTGGACCTGACCGCCTCGCCGCACCTGCACGGTCGTGATGGCCAGGTGCTCGGCCGCAAGCCCGCTTGGCCAGACCAAGACATTGCCCGCCAGACGCCGCCCGGCGCCATCGGAGACCATGTAGACCACGTCGCGTCGCTGCGTCCGGGTCTGCTCGTCGATATAGTTAGCGAGGCCGCCCAGGCCGCCATCACGATAGCGAAGGACGAGCGCGTCCGCCTCGCCCTCGAGCAGGTGCTTGAGTTCGATCTTCAACACCCGGACAGTCTGAAAGTGCTGGACGCTCAGCGCCGCGACGGTCGTGACCACGGCGATCAGCGTGATCCACAGGGCGCCGCGGAACGCCGCCGCCTGCGGTCGGCGCCGGGGCCGGCTAACGCGCGTCAAGCTGGTATCCGGCGCCGCGGACCGTATGCAGCAGCGGCGGCTCCTCCCCCGTGCTCAAGCTTGCCGCGGAGCCGGCTCACATGGACGTCTATGACATTGGTTCCGGGATCGAAGCTGTAGTCCCAAGCGGCTTCGAGAAGCATGGTGCGTGTCACCACCTGGCCAGCATGGCGCATGAAGTATTCAAGGAGTTGGAACTCCTTGTTGAGTAGCTCGATACGCCGGGCGCCCCGCTTGGCCGAACGCGCCAAGAGGTCCAGCTCCAGATCGCCCACCTGCAGGGTCGTCGTGGCTGTGGCCGCGCCTGAACCCCGTCGGACGATGGCGGCGATCCGCGCCATCAGTTCCCCGAACGAAAATGGCTTCGTCAGATAGTCGTCGCTGCCGGTTTCCGCCGCCGCCGCCGCTGCGACGGTTCAGGGTTTCCGTAGCCAGCTTGGCGAAGGCCGCGTCGGCCGGCAGATGGTGGGCCGCGTAGTCCGATCTTGAGCGCTCCGCGCCGCCGGCCTCAAAGATCAGGACGGCGTCATCAAGCAGACTCGCGGCCTTTGAAGCGTCCCCCGCCTTCAGAGCCGCATGGAAGGCGTCGACGACAGTCGCTGCCTCGGCGGCTGCGGGGTTGAGATGTGCGGCCATCAGCGAAGGGCCGGGGACCGGATCATGGGCGGACGCCGTCATCGGAGCGGCGAGCAGGGCCGCGACCATGACCGAGGTCAGTCTGGCGAGATAAACCATCAATGTTCCTTTTCAGCAGGGGGGAGAGCTTGTGGTTGGAAGTCGGTGCAGCGAACATGCGCGCCTGCGGGGGGAATAGAGTTGTCCGACGAGTTGACACGTGAACTGCTGAGCCGGTGGCGGAACGATCCGGCAGGCGCCTATCAGAGCTGGTTCCTCTGGGAGGACCGCCTGAAGAACTTCCGGTCGATCCGGCGCGGCGTCCAACAGGTGGCCGCCGAGATCGAGGCCGAGCGCTTCGGCGTCGCTTACCGCGGATCGTCTCTGGAGACCGTCGTCCATTCGATCGCCGAGCAGCGGCAGGTGTTCAAAGGGGCGGACCATGCCTTCCTGTGGAAGCCCAAGCTGCGCATCCCTGACATCTATGAGCACCCGGGCAACCAGCGCGCGTTCGGCCAACTGTTAGACGCCTGCGTCTGTTGCGACACTGAAGAGCACGTCCTGGCGGAGATTCACCGGATCGATGCGCTGAAGATCAAGGGTCTGGGCCCAGCGGTGGCCAACATACTCTACTTCCTGCACCCGACCATCGCGCCGCCGTTCAACACGGCGATCGTGCGCGGCTACAACGCCTTGACTGGCGCCAACGTGAAGCTTGGGCGCTGGGACGAGTACCTGGCGATGCGGCAGGGCCTGATCGCCTTTAATCGCAAATACCGCGACCAGCTGTCCAACGACCTCGGCGCGGCCGCGGCGTTCTGCTTCGACCTGGGCATGGGGCTCTATGCGCCGCCGCCACGCACCAATGACACCGCCGCGCGCACCGAATGGGAGGCGGATCTGGCCAGGGTTCGCGCGCAGGCCGTCAAACCCTCGGCCGCCGAGGCTGACGCGCGGACCCACACGGAAATCCAGGGCTGGCTTCGCGATCTGGCGCGCGCGCTCGGCTACGAGGTATGGATCGCGCAGAACGATCGTGGGCGCCCGTTTGGGCCCGGTCGCCTGGGCGATCACTGCCTGGAGCGGCTGCCGAGCGTCCTCGACAGTCGGCCCGGCGCCGAGGCCGTTCGGCTCATCGATGTGCTCTGGCTCGACAGGGTTGGGTCCATCGTGGCGGCTTTCGAGGTGGAGCACACGACTTCGATCTATTCGGGGATCGTGCGAATGCTGGACTTGGCGCTGGGCGGCGACGCGAGCGGACTTCACAGCCTGTTCCTCGTCGCGCCCGACAAGCGCGAAGCCGACGTGCGGGCGCAGATCGCCAGACCGGCCTTCAGCCGGATCGCCGACCTCAGCGTGCGGTATCTCCCGTATAGCGCCCTGGAGCAGCATCGAGAGGCGATAGCCCGTTTCGGGTCCGGGGTCGCCGCGCTCGAGAAAGTCTCCCACCGGCTTACCTAGCGGAGGGCCGCATGTCGGTGTCGAGCTGCTCGGCCAGCAGCTTGCGGGCCCGGTAGACGCGCGTCTCGATGGTCTTGATCGAGACGCCGAGGATCTGGGCGGCGTCGTGATGACTCAGACCTTCGAAGGCGGTGAGCAAAAGCGGCTCCTTCAGGGGCGCCGGCAACCGCGCGATGGCGCGGTCCAGCCGCATCGCTTGCTCGTCCACCAAAACGCCGGCCTCGGCGCTGGGCGACGGGTCGGGCGCGCTCAGCGCCTCGGTATCCTCGAGACCGCCCGACCCGAAGATCACACGACGGACCACCTATCGGCGGCCACGGTCGCGCGCCTTGTTGATCGCGATCGTGCGCAGCCAGGCGCCAAAGGGGCGCTCCGAATCGTAGCGCTTCAGTGCGCTCCACGCGGCGATGAAGGCTTCGTGCACGGCTTCGTAAGCTTCGTCGGCGTCCCCGGTGTAGCGGCGGAGCAGCCGGTAGAGGCCATCCTTATGGCGACGAACGAGCAGGGCGAAGGCCCGATCATCCCCAGCCGCGGCTGATCGGGCGAGTCTGCTGTCGGACGCCTCGGCGTCCACCTTCACCTCGTGTCTTCGGTCAGGGACCTAACGACGGTCTCGTCGAACCGTGCCGCCTGATCATCTCTCCCATTGTTTGCGTCGCTCGATCTTGGTCACCCTGCGCCGCGACGCTGAGGCGTAGCGTCAGAAGCGGGTCAGTTCGGTGATCTGCTGGCTCTCCAACCTGAAGCGGACCTTGTCCCCTACCGTAGCGCTATTCAGAAGAGCGCTCTTGCCCACGGCGAAGGCCATCGTCCCTGCGGGCCAGTTCAGCGGCTCGATGGCGTCGTAGGCGATTGTGATCCTGCCTGCCGTTGCATCGATGGCTCGCACCAGGCCGACGCCGCGAATCTCACTCATCTTCAATGGCGGGGCCGCCGGGGGCGAGATCGCCTGCGGACGTGGCGCGGGCCGGCTTGCCGGCCTAGGGGTCGACGGTCCGTCCCCGGCCCCGGGGTGCGCGCTCGCAGCCGTAGCGGCGCCGAGGCACAGGACCAGCGCAAAGATGTGCTTCATCGCTTGCCGTTCCTGCCGCAGAGATCGCCCGTTCAGCCCAGGGCTCCCGGCCGCAATCTCGCTCCTTGAAGGTGTTACGCGCGGCGAGATGGATACCCCTCGCCTAGCGCGGCATTTCATTCACGGTGAATCGCAGTCTCTAGTGACGGACTGCGCGCCGGACCTTACCGTCGGCCCCGTTGATGGGCAGGGATTGGGCTGCCACTTCCTCAACAGACCACTTGCCTGCTTGCAGGGCCAACCATGGTGTCGCCGCTGAAGGGCTGGTGTAAATGGACGCCACGAGGGCTGAAACGCGAAACGTCGGCGCGCTCCCGCTGTGATAGCGCCGCATCGCTAGAGATTGGCGAGGACCTGAAGGCGTGCCTGACCTGCTTGTGGGCACGTGGAGGCATGCTCTTCTGCCAAGACGCGCACCATGAATAGTGGGGGCCATTCACTGTTTCTTCAGTGCGCTCCCGCTAGCGATTTCTGAGCTCAGCAAGAGCACAACGAGGAAGGAACATTCCGATGAACGTCTCCGCCGCAAGCGCCGTGAATTCTGCCGCCCTGGCGCAGGCCGCTCGGGCGCCGCAGCAAACCCAGCCGCCGGCCAAGCCTGAGACGAGCCACGCCACTGGCGAGACCTCGCACAATAGCAAGCCTGCGGGCACGCTCGACATCAAGGTCTAGCACGACCCACGTCGGGCTCTGAGATTTGACCGGGAGTGATGCGCGAGCGTCAATACTCCCGGTCGGGTCGAGCAACCGGGACCGCGCCGCCTTCAGAGGCTCACGATCCAGGCTGGTTCTTCGCGTCTGCGACGCGGACAGGCAGAATTTGACGCGCACAAGCGCCGGCTCCCGCCGCCCGTCGGCACTTTCCGATCAATCCGGGAGCGGACGTTGCTTCACTCCCACAGCATGGAGGCGCGCTCGGGTCGCTCTCAGGGCCCTTGAGGACAGGTGAAGCTGTGCGATGCGCCAGGCGCCGGCGCTTCGCACCAGGACGGCCGTGCTCACCCCGCGCCGTTCGATGACGCCTTGGCGGCCCTTGGCGCGGATGACGTAGCCGTGCTCCTCGCGGGCCCACGCCACCTCGCCCAGCACCTGAATGTCCACCTTGCGATTCTTGATCTCGAAACTGTCGAATGCGGCGAGCTCCGGCCCGAGATGATGGTTCAGGTATTGACCGATCGGCCCCTCGTAACGCCCGCCTTCGAGGACGGCGGCGTCCGGGGTGAAGAGCCGCGCCAACTCTCTAACCTCGCGTTGCTCCAGGGCGGTCGTGAACGCGTCGAGGACGTTGCGAACCTCGGCCGCCGGCGCCCTGCGCCGCCTGTGTCTGCGCCGAAGCCGGAGCGGCGATGGCCAAGATCGCGAACGCGGCGAAATGGTGATGTTGCATCTGTTTTTCTCGAAACCCAAAGATCCCCCTCCGCCGAGGGCGGAGGGGGCAAGAAGCCTAGAACCGGCGCACGAGCTGCACACCATATTGCCGCGGCTCTCCGTAGACGGCGAGCGGCAGGGCCGGGTTCGAGACTCCGGTGGCGTCGGTTCCGACGGTCTTGTAGGTCGCGTACCGCTCGTCGGTAAGATTGCGGCCGAACACGGCCACCTCCCAGACATCGCCGGCCGTTGCAAAGGTCGCCCGGGCGTTCAGCAGCGTGTACGGCTCGCCCGAAAACTGGCGCAGGTTGTTCGGCTTGAATTGGACGCGATCACGCCAGGCGATGTCGCCCCGCAGGGTCAGGCTGTGCCCGTCGACGAACTCCCACCGGTACTGTGCGGCCCCTGTGAAGTTCCACCGCGGCGCGTTCGGCAGGATGTTCCCGGCCAGACTGACCCCATTGTCGAAGAAGCGGTCGTACTCAGCGTCGAGGTAGGCCGCCGTCGCGTTCAGGTCGAGGCCGCGGACGGGCCTCACCGTGACCTCCAGCTCGCCGCCCTTCAGGGTGGCCTTGCCGGCGTTGGTGGTGGTGGCCACCCCGTTGATGTACTCAACCACCTGCAGGTCGGTATAGTCGTAGTAGAAGACGCTGAGGTTCGCCCGGACACGGCGGTCCCAGAACATGGACTTCACCCCGCCCTCGTAGCTCCAGATATACTCCGGCCGGAACGGCCGGCCGTCCCCAAGTTGGAAGCCTCCCGACTTAAAGCCGCGCGTGATGGAGGCGTAGGCCATCACGTCTTCACTGACGTCGTACTGAATCCCGACTTTCGGGGTCCATGCACGCCAGGACGCCTTGGCCGCTTCACCGCCCACATCGGTCCCTCCGGAAAGGACGCGGTAAGCGAAATCCTTTTCCTCGTAGCTATAACGGGCGCCGCCGGTGAGCCGGAGCCGATCGGTCAGCCGGAACGTGGCCTGGCCGTAGGCCGCCAGCGCATTGGTGACGTTGCTTTCGGGCAGGCCGAGGGTGCGGGCGGGCTCCAGGATCTGCAGCTGGTCGCGGGCCTTTTCGCGCAGGTAGAAGGCGCCGACGATCCATTCCAGGCGCTCAGGCTCGTTGTTGCTAAGCTGCAGCTCCTGCGTGAAGGAGCGCGACCGTTCGTAGAGGGTGATGTTGCGTAGGAAGAGGTCCGTCGCATCTACGTCGAGAACCTGGTTGACCGTGCTGCCGCGATAGGCAGTGATCGACTTCAGGGTCACGGGAGCCGTCACGTACGTAGCGGTCGCCGAGACGCCGCCGTTCTCCACGTTGTTGCGCGGTCGCGTGTCGAGGATCAGCTCGTCCTCGCCGCGCGGGATGGTCGCGCCGGCCCGCGCGAAGTCCGCCGGGTAGCTTTGGCGAATGGACGGATAGCCCGTCTCGCGGTCGCGGCCATAGTCGGCGCGCAGCGTCAGATCGAAGTTTTCGGCGAGGTCGATTGCGAGCGTGGCGCGCGCGGCGAAACGGTCGATGTCCTGGTATTTTTCGCCTGTCTTCGGATTGTCGTAGATGCCGTCGCGATCGTTCTTGAGGACGGTCAGGCGGCCGCGGATGCGCTCGCCAAGCGGCCCGGACACGGAGCCGGAGAATGTCCGTCGATCGTAGTTGCCTACCGTCGCGCTGAGTATCCCTTCCAACTCAGACGTGGGCGCCCGCGAGGTGATGTTCAGCGTGCCGCCGGCGGAGTTGCGTCCGAACAGAACGCCCTGGGGACCACGGAGCAGTTCGATGCGCTCCACGTCGAACATGTCCTGGTAACTAGTGGTCGGCCTCGGAATATAGACGCCGTCGTAGTGGACCGTCGAACTCGGGTCGGTGGCGACACCGAAGGCCGAGGTGCCGATGCCTCGGATGTTCACGATCGCCATCGAGTCGTTGGTGATGGTGACACCCGGCGTAAAGACCTGCAGATCCTCGAGGGTGGAGACCCCGAGCGCGCGAAGGGTCTCGCCGGTGACCGCCGTGACGGCGACCGGCGTGTCCTGCAGATTTGTCTCGCGCTTCTCTGCTGTGACGACCACCTCTTCCAGAGCTTCAGGAGCGGTGGACTGAGCGAACCCGGGCGCGGGCGCCAGGGCGAGCACTGTGAACATCGCGGACGCGCCGCGAAGTGCAAAACGATTGGAACGCATGAAACCTCTCCATATCTAAGGGATATACGTACAACCGTGCTTCTCCCCCTCAGAACCACACAACAAAGTTGCCATACCGAGTATTCGAACGCCGAGCCACCCTCCAATCTGGGCCTACGCAACGGCTTGCTTGCGCAGTCCTCCGGCGTCGATTTGCGAAGACGGTGTCTGCGATCATCGGTCACTTCGGGAACCCTGCGAGCTGCGATCTGTTTGCCTAATCCGTCGTCGAGGTCGGACGACGTCATGCGCAGGATTCCACAGTTCATGCCGCCTCCCGTGGCCCTCTTGTCGCTCGCAACGGCGTCCCCGCCTAACGTGCTGGCGCAAGCGCAAGTGGAGCAGGCGGCGCGAGACCTGTTTTACGATAAGTTTCCGCAGTTCGAGCGTATGGCTCCGGTCTTCACCTCGGCCGGCGTTCGTACCCGGCAGGTGATCCGGCCGATCGAATGGTACTTCGAGCCCCGGGGCTGGCCCGAACGCACCGAAGCTTACCTCGATGGCGCGACGGACCTGTTCGTGCAGGCGGCCTCCGCGGCGCTGGCCGAGGCGGGGCTCGCCGGCCCCGACGTCGACGTCATCGTCACGGTGTCGTCTACGGGGATCGCGACGCCCAGTCTGGAGGCGCGCGCGATGGAGCGCATGAAATTCCGACCCGACGCCGCCCGTGTGCCGGTCTTTGGTCTCGGCTGCGCCGGCGGCGCGACCGGTCTTGCTCTGGCCGCCAAACTCGCGGCGGCGACTCCAGGCGCCATCGTCCTCTTCGTCACCGTCGAGCTTTGTTCCCTTGCGTTCCGGCTGGACAACCTCAGCAAGGCCGACATCGTGGCCACGGCGCTGTTCGGCGATGGCGCTGCAGCCTGCGTGGTCCGGGCCGGGGAGGGCGGTTTCGCCCAGGTGACTGGGATCGCCGAGCATACCTGGCCCGCCACGCTCGATGTCATGGGGTGGCGGGTCGAGCCGACGGGCCTCGGGGTGATCTTCGCACGCGCGATCCCGCCATTCGCCAAAACCAATCTGCGGCCAGCCATGGCGTCGATGTTGGGCGGCCAGAATCTAGAGGTCGAGGACATAGACCGGTTCATCTGCCATCCCGGCGGCGTGAAAGTGATCGAGGCGCTGGAGCTTTCGCTGTCGATCCCGCAGGGCGGCCTGGATCGAGAACGCGAGGTCTTGGCTGACCATGGCAATATGTCCGCCCCGACCGCGCTGTTCGTCCTCGACCGCGTTCGGCGCTCTGGCATGCCGCCGCGCTCGGTTCTCACGGCGTTGGGACCAGGCTTCACCGCGAGCACCGTCACCCTGGATCGCGCGGCGTGACCCTGTCCGTCACGGTCCTGGCCCTCGTGACCCTGCAACGGATCGCCGAGCTTCTCCTTGCCCGCCGGAACTCCGCAAGGCTCCTGGCCAGAGGCGGCGTCGAGATGGGGTCTGGTCACTATCCTATCGTGGTCTCCTTGCACGCCGCCTGGCTGATCGGTCTTTGGATGATGGCCTGGGACCGGCCGGTCGCGCCGCTTTGGCTGAGCCTCTTCTTGCTCCTGCAACTGTTGCGGATCTGGGTCATCGCAACGCTGGGAGATCGCTGGACCACCCGGATCATTGTACTTCCCGGCGCACCCCTGGTGAGGCGCGGACCCTATCGCGTCCTGTCCCACCCGAACTATGCCGTCGTTGTCGCCGAGATTGCGGTGCTGCCGATCGCCTTCGGCTTGCCGACCTACGCCCTGATATTCTCCGCCTTGAACGCCGCCATGCTTTGGGTGCGCATACGTGCTGAGAACCGCGCACTGGCCAGGCTGACATAGGCTGCCTACGATCGCCGCTTGTTGTCGACCTCATCGGCGTACAGCCGATCGCGATCGATTAGAGCCTGCGATCGCAACTCTTCCGACGATCCCTTTGCCACCACGTGCGCGTGTGGAGTCTAAAGCTGGGCCTTGTGATTGAACTCTTCCGATAATGCCGCGTTGTAGCCGCACATCTACGGCGAAGCCACAATCTAGAAATTGAGCGCGATAGGAGAGGGACGTGCGGACAGAACATAAGATCGAAGGATCAATGGATCGCCAGATGATACAGCATCACTATATGATGCTCGCGCTCAATCTCGCCTTGAGCCTCGTCATCATGTATATTGCAATGTTCGCGATGATCTCGAGCTGGGGAGAGTTCGTCCAGAACATCAACTTCTTCTACATGGCGCTGGTGATGTGGGCGCCGATGGCCGCAGTGATGCTGCTGACGATGAAGTCGATGTATCGCAACACCAAACTCAATGTTGGCCTATACGTCGTCTTTGCCGCCGTATTCGTTCTTTCGTTGGCAGGAATTCGCGCCCAAGGGTTTGTCGGCGACCGACAGTTCGTTCGCTCCATGATACCCCACCACTCCGGCGCGATTTTGATGTGCGGCCAGGCGTCGATCAAGGACGCTGAGATCCGTCAACTGTGCTTCGGCCCTAGTGGGATCGTGGAGTCCCAGAAGCGCGAAATCGCGCAGATGAAGGCCATTCTAAAGCGCCTTTAGCCAGAAGCCTCCGACTGCTTCTGCTCTGATCCGGCCGCCTCACGGTGGCCAACGTCCCTAGGCCCGCGCCGCGGCCTGGGCCCGCCGGCCCGCCGCCCGGAAGCCGACCAGGACCGCGGTCAGCGTCAGAATCTGAGCCAGGAGCCCTTCCCAGGTCGGGAACACGCCGAGCACCTCGATTCGAGGCAGGTGGGGGAAGGGGCGCACGCCCAGTATCCCAGCCTCCTGCAGTCCCGCCACGCCTTTCCCTGCGAGCACCACGGCCAGCACGGCGATGAGGACCGAGCTATAGGAGAAGAACTGCGCGATGGGCAGGCGCTTGCTATAGCTCAGCAGCGCCCAGGCGATCCCCGCCAGACAGATGACCGCCAGGCTCGCCCCTGACACCATCGCGAGCTGACCTCCCTGGCTCCAAAGGGCGGCGTAGAAGAGGATGGTCTCGAACACTTCCCGGTAGACGACGACGAAGGCCAGCAGGAACAGGAACCAGGCCGACCGCTTCGAGAGCGCCGAAGACAGCTTGTCGCGAATATAGGCCTGCCACGCGCCCGCCTGCGCCTTTCCATGCATCCACACGCCCACCGAGATTAGCACGATCGCGGAGACCAGCGAGCCGAAGCCCTCGGTGAGTTCACGGCTCGCCCCGCTGATCGAGATGAGGTAGGTCGCCGCCGCCCAGGTAAGTCCCCCCTGCCGCAAGTGCGGCGATCCAGCCGCCATGGACATAGGGCAGCACATCCTGACGCTCGGTCTTGCGCAGGAAGGCGATCATCGCGATCACGATCAGAAGCGCCTCGACTCCTTCGCGCAACAGAATGGTGAAGGCGCCGAGGAAGCTCGAGGCGGCGCTGGCTTGCTCTGGGGCGAGCGCGCCAGCGGCCTTATCGAACAATGCGTTGAGCTCACCGACCTGCGCGGTCACTTCGGCCGACGCGGCGCGCCGCGGGCAAGGCTCGCCCGGAGCTCGCCCATTGTCGCCTCGACTTTGGCCATCAGGGCGCCGTCGCGCACCCGAAGCAGAGGTTCGACAGGCTCGAATCCGTCAAGATAGGCGGACAGCGACAGCTCCTCTGCCCGCTTGCGGTCGCCCGCCTGGTAGGCCGCCAGGCTGTCGGCGAGTTTGCGGCGCGCGACGTCCAGCCCGCCATTCGACTTGGGCGCTACAGCCTCGGGATGGCGGCGCAAATAAGCCATGAGCTGGGTGGCCTGCGGCTCGCCCACGCGAGCGGCCAATGCTGCAGGCGTGGTCTGGGTCAGGACTTGCAGGTCGGGGACTACGGCTGGCAACTGCGGCTCGGCGCGCCAAGCCTGCTCGCCGGCGCGCTCGTCGTCTCGCGAGTAGGCAAAGCTCCCCACATAGTAGGCGACGGCCCAGCGGTCTTCAGACGGGAGGTGGGCGAAGCTCGCCATGGCCGTGCCGTCGAGCCCCTGTCCGATCACCTGGTAGAGGCCGAAGAGACTCCGCTCCTTTGCGCGCGCCACGTCGGTGAAGGCGATTGGCGGCGGCTCAAGCTCTTTCGCGTTCGGGCCGTCACCCCTACCGGCGGCGCCATGGCAGGACGCGCACTGCTCGGCGTACAGGGCCGCGCCCTTTGTGAGGTCTGGCGCCTCCTGCGGCGCGAGCGGCACGGGGTAGGCCTTCAGGAGATCCGTCGCGAGGGTCCGGGCTCGTCGCGCCACGTCCGCAGGCTCGGCCCGTTGATCGACCGATGCAACGAGCGCGTTTGCCTCCGCAAGGAGCTGCGGCTTAGCGGGACTGGCCGGCAGGGTCACAATACGGCTGCGTACGGAGGCGGAGAATTCCCGCATCTCCGCATACTCGGCCTCGCTGATGATGCTGCCCTTGGAGACTGCGCCCGGGTAATCCACGGCGATATAGTCCAAGAGGCGCCAAGCGACCTCCGCCGAAGGGGGCGCGTTCTGTGCCATGACGGTGTCGGGTAGTTGGGCGGTTCCGACAAAGGCAACTGCAAGAAGGAGGCGTGCGAGCGCCAACATCGAAGTGTCCTGGGGATTCATGAGAATAAATCTCAACAACAAGATACATGCTCAAGTCGCTTGAGAATCAAGAGCGCTCCCGCGAGCTGGGAAAAACGCAGCCGAAAGGTTCTTGCGGCCCAGCCATCGGATCCTTCGGCGCTGCATAACATCGGCCCGGTCGCCACGAACACCGACCGGTCGGAAGCCGCGATCCAAGGCGCCAGTTCAGTCATCACACGGCCATCCTGATGGCCTGGCCGGCATCTATCGCGTCACCTTCCACAAGCTTGAGCGCAGGCGGGTGTCTCTTATCGCGCGGCACTGACAGTTGCACTTTGCGGCTACAATCAAAATGTCTACGCCGGTTAGAGATGTCGCTGAGTTCGCCGACTAGAGGCCGGCCGAAGGGCAGGCGCGCAGCCCTCAGCTAGCGCAGCGACCGCCCGCCCGGCCGGCCGGCGCACGGGCGATCCGCCGAAAAGCTTGTTCGAGCGCGCCGGCAGGCGCGCGAGCACGTAGCTCAGTCCAGTCCGAACATGTGAGCCGGCTGGTCACGACGCCTCGGCGCCTTCGACGTGCGCTTCGCCGGCGGCGGGGTGTCCTGGTATCCTCCATTCGCTCGTGCTTACCGCTATGACCGCGGCCGCCGCGCGTCTGCTTTTGGCCGGCCCCCCGCTCCGGCGCTGAGACCCTGCTCGCGGTTGTATTGTCCTTCGTTGGCTTGGTTGGCTTCACCTGGAGCGTGGCGGCCTACCTGCGATGCCGAGGCATCATCGTGCGGATTTGACATCTGGACGCTCACCCGGCGCGCCTGTGGGGGCGCGGCTCGAACTACCAGCCGTGCGCCCCGACCTCTCCAGCTACATTCACGCTTGACTAGCTCCGCAGGGTACGATTGAGAACTATTCGCAGTCGCAATTGAGCGCGGGGGATTCGGCTATGAGTGGAGTGGCGGAGGGGCGGGGGTCATCGGCGTGTGGCTCTGCTGGCGGCGACGTCGGCAGTCTGTTGGACCGGGGTGGCGCAGGCCGACGCGGCCTCTGACGCAAATACCCTCAGCGGTGTCACGGTGACCGCTCAAGCCCGCGAGCAGGAATCCAAGACCAGCTACAAGGTGACGGGAAGCACCACGGGGACACGGACGGACACCGCGCTGATCGACGTTCCGCAGGCTGTCACCGTCGTCTCGATCAAACAGATCAACGACCAGGCGGCGGGCAATATCGGCGAGGCGATCCGATACGTTCCGGGCGTCTTCTCAGCGCAAGGGGAGGGCAACCGGGAGACTCTGGTGTTCCGCGGCAATGCCACCACGGGCGACTTCTTCGTCGATGGCGTGCGCGATGACGTCCAGACCTATCGCGATCTCTACAACATCGAAAGGCTCGAGATCTTCAGGGGTCCCAACGCGATGATCTTCGGGCGCGGCGGCATCGGCGGCGTCGTCAATCGGGTGACGAAGGTCGCCGGCTGGCAGTCCGTTCGCGAGCTCCGCCTCGAAGCGGGCGGCTACGACCACAAGCGAATCAGCGGCGACCTTGGACTTCCCGTGAATGACCGCGTGGCTGTCCGTATCATTGGCGTCTATCAGGACAGCGGTAGCTATCGTGACGGAGTCAACTATGAGCGCTGGGGTGTAAATCCGACGGGGTCGTTCCGGCTCGGCGACGCCACCGAGGTGCAGATCGGTTATGAGCATTTCGAAGACAACCGCATCGCCGATCGTGGTGTGCCTGCGCAGTTCCGCGGGGCCGGCCTGGCGGTGACCAAACCGCTGAAGACTCCGCGGGGCCAGTTCTTCGGCGATCCATCCAACAGCCCCACGTGGACCGACACCGACGCGGCGAACATCTTCATCGAGCACAGGTTCAGCGGCAACGTGTCGATCAGAAATCGCACGCGCTGGGCGAACTATGACAAATTCTACCAAAACGTTTTCCCGGGCGAAGTGAACGCCGCCCAGACGACGGTGTCCCTTTCGGCCTACAACAACGCGATGGAGCGCAAGAACTTCATCAGCCAGACCGATCTGACCCTGACGTTCAACACCGGGACGATCGAACACCTGGTGCTGGCCGGTGCGGAATACGGGCACCAGATCACCGATAACCGTCGCTTCGAAGGGCGCTTCGCCGGCAACGCCGCCTCGGTCACCGTGCCGATCTCCGCCTCTAACGTCCGGCTTCCCTTGACGTGGACGCAGACTGCGTCGAGCGGCGACAACAAGGGTGTCGCGACGGTCAAGGCCGGCTACGTCCAGGACCAGATCGGCCTCACCGAGGCCCTCAAATTGGTGCTGGGCGTTCGCTACGAGGACTTCCGCACGCGCGTGACCGACCGGCGCGTGGTTGGCTTCCCGGCCGGGCAGCAGCGGCAATTCGATGTGACCGACACGCTCTGGTCCCCGCGAGTGGGGGGTGATCTGGAAGCCGGTGCAGAACGCATCGATCTATGCCGGCTATTCGAAGACCTACCAGCCGCGTGGCGGCGACCAGCTCACCAGCCTATCGATCAGCAATCAAAACCTAGATCCCGAGACATTCCAGAACTACGAGCTCGGCGCGAAGTGGGACATCAACCCGTCTTTCAATGTAACTGCGGCGGTCTTCCAGCTGGACCGCGATAACGTGCTGGCGCTCTCCGATCCCAGCAATGCGGCGTCGCCCACCGTGCCGATCGGCAAGCAGCGCACGCGAGGCGTGGAGCTGAGCGCGGCGGGCGAATTGAATGAGCAGCTGAGCTTCGTCGCGGCTTACACCCTGTCCAACGGCGAGTTCCTCGACAACGTCTCGGGCACCGTCCGGGCCGGTAACAACCTGCCGAACATGCCCAAGCACAGCGCCTCACTTTGGAGCCGGTACGAGGTGACGCCGAAACTGGGTGTCGCGCTCGGGGCGATCTACCAAGGCAAGCGCTACGCCTCGACGGACAATCTGGTGGTGATGCCCGGGTTCACCCGTCTAGATGCGGCTGTGTTCTATGACGTCACCGACCAGATCACGGCCCAGGTGAACGTCGAGAATCTGCTGGACAAGCGCTACTTCCTCTACGCCAACAGCAACAACAATATCACCCCGGGCTCGCCGACAGCAGTGAAAGTGGGGCTGACGGCGCGCTTCTAGTTTCTCTCTTGTAGGTTCCAGCCCAGGTGCAACGGGGCGGGGGTGGTCATAGATCTTGGACATGCGTGGCCCCTCCGTGGCCGCGCCATGACCCATCCAGGCGAAGGTCGCGGTCGCGACGGTCCCAAGCGCGGCCGCGACGACCCAACTGGCGCGCGCCGGCCTCAGCATCATGGCCAGTATTGCGGCCAGGAAGGCGACGCCCGCCCGGAGAATTCCCGCCTTGCCGAGATCCTTGCTCGTCATCACCGCGCCGAGCGCTTCGGGTTTAAGGCCTTCCACCATCGATCCGGCCAGCACGCTGGCCTGGGCGGCGATCCACAGCAGCGTCGCGAGCGCCAGCAGCGCGCCGGCGCTCGCCAGCAGCCTGCGGGCCCAGGGCGCCTCCGCGGCGGAGCCGGGACCTGCGGAGGGGAGGGGCATAGATAAAGAAGAGCGACGATCCCATGAGGAACATCGCTCCCGCGTACTGCACCAGCCTGAGGACGATCACCGCAGGCTCGAGCACGTCAGCCGACCTTGAAGGCCCCTTCGCCGGTCATCTTGTGGCCGTCGGCCGAGGCGGCAGACCAGACGATCTTATAGGCGCCCGTTGTCAGCACGCTCACGGGCGTACCGGCCTGCTGGCTGTTGACCTACAGTCGCCGGCGGCCTCGGCGCGGCGCTGGGTATGTCCGCGACCTCGTGGCGCTGGCTCTAATCTGGCTCGCCGGGGTGGTCATTGGTCTGAAGGTATGGCCGGCGCGCGATCCCGATCAGCTCGCGCATACTCACACCGAACTGCCCTCTGACCATCCTCATTGGCGTGAGGATTCCCGGGCCGTCGGGCGGTCCGAACACGTACATGCTTTCGTCATTGATGATCTCCACCATCAGTGGCCGAGAATGGGCGTCTAGTCGCATGTCACTGTTCTTGCACCCGCAGGCTGCGCAACCTAGTAACGCCTGCCAGGAGTTCTGAGTGGTAGCGCTGCGAGCCAGAAAGCTAAGGACGTTCCTCGCTACGCTTTGCGTGGCGTTGACGGCCGTGCTTGTCTCTCAGGCGCCGATCGCGACCCTGGACCAAGCCCAGCACAGCTTGTCGATAGACCATCCGGCCGTCTCCCTGGCCGGTCAGGTATACTTCGACCAAGACGATCACGGCGCCGATCACGACCACGAACCGCAGGCCGAGGCTCCGGCTGATGGCGCTGGAGACGCCCCGGCCCATCATCACCACAGCGACGGGCCCCAGGTCTCCCTGCTTCCTCGAGCGGACGCTGTGCCGGCGGTCGAAGGCCAGTCCCTGGTGCTCCGTGCGCCAAATGACGCTCCGCCGGCCGCCGGCATGATCTTTGGGCTAGAACGCCCTCCCAAGATGCCTCTCGAAGTCTTCGCCTGACATAGCGCGGCGATCAGGCCGCGCGCGCCTGATCCCCCATGCTTCGAGAGACAGATGTCATTCAGATTCCAACGTCGCGCGAGCTCGCGGCTTGGGCTGGCGTTCGCCGCCACCCTCATCCTAGGCCTCAGCGCGCCCGCTGCCGCGCGAGCGCAAGCCGAGCCGCCCGCTCTCAGCCTGTCGGAGGCGCTCGCCAGGGCTTTCGCGGCTGATCCGACCATTGCCGGCTCCGAGGCCCGCTTGGCGGCCGCCGAAGCTAATCTGCGGCAAGCGGGGGTGAGGCCGAATCCCACCCTCGGTTTGGACCTGGAGAATTTCGCGGGCACCGGCGCCTATTCACTCCTGGATCGCACCGAGGCGACGCTCAGCTATCAGCAGACGCTTGAGCGCGGGGGAAGCGCGAGGCCCGGACGGGACGCGCGCGGGCTGAGATCGAGGCCGCGCGGCTGCGACGCCAAGTCCGCACACTGGACGTCCTTCGTGACGTGCAGGTCGCTTACGCAGAGGCGGCGGCGGCCGAAGCGGAGCTTTTGATCACCGAGGCCAGGCTCATCGCCGCTCGCCAAGCCCAGGCGGACATCGACCGGCGCGTGAAGAGCGCCCGCGATCCGCTCTTCGCCGGCTCGCGCGCCGACATGATGACGGCTCAGGCGGAGATCGCACGCGATCAGGCTCGGGACCGCGCCCACAACGCTCGGGCGGCGCTTGCACGGTTCTGGAGCGGCCAGCCTGACTTCCGTCTGGCTTTAGAGCCATTCTTCGACGCCAAAGCTCCCGTCGTTCCTTCCATGTTCACCACGCCGGACTTCGCCCTGCTTGAAGCCGAGCGGAATATTGCGCTCGCCAATATCCGGGTGGAGCAGGCGCGCGCTGTGCCTGATCCAACTCTACGCGCTGGAGTCCGCTACTTGGGCGATGGCGCGAACGTGGCCTTTGTGGTGGGCGGAACAATCCCGCTGCGGCGCAACGACACCAATCGGGCGGCTATCGAGCGCGCCCAGGCCGAGCGAACGGCTGCTGAGGCGGACATCGCCGCGGCTCGTCTGACGCGAGAGCGCGAGATCGCTCAGCTGACCGTACGTATTTCGGCGGCCGCGGCCGAGGCGGAACGCATCCGGGCGGAAGTCATCCCACCTGCCATCAGGTCGGTCGAGCAGGTGCGTGAAGGCTTCAACCGCGGAGGGTTCCAGTACCTCGATGTGACCGAGGCCGAGCGAGCTTTGGCCGAGGCCAGGGCTCGGCGCGTCAGCGTGCTGCGGCAGTACCACGTCGAGCGGGCCGCCCTGGACCGTCTCACCGGCCGCCACGCTGGGATCTCGTCTTCAACCTCGAACGCGGAGCGTCGCTGATGAACGCCTATGCACTCAATCGGCTGTCGCGCCTTGCGCTCCTGATCACGGCCGCCGCTCTCCTCGCAGCCTGTGGGGATGGGAAACAGACGCCGGCGGAGGGAGCCGAGCACGGCGCAGCCGCGGCCGCAGACTACGAGCGCGGGCCTCACCGCGGCCGCATGCTTCGGGACGGAGACTTCGCCGTCGAGATGACCATCTTCGAAGAGGGCGTGGATCCGGAGTTTCACGTCTACGCCTACCGCAAAGACAAGCCGATCGATCCCCGGCAAGTCCAGCTCACCGTCGAACTCGCCCGCCTGGGCGGCCGGGTTGATCAGTTCGCCTTCGCGCCTCAGTCCGACTACCTCCGCGGCAATGGCGTGGTCACCGAGCCCCACTCATTCGACGTGAAGGTCCGCGCAGTCGAGGGGGGCCGAACCCATCAATGGGCCTACCCCTCCTATGAAGGCCGCACCACCATCTCCGCGGAGGCGGCGCAGGCTGGCGGGGTGAAGACCGAGCGCGCGGGTCCCGTGCTGCTGGCCGAGCTCGTCGATATGGCGGGGCGGGTCGAGATTACTCCGGAAGGAGAGGGGGGACGTCCGCGCCTGGTACCCTGGCCGGATCATGGCCATGACCGGCCAGCTGGGACAGCAGGTCCGCAAGGGGCAGGTCCTGGCCCGTGTCGAGTCGAGCCAGAGCCTGCAGACCTACGCCATCCCGGCCCCGATCGGCGGCGTCATCGTCCAGAAGAACGCCAATGTCGGCGATGTGGCTTCCGACCAGGCGCTGTTCGTCATCGCCGACCCCACCAAGCTGCACGCGGAATTCTTCGTCTATCCGCGCGACGCCGAGCGCGTCCGCGTCGGCCAAAAGGTGGAGGTGCGCACTCTCTCGGGCGAAAGCCGCCTCGTAGCGCCTGTAGAGGCCATTCTGCCGACCGCTGACATGTCCAGTCAGACCCTGATGGCGCACGTTCACCTGCCGCCAAGCGCCGCAGCCACTTTCCGCCCGGGTATGGGCGTCGAGGGCTCGTTCCAGGTGGCGACCCAGCAAGCCCCATTGGCCGTGCGCACCAAGGCCCTCCAGCGGTTCAGGGACTTCACCGTCGTCTTCGCGAAGGTCGGGAATACCTACGAGGTGCGGATGCTGGAACTGGGACGCAGCACCCCTGAATGGACCGAGGTCCTCGGGGGCCTCGAGCCCGGAACCGAGTACGTCACCGATGGCGCCTTCCTCATCCGCGCGGACATCGACAAGTCCGGCGCGAGCCACGATCACTAGAAGCGGATCAGAACATGCTTGAACGCATCGTCGCGCTCTCGATCCGCTATCGCTGGATCGTCCTTGCGCTCGTGCTCCTCAGCGCCGCAATCGGCGTCTGGAGCTTTCAACGTCTGCCCATCGACGCCACGCCTGATATCACCAATGTCCAGGTGCAGATCAACACCGAGGCGCCAGGCTTCTCACCCTTGGGAATCCGAACAACGGATCACCTTCCCGGTCGAGACGGCGATCGCAGGGATTCCGGGCCTGCAATACACTCGCTCGATCTCGCGCTATGGCCTGAGCCAGGTGACGGTCGTCTTCAAAGACGGGACCGACATCTACTTCGCGCGCCAGCTGGTCAACGAACGGCTGCAGGGCGCGCGCAGCCAACTGCCGGAGGGCCTGACGCCCGAGTTGGGTCCGATCGCCACGGGGCTCGGCGAGATCTTCATGTACACCCTGGAGGCCCGTCCCGGGTGGCGCAAACCGGACGGCAGCGCCTATACGCCTGAGGACCTGCGGACTTTGCAGGACTGGGTCATCAGACCTCAGTTGCGCAACACCCCCGGCGTCACCGAGGTCAACACCATCGGTGGCTTCGAGCGGCAGTATCACGTCACCCCGCTTCCGGAACGGCTATCGGCCTACGGCTTGACCATTGGTGACGTGGTCTCAGCCCTGGGCGCCAACAACGCCAACGTCGGCGCGGGCTATGTGGAGCGCTACGGCGAACAGTACCTCGTGCGCGTGCCCGGGCAGGCGGCTGGGCTCAAGGATCTGCGCGGCATCATCGTCAGCAATCGCGGCGGCGTGCCCATCCGGGTCGGCGACGTCGCCGACGTCGGCATGGGCGAGGAGCTGCGCACAGGGGCGGCGACCGAGAATGGCCGAGAGGTAGTGCTGGGCACGGTCTTCATGCTGGTGGGCGAGAACAGCCGCACCGTTGCGCGCGCGGCCGCGGAACGCCTCGAGGAGGCGGCTAAGGCCCTTCCGCCCGGCGTGACCGCTCAGGCGGTCTACGACCGCACAGACCTGGTGGATCGCGCCATTGCGACGGTCGAGAAGAACCTCCTCGAAGGGGCTCTACTCGTGATCGTGGTGCTCTTCCTGCTGCTCGGCAATTTCCGTGCGGCTCTGATCACCGCGGCCATCATTCCCCCTGTCCATGCTGCTGACCATCACCGGGATGGTGCAGACGCGGGTCTCCGGGAATCTCATGAGCCTCGGCGCCCTCGACTTCGGCCTGATCGTCGATGGCGCGGTGATCATCGTCGAGAACTGCCTGCGTCGGTTTGGCGAGGCTCAGCACAGGCTTGGGCGTTTGCTCACCCGCGAGGAACGCTTCGAGCTCACCGCGAGCGCGACCGACGAAGTGATCCGCCCCTCGCTCTTCGGCGTCCTGATCATCACGCTTGTCTATGTGCCGATCTTCGCCCTGACGGGAGTGGAGGGTAAGATGTTCCATCCCATGGCCATCACCGTGGTGATCGCCCTGACCGCAGCCATGGTCCTCTCCCTGACCTTCGTGCCGGCCGCCGTTGCGCTCTTCGTCGCCGGCAGGGTCGAGGAGAAGGAGAGTCCCGTCATGCGGCGCGCGCGGCGGGTGTACCAACCCGCTCTGGACGCGGCGCTGCGCCTCCGCACAGCCTTCGTCGCGGGGGCCGTCGTTCTCGTCGTGATCGCTGGCTTTGCAGCGAGCCGCATGGGGTCGGAGTTCGTCCCGAACCTCGATGAAGGGGATATCGCCCTCCACGCCCTGCGGATCCCCGGCACCAGCCTGACGCAGGCGGTCCAGATGCAGTCGGCGCTTGAGGCCCGTCTAAAGCGCTTTCCGGAGGTAGAGCGCGTCGTTGCCAAACTGGGTACAGCGGAGGTGGCTACTGATCCGATGCCGCCGTCGGTCGCCGACACCTTCGTCATGCTGAAGGATCGGAAGGACTGGCCCGACCCCCGCAAGCCCCGCGCGGAGTTGTTGGCCGAGCTCCAGGCGGCCGTGGTTACGATCCCCGGCAACAACTATGAGTTCACCCAGCCCATCCAGATGCGCTTCAACGAACTCCTGTCAGGCGTTCGCGCTGACGTTGCTGTGAAGGTCTTCGGCGACGACCTCGACGTGCTGCTTTCGATCGGCGAGGCGGTCGGCTCTGTGGTGGAGGGGATCGAAGGCGCTCAGGATGTCGGGGTAGAGCAGATTACCGGACTTCCGGTGCTGCAGATCACGCCTGATCGCGCCGCCCTCGCCCGGCTTGGGCTGAACGTGGAGGATGTCCAGGACGTGGTCGCCGCTTCGATCGGCGGCGCGGTCGCAGGCCAGATCTTCGAGGGCGACCGCCGGTTCGACGTCATTGTCCGGTTGCCGGAGGACATTCGCCGCAACGTCGATGAGATCGGTCGGCTCCAGATCCCGTTGCCGGCGGCGGAAGGCGCGCCCCGCGGCTTCGTCCCATTGCAGGACGTGGCCAAGATCGAAGTCGAGATCGGGCCCAACCAGATCAGCCGCGAGGACGGCAAGCGCCGTGTCGTGGTGACAGCGAACGTCCGCGGGCGCGACCTTGGCTCCTTCATCACCGAGGTTCAGCAGAAGGTGGGAGTCGAAGTCGAGCTCCCTAGCGGCTACTGGGTCAGCTATGGCGGCACGTTCGAGCAGCTGATTTCGGCGGCCAAGCGCCTTCAGCTCGTCGTACCCGCCGCCCTGCTGCTGATCTTCGGCCTGCTCTTTGCGCTGTTCCGCTCGGTGAAGGACGCCGCCATCGTCTTTTCAGGCGTGCCGCTGGCGTTGACGGGCGGGGTAGCCGCCCTTCTCCTGCGGGGTTGCCCCTCTCCATCTCCGCCGGCGTCGGCTTCATCGCGCTCTCCGGTGTGGCCGTCCTGAACGGCGTCGTGATGGTGAGCTTCATCCGTAACCTCCTGGCCGAGGGTAGAGGACTAGACGAAGCGATCCGCGAAGGCGCCCTGACCAGGCTGCGCCCTGTGTTAATGACGGCCTTGGTGGCGAGCCTCGGTTTTGTGCCAATGGCGTTTAACGTGGGAGCGGGGGCCGAAGTCCAACGTCCGCTCGCGACCGTCGTGATTGGCGGGATTATCTCCTCGACACTGCTCACCTTGCTGGTCCTGCCCTCGCTCTATCGCCTGGTGCATGGCACCGGTGAGCGTCGACGGCTGGCTGTCGAGGCGACCGCGTGAAGCGCCTCGGCATCCAACTGAACTCGAATCCCATATCGAGTAGAAGCCTGTGCGGCCAAGCAAAGCCGAGACCACGCAATCCGACTGTTGGTCGACCGGGTGGCAGCTCCCAGGGGCCTCGAAGGGCCGCCGGTGTCGCTGATACCAAGTTTCGCGAGTGAAGTTCCCTGGCGCCACTGACTCCAAACGTGCGACGCGGATCCAATTGCTGGCAGGTTGACACTCAAAACGCGAGAACGCGGTTCGCAGCCCAAATGGAGTCAGGTCGTCTGGGCAGTTCAACCGAGCGAGGGACTCATATCGCCCAACTCAGAGCGCGGCTGACATGCTGTTCCGAACGATATCGCAGTCAAGTTCACGGATCAGGTACTTGCCACGTTCTAGAGTCGTCTGATCGTGGGCCCCTAGAACCCATTCGATGGCCAGAGCGCACAAGCGTTGCTGCTGCGCCCGCTCGGCCTGCCTCCAAGGCTGTGCAGCTACGAACGCCGCTCCGCCAATTTGCAGAATTCCCACGGCAAGGAGTCCGGACCAGAAGATCGCCGCGCTCGGCAGGCGCAGACTGAGTTTAGGCTGCATCTTCGTCTCCCACATGCGCTCCGTAGGACGGTACATCGGGGGCGTGCGCGTGTCCTACTACGCCACAGCCGTAGTCACCGCGATCATCCCTCCCGTGGTCGAAGATGATGCCACCTTGAAGGCTGTAAGCGGGGCCGTGCAGATGTCTGGCGGACAAGCAGATGACGAGCATCAGTGAGGGCCTACGCCAGCGACGCCGCCGGTACAGCATTACCGCCGCCGTTCTTATTGATGAACCAGCTGGCGAAGGCCTGCTCCTGCGTTGGTGCCGAGCGGGTGGGCATGCCTCGCCTGAAGTGAGGTGAGCGCACTCTTTGCGGTGTTTCCGGCCACGCGAGGCATGCACATACCTTGCTTCGCAGGTCGGAGCGGACTCTCGCATATTCCCTCTGCGGCCGAGCGCGATTGCGATCACTACCTGAAGCGGAGGAGACTGTGACGGTCGTGCAATACCACGCTTACAGATTGAATCCTGCCGGACGTATCGTCAGCGGCGACTGGATCGATGCGGCGGACGATGATGCAGCCAAGGCGGTCGCGCGCGAGTTGTGTGCGGATCCGACGTGATCGCGCCCGCCGTTCCGATTTGATGCCGCCCACCATTCCGAAGTGATCCCGCCCACCGTTCCGGGATAACGCCGCCCAGGATCCGGGATGATCCCGCCCAGGCGGCCCGGCGGTCCAGGCCTTCGCCGACGCTAGGCTCTCCTCCTTTCGAGGAGAGGCCGATGCCGACGGAGAGGATTGCGATGCGCCGCGTGCGCGAGATGTTGAGGCTGCGCCTGGACGCCGGGCTTGGCGGGCGGGAGATCGCCCGCCGGATGGGGATCGCCCCGTCGACGTTCCGCGAGATGACGCGGCGCTTCGAAGAATCCGGTCTCGCCTGGCCGTTGCCGTTGGATCTGACGGACAGCGAGCTGGAAGACCGGCTCTACGGCGAGAGCAGGACAAAGCAGGGCTTCCGTCGGCGCGCCGAGCCGGACTGGGCGGCGCTCAACCGCGAGCTGAAGAAGAAGCACGTCACCCTGCAGATCCTGTGGGACGAGTACATCGAGGCTTATCCGGACGGCTATCGCTACAGCCGATTTTGCGAGCTCTACCGCAGCTGGGAAGCCCGCCTGCCGGTGACGATGCGCCAGACGCATCTTGGCGGCGACAAGCTCTTCGTCGACTACGCCGGCGACACCGTGCCGGTGATCATCGACCGCCGCAGCGGCAAGACACAGCCGGCGCACATCTTCGTCGGGGTGCTGGGCGCCTCCAGCCTGACCTTCGCCTGCGCCACCTGGAGCGAGAAGCTCCCCGACTGGGTCGACGGCCACGTGCAGGCCTTCGCCTTCTTCGGCGGCGCGCCGCGGCTGCTGGTGCCGGACAACCCCAAAGTGGCGATCATCAAGGCCTGCCTCTACGACCCGCAGGTCAATCGCACCTACGGCGAGCTGGCCGCCCACTACGACACCGCGGTGCTGCCGGCGCGGCCCAGGCGGCCGCGGGACAAGGCCAAGGTGGAAGCCGCAGTGCGGATCGCCGAGCGTTGGCTGCTCGGCAAGCTGCGCCATCGACGCTTCTACAGCCTGGCCGAGGTGAACGCCGCCCTGGGCGAGCTGCTGGTCTGGCTCAACGAGCAGCAGGTCCGGCGTTATCAGCGCCGCACCCGTCGCCAGCTCTTCGCGGAGATCGACGCCCCGCGGCTTAAAGCCCTGCCGGCCGAGCCCTATGCCCTCGCCGAATGGCGCGTGCGCAAGGTGGGGCTGGACTACCACGTCGACGTCGACGGCCACTTCTACTCCGTCCCCCTACCGTCACGCCCGCGAGACGGTGGAGGTGCGGCTCACCGCCCGCGCCGTGGAGATCTTCCTGCACGGCGAGCGCATCGCCGCCCACCTGCGTGGCTCCGGCGACGGCAAACACACCACGCTCAGCGAGCACATGCCGGCCAGCCACCGCCGCTACAGCGACTGGACCATCGAGCGGATCCTGAGCGAGGCGCGGGCCTGCGGCCCTTCCGTGGCGCTGCTCTGCCAGGTGATCCTCGAGCACCGGCCGCACCCCGAACAGGGCTTCCGCACCACGATGGGGATCGTGCGCCTGGCCAAGGTCTACGGCGTCGCGCGCCTGGAGGCGGCCTGCGAGCGCGCCCTGCTGGTGAGCGCGCGCAGCTACGGCGCGGTCAAATCCATCCTCGACAACCGGCTCGACGGCCAACCGGTCCGGCGGCGCGACGGCGAGCCGGCGGCGCCGTCGCCCACCCCAACATCCGCGGCTCAACCTACTACCACTGAGGAGATCTGATGCTGACCCATCCCACCTTCGACCAGCTCAACGTCCTGGGCCTCCAAGGCATGGCCAAGGCCTTCCGCGAACTGCTCGACAACCCCGAAGCCGGCGGCCTGGGACATGCCGACTGGCTGGCGCTGCTGCTGGACCGTGAAACCGTGCACCGACAGGACAAGCGTCTCGGCGCCCGGCTCCGCCATGCGCGGCTGCGCCACCACGCCGTCCCGGAAGACATCGACTACCGCGCCCCCCGCGGACTGGACCGCGGCGTCCTCACGACGCTGCTCAAAAGCCACTGGATCGACGCGGCCGAGAACCTGGTGATCTGCGGCCCGACCGGGGTGGGCAAGAGCTGGATCTCCTGCGCGCTCGGCCACAAAGCCTGCCGCGACAACCGCTCGGTGCTCTACGTCCGCGTCCCCAAGCTCTTCGACGAGCTGGCGCTGGCGCACGGCGACGGCAGCATCGGCCGCCGCTTCAAGAGCCTGGGCGCCGTGCAACTGCTGATCCTGGACGACTGGGGCCTGGAGCCGCTCGACGCCCAGGCACGTCACGACCTGCTCGAGATCCCTCGAGGACCGTTACGGCCGGCGCTCCACCATCGTCACCAGCCAACTACCGGTCTCGGCCTGGCACACACCGTCATCGGCGAGGCCACCTACGCCGACGCCATCCTCGACCGGCTCGTCCACAACGCCCACCGCCTGGACCTCAGCGGCGACTCCCTGCGCCGCCCGAAACCCGCCGATCAGGCTTGACCAGCCGGCCGAACCCCAGACAGATGAAACCTGTCGATGAAGGCTGTGCCGCTGGGCGGCATCAGATCGGAACAGCGGGCGAGATCATCTCGGAATAGCTGGGCGGCATCGTCGGATCCGCAAGTTGTGCGACACCAGCAACGCCGAACGTCGAACTTTGGCAGGGGTACGACGTGCATTGCCGTGTTGCTCTGCGACGAGCCTGTTGCCGCCTGAGGCGCGGTCGCCGTCAATCTTGGCGGCCCGCCCGTGCCGCATTGACCGGCGGTGTTCGGTACCTTTCGAGGAAGGCCGCGAGCGCGGCGCTCTGCTCCCGCTGAACATATCGTCGAAGTGCAAGAGGCAATATTGTAGACGCCACCTCCAGGTGAGCGCCAGCCATGAGCGGGACCTCGACTAGAATGCCTCCCACTCAGAACTGGCGGCCACGAAGAGCCTTGCGGAAGCCGCCGTTACGACGGAGGGTCGATCACCGACTTCAGAGCCACGACGCGGCCGTAGGCGAGGGTGCCGCTCTGAGCGCCAGGGAGCCGGTGGCGCGCCGCCGACTTCGAAGCGGCTGATCAGGCGCGTCATCTCTCGGGTATCCTACGCCAAGCTGTGGCTGGCGGCGGTGGACTGTTCCCACCATCGCCGCGTTCTGCTGGGTCGCCTGATCCATCTGGTTGACGGCGGTGTTCACCTGCTGGAGCCCCGTGGACTGCTCCTGAGCCGAGGCCGCGATCTCCGTGACCGCGGTGTTGATTTCCCACAACCTGGGCCACGATCCCGCCTCAAAGCCAGGCAGACGGTCAGCCCCACCCAGGCTGACGCCTTCCGTACACCTGACTGGTCGAGGCGGTGCATCCAGCGTCTTGATTTCCCTTCGCGGCGTCCGCGGAACGCTGGGCCAGCGCCCGGACTTCAGAGGCGACGGCGGCTAACCCTTGCCGGCGTCGCCTGCCCGGGCGGCTTCCACGCCCGCGTTCAGGGCCAGCAGATTGGTCTGGAAGGCGATCGTCGATCACGCCGATGATCTGGCTGATCTCGCTTGAGGAGCGTTCGATCGCCCATGGCGTAGTGATCGCCTCGCGCACGACTTCGCCAGACTGCCTGGGCCCTCGTCGCCCGGTGCTGGACACGACCTGCTGGGCGTGTTTCGCCCCTCCGCCGTGGTCCGCACGGCGTGTGATCATGGTCCAACGCGGCGGCGGTCTCCTCAAAAAGCGGGGCCGCCTGCTGCTATAGCCTGGACTTCGAGCGAGGTCGTCGAAGGCGCAGCGATCTCGTCGGTGCCCCGACCGGATGCCGTGGGGCCGCGTCGTTGATGGCGCGCATGGCCTGTTGCAGCGTCTCCATGGCGCTGTTGTAATCAGAGCGCAACTGCTCGTACTCCGGCGGGAACGAGGTTTCGAGCCGGCGCGTGGGCGCCCGGCGGCAAGGGCCGCCAAGCCCTCGCCGATGCTCTGTACCGCGTTCACGCGGGGCAATCGGCGGAGGCGAACTTCACCACCTTCATCACGCGGCCATCCATGTCGAAGATCGGATTGCGGGAGGCGCTGATCCACACCTCCCACCGTTCTTGCCGAAAGCTGGAACTCGGCGGCGCATTTTACAAACTCGCAGGCGTTCGGCCTGCGCCGGAAGACGGCGTACTCGGAAGATTCGGCGTGGGCGGCATCGACGAAGCATCCGATGCCCCGACCCCGGGATCTCCCTCAAGGCTGGAGCCCACGACAGGGAACGCCTCGTTGGCCGTGATGATCGTACTCATCCGTCTCAAACTCGATGATCGCCTGGGCGAGGGGAGATGGCGTTCAGCTTGCCCTCAGACTCCGCATTCGCGCAGCTTGACCTCGGTGATGTCCGTGGCCGCTTTCGACGCCCACGACCTTCCAGCGCCGTTGCGTACCGGATTGTAGCTCGCCTGGATCCAGACTTCGCGGACACCCTTTCCGATCCGCTTGTATTCGCGCGCGTCGAACTCGCCGTCCACTCAACTTCTTCCAGAGCGCCTTGTAGTCCGCCGACCGGGCGTATTCCGGCTACACGAGACATACTGTGGTGCCGACCGATGATCTCGAGGCCTCATGGCCGATCGCCAAGCAGAAGTTGGTGTTGGCCGCCAGGATCCCGGTCGTGTCGAACTGAATGATGGCGAGCGATCGATCCAACGCAGCTAAACAGCGCCGGGCGGAGGCGTTCGACATCTTGCGTCCGAGCATTTGCTTGGTCCCCACACGCGGCGTCAGGCACTATCGCCGGACC
>NZ_JAJOMY010000002.1 GCF_024699945.1 Phenylobacterium sp. J426 | reverse complement strand
ATCTACATTTGCGCGCTCGTCAGACACGCCGGTTTCCCGCGGCAAAGCGGCGACCCCTAAGCGCATGCTGACCACGGAGCAAGGCGCTCCTCCACAGAATGGGTAACTGGGCTCACCGAGGCTGCCATGAGCGCAGGTGGGGCGCCTTTCACCTTCGCAAAGCCTTGCCAGGGGTTCGGTCCATCTGCCGCCCTGTGCGGGCCGGCCAGAAGAGGTTAACTCAACAGGCGGCGCGGCCGGGCTGGATCGCGGTTCGCGCGCCGGATCCGCCACCCGCGCTGGCCTCGCGCTCTGCGGCGCGGCTGGGCGGATATTTGGCAGCGCTGACCAGGGTCACCGGCCGAGGGAAATCTTCGGCTAACCGAACTGTTCGCCTTCCAGCGGAGAACACCTGCGGCCCTTCGGCGTGGAACCGGCTGCGCCAGCGCGTCCGGGCGCAAGGACCAGCCGACGAATTGTGGTGGCCTGCAGGCCCAGCGCGACGATGGGCCCCAGCCGGGCGAAGCGCGCCGCGCACAGACTGCCTGGGTCCGGGCCGTCAGCGTCACAACGGCATCCCGGAAGCGTGGATAGAGCCCCGACGGCGGCCAACGCGCAACGAGATTGCAGGCGGCGCGACCCGTTCGCGCGCCCGTCGCAGGCGTACAGCAATGGTGGACCTGGCGCCTGACTATGCTCCGCGATTATGAACTAGCCGACCTGTGGGGGTTGGGGAAAGCGGCAGCTGCAGCGTGCTTCGCGCCGGCGCGCAGCGCCGCGCGGTTCCGCGCGCCGGCCGCCTTCGCCGCGCCGACCGACCAAGCTGTGATCTGGGCGAAATATGCGGAGAGCCGCCTCCTGCAACCGGAATGGCCGCCTGGTTGCCGGCCCGAGCGGACGCAGAACAGCCTGCTGGCGACGCCCTGGTCGGCCCCCGCCCGCTATGCCCGTTCTACCTCGTCAACCGAATCGCCACCCG
This sequence comes from Phenylobacterium sp. J426, assembly GCF_024699945.1. Taxonomy (GTDB): domain Bacteria; phylum Pseudomonadota; class Alphaproteobacteria; order Caulobacterales; family Caulobacteraceae; genus Phenylobacterium. The sequence continues at coordinate 369,873 of NZ_JAJOMY010000002.1, read as the reverse complement.
GTCCTGCTGTTCCTCGGCTCTGAGAACAAAGCCGCCGCTCGGCCAGTCGATGGCGATGTTCTCGGCGCTCGAAAGACCCCTGACCGAAGGTAATCCGTACCGCGAACTGGGCGCCGAATTTCGATATGTTTTGGAGGCTGCCCACGGGGCTCACAGCGTCAACTCTTAAGGCGTGGGAGCGCCCGTCGTCAGCGCCACGTCTTTGCGCCGCTCGCGTCCGCAGCGCCTACCGCCGAAAGAGGCGCCGGAGCCGAAGCTCCAGGCAGTGACACTCAGGGAGGAGGTCGAGAGGCTCGTCGGTCAATAATACGTTTCGTTATTTGGAACAACGTGTCTATCTTTCCGCCCCTTCGTCGGAGGTGTCACGACTGCCATGCGCTCCAGCGCCCGCGCCCCTCCTCCGTTCGCGTCTTGACCTGACCCAGGTCTACAGCGGGCCCTACTGCACATTCTTCTGCTGCCCAGGCGGGGGCCGAGGTGATCAAGGTCGAGCCGCCGGTGGCGAGGGCCTGCGCGCACGCGGCGGCGTGGCGGCGACGCCCTTCGCCATGTTCAACGCCAACAAGCGGTCCATCACCCTGACCTAAAAAAGCGACGCCGGGCGCAGCGCCCTGCGCCGGCTCGCGGCGACCGCCGACGTTGTGGTCGAGAACTTCCGGCCCGGCGTAATGGCAGGCCTTGGCCTTGGGGCCTAAGGACCTGCGGCGCCATCGGCCGGAGCTCATCTACGCCGCCCTCGGCTTACGGCGCAACAGGGCCCTACGCCCAGTTCCCGGCGCTCGACATCACGATCCAGGCGATGCTGGGCGTGATCGCCTCGACGGGGCGAGCCGGACCAACCGCCGGTGAAGGCGGGCGTGGCCATGGCTGACATCTTGGGGGGCGTCCATCTGTGCCGCGATCGTCAGCGCCCTTTATCGCCGCTCGGTCACGGGCTTGGGCGGGGGTGATCGACGTGGGCCATGGCCGACTGCGTGTATCCGACCCTGGCCTCCAACCTTGGCCCTTGCGCAGAACGCCGGCCCCGGCTTTATCTCGAGGACCGGCAACCGGCATGGCGGCGGCACGGTCAGCCCCTACAACGTCTATCGGACGGCGGACGGGCACGTGGCCATCATCTGTACGACCCAGGGCCATTGGCTGAGCCTTACGACGGCGCTGGGTTTGAGGCCGCGGCCGCGGATCCGCGGCTCGCGACCAACGCCCTGCGAGCGCAGAACGTCGGCGTAGTTGACGCGCTCGTCGGCCAGGCCCTAAGCTGCCCGGCGCAAACGGGACGTCTTCCAGATCCTCTCCCAGGCGGGCGTTCCCTGCGGCGCGGTGCTGGAGCTGCCCGAGGTGATGGCGGACCCGCACCTCCACGCCTGCGGGCTCGCTGAAGCGCATCGATCACCCCCCAATACGGGCCGCTGGTGGTGCAGACCAGCGCGCTGCGATTTGAGGACACCGCGCTGCCGCCCTACGAGCCCAGTCGCCCGCTTAGCGCCGACACCGAAGCGATCCTCGGAGAGCTGGAGGGCTTAGGCCAGAAGCCCCGCGTAGCGCTCGCGCAGCAGGTTCTTCTGGACCTTGCCCATGGCGTTTCGCGGCAGCTCGGGCGACGAACAGCACACGCTTTCGGCGCCTTGTAGGTGGCCAACTGACGGCGAGCGGTCGCGATGATGGCCGCCTCGTCGCCCTGGCCCTGGACGACGGCGACGACGGCTTCCCGAAGTCGGCGTGCGGCACGCCGATGACCGCGCTCTCCACCACGCCCGCAAGCTCACCGAGCACCAGCTCGACCTCCTTGGGATAGACGTTGTAGCCACCTGAGATGATCAGGTCTTTGGGCCCGGCCCGAGATCCAGACGCGGCCGCCGGCATCTCGCCGGCCGACATCGCCGGTGACGAAGAAGCCGTCGTCGGTGAAGTCCTGCGCCGTCTTTTCCGGCATGCGCCAGTAGCCGCCAAAGACGCTCGGACCACGGATCTCGATCACCCCGGTCTCCTCAGCGCCTCCGATCCGCAGTTCGACGCCCGGCAGCGGATAGCCGACGGAGCCCGCGAGGCGCTCGCCGTCCAGGGGATTGGTGGTGATGATCACCGCCTCGCTCATGCCGTACCGCTCGAGGATGCGCTGGCCGGTGCGATCCTCGAATTCGGCGAAGGTGGACGGCTGCAGCGGCGCGGGAGCCCGGAGATGAAGACCCGACGCCTTCGGCGGTTTCGCGCGTGAAGGCATGGTTGGCGAGAAGGCGGGTGTAGAAGGTCGGCACCCCCATCATCACCGTCGCCTTCGTCAGGCCCGCCAGCACCTCGGCGTCGGAGAACTTCGGGAGCCAGATCATCGAACAGCCGCTGAGCAGCGCGCAGTGCAGGGCCACGAACAGGCCATGGACATGGAAGACCGGTAGGGCGTGCAGCAGCACGTCGTCCGGCGTGAAGCCCTAGGCCTCGTGGAGGGCCACCGCGTTGGCGGCCAGGTTGCCGTGGCTCAGCATCGCGCCCTTGGAGCGGCCGGTGGTGCCCGAGGTGTAGATCAGGGGACGCCAGGTCTGGGGCCTGGCGGGGAACCGACCGCGCCAGCGGCTCGAAAGCCTTGGCGTCCCGAACATAGGCCGGCGGATCGGTGACGAAGACGCGCGGCTCGGCGTCGCCCAGGAAGTAGTCGACCTCGGCCGCCGTATAGGCGGGGTTGAGCGGCAGGAAGACGGCGCCGGTCTTCAGGGCCGCCAGGTAGACGACGATCACCTCGGGGGCTTTCTCGGCCTGCAGCGCAACCCGGTCGCCCGGCTGCACGCCCTCGGCGATGAGGCGGCCGGCCGCCTGCGCCACCCGGGCTTCCAGCTCGCCGTAGCTCAGCGCCGAGCCGTCGGCGAGCAGGAAGCAGGGCTTTGTGCGGTCGGCGGGAAAGCCGGCCGCGAGCAAGTCGTAGAGGTTGCCCTCAGGCAGGTCGGAAGCGGGCGAGCGCGACACCGTTGTCCTCCGCGACGGCCAACCGGACCGGCATGTCTCCGCGCAGGTCCTCGTTTCTCACATCGATGTTGGCGATCAGACGCGGACCTTCCTCCAGCGCCACGATCGCCACGTTGTAGGGCGTGCGCGCTGCGAACGCCGGATGATACGCCGCGTGGTAGACTACCCAGGAAACCAGGGTGCCTCGACCGCTCGCCTCCTGCCATGCCCACTGGTCGTCCCGCAAGCAGGCGGGGCATTCCCGGCGGGGTGGAAGCCAACGCCGACCACAAGCGCAGGCCTGGAAGACGAGCCGTCCTTCGCCAAGCGCAGTCCAGTACGGCGCATTAAGCTCGGTGATGTCGGGCCTGGGCAGTTCGTTCACGCCGCGCCTCCCAGGATCAGCGTGGCATGGGTGTCCATCACCCCCCTGGTTGGAGATGAGGGCCACTTCCGCGCCCGGCGTCTGGAGCACGGCCTCACCGCGCATCTGGCGCACCGCCTCTTGCACGAGCTGGAGGCCCGGCATGCCCGTCTCGGAGAGCAGGCCGCCGCTGGTGTTGAACGGCAGGTCGCCGCCGGGACGAAGACGACCTTCCCGCACGAAGCCCTCCGCCTGGCCGGGGGGACAAAAGCCATAGTCCTCAAGCGTCATCAGGACTGTGATGGTGAAGCAGTCGTAGATCTGGGCGACGTCGACGTCGGCAGGACCAAGGCCGGCCATGCGAAACGCGGTTTCAGCCGAGACCTTGGCCTGGGTGCTGGTAAGCGTGGGCCGGTTGATCAGGGCCGCGGAGGTCTGGCCATGGCCGAAGCCCAGGATCGGCACCGGCCGAGCGACGCCCAGCCGCTTCGCCCGCTCGGCGCTCATCAGCACGAGCGCCGCCCCGCCGTCGGACACCAGACAGATGTCGTCGCGCCGCATCGGCTCCACGACGAACGGCGAAGCCAGATAGTCGTCCATCGAGATCGGTTTGCGGAGTTGGGCGCGAGGGTTGGCGGCTCCATTCGCGCGGGCCGCTACGGCGACCTCGCCGAACGCCTCGGGCGGCGGCGCGTACTCGATCAGGTAGCGCTGATGAATCATCGCGTAGCCGGCCGCGGTGGAGAACCAACCGTAAGCGGCGTCCTCTCCCCTCGCGGGCGAGCGTAGACGTCCCGGGCCGCTGCGCGGATTGTCTGCGTAGCAGACCAGCGCCACTTCGCATTGCCCGGCTTCAATCGCCAAGGCCGCGAAGGTGATCAGGCTGATGTTGGCGGCCCCGCCTTGGTCCCAGGCCCCGCCCATCCGGGGCGTGATCCCCAAGCGCTTCGGCCAGCTGCTGGCCGTACATGAACTCGCGTTTTGACGTCGGCGTCTTCACGAACACCGCATCGACCGCATCCTTAGGGATCGCAGCGTCTTCCAGCGCCTTGCGGCAGGCCTCCACGTTCAGCGAGACGGTGTCGCGGCCGAGCTTGCCGAAGGCTGTGGCCCCGACGCCTGCGATGACGACCTTGCCGCGCATCTCAACGCCCCTGAACCTTGGCGTCCGCTTCTCGGCGAAGGCGGCGCGGCCTTCCTGGACGTCCTCCGAGCCCTGCAGGATGCGGCTGACCATCTGTTCCAGACGCAGGCCGTCAGCTAAGCTCATGTCGCGCGAGCGCACGGCCAGCTCCTTCGTCGCCTGGATGGCGAGCGGCGCGTTCGCGGCGATGCGCCGGGCGTAGTCGTAGGCCGTGCTCATCAGAACCTCGCGGGCGACGATTTGGTTGATCAGCCCCCACCGCAGCGCCTCTTCGGCCGGGATGGGATCACCGGTCAGCAGCATCTCCATGGCGACGGCGTAGGGAAGCTGGCGGATCAGCCGTTGGGTGCCGCCGTTGGCCGCGATGACGCCGCGCTTCACCTCGGCCACGCCGAAATTGACGCCCGGAACGCTGATGCGGATGTCGGCCGCCAACAGCAGCGTCACCCCACCTCCGATGCAGACGCCGTTCACCGCGGCGATTACCGGCTTCCACACCTCCAGACCGCGGTTCAGAAGCTGACCCTTCTGGGTCTGCCAGTGGCGTCCAAGCTCGCCCTGCTGGCCGATGTAGCTCTTCAGGTCTGCACCGGCGCAGAACGCCCGGTCGCCCGCACCGGTGACGATCGCAACCCGTATCGCCGGATCGTCGCGGACGCGGATCCAGGCCTCGGAAAGCCCCTCGTAGTGTTCCGCGTCGAGCGCGTTCATCTTCTCGGGCCGGTTGATGGTGACCAGAGCGATGCCGTCGTCGTCCACGGACAGGTCGATCGACATCTCAGCGGCGCCCGCTCAAGAGGCTGCGGGAGACCACCATCCGGTGCACCTCGCTGGGTCCCTCGCCGATGCGCTTGATGCGCAGCTCGCGGAACCAGCGTTCCAGCGGCAGCTCCTGTGCAACACCCATTGCTCCGAATATCTGGATGCAGCGGTCGACCACGCGGAAGGCGGTCTCTGTGCCGAACACCTTGCACACCGAGGCGTCGACCTTCACGTCCTTGCCGAGGTCGGCGTTCCACGCGGCTTGGTAGGTAAGGAGACGGGCGGCGCGAAGCTCGATCTCGGAATCGGCGATCATCCATTGGATCGCCTGCTTCTCGGCCAGCGGCGAGCCGAAAACCTCACGGCTCTTGGCCCATTCGATCGCCAGGTCGAGTGCATACTGAGCGATGCCGATGGTGCCAGCGGCATAAGGCATGCGGGCGTGCACCAGCCAGGTTTCGGCGAGCTTGAAGCCCTGGCCCTCTTCGCCGAGGCGGTTCTCGACCGGCACCTTGACGTTCTCGAAGTGAAGCTCATAGGGGCTGTAGGAGCGGATCACGCCGACAGGCCGCATGGTCAGGCCGGGCGTGTCGCTCTCGACGATGAAGCAGGTGATGCCGCCCCGCTGGCCCAGCTCGCCGGTGCGAGCGTAGACGACGCCGTACTTCGCCGAGCCGGCGGCGGTGATCCAGAGCTTGGTTCCGTTCAGGACGTAATGGTCACCACGCAGTTCGGCGCGGCAGCGGATAGAACGGGCGGGATCAGAACCGCCGGACGGCTCGCTGATGGCGGAGAACGCCTTGCCCCCGTTCTCGATGATGGGCTTCGCGTACCTCTCGAACTGCTCCGGCGTACCGCGCAGCAACACGTTGGGTGGGTCGCCCCCAAACGCGCCCAGCGCCGGGAAGTAGGCGCCCATCCGGCACTTGGCCGCCTCTTCGGCGACAAGCGTCTGGGCCAGCACGCCCATGCCCGCGCCCCCGTATGCCTTAGGCGTCGCCAGGGACCACAGGCCGAGCGCCCGGGCCTTGGCCTGCAGCGGCTTCAGCAGCTCGGGCGGCAGGCCAAACGCATCGTGCGGCAGTGTCTCCTCGAGCGGGCGGACCTCGGTCTCCATAAACCGCCGGACCGTTTCCTGGAGCATCTTCAGCTCTTCAGGGAGTTCCCACGCGCCCGTCGGGAAATCCTCTCCCTCGTTCCTAACTGCCGCGTCCATGCTCGCCTCCGTCGGATAGCCCGATCCAATCGGGCAATATTCCATTATCTAGAATTGCGTTTCAGCCATTTCGTAAGTTTCGCCGGCCGGCGTGTCTAACGTCACCGGGTAGCCGATTAGCTGACGGCGAGCGGCGCGTCCGCTGCGCGGAGCGACGCGAACTCACGCCGGATGTGCCGGCTGGCGCGCCAGTAGAAATAAGCCGGCACGAGGTAGAGAACGGCGGCGCCCATGAGCACCCAGCGGACGCTTTCTCCTTCCCCGGCGAACGGTTTGAGCAGATCGCTGACCATGCCGAACGACAGGGCGCCGAACCCTGTGCCGACCAGAGTCATCACGAATAGCATTGTCGCCGTCGCCGTTGCGCGGGTGCGGTCGCTGACCAGGCTCTGCACCGCCGCGAAGACGCCGCCGTAATAGAGGTTGTCGAACATGTCGGGCAGGAACAGCAGGGCGATCGCCAGCATCCAGTTGTTCGTGTGCCAGGCGAGCAGCAGCAGCGGCACGGTGAAGATCATGCCAAGGATGGGAGCCGTCATATAATGGCGAGGATCGCGGACCCCGTAGCGATCGGCGACCACACCGCCCAGCCAGGTGCCGATGATCCCCCGCGATGCCGCCGCTCAGCCCGATCCAGACACCCGCCGTTCCGGGAGTCAGGTGATGGTTGCGGATGAAGTGGACCATACCCCAGACGCTGCCGCCGGTGACGAGCAGGCTGGCTGTTGAGACGGCAAGCGTGAGGTTCACCAGGACCGGCGAGCGACGGATCTCGCGCACCACCTCGCGCAGAGGTATCCGCGCTGCCGGCGCCGCCGCGCTTGCGACCCGCATCCGCCGAGGTTCACGAACCGTGAGGGAGCAGCACGGCCGCCAGGAGGATGCCGGGAATGCCGACGATGAAGAAGGCCGACCGCCAGCCGAAGGCATCTGCCAGAACGCCGCCCATCGCCTTGCCCAGCAGCGCCCCGATCGGCACCCCGAGCCCGAAGATGGCCAGAGCTCTCGCCCGCTTGGCGAGCGGTACTGTGTCGGCAATCAGGGAATGAGCCGGAGGCACGCAGCCCGCCTCACCGGCCGCCACGCCGATCCGCGCCAGCAGGATGTGGCCAAAGCTCTGAGCGGCCCCGCAAAGCGCCGTCATGCCGGACCACACCGCCAAAGAGGCCGAAATGAGCGTCACCCGGTTGGTGCGGGCGTTGTCCGCCAATCGGCCGAGCGGGATGCCCACCACATTGTAGAACAAGGCGAAGGCCAGCCCCGTCAGCAGGCCGAGTTGGGTGTCCGTCAGCCCGAGTTCCTGCTTAATCGGCTCGGCGAGGACGTTGATGACCTGCCGGTCGAGGACATTCAGGATCATGACCAGCAGCAGCGCGAACAGCAGATAGCGCCTGTAGCCAGGGCTGAACGGCGCCGACTGCGGCTCGGAAGCGGACGGGGAGCTTGTCACGGGTGTGAGGTTCCTCAGAAGCGCCTGTTGACGCCGACGTAGTAGCGGCGTCCCAGCACATCGTAGAGCGCTGGGTCAGGCACGGCGCCCTGCACATAGGCCGGCGGCACGGTGTCGAAGAGGTTCAGCACGCCTGCCCGGAATTCGGTTTTGCTGTCGAGGTCATATCGCCCCGCGAGATCGAAGTACTGCCGCGACTTCACGCCCGGCAACGTCCCGTTGGCGAGGCCGACATTCTGATGGTTGTCCATCTTGTCGTAGAAGCGCGCGCGCAGCGTCGCCGCGAAGGGCCCCCCGTCCCAGGTGAGACTGGCGAAGATCTTCCATTCTGGGAAGCTGACGGTGTTCGGGTCGACCTGGGTGTTGCCGATTGTCCCGGCGTAGTCGACGAACGGCTGGCCCTCCAGGTTCTGGATCTTGAACGAGCGCAGGTGCGAGACGACGATGTTGGCGCTGAGGTCACCGCGGTCGCCAAGTCCCAGGTCTTCGAGAGCCACGCGATAGTCGACCTGCACGTCGACGCCTGAAGTCTTATAAGCGCCGAGGTTCAACGTCGGCTGCAGGGCTTGCTCCACCGCGCCTGTGGCGGTGTTGCGGGTGATCAGCGAGCAGAAGTAGTTCGACGCCGCATAGGTCGGGTTGGACCTGCCGTCCGCGTTGAAGCAACGTTGGAAGCTGAGCGCCGTCGTGATCTGCCCGATCGCGTCCTTTACGCTGATGTCATAGTAGTCGACCGACGCCGACAGGCCGGACAGCAGTGGATGGTCCGAGCGTGAGCGCCAGACGAGGCCTGCGGTGTAGGTGTCGGCCGTCTCTTCCTTGAGGTCGGTATTGCCCGCGGTGACTGCCGGCACTGCGCTGCCCGAGAAGCGGAAGAGATCGATCACACTCGCCGGGACGCCCTGGGCCAGGCACAGCGCGCGAACCTGTGCGGCGTTCGCGCCGGTGCGCAGGCGACTGTTGGCGTCGCAGAAGTCGCCCGCCCCGCCGGCCACGGAGCCGATCTGCGGCAGCGACCGTTCTGGCGGCGCGTAGAGTTCGGCGAGATTCCGGGGCCCGGATGGCGCGTTGGTATCCCCCGCGGAATCGCAGGGCGCCCCACGATGTTCCAGTCGACGCTGCCCTTGTAGGTGTGGACGCCGCCGACGGTGCTGTAGTCCGAGAAGCGATAGGCGAGGTCGAGGTTGACCTCCTTTGCGAACGGCAGATCGCTGAGCAGCGGGATCAGCAGTTCGGCGAATCCTTCATAGACGTCCAGCGAACCGCCAGTCGGTCCCGTCGACTGATCGGGATAGACCGTCCGGAAGGTGCGCGCGGTGTCGGGAAGAAAGTTGTAGGCATTGCGCCGGTAACTCGCCCCAATCGCGGCCCGCACATCACCCGCCGGCAGGGCGAACAAGGCGCCCTGAGCCGTGCCTTCGATCACCTGCTGTTCGAAGCTGGTGTTCTCCTTCAGCGTTCGGTTCAGATAGTCGTAGCAACCCCGCTTGGCCGGATTGAGGATCAGCGGGTCAGGATTGAAGGGATTATAGCCGCCCTCGCAGACGCTGCGGCCGCCGTCGGGGGCGCTGACTAGCGCCGCCCAGGCCGTCCGATCGATGTAGCCGTCTTGGATCTCGTTGAGCTTAGTCTTGCCATAGGTGGCATAGACGTCCCACGTCCAGTCGCGCCAGGCGTGCCCCTTCACGCCCACCATGTACTGGCGCACATCGTAGCTCTGGTAGTTCACGCGCGGGCCGACCCCGCCGGTGTTGAAGGCGAAGTTGATCGGCGCGTTGGGGTTCGGCCGCGACGCCAGAACCGTCCGCAGATCGGCGGGGATGAACGGGTTGCTGAGCGGGATGGACGCCGTCGCCGTCGCCGACGTCGCCGTGTCGCCGTTGCGCGTCCATTGCGACTTGTAGTCGGTCAGATTGACCTGAGCATAGGCGGTGACACGGTCGCCGACCGCGTGCTCGGCCCGACCGAACACCGCGTAGCGCTCCATGGGGCTCTGCAGGAAGTAGGTCTCTGCGAGCGGGAAGCCGACCCGCTGGCCCTGGTCGACGATATAGGGGTCGTGATCGGCGTAGCGCAGGTTGAGGATGGGGGCGGTCGACGTGAACAGCGTGCCGTCCCGATTGACCCCTATGGCCTGGTTCCGCAGCGGGTTCGTGCCGGCTCCGTAGCCGCTCACGAAGATCGCGTTGAGCGCCGCCTGCGAGGGCAGGTTGGAGGCCTCGGCCTGCACGACCCCGCCGCGCAGTTGGCCGGCGATGCCGGTGGCCGCGAAGAAGTCGCGCGAGCGACCGTAGATTTCTTCGCGATTGAAATAGGACAGCGAGACCACGGCATGGCCTCGGCCATCGTTGAAGTCGCCGCCGAACGCCGCGCTGAGTTCGTAGGTGTCGCCGTCGGCGCGGTGCGTCTCCCCGTACTGCGCGTCAAGCACCAGACCTTCGAAGTCGGTCTTGAGCTTCAGGTTCACGACGCCGGCGATGGCGTCCGAGCCGTACACGGCGGAGGCGCCGCCGGTGATGATCTCCACCCCGCCGATCAGGCTGGAGGCGACCGTGTTGAGGTCGATCGTGCCCTGGGCGTCCGAGGGCTGCATCCGCCGGCCGTCCATCAGCACCAGGGTGCGTGTCGGGCCAAGCCCCCGAAGGTTGGCGCTCGAGCGGCCCTGCTTGGCGGGCGAGGCCGTGGTCGTGCCCTGGAGGGCGCCGAACTGCGGGAGCTGGTTGAGCGTCTGCTCGATCGAAGCCGGTCCCGAGATCTCCAGCGCTTGTTCGCTCAGCGTCACGACCGGGCTGTCGGCGGCGTAGTCCTTGCGGGCGATGCGCGAGCCAGTGACGACCACCTCGCCGACGTCGGCGGGTTGAGCCGCCTCCTGCGCCGCGGCCCCCGTCACCGCCGCGGTCGCGCTCAGCAGCGCAGCCGCGGAGCATGTCGCCAGCCAATAGATCGCTTTCATGAGCCTCCCCTTGTTTATCTTTGTGTTGGGCTTGAAGTCGGTGGTCAGACGCCGGCAGGGGCCTCCTCGCCGATTGCCGCGGCGGCTTCGTCACGCAGCTCGCGCTTTAGGACCTTGCCGATGGTGCTCCTGGGCAGGGCGTCGCGGACGACCACGGCGGCGAGCCGCTGGGTCTTGCCCACCTGTCGGTTGACCCAGGCGCGAAGTTCCTCGCGGTCGAGCGACGCGTCGGGCGCGGCGGTGACGAAGGCCACGGGGGTCTCGCCCCAGGCGCGCGATGGGGGCGCCGACCACGGCCGCCTCGGCCACTGCAGGATGCCGCGCCAGGACGGCCTCGATATCGCTCGGATAGATGTTGAACCCACCCGAGATGATCATGTCCTTCTTCCGGTCCATCAGGACCAGGAAGCCGTCCGGGTCGAAGCGGCCGATGTCGCCGGTGCGGATGAAGCGCCGCCCCTCGGCGTCGTACCACTCGGCCTCGCGGGTTTTCTCCGGCTGGTTGTGATAGCCGATCATCATCGCGCCGGAGCGACCTACGACTTCGCCCAGCTCGCCCTGCGGCGCCCGCGCGTCCATCCTCGTCGATCAGGCGGATATCGTGGCCTTCGGCCGGACGGCCCACCGTGTGCAGCTTGTCCGGATGCTCGTGGGCAAACAACAGGCAGGTGCCGCCGCCTTCGGTCATGCCGAAGATTTCGACCAGCCCGCCGGGCCAGCGCCGCAGGATGTCGTCCTTCAGCTCGGCGGCGAACGGCGCGCTGGTGCAGGTCTTCATGCGGAAGCTGGAGAGATCGAACCTGTCGAAGTCCGTCAGGTCCATCAGCCGGCGGTACTGCACCGGCACCAGCATGGCGTGGGTCGCGCGGACTGCCTGGGCCACCTCAAGGAAGGCGTGGGCATCGAACTTGCGCATCAGCACCACAGTCCCGCCACGCGCCAGGGCCGGTACGAGGCTGACCAACGTCGTGTTCGAATAGAGCGGCGTGGAGATGATCGCGATCGACGAGGTGTCGTACCCCAGCGTCTCGCCGCGCACGACATGTCCCCAGCGCATCCTGTGCGATTGAACGATGCCCTTGGGCGCGCCGGTCGTGCCCGATGAATAGATTATGTTGAAGGGCTGCTCGGGATCGATGGACGCGCGGGGCCCGACACTGCCTTCCGGCGCGAGCCAAGCTTGGAAGGCGGGATCGTCCAGCCCCTCCATCCGCACCCGAGTCGGCCCCCGGAACCCCTCCTCGTCGAGCGCGGCGGCCGTCACGGTGTCGTGGAGCAGCAGCCGCGCGCCGCTGTCGGCGATCATCGCGGCCAGCGCCGCAGCGCTCGATCCAGGCGCGAGCGGCGTCACGACCCCGCCTATCTGCAGCACCGCCAGGAAGCTGGCCACATAAGCGGCGGACGTGGGCGCGCACAGCGCCACGGCGTCGCCCGGCCCCACCCCCGCACCCGCCAGCGTCGCGGCGATACGATCCGCCAGTGCAGCAAGCTCGGCGTAGCTCAGCGTCAGATCGCCTTCCCTCACCGCCGGACGACCGGGTCGTTCCGCCGCCGCCATCCGCACCAGTCCGGGAAGATCCGCGAATGGGCCCCGCAGCGCTTGCTCATGTCTCGTCGCCGTCATGAGCGCACCGCTAGTTCAAATATGCGACGGCCTCAAGCGTTTTGATATGCCGTTCCATTTATCAGAACATCTTGCCGGATCTCGCCAATCCAGGTAGGGCCACGGGACGAGGAGGCTAGGCGGATGACTCAACCCGACCGAATGGACAGTGGGACGGAGAAGCTGACAGGCCGCATCGAGGCCCCTATCGGCTGGCTCACATTCAACAACCCCGAGCGACGGAATGCGGTCTCGCTCGAGATGTGGGAGGCGATTCCGCGCGTGCTGGACGCCTTCGAAGCCGACCCGACGGTTCGTGTGGTGGTGATCACTGGCGCGGGCGGGCAGTCGTTCGTCGCGGGCGCCGACATCTCGCAGTTTGAGACCGCGCGGGCCACGGCCGAAGCCAACGAGCGCTACAAGGCCGTGAGCGGCAAGGGACATGGTGCGCTGGCTCGGCTGCGGAAACCGTCCATCGCCATGATCGACGGCTTCTGCATCGGCGGGGGCTTGGCCGTGGCGCTGGCCTGTGACCTGCGGGTCGCGTCGGATCGCTCTCGGTTCGGCATCCCTGCCGCGCGCCTGGGGCTCGGCTACAACTTCCCCGGCGTGCAGAAGCTGGTGCAGCTTGTCGGCCCCGGCGTCGCACGGGAGATCCTGTTCACCGCCGAACGCTTCCCAGCCGAGACAGCGTTGCGGATGGGGCTGATCAACCGAATGACGGCTCAGGAAGATCTGCGCGCTGAGGTCTGCAAGCTTGCTGAATCCATCGCCGCCAACGCGCCGCTTACGATCCGCGCCGCCAAGCTCGCTATCGGACAGTCGCTGAAGGATCCCGACGAGCGGGATCTGACAGCCGTCGAGGAAGCGGTGAAGGCCTGCTTCGACAGCGAAGATTACGCTGAGGGCCGTCGCGCCTTCCTGGAAAAGCGGACGCCCCGCTTCCAGGGCCGCTGAATGGCCGCCCTCGCCGCTAGGTCCCGCGTGGACCAGACCCCTGCCCAAGGAGCCCGCGCGTGAGCGAAGCCGCCTCGAATCCTGGCCGCACGGAGGGCGCCGGCCGGCTGCCCCTGGAAGGCTTGGTCGTCCTCGACCTGACCCTCGCGCGCGCCGGCCCCACCTGCGTACGGCACCTGGCCGACTGGGGCGCGGACGTGATCCGCATCCAACCGCCCGACACCGGCGGCGAGGAGGTCATCGGGCGCCGCGAGGGGGCCGATTATCAGAACCTGCACCGGAACAAGCGGGTCATGACCCTGGACCTGAAGACGGCCGAGGGCCACGAGGTCTTTCTCAAGCTGGTGGCGCGCGCCGACGTCCTCGTTGAGAACATGCGGGCTCCCGTGAAGCATAGGCTGAAGATCGCCTGGGAGGATGTCCGAGCCATCAATCCGCGCCTGGTGTACGGCAGCATCTCGGGCTTCGGCCAGACCGGACCCTATGCGAGCCGGGCCGGCGTGGACCAAATCGCGCAGGGGATGAGCGGGCTGATGTCGGTGACCGGCGAGCCGGGACGAGGCCCAATGCGTGTCGGCATCGCCGTCGCCGACATGACGGCGGGGAACCTCCTGGCGCTCGCGATCATGATGGCCCTGTACGAGCGCGAGCGCACGGGCGAGGGCCGCTGGGTGCATACCTCGCTGCTGGAGAGCCAGGTCTTCATGCTGGACTTCCAGGCCGCCCGCTACCTGGCCACCGGCGAGACCCCGCGGCAGGCGGGCAACGAGCATCCCACAGTGGTGCCGACCGGCGTCTTCCCGACCGTGGACGGCTACGTGAACATCGCCGCATCCGCCTCGCACCAGTGGCGGCGGCTTTGCGAGATCCTAGGACGACCCGACTGGCTGGAGCGGGAGGACTGGTCCACCCAGGTCGGCCGCGGCCGGGATCGCCAGGCCGTGCACGACGCCATCGCGGCAGAGACCCGCAAGCGGCCGACAGCCTACTGGGTCGAAAAGCTTGAGCCCGAGGGGCTTCCCTGCGGCCCGATCTACACTGTCGATCAAGTGTTCGCCGACCCGCAGGTCCAGCACCTGAAAATCGCCACGCCGATCACGGACGAGCGCGGGGCGGTCCGTCGCGTGGTGGCCTCTCCGCTGAACATCGAAGGCGCCGAGAAGGCGATCCGCACCCCCAGCCGAGATCACGGGGCGCCACGGCGCCGAGATCCTGGCCTGGCTCGGCTACGGCGAGGGCGACGTGACAGATCTGATCGGGAAGGGGGTTATCTGACGCTTAGAGGCGGCCGACCGTTTCGGCGATCCGCGCGCCGGTATGAAGCACAGCCTCGATGATCTCCTGGCGCTTCTCGTCCGAAATGCGCTCGGCCGGCCCAGAGACGGTGAGCGCCGCCGGGCCGCCCCGCGTCGGTATGGCCACCGCGACGCTGACGATCCCGGGCGTCCAGCTGCTCTCCGAGGTGGCGTAGCCGTCGCGGCGGATCCGCTCGAGCTCGGACATCACGGCGTCGACGTCCAGATCCTTGGCTTTCGACCAGCGCTTCACGCTGCGCGCCAGCACGGGCCTCGGGTCGCCCGTGAGCGCCAGCATGGCCCGGCCAGAGGCGGTGAGCGCCGCCGGAGCGCGAGTGCCCGGCTGGGTCGTGAACCGCAGGGGCCGCGGCGACAGCAGCTTGTCCAGATAGAGCACCTCGTCGCCATCCAGCACGGTGAGGCTCACGGTTTCGGCCGTCGAACGATGCAGGTCCTGCATGAAGGGCGCGGCCGCGCGCTTTGCAGGATGGGCCGATATGATGCCGACACCTAGCTCCCAGAGCTTGAGGCTTGGCTGGTAGCGCCCGGTCTCCGCCTCCTGGAACACGTAGCCGAGCGTGCTCAGCGTCCCAAGCAGACGATGGACGTTGCTTTTCTGCAGATCGAGCTGCTCGGCGATCGCGGACAGCCTCAGCGGCCCGTCCGCCTTGGCCAGCAGTTCCAGCACCGCCATTCCCTTCGCAACTGTCGTATCCAAAATAACCTCGCCATATCTCCGCGATGAAGGCCGGAAACTGGTGAGGAAATCAATGGCGTTCCGCTATTTGGAACCTGTAGCGGCCAAGCCGAGGCTGATGCGTCGAGCAGCCTCCATCAGTGTCTCCCCCAGCCGTAGGCAGGCCGCCTCATTGACACGCTCCACCGGCGCCGAGATGGAGATGGCGGCGAAGGGAGCGCCGGATCCGTTGCGGATCGCCGCGCCCACGCCGTTTTCGCCGGGCCAATTGGTCTCGAACGTCACGGCGTAGCCGCGCGCCCTGGCTTCGCGCAGTTCGGCCCGCAGCGCATCGGCGTCAGTCTGGGTTCGAGCGGTGAGCGCACGCAGGGGCCGGGACAGGTAGTCCTCGAGTTCGGCGTCCGGCAGCGCCGCCAGGATCGCCTTGCCGAGCGAGGTGGCGTGCATCGGGCCAGCCTGCCAGAGGGGCCAGGCGTGGACCGCGGGGTTTAGGCCGTCCAAGCGCTCGACGAGGGCGATCTGCCGCTCGAAGCGCACCGCCAGGTAGATGGACTCGCTGGTCCGTCGGCGCAGCTCCTCCATCACCGGCAGCGCCGCGGTTCGCAAGCGACGCGTGGCGTAGTCTGCGCGGCCGACCGCGAGCCCCGCCTTGAGGCTAAGGGACCAGCCGGACCGTTCGCTGTCGGACGCCTCGATCCAACCCGCGTCCTCGAGCACTCCCAGCGTCCGCTGGACGGTGGACTTCGGCAGGTCGAGCCGACGCGCCAGTTCGGAAACGCCGACAGGCTGCCGACGTCCGATCGCTTCGACGACGGCCAACGCCGTGCGGACTGGCCGCATCAGACGCCGATGAGCGCGGAGAGCCGGCCGCCCTTGGCAAGCCCCTCGATGTTCCAGACCGCTGCGACGACATCTCGGGCGCGGCCGGCGCCGAGGCGCGGTGTCATCAGCTCAAGCGCCTTTGCCTCCACGTCGGCCTTGCTCATCGGATGCGACGGGAAACCCACCACATAAGGCACGTAGATCTCGAACCGGCGGCCGTCCTGCTGCACGACGACCACCCGCGCCGATTCTGTGCGCGCCTCGCCCGGCGCATGTTCCTGTGCCGGGTCGTGCGCCACGTCGACGCGGCTCATCAGCGCCTTCGCGCGCTCATCTCCATGCATGCGCTCGAGCGATTGAGCCGAGACGAAGTCCAGTCTGCCATCCAGCAGGATGATGGCGCTGAGGTAGCGGAGATTCAAAGCCGGCATCGCGGCGTCGCGGAACGCCTGCCACCGCCCGGGCATGGTGATCATCACGCTGGCCACCTGCGCTCTGTCGATCTTCGGCAGCAGCTGCAGCAGGCCGTGGACGGCGGGCTGGGTAGGGCCGCCCACCGGATAGCGCTTGTAGGCTGTCTCCGGCATTTCCCAACGCTCGCCCAGCTTCTCGATCAGGTAGGCGCGATTGGCGTCGTGGCCGCGGAAGATCTGCGAGTTCATCCAGCCGGCGGGATTGTCCAGACTGTCGCGCACGCCGCGGAAGCCGAGCTCTGCGAACAGAGCCGCCTGCATCCCGGCCCGAGCACCCATGCCGGCGAAGACGAACGACTTCTCCACATGTTCGACGTCCAGCATCCACTGCCAGGATCCGGAGGCCTGCTGGGCGCAGTAGGTGAGCACATGCGGGATGCGGTTCTCGGGCAAGCCGATGATCGAGGATGCGGCGGCGGCGGTGCCGAAGACCGGGCCAATGCCGTGATTGGCGATGTTGGCCCTGCGGAGGTTCTCGATCCCAAGGGCCTTCGGCATGCGCCCGGCAAGTTCGTAACCGATGATGACCGACCGCAGGATTTCCGCCCCCGACTTCCCGCGCTGCTCGGCCAAGCCGACGGCGGCGCTGACGATGGCGGGGCCCGGCTGAACGAAGGCCGAGGGGATGAAATCGTTGATCTCCGCCCCGTGGCCGGTCATCGCGCCGGCGAACACGGCGTCGGCCAAGCCCGCGCGCTGACGGGTGCCCAGGATCGTCACGGCGCCCCGCCGGGCGTCTCCGCTCTGGGACAGGGCGTAGCGACGCGCAAGTTCGGACGGCTCCAGGTCACGGCAGGCGACGATGGAGGCCAGGGTGTCGAGGATGTGCCGGCGCCCAAGGTCCAACGTCTCCGCGTCGATCGCCATCTTCTGGCCCCCGGCGATGAAGGCGCTGATCGGCTCCGTCACGAGAGGGGTGACTGACCCAGAGGCCTGGGCAGGGGCTTGGGCAGAGGCCCGGGCGGGCGGCAGGGCGATCAGCCCTGCCGAAGCGGCGGCCATAAGGATCGCCTGGCGGCGGTGCATGACTGGCATCAGAAGCGCCTCTTCAAGCCGACGAAATAGCGTCGTTGCAACAGGTCGTAGAGGGCGAGGTCGGTGGCTCCGGCACCCGTCCATACCGGCGGCGCGGTGTCGAACACGTTCAGCACGCCTGCCCGCAGCGTCGTCTTCTGATCGACCCGCCACGAGCCGGTGAGGTCGACGTACTGGCGGTCCTTCACGCCCGGCAGCGTCGGGTTTGCGAGCCCCACGTCCGAGGCGTGGGTCATGGAATCGTACCAGCGGTAGCTCACCGTCGCCGTGGCGGGGCCGTATTCGTAGGTCAGGTTGGCGGCCACCTTCCACTTCGGGAAGCCGATGGCGCCGGAGTCGATCTGGGCGTTTCCAATCGTGCCCGCGTAGTCGAGGAACGGCGCCCCTTCGAGGTTCTGGATGCGGTAGTCGAGCAGCCGCGAGACCACCAGGTTGAGGCTGACCGTGCCGAGGTCCCCCATGCCGACGTCATCGAGCCGGATCCGCCAGTCCGTTTGGAAATCGAGCCCCGAGACCTCGTAGGCGGCGAGGTTCAGCGTCGGCTGGAGCTGGGTCTCGATGCCGCCGTTCACGTTCCGCGTCGTGAGCGAGCAGTAGTAGTTGTTCGGGTCGTAGGTGGGGTTGGACTGACCATCGGCGTTGAAGCATCGGTTGAGCCCCACGCTCGCCGTGATGACCCCGATCGCGTCCTTCACCTTGATGTCGTAGAAATCCAGCGACGCCGACAGGCCGCTGAGCCAGGGCTGCTCGAACTTGCTCTGCCAGACGAGGCCGGCGGTCCAGGTGTCGGCCGTCTCCTCCTTCAGGTCGAGGTTGCCGGACGCCACCCCGCTCACCGAACTTCCAGCGAACCGATAGATGTCGATGATCGAGGGCGCGACGCCCGTGGCGATGCAGAGCGCGCGGACTTGGGCGGCGTTCGGGTTCGTCGCCGGGTTGCGCAGGCGTCCGATCGAGTCGCAGGGATCGCCGGGCGCCGCTCGCCGTCGAGCCGAGGGCCGAGGAGGCGCGTTCAGGCGGCGCGAACAGTTCGCCGAGGCTCGGCGCGCGGATGGCCCGCTGATACCCGCCGCGGAACCGAAGCCCGGATGCGATGGCCCAATCGATGCTGCCCTTGTAGGTGTCGACCGAGCCCACGAGGTTGTAGTCCGACCGGCGGTAGGCGACGTCGATGTTCAGCTCTTCCACCAGCAGCAGGTCGCGCAGCACCGGTACGAACAACTCGGCGAAAACCTCGCGCACATTGTAGGAGCCGTTGGAGGGGCCGGTCGCCTGGACCGGCCAGACCTCGCCGCGCACCCGCGCGTCGGGCGGCACATAGTCGTACGTGCTGCGGCGGTAGCTGGCGCCGAGCGCAAAGCGCAGACGGCCGGCCGGCAGATCGAGCAGGCTGCCCTGCAGCGAACCTTCGACGATCTGCTGCGTGAGCTCTGTCTCCTCGCTCAGCGTACGGTTCAGGTAGTTGAAGCAGGCCTCCTGGCCGGGCGTGGACTCCAGCGCTGCGGGAATGAACGGGTTGAAGCCTCCGGGGCAGATCGAGGCGCCCCCGTCGGCCGCGTTGATGAGGGTGTTCCAGGCCGCCACGTTGACCCAACCGGACGTGCGCTCGCTGGCGTCCGTCCGGCCGTAGGAGCCATAGACGTCCCACGTCCAGTCCCGACCCGGCACCTCTCCGCGCAGGCCGACGAGCGTCTCCATCAGATCGTAATCGAACTCGTAGGCCGTGCGGCCGATGCGACTGGTGCTGAAAGTGAAGTTCACCGGCGCGTTCGGGTTCGGGCGTGAGGCCAGCACCGGGCGCAGGTCGGCGGGGATGAAAGGGTTGGTGACCGGGATGAGCGCCAGCGGCGCGGTCGAACCCGCCGACCAGCCTGGACGGCTGTAGGCGGAGTCGTAGGTCATGTAGTTGAACTGGAGGTAGGCCTCGACGTTCTCGGTGACGTCGTAGCTGCCGCGGAAGAAGCCGGTGTAACGCTCGATCGGCGTCTGGAGCGGGAGCGTGTTCCCGAGCGGATAGCCGACGCGGCCCTCGAAGGTGATATAGGGCTCGCCATCCGGATAGCGCAGGTTGAGGATCGGCGCGGCCGTCGTGAAGACTGTGCCGTCGGCATTGACGCCGAACGAGGCATTTCGAGCAGGCGCGGTGGTTGAACCATAGCGGCTCACGAAGAGCGCGTTGAGCGCCGCCTGCGTCGGCAGGTTCGAGGCGTTCGACACGATGGCGCCACCCTGCAGGGCGCTGGCGATGCCGGAACGCTCGAAGAAGGGTCGCGACTCGCGGAAGGTGCCGCCGCGGTCGAAGTAGGTCAGCGAGGCCACCGCCCGGCCGCGGTCGTCGTCGAACGTTCCCCCGACCGTCGCAGCGAATGAGATCGCCTCGGCGTCTCCGCGATCGGTGACGCCGTACTGGGCGTCGAGTTCGAGGCCGCGGAAGTTGCGCTTCAGCTTGAAATTGACCACCCCCGCAACGGCGTCTGAGCCGTAGACGGCGGAGGCTCCCCCGGTGATCACCTCGACGCTCTCGATGAGTGCAGGGGTGATGGAGTTGAGGTCTACGGCGCCAAGGGCGTCGGAGGGTTGGGTGCGGCGGCCGTCGAGCAGCACGAGCGTGCGCTGGATCCCCAGCCCTCGGAGGTTGGCGTTGTTGCGCCCCTGCCGCGCGGGACTCGAGCCGCTGTTGGCGTTGCTGGCCGCGAACTGCGGCATCTGATTGAAGGTCTGGTCAATCGTCGCCGGACCGCGGGCTTCCACCGCCTGGGCGCTTAGCGTGACGATCGGGCTTTCCGCGACATAGTCGGTGCGAGCGATCCGCGAGCCCGTGACCACCACCTCCTGCACGTCCGAAGCCGGCGCGGTCTGCGCCGCCGCTCCGTTCGCCGAGGCTGCAAGCGCAGCCAAGGACACACCTGCCAGGATCATACCCCCGCATCGACGTTTCCCCTCATGCTTGTGCCGTCACGCGGCACGCTGTTCTGCGAGTATGTTCTGTGTGATGGAACTTTGTGTCAACACGTGAAACGAACGCGGTCATCCGCGCTGGCGCTGTGCGCGTTGGGAGGGGGGCGGCTGAGGTCAGAGCCGGCCGAGGAACTCCGCCATGCGGGTGCAGATGACCCGAACCGCCTCGACGGTGGCCTCGAGCCGCGCCGGGTCGATGCGCTCGGCCGGCGCCGAAACCGAGAGCGCGCCGGCCGCGCGACCATCGCGGCCGAGGATGGCTGCGCCGACGCTCACCACGTCGGGGTTGTTGCGGGAGACGGCATAGCCTCGCGCCCGGACCGTTTCCAGCGCCGCCAGCACCGTCTCAGCGTCGAAGGCTCGCTCCGCTTGCAAGCGCCGCGCGACACGCTCGACCACAGCGCGGGCGTCGGGCTCCAACGCCAGCATCGCCTGGCCGCCTGCCGTCAGCGGCGCAGGCACCCGGCTGCCGGCGCGCGTGGTGAAGCGGATGGGCCGCGGCGCTATGAGCTTGTCCAGATAGATGACGTCATCGCCTTCGAGGACCATCACGCTGACCGTCTCCTCAGTCACGCGATGCAGTTCGGCCAGGAAGGGCGCGGCCGCGCGCTTCACGGGATGGTCGTGCAAGACGTTCGACCCCATCTCCCAGGTCCGGAGCGTGGGGCGGTAACGCCCGCCATTCGGCTCCTGGACGACATAACCCATGGCCACCAGGGTCTGCAGGATGCGATGCACGGTGCTCTTCTGGAGCTCCAGGCTCGACGCGATGGTCGACAGCCGCATCGGCTCCTTAGCCCGCGTGACGGTTTCCAGAATCCGAAACGCCCGGTGCACAGCTCTGTCCATTGCCCCTCCTCGCCCGCCTCCTGTCGTCCGGAAGCGCGCGGTTGACAATGGCCGATGAACCGAGCGGAATTGCTCGAAACATCGTTCCGTATCGCGGAACGCGCGGAGGAGACATGGATCGACGCACCGTGCTTGCGAGCGTCTTAGGCGCGGGGGTCGCCTCCCGCGGGTGGGCAATGAGCGAGCCTGTTGTGGAGACGGCGCAGGGACGTGTGCGCGGCCGGGCCGTGGGCGGCGTACTGGTGTTCAAGGGCCTGAGGTACGGGGCGGACACCGGCGGCGCCGGCCGGTTCCTGCCGCCCAGGCCGCCTCCGGCCTGGAGCGGCGTGCGCGACGCATTCGACTACGGCGACCAGGCGCCGCAGTACGCCGGGAGACTGGCCGCCGCCACGCCGATGAGCGAAGACTGCCTGCGCATCAACATCTGGACCCCGGCTGCGGACCGCGGCAGGCGACCGGTCCTGCTTTGGTTTCACGGCGGCGGCTTCGAAGCCGGCAGTGGCTCCAGCCCGCTCTACGACGGGAGCAATATGGTGAAGCGCGGAGACGTCGTGCTCTGCACCATCAACCATCGCCTCAACGTCTTGGGCTTCTGCGATCTGTCAGAGGCGCTAGGCGCCGAGTTCGCCCAGTCAGGAAACTGCGGCTACCTGGACCTCGTGGCCGCCATGCGGTGGGTCCGCGAGAACATCGACCGCTTCGGCGGAGATCCTGGCAATGTGACGATCTACGGCCAGTCGGGCGGCGGCCGGAAGGTCAGTGTCTGCTTCGCCGGGCAGGAAGCCACGGGGCTGTTCCATAGGGGAATCGTCCAATCCGGCTCACACCTGCTCCTGCAGACCCGCGAGCAGTCCGGCCGCCTCACCGACGCGCTGCTGAAGACACTGGGGATCGCGCGGCGCGATGCGGGCGCCTTGCAGAAGACGCCTGTCGACAAGTTGCAGGCGGCTCAGCGGGAGGTGATCGCCGCCGCCGGCTACCGATTCGAGCCGGTGATGGACGGGATCGCCTTCCGCCAGCATCCCTTCGTGCCCGACGCGCCGGCCTCCACCGCACGCGTTCCCCTGATGGTGGGGACCACGGAGACCGAGCTATCAAACCAGCTGGGCCGCGACCCGGCGGTCTATCAGCTGGACAACGCGGGTCTGCGCCGACGCCTGACGACTTATCTCCCGGATGGCGACGTGGACGCCGCCGTGGAAGCCTTCCGGGCGAGCGCGCCCGCCGCCTCTCCGACCGAGCTGTTCTTCAAGATCACGTCGTGGCGCTCGTACATCCGCAACGCGACGCTGATGGCCGAGGCCCGCAGCCGGATGAACGGCGCGGCCAATCCGACCTGGATGTATCAGCTGACCTGGCGATCGCCAGCAGAGGGCGGGCGGCGGTACAGCCAGCACACCCTCGACCTGCCGTTCATGTTCGACAACGTCGCCCGGGCGCCCAATCTGACCGGGCCGGAGACGCCAGCCACGCGCGCCATGGCCGACAGCATGGCCAATGCCTGGCTCGCGTTCGCGCGGACGGGCGATCCCAACCATGACGGCCTGCCACGTTGGGCCCCCTACGACATGAAGAGCAGAAAGGTGATGCTGTTCGACGTGCCGCCCCGGCTCCTCGCCGACCCCTTCTCCGGCGAGCGACGCTTCATGGAGCGCTATCCGCCCGTGCGTGCGACGGCCCGCGATGAAAGCTGACAGCGGGACCGGATGCGACCGCCGCCGCCTGCTGGCCGGCGGGCTCGGCCTCCTCGCGGCCTCGTCGGCGCAGGCGCGGATCAGCGCCCGCGGCCCGGGCGCCGGACCCTGGAGAGCGGCGCGGCCGGAGGACCATGGGCTGTCGTCGGCCGCGCTCGAGATGGCCGCCGCGCGGATCGGCGCGACCGGCGAGCGGCAAGGGCTGGTGATCATCCGCCACGGCCGCCTGGTCTTCGAACGATATTGGGAGACGCCGTACGCCCGAGCGACGCCAGAATGGAGGAACGTTTCGTTCTCCGCCGGCAAGTCCTTTGGCGCAACGATGGTCGGGCGCGCGATCACAGAGGGCCTGCTAAAGCTGGACGACCTGGCCGCCCGGTATCACCCACCCGAGCGATCGGGCCTGAAGCCCGGCGTGACCATCCGGCACATGCTGACAATGACGTCGGGCGGCACACTCAACGTTAAGCCCAGCTCGGTCCCACCGCGCCGCCTGGACGATCCGGCCCCTCCTGGCCCCGGCGTGGAGTATGCATGGCAGCAGCAGGGTGAGCCCGGCTCGCCATCAGGTTATGGGGTGTCTATCCCGCCAGGCCAAACCTTCTATTACGACGGCGCGGTCGCGGACCACCTCGCCGATGTGGTGGCCGCCGCCAGCGGCATGAGCAGCCATCGCTACATGATGAGCCATGTTGTCCGGCCCCTGGGCTGCGAGACGCTGGTTTACCAGCCGGAGGGGATCGACAGCTCGGACAACGTCCGCCTCGGCGGCTCGATCCTGCTGTCATGCCGCGACCTGGCCCGGCTCGGCCAGCTCTACCTCGACGGCGGGCGGTGGGGCGGGCGCCGCTTCATCGACGCTAGCTATATCAAGGAGGCGACTTCTCCGTCGCCGCTGAACCCCAGCTATGGCTTCCTCTGGTGGCTGAATGGGACAGGGCGGATACCGAACGCGCCGCGCTCGATGTACATGGCGGCTGGGGCCCGAGGTCAGTTCTGCTTCGTTCTTCCTGAAGAGGACATGGTGGTGGCGACGATGGGCTTTGGTCGAAACTCGTTGACGGCGGAGGGCGCGTTCGCTGCCCTCAACGTCGCCTTGCCCCACGTTGCACGCTCCTGATCAAAGCTGCGGTGGCTCTAACAACAGGATGCTGACCGGGTTGGCGCACATCGCTTCGCGAGAGTTTGCGCTGCGACGTGATGCTGACGGTCGGACTTGCACCGACGTGACCAAGGTCGGCAGGTGACCTGCCGCACATCGTGGTGGAGCTCCACATGGTGCTCAAATGCCTAGCTGGCGACCCAAGTTCGAAGTTTCCACGGTCGGACGACGACCAAAGCTCGAACCCCAAATCCTGGAGCCGACCTTCATTAGGTCAGCTAAGAGTCGAGGCCGTGCACGAACGCGCTGGCGGCCCTTATCCGCTGATCTGCAGCACGCGCGAGACGCGCCGCTGCTTCAGATCCGGATCGCCGCCATCAGCGGCCCCGTTCCGAGCATCTGCATCACCCGCTTCATGTTTTGGGCGAGGACGTGGAGGCTGATCTCTGTCTTCACGTTGGGGAGCCGCAATGAGGAAGTGGGTGTGCCCATCCAGGCTTTGATCGTCCCGAAGGGGGTGTTCGACGATCCGCCGACGAGCCCGCATGGCGTAGGGCGCGAGATCCATCCGCCGCTGCAGCGCCTCGATGGTGGCCTCGTGCTCCCAGCGGGTGATCCGGCGTTCGACGCTGGGCGTGCACTGGGGCTTCAGCGCGCAGGCCTGGCAGCTCCCCCGATCTTGTCCTTGAGCTTCACGGCGCGGGCCTCGACCGCCTCACTCTCCAGCCGGTCGGCGGTGTCCAGCTCCTGCAGGTAGCCGGCGATATGCTCCGCCACCTGCTCGATCCGCTTCTTCAGCTTGGCGGGCGTGAAATTCTTGTCCCGGGTGTTCACCGCCTTGAACTTGCTGCCGTCCACGGTCGCCACAGCCTGGGTGAAGAGCCCAATCTCCCGGCACAGCACGATGAAGTGGGCGCAGGCCGCCTGGATCGCCTCGCCGTTGTCCTTCCGGAAGTTGGCGATCGTCTTGTGGTCAGGCGCCAGCTTCCCCGTCAGCACATCAGCCCGACATTGCGCAGCGCCTCGCGCTCCAGCCGCCGGCTCGACTGCACCCGGTTGAGGTAGCCGTAGATGTAGAGCTTCAGCAGCGTCGCCGGGTGGTATGCCGGCCGGCCCGTCGCCGCCGGCACGATCTCAAAGCCCAGGCTTCTGAGGTCTAGCTCGTCGACAAAGACGTCGATCACCCGCGCCGGGTTCTCGTCACTGACATAGCCGTCCAGGCAGCTGGGAAGCAGCACCGGCTGACGGCGATCTTCACCCTCGACGAAGCGGCTCATCTGCCCCTCCCGAGCCGTGTGTCAGGCGTCTGCCCTGCTTCGCGTTTTTTTACACAGCCTTAGTCCAGAGCGGCCTTTCGGCTGTTTCCACAAACCACAACTTGGTCGGCCTTCTCGCTGCCGCCTCGTGCGCCCGTCCAGGCTTAGAATGCGCCTGGACGGGGCGCCCATGCGAGCCGCCGATTACCGCCGCTCGGCCTGCGCCTGGGCCGTACCGGAGGCGGTGGCGGAGGTCGAAGCTGCGGCCGAGAACCCCAGGCCATTCGAGGCGCCGGTCGAACCTTGGCTGGACGCGTCGGCCGAGCCCTGACCCGAACCCAAGGCGCCCATCTAGCCGGCGCCGTCGGAGGCTTGCGTCCCGCCAGAGGCATGGCCCGAACCCTGACGCGATGCGTCGGACTCCAGGCCACCCGCGCTGTCTGCCGCGCCGCTGGCCTGACCGCGCGCCTGCCCGGCGGCCCAACGGCCCTGGGCCAGCGCCCCCTGCGCCGCTCGGCGGGCCTGGCCCGCCCCGCCCAACGCCGTCGAACCGATCCCCGACGTGTCGAGGCTCGCCGAGCCGGAGCCGGAGGCGTCGCCGCCTGCCGCGCCGGTCAGGCCGCCAAAGGTCCCGGGGAGGCTGCCGGCCACCGAACCCGAAGCCGACGCGGAAGCCGAGCCGGCGTCCGTAGCCGCCGAACGCGCGTGGCCGAGACCTGCCTCGGCTGCGCTCCTCGCCCTGCGGGTCGCACCGCGGCCGGTCCGCGTGGCCGTGTCCGTGGCGCCGCGGATTCGCGAACCCGCGGCGCGGGTGTCGCCGGACACTGAGCCGGAGCCGGACGCCGAGCCGCCCAAGGCGCCGGTGACGCCGCCCAAGCCACCGCCGAGGCCGCCCGCAAGGCCGCCTCCGCCGCCAAGCAGCTGGGCATGGGCCGCGCCGGCGAACATGAAGCCGCAGCTCAGGGCCGAGGCGGTCAGAAGGTTGATCTTGCGCATCGAAATTCTCCTCATCGAAGGCCGTGCTTCGAAAGGTCCAACGACGCCACCGCGGCGTTTCATCCCGCCGCCGGCCGACTGTCTTCAGTGACTCCGCAGCGCCAGCGCGCGCGCGCCGACGCGGCGGGGCTCGGTGCGCAAGTCGAAGCCCACCAGCCCGCCGCCATAGACCGGGTCCCGCCCGGCGGCGCCCAGGTCGGCCGCCGCAAGTCCGTCGGTCCTGCCGCCCTGCTGGGCGATCAGCCCGGCCACCAGGGGGGCTGCGAACGAGGTGCCGCGGACCGCGAGGTATCCCCCGCCCGCGCCGGCTGCTGCCATATCCGCCCCTGGGGCGGCGAAGGCCACGTGCGCCCCGCGTCCGGCCTCGGGCAGCGCTTGGCGCCGACCGTTCACCGCGGTCACCGCGACCACGCCCGGATAGGCGGCGGGGTACAGCGGCGGGGCCGCCGGGCCGTCATTGCCAACCGCCGCGACCACCGCCACGCCGCGGGCGTTCAGCGCCGCCACGGCCTGTTCCAGCAAGCGGTTGCGCGGCCCCACCAAGCTGATGTTCACCACCGGCACACGGTTCTGGGCCAGCCAGGCCAGGCCGCGAGCGATGGCCTCGGCGGAGCCGCCGGCTGGGGTCGTCCCATAAACGTCAGCCACATAGAGGCTGGCGCCCGGCGCCGCGCCCCTGAGAGGGCCCGCCTGGCCCACCATCAGCGAGGCCACCGCCGTCGCGTGATCCGTCATGCGCGGCCCGCCCGGCGCAAAGGCGCGTTGTGTGACCTTGGCCCGTCGCAGCGCCGGATGGTCGGCGGCCGCCGAGCCGTCCACCAGACCCAGCCGCAAGCCGGCCGCCGCGCCCGCGCCGGGGGCGACGCCGGCCGCCGACCACCGGCCGGGCGCCCTCGCCTCGCCACTCGCCTGATAGAGATGGTTGAACTCATAGGCGCCCTCGGGGTCGATGGCCTCGAGCCGCCGCACCGCCTCCCGGGCGGAGACGCCCTTCGGCGGGTTCAGCACCACGGTCTCGAGTCCCAGGCCGCCCAGCTCCCCGCGCCGCGCGACCCGAAAGCCCGCCGCCTCGATCCGCGCCAGCGCGTCCGGCGTCAGCGTCAGCGCCAGCACCTCGCCGCGGACGACCGGCCGGCCCGCCTCGTCCGCCTCCACGTAGCGCGGATGCTCGCGTAACAGGCGCTCAACAGTGAGCCGCCGCAGGTCCGCCAACGCCGCCTCACTCACGTCGCGAGTGCGCGCCAGAAGGCCCTCGGCGGGATCCTCCAGCCGGAGCGGGGCCCGCTCGAGCCGATCGGCCGCGTTCGGCAAGCCTCTGACCAGCGGCGGCAGCGGCGGCCCCAGCAGCTGGGCCAGCGCTGGCGTCGCCGCGGTCAGCGCCGCCAGCCCCAAGACCACGCCCGCAGTTCTCGCCCTCATCGAATTGCCTTCTTTGGGGTCATGACGGATGAAACGCGCCATCCGCAGCGTTTCATCCAGGAAGAAGGCGGAACCTTGGAGTCCTTCCAGCGACAGATCGTCGAGCTGTTACCGCGCCTGCGCAGGCTGGGCCGCGTGCTGACGCGCGATCCGGCGGATGCGGACGATCTGGTGCAGCTGACGGTCGAACGGGCCCTGACCCGCGTCGGCCAATGGGCTCCGGGCACCCGCCTGGACGCATGGATCTTCCGGATCATGAAGAACGCGTGGATAGACGAGAGCCGCGCCCGCAACCGTCGGGGCAAAGTCGTCGTCGCCGAGGATGACGGCGCCCACGTGGGCCTGGACGGCGCGGCCGCGCAACAGGCGCGCCTGGAGGCCGCCGAGATCGAGCGGGCTATCGCCGCCCTGCCCGAGGACCAGCGGCTGGCCGTGGCGCTCGTGCTGGTGGAAGGGCTTTCGTACAAGGAGGCGGCCGAGGTGCTGGAGGTGCCGCAGGGCACGCTGACGAGTCGCCTCGTCCGCAACCGGCAGGCCGTGCTGACGGCGCTGGAGGGGGCATGAAGGACCGGGACCTGACCGTCGCGGCCTACGTGGACGGTGAGCTGGACGCTCAGGCCCGCGCGCGCTTTGAGGCTGAGATCGCCGTCGACCCGTCGCTGGCCCGCGAGGTGGCGGCCCAGCGGCGTCTGCGTGCCCGTCTGGCCGCCGCCTACGACCCGGTGCTGGCCGAGGCGCTGCCGCTGGAGCTGACCCTCGCCGCCCAGGCTGTCAACGACCGGCCCGCCAAGCGCTTCGGCCTGCCCCACTGGGCCGCCGTCGCCGCCAGCCTGGTCGCGGGCGTCCTCGTCGGCCGCACCACCATCGTCGAGCCCGACGCGCTGGCCGCCCGCGGTCAGCTCGCCCAGGCGCTGGACCGCCAGCTCGCCGCCGATGGCGGGCCCATCCAGGTGGGCCTGAGTTTCCAGGCGAACGACGGCCGCTACTGCCGTACCTTTCAGAGCGCGCCCGACCGCCGGGCCGGCCTCGCTTGCCGCGACGGCGGCGGTTGGCGGTTGCGCACCGTCACCGCCTGGGCCCCGGCGAACGTCGACTACCGCACCGCCGGTGTCGACACCCCGCCCGAAGTCCTGGCCGCCGTTGACGCTCTCATCGCCGGCGAGCCGCTCGACGCCGCCGCCGAACGCGCGGCCCGGGCCCGAGGCTGGAAGCCGTGAGCTAGCTCGCATGACTGACCTACGGGGTCGCGACGCGTAGGCCTTTCGGTCAGCTAGTTCGCGATACTGCCTAGGACTGCTAGGCGCCAGGAAGGCACGGCAAGCGCTTATGAGAAACCGGCGCTCCGTCGTATGCGCCGCAAAGCGGGTCGGCCTCCGTTCAGCCTGACGGCGGCTATCGGTGCGGGCGAATCCAACAGGTTGGCGGGAGCCATGTCGCGGGGATCAACATCTCGGCGAAGCACCAGATCGCGGTCACCGCAACCACAGGCTCCAGAGCCCGATGAATTTGTGCAGGCCCTCCCAGAGTAGCTGGCGACACTCCCGGCGCTCCAGCTTCAAGAAGGCGCGCCGCCAGTCGGTCAGCCGCCTTGGCGCCCGAGCGTCCAGGCACGGTGGTCTCGCAACACCATTGCGGCGTTCGGCAGGCCTGACGCCCGTCATCAACCGACCGCCAAGGCCTCTGAACGGACGGCCCGAGGCAAGCGGTTGGCGCTCCGTCGAGCAGATGATGGCTCGACGTCAGCCCCCGCGATCGATTTCCGCAAGCGGCGCCATGATCATGTACCTCAGACCATCCGAGCGGAACTCGAGACTGGCTTCGCCTTTGAGTTCTCGGACGACGCCCTGCTCCAGCAAGCGCGAACCGAATCCCTTTCGACCGCTAGGCGTCACGGTGGGACCGCCATGTTCAGACCAGCACAGGCGCAGCGCTTCAAAGGTCGGAGCCCCCTCTACCGCCCAGACGATGGCGACCCTCCCGGCTTCGTTCGAGAGCGCACCGTATTTCAGGGCGTTGGTGACGAGTTCGTGCGTCGCCATCGCCAGCGCGACGGCTGGCTGCGGCCGCAAGCGGATCCGCGGACCTTCAAGCGAGGTGCGCCACCGCACGGCCGGGTGAACGCCGAGCACTTGCGTAAGCAAATCTCGCAATTCCGCGCCGTCCCATCGCTGTGCGGTCAGAATGTCGTGCGCGCGCGCAAGAGCCATAAGCCGCGCCATGAAAGCGTTCTGTGTCGCAGGCGGAGTATCGCTGCTCCTGAGCGTCTGGGCGGCGATGGATTGGACAATGGCGAGCGTGTTCTTTACGCGGTGGTTCAGTTCGTCGATGAGCAGCCGCTGGTGACGCTGAGCCTCTTCGTTCCGGGCGAGCGCCTCTCGCAAGGCGGTGCGCTCGTCGCGCTCTGCGCGCAGCGACTCCAGCTCGTCGAACAGGCGTGCGCCGATCTGACAACGC
Organism: Phenylobacterium sp. J426; assembly: GCF_024699945.1. Classification (GTDB taxonomy): domain Bacteria; phylum Pseudomonadota; class Alphaproteobacteria; order Caulobacterales; family Caulobacteraceae; genus Phenylobacterium. Next base: position 339,440 of record NZ_JAJOMY010000002.1, on the reverse strand, counting down.
TCGCTGTCCGTCGGATCGAGCATACGCTGGGCGAGCTCCTCATGTTGCCGCATGAGCAGCTCCACATCCTCCTCGAAGGCGAGTTCCGGATGGGTCTGCGTCCAGTAGTGGGCCGTGCGGATAAAGGCGAGATAGGCGGTGAGAAGCTCGAGCGCCTCACCCCCCAGAGCGGCCCGCAGAGCCGCTCGCGCTCGGCGACCTTGACTGGGACTGTTAAACAGGACGCCGGCCGCGACGAAGACATCCCACTCCATCTCACTGCCAGCCTCCGGCATCGCCGCGAGCGGCGCGACATGAGCCGTCAGCCGATCCAGGCTCTCGGCGATCTCGTCGGCGTCCGGAGCACCCGGACGCCGAAGCAACGCAATCACCTGATCCACGCTCTCCGGCGCGGCGTTTGGATCGCCCGAAGGCCGTCCGGCGCCGACCAGGAACCCGACGTGACGGACGATGCAGTACCGCACCTCGCAAAAGCGCGAGAGATGCACGAACAGCCGCTCTTTGAACAGGGACGGCAGAGGATTATCGAGATAGGCTGATTTCGCGAAGGCCCAGAGCTCTCGGACCAGGCCGGGAGCCTCCCCGGCGGTCTGGAAGAAGTTCGGCACGACGCCGAACCGGGCCAACACCTCAGCTCGGAATGCATCCTCGCCGCTCATGGGACGGGGCGAGGTTGGATCGCGCACGATCGACATCCGGACTGCCTTGCTCTCGGTTACCGCGGCCAGGAGATCGGCGCTCCCACCCCAGGTGAATAAACCCGCTCAGCCGTGCGGGGGGTATGCGTCGACCGGCAACGTGCCATGGCAACGTTTGTGCCTGCTGGAGCACGGCATCGATGAACGAGCGCCAGCCATAAATCACGATCGCCTGCAGGTCGATGGCAGCTGCAGCGGCAAGCCATCGTTCAGGTCAAAGCCGTGCGACACGCGCCTGGGGTAGATTCGGCTTTGGCGTTCGACCACCGGCTGCGGGGGTAGAAGGCGGCCAGAGATCAAGCTGCCCGGAGAAGTCGGGGGGGCTCGTCGACGCGCAGGACATCCTTACCGGCTGATCGCGGCAATCGGCTCCAAGGACGACGAGTTCCAGCGGCTGCGATTAAGCGCGAGGCGAACGCTTGTGCCGTCTGGCCTCCGCTCATCGCGAGAGCGGAGCTTCGGGCGAGAGCCTGGTCCGGGCCAAAGAGGCCGCACCCGCGAGACCGGGACAATAAATCGAGCCAATGTCCGCCACCAGCGCGGCTTACCGTTCCCCTGTGCAGGAGCGAAGCCTTGGGGGTGTTGGATGCGTCGAGTTGTGATGTGTGCGGCGGCGGGCGTCCTTTTTCTGGGTGGGTGTGACGGCCGGCAGACCCGAACGGTCAGCAATGCCGAGACCGGAGAACGGGCGACGATCGAGACCGGCGCGGGAGCCCGGCCGCCGACCAACATGCCCGATTTCGCGCCAATGTACCGCGGGGCGCAGATCGAAAGCTCCGTGGCCGGGACCAGCTCGCAGCAGACGGGAGCCAACCAGGGCGGCATGGTGACGTTCCGCGTCGACGACAGCGTCGAGCAGGTCGCCGCCTTCTATCGCGGCGTCCTCGACCGCTCCGACCTCAGCGTCCGGGACGAGCTCAATCTCAACGGCACGCTGATGCTGACCGGAAGTCATCCGGACGATTCCGATCGCGGGCTGCAGGTCAGCATTGCGCGGACCACCGACGGGCGGGGCAGTTTCGTGACCCTGGTCTACAGCCTCGGCGAGGGTTGACCGCGCCGGGAGGAACCGCAGAGCTTACAAGGAACCGCGACAGGGGGCTGAAGTGGATTGGGAAAAGGTCGAGGCGGCCCTGGACGAGGCGCTGGAGCATCCCCCATCCGAACGCCGGCGCCTGGTGCACGACCGGCTGGGCTCCGACGCAGTGCTGGAACGGGAGGCCCTGTCGCTGCTGGCGGCGGCGGAGGACAGTGCCGCCTTCCTCGGCCCTGCGGCGGCGCCCTCGGCCGATCTCGAATGCGGCGCCCGCTTCGGGGCCTGGCAGGTCGCCGACCGCCTGGGCGGCGGCGGCATGGGCGAGGTCTACCGCGTCGAGCGCGCCGACGGCGCCTATCGACAGCAGGCGGCTCTGAAGTTGATGCGGCCGCTGCCCGCCACCTATTGGAGCCGGTTCCAGGCCGAGCGCCAGATCCTGGCGGAATTGGAGCACCCCGGCGTCGCCCGCCTGTTGGACGGTGGGCTGAGCGCCGACAACCGCCCCTTCATGGTGCTGGAGTATGTGGACGGCGCGCCAATCGACGCCTGGTGCGACGCCAAGCACGCGGACGTGCGACGGCGCGTCGGACTCATCCTCGAGGTGTGCGAGGCCGTCGCCCATGCCCACGCCAAGCTGGTGGTGCATCGTGACATCAAGCCCTCCAACATCCTGGTTACGGAGGATGGCCGCACCCGGTTGATTGACTTCGGCGTGGCGCGGCTGATGGCGGCCGGCGACGGGGCGCGCACGGAAACCCCGGTCTCGATCGAGTACGCCGCGCCCGAACTGCTCGAAGGCGCGTCCGCCACGGTGATGACCGACGTCTACGGCCTGGCCGCGACCCTGTTCGAATTGCTGACGGGGCGGCCGCCCATCGTGGTGACCGGCGATCCCATGGCGGTGGCCGTCCGCAAGATCGCCGAGGCGCCGGCCGAGCGCTTGTTGACAGCCGCGCCCTCCGGGTCTGCGCCCGGCGCTCTGGCGCGCGACCTGGACGCCATCCTGGCCCGGGCCCTGCGGAAGGAACCCCAGGCGCGCTACGCCACCGTCGAAGCCTTTGCGCAGGACCTGACCCGAGCCCTGGCGGGTCAGCCCGTCAAGGCGCGCGAGGGCGAGCGGGGCTATGCGCTCGGCCGCTTCCTGCGCCGCCGGCGCTGGCCGATCGCCGCGGCCGCCGCGGTGGTGCTGAGCCTTGCGGGGGGCCTGGGCGCAGCTCTCGTGCAGGCCGAACGAGCCGAGGTGCAGCGGGACGCGGCCCTGCGCGAACAGGCGCGGCTCGAGGCCGTGCAGCAGTATCTCTATTTCATGTTCCGCAACGCGGCCGAGACGGGCGGACCTGACGCCGACGTCGCCCAGGTGCTGGAGAACGCCGCGGGCCAGGTGCTGGCTCAGTTCGAGGCCGACCCCCGGCGTGGCGGCCCGCTAGTGAAGATGTTGGGGGAGCTGTTCTTCTATCTGAACGACTATGAGGCGGCAGAACCCCTGCTCAGGCGCCTGGTCGGCACCACCGGGGTGGAGCCCCACATCGTCGCGTCCGCGGCCTACGACCTGGCCCAGGTCGAGCTGCGCAAGTCCGAGCAGGCGGCGGCGGCGCGCCATCTCGAACAGGCCCAGGCGTTCTGGCGGCGCGAGCCGGATCGCTGGCGCTCCCAGCTGGTGGACAGCCGCCTGGTGGAGGCCCGCCTGCTGAGAGATCGAGGCCGGGTCGAGGACGCGGTGGCGCTCCTGCAGCGCAACCTGCCCGTCCGCATTGCGCTCAGCGGCGCGAACCACCGGGAGACCGGTGTCTACCACAATGACCTGGGGGTGATGCTGACCGCGGCCGGGCGCCCCGAAGAGGCGATCCCCTCCTTCCGCGCCGCCCTGGGCGTCTGGCACGCCGCCGGGCTCGACGCGGGGCCGGACGCCCTCAACACGCTGAACAACCTCGCCGCGCTCGAAGTGCTGCAAGGCCGTCCGGATCGCGCGGAACCGCTGTTCCGGCGCGCCTTGGATGTGCGTCGACGCCTATATGGGCCGTCCGCGGCCACGGCCGCCCTGCTGAGCAACTCCGGCAAGACGCTTTTGCAGCTGGACCGGCCGGGCGAGGCCGTTCCGCTGCTGGAGGAGGCCGTTGATATGGCCCGCGAACACGCCGGCCCTGGCAGCCTGCACTATGCCTCTGCCGTCGCCGGACTGAGCGAGGCCTATCTGGGCCTGGGCCGCACCGGCCAGGCGGCGGGCCTGAGCGAGGCCGCGCTCCGGACGGTGCGGGCGGCGCTGGGCGAGAGCCACCCGGCCACGGCCGTCGTGGCGGTCTCCCTCGGGCGCGTTCGCGCAGCCCAGGGACGCGGCGACGAGGCCCGGTCGCTCCTGGACGGCGCCCAGCGATCCCTCTCAGCTCTCGGGCCGGCGGGCGCGACCCAGATCCGGGCCATCGACCAGATCAGATCGCGATACGCGCTTCGCTAGGCGGAAGCGACGCCGTCAGGTCGCCGTTCAGCTCCCGATAGAGCCACGCCCGGGCCTTCACCCAGTCGCGGCGCACCGTGCGGTCGGTGACGCCCAGGAGGGCGGCGGTCTGTTCGTCGCTGTATCCGGCGAAGAAGCGCAGTTCGACCACCTGGGCCAGGCGCGGATTGAGGCGGCCCAGCCGGGTCAGGGCCTCGTCCAGCTCCACGAGCCGATCGTCGCTCTCCCAGAAAGGTTCGATGTCGTCGGTCAGGGCGTCGACCTTGCCCGCCCCGCGCTTGGCCGCCAGTCGCGCCCGGGCGTGATCGACCAGCACGTGACGCATCGCCAGCGCCGCAGAATGCAGGAAATGATCGTCGTTGCGCCATTCGCCCCGTCGGCGCAGCTTGAGCCAGGCTTCGCTGATCAGGACGGTGGCGCGCAGCGTTTCGCCGGCGTTGACGCGGAACCGCTCGCGCAAGGCGATCTTCCGCAGCTCGCTCCAGAGCTCAGACGCCAACCGATCCGCTCCAGACCGCACGACGCCGTCCTCGATCCGGTTGGTCGCACCCGCCGTCATCACCCCCTCGCCCCAACTGAACGTGGATATCTTACGCCGAAAAACTATTGGTTGCCACCGCCCGTACGTATCCAGGCGTGACCGGTGTCGAAGCGAAGTGTCCGCGGCCTTGCGCCCGCACGCCGTCCTGTCCCAGGCCATAGCGAACCGCGTCGTCGCCAAGGACGCCATAGCCGCCGGGGCGCCCGGGAACAGATGCGCTGGCTCGCCGAGGCGCAGGGGCTCGGGGATTGAGCAAGGACGCGTTCACGACGGTCACGGCGGAGGCGCGCGCCCCGAGGACCACGCCGCCGCGGCCGTCCGAGGACCGTCCCCTTCTGGAGCGATGGCTAGTGGAGACGCCGTGACCGTGCGGCAGGCGGCGGCCAGTCCGTCACCGGCCCAGAAGCGGCGCGCGTCCCGCGCCAGTCGGGCGCCCAGCCCGCGTTGGTCGCCAGCCAGAAGGGCGGCCCGGACCGTCAGGGCCTGCTCGAAGGCCCGCTGGAGGCCCTCCCCGAACCTCGGCGGCGCCAGCAGTAAGGCGTCGCCCACGAGGGCGAGCGGCGGCGCCCCTGCGAGGTCCGTCTCCTCCAAGGCGATCCGTTGCACCCCGGGCGCCGTGTAACGGACGCCGCGGCCTGAGAAATTCATCCCGCCCAGGCGGCCCGCGAGCTCCGATCCCGCCACGTCGCAGACCGCATGCATGACGTCGTCCAACGACGGCGGCGGCCGTCGCGCCGAATAGCGACAAGTCAGGGCCGCGCGCCCCGCGGGCCCGATCTGGATCAGCCCGTCGAGGCGGCGGCCCGGATCATTCCACGCGATCACGCCCGAGGCGCCGCGAGCGCGGCCGGTCCAGCTGACGAAGGCTTCCGCGCCGCCCAGATCGTCCATGAAGACGTCCGGCAGGACCGCCTCCAGGAGGGACAGGACAGCGCGCCGCCCGCCAGTGGCGTCGATGAGCAGATCCGCATGGACGACGCCGCCCCCCCCCCCCGCACCCGCCATCGCGCACGTTCGGCGACGACGTCCAGCGCAGCGGCGTGGAAGCGCAAGTCCACGCCCGCCGCCTCCGCGGCCCGGGCGAGGTCCCGCTCGAGGCCACCCAAGGTGATGACGCCTGGCGAAGGCGCTCCCGGCGACAGCGCCTCGAGCGCCTCCAGGGCCTGGGCGGCGCCGGAGGAAAGGCGATGCACATGGGCGCCGCGTGGCGAGGCCTGGCCACGCCGGCGGGCCTCCAGGACGACACAGGACGCCCCCGCCTGCCGGACGGCGAGGGCGGCGGAAAGCCCCGCCGCCCCACCGCCAACAATGACGACGTTCATGGCCGCCTAGCGCCGCTCATCTCCTGTCGGCCGCATGGGAACCCCCAGGCCGCGGGACCGGGTCTGCTCGTTCGCGGCGACGACGAGGAAGACGACGCCATTGGGCTGGCGTCCGAGGGTCTGGCGGGCGAGGTCTTCGAGGATGCGGTCCCGGTTCTGCAGGGTCCGCCCGCCGCCAGGGACCAGCATGTCGCCTGGGAACAGCATGTCCCCGGGAAACAGCATGTCGCCCGGGAAGAGCATGTCTCCGGGGAACAGCATGTCGCCTGGAAAAGCCGTCTCGCGCGGCGAAAGCTCGAAGCGCCGCGAGGCGAACACATCCGCCAGCCGGCCGCGCTCGAAACGCGCCGCCAACAGCTGAACCGGCGTGACCTCGGCGCCGTCCAGTCTCAGCTCCATGCCGCGAAGCAGCGCCTGGCGCAGGTCCTCCTCGGTAAGCCGGTCTAGCCGGTCGCGCACCCGGATCGTGATCTGTCCCCCATCCTGCGCCAAGGCCAGGGTGGCGGACGCCATGCCTGCGCCCAGGGGCGCCGACGCCCGCCAAGAAGGTTCTACGCACCAGAGCCATCAGCTCATCTCCTGTTCACGCCCCTCGTGACGGAGAACGGGAGAGGGCCAAGCAGGCGGACATCAGAAGGGCTGGCGCTGCAGCACGATCGGGATCGACGTCTCCGCCTCCGGGGGCGCATAGACGCCGTCGATCCACGCGCCGGCGGAGACGGCGAAGGTCAGGACATGGTCGAGGCCGTCGGCGCCGGGACGAAAGACGATACGGGCCCGGCCGTCTCGGGCGACGCCTTCGAACGACGCGCTCAGGTCGGTGAACTCGCAGTCGTCGGAGGAGGGCTGCGGCAGCGGCCGGTCGATCCAGCAGAAGGGCTGGAACAGCACATAGCTGCCCTGCAGGTCCTCGCCATCGTGGAGGATGTGCAGCCGCATCACCGCGCCGTCAGCCGGATCCTGCGGCCGCGTGACACGCCAATTCGCCTGCAGAGCGCCCGCGGGCGCGCGAGGCGACTCTTCGCCGTCTTCGTCATGGGCGGTGACCGGCTCGAGAGCGGCGGAGGCGCCCGGATCCCGGTCCGGGTCGGGCGCGGGCGCGGGCGCGGGCGCGGGCGCGGGCGCATCCTGCGCGCAAGCCCCCGCCGCAAGGACAAGGAGCAAGGCTAGGGCGACAGGCAGCGCCTTGGCGGTCATGGCGGCGACTCCTTGCCAGGGGTTGGCCAGCAGCCGTGCGGGCCGCCGGCCGCAGGCTTCAGAACAGGCGGCCGACACCCTGGCGGATGCGCTCGTGCGCCCGGCGCTCGGCCTCCTCGGCGGCCGCCCGCGCGGCCCGCGCAGCGGCGCTTTCAACGGCGCCCGGGCTCCGGGGTCCGGCGGCGGTCCCTTGCGCCGCCGCGCCCGACTGGCCCTGCATGCGAGCAAAGGTCCCGTTCCATTCCCGATCCGGAGCGTCCTCGCAGTGGCTCCAATTTCCCGTGAAGGCGGATCGGTCCGCGTTGAAGCGCCAGACAACCCGACCGTAGTAGGCCGTGCCGTTCTTCTGCTTGCCGCAACTGATCGGCGAGGCGTCCTGATACCAGTAGCCGGTGACGGTGGAGCCTTGCGCCACCCCCTGAACCCGGCCGCCGCCGTACTCGTAGACCCCCTCCACGCCGCCCGCGTCCCAGCGGGTGATCGTCAGGTCGTTGAAGTCGGTCGTATAAACCCGGCCCACGGCCGGATCCGGCGCCCTGGGCTGCGGCCGCGCCGCTCGCACCCGACATCAACCGCCGGCCGCTCCAGCGTTCGGACGCAGGTTCGTCGCAATAGCCCCACCCGCCCGCGAAGGACTGACCGTCACGGGAGAAGACGAGTTGTAGTCTGCCGTAGTGGGTCTTGCCGTTGCGAGGCCGGGGACAGGCGACCCCTGAGTCGTCCTGGTACCAGTATCCCCTCACCGTCATGCCCTGGCGCTCGCCCTCGAAGCGGCCGTTCTGATGCGCGAAACGTCCAGCGACCGCCCGGCCCTCCCAGCGCTCAAGGGTCAGTTCGCCCCAGTCCGACTCGAAGGCCGCGCCGGCCATGGCCGGAGTCTGCGCATAGGCCCCGCCGGCCGCTAACAGCCCGAGCGCCATGCCCGTCGACAGCATCACTCTCTTCATCGTCATATCCTGTCCAAAACGCCACCTGTGCAGGATCAAGTACGGAAACCCGCCCGCCGACCGGACATGGCGGCGCGCAGGCCGACGGGCTCCGTCAGCCCGCGTCCGTCAGGATGGGCTCCTCGACATCCAGCATGTGGCGCGGCGCCGTCGCGATGCAGGTCTGAAGGCGCGGCGTGACCTCCTCGCGTTCAGCCGGACTCAACAGCTGGGTTCCGTAACGCTTCTTCAGCGCGTCGAACTGCGCCAGCGTCCCCCCCACGGTCCCGGATCAGGGTGGCGGCCTGGTTGCCCCAGGCGCGATAGTCTTGGGGGCTTGCCTTAGGCAGTCCCTGCGCCGTTTCGGCTGAGGCCATGTGCAGGAAGTAGGACCCATGGGTGAGCGCCCAGCACTCCATGGCGCGATGGAGCGCCGGATCGGGGCGCGGCCCTTCGCCGCCCTGGAGGCCGGCCAGGGCCTGGTGGTCGCCCGCCGCGGCGGCCTCTCCGCCACCCGTTGCGGCCCCGGCGCCCCTGCCCCGGCTCCTTCTGGACCCCGTCGTCGCAGCCGATGAGGATCATCGCCAGCAAGACGCCGCCAAGCTGCGCCGCCCAAGGTCTGGTGCGCCACGTCATGTAAAGCCTCCTTTCGTCCTTCCCTCCGCTGAACGGAGAAACGGGGCCTCGGCGGACACCGGCTGGCGCGGCGGATGGCCTCACACCACGTCCTTGTAGGCGCAGGCCAAATGGCGCGCGCCTGCCGGGTCGGCGCGGAGCTGGGCGATGACGGCGCCACGCGCCTGCGGCGGCATCGTCGCGGCGAAACGGGCGATGATCGCCTCGACCTGGGCGTCGGTCAGATCGCAGGCCAGGCCGAGGTTCGCCGCGCCATCCGCACCGCCTGAAGCCGGGGCGTCCGGGTCGACACGCCGCGGCTCGGCGTTCATGGCCGCGCGCTCGGCCGAGGATAGCCGCGACCACATCTGCTCGCCCATTTGCTCGACCAGGGGTGGCATTGTCAGCGTGCGGGCCGAGGCTGGCGTCGAGGGCAAGGCGACGACGGAATGAAGCACGCCGGAGATGGAGCCGCTGAGGGTCGCCGCGCAGCGGTCGCTTGGGGGCGAGAAGCTGGCCTGATACCGCAGGAGCATCGCGCCGGACGTGCTGCGCTCCACCACGATCTCGCCCTCGCCCTCGATCCCGGTGGGTAGGACGAGGCCCTGCTTCTGGAGCGCTGCGTTGGTCATGCCGCCCGTAAGCCGCGCCGGGTAGCGCCCGGGGCCGGAGACGGTTCCCGCAGCTTCAATGCGGAAGTCCAGCTGGGAGGCGGGCAGGCGGCCGCCGCCGCTGAACGACGTCAGACCGCCGGAGCTCGCGGCCGCCATGGCCGAGGCGCCCAGCGCCGCCACATCACGGCTCGTCCGCTGGCACACGGCGTTGGGGCTGTCCGGCCGCTCTCCCTGCGCGGGCGCGCCCATGGCCGAACCCAAGGCGATCTGAACGCGGCTGCATTCCGCCATTTGCGCGATGAGGTCCGGAGCCGAGGCGGGGATGAGATAGCCGACGATGCTGAAGTCGGTCGGATCCATCGCTGCTATGTGAAAACTGGCCTGGGGCGGTAGGCCCTCACTGGCCACGCCGGTGGCGACGTCTCGCGTCTCGCAGTCTCCCTCCTCGACGGCGGCGCGCGCGCGGACCGCCTGGCGGGCCTGGTGGGCGCCCGGCCCCACGGTGAGGCGCAGACGCCGGACGCGCGTCTTGTCCTCCCCGGCGGGATGCAGATTGGTCAGGGCGATGGTCATGGCCTGGTCGGCGAACGCCGGGTCCGGATTGTGGACGAGCGTCCAGGACTTCACCGCCGCGCCGGTCCGCGTGTCCTCGACGATCATCCCAGGCCGCACCATGTCGACAGGGCTGTGGTATTCCACCTCAACCGGCCCGCGGACCGGCGGCGCTCGCCAGACCTGCTGGGCGGTCAGGTGCAGACCTTCCAGCGCCTCTACGCCCCCCTCCCCCGCGTCGGCGATCACCGTGTAGATGGGGGGCAGGCCTTGCGTCGGCGTCTTGCCGGACCAGCGGACCACGAGGCAGTCGGTCGAAGCCTCCTTGAGCGTGACGTCCACCTCTCTCACGGCATTGGCCAAAGAAAGCTCGATCGGCAGGCAGCCGCTCCGGCCGCCGTTCTCCACCATGGCGCCTTGCCAGACCTCGCGGGCGAAAACCCCCCTGCCCCTCGGCGCGCCGAGGCACCACGCCGTTGGCGATCAAGGCGGACCAGTTCAGCTTCGCCAGCGCCCGCGCCAGGCCCATGTCCTCCCCAGCGGCGCGGATCAGGGCCGCGTCCAGCCATCCGCGGACGGAAGCCGCCTTGGCGGGATCGGCGGGACGGCTCGCATAGGCGTTGTTCAAGAAGCTCCACTGGCGGCCCCATCCCAGGACGGCCCAGAAGGCGACATCGCTGCCGCTGTTGGCGCCGACTTCGAACAGCGGGACATCCACCCGTCGGACGCCCGCAAGACTGCGCGCCAGCCCGGTCCAGTTGTCGTAGGAGGCCGGCTCGCGGTCGAAGCTGCGGATCCCGGAGCGCAGGATGATCTCGCCGCTGCTGGAATAGCCCCAGTCGTGGCCGAACCGATCCTTGCCGCCCCGAAGCGACACAAAGCCCAGGGCTGCGCCGAGGCTGTTCAGGGCCTGGCTGGCCGACGTGGGGGCCGGCTCCTGGCCCGGCGCATGCGGCGGAAGCCCCAGGCGATCGTTGCAGTACCCCTGGACCTGTCGCCACCCCACAGCCATGGCCAGCGACAGTTCAGGATAGGCCGACGCCCAGTTCTTCTCCGAAGGCCGGTCGAACCATTCCGCCGGGCGCCGTGAGATAGCGGCTGTGGCCGCCGCGTCCGCAGGCGCCGCCGTAGGCGAAGGGCGCCACGTCGTCCCGAAGACGCAGCAAGATGCCGTATGTCGGCCGTCCCGCCGGCTGCTGGGGCTGGAAGATGTCCGGCCGGGCGCCGATAACGTTCATGATCCGGCTGCTGGTCGGCCACGCGTCGAACACCCGATCCATCAGCCGTTCGATCCGACGGGTCTCAGCCGCGTCGACCGGCGGTCGGGCGACGTAAAAGGCCTCGGCCCGCGCATCGAGCCACTCGGGAGGCGGCTGGTCGCCCGACCATACCCGCAGGCTGGGCTTGTCCTGAGCCATGGCCGACGGGGCGCACGCCGTCGCCATCAAGGCCGCCACGAAGCTGAACGTCGTCCAGATCCTAACGCGGTTCATCGTCGTCGCTTCCCCATCCGGTCTGATGAGGGAACGAGATCGCACGGCGGATCAGGACATGAGAATGGATCCGTCACCCACGCGCCCAGCGCCAAGAACGTCGCGCGATATCAGCCATTGCGACCTACTTCGGCCCAAGCTTGGCGCGAACATCCCAGGCCTGAATGGTTCGGTTTGCCCGGCCTGAGGCGGCGGCGACGACCGCCCGCGTCCGCGGTCCCGAAGCGGGCCTCCAAATCGACGTTGGTCGCATTGGAGTGGCGCGCGGGCCTTGCGGCCACACCCCGGACCACGAAGCCGACCCGCCCCTCGCCGGGCGTCGTCAGCGCCGCAAGGCGCTTTCCGTCGGCGACTATATACTTTGCAAACCCGGAAACTTAGCGGCCAGTTAAGGCGTTTCGATTATTGCGCTTGTTGCGCTTATTGCGCATATAGGGTGCGTTAACAGGAGCTTTGATTATGAACGGCCTACTGGAGCGGCCGGGCACCGTGATTCCCACGGAGCACGATGCAGACCTTGCGGCGACCGCAAGTCGTGCGATCGCGCGTGCGGCCAAGGACATTCTGCACGTGCGCCTGGAGAATGGCGACGAGCTGGCCTTACCTAAAGCAGTGACGCGCCTTCTGTCCCACCTGCTTATCGAGATGGGTCAGGGCAACGCTGTCACCATCATCCCGATCCACGCGGAGCTATCGACGCAAGAAGCGGCAGACTACCTCAACGTATCGCGTCCGTATCTTGTTAAGCTTTTGAACGAAAAGAAGATACCTCACCACAAGGTCGGTACTCATCGCCGCGTGAGATTCACGGACATTTGCGAGTACAAAGAGAACTTCAAGAAGGAACGCTCTGCGGCGATGGATGCTCTAGCCGAAGAGACCCAAAGATTAGGATTCTAGACCATTCGTGTTTCGAGCTACACCGTTGTTCTAGACGCGTGCGTCCTCTACCCCCGCGCCGCTGCGAGACTTGCTAATGGAACTCGCAGTGGCCGGGCTCTTCCGCGCGAAATGGACCGCTGAAATTCACGACGAATGGATCTGGAACGTTCTCAAGAACCGTTCCGATCTCACGGAAGCTCAGCTCCACAGAACCCGCGACCTTATGAACGCGGCCGTGCTCGATTGCCTCGTTGAAGGTTACGAGGAGCTCATTCCGGCTCTCACCCTTCCGGATGCCGACGACCGCCATGTGCTGGCAGCCGCCATCAAGAGCGGCGCCGACGCTATCGTCACGTTCAACCGCCGGGATTTCCCGAAAGCGGTGCTCGAAAACTACGACATTGAACTGCAGCACCCGGACACCTTCATCCAGCATCAGATGGGGTTGGACGCCGCAAAGGTTGGTGATCGCGGCTCAGAGGTGTCGCGCCCGCCTCAAGAACCCCCGGCGACGGTGGAAGAGTATCTTGAGCGACTGGAGGCTCGGTCTCTGCCGCTCACCGTCGCTGAGCTGCGCCCATATTCCGCACTGCTCTAAGAGCCATCAGGCGTTGCGGGCGGCTCCTTGGGAGCGACCCTCCTCACCGTCTCTTTGCACCGCGCTTCGTCCTCGTCCGCCTCTAGCTCGTGGGCGAGATCCTTGAACTTGTCGAGTTGGGGCCTGGGGTCTTCGGGCATGGGGGATATCCTCAACGAAAAGGACCCACCGCCGGGCGACTTGGCGGTCGTCGCCCCGCCCTCGTATCGCGCGAAGATCGTGTCCGATCGCGTGTTCGAGCTCCGCTCGCACCCCGACTTCCGGATCGCTCGCAGGGCCCTAATCATATCGCGCCTGGCGCAAGTCATTTCGGAACGAAAGGTCCAGGGCGGGCTGCGGCGGGTGCTCCTTACTCAGGCCAAGAGGCTGCAGTGGCTGGCGGAGCGGCGATACGAGGGCCTTGGGGGCGCGGCCTCAGTCGCCATTGAGGGTGACGAGGACGCCTAGATGCGGGGCGCCCTGAGCAGCCGCCGGGGCTGCAGTCACGCGCTCCGCAGGAGGGCGTTCACCTCGGCTGCAAGGGCACGGGCAGTCTAAGGAAACCTGTAAGACCCAGGCCACCACTCCACCGCTCGCGGTGAAGGAACGATGTTGCGTCCCCGCCTTGCAGGGGCCCAGCCTAGCCTGTAGCCTGGGCGGATCGGACGCTTCGGCCCAACCCTGGTCCGGTAAGGTCGGCGTGAGCGCCTCGCGGCGCTTGCGCCGGCTGAAGCAGGCATTGCTCGCTCGACGCTGGGGACGCGTGGATCCGCACGAGGCGATCTGCACAGATTGTCGCAGGGACCCTCGGCAGGAATTCTGTTGCAGCGACTTTCTCGAGTAAGTTCATAAACTTAACATTCCCGCCACGGGCGATAGCAACCAAAATACAACCTGGCTCTCGGAAACACTCCGACCGAAGGTAGCCGCTACCGCGAAACGGGACCCCCACACCCTTCAAAGGGGCGTTCGAAAGTCGCTCCCAAGCATCTAGTCCTGGTCGAACGCCGGCCCCCGGCGCCTGCCTGATGGCGACATTGGGTATCGCGGATTGCGCTATGTCGACGGCTCCCCGTAGGGCTGGCCGCTGGTCATGATAGTCCTGATGATCCGGGGCCATCTGGTTGGCCATGCGTCTAGTCGGCGTCGAATAGCTCTAGGAAGGCCGCGAGGCTCGCGACTTGGCCCTGGGGCGCCGAGATGCGGCCTTCCCGAACGAGCTCCTCCGCTGACACGATGCGCTTCGTGAGCTCGAACCAGGACCGCCGGTCCGTTTCCAAATGAAGGGCGTCGGCCGCAGCGCCCGGTCGCGTCTCCGCCACGCCGCGGCGGACCGCAATGGTGAAAGCCTCCCCCGTGTCGCGGAAACGGATCGCCAGCGCTTTCTCCACATGCCGAGAACGCTCGGGATCGATGCGACTCTCCAAGACCGAAACCAGGGCGGCGGTCGGGGCTGCGGCGACGCCCGAATAGCTGCGCGTGGCCGCCGCGGCCGGCGACTTATGCATGTCGATCTTGCCCTCCAGGTGCAGCGCCTCGGTCAGGTAGAAGTTGTAGCCTTGGGTACCCCATGAGACCTGAGCCAACTTGCGCAATGCTGCGGCCTTCGCGGTCCGCGCAGCGGCGTCCTCGGGCGCCGCCGCCACGGCGTAGCCGGCCAGCTTCGCCGCCAGGGCGTACTGTCGCTGTTCCATCGCGCGTCCAACGCGCGCCAGCAGCCGATCCCTGCCGCCGAAGCCTTCCACAATCGTCGCGCCGAGAACCGCCGGGCTCGGCGGATGCATCTCGGCGGCGTCTTCTCCGTACCAGCCGATCAGACCGCGGTAGATGCCGCGCAGGGCGAAGTCGAACTCGGAGTAGCCCTGGTAGAGGGTGGGCTCGGAGCGGAGATGCTCCGGCAAGTGGGTGTTGGCCACCAACTCGTCAGGGCCCCAGCCCTTGTTGATCCCGCGGATCGCCTGATTGAACGTGAAGGCATAGGCGTCGCGATGCGCGGTCAGGATCCGGTTGATCTCGGCCGCCCCGGAGACAGCGTCGCCATGCATCGGGACATAGTGCTCCGGCTGCAGGGCCCGGATATCGTCATAGCCTTCGATGATGCCCCGCGGATCCCGATACGGCTCGCCGCGCAACGTATACATGGCGAAGAACTGTTTCGCCGTGACATTGGTGACGACCGTGGAGAGCTCGGGAATCCAGACGCTCAGGCTGTCGTCAGTGTCCCCCTGCGCATGGATGAAGACGAACTCCGTGCCGCCGATCGCGAGACGCTCGCCGTCCGCCACGGGCCGAGTCACGGCGAGGTGCCCGGACGCGAGCTTCGCCGGGTCGCTCACCGGCGGCGAAGGCACGCCCAGCCGCGCATCGGGCCCCTGCGCCGGCAACAGGTTGCCGAACTGCATGTTCACCCGCCGCTGGCGCGACGGCGCCAGGTCCAGGGACGCCGCGCCCTGGTTCTTCTCCACCCGCGGATGGCCGACGATCATCACGTCCGCGCGGCCTGCGCCCTTCACGATCGCCGAGGCCCCCGCGTGTAGTGGGAGTGCGAGTAGACGATGGCCAGGATCGGCTTGTTCGAGAGCTTGCGGATTTCGGCGAGGAAGGTCTCGCCCTCGCCGATGTTCACGCCGGTGTCGAAGACCACGAGCCCGTCGCGGGTTTCAACGACGATGCAGTTGACGATGGAGAAGTCGCGGATGGTCCACACCCGCTCGCGCACCTTGACGACGCGGGCCTTGCCGACGTCCGCGCGGGCCGCCGCGAGCTGGGCGTTGATGATGGCGCCGTTGGGGGGCGACCACTGTCTCCACCGGATCCCCCATGTAGGGATTAGGCGGCGGCGCCGAGGCGGCCGCAGCCGGCCACAGGATCGCCGCCGCGCCGGCTCCGACCAGAGAGTTCCAGATAGTGAAGGTCATAGGCGACTCCGCCGCCGCGTGGGCGCACAGCTGGGCGACGGACGCAGGCTCGGGGAGGTGGAGCCCGCGTCCGTCTCTCCCCCAATGGGCTAGTAGCGCACCTTCGCCGAAAGACGGAGGGTGCGCGGCTCGCCCACGAAACACCGCTGCAGGCTGCCGCCGGTCACCGGGTCGTTGGTGCCGAGCGGACCGGCCAGGGTCTGGCCGAACTTCAGCGTGCAATAGCCTTCATCGGTGAGGTTTTCGCCGCTGACAGCGAGCTCCCAGCGCTCGTCGGGGCCGCGCAGGGCGAGCCGAACACCCAGCAGGGCGTAGCCATCCTGAACCGTCTGCGGGTTCCCGTCCCCCCGCCCCGCCGACATCGTTGTCGCTGATAAAGCTGACGCGCCCATTGGCGGCCAGGCTCATACCCCCCACGGCAGCGGCCGCTCGTAGTCGGCGGAGACGACGCCCTGCCACTTCGGCGAGAAGGCCGCGCGGGCGCCGGTGAGGTCCTGGATGCCGCCGAAGCCGGGGAGCCCCGGCGCATTGCGGAAGTCCGTGTATTCCGAGTCCAGGCGCGTGCCCGACAGGGACAGGGTCAGATCGTCGGTGGGCCGGCCGACGAACTCGAACTCGACGCCGCGCTGACGAATGCTGCCGGCGTTACGCACGCTGAAGAAGGTGCCATTGTAGCTGCGCAGCTGGAAGCCATCGATCTCGGTCACAAAGGCCGTGGCGTTGGCCGTGAGGCGCCCGTCCAAGAGGTCGCTCTTCACGCCGAGTTCGTAGTTCGTGGTCTCCTCCGGCGCGAACACCCGCGCGGTCCCGAGCACATTGCCGGTCCCAGAGTCGAAGCCGCCCGACTTGTAGCCGGTGGAGACCGTCGCGAAGACCATGGTCCCGCGGGTCGGACGCCAGGTGGTGTTCAGCCGGTAGGTGACCTTGTCGCCGCTGAAGGCGAGGTCCGCCTCGTCGTTGGCCACAATGATGCCGGCGGCGCTGTTCAGCGCCCGCGCACGGATGTAGCCGTCCTTCTCGTCCCGCGACCAGCGGAGTCCCAGCGTGACGTCCCAGACGTCGGTGACCGAGTAGGTCGACTGCCCGTAGACGGCGTAGCTTTCGGTGGTCTGGGTGAACAGCGATGTGCTCGCGCCGCGCTGCGGACCGGCCAGGCAGGCTGTCAGGCGGGCCGGCAGCGCGTTGCGGATGAGGATGTCGCAGTAACCCGAGCCGAGATTGACGTCGCTCGAGATCCGGTAGTCTTCCTTGAAGTAGTAGAGCCCCGCCACATAGCGCAGCCGCCCGTCCAGCAGCGTTTCCGGGGAGATCAGCTGCAATTCCTCGGAGTGGGTCTTGCTCTGGTACCCGGCGTCTCGGCCGAACAGGCCGGCCGCCGTGTAGGCGACATCGTCCTCGCCCTGAATGTTGTCCCAGCGGCGCAGGCCGCTGATCAGGCGCAGCTCGTAGTCGCCGATCTCCCAGCTGAGCTCGCTCGCAAGTCCGTACTGCTCGTCATCCATGTTGCCGTCGGTCAGCTGGCGGACCCGCCGGCCGAAAGTGTCGTAGAGCTCCGGGTGGAGACCGTTGAGCCGGCTGGCGATGTTCGCCGCGCCCTGCGGCGTGACCGTGGCCGCATCGACCGAAGCCACGACCAGGCCGTCGCCGTCCTGCCGCTGGTAGTCGCCGCGCAGCAGCCAGGTGACCGAGTCGGAAAGCTCCGCCCGGACCGCGCCGCGCAGGGAGGTCGTCTCGAGCTGACCAAAGCGCTCGCCATTCAGCGCGCTCCGGCCGTAGCCGTCGAAGCCGTCGTACAGCACGGCCAGGCGGGCCTGGATCCGCTCGCTAACCGGCAGGTTAACCACGCCCGTGGCGCGGCGCCGTCCGAAGTTCCCGACTTCCGCCATCGCTTCGCCGCCGAAGGCGGCGGTGGGTTCGGCTGTCCGGATGCTAAGCGCACCCATAGAGGCGTTGCGCCCGAACAGCGTGCCCTGGGGCCCTCTCAGGATCTCGACCGAGGCGACATCGTTGAGGCCCGCCAAGAGCGGGCCGGGACGGGCTATGTAGACGCCATCCACGAAGGCGCCGACGCTGGGCTCGATGGCGGCGTTGCCGGCCGAGCCGATCCCACGGATCGAGATGCGGGTGTTGGCGGCCTGTGACGCCCGGGACACGTAGAAGCTGGGCGCCACCCGCTGCAGGTCCTGGACATTGGTGACGTTGGCCTTCTCCAGCGCCGACGCGCCGAGCACCGCCATCGAGATCGGCACGTCCTGCGCCCGTTCGCTCCGCTTTTGTGCGGTGACGATCACTTCGTCGACGGAGGCGTCCATGGCGGAGGCCGCCTCTTGGGCCGAGGCAGGCGCCGCCGCCAGGCCCGCGACCAGCGCCAACGCGCTCGCGCTGCGAAGATAGGTCATCTGCATCTCCCCTGCATGTTTTCGTCACGGGCCACTTAGCGGGTCCATGGGGGAGTCATACGCAATGTTACCAACCAGGATCAAATGAAATGATCCTATCTGGTAACATACCTATGTTTCGATCTCGTCGTTCTCGAAGCCGTAGCGTGTCGGCGGCGCACCGAGACGGAAGGCGTCCCGCAATGCGCGGTGGTATTCGCGGGAGACGCGGCCCCACCATTCCGCCCGCGCCGCGTCGGTGAGGCCGTCCGCGCCTTCCAGCCAGTTGATCAGCACGTCGACGATCGGGCCGACCACCTGCAGGGCCGCCAGCCGGGCGCGTCCGCCCGCCCCCGGGGCCACTCCCTCGCCCGGCAAGAACCAGCGCGCTTCGACGTAGGCCGCGAAGGTCTCCCAGATCTCCGCACGCCAGCGGTTCTGCTCCGCGCCGCCCCGGCTGTAACGCAGCACGAGGAGGAAGAGGTCTGGGTGCTCACGCGCCGTGCGCACGATCTGCAGGACCCGCTCGCCGTACGCCCGGTAAGGCTGGGCGTAAGCGTCGTGGATCGCCGACAGAACCCGCTCCAGCAGCGCATCCATCAGCGCCTGCTTGTTCGGGAAGATGCGATAGATGAGCACCTTCGGCGCCCCTAGCGCGTCGGCGACATCCTGCATGGTGGCGGTGTTCAGGCCCTTGCGCAGAAAGACCTCAGCGGCGATCCGCAGATAGAGTTCGCGACGCTCCTCACGATCAACGCGCGGCTTGGAGCCCAGCCCGACACGGGCGGCGCGGGACGCAGGCGTGACACCCTTCGTGGCCAACGACACCCTCCCCCAAGCTGTTCTGGCGGACCGCCCATGCCCAGTTCCGGGCGCCGGTTGTCAAGGGTGCTCTGCGCTGCGACCGCCCTGCCGCCGCACCGCTCGGCTCGGCGCCCGGCGACAGCGGCCCGGCGGCAGATCTCCGCTGCCGGAATGGCGTCTGCGCCCGATGATGATCGGGCCAGAGACAGCAGGCCCTCCTTGCTGAAGCTGCTGATCGCCCCGACCTGCCTGGGCTTGGCCACCGCCAACCATGCGGCGACCGCCGCCTGGCGCTAGGCCCCCATCGGTCGCATGACGCCCGCGGCCCTCACCGTCGCCCACCCGCACGAACCCGTCGCACTTGAGCTCTTGGGTTGAGGTATGACCTCTTCAGCGAGAAGCGAACGCTCGCCCTCCCGCACGTGCAGTCGCTTAAAGCGGCGCGCGCGGCGGCGGTGGACTTGGCATCGACGTGGCGAACGGCGGCGACGCTTACCCGCCCAGCGTGCGCGACTCGCGGCCCGTATCGCCCTGAACGCCAAAGCACCGGCGAAGACACTGCATGCCGTTCGACCGCGGACCTCGCCGGCATGCCGGAGACGACGGGGTCACCTGCGCGCACGGGCGGTGGCTTTAGGAGTGGACGCCAACGCCTTCGCCCCTGAGCCTTTACGATCCGAGCCAGCGCAATCCGGTCGCCGCGTGCAAGGCGTTCGTCGACTTCGCGCGACGGCGCAGCGCGGCCGGCGAACCCAAAGGCCCTGCGTGGTGCGCGCCTAGTGCTTCCAAAGGCGTTCAGGCGCGAGGGTCGGCCAGCCCGAGACCATCAATGGGGCGCCATGAGGCGGACGCTAAGCATCATAGGAATAGGCCAGCGAACACGCAGGCGACCATGAGGCCGACGTAGACCAGCGTCACGCCAAGGCAAGAGAGCAGGATCGCGAACCGCGCGGCGCGGAACGTCTTGCGGTTGATGGAGCCGTGCTGGTCACGCATACCCGGGCCTACTGTGAAACCCGACCGCCCTAAGGCTCCGCTTGCTGCGCCTCAATTAGGGGATTCTACGAGCTGCGCATTCCTGCCGTCGCTCTTGCGCCCTCGTCGTGAAGAGCCTACGCTTGGAGGGTCGGGTGTTAACATCCGGCAGAGCTCTCCAGAATTGAGTGGCCGGCGCAGTTGCGCTGGCCACTTTTCTTTGGGGCCTCGACTTGTCCGTTGGCCGTGCGCGCCGAAGCGACCCGGCCGCTGCTGCCGCTCGCCTGGTCCTACTTGGGCCGTTCAGCTGCGCCGTTGGCGCGGTAATTTGCGCGCCGACGAGACACGGCAGGTCGGCGAATTCTCGAGGCGAGGCTCGCAACGTTCGCACCGGCACGCGGAGAGGCCCCGCCAGCTCAGGCTGACGGGGCCGTGGGTCGAGGACAGCTGACGGCCCCCAAGGCCGTGCGCTGCTTAACTTCCACGAACCTGGTCGCGTTGCACAGCAGCCGGACACAGCCGTCTGACGCGCTTTGTCTTAAGAGCGCCCGTCGCCGAATAGATCTTGGTCAGCCGCAGAACGGATGGCACCGCGGAGCCACCGTCTTGGTCGGCCTCCAGAGTCGATCTGTTCGTCATCCCAGGTGCGCAAGGGCGTTGGGAGCCGAGCATCTCAGAGGCTCCTCGGACGCCCCGCGAGGGAGGAAGGCGTCCATCGCCACCTCAAGCGATAAGCCTCGCCTCACACAACCTGCGGACACGTTCCTGAAGATCCGCAATCCGCGCGCTTAGCCAGACCAGTTCCTCGGGCGTGATCTTGTAGTGCGGCGAATAGCGGGCGTCGATGTAGGCCTTCCGCAGCAACTCGAAACATCGCTGTTCGAACTTGCCCGTCCGAGGCCAAGCGTCGATCAGCTCCGGCGCCCAGACGCTCCGCCTGCGCCCGCAGGAAGTTCAGCCTGTGCGACTTCGGACTGTAGAGCGTCAGTGTCAGCAAGAGGCAGTGATAGAGCCGCTCGGTCGCTTGATGGAGCAAGAAGGCGGCCAGCTTGTTGTCGCTATCCTTGACGGCGTAACCCGCGTTTCTCAGAAAGCCGCCCGCGCTCTCGAACCAGCGATCGAACTGCTGCTGCGCCTCCTTCCTGGCCTCCTCAGGCGAAAGCTGGCGGGGTTTCGCGAAGGGCTGATCCTCGGATTGGTACAGGACCACCCCGTCGCGCAAGATGTCGACGAAGAACGGCCGGCCCAGGCCAAGTTGCCGGTTCACATCGGAGAGGGAGTGCACAATGAAATTGGCAGGCGCTGACAGGGTTCGGGTCGTCTCGTATTCGCGCAACAGGCGCTCGTCGGCCTTGGTCCAGTACTCGACGACATCCGTCAGCTCGTCGTGGCTCACGACAACAAGCAGATCATAGTCTGAACGATAGCCGCTCGCCCGATCCTCGACCCAGTCGCCTCGAGCATAGGAGCCGAACAGCACGACCTTGAGGATGCGCCCCATCTTCCGGGTCGCGATCTGCTTGTTCTTGGTGGCGTCATGGAATTCCGCCAGCAGGATCTGCACCACGCTCGAGAGTTCGCGGCGCTTGCTGTCTGGCAGATGTTTGAGGCTCGTCTTCACGAGGTAAGACTCCCCTGTTCGCCCAAGCGTTGCAACCCGCTGCCGTGCGTGGTCTGTGTGAGCGCCGAGCTGGAATAGGGTCGAGGCCCGCCTAGGATCCGAGAGAGCCGACGCGGCGCGCGCGCCGCTAGCGAAGAGCCCACCCCCTGCGCCGCCAACCTCTGCCTTGGGATTTCAGCGTCGTGGCGGCATACCGCGCCGCGAGGGAGCGCCTGTGTCCGTATTCCGCCACTACATGTTGAACAGTCGAGGCCAAATCGAGGTCGGCGACTGGCTCGAGGCTCAGGACCTGGAGGACGCGCGGCGGAAGGCGATGGAGAGTTGCCGCGGCCGTTTCCCGCTCTGCGAGATCTGGCAGGGCCATCAAAGGTTGGCGCAGTTTGCCTGTGCCGAAGGGTGTGAGGGGTGATTGCGCAGTCCCCGCGAGGCTCGCCGGGCCGTTCCTGAACCCGACGCTCGCCTTAACCTTCGCCCGTGATGGCGGCGATTTTCGCCAGCCTTTGCGATACGCAGGGTCATGCGCAGGGAGGTGGTCCGAACGCGCGATCGGCCGTCGGACGACCACTCAGCTGAGCTTGAAGCCAAGCGCTACCCAAACAGCCACGCCTGTTGCGTAGATCACCGCCACCCCGCCGAAGGCTGCAAGGATGGCGAGCCGCGCCGTGTTGAAAGTGCGCCGGTCGAGGCCGCCGCGCTCCTCCTGGTCCATGACACAATCCCCCGTATTTGTACGGGTATCGGTTAAGGGTCGGCGGCTGCAGTCGCAACGTCGCTCCGGTTGTAGTCGTCAGGTTCATTCGCGCGACGGTGCAGACGCACGGTTGATCTTTTGCGGGCCGGGCCGTCGCACCCCGGCGCGAAGGCTGCGAGGTGTCGGGCGCCAGACCGGAAGACGAGCGAGACAGCCGCGCAGCGCGTAGGCGCAACAGCAAGATCAACACACACAGAACCGGTCGGGCCAGCGCCGCGCCGTGCGCGCAGGTGATCCTGCGATGTTGTGCGTGCGGTCGGCGCGGGCGCACACAGAAACCGCGTCGGCCAGACGGTCACCGTTCGAGGTCAAGCAGAAGTGGGGCAGCGCGGCTCCATTCACTCGAACCTCGCGCCGTGAGCCCCGGGGCGCTCGATGCTTAGGACGGCAACTCCTGGCGCGATGGACGCATCGGCCAGCCTGATCCATGGAACCGCAGCCTTGTACAATGCCTTTCGCCCAAGGATCGAGCGAGGCGGACATGCACGTCGCGACAGCCAAGGAACTGGTGCTGCGGGCGCTGGTCGCGGCAGAGATCGCTGAGAGCTGCACACATAGCGAACTGCGGCGGCAGTTTTACGCCTTGTCGGAGCTTTGGCTGGACCGAGCGCGGACCGATGCGGGCCAAGCACCAGAAAAGCTTGGGTCCTTCTCTGACCTGAACCTCGCGCCGCGTCGGATTGCGGAGGAGCGCCCGCGCCCGCCGCCCTGATGTCGAGGCGATGCCTCTCCCGCAGATCATCGCGATGCGCACGTGGGACGGGCGCCGCGACCCCCGATGGGGACGTGCTACGACTTGTCGAGCGGTGAGGGTTCGGATTAGGTGAACGCGCGTCCGGTCAGCATCCCAATCCTCACCGACGCGCACACCCCGATGTGCCGCCGACGCAAGGCCTCGCGGCCTTGCGTCGGTATCTTGCTTCCGGCAGACCAAGCTTCGCCCGGTGACTGTCGCCTGCCAAGTTGTGAGGCGCCGCACGCTGCGGCGCCTCACCGGCTCCGTTTGCGACTTGCGCC
The DNA here is from genome assembly GCF_024699945.1 of Phenylobacterium sp. J426. Taxonomy (GTDB): domain Bacteria; phylum Pseudomonadota; class Alphaproteobacteria; order Caulobacterales; family Caulobacteraceae; genus Phenylobacterium. Next base: position 316,071 of record NZ_JAJOMY010000002.1, on the reverse strand, counting down.
TCCCCGGCCATGATGACGATCATCACATGCGCTCGCGCTGGCAGCGCTCGCACACAGCCTGCGAACCGCGAGCCTGCGCCGTACTAAGTCGGGAACTGTGACGCGACGCCGGGGCAGGAGGACCTTCCATGACAGTCAGCGACCTGATCGAGCAGCTCCTGCGTTTCGATCCGGAGCACGAGGTCTTGATGAATGTGGACCGCAAACTCTGCGCCATCGCGGAGGCGCAGCTCGATTGGGCGGGATCAGTTGGAGGTCAGCTGCAGCTTGCCGGACCTGGCGAACCGGGTCAGCGCGTCGTGAGGCTCAGTGCCCTCAGAGGCACGTAGCCCGAACCGCGCCGAGATCCATTGCGCGAGACGCAAAGCCGAGCTTAGCTCCTGTTGTCGGGCTGAGGCACGCAAACTCCCCGGCTCGGCCGGCGCGCGCGCGGCCGCTGCGTCGCGCCGGCCAACCCACCCGTATCTGTGGTGGGATCATCCCAGCCTGTCCGGCGGCGAAAGCATGCTCAGCACCAACTGCCCGCGCCTGAGTGGGAGCATCCCTCCAAGTCGGACGCGTGCCTGCGGCTCCCCGTGCCGCTGACGGCCCCGAAGCCGCGGGTTCGGTGCTTCCTTGCGCCACCCACGGTCTTCCGCTTAGCTGTGGCGGCTGAGCCATCGAGCACCCCCAGGTACGCGGACGCTCGGCCGCCGGCGCGGAGCGAAGCTCGTTCCTCCGCGCCGGTGATCCGCGGGCCAGCGTCTCGCGCGGACAGGGCGTGCGATCCGCACGCTCGGTTGAAGCGCAGCCGGACGAAGCGCGCGATGTCTCCGAAGATGAGCCCGTTCCGTTGCGACCCCGCGCGGGTCATTGCCCAGCGCGCAGGCAGACGGCGCCGGTGACGCCGCCATCTTGATCAAAGCTGTGCGGCCTGCCCGCCATGCGCTCGCGAATGTGTCGTGACGAGCGGGCCACGATTGAAGCTTCACAGGCGGCGCGTTCGCCGTGGAAGATGCAGGGGCACGTGACCATGACCTTTCAGCCTCTCGACGCGAGCCGCTACGAGGTCCGAACGTATGGCGGCCTGACATTCCGCGTCGCCCGAGGCCTCACCGAGACACTATCGGATGAAGAGGTCGAATACGTCTTTGCACGATTGGCGATGCGGTCAACGGGAGGACCGGCCCTGGAGCCGCGCAGGACGCCGCATGCCTTCAAGGGCGACTCGACCGCAGCGGCGGCGAGACTTCGACGTCGATCGCCGCTCCACATTCATGGAGATGGCAGGGGCTGAGCTTTGAACCTCACGGTTGAGGAACTGAGCATCCTAGATGCGGTCGGGCGCGGCGACTTCCCTCTCCCGCCGGGCGCTGACGCCTTGATCGAGTCTCTTCGGCAACAGGGTTATCTGTTGCGAGGGCTGCGGGGAGCGCTCTCCCTCTCGGACCGCGGGTGGGAAGCCCTGGGTGTGCCTCCGCCGTGAGCAGGACGCAGCGTGCAGCCGATGGCGGGCTTGGTCCGAGGGGTATGACCTTTCAATCTGATTGCACAGCAAGCCATCGCCCCAGAGATGCGCCGCGCACCTTATGAGCACGATGACTCCGGCTCAGGACACCTCATCCCTGGCCGATCAGACCCTGTCTAGGCGGAATATGGTGGCCAAAAACTGGCTTCGCGGTAGACGAGATCTTTGCGCCAGCAACCTCGCATTTCAAGCATTCCGAACAATAATATACGACGCGGACTGGAATCAGCCAGCCAGGGGCGACAGCGCTGTCTGCGACCGACCTTGCGCCGCTCGCCGGATATGCCAGAGCATAGCCAGCGCTGGAGTTCAAGCGAGGGCGCTAAATTGGACCGCGCGAACTATCCTGATCTGAGCGGGCGCACAGTCTTCGTGACCGGCGGAGCGTCGGGGATCGGCGCCTGTCTCGTCGAGCGCTTTCACGGGCAGGGCTGCAAGGTGGCATTTGTTGACCTGCAGAGAGACTCTGGCCAGGCACTAGCAGCGAAACTGGCGGAGGGGGTGTGGTTCCGCCGCTGCGACGTTACCGATGCGGCGGCGCTCCAAGCAGCGATCGCGGATGCCGCGGACGCCCTCGGGCCGGTAACGGTGCTTATCAATAACGTCGCCAACGATGCACGACATAATGCGGCGGAAACCTCAGTTGAGGCGTGGCGCCAGAGCCTCGCCGTGAATCTAGATCCGGCGTTTGTGGCATCCGTCGCCGCTTATCCAATGATGAAGTTGGAGGGCGGCGGATCAATCGTAAACGTAAGTTCAATCAACGCCATGTGGGGGCCAGCTCACATGGCGACGTATGTGGCGGCCAAGGGCGCGATCAATTCGCTGTGCAAGAGCCTAGCCCGCGAGTGGGGGCCAGACAGAGTGCGAGTGAACGCGCTGTCGCCCGGCTGGGTCGTCACCGAGCGACAGTTGGAGCTGTGGCTGACGCCGGAGGCGGAGGCGCAGTGGCGTGAGCAGGTAGCGCTGAAGGAACGGCTGTATCCTGATGATATCGCCAATGCAGCGCTTTTCCTCGCCAGCGACAGCGCGCGGATGATTACCGGAACCAATCTGGTCGTCGATGCGGGACGGCTCGGATAAGGTTCGGTTTGAAGGCGGCGTCGCGCCGAGGTCGGGCTCCCGCCGAGCTCCACGGCGTCGCGCGGGCGAGGCGAGCAGTCCCAGCGCAAATCGTCAGCTAAGCAACGCGAGCGTCTGGGCCGCAACCCGGTCGATCCCATAGTGCTCAGCGACGTGATCCCGGATGCGCCAGCTGAGGCGAGACTTCACGGCGCGGCTCAACCTAAGCGCAGACAGCATGGCCGCGGCCAGAGCGGCCGGCGCGTGCGGCGCGGCGATGACCCCCTTGTCGTCCCCGAGGAGGTCTCGGACGCCGCTCGCCTCCACACACACCGGGATCAGGCCGCGCACCATGGCCTCCAGCAGCGCGTTCGACTGGCCTTCGCGCGGAGATGGCGAGACATAGATGTCGTGGCCAAGCAGCAGATCGCCAGGATCGGCCACCGCGCCGGTGAACACCACCCGATCCTGTAGGCCAAGCTCGCCGGTAAGCGCGATCAGCGCTGGGCGGTCGGGCCCGTCGCCGACAATGGTGACGGTCCACTCGCGATCTCGCGGCAACAATGCCGCGGCGCGCACCAAGTCCGATGTCTGCTTGTCGGCCACGAGGCGGGCGGCATAGATGAAGCGTGCTCCGGTTCGGCCCGCGATGGCTTGAGCCACCACCTCCCGCGCCGGCGCCTCGACCCCATTGGGCAAGGCGAGGATTCGAGCCTCGGGCACCCCCTCCTTGAGCAGATCCTCGACAATCGTCTGGCTGTTGGCGATGAACCAGCGGGTGGTGCGCCGCACGAGATGCGCCACCAGATGGCCGTACAGGTACTTCTTCGCGCGAAGCGCATGGAATTCGGAGGCTTCTCCGCCGCCGCCCGGCTTAATCAGCACCGGCAGTCCGGCGAATTGCGCGCCCAGCAGCGGACCCGCGCAGTGCAGGCGATGGTGCAGCACATAGACGCCATCCAGCTCAGCGCGCCGGGCCATAATCAGGCACATGGTTCGGTGGGTCCACGCGAGCGTCGCGGCGATGTGACGACCGCCCGCCGCGGGCAGGGCGCTCAGCCGGAAGCGAATGGTCTCGCCGAACCGCTCCTCGACGACCTGAGTGTGCGGACCTTGCAGGGTGGGCGCCAGCAGCGTCACCCGCCACCCGCGCCTTGCGACCGCATGCGAGAGGATCTCGGCCTGCCGCTCCACGCCGCCATAGACATCTGGGAAGTAGCTGGGCGCGACAATGAGCAGCCGCCGGGGTCGAGCCGGAGCCGAGGCGTGAGGAAGCCCGGCGACCGATGAGGTCAACGAGGCGTCCGCCCTCACCCGCCCCGAGTCCTGACGATCTCGCAGGTGATGGGGCGGTGATCGGAGCCGAGCGCCGGACCGCGGCGGCACCGCTGCGCCCGAAGACCAGAGGTCATAGCGATTTGATCAATGGGCGCGCCGAGCCAGCCGAAGGGCGCCGCAAGCTCCCGGGTCGCCGCAGGCAGCAAGGCTGCATTACCCCACCTCAGGCCGTTCGCGCGCAGAAAGGCGCTGAAGTGCGGCGACCATGGAGCCGTATTCCAGTCGCCCATGACCAGCTTTTCCGCGCCTGGCGGACACTGAGAACCGATCCAATGGGCGGCGGTCGCGAGGTCTGCATTACGAGCCCGCCACAGGCTCGCGTCACGGATTGTGTTGGGGTGGATCGACACCACGCAGACCGGGCCGCCGAAATCCACGACGCCCATCGCCACAGGGCGTCTTTGCGGCGCTTCCAGCACACGCCCGTCCGTCAGTGGCATTTGCGCCAGCAGTTCCACGCCCTGGCGGGCGCTCGACCCTGCAACACGGTGGAAATCGGACAGCGGCGAAGTCTCGACCCAGGCTCTCCAAGCCGCAGCGCCCTCTTGAATGGCGATCACGTCGGGCTCGACCGCGTCGAGCCAGCGCGCGAGAGCCTGCGCGCGAGGATTGGTGTTCAAGATGTTGAAGCTGACGACGGTCAGGGCGGGACCGCCGGCGCCTGTTCCGCGCGTCGCGTACAGAAGAGCCGGCGCTGAGAGGATCGCGAGGCTCAGGGCGGCGCTCGCCAAACCGTACGGCCAACCCCGCCGCGTCGCCAGGGCGAGCGCCAGGATCGGGATGGCCAGCGCGAAGGTGATCCAGGGGCGGAAATGGTTGGCGGCGTCCAGCAGATAGACGGCGCCGCCGAACGACAGAGCAGTCTGCACCGCCAGGAACACCGCCAGCAGGATCATCAGCGCCACTCGACGGGGCGCATGGCTCCCTCGCGCTCGCCGGCCCGCGGAACCGCGGCGGGATCCCTTGCCGCCTTCGCGTCGCCGCCGCGCGCTGCTGCTCAATCTTGCTCTCCCCTGCCCCCTCCTTCTAGTGCGGCCCTGCGGCGCAGCAAAGCCCGGCGACATCGCGCCGCCCGCGACTTGACACCTGCGCGCGCTTACGGTGCATCGCAGATGCCGAACCGCAGGAGACCGGCGTGTCGTACAGCCCAACCGCCGAAGCATCGCCTGCTCCGCCACGCGTGGGCTTCATCGACGTCCTGTTCGCCGTGTCGACGGGCCTGCTTTTCACCAGCTTCCAACTCTACCTGCCGACCGAATGGGTGACGATCCGGTTCTACCCGACCGTCCCTCTGATGGTGATCACCACCTTGGTGGTGGTGCTGGGCTTTGGACGGGAACGTCCGATCCTGCGCACGTTGAGTCTGCCGCTCTGCCTCTTCGCCGGCATCTATGTGCTGAGCGCCTTCAGCGTCGGCTTCGACAACGGCGTGCGTGAGCTTGTCCAGGCGACCGTGGTTTTCGGCTTCGTCACCGCCTTCGCCGCCCGTTACTCCACCCACTCGCTGCGGCAGTTCTTCAAGGCGTTCGCGCCGGTGGCCGTGCTCATCCTCGGCTACACGATCTACTGGCACATCTCGAACGGCTTCTACTTTCAATGGAAACGCCTGGGCGAGCCGAAGGCGTTGTTCGATCTCCTGCCGCTGATGGCCGCCGCCTGGATCTGGAGCCGCAACCGCTTCCCAGCGGTGCTCGGCGTTCTGCTGTTGGCCCTCGTTGGGGTGCTCATACTGCTCTCCGGCGAACGAAAGGCCTATGTCGCCTTCATCCTTGCCCTGGCGCTGATGCTGAACCCGCGCCACCCGCTTGCCTATCTGGCGCCGCTGGCGGCGCTTGCCGGCGTCTACTTCGCTGTCCAGCTCTTCGATGTCCCCTACATCACCCGACAGGTGAACACCCTGCTGGCGCTGGTGGGCCTGGTGCCGGCGCCGGACTCGATCAGCAGCGTGCAGCGGGCCTGGCAGCTGCATGTCGGCATGATCCTGTTCAACACCTCGCCGCTGTTCGGGGTCGGCACCAACGGCTTCTCCGAGATCACGCGTCGGATGTATTCGGAGAACTTCGTCGGCCTGCACGGCGAATTTCTGCGCATCCTCGTCGAGAACGGTATCGTCGGCCTCACAGCGTACCTCCTGCTGCTGGGCGGGGTCGTCGCGCGCCTCATTCGCCCGCTGCCGGGCGCTTTCGGCGCCAGCCGCGAACATCGCGTCGCATGGCTGTGGTTCCTGAGCCTGCTTGTCTACACCTCGTTCGAGGGCGCCAATCAACTGCTCATGGTCCTGCAATACAGCCTGGCCTATGTTCCGTTGCTGAATTTCGGCCCGACTTGGCGGCCCCCGCCCGCGGCAGCCGAGTCGCCTCGGCCCGCGTCGCGCGCCGCTCGCCGCGGCGAGCGGCGCTTGAAACCCGCCACTTCGTCTCATCCGGGCGCGACGCCCGCCCCTCTGTGAGACCCATCCATGCATTCGTCGTGGCGCATCGAGTGGCGGGACCGAGGCTGGGCGGTCGTCTGCGATGGACCGTTGGGCGTGATCCCCTGGACTATGGATCTTGAAGACATGCTCGCCGAAGCCCTGATCTTCAAGGCGCAGGAGGATGCGCGCCAGTTCGCCCGCCTTCTAAACGCACTGGCTGGCGTTCGCAGGACGTGAAGCGACTGGAGAGCCGGTGGATCGCCGTGGCGTGCGAGGATCATTGGATTGTCGCCTGTGAGGGGCCGCTGGGGCTCATTCTGCAGTTCGGCTTCGCGTTGGATCCGGACACCGACTGCGTGGGATTCGAGATCTTCCGGAGCGAAGCTGAAGCTGCGGCGCACGCGGAGACCTTGAACAATCGACGGGCGTAGTGGGCGAAGATCGACGTCGCGCGTCGAAAGCGCAGAGCCCGCGAAAGCCTGGCGGATGCTGATCGACAAGATCCGTCGGATCCCACGCTGCAGGCGCTTTGGGACCTGGAGCGCCAAGGATCGTCGCCTCCGCTGGCAGTCCCGGGGCGGCGCACATCACCTCAACCGGGCGTACTGCGCGATGGTCATCGGGAATACCCGGCGCATGCCGCTCAGCTGACACGCCTCTTCAGCTCCTCAGCGCTAGCGCAGCCTTCCGCTTGAGTCGGTCGTCCTGGGAATTGGTGGGCATCAACGCGCCCTCAAGGCGGCCTCGGCGAGCAGGCGGACGTGGCTTGCGATCAGGGTCTGTCGATCCGCCCACGGAAAGCCCGGGCGCGCGATCAGCAGCGACACGAGCCCGTGAAGACCCGCCCACAGCGATTGCGCCAGGCGTTCGGGGTCATCGGTTCGGCTCAGGCCGGCGGCGTGCAGGTCTCCGACCAATTGTCTCATGATGTCGAAGGCGCGTTTCGCCGGCTTGGAGATATCCGGTTCGCAGGACGGCGCCTGCCGACCGAGCATCCCTTCGAGCATGAAGGCGACGCGATAGGCATCGGGGTTGCTCAGGCCGAAATCGACGTAGATCTGCAGGACGGCCGCGATGGCGTCGACGTCGCGGGCTCCCAGCGGGAGCCCTTCGTACCGCCGCTCAAGGTCGCGGAAGGCTCGGTCGTGCAGTTCCGCGGCGATCTCATCCTTAGCGGGAAAATAGGCATAGAGCGTCGGCTGGGAGATGCCGACCGCCTGCGCGATCTGGCGGGTCGAAACCCCGTGCAGCCCATATTGGCCAAACAGGCGCAGAGCCGCCGCTAAGATCTCCTCCCGCCGTTCGCTCCCCGCGCCCTTCGGCTTCCGCGGCGATCTCTGGACGCTCTCAGTCATCGACCTGTGGTGACCTCCTTCAGGCAGCTTGACAATCGGACATCTTCATCGATCACTGATTACCTATCATTGATTGGTTGAGTTCGTCGCCGTGCGAAGTGGAAGTTTCGTCGTCGTGGGCGCCACGCTCTTGCTGGCCGGCTGCAGCGGCGCAGGGGGAACGGTTGCCGCGCCCGCCCAGGCGCCGGCCGTCGAGGCGGTGCGCGTCGCCATCGGCCGGGCCTCGAGCGACATCGAGGCGACCGGCCGTGTCGCGCGGCGGCGGGAGATGAACCTTTCGTTCCGCGTGCCGGGGGTCTTAACCAGCCTTAGGACGGAACAGGGCGACGTCGTGCACGCAGGCCAAGTGCTCGCCACCCTGGATCCCGCCGGGGTCGCGGCCGCCGAGCAGCGGGCGAGCGCCGACTTGGAACGGGCGCGGCGCGACCTCGCCCGTGACGAGGCGTTGTTCGAGAAGGGCTTCGTCAGCCGCCAACGGCTGGATGACCGCCGCAGCGCCGTGCAAGCCGCGCAGGCGAGCTTTAGCGCCGCGGCGTTCGATCGCCGGTGGGCTACCCTGGTTTCGCCGGTGTCCGGCGTGGTGCTCGAACGCGGGGTCCAGACTGGTGAGGTTGTGCAACCCGGGCAGATGGTGCTGCGCGTCGCGGACGAGGGCAGCCCCCTCGTCATGTGGGCGCCGGTGCCCGATCGCGAGGCCGGGCGTATCCGCCCTGGGTCTGCCGCCATGGTGACCCTGGACGGCGCTGCTGCGCACCTGACCGGCCGCGTCACGCGAGTCGGGGAGCGCTCCGGCGCCCGAACAGGCGCGGTCGACGTCGAGATCGAGCTGCCCGCCATGTCGCCGGAGCTGCGCAGCGGCCAGATGGGCCGCGCCCGGCTTGCGGTCGCCCCGGAGGCGGCGGCGGCGGCGTCGCCGGCCCTGGCCCGCCTGCCGGCCGAGGCGATCATCGAGGCCCAGGGCCGAACGGCCGCCGTCCTGATCGTGGATGCGGGCGGCAAGGCGCGCCGGCGGACCGTGAGCTTCGGCGGCTTCGATGGCGATCACGCCCTGGTTGGCGGGCTCGTGAACGGGACGCAGGTGATCACGGCCGGCGCGGGTTTTGTCTCTGATGGGGACGCTGTGCGCGTCGTCGATCCCAGCCGCCTCGCCCCCCAGCGGGCCGCCGCACGGTGAACTGGCACATCGCCGATTTCGCCGTCCGTCGGTGGCAGTTCACCCTGGTGGCCTTCGCCCTGCTGGTGATGCTGGGTCTCAACGCGTTCAACACCACGCCTCGTTCGGAAGACCCGCACTTCCCAATTCCCACCATGGTGGTGCGCGCGGTCCTCCCCGGCGCCGAGCCGGCGGAGATGGAGCAGCTCGTCGCCGATCCCATCGAGGATGCGCTGTCGGGCCTGGACGACGTGGACGACATTTCGTCGACCAGCCAGGACGGGGCCGCGGTGATCTCGGTGAACTTCACCTGGGACGTGGATCCGGAGCGCAAATACGATCAGGTGGTCCGGGAGGTGAACGCCATCCGCGGCGCGCTGCCCCAGGGCCTCACTCTGTTGGAGGTGCGACGGGCGCGAACGACGGAGGTCGCCATCGTGCAGGTGGCCTTGGTGAGCGACACCCTCCCGATGCGCCGTTTGGAGAAGGTCGCCGAGCGGCTGCGCGAGCGCCTCGACCGTGTGAGCGGCGTGCGCCAATCGGAGGTGTGGGGCACGCCGCAATCGGAACTTCGCGTCGCTTTGGACATGGGCCGCCTGGCCGAGCTCCGCCTGCCGCCAACGGCGGTGGCCGACGCGCTGCGCGCCGCGGGCGCAGATGCCCCTATCGGGGCGATCCACGCCGGCGAACGGCGCTTCAACGTCAAGAGCGGCGGCGCCTTCCGGGACGTGGCGGACGTCGCCGACACCGCAGTTCGGGAGGCCGGCGGCCAGGTCTTGCGTGTGCGGGATATCGCCCAGGTGCAGTGGGCCGAGGCCGAACCGCAGCACCTGACGCGGTTCAACGGCCGGCGCGCGGTGTTTGTCACAGTCACGCAGAAGGACGGCGCTGACGTGGCCGAGGTCACGGCGGGTGTCGAGGCCGCGCTCGCCGAATTCGAACGGACTCTGCCGGGCGGCGTGAAGCTGGAGCGCGCATTCGTGCAGGCCAAGAACGTGGAGCATAGACTGGGCAAGCTGTTCCGCGACTTCGGCATCGCCGTGGGCTTGGTCAGCATCACGCTTCTGCCGCTCGGCTGGCGGGCGGCGGGCGTGGTGATGGTCTCGATCCCGCTTTCGCTGCTGATCGGCCTGTCCCTCCTCCAGGCCCTCGGCTTTACGGTAAACCAGCTCTCGATCGCCGGTTTCGTGTTGGCGCTCGGTCTTTTGGTCGACGACAGCATCGTGGTGGTGGAAAACATCGCGCGGCACCTGCGCATGGGGCTGGAGCGCACCGCCGCCGCGATCATGGCCACCCGCCAGATCACCTTGGCTGTGATCGGCTGCACGGCGACGCTGATGCTGGCCTTCCTGCCGCTGCTCGCCCTTCCGGGGGGCTCAGGCGCCTACATACGCTCGCTGCCGGTGACCGTGCTGTGCACCGTCGGCGCGTCCCTGGTGGTCTCACTGACCATCATCCCGTTCCTCGCCAGCCGCTTCCTGTCGCGCCACGAAGATCCTGAGGGCAACGCCGTCCTGAAGGCCGTAAACGCCGCGATACACCGCGTCTACAGCCCTATGCTGCACCGCGCGCTCGCGCGGCCATGGGCGGCGCTCGCCATCATCGGCGGGATCTGCCTGACGACGATCCCGCTGCTTGGCGTGATCGGGTCCAGCCTGTTCCCTCCTGCGGAGACGCCGCAGTTTCTGGTGCGGATCGAGGCCCAGGAAGGGGCGTCGCTAGCGCGCACCGACCGCGCGCTACGCTACGTGGAGAGCCGCCTGGCGCGCGAGCCTGAGGTCGCCTGGGCGGCCGCGAACCTTGGCCGGGGTAATCCGCAGATCTTCTATAACCAGATGCAGCGCCAGCCGCAGTCGAACTATGCGGAGGTCTTCGCCTCTCTGGTGGCCTGGAAGCCAGGACAGAGCGAGGCCCTGCTCGACCGATTGCGGGGCGAGTTCGCCGGCTATCCCGGCGCGCGGATCACCCTGATCACCTTCGAAAATGGGCCGCCCGTAGAGGCGCCGGTGGCGGTCCGCCTGCGCGGCGAGAACATGTCGGTTCTAAAATCCCTCGCCGCCGAGACTGAGCGGATCCTGAAGGCCACGCCCGGCACGCGCGACGTCAACAACCCCCCTGAGCATCGATCGCACGGATCTCGACCTGGGGCTGGACGAGGGCAAGGCGGCCGCCCTGGGCGCGTCGGCGGGCGCGGCGCGGCGGGTCGCGCGGTTGGCGCTATCCGGCGAGGAAACCGCGCGGTTCCGCGATCCGGACGGCGACGACTATCCCGTCAGGGTCCGTCTGCCCATGAGCGCGCGCAACGAGCTCTCAGCCCTCTCAAACATCTACGTGCCGACCGCGGGCGGGGAGGCCGCGCCCCTGGGCGCGGTGTCTTCGCCGGAGTTCCGCTCCAGCCCGGCCCGTATCACGCGTTACGAACGCCAGCGCACCGTCACCGTCACCAGCCAGGTGCAAACCGGCTATCTCACCTCCGCCGTCACGGAGGAGGCGAGCCGGACATTGACGGCGCGTCTTCAGCTGCCGCCGGGCTACCGGATCTCGTTGGGCGGGCAGGCCGAGGCGCAGTCAGAGAGCTTCGCCGGCCTGGGCGCGGCGGTTCTCATCGCGATTTTCGGCATCCTGGCCGTGCTGGTGCTGGAGTTCGGCAAGTTCAAGACTGCGTTGGTCGTCGCCGGCGTCATTCCGCTTGGCCTCTTCGGCGCGGTGGCGGCGCTGTGGATCACCGGCAATTCCCTGTCCTTCACCGCAACCATCGGCCTGATCGCGCTGATCGGCATCGAGATCAAAAATTCGATCCTCCTCGTGGACTTCACCGAGCAGCTGCGCCGTGATGGCGTCCCGCTGCGCGAGGCGATCGAAAGAGCCGGCGAGGTGCGCTTCCTGCCGGTCCTGCTGACCTCGGTTACGGCGTTCCTCGGGCTGATGCCGCTGGCCCTGGAGCGCTCCGGGCTCTATTCGCCGCTTGCCATCGCCATCATGGGCGGTCTGGTCACCTCCACCCTGCTATCGCGCGTGGCGACGCCCGTCACCTACTGGCTGCTAAGCCGGGGAGAGCTGAGGGCCGAGCCGCGCGTCGGCGCGCCGCTGCCGCACGCGGCTTGAGCCGGCGCAGCCGGTCTGCATCCGTCGATGCGTGGTTCTCCGGCGCCGTCGTCAAGCTCGGGCCGGCTGCAAAGGCGACCCCCATCGGTCGAGGCTCGTCGTCTGCGTTCGAGCGCACCCGCCTGGACAAACACGCCCGTCGCGCGCCGCGCGACAGTCGCCCATGGAGCGCCTGCGCCAAGATCACCGCAAGCCATGCGGACCTGTCGCACATGGGCTTGGCGCCGAACGGCCGCGGGTCGCTGATCACCAACGTCCGCCCGCTGGCCGAAGAAGCGTCGGTAAGCCGCCGGAAGGGCCTCGCAGCAGCCTCAATGACCGAACCTGCATCGCGCCAACGGCGATCTGGAACCGACGGCGACGCTTAGCATTTGACACCTTGGTGGGCTGGGGCCCGTCTGGTCCGCGAGACATCTTCGCGGAGACGTGCGTCTGGCGCAGCTGGAGGGGGAAAATGCCAGGTTCCGTCGCTGTCTTTGTCCATGTCCGCGGCGTTGAGGTCGCGATCACCGGCCTCTCCGGCTATCCGACCTCCATCATCATGACGCCGCAGGAAGCCCATGCGCTCGCGATCGAGCTCGAGGACGCGCGCAAAGCCCGTGAAGCGGACGTCGCCGAGGCAGCCACGCATCGTCGGATCTGAAGGCGCCCCGCTTCCGCTTCACGAAGCGCTGACTTTGCGGCGGCGCGATCTTCAGACATTCGCGAACCGGTTCACGTTCAGCATCTGATAGGCCTTCAGGAGCTCGGCGATGCCGGCGTCAAGCGTCCAATCCGGACGCCAGCCGGTGGCCTCGAACTTGTCGTTAGAGACGATGTAGTCCCGCTTGTCGGGGTCCTGGCCGATCTCCGACTCCAGATAGACGAAGGCCGGGACCTGTTCCTGGATCTTCGCGCACAGCTGCAGCTTGGTCAGATTCGCGTCGGACAACCCGACATTGAAGGGCTCGCCCTTCACGCGGTCGTAGTGGGCGAGCACGTGCCGGAACGCCTTGGCGACGTCACGGATGTGGATGTAGTTGCGGCGGAAGTGGCCTTCGAAGACCACCACGAAGCGGTCACGAAAGGCGCGGTAGGTGAAGTCGTTCACCAGCAGGTCCAGCCGCATCCGCGGCGCGGCTCCGAAGACTGTGGCGAGACGCAAAGTCACCCCGTGGCCCCAGTCCAGCACGGCCTGCTCCGCCTCCACCTTGCTGCTGCCGTAGAGCGAGATCGGTCGTAGGGGAGATTCCTCGGTGCAGAAGGCGTCGGCGGCCCCGACGCCATAGCCGGAGTTGGTCGTGGGATAGATCACCCGTTGGTCGGGCGACAGGCGCGCGATCAGGTCCTTCACCGCATCGCGGTTCGTCGTCACCGCGCCGATGGCGTCTCGGGCGCAGAGCGGGGCGCCCACCAGCGCCGCCAGCGGAATGAACAGGTCGTGCCGCGGCGCGAGCTCGTCGAGCAACCGACTGTCGCGCGCATCGCCGCGGATGGGCGTGAACCCCTCGTAACGGCAGCAATCGGCCAGAGAGAAGCTGTCGCCGGCGAAAGTGTCGAGCACCGTCACCTCGTGGCCATCGGCCAAAAGCAGCGGCGTCAGGATGGATCCGATATAGCCGGCGCCGCCGGTGATTAGTACGCGCATGCCTACTCCGCCGCAGCCGCGGCCCAGGCGACACGAGGGGCAGGCTCGATCCGGGCCGGGCGCCTGTTCTCCTGAACGTGCCCGCTGGGTTGCATAACGACCGCCCCATCGACGTCAATCTCGATCGGCACGACCGAGAGGGGCGCGACCGCGGCTCGTAGCGCCGGCAGACGTTCCGGCTCGATCAGCATGAACATCGCCCCGCCCCCCACCGGCGCCGCACAGCTTGCCGCCGTAGGCCCCCGCACCAAGGCAAGCCTCATAGAGATCGTTGACGGCGCTGTTGCTGATGTTTGGCGCCAAGCGGCGCTTGATCGCCCAGCCTTCCCGCAGCAGGCCGCCCAGCTCGGCGACGACGTCGCCGCCGCCGCCTTCGAGCAGCGCGACACATTCACCGACAAGGTCGTAAAGAGCGCCAAGTTCCGCGTCAGTCTGTCCGTGCCGGATGGACTGGATCTGCAGCTCCGCCGCATCGGACGCCCGGCGAACCACGCCGCTGTGCACAAGGACCAGGCAGCTGTTGAGCCGGTCCAGCGCGTCGCGCGACAGCTGAACGGGAGTGACGGAGATTTTGGCGCCGTCGAAATCGAACCGGTTCAGACCGCCGATCGCCGTATGCAGTTGGTCCTGGACCCCCACATTCTCGCAGAGCAGCTCCTGCTCAACATACATCGCCTTGCGGGCCAGTTCGAATTTCGAAAGCGGACGATCGAACAGGCTGCTGACCAGGTTGATGAAGCCGACGGTGAAGGCGGAGGAGGAGCCCAGGCCGCTGCCCGCCGGGAAGTCCGACTGGCAGCTCAGATCGAGGCGTTCACGAACGTCCCAGGCCTTCAGCACTTCGCGGACGATCGGGTGCTGGATGTCGTCCACCTCAGAGACCTGCTCCAGCAACGAGTAGGCCACCCGGTAGTTGTAGGTCTGCCAGCCCTTCAGGTTCAGGGCGGAGATATAGATGTAGCGGTTGATCGCGAAGCCGACGACCGCGCCAGGCCGGCGCTCGAAGTAGGCCCTATAGTCGGTCCCGCCGCCAAACAGGCTGACCCGCAGCGGCGTCCGCGTTAACCCCAGCATCCCCCAGCCCCTCCAAATCCCTGCGCCTAAAGCGCCACGACACGCCCCCGTGTGGCCCCCACCGGAGGGGGCGCCCTGTTCGCCAGGTCCACTCCGACACGGGCGGCCGCCGTGGCATAGGCGGCTTGCACCGTGGGATAGGCCCGTTCGCCCGACCAGGCGCTGACATCAGTGGCCGCCGCCCCCGCCGCAAGCCGCTCCCGCTTGAGCGTGTTCTGCAGCAGTCCGACGGCGCAGTCGGCGGCCCCCTGCACGTCTGCGGCGATGACGCCATTGCGGCCGTCGACCAGGATGTCGCTGAGCGCTGGCAAATCCGTCGCCACCGTCGCCCGCCCGCCTGCCAGATACTGCACCACCACGCGCGGCAGGCCCTCCCGCTCAGACGTCAGGACGCAAACATCAGCCATAGCGATCAGTCGCTCAGGGTCTGGCCGATGGCCGAGGAAGCGCACCGTCTCCGTCAGGCCGAGGGCGCGCGCCGTACGTTGCGCGCGCGCAACTTCCGGGCCGTCCCCAGCCAGCAGCACCCGCGTGCCGCGGGGCAGCGGCGTCCGGGCCAGCGCTTCCAATAGTTCGATATGCCGCTTGCGCGGCTCGAAGGCGGCCAGCATCAGGATCACCGGCGGTTTCTGACTGCGATCCGTCACGTCGAGCAGAGACCGCCAGTCGTCTGGCCAGGATGCGCTTGCGAACCGCCCGATTTCGATCGGGCTCAGCTGGACGAAGTGCGTCTCGGGCCGCCCGAGCCCGTGGCGCAGGTACTCATTACGAACCGTCGGACTGACGTCCACATAGGCATGCGTCCAAAGCCCACAAAGGCGTTCGGCGGCGATATAGACGGCGCGGCTGATGGGGCCGATGCGCGTCCAGGGGATGATATGGACGCCGTGCACGACCAGCGGCACCCGCTCGAGTCGTGCGGCCATGCGCCCCACCACCCCCGCCTTGCTCTGGTGGGTGTGGACCACGTCCGGCTTCAGCGCGCGCAGAAGCGCGCGGATCTGCCCCACCGCGGCCAGGTCGTCGACCAATGAGATGGGATGAACAAGACGGTCCAGCTGGTAGACGTCGAATTCGCGGCGCGCCTCGGCGACCATGGCGCTGTCGAACTCGGCGCCATGAAGGATCACCACGTGGTGCCCCTCGGCGCGCTGCAGGCGGCAGATCGCGAGGGTGTTCTCCTCAGCGCCAGCGCGCAGCAGACGAGTCAGGACGTGGACGACGATCATTTGAACCGTAAGGCGACTTTCAACTGAAAGTGTTACAGGTTAGACACTGCCGCGCAAGCGGGCCTCATGGCCGCTTCTCGCCTTAACCGGGTTTTGTCACGACCTGTTTTGTAAGATGAAGTGAAAAAATCATAACGCAGTCGTCGCGCTTGGCATTCGGTCAGAGTGCCGCATTGGCGGGCGAGCGCCTGACTTTATGCTCGACATACGTTCGTCGGTGCTGTTTGGAGGCGCGGGCGGCGGGGCGAGTCCGAACCAAGTTATCTGCCGATCTATTGGGAGCGTGATGTGGCGATGAGCGACGCCTTGACCGAAAGGCCGGAGGCCGGATCTGACCGCAACGCCAGCAGCGACGCATTCGAGCGCGGCTATCCGGGCGAACGGTTTGAACCCACCCGTCTTCTGACGATCTTTCTCTCCCGCTGGCGGCTGTTCGTCGGCGTCGCACTCGGCTGCTTCCTGGTGGCGGCGATCGTCACCGCCCTGGCGCCGCGCAAGTACACGGCGACTTCGACCGTCGTGCTGGAATCGCCCGCCAGCGCTGCGGGCGGCGCCCCCACGCCTGTAGACTCCGCGACGGTTGACACGGAAGTCGAGGTGGTGCGCTCGCGCGCCCTGGCCCAGAAGGTCGCCGCCGCCATGGCGACGCCCCAGCGGCCGGTCGATCTGGTCCTTCCGCAGATTGAAGCCGGCGTGAAGGCCACCCGCGCCGGCCTCACCTCGGCGATCAACATCAGCTTCACCGCGGACGATCCAGCGCGGGCGCGCGATGTCGCCAATCTTTACGCCCAGCAGTACCTCCGGGCCCAGCAGGACGCGAAAGCGCAGACCGGCGCCCAGTCCGGCGAGTTCCTCAACAAGCGCCTGGCGGCCCTGAAGGCGGATGTGGATAAGGCGAACCAGGCGATCGCCCAATACAAGGCCGCAAACGGACTGTTGGCGAACCCGGGCGCCAGCTACACGGCGGGCGAGGTCTCCAACTACAACCAGCAGCTCGCCACCGCCCGTGCGGCGCTCGCCGAAGACGAAGCGCGGCTCCGGATGGCCCGCGCACAGCTCGGCCGCGCCGGGGCCTCCACGGAGTCGTTTGACTCGCAGCTGCTCCGCGACCTGCGCGGCAAGCGGGCTGAGGTCAGCGGCCGTGTCGCCCAGCTGCAAGACCGCTACGGTTCGCAGCATCCCGATCTTCTGAAGGCGCAGAGCGCGCTCACCGACCTGGACGGCCAGATCGACGCCGAACTTCGCCGGGTCATCGCTGGCCTCGAAGGCCGATCGCAAGTGGCCCGCCAGCGGGTCGCATCGCTGCAGGGCAGCCTGGGCTCAGCCCGCGGCACATTGGCCAATGACGGGGCCGCTTCCTTGCAACTGGCGGAGCTCGAGCGCGCGGCCGAGGCGGCTCGGACCGTCTACACCGACTTCCTCAACCGCTCGAAGCAGACCAACGCCGCCCTTGGCGGCGAGCAGCCGGACGCCAAGATTGTCAGCCTAGCCCGTATGCCGGCTGGGCCGAGTTCTCCCAATGTGCCGATGAACCTGGCCCTAGGCCTGCTGTTCGGCCTTGGCGCCGGCGCCGCCAGCGTGCTGGTCGCCGAGCGGCTGCAGTCGAGCCTCACCACGGGGCGGGACGTCGAGAACCACCTCGGGCTGCCATTCCTGGGCGCGCTGCCGAGCCTCGGCTCCGTGGTGGAGGCCACGCACAAGCACCTGACGCCAGTTGATTATGTGGTCGAGAAGCCTCTCTCCAGCTTCTCCGAAGCGATCCGCTCGTTGCGCACGGCGCTCCGCACCGTCCGCGACGGTCGCCCCGCGAAGGTGGTGGTGTTCACCTCCGCCCTCCCCTCCGAAGGCAAGTCGACAACGGCGGTGTGCGTCGCCCGCTCGGCCGCTCAGGGCGGCTCCAAGGTGCTCATCATCGACTGCGACCTTCGCCGTCGTAATGTGAATAACCTGCTCGGGATCCAGCCTGAGCGCGGGCTTCTTGACGTGCTGACGAACCGGGCGACCGTCGAAGAGGTCATCGTACGGGATGAGGCGACCGGCCTCGACGTGCTGCCGCTGGCCCGCAGCTCCTTCACGCCGGAAGATGTGTTCGACACGGCCGGCATGAACCAGATCCTGCGCGACGCCACCGGCAAGTACGACCTCGTCATCCTCGATACAGCTCCAACCCTCGCCGTGTCGGACACGCGAGTGCTCGCAGCGAAGGCAGACACTGTCGTGTTCCTCACCAAATGGCGCCAGACGCCGATCCAGGCGGCGGACTCTGCGCTCAAGTTGCTGGAAACCTCTGGCGCCCACGTTGGCGGCGTGGTCTTGAGCCAGGTCGATATGAAACGGCAGGTTCGCTACGGGTATGGCGATCAAACTTACTACTATGCCAAATATAAGAAATATTATCAGGACCAGTAGCCTGTACTGGTCCGTTCACAGCATACGAGTTGGTCGAGAGTAAAATCGGGTAGCGAAGCAGATGGGACTGGGGGCGGTCATCACAGGCTCGAGCGGGTTCATCGGAACCCGTCTGGCCCGGCGTCTCGCAGAGGATGCGAGATATGATCGCATCGTCGCAGTTGATATCGCGCCGCCGCGCGAACGGGTTCCAAAGGTTGAATACGTCGAGGGGGACGTCCGTCACCCCCTCCCAACCGCGCTGGGACTCGGGGTTGACGAAATCTACAACCTAGCCGCAGTCCATCGCACACCAGGCCATCCTCCCGCTGAGTACTACGACACCAACGTGAACGGCGCTTTGCAGGTTACGCGTTTCGCCGCGGCTTGTGAGATCCCAACAATCGTGTTCACCAGCTCGATCTCAGTGTACGGGCCCAGTGAGGATGTCGTCGCCGAGGACTCGCCGCTCCGGCCAGTTTCGGACTACGGGCGGTCCAAGCGCATGGCCGAACTCATTCATGAGGATTGGCAGGTTGCGGCGGCAGGCCGACGGCTCGTTATCGTGCGGCCCGGCGTCGTTTTCGGGCCAGGTGAATTTGGGAACTACACGCATTTGGCTAACGCTCTGCGGCGCGGCTACTTCGCCTTCCCAGGCCGCCGCGACACCGTGAAATCGGGGGGATATGTCGACGAGCTGCTCGGCACATTCGCGTTCGCCTTGACGCGAAACGAACCCTTCATTCGCTACAACTTCGCGGACCCGCAGCTCAGCACGACGGAGGACATAGTCGCCGCCTTCCGCGACGTCGCCGGGTGGAAGGTCAATCCCCCCCACGCTGCCGCTTTGGCCTTTCCTGGCCATGGCCCCCGTTTTCGAAGCCTTGTCGGCGGCCGGCATCCGCACCCCGATCCATCGTGAGCGGGTCATGAAGCTTGTTCAATCGACGAAGGTGCGTCCTGGTTGGCTCTTGGAAGCCGGATATAATTTCGAAACCGACCTGCGGCGGGCGCTATCCCTCTGGCGTGACGAAACCGCCACACGCTTCGTCTAGCCTCAAGTCTGGGGCGGGTGGTCGCTTGTGAGGCAACCTGACGATCTTGCTCGTGTGCGGCCGTTTGGTAGCTAGCTTCCCGTCTCGCGGCCAGTTAACGAGAGCATCTGGACGGGGCGGGGCCCGTCGACCTGTCTTTGTGTGTGTCAGCGGGGGTTGAGTGGGCAAGCGCATCCTCATCTATGGGATCAACTACGCCCCAGAGATGGCAGGGGTGGGCCGCTACACAGGCGAAATCGGCGCCTACCTCCAGCAGCAGGGCCACGAAGTCACGGTCGTCACCACCCCGCCGCACTATCCCGGCTGGCGGACCCAGCAGGGGTTCTCCAACCGACGCTGGAGCCAAGAGACGCTGGACGGTGTTCGCGTCCTTCGCTGCCCGATTTATCTGCCCAGGGTGATGCGCAGCTTCCATCGTCTGCTCGCGCCGCTGTCGTTCGCCATATGCTCAGCTCCGGTCTTCGTCGCGCAGGCGCTAAGGGAGCGGCCGGACATTGTCCTCGCAGTGGAGCCGACGCTCTTCGTTGCCCCTGTGGCGCTACTCTCCGCACGCCTCTGCGGCGCCCGCTCTGTACTCCATGTGCAGGATCTGGAGATCGACGCGGCGTTCGCGGTGGGCCACCTTCGTGGCGGCGGGCTTTTTGGATCGGCTGGCCCGCGCGTTCGACCGAAGCATGACCCGCAGCTTCGACAGGGTCATCACGATCTCCAACCGCATGGCGGATCACCTCAGGGCGAAGGGCGTGCCGCACGATGTGATCAGGGTCGTCCGCAACTGGGTGGACACAGATGCGATCAAGCCCGTCCCAACGTCACTCGCCTACCGGCGCGAACTTGGGATATCCGAGCGGTCCTTCGTCGTCCTCTACTCTGGCAATATCGGCGCCAAGCAAGGCGTTCAGCTGCTTGTCGAAGCCGCTCGGCGTCTCGCTCCTCAGCCGGACATTGTCTTCGTCATCGCCGGGCAAGGGCCGATGCGCGGGGCTGTCGAACAGGCGGCGCGGGAGCTGCCGAACATCAAGCTGCTCGACTTCCAGCCTGAGGCCCGCTTCGGCGACTTCCTCGGCCTGGCGGATCTGCATGTCCTGCCCCAGGAGCGCAGCGCGGCGGATCTGCTTCTGCCCTCGAAGCTCGGCGGGATGCTAGCCTCAGGGCGCCGCATCCTCGTCACCGCCGATGCCGGCACGGAGTTGGCGGAGTTCCTTGGCGACAGCTGCCACCGAACACCCCCTGGCGATGCCGACGCGCTTGCCAGGGCGATCCTGGCGACCAGCTCGGAACCGCCGCGCGCGTCTCAGCAGGACGAGCGCCTGCGGCTCGCCGGTGAACTCTCGCGTCACCGCCTGATCCAGGCTTTCACTGACGCCGCACTATTTGTAACACCCGAGCAGCGTGAAGCGCCCGAAGCGCTTGCTGCCGCCTAAGCGAGGAGCCGAATGTCCAACGTCACCACTCCAAAGGTCGCCCTCATCACGGGTGTGACTGGCCAGGATGGCGCCTATCTCACCGAGCTCCTGCTCAGCAAAGGCTACATCGTTCACGGCGTGAAGCGACGGTCTTCATCGTTCAACACGGGGCGCATCGAGCACCTCTATCAGGATCCGCATGAAGCCAATCCGCGGCTGATCCTGCACTATGGCGATCTGACCGACTCGACCAACCTCATCCGCATCGTGCAGGAGGTCCAGCCGGACGAGATCTACAATCTCGCGGCTCAGAGCCACGTGCAGGTGAGCTTCGAGACACCGGAGTACACTGCCAACGCGGACGCCGTCGGTACGCTGCGGCTCCTCGAGGCCATCCGCATCCTCGGGCTGGAGAAGAAGACGCGCTTCTACCAGGCCTCGACCTCGGAACTCTATGGCCTGGTGCAAGAGGTTCCCCAGTCGGAGAAGACCCCCTTCTACCCGCGCAGCCCCTATGGCGTAGCAAAGCTCTACAGCTACTGGATCGTGGTGAACTACCGCGAAGCTTATGGCATGCATGCCTCGAACGGCATCCTGTTCAATCACGAAAGCCCGCTTCGGGGCGAGACCTTCGTGACCCGCAAGATCACGCGCGCCGCAGCGGCGATCGCTCACCAGCGCCAAGAGAAGCTTTTTCTCGGGAATCTGGACGCCAAGCGCGACTGGGGCCACGCCCGCGAGTACGTCCGCGGCATGTGGATGATGCTCCAGCAGGACGAGCCGGACGACTACGTCCTCGCTACCGGCGAGACGACCACGGTTCGGCAGTTCGTCGAATGGGCCTTCGAAGACGCCGGCTTGAGCCTCCGTTGGGAAGGTGAAGGCGTGGATGAGAAGGGTTATTGCGCCAAGACTGGCCGTTGCCTGGTCGAGATCGACCCGCGCTACTTCCGCCCGACGGAGGTTGACCTCCTCCTCGGCGACCCTGCTAAGGCGAAGACCAAGCTTGGTTGGGAGCACGAAACCAACGTTCGCGAGCTCGCCCGCGAGATGGTTAAGGAAGATCTCAAGACCATGCTCACTGATCCGATCGCCGCCTATGCGTGAGATCTACCCCCTTAGAGGCAAACGCGTGTGGGTTGCCGGCCACCGCGGGATGGTCGGCTCGGCGGTCGTGCGTCGACTTCAGACCGAGGATTGCGAGATCCTTACGGCCACGCGCGCGGAGCTGGATCTTGGCCGACAGGCAGACGTCGAAGCTTGGATGGCGGACCAGCGGCCGGAGGCCGTCGTGGTCGCCGCCGCCAAGGTCGGCGGCATCCTGGCGAATGACTCCTACCCAGCCGACTTCCTGTATGAAAACCTCATTCTGGAAGCCAACATCATCCACGGCGCCTACCGGACGGGTGTGGAAAAGCTGGTGTTCCTCGGCTCCTCCTGCATCTACCCGAAGCTGGCCCCCCAACCGATCCCCGAAGACGCGCTGCTGACAGGCGCGCTCGAGCCCACCAACGAGTGGTATGCGATCGCCAAGATCGCCGGCATCAAGCTCGCTCAAGCTTACCGGAAGCAGCACGGCTGCGACTTCATCAGCGCCATGCCGACCAACCTTTACGGGCCGGGCGACAACTTCGACCTCAATTCAAGCCATGTGCTGCCTGCCCTCATGCGCAAGGCGCATGAGGCCAAGCTCCGTGGCGATGACCATCTGACTATCTGGGGCTCAGGGACGCCTCTGCGGGAGTTCTTGCACGCCGACGACTGCGCAGATGCCGTGGTATTCCTACTCAAGACCTACAGCGACTACGAGCATATCAACGTTGGTTCCGGCGTGGACCTGCCAATCCGCGAAGTCGCAGGCATAATCTGCGATGTCGTTGGCCTTCCGAGGAACATCGTCTGCGATACTTCAAAGCCCGATGGTACACCTCGGAAGCTCATGAGCGCTGACAGGCTTCGGGAGGCCGGGTGGGAGCCGCGGATAGAACTCCGGGATGGGCTGAGGCAAAGCTATCAATGGTTCCTCGCCAACTATTCCGCCGCGACTGCTTAATAACGAGAGAGAGGGCCACGAGTGGACGCAGAGCGGCAGAACATATTAGGTGTAGCGGGCAAGGCTGCGCTGTCTATAACCAAGCCGGTCCGTTATTTCGTGGACGAATTGTTGTATAAGGCGTCAGGTAATTGGCGCGACATTGCGGCCCTCCGCGATGTCCATGTAGGTCAGCCGCTGCTCGTTGTCGGAAATGGGCCCAGTCTGATTGAAACGCCGCTCGAGAGGTTCAGCGGTTACCCAGCTATTGGGATGAACAAGATCGACTTGCTCTTCGAACGAACCACATGGCGTCCTTCCTACGTGGTTTGCTTGAACAATGTCGTCGCGTTGCAACATCAGAGCTCCTTCGCGAGCTCCACTATACCGACGTATGTGGCTTGGAAGGCGCGTTGGTTGTTGAAAAGCGAGAACCGCCGACGTTTGAGCTACTTCCATGCTCGAAATTCGAATGAGTTCGTAACCGACCCGACCTTCGGCTTTGGATCCTCGGCGACGGTCACCTACATCGCTCTTCAGCTGGCGTATTGGATGGGCGCGGACCCGGTCATCATTTTTGGCGTCGATCACAGCTTCAAGTTCACGGGGAGTGCCAGCACGTATCAACGGCGTGAGGGTGCCGACGAGAACCACTTCCACCCGGACTATTTCAAATCTGGTACGGTATGGGGCACCCCTGATCTTGATCAAAGTGAGGTCGAGTATGCCAAGGCGCTTACCGCCTTTAGCGCGGGGGTAGACGGATCTTCGACGCCACTGTTGGGGGAAAGCTCGACATCTTTCCGAAGATTACTCTTGAACAAGCCGAAAGTATGCTTGGTAAGGCCTAATCTTGGCTCCCCGCCTAACACCTCGTCGGCCAATCGGGCCGGGGACCGGCCGTGGAATCGCAGCGGCCCTCAGCTCGGGGGTCGTAGCCCGGGCGCTGGCAATCATGCCTACATTCGTTGCGCCGCCCATTGGAATTGCCCTGCTCGGTGAGGCGGGCTTCGGGACCGTCCTTGCTCTACTTGCCTTGGTTAGCTGGATGAACCTAGGCACGTTCGGCCTCCACTCCGCCCTGGGCCAGGTCATCGCTTATGAACGCTCTAATCCAACCAAGCTTCGACAGCTGTTAAGCTCAGCATTAATATGCTCTGCAGCATTCACGAGTGTCGCGACCTTGCTCCTCGCCTGGGCGATCCAGGTGTGGGCAAACAGTGTTCCGCTACCTCCTGAAATCTCACGCACACAGCTGCACCTAGCTGCACTCGCCATGATTATATTGGGTGCGGCCAACGTGTTCTTGCAAGTCTTCGAAGGCGTCAACATCGGTACGCTGAAGCAATTCGTTACCAATTACTGCCGCGCTGCGGGTAGCGCGCTTTCGTTGGTCGCGTTGATGACGCTCCCGTGGCTTATGCCACAGCCGGTGACTTTCATCGCCGCGATAGCAGGAGGTCAGCTGATCGGATCTTTGCTGCTCGCAGGGATAGTTGCGAAGACCTATCAACCATACTTTCGTGTATCGAAGGGGGATCTTGCTGATCTAGTCCGGCTCGCCAGGGGAGGGGCCTCATTCTTCGTCATACAGATCGCTTCGCTGGTTCAGAGCCAACTTCCGGTCGTGTTACTTTCTGCGTCACTTGGCCCCGCTCGAGCTTTGGATCTTGGACTTGTGCTGCGCCTACTAGTCGCCTTTGTCACCGTGATCTCAATGGTCAGCTCGACGACCTGGCCGGCTATCGCCCGCGCAATCGGAGAAGGTGATCGCTCGGCGCATGTCATGGCCAGGTGGCTGGGAGCATTCATACTCGCCGCGGCGGCAGCTGCCTTCTCCGGCCTGACCTTCTTCGGCGACGAACTCTTGCGGCTCTGGACGGGTCATGGCGCCACATCGTCCCCGCTATTCTATGGCCTGTGCGGGTTCTTCTTTGCGCAAGTAGCTTGGGGCCACCTTTGGGCCGTACTCTTGATTGCCTCAGGGCGCACAAAGACAGTGGCGATCCTGTACAGTGTAGAGGCAGCAATCATGGCGGGATTAACCTTGATGGCGAGTAAGCATGGTTCAGAATCGATCCTATTGGGCCTAGTTTCGGCAGCTGCGTTGACGTCGACCTGGCTGCTACCGATATTTGCAACCCGAGCAATTCGCGATTGGTCGAAGACCCGTGGCGAGGCCACTGCATGACCTCAAGACGCTTGTATTTCTGCGACCCCTTTAGTGACGGGCATCATGCCGGGCAGTTGGCATTCTATATGCGCGCTTCTGAAGTATCAGGCATCGCTATGCGCGTTGAAACCTCCCGGAGCACATGGCATGGAGCCGTGGATATAATAGGTCGCATACCCGCTAAAGTAGAATACGTGCGGGATGTTGATATTGGCCTGGGAACGGTGCAAGACGCAACAATGTACATCAGCGGCCTGCTCCGCAGGACCTCGCCTGAAGACGCATGGTTCTTTCCGATGCTCGATCCCTTTGTCGCTCCAATCGCAATGTTGAGAGCGCAGGCTCAACGAATTCCTCTGTGGGCCGGAGTTTACTTTCGCGACATCTTTAACTATTCGCGGTCCGATATGATCTCTTACAAGGATCGTATCAAGGCGATCGCGAAATTACGACTACTTCAGATCGCGAGCACAACGGCACTCTGCCTTTTGACCTATAATCCCGCTTGGAAGCGCGCCATCCGCTGTCCGGTAATTGAATTTCCAGATGCATTATCAGAATTGGACAGCGACGTGGGTTCAGCAATAAAGAGGAGCCGCGATCAGAAGCGAACACATCTACTTCTCTTCGGCGTTCTAAAGCCGAGGAAGGGTATCCTTGAGATGATCGAAGGCATCTTAAATTTGGATGCGGTGTTGCTTCCTAGTATACACCTCACTATAGCTGGTAAGTTTGTCGATGAGACCTACCGGAATACGGTCATGAACGGGCTCAAGGCTCTCTCCGATCGGGGCGTAGCCATCGAAGTTTCGGAAGGGTATTTGCGTGCTAGCGAACTCCAGCGGCGGCTGATGGACGCCGATATCGTGCTCGCTCCGTATTTGGATCACGTCGGCTCGTCCGGCGTTATCGGATTGGCGGCTCGCTTCGGCAAGCCCGTTCTGACGCAACACAACTTCCAAATTGGAGAGGAAGTTCGTCGGTTCAAGCTTGGTGAGGCCGCGAATATTCGTGACTCGTCCGCCACCGCTCAAGCTCTTGAGCGCTTGATGAGGGCGCGAACGACATACGAGCGCAGTTTGTCTGCCTACGCGGCTGCGCGCAGCCAAGCAGTGGCGCAGAAAGTCGCTGCCGACGTATTCAACGCTCTCACCTCCCTCGGCCCGCTAGGTCTTGCAACGGAGCGGCAGCAGCTATTGGAAAGGCTAGGTTCAGCCTCGTTACTTCACCCGTGATTCTTGCCCTGCCGTGGGCGAACTTATGAGGAATGGCGCCAATTATCCGATGTTAACGCGTCTCCCACCACTGAGGCCGTGGCGAGCGAGAAGTTGCGCCGCTCGGTCTTCGGCAGATGCTTGGCCAGTTCGGCCATCAGACGAGCGATTCCCACCCCACTTTCCACGTAACCGTGTTCCTTGGCCACCGAAGGTCAGAGGCCGCCGGTCCGCGACGGGCGCGCTAGTCAAGACGCGGTCGCCGATGAAGCACATCGTTGCGGCGAAGTGCGCGTCCAGCTAGGTCTACGCCCAGATGCGGCCCAGCGAACGCTTGGCAAACTGGGCCTGCCCCTGATCCCGCATTTTCGAGTGAGAGTCCGTCACCCGAGGAGACGGACGTGAGAAGGGCAGGTTTCAACGAGGCGGAAATCATCGGCGTGCTGCGGGAGCAGGAGGCCGGGACTGCAAACTACAGCAGAACCGATTGTCGAGAGCTTCAACGGCAAGCTGCGCGACGGTGCCTGAACGAAGAGGTCTTCGAAAGTCTGGCCGAGGCCTGGGCTGTGATCGAGCGCTGGCGGCCCGACTACAACCACGTCAGGCCCTACTCGGCGCATGGCGGCCCTAGGTCGGAAGCGGTGCGGCTGAACCACGGCGGCCGGCCTCTACCGTTCGGCGCTGGAGATCAACTATCAACCCCGAGGCTCTCACAATGATCGAGGGACCGGCAGGCGGCAAGTCGCGCCTGACCCTCACAGCGACAGCTGGCGAAGGCTCTCCGGCCAGCGCGAGCGTGATGCTCAGACGAACCCCTGACCCATGCCCCATCGGCCGACTGCTCACGATCACGTGGAGTAGGTGCCCGCCAATGCCCAACGAGCGCCCGCGACCACTCGAATGCGCGGATAGCGCTGGTCGCCCACACATGTGCGCTCGTTCTCATTTCCTTTAAACCGGCGCAGAAGTGGCCCACCGTCTCGCGCATCAGCCCCACGTTCTGCGCCGCAACCCCTGGCGACCGCGCTTGAATCGGCGCGGCGCGGGAGCGGTCAAATGTCGAGCCTCTGTTGGGTGCTGCCTACTGGTGTCCGGCGCAGTCTGAGACAAGGCCTTGGAGGTCAACGCAAGGGCTAGCCCTAGGCCCAGCCAGAACAGGAAGTGCGTTGGCGTTGACGAACCGAAGTTTGTCTCCGTGAAACCGCGCGCAAGGATCATCACAGCGAGTGTAGCGGGGAGGGCGGCTTCTGCGCGCCCCCACCCGCCAGCCACGCGGCGCACGTACACCCCCCATGCGCAGAACGTCAGCGCCAATCCTACTAATCCGGTCGCGTGGTACGTAGTCCAGAAGTCGCTGTGGAGACTGTAGATCCGCCCCAAGCTACCGAGGTCGAAATTCGCGCCAGCATTGTAGCCGGAGCCAAGGATTTGCGTCATCGCAGTTCGATTGATTTGGCCTTGGGCCCAGTCCCAAATCTCTGCTCGGCGACTGAGCGTCTCAACGTTTTGAGTACGCGAATAGTTGTCAGCATACTCCACCATGGGCGCGGTGATCTGGGGATTCATGGCGACGATAACAGCGGCGGTTGCGGCGATTGCCACGGCCGGCAAGGCACGTCGCAGATCAAACCGAACTAACAGAGCCACTATGACGATGATCGGAGCCACCAGCCACGAAGTCTTCGAGAATGAGATCGTCACTCCAAAAAGGAATATGATTATAGTTAGCAGGTGGCCTAGGCGCCCATGGACCGCGTAAGCAGCGGCCGCGAGTGCAACGCCGACCAGTGCCGTCACGCCATAGGCGTTTCGCGTGATAAAGTCTTGGAAGAGAATGAAATCCACGCCCCGTTCGGTCGACCTTTCGAGGGCAGCCAGCGTTAGGATTGCAAAGCTGCCGACAAAACTTACAAGAACAGGTCGAATATCAAGTTTTTGGTATCTCGTCAGGGCCATGACCGCAAGGAAGCTGAGCAGATCTACGACAAGACCCAAGAGCGCAAAGTCTGGGTTTGGGACCTGATAGAAGAAGAGGTTCAAGCCTCCTAATATAAACACGCCGAGGTAGAACCCACTAGCCGCAGGGATAGGCGTAGGCAACCCGCGTCGGGTGACAAACCAATACCAACACCAAGCAACCACGAATATTAGGTTGCTCAACAGCACCAGAGCGGTGCCCAGCGCCTCCGGAATCGAAAATGTAACCTGCAACACCGGTAGTAGCGCTAGCGCGCTCACGCGAAGGACTACCGCGATCGTGAGCGCATTCAGAGTCGTCGGCACTTTCGACGACCTCATTGCACGTCGCCATCAGGCTGCCATCTAACAGCAGATTCCCCGATGTCCGGATTGGGTAGGAAAGTGAGCATCATGGCGGCTGAGAGCCACGCTTCGCCTGCTTGAACCATAACGCTGATGTTCGCGGCCTCAACTGACAACATCCCAGAGCCGTCACCAAGGAACAATGCTGCTAGCCTCGCCTCTTTCGCCGGACGCGCTCGGAGTACGAAGCCAGCGATGCCAGTCCCGAACAGCGCTACAAGGATCGCGGTTGGGCAAGCCGCCGCCATCGTCGTTGTTCTTGCGATGGGAGGGGAGAGATGCACGGATCCGCACGCCAAGAGACTGGTAAGAGGGCATGCGTCCCATATAGCAGAATGAGCCTGAAACGACACCGCAGTTGAAACGCCGCTCCACTACTGCGGCAAAGGCTAGGTCCCAGGGATAACGGAGCAGCGCCCGCCAGGATCTAACCTCAGAAGTGGCCTTGAGCGAGCGGCGGTGCATACGCAACAATCGCGATGGGAGATGTCCGCGTGCTTTTACTGTGGCTCGGCTTGCAAAACCGTTGTGGCTATGCGCTAAGCGAGCCACCGAGGGGGGCTATGGACGCCAGCATCGTCATCCGAACCTACAATGAGGCCAAGTGGCTGCCGGACCTGCTGGCTGCGGTTCAGGCGCAGCGGCTGGAGGGGCTGGCTGCGGAGACAGTGATCGTCGACTCGGGCTCGACGGACGCGACCTTGGCGATCGCCGAGGCTCACCAGTGCCGCGTCGTGCATATCGCGAAGGAAGATTTCACCTTCGGGCGGTCCTTGAACGTCGGCTGCGAGGCCGCCCGGGGCGAGTCCCTGGTGTTCATCAGCGGTCACTGCATCCCGGTAGGCGAGCAGTGGCTCGCCAACCTGATCCGGCCGCTGCGCGAGGGCCGCGCCCATTACGTCTATGGGCGGCAGGAGGGGCATCCGCTGACGAAGTACTCGGAGCACCAGCTGTTCAAGAAGTACTACCCCGAGCGGAGCGTCATCCCCCAGCCGGACATCTTCTGCAACAACGCCAATTCCGCCCTCCTGAAGAGCGCGTGGCGCGAGCACGCCTTTGACGAGACGCTGACTGGGCTCGAGGACATGGAGCTCGCAAAGCGGCTCGTGGCCACCGGGCGGCGGATCGGCTACGTCGCCGACGCCTCTGTGCTGCACATCCACGAGGAAACGTGGTCAAGGGTCAAGAACCGCTACGAACGCGAGGCAATCGCTCTGCGGACAGTGCTGCCCGATGTGCATGTCTCATTCTGGGACTTTGTTCGCTATTTCTCCGCGGGCGTGCTGCTGGACTCCGGCCAGGCCATCCAGGACAAGGTCTTCCTCAAACACGCGGGTGAGATCGTCCTGTTCCGACTGATGCAGTACTGGGGCACGTACCGCGGCAATCACCATCACCGGCGCCTCTCGGCGCAACGGAAAGAAGCCTACTTCTATCCTCGCTAACCCTTGCTGGACTCCATGACCTCTGAACCGTCTTACGGCCTGGTGGCGCTGCTGCCTATGAAGGCGCACAGCGCCCGCGTTATTTCAAAAACTTCCGGATGTTCGCCGGGAAGCCGCTGTTCCGCTGGATTCTGGACACGCTCCTGGCCACGCCAGAGGTCGAGCTCGTGGTGATCAACACGGATGCGCGCGACATCCTGCGGGAGCATGGTTTGACCGGTGACGAAGACCGCATCCTGATCCGGGATCGGAAGCCGGAGCTCTGCGGCGACTTCGTGAGCATGAACCTGGTGTTGGCCGACGATATCGCGGCCGTGCCGGCCGACGCCTACCTGATGACCCACACGACCAATCCGCTGCTCTCGCGCGAGACCGTGACGGCCGCCATCGGACGCTACCGCGAAGGCGTCGCGTCCGGGGAGGCGGACTCGCTGTTCACCGTCAACAAGTTCCAGACCCGGTTCTATCGAGCTGACGGCGGCGCGGTGAACCACGACCCGGACAACTTGATCCGGACCCAGGACCTGGAGCCCTGGTTCGAGGAGAACTCGAACCTCTACCTCTTCTCCCGTGAGAGCTTCGCGGCGACAAACGCCCGGATCGGCAAGCGGCCCCTGATGCATGAGATGGGCAAGCTTGAGGCCGCCGACATCGATGGCCCCGAGGACTGGATGATCGCCGAAGCTATCGCCCGCTATCAGGGCGAGCGTCCCGAAAGTGAGGTCGAATGATGCGCGTTCTGGTCACCTGCCCGCCGATGCTGCGGATGATCGATGAATTCCGGCCGGTCTTCGCCGATCGCGGCGCGGAGCTGGTCGCCCCCGAGGTCGTCCAAACGCTGACCGAAGAGCAGCTGATCGAGCTGCTGCCGACCTTCGACGGTTGGATCTCGGGCGATGACCCAGCGACCGAGCGCGTGCTGACCGCCGGCGTCGCCGGTCGCCTACGGGGCCTCGTCAAATGGGGAGTGGGCGTCGACAACGTCGACTTCGAGGCCTGCCGGAAGCTCGGCTTACAGGTGGCGCATACCCCAGGCGTCTTCGGCCGCGAGGTGGCCGACATCGCCATGGGCTATGTCATCGGCCTGGCGCGGGGAGACCTTCCGGATCGACCGGGAGATCCGCGAGAAGAAGACCTGGCCGAAGCCCAGCGGCATTTCGCTTGAGGGCAAGGTTGTCGCCCTCGTCGGCTTCGGAGACATCGGGCGTGCGACAGCGCGAAGGCTGCTGGCGTCGGACATGGTCGTCCATGCCTACGATCCCGGCGCGCCTGAGGCGCCCGATCTACAGGTGACCCGCCTCGCCTGGCCTGAGCGGTTGGAAGAAGCTGACTTTATCGTCTTCACCTGTCCGCTGAACGAAGCGACGCGCGGAATGTTCAACGCCGACACCGTGGGTCTGGTGAAGCCTGGCGTGAGACTGGTCAACGTTGGGCGCGGTCCCGTTGTGGTTACAGACGCCCTGATCGCGGGCTTGAGAGATGGCCGCATCCATTCGGCGGCCCTGGATGTGGTGGAGGTTGAGCCGCTTGCGCACGACTCCCCGCTCCGCGATTTCGACCAGTGCATCTTTGGGTCGCACAACGCCTCCAACACAGCAGACGCGGTGCGTCGGGTCTCGCACAAGGCAATCGACCTTCTTTTCGGGTTCCTTCACTAGCTTAGCCATTGTAAAGGCGCGTGTCTCGTCGGCCCGCGGAACCGGTCCGACGCCGACGCGTGGTCCTCGCGAAGGGGTAGGTGGTGGAGAGCGATAAGCCTGAACTGCGCCGACTTGTGACGGCGCTGGACGCGGTGATCCGGGACGCGAGAGCGGCCCGAGCGGCCTTGCGCCAAGCGATCGAAGCTTCCCCGGCGGCGCCGTCGCCGCAGGCGACGCCAGTCGCCGAGGTCGTCGCTCAGGCGGAGAAGGAACGACCGCCTAACATCGGATGCACCTGGCCCGCCTAGAGCCTCAGCTCCGGAACAGGTCCGGCCGTCGCAATTGCAGCGTCTGTGTAAGGATCAGCACCTTGGCGTCGAGGATCTCGCCGCACGCCGCCATCCGGGCGAGCTGCTCGAGCGGCACCTCATGCACCTGGATGAATTCGTTCTCGCTGACGAGGCCGCCGCCGACGCCAACGCGGTCGGGGGCGCGGTAAGGTGCTAGGAAGAGGTACGCCCGCTCCGTGGAGACGCCGGGCAGGGTGAACAGCTTGACGACGAACTCCAGATCCTGGAGCCGGACCCCGCCCTCCTCCATCGCTTCGCGCCGGGCGCAGTCCGCCGGTTCGTCACCGTCAAGGCGCCCGGCGATCGCCTCAAGGACCGGGGGATGGCCCTTGATGAGTACTGGCGCCCGCGCCATCGTGATCAGGAGCGCCACGCGACGCGCCGGATCGTAAGGCAGGATGCATATCGACTCGCCATGATCCTCCGCGTGACGTTCGAACACCGCCCCGCCTGGGTCTCGAATGGTGGCCAGCAGCATGCGCGCCCAGCCGTCGTAGACCACCCGATAGCTCAAGAGTTCGGCATCGGCGGACGCGGGGCTCGTTTTGATCATCCGCCTCCAACACCCTCCAGACGCGGGGCCGTCAACTTAAGTTTGTAATGTCACGTTGCGGTTGACTAGAAGATAGCGGGCAGATGAGTCGCTGGGCCGACGATCTGCGCAACTCGATGGCAGCGAGATCCGTCCCCACCCCATGCGCGTCCTCCTCCTTGAGACGGATCTCTTCAGCGCCGTCGGAGGCGGTCAGACGGTCTACCAGAACCTGGTGCGGCGCCGCGCCGACGTCCAGTTCAGCTTCTTCTCGACCGGCGGAACCGCCGGCGCGTCGCCGCCCAACGCGACCGCGATTCCGCTGACAGACTGGAGCCCGCTGGAGTACGAGTTCGGGCGCGAGGGGCATCTGCAACCTGCTCTGGTGGCCGCCCGGCGCCTGGCGCGCTCGGTGCGGCTGGCGGAGCCTGGGGCGGCGTTCGACGTGGTCGACGCGCCCGACTATCGCGAACACGCCCTATTCATCCGCGAGGCGCTGGCGGAAGAAGGCGTTTCGGTGGGCTCCGTGGCGCTGGCGCTGCACGGGACCATCTCCTCGGCGCTGCGGGGCGGCTGGCCGTGGCAGGGGGATGCGCGCAAGATGTTCGCCGCCCTGGAGCTGCGCGAGCGGCTGCAGAGGCAGACCGTCGATAGCCTCTATGCGATCAGCGGCGCCTATGCGGGCGAGGTGGCGCGCGGCAGCGGCCGGACCGTCAATCTGATCGATCCCCTGGCGCTCGTGCGCCCGACCGAGCCGGTGATGGCGCCGCCGGGCGGCCCGCCGGACCTCGTCTTCGTCGGTCGTCGGGAGAAGCGAAAGGGTCCCGACCTTTTCGTCGACCTTGTCTGGTCGACGCCGCGCGAGCTCTATGGCGCCGCCCGGCTGATCGGCGGCGACGGCGTCAATCATGAAGGGCGCGGCGGCGACGAGATCCTGGCCGAGGCCGCTCGGCTTCGGGACGTGCAGGTGAGCTTCGAGCCGCCGCACTCGCAGTCAGAACTGCGGGCGCTCTGTCGCGGGCGGACGGTGCTGGTCGTCCCCTCCCGTTACGATCAGTTCAACCTCGTGGCTCTGGAGGCGCTGCTCGGCGGCTGCCCGACCCTCGTGTCGCGGGGCGCAGGCGTGGCGGAGTGGATCGAGATCCACCTGCCAGCGCTCGCCTGGTTGATCGTCGACTTCACCTGCGATCGCGCGGCCGCGGAGCTGGCGGCGCGAATCTGCCGGGACTACGACGCTGTCCGCGCCGAGGTTGTTCGGGCTGTGCAAGAGGCAAAGCTGCAGCCGGACCTCACCCGCTTTGACACCATGTATGCGCCGAGCCAGCCGCGGCCGCCCCTGGCGGTGCGAACGCGACTGCGGGCCTTCGCCCAGCGCGCCACCCTTGC
Organism: Phenylobacterium sp. J426; assembly: GCF_024699945.1. Taxonomy (GTDB): domain Bacteria; phylum Pseudomonadota; class Alphaproteobacteria; order Caulobacterales; family Caulobacteraceae; genus Phenylobacterium. The sequence continues at coordinate 282,265 of NZ_JAJOMY010000002.1, read as the reverse complement.
CGCCAATGTGCGCGCCGTCAGCGAGCGCCCGCCCCTGCCCCGCGATCCCGTGCTTCGCGCCGGGGCCGCCAGCCTGTTCGCCGTACAGAAGGGCAGTCGCATCGTCGGACACAGTTGGGCGCGCGCCCTTGGTGCGGCGCAACGGCTACGAGGCGAGCTCACCGAAGAGGCGATCGTCGCCCGATTCCGCCGTCGGATCGTGCGGCTCTATGGCGTCAAGGGCGCGGCCCTGCCGGAGTTCACGCTGTCGGGCTCGGCCGATGGCGTGCGCGACCGGCTCCTCTATCAGGCCGAGGCCGAGGCGCCGCAGCGCCTGGAAAAGATCACCTATGCGCAGCTGGTCGCCTCTGAGCGGCGCCTGGAGCGCGTGCACTGGTATGCGGAACTGGCCCGGCTGGAGCAGGCCGCCGGCCACCGGTTGACCGCCGCGGTCTATCAGGCGCGCATCCTGCGCTGGCTGGGGGCCGACCGGTTCTCCCGGCTCGCCGACATCGAGGCGACGCTGGTCGAGGAAGGCTTCCCGGCGGAGGCCGCGAGCCTAACCGGCCTGCTCGACGACGGTCCGATGAGCCGCCCGGACGGCCGAGGCATTCTCGACGCTCAACTGGCGCGCCATTTGGTCCTGCCGAGCAAGGCCTGGGCACGCGTCGAGGACCATCGCGCGGACGCCGAGCCGAAGGTCTCGGTGATCGTTTCGCTCTACAACGCCGCCGCCAAGCTCCCGGGCTTTGTGCGCTTCCTCCGCCAGCAATTGCTACTGCAAGCCGGTCGGGTGGAGGTCATCTTCGTGGACAGCGGCTCGCCCGCCGACGAGTGGGCGGCGCTGGAACCGGTTTGGCGGGAGCGGCCGTTCCCAATGGTCTATGCGCGCAGCGCCGAGCGAGAGACCATCCAGGCGGCCTGGAACCGCGCGCTCGGCCTCGCCCGCGGCGCGTACCTCGTGTTCTTGGGGGTCGACGAAGGGGTTCGCCCCGACGGCCTAGCCCGGCTCGCCCGCGTGCTCGACGACGAGCCCGGGGTCGACTGGGTGATGGCCGACAGCTTCATCAACCAGATCGATCGTCGCGGCGTCGTCGACCAGGATGTCATGGCCTATGTGCGGACGGGACTACGCGGGGCCTCACACTATCTTGAGTCCACCTACCTCAGCTATGTCGGCGGCATGTACCGCCGCACGATCCATGATCGCTTCGGCTATTATGACGAGAGCTTCCGCGCCGCCGGCGACACCGAGTTCAAGAACCGGGTTCTGCCGTTCATCGAAGTGCGTCACCTCCCGGAGCGTCTAGGCGTCTTCAACGACTTCCCCGACGCGCGGATGACCAACCATCCACGCGCCGAGATCGAGGATATCCGCGCCTGGTACATCCACCGGACGCCGGCCGGCATGGCCTATGCCTTCGACAACAAGCCGGTGGAGGCGGCCGTGGCCCTGCTCCGCGACACACTGTCCTACCGCAAGGCCTACAAGCGCGAGTTGAGCACCGACATCGACCTCGCGACCGCGCTGGCGGGCTATTTGGCGCACCGGGCGCCCGGCCAGCACTGGACGCGGGTCCGAGACATCACATTCCAATTGCGCAATCGGTTCCGTCGGCTGGACACCTGGGGGGACGCGGTATCAAGGGATTGGCGCCCAGTACGAACTCGCCGTCACCGTCCAATCCATCCGCGACCTCGCGGAGCGTCTGCGCCGCGAGCTCAATTGCGAGGTTGAGCCGGCGTTCGACGCGTTTAACGACAATCGCTACGAACAGCATTTCTGGGTCTGGCGGACTTGACGCCGCGGGTCACGTGAGCGACGGCAGAAGCTGGGGGCGGCGGCGGTCCGCTAGGGGAACACAAAGGTCGATGGGTCGGGTGCGTACCCTTGCCGGAAAGGTGCGTCGGCGTCTGGGCCAGGTCGGACCCGCCATCGCGCAGCCCCCCCGACACCCTCCCGCCGCTGGAGGCGCTCGCCCACACGCCAGCCGTGGCAGCTGCGGCGGATCCGCAACCAGCTGAGCCCCCGCGGATGCTCGAGACGCCGCCGCCGAGCTGGCTCGCCGTCGAAGCTGAACCCGACCCCCTGGCGTCACTCATCGAGGACTGGGCCGAGCCCGCTCGAGGGATCGTCATGCTCGGCTTAGGCGCCCCGGACCACGTCGTCCGGGCGGCCCGGGCGGTCGGGCCGCGGGGCTGGCTGCTCGGGCATGACGACGATCCCAAGCGGCTGGGCCGGGCGCAGGCCGCCCTGAACGCGGCGGGGTGCGGCTGGGCGCAACTGGTCGGCGGCCAGGGCTGGGTGGGTCCGCCCGAGGCCCTGGTCGGACGCCTCCTGCGGCTCGCCGGCGCCGCGCCGGCGCTGATCGTCTTCGAGACGCCGTCCAGCGGCAGCCTGGCTGAATGGCTGAGACTTGCCGAGCCGGAGAACGCACCGGTGCTGCTGGGGCGGATGCCTGATCTTGGCGACGGCGCCGCAGGCGGAGCCGTCGCTGCGGCGGCGATGCGCCTGGGCTATCTGGCCCTGGACCCCATCGCCGCCGAGCCGGTGGCGCTGGAGACGTCCGGGTCGCGGGACCTTGTCTGGGGCGCCCGCGCGGCTGGCGCCGCGCGTGCGCGCCCTGCTCGCCCCGCCGCTGTATCACGCGCGTCTGCCCCGCGAAGGCTTCGCGCGTGACCCTGACGGGTTCTGGCGGTCCGCCGCGGCGCTGCCCCTGCCAGCCGGGCGCTTCGTCCTGACGGCGGATATCGCCGGCCGGCCGGCGGCCGGCGGCTGGCGGCTTGAAGCCTATGTGCGAGGGCGGCTGCTGGCGTCATCGGACCCAGCGGCTGACGCCCCAGCGCGGCTCCTGCTGGACCTTAGGGCCCCGGCGCCCTTGAGGCTGCGCCTTCTATGGAATGGCGCCGACGAGCCCGCCTGGCGCGGCGTCGATGTCTGGGCGCCGCCCAGCGGCGGTGCTGGCGGACATGGACCTTTCGAGACACGAGGACGTGGGATGACCTATTTCGACATGGCTTGCCGGAGCTGCGGCGGCCGACGCGTGGAGGCCTTCCTCGACCTCGGCGATCAACCCCATTGCAATCGTCTGATCCCGGAGCGGCTGGCGGAGAGCCAGGAGCCGCGGTTCCCCGCTCCGCGCCGGCTTCTGTCACGATTGCACGCTAGTCCAGATCGATCACACGATTCCGAAGGAGTCGATGTTTTCGGACTATCCGTATGTGTCCGGCACGACCCGCACCCTCACCGAGCATTTCAAGGAGACGGCCGGCCGGCTATCGGCGGCCTTCGGCCTCGGCGGCGAGGACCTGGTGGTCGACATCGGCAGCAATGATGGGACCGCGCTGAAGGCCTATCAGGCGCTGGGCCTCCGCGTGCTCGGCGTGGAGCCAGCCACCAATGTGGCGGACCTCGCCCTGGAAGCCGGCGTGCCCACCCTCAATCGGTTCTTCAATGAACAGACCGCCGACCTGATCCGTCGCGACCACGGCTCCGCCAAGCTGGTGACGGCGGCGGGGGTCTTCTTTCACCTGGAGGAGCTGCACAGCGTCTGCCGCGGCATCAAGCAGCTCCTGGCGCAGGATGGCGTCTTCAGCGTCCAGGCCATCTATCTCGGCGGAATGGTGGAGAAGAGTGCCTTCGATCAGATCTACCATGAGCACCTCTGCTACTACACCCTGCGCTCCTTGCAGGGGCTGCTCGCGCAGCATGGGCTGGAGGTCTTCGACGCCACGGTGAAGCCGATCCACGGCGGCTCGCTGGAAGCCCACATCGGTCACCCAGGTGTCCGTGAGGTTTCGCCGCGGGTCGAGGCGATGCTCGCTGAGGAGGCGCGGGCCGGCCTGGGCGAGCTCGCCACCTACCAAGCCTTCGCCGCGCGGGTCTGGCGTCTGCGGGACGATCTGCTCGCCGCGCTGCGCGATCAGGCGGCGCGCGGCCGACGCGTCTATGCCTACAGCGCCCCCGCCAAGGGCGCGACCCTGCTCAACGCCTTCGGGATCGGCCCCGAGCTGGTGCAGTGCGCCGTGGAACGAGCCCCGCTGAAGTTTAACCATCTGATCCCCGGCGCCCGCATCCCGATCCGCAACGAGGCTGAGACCGACCGTCCAGACGCCTACCTGATGCTCGCCTGGAACTTCCTCGACGAGTTCATCGTCAAGGAGCGCGAGTTCCTGAGCGCCGGCGGCGAGTTCATCGTCCCTGTCCCACAGGTGCGCGTGGTCGGCGCCGAGGCGCTCGCCGCGTGAGCCAGGTCGTGCTGGTGGGCGCCACCGGCTTCCTCGGCCGCAACGTCCTGGATGCGTTGGCCGCAGCGGGGCGCGACGTGGTGGCGGTCAGCGCCTCAGGCGCCCGGCCGCCCGGAGCGCGGGTTGGCCTCACACTCGACCAGCTCGAAGGCTATCAAGGGCTTTCGGGTGAGGCCGTGCTGGTGAACGTCGCCGCCCGACGCTACGACGCCCGGACCTTCGCGGCGGAGCAGGACCTCATCCTATCGCAGAACCTCGCCCTGGTGCAGCGGGTCTACGACATCTGCGCCCGCCGCGGCCTGCGCGAGATCCGCCAGGCAAGCTCCGTCGCGGTCTATCCCGCTGATCGCCCGCTGCTGTCGGACGAACACCCGCTGGACCTCAATGAACCGCCGCATCCGGGCGAAGCCTTCTACGGCTGGTCGAAGCGCTGGGGCGAGATCCTGGCCGACCTGCATCATCAGCGGCATGGCGCCGCGACCGTGAGCTTCCGAATCACCAACCCTTTCGGGCCCTACGACACCCTGGACGTGGGTGCGGCCCATGTCGCCACCGCCTTCATCCTGCGTGCGCTCGCCCCCGGGGAAGAGTTCGTGCTCCGCGGCGGCCATGTGGAGCGGGACTTCATCTACGCCGGGGATGTGGCCGCAGCCATTCTCGCCACGCTTGACTGGCGACGACGGCAGGAGACCTACAACCTCGGGCGGGGTGAGAACACCACCCTCGCCGAGCTCGCCCGTGCGGTGCTGGCCGCGGCCGGCTCCGACAAGCGCATCGTCACCGACGCGGCGCCCGCAAGCGGTCCGGCCGCCCGCCGCATCACCGCCGACAGGCTCCGCGCCGAGATCCCGGTCGCCTGGCGCTCTCTTGACGAGGGGCTCGCCCTCACCCTCAAGTGGTATCGGCGTGCGCTTTCCAGCTGATCGCGTTCTCGTCGTTGGCGCCGACGGCTTCGTCGGCGCCAACCTCGTGGCCTGGCTGCAGGCCCGCGGTGTCGCCCATCATGCGATCGGACGTGCCGCCGGCGACCTGTCCGAACCCGGGCAGGCGGACGCCGCCTTCCGCGCCGCCCCGGCGTGCGACCTAATCTTCCATCTGGTCACCCGACAGCGCACGGGCCCCGTGCAGTATGATCTGCAGGGCGAGCTGCTCGCGATCAACAGCCGCATCCACCTCAACGTTCTGGAGGCCTGGCGTCGCCATCAGCCCCAGGCGATGCTGCTGAGCGCCGGAAGCTCCTGCACCTACCCGGAACAGGATGAGCCGCTCCCGGAAGAGGCCTTCGGCGCCGCCGGCGTGCATCCCTCGGTGATCGGCTATGCCCAGGCCAAGCTGCTGCTGGCCGCGGGCAGCCGGGTCTACGCCGAGCAGTACGGTCTGAGATATCTGCACTGTGTCTTGGCGACGCTCTATGGACCGCGGGATCATCTCGCCCCGGACCGCAGCCATTTCATGGGCGCGATGATCGCGCGCGCCGCCCGAGAGAAGGCGCAAGGCGCCCCGGCCTTCACCGTCTGGGGACGCCCCGATGTGGTGCGAGAGGTGCTGTACGTCGAAGATCAGATCGAAGCCTTGATGGCCGCCGCGGCGGTGTTCGAGAACCGGATCGTGAACTGCGCCGCCAATGCGCCCCTCACCATCGGAGACGCCGCCGAGGCGATCCGCCGCGCCCTCGACTGGCCGGCGCCGATCACCTATCCGGCCGACACGTTCGTCAGCGCGAGCCGAAAGGTGCTGGATTCCACCCGCTTCCTGCAGGCCACCGGCTGGCGACCGCGCTGGACGCTCGACGCGGGCGTCAAGGCGGTGCTGGCCGACCTCGGGGCTAGCTGAGCGGCGCGCCACTGGGCATGCCGTAGGGCGCAGCGTGAACCGGGGAGAAGGCCATCAGGCCCTCAGCTACACACAGAGCGCGGAAGAAGGCTGAGTGCCCGACCAGCAGCGGCGGCGCGCCAGCGGCGATCTTCAGGCAGCTCTGCACCGCAGCGAGAGCGCGGTGCTGCAGTTGCTGGAAGGTCTCGGCCTCGGCGATGACCGCCCCCCGCCAGCCAGGCGTCGAAAAAGCGGTCAGCCGGATCGTCCTCGCGGGCGCCTGCTTCACGCCCAGATTGGCTTCCACAAGATCGGCGCGAGCTACCGTCGGTCGCCCGGTCGCCGCGGCGATCGCCTGGGCGGTCTCCGCGGCCCGGCGTAGCGGACTGTGGAAGATGATGCGGAACGGCAAGGCCCGACAAGCCTCGCCCGCGGCCACGGCCTGCGCCCGGCCTTGGGCGGTCAGCGGACGATCGAGGGTGCCGATGCAACGCCGGACCACATTCCAGTCGCTCTCGCCGTGCCGCAAGAAAAAGTAGCTGTCGACCATTCGGTCGCTGATAGCGAGGTTGCGGCGGTGTACGCAAGGCGCAAGCCGGCGCGCCTCGCCGCCGTCCCGGTTGCCGCGTTTACACCGCGGGCAAGGTGTGGGAGCAGGCGCGCGTGACCCAGCGGCGTCGGCTCCTTTATCTGCTCAACGGCTTTGACGCCGGCGGCGCGGAACGCGCGCCCGGCCTGTTGCTCGCTGGCGGAGCCTTCGACGGCTTCGACGTTGACGTCGTGGCCCTCGTGCGAGGCGCCGGCTGTCATATGGAGCACCTGCAGCGCATGGCCAGCCGGGTCGAGACGCTGCTCGGGGACAGACGGCTGCGCCCCTGGCACGTGCTGGCGGCGGAACGCGCGCTGCGCCCGCGCCTCGGAGGCTATGACGCCGCTGTCCTGTCTCTGCCCCAGGCCAATCTCGCGGGTCGATTTGCGCTCGCCCGCCTGGAACAGCGCCCGCTCGTCTACAGCTTCCACCATAACACCCACTTCTCGAACCCGGCCTATGGGCCGATGTTTCGCGCCACAGCCGGCCTTGTCGACGGCGTTGTGGCCGACAGTCTCGGCACTGCAGAGGCCGCCGCAAAGCTCTACGGCCGTCAGCCGCCAGCCGCCTCGATCCTGCCCCTGGTGCAGTTCGCCGAGCGTCACCCTCAGCCGGCGCGGCCCTGGACGCCGGGGCGTCCTTTCCGGCTGGTCACCGCTGGGCGGTTGACGCGGGTTAAGCGCCAGGCCGCGCTGATCGAGGCCGTAGCGCGTCTGCAGGCCCAGGGTCGAGATGTTCGGCTGACGATCTTCGGCGATGGCCCCCGACGCGCGGCGTTGAGCCAGCAGGTCGCGCGCGCGGGCGTTGCGGCCCGTGTCGTCCTGAGCGGTCATTCGGACGACTGGTTGAAGTCCGAAGCGGACGCCTTCGTTCTATCCAGTCGCCACGAGGGGCTCTGCATCGTCGCGCTCGAAGCCATGCACCGCGGATGGCCGGTGATCGCCCCCGCTGTGGGCGAGCTGCCGCGGCATGCGGCGGCTGGCGCGCTACATCTTCTCCCCTCGGCAGGCGGCGCCGCCGTGGCCAAGGCTATCGCCGACCTCATGGACGCTCCGCAGCGGCTCTACGCCATGCGGGCGGCCGGGATAGACTATGCCAATAGGCAGTATGGGGCGACCGCGGTCCGGGACGCCTATGCGACCTTCAACCGCCGCCTGCACGCCGAACTGGCGCAGCGCGCCGCGCGCCAGGGTCTCGCCTGATCCTCCAGGACCCGCCGACCGGCCATCTACGCGAAGCGATCCTTTGGAAGCAGGCCCGGCGGGTCACAGCTCGGCAAAGCGGCGACCGGCGCGGGGCTTCCGTGTCCCGCGCCGGTCTACCGAGCAGCTCACACTTCGGGGGCGGGCGCCGCTCGGTCTTTTTCAGCTAAGCCGAACTCGCCGCGCCGGGCAAGGCGGCGGTCGCCCTAAGCTGCGCCGCCGACGGGAGGCAGAGCATCCGGCCAGGGGCGCTCCGGCCCGCTTAGCCTGTCCAGCGGCCGCCCGTCATGGCGGCGCATCGTTGGCCTGCCAGGCAGTGTTGGCGGAGCTTCATTTGTGGCGGCTGGGCCAGACGGGCCCAGCGCTTCCGAATAGATACGCAAGTCTTGCTTCGAGGAAAGCGTGGCTTTAGCCTGGGCCGGCCAGGCGCGCGGCCAGATTTCTCGGGCCTGGCTAGACCCCCCGGTCGGCGCGGGCGTTCGCTCGCGCCGACCATCAGGGCGAGCGAGCGGTGGGTGGATGGTCGCGGCAGGCGCGGAGCGACGATTTGCTGTTCTGGGGATCGTTCGCGCTCGTGGTCGCCCTGGCTGTCGGCATCCGCCTGATCGCGGCGATACGACGCTAACCCATTCGTCATACCTGGGTGCTATAGCCGGGCCCGAGGAGCCGCGACCCATCGACCCCGGTTCCTGACCCCGCTTGGCCCCCCGGCGCCCCCGTCGGGGGTCCTTTTCGCCTTCGAGGCAGCCGGCGCAATTTGCGTTTGGAGCAGCGGGATCGGACTTGGCGCCCGCCGCCACTTCGCCCTAAGCCACCGCATCATCCGGGCGCGCGCCTGCCGCCGCCACTCGTCGGTTTGCTGTTCGGTCGCGTTGCAAGGAGGCCGCATGGATCGGGGATCGAAGCCCGCCGTCCTCGTGACGGGCGGAGCCGGCTACATCGGCGCACATACCGCGAAGGCTCTGAGCGAGCGGGGGTTCTTCCCCGTCGTCTTCGACAGCTTGAGTTCGGGGTTCCGGGAGGCGGTTCGCTGGGGTGCCTTCGTCCACGGCGACATTCGCGACGCGCGGGCGGTCGCCGACGCGCTCGACGAATACGGCGCCAGGTCGGTGATCCACTTCGCCGGTCTGATCGAGGTGGGGCGTTCGGTCGCCCAGCCGGATCTGTTCTGGGAGATCAATGTCGCCGGCGCCACGAGCCTGCTGACCGCCATGCGCGAGCGCGGCGTGGAGCGGATGGTGTTCTCGTCCAGCGCGGCCGTATACGGCCAGGGCGGCCGAGGTCCCCCTGGAAACCATCCCCGAAGACGCCGTGAAGGCGCCGTCCAGCCCCTACGGCGACACCAAGCTCGCCTGCGAATGGATGATCCACGCCCAGTGCAAGGCCTACGGGCTGAGCGCCGTGGCCTTGCGCTACTTCAACGCCGCCGGCGCTGATCCGTCGGGCCTCATCGGCGAGGCGCATGACCCGGAAACGCACCTGATCCCGCTGGCCATCGCCGCGGCCTTGGGAGACGGCAAGCCGTTGACGGTGTTCGGAGATGACTTCGAGACGCCGGACGGCACCTGCCTGCGCGACTACATCCATGTGAACGACCTCGCCGCCGCGCACGTGGCGGCCCTGGAGGTCGAGCTCGCACCCGGCGCCTATGAGGCGGTGAACGTGGGCACCGGCAAGGGCGCTTCGGTGCGGGAGGTGGTCGAGGCCGTCGCTCGCGCCACAGGTCGCCCGGTGCCGCACAGCGTCGGCGCCCGCCGCGCGGGAGACCCGCCGAGCCTGGTCGCCGACGCCTCGCGCGCGAGAGACCTGCTGGGATGGGAGCCGAACTGCTCGGGTCTTGACCGGATCGTCACGGACGCGCTGCGCTGGGAGGCTCAGCCGGCGTATGGATCGGGACGTCGGGCGGCGGCGCGTCGGGCGGCGGCGGAACGCCGGCCGAAAGAACGCCCGCCTGGACCCCAGCCCCGGGCCCAGTCCGGGGTTGAGCCCCCGCAGATCCACCTTCGCGCCTGGCGTGAATTGCGCCTGCTGACCCAGCACGAGCTTGCCCGCCTCGCCTCGACATCGCCGACCATGATCAGCCGCCTCGAAAGCGGCGTCGCCCGCCCCTCCCCCGAACTCTTGGTGCGGCTCGCCGCGGCTCTCGAGCTGCCGGAGACCGAGTGGCTGCAGCATGATCCGAACGCCAGCCGCCCCGGGTCCAGCGAGTGACGACCCACGACGGCGTATGGAGCGGCGCCCGCCCGTGCAACCGCCCTGCAGACAGGCCCTCGGTCCGCTGGCGGGGGCGCGCCTAATGCCCCGTTGGATGATCTGGAGCTGGCGCCTGGCGCTCGGCGCCGTGCTCCTCGTCGCCTTTGTCGGCGCGACCGACGCCAACGAGCGATGGGCGGCCCTGCAGCTGAAGCCTGATCAGGTCAATCACGGCCTGCTGTCCTTCGGACTCACCTTCCTGCTGCTCGCCTCATTTCGACGGGCCAAGACCTGGCAGGTCGCCGCTGTCGTGCTGGGCGCGGGGTTCGGCCTCGAGGGTCTGCAGGCGCTCGGCTACTTCGCCGGCGACGCCCAGATGAAGGATCTGGTTTCCGACGTTGTCGGCGTCGCCTTCGCGGCCTTGCCGGTGGCGGTCGGCCGCAGCCAGGGCCGCCGTGCCGCGCAGGAAGAGGCCCCTTCATCTCAACCCGGCACGGGTTCTGCAACGCCACTCTGACGCGACAGGGCGTGACGCGACTATGTCGTCTGGCGCCGCGGACCCGCGCTAGGCGAAGACCTGATCCGGAAGGCATTCGAGGGAGGCGCGAACGCGCGCCTGCGCCTCCGGATCCGGCGCGATCTCCAGGGCTGCCGCGAGATCCTCCCGCGCCGCGCCCGGTCGTCCCAGCTTCGCCCGCGCCTGCGCCCGGTTGAAGCGGCTCCAGAACGGATCGAAGCCGTTCGCCAACGCCTCGCCATACATCTGTTCGGCGCGATCGAGATCACGATGCAGGATCTGCAGGGCCTCGGCCGCCACATAGAGCATGGCGGCCTGGGTCTCTTCAGCGGCCAGCACCAGCTCGGCAAGCTGCAGGGCGCGCTCGGCCGCGCCGGCATGAAAGTGGGCCCAGGCCTGCCGCTGGACCGCGTCCAGGATCGCCTGCGCTTCCTCCGCCGTGGTCACCGCCAGCGCGAGGAACAGCGCCTCCGGCGCGCGGGCCAGGTGCTCGGCCAGCGCCGCGTCCTCCAGGACCAGCAACCGGCTGCGCTCGAGGCGTCGCTGATCGGACGGGCTTGCGGCGCGGAGCGCCTTCAGCACCTCCGCCGGCGCCCGCGCCGGCAAGGCGGTTCGACTCCGCGCGCGCATAGGCCAGGATGCCCGAGGCTGACCTGCGAGGCGGCAGCCGCAGGCTCGCACCGGCTGCCGCGGCGCCGCGCACGGCGACGTCGATCAGCAGCGCGGCCGCTTCCCGGTCCTCACCGGCAGAGCGCTCCCAGGCCAAGCCCAGCGCCAGAACATGGTGGGGCCTCGTCGCCACGCCGCGACGGCCGATCGCCGACAGCGCAGGAGCGAAGGCCAGAAGCGGGCCGAGAGGTCGGCCCCGTTCAGCAAGGGCGGCGGCGGCCTGAAACAAGGTCAGCCCTCGGCCCTGTTCGGCGAAGCGTCCGATCGCCTCGACGTCCAAATCCCCAAGGTCAAGACCCACAGCCTTCAGCCGTTGCTGCAGGTCGCGGGCCATGGCGATCTGCCCGGCCGCCTCCAGCCGATCCAGCTCGTCGAGGACCGGACCCAGCACCTGATCGCGATCTGCCGGCCGTCGGGCCAGGCCCGCCGCCAGCAAGCGCTGCTCCAGTTCGCCGGCGGACATAGGCGAGCCGTTCCTCTGGGCGGCCGCTGCCTCGGCGGCGCGGCGCCGACACCAATAGGGATCATAGCCGTCGGTCTCAGCGCGCAGATAGGCCGCCTCGGCCTCCGCGTGGGACCCGCGCCGGCTCAGGTGCTCGGCGAGCAGGTAGCGCATGTCGCCTAGGGTCGGCTCCAGCGTCAGCGTTCGGATCAGTTCTTCTCCCGCCTCGCCGATGCGGCCTTCATTATAGGTGCTCCACAGGCGCTGCCGCAGACCATCCAGCGCCGACCGGCGGATCGCCTCGGGCGTCGTGGGATCCTGCAGGATTGGGTCGAGCGTCTTGAGCCCCTCCGTCCCATCCTCGCGCAGCAGCAGAAGCCGGCCCTGCTGCACGAGGCACCACTGCGCCTCATAGCCGAGCTCTGCGGCCCGCTGGTAGTGCCGAAGTGCGGTCTCCAGATCCTGGCCGCTCAGCCGCGCGCACTCCGCCAGGATGTAGTGCGCGGCGGCAGCGTTGGGCGCGCTCTCAAGGGCCTCTTGCGAGATCTGGGCGGCGGTCGCCAGATCCTGGCCGTGGAACGCCACCCAGGCGAGCTGCTGCAGCCCGTCCGCAACAACCGCCCGCTGTGTCTCGTCCGCCAGCGCCTGCGCCATGCCGAAGGCCCGTCGCGCGTCCTCGATCTGGCCCCGTCTTCCCAGGATGACGCCCGCCAGCCGCCAGGACCAGAAGGGATCAAAGCCAAGGTCGACGGCGCGGCTGGCCCAGTCCGCCGCCTCATCCAGATCTTCCGCGCCCGCTTCGAACGTTATCAGGCTCGCCAGGTAGAAGTAGTCACCTGCCGCCTTCTCCGGCCACCTCGTGATCACCTCTCGGGCCAGGGCCAACGCCCAGCCCCGCTCGCCGGCGTGGAAGGCGCGCCAGAGACGGTCGCGGATGCGAAATTCCTCGCCGGCGAGCACGATCTGGCTCGTCGCGAGTTGCGCCGCCTGGGCCCGCAAACGCTCGGCGGCGACGCCTTCGGCCTCGAGTTCGGCCTGGGCCAGCAGTACATCCACCGGGTCGGCGCCGGCGGCCAAGGCCTTGCGCAGTTCGCGCGCGGCGTCACGGCGCCGCGTCGGTCCAGGCGCCATGGCCAGGCGCGCCCGTTGCAATAGCAGGTCTGGGTGGGCCGGCGCCGCCTTCAGGAGGGCGGCCATGAGCGCGTCGGCCGTGGCCACGAGCCGGTGCTTCGCCGCCGCCCGCACCGCCTCCAGGCCAAGCTGGATCCATCGCTCGGCGTACGGTGGCGGAGCCGTCTGAGCCGGGCGGGATGCGGGCAACCAGTCCAGGTAGCGGTCGAGCTTGCTACGAGCGTTGAACGCCGCCGCGCCGGCCAGAGCCGCGGCGCGTTGCTGCGCCTGAGCGGTCGGATCGGCCAGATAGGCGAGGATTTGGGCTGGCCAGCGCTCCAGATCATCTTCAATCAAGCAGGCGGCATGCGCCGTTGACGGAACGCCCCGCACGCCTAGGGCGGTGCTCAGCAAGGGCGCGCCAGAGCCCAGAGCGTCGACCGCCTTGACCGAAGCGCCCGTGCCCGCCGCCATCGGCGCCAAAACCAGGGCGGCGGTCTGGTAAAGCAGCCGCAGGGTGAGTTCATCCACCTTGCCCAGCGCGGTGAAGGCGCCGCTGGTCTCAGGCTCGGCGCAGGCGCCGACCACGACAATGCGCGCCGCGCCCTCAAGCTGGGCGCCATAGCGCGCAGCGCCTCGGCCGCTCGCTGGTTGGGACCATAGCGGCTGCCAACGAACAGCAGCAGAGGAAGATCGTCCGCCGGCAGGCCGCAAAGCGCGTCCACCAGCGGCCGGACGTCGGCCGGGAGCGGCCGCATGGCGGCGGTGTCGAGACCCACCTCGATCGGCTCGGCCGGCACGCCCCAGGCGGTGAGTCGCTGGGCGTCCTCGACGCTGAGCGTGGCGACGTGGTCGGCCGCCCTCAGCCCCGCAAGCTCCATCCGCCGCGTCGCCCATCGCAACCACGCCGGCGAGCGCTTGACCTGGTCCGACAGGATGTCGTGCGCGGTCACCACCCAGGGACGGCCGTGCCTTCGGGCCGCCGCCGCGACGAGCGGCGCCCAAAAGGGATACTCCACGAACACGATGTCGGAGCTGCGGACCAGATGATCGATGCGCGCCGCCAGACCGGCGTCGTGCGCCGCAGCGTCGGCCAGCCGAAGATAGATGTCCTCGTCGTTCTTGACGCCTAATGCCGCCCAGCGCCGCGCCTGCGCCTGTCGCGCGGGATCGGCGCTCGCCCGCTCGAGAACCGGAGTTGCTTCCCAGACGACATTGCCCCGGCGAACCGGCGGGTGCCGCGTATCCTGCAGCACCCGAACCTCGGCCGCCGTCTCCGCCAGCAGATCGATCAGGCTGTTCACGCGCTGGCTCGCGCCGCTACTCCGCTGCAGCCCGTCGCCCCAAGGATAAAGCACCGCAGCGTGGAGCTTGCGCGCCCGGGGTCTAGCCGCCGCCCCATTGATCAGCGCGGCGGCAAAGCTCTGCGGATTGTGGGTGGCGACCCAGGAGCCTGCCGCCGCCGCGGCTTGCGCCGCATGGCGTTCGTAGTCACGGGCGCACTCCATCAGGGCCAGGGCGAGCGCCGTAGGATTGCGGTCCGGGGCCACCCGGCCTGCGCCGGTCGCCTCCACCTGGTCGCTCATCCAGGTGTCGGCGGTGCAGATCACCGGCTTGGCCGCCGCCAGGGCTTCAAGCAGGACGCCCGACGTGCGCGCTTCGTAGATCGAGCGCCAGTAAGGCAAGGCCACGATGTCGGCGTCCTGCAGCAAGCCGTAGTAGGCCTCACTCTCCAGCGGCGCATGGATCAGCCGCACCGCGGCATGGCGCTCCGCCGCGAACTGCGTGATGGCGGGGACGAGCAGGGGCGTCGGATCGTTGACCTGGAAGCTGAAACGGAACCGGTCCAGGTCGCCGCGCAGATGCAGGATGCGGACGACGTCGAACAGGTCCAGCAAGCCTTTTTCGTCGCGGGCGTTGCCGAGGCTGACCACATGGAGCGGCCGTCCTTCCGCCGACGGAACGGCGGTGGCGGTCAGTCGCCCGGTGTGAGGGATCGGCAACACCTCCACCGGCAGCCCGTACAACCGCTCGAACTGGTCGGCGAGCCGGGCGCTGTCCGACGCTAGCCGAATCCGCACGCCGCGGGAAAACGCCGCCTGTAGGCGCTTGGCCGCCTCGTCCGACAGCGGGTGATCGTAGTGCGCAGGCTCGTAACGCAGGAGGAGCACGAGCTGGGCGCGCCGGGCGGCCATTCGCTCGGCGTAGCGTGCGAATCCAAAGAACTGCCGGCGGGTGATCATGTGGCCGAAGACGATGTCGTCGGCCCCGAGCTGCGCAGGCGGCGCCGCGGCCGCCAGCTCCGAATGGAACAGGGCGTTCGCCGCCGCTGTTGGGTCCTCGCCGGCCGGCGCCCCCAGATATCGTGGCTGAAAGTTGGACGCACCGCGAGCTGGGCTGCGATCTGGTCGCTCGCGCTGCAGTGGCTGAGGCAAACGCCGACATAGCCGTGAGCAGCCGCGCCCTGCAGCGTCGCCGCATCGTATTCGAAATGGTGACCTACGAAGTCCTTGAGCGATGGATCGACGATCCAGAGTCGCTTTGTCGTCACCGCTGCCCCCGCCCTGTGCGCTGAAGCCGGTGCGCGCCGGCCGCAGGACCCAGGCTGTAGCACGAGCGGACGCATAACGCCGTGCGTCTTTTGTACGCTGAAGGCTTGGGCGTCGGCGCAAGTTTCAAAGACGCCGGCCTGGGCGTTAATTGGGCGTCAGGTCCCGACGGCGGGCCTTGGCGCAGGCCTAGGCGGGGCCGCCACCCAGGCGTTGCAGGGTCTTGGCATGGAGCCGCCAGGCCGACACCTGCGGCACATAGAGCCGGCCGCCGCCGTCGAGAGTCAGCACGTCGAGCCGTATAAGGCCGCGCTGGGGCCGCCGGCTTGAAGGGGAGCTGCGGAAGGGTGTCATCAAAGGCCCTCGGCGTTCACTGAACGGCGAACTCCGTGGCGCAACCGTGGTTCCCGTCGGACGCGCGCTGGGATCCGTCGACGCGGCGCGGAACTCGACCTGGCAGGCGGCGGAACGTTGCGGCGACGTTGACCGGCGCTGTGGCCGCACCAGCCTCTGACCAGCTTGGTGTCGAAGCGACGTCACCGGCGGCCTCGCCGACGGCCCGAACACGCGCCGCGCCTGCCACCCAAGCGTGCAGGGTGCGCGGAAAGAGCGCCGTGCGTGGTCGGCCTTCCTGAAAAGAGCGTGGAGAGCGTGTCCACGTCTTGCCTGGAGCTTAACTTTGGGCGTCACTCCCCCTGGAGGGTGCGGCCCCTGCGGCGTGGAATGGGCTCAACACTCAGATCGCACCGTAAGGTTCCGCATTCCTTGGAGCAGGGATCAGGCTTCACTAGGGCGTGAGGCGGTGAGGATCGCCATGCTGCGACGCATAAGAACGTGGCTCTGGAACCACCGGAGGCGGCGGCATATCCGTCGACTGGCCGCTAGGTTCGTCCGCGACTATGGCGCATCGGCGGCGCGCGTCGCCATGTCGGAGGCGGCTGCCGAAGGGTTCCCACCCGAAAGAGCGACCTTCTACAGGCTGGTGGCGGCGGAGATCGAGCGGCACGCCCAGGTTTAGGACGCCTCCGATGTCACGCGGTTCAACCGGCCCGCCGGAAACCCTCACCTTCAAGACGGGATCCACCCTTTGTGATGTACAGACTTCTGTACACGCGAGTTCGCGTAATGCGTGGAGCACCGAGGCAAAGGCGCCCATCAGACGCTCGAGATCATCCAATGCCGCTTTGACGACTGGGCGGGGTGCGATCTCGGTCCGATGCGATCTCGCCGCGGACTCCTCACCCCACACTCGCGCTGCTCGCCTGTACCGCGGCCCAGCTGAGCCGGTCGCCGTCGCGGTCTGTCCTGAGGTCTAGTCCGCGCTGGACGGCGTCAAAGAGTTGGCGCTGGACCTCGCCGAACACGACGTCGGCGGCGCCTGGCCCCGCCCGCTGGACGTGGCGCAGAAAGGACTGCATGGCTCCGGGCATGCAGCCGGCGCCGCGCTTGCCGCGGACCTCATCCTCAGGATGCGCTGCCCCGGGGCCCCATCGGTGACCGCCTGGACCTCCCGACCTGGAGGCTCTTGCATTCGTCGGCCTGAGGCCGGTGTTAACCCTGAACCGCACTCGGTCGAGCATCGCCTCGCACTCGAGCCGCCACCGCTCCGTCCTAGACGATCTGGCCCAGGCGCGTGCTTTGTCGAATTGCTTGTACTCGGCCGAACGGCGTGCAGCGGGGGCGGACCTCGTGCCATCAGTTCCGAGAGGGGCGCGTCGCGGAATATGAAGGAAGACGTGGCGCAGCGACTCATCGAGACTCCTGAGCGACGGCGGCGGCGCACTTCCGCCGAAGGCCGGACGCAGCTTGCCAGCAGCTCCGGGGCGCGGAACAGGAAGGACGTGAAGACAAGCCTCGACCATCTCCCGGAGAGCAAACGCCGCGAGCTCGAGCGCGTGGTGGAGATCCTGTTCGCCGAATTCGAGGACGCGCTCGCCGGTCGGAACGCGCCGCACCGCAAGGCGGGCCGAATCCTAAAGGTGGTCCTGTTCGGCAGCTACGCCACGGGAAAATGGGTCGACGATGCCGCCAGCGGCTACAAGTCGGACTACGACTTGCTCGTGGTCGTGAACCACGAGGAGCTCACCGATATCGCCGAGTACTGGGGCAAGGCCGACGATCACCTGCTGCGCGAGTACCAGATCACGAAGCGGCTCACGGCGCCGGCCCACTTCATCGTCCACGACCTCGCCGACGTGAACAGCCAGCTCAAACGCGGCCGCCCCTTCTTCGTCGACATCCTGCGCGACGGCATCGCCCTCTACGAGGCGCCGGACCATCCTTTCGGTCGGCCGAAGGCCCTCGAACCCGCAGAAGCCCGGGCCGAGGCGCAGCGGCATTACGATCAATGGTTCGACAGCGCGGGTAAGTTCCTGCTGGCCGCTGAATTCCTAAGGAAGAACGACGGGCCGAAGGAAGCCGCCTTCCAACTGCACCAGGCTACCGAGCGCCTCTACCACTGCGTCCTGCTGGTCAACACGCTCTACAGTCCAAAGTCGCACAAGCTGAACTTCCTGCGTTCCCAGGCCGAACGGCTGCTGCCGGAGCTGATCGCAGCCTGGCCGCGCGAGACTCGCCCCGACCAGCGGGCCTGGGAGCTACTTCGCCGCGCCTATGTCGATGCGCGCTACTCCCCCCACTACAAGATCAGCGCCGAGGAGCTCGCCTGGCTCGCCGAGCGGGTCAGGGTGCTGCAGGAGTTGGTCCGTCAATCTTGTGAACGGCGGCTGCGGGGGCCGTGATGGCCGATGCCGCCGATCCGCCCAGGTCGCTTTGCCGGAGCTCCCATCAATGCAAGACCCCTCTGGCCCTGAGCGTCGTGATAGTTCCCGGTTAGGCGGGTAGGCCGCATCGATGACCTTGGGTTGTGCTTCGGCTGAGGCCAGAACACTCGGTAATGGTCGCGCATCGGCGCCCTGCCAATCTCCCTTCAAGGCAAGCATGGCGCTGCAATACGCCCGCGGTCAGATAGCCGCGCAAACTCTACCGTTCCGGGCGCGGCTGTCAGACTTGCAACCTGCAAGGGAACTCTGCAGCGGTTGCGGCATTATAAGGTCGTGGGCGTCGGTTCCGAGACGAGGCCCAGCATCGGAAGAAGCGTCCCGGCGACGACCAGACGCCGGGACGCGGTTCCCAATTCGCCAAGGACCGGCCCCCGAGACGCGCCGGCTAGGACTTACCTCCGGTTGAGAGGGAGGTGTTCAGCAGCGTGAGCAGGCTGAATCGCGCGGCGTCGTTGGGCAAAGCCGCATAGGCGCGGAGCAGGTCCACGGCGCCGGGCGGCGCCAGCAATTCGGCGACGTCGTCCAAGACGCCGGTGGCGGGTTCGGCTTCTCCGAGCACCTCGCTTGTGGTGACGCCCAAGGCCTTCGCCACGCGCGCAAGCATGAGGGCGCTGATCCGGTTTGCGCCGTTTTCGTACTTCTGAAGCTGCTGGAAGGCGACGCCACAGACGTCTGCCATGGCCGCGAGTGTCAGACCCCGATAGGCGCGCAGGGTTCGAGATCCGGGCGCCGAGCGCCGCATCGGCGGGACCGGCCCGAGGCTTGCGTTTGATGTCGGCCATCCCTGGCCCGGCTCCTGAAATGACGTCGAACGCTCAACCCCATGTTGAACTTCAGGTTTTGCTTCGAACGCGTAATCTTTGCAATAGCTCCGCTCGCACGCCGGACGGCAGATCTGACGTTTGGATCACGGCCGCCGGCCTTCACGCGGCCGCTGGGTGTCGTACGCGTCCGCTGCGTTGACGGATGCGGGCGTGAGGCAAGATCCGTAGAACCATAAGTCCGGTGCTTTGGCGTCGGCGCGGGGCCAAACTTGCGTTTCGCGCATCAGCGGCTGGGTGACGGACCGACCGTTGCTGCGGGCTCTGCCGAAGGAAAGCTCCCAACCGTCGCTGCACTCGCGGCCTCGTCAGCCGACGGCCGAGACGCCTTCTGTCATGGCGCCTCGGCCGGTGATCCGCCTAAGGTTCGAGCACACGACAGGGCTCCTCCAGGATAACCTCATCTGGAGGTCAACCTCTGGCCAGCTCGCGTTAGATGATCTGGGGACGCGGCTTGCGGAGGCCGCCACGTCGACCCTCGCCGAGGCGGCGGGGGTCGACCCCCACCAAGCCTTCGTTCAGGCCCGGGGTCCCGGCGGCGACGGCAGCCCCGCCGGCAGATTTTTGTACCAAAGCGGCCCCCAACCGGCGCCCATGGCCTGGAACACCGGCTTGTCAGTTTCCACCTCGCCCCAGCTGCCAAGCTGGACGATGCAGTCACAGGCGATCGGCGCCCCTAGATCGGGGATGTACAGGAGCGTCCTCCCGCGCGCCGCGGCGGCGGCTGCAAGGTAGGGCGCGCTGGACGGCCGGCCCTGAACGCCGATGACATGAAAGTGCCGCAGCACATAGTCGAGCAGCTGGGTGTTCACCAGCCATGAACACCAGTGCGGCTGATCGGCGAACGAGATCTGGCTGTCGCGGACGCGGCGTCGGCGCCCGCGGCTGCAGCCGGCGCAGAATGCTGTCCGTCAATTGCGCGGCGAAGCCGGCGCGATCGATGCCATCGAAATCCCAGTCGTAGATGGCGCGGGTCGAGCCCCGCCCCTGGACCTCCGTGGGGAAGACGCTCGGCCATTCGCGCATCCACGTCGCTGAGCAGAAACTTGCGGCCGGCGACGTTGGCCATATCGCGGGCGCGTCCTCGAAGGTAGACCTCGCCGTCGATGACGGCTCCCAGATCGCCGGTGGCGAAGAAGCCCTCGCGATCGCGGGCGAGCGGTCGGTCGAGATAGCCCTCGAGCGCGAAGGGGCTGCGCACGTACAAGGCGCCGTCGATCGTCTTGATCTCCACGCCTGGGATGGGGCGGCCGCAGCTGACCACCCGCTCGCCGTCAAGCTCCCGCACCCTCGGCGACGCACCCTCGCTGACGGCGAAGATCGCCTCGGCCATGCCCCAGCAGTTGTGGATCCGCGCCCAAGACGTTCCCGTCCGTTGGCAGAAGCGTTGCAGGGTGCTTTCGCGCGTCGGCTCGGAACAGGAGATCCAGCGCTTGACCCTGGCTGTGGCCCCGGGCGCCTCGGCCATGACCTCGAAGGCGAAGTTCGGCATGTAGCAGATGGCCTCGGCATGCCGCCGCAGGAGGCGCCAAAGGAGGTCCGGCTTACGGACCCAGTCTATAGGATCGAGGAGCGCGACCTGCGCGCCAGCCGCCAGCGGCGCCAGGAACGCGGCGACGAAGCCCATATCATGGTATAGCGGCAACCATGAGACGACCGTGTCACGCGACGAGAGCTCGGTGACCTGACCATAGGCCTCAAGGTGCCGTCGGACCACCTCAAGCTCGAAGCGCATCGGCTTTCGGTGACCGGTTGTCCCGGAGCTCATCTGCAGGACGACGCCGTGCGGCGGCAGGACGAGGTCCGCGGCGGGGCCGGGCGGCAGTCGCCATAGGTCGATCTGCGGCGCGCCCGGCTGCGGATGCCGGCACCCGGGTTCGGCGCAGAGCAACAGGGAAAGACCCGCGCTACGAACCGCCTCGGCGATCTCGGCGTCCCAGTAGCTCCGCGAGAGCTTCTCGGTGGGGTGCTGAAGAAACATCGGCTCGCCGCCGGCGGCCAAGATCGCGAACCAGGCTTCGACCGTCTCCGGCCGCGTGCGCCCGATCACGCCCACGCGATGCCCCGCCAGGTCCGACAGCGCCGCCAGCACGGCGCTGAAGGTGCGCCCCTCGAACGCCAGCGGTTGCGCGTCGGGACCATAGAACACGAGCCGGCCGTCGAGCGGCGTCCGCCCCCTGAACCAACCTGCGAACCGGCTCTGCATCGCCTCACCCACCGACTGACCAGTCCAAAGCCATCCAGTCGCAGCTAAGTCGTCCAGGGGCGCGCCAATCAAGGGCGTTGCGGGTGCATCTGCGCTGGTTCAATCCGGGGGGACGCCTGGCGTGGGCCCCCGGGCCTAAGCGCCCGCCCGCGAGCGGCTGCCGTTGCGGTCGGAAAACTCGCTAGGCGCTATGGTTCAACACGCAGCGATTTCGCCCGGTGCGCTTGGCCGCATAAAGGCCGATGTCGGCCTGCGCGAGCCAGGCCTCACCGCTGCCGACGTCGGGGCTCGCCAGCGCCACGCCGAAGCTGGCTGTGACCTGCAGGGGACATGTGTGCGGGATGACGAGGGTCTCGAGGGCGGCGCGCAATTCCTCGGCGACTCGCATGGCGAAGTCGCCTTGGTTCAGCACGACCCCGAACTCCTCGCCCCCGATCCGCCCCACCACCCCGCGGCCGCCCAGCACCGAGCGGCAGGTCTCAGCGACCGATTGCAACACCACGTCACCCGTCGGATGTCCGAAGGTGTCGTTGATCGCCTTAAAATGATCGATGTCCAACAGCAGGAGCGCCCCTTGGCCCGATTGCAGGACACGATCCGCCTCGGCAAAGAAGCCTCGCCGCGTCAGGGCGCCCGTCAGGTGGTCGCGTTGGGCGATCATGCGCAGCTCGAACGCCTCAACCACGAGCGCAGCGAGGTTCTCCAGCACATCCTGATGTCTCGCATCGAAGGCCCGTGGCACGGTGTCGATCGCACAGAGCGTGCCGAGATTATAGCCGTCGGGGGTGGAGAGCGGGGCGCCAAGGTAGCTGCGGATATGCGGCGGGCCCGTTACCAGCGGGTTGGCCGCAAAGCGATCATCCTCAAGCGCGTCGGCCACCACCATCACATCCCGCGCGCCGATCGCGTGCGCGCAGAAGGACACGTCGCGCGACGTCTGACGCGTGTAGAGCCCCCGCTGAGCTTTGAACCACTGCCGGTCAGTGTCTACCAGCGAAACGGCGGAAATCGGCACCTGAAGCACAGACTGGACGAGATTGGTGATGCGGTCGAACGAGGGCTCCGGAAGGGTGTCAAGAAGGTCGTAGCGCCGAAGCGCCGCCAGGCGCGCGGGCTCGTCAAGGAGCTTGTTATCCATAGCGGAGAGCCATCACCTCCCGGTTCGCCAGCGGTGGCGAGCCTGTACGTCCGCGCAGGCTAGCTGACGGGGCTCGCGAGGGCCAGCCAGCCCGATGTCAGATTCACCTCTTGCGCAATTGTGCCGCATCGGTTCAATCCTCAGAAAGCGTGTGCATGTCGCCGGCCTCGGATCCCGCTGGGAGAGAGCGCCGAGACTGCGCGCGGGGAGCCGCTCTGAGCGAACCACAGCTCGCGGGCCTGGCGAGGCGATATGGGAGCAGGAAATGAGCAAGTCTGGGCTGCGCGGAGCGGCATTGTCATTGGCGATGGGTGGGCTTGTGGCGGGCTGTGCGAGTCACAGGTTCGTGCACGAACAGGTTGGCGCCGTGGAGGGCCGGGTCGCCGGCGTCGATCGCACCGCCGCTGAGGCCTTGGCGCGCGCGAACGTCGCCCATAGGCTCGCCGAGGGCAAGTTCCTCTACAGCGTGGTCCTGTCCGACGAGTCCGTGAAGTTCCCGGTCAAGCAACACGCCCTTTCCGCCGAGGCGGAGACGCGCCTGACGGCGCTCGCCGAACGGCTGAAGCGTGAGGATCGCAACGTCTATCTCGAGATTCAGGGACACACGGACAATCAGGGTCCTGAGGCCTACAATGATCGGCTGGGCGCAGCGCGCGCAGAAACCGTGCGGCGGTTTCTTGCCAAAGCCGGCGTGCCGCTCCACCGCATGGCTGTGATCTCCTACGGGGAGGAAGAGCCCACCGCGCCCAATTCCACCGCTGCAGGCCGATCCCAGAACCGCCGCGTGACGGTCGTCGTGCTCGAGTAGGGCCTACGCGCCGCACGACAGTGGCGCGGATCGTCGCCAGTCACGACGAGGGGAATGAACTATTCCCAGCGCCGATGCGTTCCCGCTCCGAGATCGGCGCAGTCTGGTCCGGGGAGGATGTGAGATGGATGCAGCGGCGGGTGCAGCGACCTGGATCGGATGGCTGGCTCACGTTCGGTGGGGCGTGGTGGGCGTGATCGGGCTGGATGTGCTTCTCTGGGCTCTAATCATCGAAATGGCGCAACTCGCCGTCGCGATCCAAGCGATGGGATGACGTTCGGGTTGAACCCGACTCAACTTCCTGTGGAGAAGTTGTTCAGAGCATCTGGCGCGGCCCGGCGTCCGGGTCGAGGATGCGGCATGACTGAGAGATATGCCGTGCGGCCTGACCGGGAGGGCTTCTCCGTGGTCGATCTCTGGACGGGATCCGTGGCCGAGATCGCAGCCATACCCCAGGAACGTTTATCTGCGGCTGACGCTGGGCACATGGCGAAGGTGATGAATGCGCGGGTCCGGCGCGAGGAACCGCCGATGGTGCTGCGCCTCACGCCGCGCTCGGCGCCGCGGAGCTGAGCGCGTCTCGACACGCAGGCTGGACGCTTGGCGGCGTCGCCGCGCGACCTCGGCGCCGCGCTAAACCATATCATAGTTGAGCTCCACCCCATCGACCGGCCGCGGCTTATCGGCCCAAGCGCAAGAGCGCTTAGGGCGTCGCGCGCGGCGTCCATCGGCGTCGGAGGGTGTCGCCGTGGCAAATTCCGATCGCACGGCAGGACCAGCCTGGATCAACGGGACGCCGGGCCGTGCTTCTCCAGCGGCCGGTCGTCACCAGAGGCCAGCGCGCAGATTGCGACAACAGCGAGCATGCACAGAACTTCGACAAGCCCCTGGACTGGCGGAGAGCGCCCCTCGGACGCCGGCTCATCCGGTCGCGAAAGCGTCCGCGACAAAATCCAGGATCGCTCGGCGCACCTCGGCGTAGGGCAGCGTGCGGGTCGCGGGTCCGTCGACATCGGCGTTGATCGTGACGCTCTCGGCGCCGTCGCGCGCCACGGTCAAGGTCCGGGTCCGCTCGCCGTCCTGATCGAGCCGAACGATGGTGAGCCGGTAGATTCGCGCCTCGGCCGTTTCGGCGATGTCCAACTCGGCGCGGTGACCGCGCGCCGCGACCGCCGCCTCGACCTGGCGCAGCATCGGCTCGAGCTCCCGATTTCCGAAGACGCGGAACGCCTCCTCCGTTGTCGCTCCCGCACCGGTCTCCTCCGTGAGCTGCAGAGGGGGCTGTGAAATCAGTCGGTCAAGGGCGGCGCTGAGATCCTCGTCCGGCGGCTCGGCCGTCTCCGGGTACGCGGCCGCCGCCCCAGGCGCGGCGGGCGCTTTTGGGCTCCTCTCACCCGCGCTGGCCGACGTGGCGCTGGAGGCGCGCTCGATACGTGGCTCGACGGTGGCGACGGCGTCGGGTTCAACCGCCGCCGCGACCGGAGACGTCCGCGCCTTCGACTGTTCCCCATTAGGCCGTAGCACGAAGCGCACGACGATGGCGGTGACAGCGATAAAGGCGGCGATGCCGAGCAACTCCCCGAGCGTGTCGCTCATCGACGCCAAACTCCCCACGAACGGCGCGCGCCAATCGCCTCGGGCCGTCGCGTCTTCCCTAAGACCGCAACCCTGTGTCGTGCAAGCGACGAACGAAGTACAACGTCCACCGAATGCGGGTATGCACGTGAAGCCGGCGAACGCTTATCCGGCGCTTGCCGCCCCGCCGGCGAACACCACGCGATCGCGTCCGCTGCGCTTGGCCATGTAGAGCGCCACGTCCGCCTGGGCGAGCAGGGCGTCAAGTTGCACGTCGCCATCGGCGCGCGTGGCGCCGCCGACGCTGATGCGCATCGTCAGCGCCAGGTTGTCGACGGCGACGGGGGACGTGGAAATCGCCTGCCGGAGCCGCTCAGCGATCGCTGAACCCTCAACGTGGTCGGTGCGCGGCAGCAGCACCGCGAATTCCTCTCCGCCCAGTCGCCCGAGCAGATCATCCTCCCGCAAGGCGGCGCGACAGCGATCGGCGACCACCCGCAGCACCCGGTCGCCCGTGGGGTGCCCATAGGTGTCATTGACCAGCTTAAAGTGGTCGAGATCGATCATCAGCAGGGTCAGCGGGTGTCCCGCCGCGCGGCAGGCCTGTGCGGCCGCCCTGGCCTCGGCCATGAAGCCGCGCCGATTGGCCAGGCCCGTGAGCGGGTCAGAGGCGGCGAGGTTCGCCAGTTCGGCCTCGCGACGGCGGGACAGGGTGACATCTCGCAGCAACCAGATCCGCCCTCGCCCCCCCTCGCCGCCCATCGGCTGCACATCGATGCTGATGTGCTGTTCTCCGCGTTCGATCACGAAGCTTGCGCTTCGGCTCTCCTCCTGGGCGGCCACCGCGAGTTGCTCGCAGGCGGCCTGAGGGTCGGCCGCCGCCTCGCACAGGCGCTTCAGCCCATCCTGAATGAGCGTGGCGTCCACCTGCCCGGAGGGCGCCCCAAGGAGACGGCCCGCAGTGACATTGACCAGCGCCGGTTCGCCTCGGCCTTGAAAGATGATGACGCCGGTCGCGATGCTCTGGAACACCGCGATGAACTGCCCTTGCAATTCCTGCTCGCGGCGGCGTTCGGCGGCCGCCCTGACCGCGACCGCCGCGGCAAGCGCCAGCCGGCCTGCGCTGCGGTGCAGCCGCTGACGGGTCGCCGGGTCCAGGGCGGCGGCGGCCGTCGCGCTCCAGATAGCGGCTACGCCCACATGCGACCCGTCTTTCCGCCCTTGGACCGCCAGCAGGGCGTCCGCGGGCGGCGCGTCCAGGTCTGCCGTCCACGCCGACGGCGGCGACAGCTCATCGGCCGGTCCAAGCTTCGACGTCGCGAGCGCGGCCCGGAAGGCGGCGTCCAGGTCCACGCGTCGGGCGGCCAGCGGCGGGGCCGCGCAGATGTCCATCGCCGTCTGATTGGTGGCGTCCGTGGCGAAGAGGACGACCCGGTCCGCCGCCAGCAGAGCCTGCACGACGTCCGTCCAGGCGCGGAGCGACGACTCTGGGTTCAGCGGCTCCGAAGCGCTCACCCGCCGCCTGCCCGCGCTAAGGCAGACCTTACGCGCCCGCAGCCAAGCGCCAGAGGGCATCCGAAGTGATGGAGAGCGCTGCCGCACGATCGAGCATCCAGGTCAGGCCGCCGGTGGCGGAGCCTTGGAGCTTCGGACGCGCAATCGGGCGGCGTCAAGCGGGTCGATCGGACTTGACCAGAGACGCCAGGGCCGCGCCGCTGCGGATCAGGCCGAGCCGCGCGCGAACAGGACCGCGGGGATGGTGCCGAAGAAGATGCGAGCCTTGAGGCCGAGGCTGCGCCGACGAACATAGAGGTAATCCGCCGCCACGCGCCGACGATAGGTGGTCGAGCTGCGGCCCGAGATCTGCCACAGGCCGGTCAGGCCCGGCCGCACCGATGCATAGTAGACGAAGTACCGGCCGTACTTCGGGATCTCGGCCGCGACGATCGGGCGCGGGCCGATCAGCGCCATGTCGCCGCGGATCACATTCACCAGCTGCGGCAGCTCATCCAGGCTGAGCTTGCGCAACAGGTGGCCGAGCAGGGTGATGCGCGGATCCTTGCGCAGCTTATGGTCGCGGTCCCACTCGGCGCGCGCCGCAGGGTCTGAATCCAGAAGCCGCCGCAGACGCTCGTCAGAATCCAGCACCATGGATCGGAACTTGAGGCAATCGAACGGGCGTCCGCCCTGCCCGATGCGACGCTGGCGGTAGATCGGCGAGCCGCCATCCTGCAGCCATACCGCCAGGAAGACGGCCATCAGGATGGGGCCGGCGGCGAAAAGGATGGCGCAGGAAAGCACGATGTCGGCCGCCCGCTGCGCAGACATCTGCCACCCGGGCCGTCGCGTTAGTGCGGTGAACTCCTCGTCGCTGCGCCATGCGCCGGCGACCTGCGCCTGATACATCCCCCGAGCCCCATGCCGTCGGTTTCGCGTCACAGCGGTCTTAATCGCGTCGGCCAGCGCGGGCGAGTCGCAAATTGCCGCGCGGCGTGAATTTTCTGTTGCGGTGCACAAGAAGTGGTCGCCCGGCGCCTTTTCCGGCCTAAGGATCGGCAGAGCCAGAGGCGCCGGCTTTCGCCCGCGCTGGAGACAGGCTAGTGCGGGGGGCTGCAGGGGGGCCAGAGTGTCGTTTTATCCGGTTATTCTTTGTGGCGGCTCGGGAACACGGCTGTGGCCCACGTCACAGCCGCACAGGCCAAAGCAGTTCGCGCCCCTCGTGGACGCCCGTTCCACCTTTCAGGACACCGTGCTTCGGGTCTCGGGCCTCCCTGACCTCGCCCGGATCGTCATTGTCGCGGGGGCGGCCCACCTGGAGCTGATCGTCGAACAGTTGGCGCAGCTGGACGTCGAGGCCCAGCTGCTGCTTGAACCCGCCGGGCGCGACTCCGCTGCGGCCATGGCGGCGGCCGCGGCCTGGATCGCCGGCCGCGACGCCCTGGGCGTGGCGGTCTTTCTCGCCGCGGATCACCATCTGCCAGATCACGCCGCCTTCGCCGAGGCGATCTCCACCGGCGGGGCGGCGGCTGCGGCCGGCCAGATCGTCGCCCTGGGCGTCCAGCCGACCACGGCGTCTACTGCCTATGGCTATATCAAGCCGAAGGACGGCCCAGGACCTGTGCGGCCCATCGCTCGCTTCGTCGAGAAGCCCGACGCCGCCACGGCCGAGCGCTATATCGCTGACGGTTACCTGTGGAACGCGGGCAACTTCATGGTCCGCGCCGACGTGCTGTTGGCGGAATTGGACGCCTTCGCACCGGCCGTTCGCGCCGCCGCCCAGGCGGCGGTCACGACGGGCGAGGAAGACGGTTCGGCCCTGAAGCTTGGCGAGGTGTTCCAGGAGGCGCCACGCATCTCGATCGACTATGCGGTGATGGAGAAAACGGACCGCGCGGCGGTGTTGCCGGTCGCCTTCGAGTGGTCCGACCTCGGCGCCTGGGATGCGGTTCGCGCCGCCTCCGCGCAGGACCCGGCGGGCAACGCCAGCCAGGGCCCAGTCAGCCTCGTGGCGACCCGCGGCGTGATCGCCCGAACCCGCCCCGGGCTGCCGCTCGCGCTCGTGGGCGTTGAGGATCTTGCGGTCATCGTCGAGGTCCGACGGCGTTCTCGTCGCCCGGCTGGACGCGGCCCAGCAGGTCAAGACCGCCGCCGAGCGCATCCTGGCCGAGCCGCCGCCACCCGCCTTCCGCAGCCTCGAGGCCGCAGCTGCGGAGTATGGCGACTGGATGTCGGGCGTCGCCCTGCCGGTCTGGGGCGGCGCAGGCGTCGAGGCCGGTCACGGCGGCTTCCAAGAAAGCCTGGAGCGGGGCGGCGTCGCGCCGCGGGTTCCGCGGCGCGCTCGGGTTCAGTGCCGCCAGGCCTTCGTCTTCGCCCGCGCCGCCGCGTCTGGCCGGCCCGGCCCCTGGGCGGCGACCGCCGCCCAGGGCTGGGCCTTCTTTAACACCGCCTACCGTCGCGCTGACGGCCTCTACCGCACGCGCGTGGACAGCGCCGGGGCGCCTCTCGACGACGAGGCCTGGATCTATGACCAGGCCTTCGCCCTGCTCGCGCTCTCGGCGCTCGACGCCGTCGCGTCGGGCGAGGCGACGTTCGATCCGCGATCGGCGGCGCTGAACTTGCTGCGAACCCTGGACGCGCGGCGGCTGCCGCAGGGCGGATACCTGGAGGCGGGTCCTCAGCCCTACCAATCGAACCCGCACATGCATCTCCTGGAAGCCTGCATCGCCTGGCTGGATCGCGGGGAGACGGCCTTCCGGCCGGTGGCGGAGGCGATCGTCGCCTTGGCGCAGTCGCGCTTTGTCGAGCCGGGCGTGGGCCTCCGCGAGTATTTCGACGCCGACTGGCGGCCGGCCGCCGGCGCGGCGGGCCCCTGGCTGGAACCTGGCCATCAGTTCGAATGGGCCTGGCTGCTTGTGCAGTGGAGCCGCATTTCCGGTGACAGGGGTGCGGCGGACCTCGCCCGCGAGCTGTTCGATATCGGCCTCAAGGGCGTAGATACGCAACGCGGGGTGGCGATCAATGCGGTCTCACCCGACCACGCCCCGCGGGACGAGGCCGCCCGGCTGTGGCCGCAGACCGAGTACCTCAAGGCGGCTGTGGCGCTGCAGGAACCGGAACACGCCCTGCGCGCCGCCAACGGCCTCTGGCGGTACCTGCGGCAGGATGCGCCAGGACTCTGGCGCGATCGTCTGGACAGCCTCGGTAGGCTGGACCGTGCGGCCGCGCCGGCGAGCTCGCTCTACCACATCTATATGGCGGTCGAGGCCTTGGGCCAGTTCAGCTAATGGCGCTGCTGCGGCGGCGGCGGGGCTCCCGTCGCCGCCGCAGCGTTTAGCCTACTCGGCGGCGACCGCCGTGATGCCGATCTTTGGCGCCAGTTCGCCGGCGGCGTAGCGCTTTGCCATGGCCGACAGCGGGATCGGCTTGATCTTGTCGGCGTGACCGGCCGTGCCGAACTCTTCGAAGCGCTGGATGCAGACCTTCCGCATCGCCTCCTTGGCCGGCTTCAGGTAGCCGCGCGGGTCGAACTCGCCGGGCTTCTCGGTGAACACCTGGCGGATGGCCGCCGTGATGGCCATGCGGTTGTCGGTGTCGATGTTGATCTTGCGCACGCCGTGCTTGATGCCGCGCTGGATCTCTTCCACCGGCACGCCCCAGGTCTGGGGCATCTCGCCGCCATACTTGTTGATCAGGTCCTGCAGCTCCTGCGGCACCGAGGACGAGCCGTGCATCACCAGGTGGGTGTTGGGCAGGCGGCGGTGGATCTCCTCGATCACGTTCATGGCCAGGACGTCGCCGTCCGGCTTGCGCGTGAACTTGTAGGCGCCGTGGCTGGTGCCCATGGCGATGGCGAGGGCGTCGACCTCGGTGGCCTTCACGAACTCGACCGCCTGGTCCGGGTCGGTCAGGAGCTGGTCGTGATCGAGCTTGCCCTCGAAGCCGTGACCGTCCTCCTTCTCGCCC
The DNA here is from genome assembly GCF_024699945.1 of Phenylobacterium sp. J426. GTDB lineage: Bacteria > Pseudomonadota > Alphaproteobacteria > Caulobacterales > Caulobacteraceae > Phenylobacterium. The sequence goes on along the minus strand of NZ_JAJOMY010000002.1, from coordinate 252,161 downwards.
ATGCCGGTCTCCAGCGAGCCCAGCACGCCCAGTTCGCCCTCGACCGAAGCGCCGACCCAGTGGGCCATGTCGACGACGTTCTTGGTGACGCGGACGTTGTAGTCGTAGTCGGCCGGCGTCTTGCCGTCGGCCATCAGCGAGCCGTCCATCATCACCGAGGTGAAGCCGTACTGGATCGCCGTGGCGCAGGTGGCTTCGTTGTTGCCGTGGTCCTGGTGCATGCAGATCGGGATGTGCGGATACATCTCGGCCATCGCGTCGATCAGGTGCTTCAGCACGATGTCGTTGGCGTAGGACCGCGCGCCCCGCGAGGCCTGCATGATCACCGGCGAGTTGGTGGCCTCCGCGGCCTCCATGATCGCCAGCGCCTGTTCCATGTTGTTGATGTTGAACGCGGGCACGCCGTAGCCGTGCTCAGCCGCGTGATCGAGTAGCTGTCGGAGCGTAATCCGGGCCATCGCCTACATTCCCCCTGCCGCAGAGTTCGGCGGACCTTAAGCATTGGTCGAGAAAGCTCAAGCGCATCAGCCCCGCCGCGGCGATCCGCCCCGTCAGGCGCGCCGCGCGGCGTATTCGCCTTGATCCGCATCAAGGCTCAAGCTTCGACGCCGCCTTAAGGGACCGATGATCGGCGCTGAGGACCAGACATGTCATCCAACTCCACATCCGAGCTGATCGGCATCGCGCTCTTCCTGCTCTTCGCAGGGGTCGCCGGCTGGTTGTGGGATCAGCCTTGGCGACGCGGCCTGCGGCATCCCGTCGCCGACCGGTTCGCCGACCGCGCCGAGGCGATGCTGTCAGAGGTGTTTGCAGACGCGCGCTCCGCTGAGCCTCACGGCGACGAGAATGGCGATGACCTCGCGTTCCGTGCACGGGCGCAGCGCGAGCTGGCGCCGCGGCTCGACGCCCTTGTGGCGCGGCTCAACGCCCACGGCGTGCGGGCCGAGGTCCGGCGGCCAGAGGCGGGCGGAGCCGATGACCCCGATGAACCACTGTTCGTCCTGGAGATCGCGCGGCCGCACCGGGTGGGCGCCCCGCCCGCCACCCTGAGTTTTCGCCCCGGCGAAGGGCGGGATCTTCTCGTTGTCTACGGCGGCGACGTGTCAGGTCCGCAAAACCACAACGGCCACGACGCACAGGTCGGCTGGCGTGAGATCGACTGGGACGACGTCGAGCCGGCCCTCCTCAAGTTCACCGCACGCGTGATCAAGGGGGATTAAGATCGGCCTCGTCCAGCTCGGGCGGCAGCAGGTCTGACGCCGCCTCAGGCGCGAGGGAACCGCTAGGGTCCGCCGGAGGTGCTGGCGTCTGTGGCGGCGCGGCCGCCCCCGAGGGCGTGGGGATGGCGCCGATATTGGGCGTGCGTTCGACCACGGGCTGCGCCGGCTGGCAGATACCCGTGTCCATGGAGGTGCGGCCGCTCGCTAGGCCAGCGTAACATTGCTCCTCCTGATAGGCTCCCCGCCACGCAAGACCCAGCGCAAGGAGCACGATGAGCAGCGGGCCGAGCCAGATGAGCGACGAGCCGCGGCGCGGCGCGACGCTGGGCGGTGCGGCAGCCGTACCCCTCCCCTGCGACGATCCCGCATGGGCCAGCCGCGTCGGCGTGCGCGGCGGCGCCTCGGTCGGCCCCTGTGATGCCATCCCCCTCGCCTGCGCTCGCTCCTCGCTCTGCCTTGGCGACACCGCCGCCCGCCGTCAAGCGCATGCGGGCGGCCCTGGTCGAGGCGGGAGCTTCCCGGTTAATTCTAAGCCATGAGTGATGATGGGCAGGCGCTGCCCCCGTATGTGATCGCGCTGGCGAGAGCCGAAGACGCGGTCAGCCGGCTGGACGAGATCGCCGCCACCCGGCTTGGACGCGGGGCCCTTGAACGCCTGCGCTTCCAGGAGGCCGCAGCTTGGTCATGGAACACGGGGTCGCTGGTGCACCTCGAAGACCTGGTGCTGCATGACGAGGGTTTAGACATCCGCACGCCGGACACGGCCCTGACGCGAGCCCACGGCGTCCTGCGCTTCTGGCGGGAAGCCCAAGGCCGGCCGCACCGAGACGTCCTGGAAGCCTCAAGCCTCATGGATCTGGTCGGCGATCGAAAAGTGACCCGCCAGAGCGGAACCGCGACCGAGCTTCGACCGCCTAGACGAAGCGGCGCCGTCGCTCACAAAGCCTTGCGGGGCGAGCCGCTCTTCGCCCCGATTCTGGACGCCGAAAAGGTCACCACGGAGAACGACGGCGAAGCACTGGCGGCTTGGTTGGCGCTCGAGCAGCGGGCGCCGCGGGCCTGGCCAGCCCTGCTCCGCGCCGCGATTCTCCGGGAGGCCTGGCAGATCATCGATCCTCTGCCGCGGCGTGGGTTCGTCGGCAATATTGTCATCGATGGCATGCTGCGACGTGACCGGCGAACGCGTCGCCATCCGCTGCTGGTGGAGATCGGCCAGCGGGAGCTTATCGCGAACGGCCTCCGCCGGGCCGGCCTCACGGATCGCGCAGCGCGTCTCGCGTGGCAGCTGCAGGCCATCGCCGCCAGCGCCGAAGCGGGGAGACGGGAATATGAGCGTTTGTCCCTCGCCCGCGATATCGCCCTACAGCGGGCGAAGGGCCGTCGCAGCGATTCGCGTCTTCCAGCTCTCATCGAACTGCTGTGCAGCCGGCCACTGGTTACAGCCGCCATCGCCGCGCGGCGGCTCGGGGTCACCGACGCAGCGGCCCGGGCCTTGATCGCCGCATTGGGATCGAGCGTTGTTGAAGTCACAGGGCGACGGCGCTTCCGCGCATGGCGGCTGTAGCGCTTTGAGCTCAGGCATGCGCCGGCCGGCGGCAGCAGGCCGCCTCGATCGACGGCCGGCTGATCGGATCCGCGAACGCCCTCAGGCGGCGCGCCCACAGGTGACGCAACGATAGGGCGCTCAGTGCTGCGCGACGTCGCACGGGATCCTATTTTCCTTGAGGAATTTCGCGTCTCCGTCGGAGATCATCTCAGTCCGGTTTCAACCGAAACGTCGGCGTTCCGACGCCATGCGCTTGGCCGCTGCAGGGTCTCGCCCCATTGGTTCTGGTGCGTGTTGATAATCGCGCCACCCGGGGAGCTTGGCTGACGAGCCCATCGTTCAAGCCAGCCAATCTCCGCCCTCGAGCGGCTCTGCTTGAGCCCGCAAAAAGAGGTGTCAAAGCGATAAGAGATCCGGGGTCAGGACCTGGACTGAAGTCACGTCTTCGTCGCTCTGACGCAGGAGGCGCGACCCGATCCCGGACGCGTACGCCGAGGTCGGCGTTGGCTGCGCGGTTAGCACGGCCGTCGTGGGCAGGATCGCCTGGGGGGATCAGGTAGGCGGATCAGTGGGGCGGAACGGGCGAGCACAACCCTCGGAACACGGAGCCCGCGGTCTGAGGCTTGACCGCGCCCGTGTCCGATGCGCGTGCTTATCCTGCCGAGTCCTCTCCGTTCCCGGAAGCCCACACTCGGCACCGGCCGGCGCGGACTTCGGGGAGTGCCGCGTCGGCCACCTTGCTCCGCGACGTCCGTTCAGCTTAGCTGTCGCCATCGGACAGCGAACACCCCCAAGGCGTACACTGTTCGATAGGCCGGCGCGGAACCTTGGACGGCTCCGCGCCGGCTCGTCTTCCCCCTGGTCTCGCCGTCCAGCCGCCGCTTGATGCCATCCGCTTGTCTCGAGAGGTGCGGCCAGGCGCGTGGCGGACGAGGCGGCGCGCTGTCGTCGCCCGGGGCTGGGGGCTGGGGGCTCGGTCGCAAGCAGTGGGGCGGCTTTAGATCGATCCGGTCCGTTAATGCTGAACGCGGCTCTGCTGATGTCGGGGGGCCAGCGTGCTTCACCGGCAAACAGGTCGCTATACGTTTGCGGGTCTAGAGCCCGCCTATCGGATACAGAATCTGGCACAGCCAGCTGGGGAGCGCGCCTCGGGTGATTCTGCCGGGTCGGGACGACACCTCCTATGCGGCCCCGCGCGTGAGACGTCGAGGCTCGGCCTGTAGCGGTCCGCCAACCCTGATCAAGATCTGAAAACGCCGCTGCGAACGCAGCGGGTTGATTCCAAGATTCCATGATTCAGATTCAGCACGGGAATATCGCGCAAGAACAATAGCTTACCCGGGGAGTCCTGACCAGGCGGGGGAGGCGTCCTGACCTGTTGGGGGCCTGATCCTGACCGCGCGGGGGGCGAGCCTGACCGCCCGGGGTATCCTGACCGATTGGGGGCCGCGCGGGCGGTCCAACCGTCCTGACTTGCCTTCTCAGCCGAGGTCAGGAAAGCTTGGCTTCGAGGTGGCGAGAGTCTCGATGGAAGAGTTGGTCGACAGCGGCGAAGGCCCGGGTGCGGGTGAACACATCCCCGGCCGGGCCATGCGGGTGGCTCAGGCCCTGCGGCTCCGCGAAACGAGTGAGTTCGTCAAGCCTGGCAATCTTGTCGAGGTCCGTTTCGTCAAGGGTCAGTCGCTCAGTCTCACCGCGTCCCGCTTGCTGGCGCTGATGATCCTCACCGCCGGCGGCGACGCCTGGCGGCCGATCGCGCATAGGATGCGCAAGTCGGACATCCGTCGGGGCCACAAGGGCAACGAGCGGATCGCCGACATGTTGGAGGAGTTGCACCGCACGCTGTTCGCCATCGACGATCTATCGTGGCGGGGCAAAAAGGCGACGAAGCGCTTCCCCCTGATCCAGTCGTCGCGCGAAGAGGTGGAAGAGGATGGCGGCGAGCGAGGTTGGATCGAATGGGAGTTCACCCCAGACGCCCGGCGCCTGATCCGCGAGTCAGAGACCTATGCGGTTCTGAACCGGCAGGCTGTGCTTGGCTTCCGCTCGACCTACGCGCTCCGCCTCTATGAAATGGGCGCCTTGCGCATACACCGCCGGCAATCGACGTGGCGGGGCGACATGATGGCGTTGCGCGCCGCCTTTGGCATCGCGCCGGAGCTCTACAAGGATTTCGCCCAGCTGCGGCGTAAGGTGTTGGAGCGTGCGAAGGCTGAGATTGATCAGCTGGCGCACTTCACGGTCGAGTGGCGGGAGGTGCGCCGCGGGAGGGCCGTCGTGGAGATTGAGTTCTCGTTCCAGGCGAAGGATGCGCCGGAGCAGCTCGCCGCGGTGGCGGAGAACGAACGCCATTCTGGAGGGCGCCAGGCGCGCCGTGATGGCGTTGTCGAACTGGTTGTGGAAGCCGGGCCGACCATGCCGCGCCCTCCGCCGAAGCACGCCGCTCGGATGGCGCCCTCCCCTTCCCTCCCCGCGAGTGACGGTTTCCCGGAAGGCTCCGTGCGCTGGACCAAGACGTTCGCACAGGTCGCTCACGCTCACGGGGGAGGCTGGGATATCGATCTGATCGCCAGCGCCTACCGCGAGCAGATGGGGGATCGTCTGGGCAAGCTTACCGGCCAGAAACTGATGAAATCCTGGACCGGATTCTGTCAGGCGTTTGCAGCTCGGCGTGGCCGGCCCTGAGCCGAATTGCACGGGTGCAATTGGCGCCTGACGTGATCCGGGCACCCGATGGCGCGCGCCGCGTAAGCGGGGCTTGGTCACCGACACAGCGTGCTGAAGTCGTGGGGGGTTGCGAGCCAAGAAGGCCTGTGTCCTCCGTGGCTGTGGCGGATGACCGGCGAGGCGGGCTGCGTCCGCGGAGGCGGTGGGGCGCCGCCGCGAACCTCATCGGCGGTCTGCCGCCGTTGCTCGTTGCTGGCGATCTAGCCCATACGACATGAGTCAGGCCGGGCTCCGCGAGCAAGCCGCTCGACAGCCACGGCAGGTTCGGAGCCGCCCGTCGCGAAGCTTAACGTTATGCCACGCGCGCCTGTCCCCCATGGCCCGGGGATTAGCGCGCTCGGTCGGCGGCCTCGCGCTGCAGTTGGTTTCAGCCTTCGCCAGCGTCTTCCTGGCCGCCGTCTTGCACCGGTGCAATCTTGTGCGCCCGGGACGGTGCGGGCGTTGTTTTAGATCGCTGGGCGGCCCGCTGGTCGGAGGTTTGTGAGGCCCCCCAAGGGGTCAGGAAGCCGTCGATCCGGGATTGGATCCGAGGGCGGTCAGCCCCCGTGGACAGGCCAACGACGGATCCGCTGCCCCCAATCGGTCAGGTTGGCGGCTCGCCAGATCCAGAGAATCAGCTTTTTCTCCGGAAACGCGCGTTAACGGCCGATTTACCCATCGAACCTTAATCGCATTACCCGTCACTTTCGCATTCTTCGTCAGCCCGAGGGAGAATTCGAAAGTTGGAGGACCCTTGCAGATGATGGCGAACTTGGCTGAGGTCGGAACTCCGTCTCTGGCGGGGCCTGTGGCGCAACTGGCCCGGCGTGCGTCCAGCGTGGTCTCCAATTTGCGGGACGCCGCCCGCGCCGCGCGCTCCGGAACGCGGCGGGAGCCGACCTTTTCGATCAGCGAGGCTGCGCGTCTTGTGGGCCGCACGCCAGCCGCCATCCGCGAGGCGGAGAAGGATGGTCGGCTGCCAGAGTCATCAAGGACGGAGACCAACCGTCGGATCGGCTACACCCTCGCCCAGGTCAATGACATGCGCGGCGTGTTCGGCACCCGCCCGTGGCGGGCGCCCGAGGATCCGTGCGCCGTGATCGCGGTGCAGAACTTCAAGGGCGGCGTGGGCAAGTCGACCATCTCTGTCCACCTTGCGCAGTATCTCGCCATCCAGGGCTATCGCGTGGCCTTGATCGACTGCGACAGCCAGGCTTCAGCCACGACCCTCTTCGGTTATGTTCCGGATCTGGACCTGGACGAGGACGAGACGCTCTACCCCTTCCTGCGGCAGGAGGAGATGAGCTCCCTCGACTACGCTCTGAAGAAGACCCACTTCGATGGCCTGGAGCTCATCCCAGCCAATCTGCGCCTCTTCCAGTCGGAGTACGAACTGGCCGCCCGCATGGCGCGGGGAGGGGGCCGGCTGCTCGATCGGCTCGCCCAGGGCATCGCGTCCGTGGCGGACCGGTTCGACGTGGTGATCCTCGATCCGCCGCCGGCGCTCGGCGCGATCTCGCTGTCGGTCCTGCGCGCCGCCAACGCCCTGGTCGTGCCCGTGCCGCCGACGGTGATGGACTTCTCCTCAACCGCGGCCTTCCTGGCGATGCTCGACGAAACCCTCCAGGAGCTCGCGACGCGGGATCTCGCGCCGGCGCTAAACTTCATACGCGTCGTGGCGTCGAAGGCCGACGAGAACAAGTCGATGCAGAAGGAGCTGATCGCCCTTATGCGTCAGGTGTTCGGGCATGTGATGATCCGCACGCCGCTGAAAGACTCCGCCGAGATCGACAATGTGACGGCGCGGCTGATGACGGTCTATGAACTGAACAATCCGATGACCAGCAAGGCGGTCCGGGATCGCTGCCTGACCTACCTCAACGGCGTCAATGAGGAGATCCTTGTCGATATCCGGGCCACTTGGCCCAGCCACGGCGAACGGCTGCGCAAGGCCGGCCTCGCATGATGGCTTTCAACAAGGCGCCGGCGACGGCGTGGAATTGCACCTGTGCAATCGGACAGGGGAGGGGGCTCCAATGAGCAAGAACCGCGGCTTCGCCGCAGGCCTCGCCGGCGCGTTGGAAATCGATCCGCCCGCGCCGGAGCCGCAGCAAAGCCGGCTGGGCATCGGGGTTCTCGCCGGACGAAGCAACCGTCTCGCCGAACTGGCGTCGGGCGCGGTCGTGGCCCGACCCGTCGAGCTCGTCGACCCAGCCCGCTGCCGGATCTGGGCTGAGCATAACCGCGACTACGACCGCCTGGACGAAGCGCGCTGCAGCGACCTGATCGAGAGCCTTAAGGCTCAAGGGCGGCAGGAGATCCCGGCGATCGTCCGGCGCGTGAAGGATGATCCCGCCGTCGATTTTGAGGTGATCTGCGGCGCTCGCCGACACTGGACGGTGAGCTGGCTGCGGGCCCACAACTATCCTGACTTCCGCTTCCTCGTAGAAGTGCGGGAGATGACGGACGAGGAGGCCTTTCGCGTCTCCGACCTGGAGAACCGAACACGGGACGATCTCAGTGACATCGAGCGGGCGCGAGATTACCTCCGGGCCCTAGACCGTCACTATCAGGGCCGCCAAAAAACCATGGCCCAGCGTCTCAACGTCTCTGAAGCCTGGCTGAGCCGGTATCTCGATCTCGCGCGGCTTCCCGCCGACCTGGTCGCCGCCTTCCCCGACCCCCCATGCGCTCAGGATCAAGCACATCACACTCCTCAAGCCGCTTCTTAAACCGGAGCCGCAGCGCGACCGGAGTGTTGAACGCCGCCCGGGCCCTCGCCGTCGCGAGCGGGGAGGGGCTGTCGCCTCAGGACGTGATCCGTCGCTTGAGGGACGCGGCCCAGCCTCCAAAAGCATCGGGCACCCCCAGGAAGTCAGGAACGGCCTCCGAAGGCCTCGTGCGAAGCGCCTCCGGCAAGCCGGTGTTGCGGGTGGACGCACACAAGCGCAAGGAGCTTCGTTTGACACTGATGCTCGGCGGCGGTGCGACACGCGAGGAGGCGGAGGCGGCGCTTCACGACGTCCTGACACGATACTGGCGGGACGTATCGACCTAGTGGCGTCGGGCTTGACGTATCCAAGCGCTCCATGCCGAGCGTGGGACGCAACCTGGGCCAAACCGAAATCCGTCGGCGCCACTGAGGTTCGCCCGCGCCTGCTGAGCCCGGCCACCGTCGCCGGCTTGTCAACGCACAGGGGCGCGCCTGCGCGCTGAGGGATGGATTGGGGCGGAAACAGCGCTTCAAGCGGCGACGCGGCGCCCCGGAACCAATGCCAAGTCCAACGCCTTCTGTCTGCCATGATGGAACAAAGCCATATGGGCGGCCAGGAGGAGGGGGAGTTCTTCCTTCCGCTGGATCGCAAGAGCCTTGGTCTCGGTGCGGCGGCTGTCCTCACGGCCGTTGGGGCGGTCGTGGGTTGGGTTCAGCTTGCCACGACGGTCCTGGCGTAGGTGTGCGCGCGCCTTCTCGCGTTTGGTGGCGCGGTTCGAGCGGCGATGAAGACCGGCGTCGGCTTCGCCGCGCGGAGGTTCTGGCTGGTGCGTCTCGACGGCGAGGCGACCGACCTCAGCTCGCCAGAGCGATATAGCAGCCAGCGATGTCGCGGAATCTGAAGTTCGCGGACGCCTGCCGCCGCGCGGTCGCCGGTGACCTCGCCGCCTTCCAGCGCGCCTAGTTCGTTGGGCGCTGTTGGCGGTGTCATTGTCTGCGATCTAACCGGCGCATGGATCACCAAGGCCGCGGCCCACGCCGATCACGACGCCCCAAGCTTCGAGTCGGTCGTTCTCAGCTTCTGCCAGGCCCAGGTTTGGAATGCCGCTATCCCGCCCGGCGTGCTGACTTCTGGCGCGGACGCCCAGACCACAACCATCTTCGCCGGCGCTGCTGATGAGGAGGCGTTCCGGGCTTTCATCGCGCGCTCGCGAGGCTGCGTGTCGTCAGCGCGGGGGCGAACCTGGCCCGTGCGTCGAGTCAGCGTCGGCCACGGCCGATCGCCTAGAGCCGGTCGGCCCAGCGGGCGATTTCCGCGAGTAATTCCCCGAATGCAGGCTGGCCGCGGTAGTAGAGCGCCGCGGAGCGCGCATAGGCTTCGGCGAGGGCGGCCCGTAAGTCGGGGTCGTTGAGGCGGAAGGCCTCGTTTTCGGCGATGGCCATCCCCTTATCGGCGCCGGAGAAATCAGCTTCCTTGTGGGCGTGGTAGGCGTCAGTGCCGATGAAGGCCTGGACCTCCGCATCCTCCAGCAGGCAGAAGACGTCGTAGTAGTGGCGCATGAAGTTTGGCGGAAACGCGCCGCCTTCCTGCTGTTTGCGAAACTTCGTCGAGATCGCCTGGAGCTTCTCCACCAGGGTGTAACCGGGGTGATAGCAGGCCACGTCGATGGCGCGGTTGTCGATTACCTCAACCCCGGACGCGACCGCATGGTCGTAAGCCCACGAACTGATGGTGTGGGGCGCGTTCGGCTGGACGTTGGCGAAACCGACCTCAAGCAGGATGCCATCCTTCAGGCCGTCGATGGGCCCGCCCAAGGTCGGGTAGCGCAGCCGAATTCCGCCGCTGAAGAACCGCTCGTCATCAAAGGCGCGGTCTCGTTCGACGGCCGTGACGCCGTCGATGGCGATCTTGTCTGCCAGCCCATCGTAGAGCGCCTCACGACTGGCGAGATGCGGCGGTTTGGCCTGGTTCCTGTTCGTCGAGACACCGGCGCCCGCTTCAGGCTCGATGCCGAGGTCGATGTCTTCCGAGAACCGGTCGATAATCCCAAGCCCCTTGGAGAGGGATGTCCCACCCTTCAACTCGAAGGTCAGTCCTCGCTGCTGGAGGCCATGGAGACAGGCATGATCCAGTAGTCCTTCTCGACGAGCAAGACGTCGATGCCTTGGGCCTCAGCAACGATCCGTAGCAGGTCGGCGAACTGTGGATGGTTGTGCAGATAGTCAGCCATACGCCCGCGCAGCGTGCAGGGCCTGGTCGAAGAACTTGCGCGTGGCGACCTTGCCGTAGTCCTCGGCGGCGCGCTTGACGCGGGCGGCTGGATAACGCTGCGCTGCGTCCTTCACCCTCGACAAGGTGGCGGCGTTATCTTCGCCCAGTTCGCTGAGGTTGTTCACCAGATCGACGAGCAGGAACTCTGAGGTTAGCTTCGCCGGCAGGCGCGGCTTCATGCGAAACTCGAACTCCCGGCCGCCGAGTTTGAAGCGGCCATGGCGCTTGTGATTGTAGACCACAGTCTTGTTATGGAGCTGGGTCGTGCCGACTCCGAGGCCATTGTAGAGGTTTGGCGAGACCTTGAGGTAGGGCGACCCCTTAAGAAAAGCGTTTAGCAGCGCCTCGTCATCCACCGGCGCCTTGCCAAAAGCTGTCTGCTTCGGAACCGAGTACAGTCCACCGGACAGCTTCACCAGCTTGCCGTCACGCAGCGACGCCTGGATATGCCGGTCAACGGCGCTGGACCATTTCGCCAGGTCGGCGCGCCGGTAAGCCTTCCCTGGGCGCAAGCGCTTCTGAAAATCTTGCAGCTTGCTCATGGCGTCCGAGGTAATGCCAAACCGTTTTACAGGCAAGGAATTTCATTGAAAATCCATGCAAAGCACGCCTGCCACGCCGACTAGGTCCCGAGTCAGCTGCTCACAGAGCGTGGAACGATTACGCTGCTGGCCCAGTCGCTTCGCCGGAGTCATGCTGCGTATCATTCGGAACCGGCCGTCAGGCGCCGGCGCGTCAGCGTCTGTCTTGAGCGCTGGAACCCAAAACCCCGGCGGCGCCGGCAATCGGTAAAGCCGATGCTCGTCCTTCCAGGGGTTGGTGGAGGCCGTTCACCTTGCCCCTGACGGCGTCCGAGCGGTCACGGTGAGCAATGCGGAACGAGCGCGGAACGGGGTCCCGTGGGCCCCACCCGAAGCCGGCTCAAGGGCGTGGCGCTCGTGGTGCTCGGCATGCACCGGTCGGGCGCCTCGGCCTTGACCCGCGCCTTGTCCATGGCGGGGGCGAGCCTGCCCGTCAGCTTGATGCCGCCTCAGCGCGATAACCATCAGGCCATTGGGAGCCGCTCAAGATCGCGCATCTGAATGACCGCATTCTGGCCGACCTCGGGGTCCGCTGGGATGATCCCGGCGTGCGCGACGTGGAGGAGAAGATCGCGGTGCTTCGGGATCTCTGGCTCCCCGCGGTCCGTCGCGCTCTGCGCAAGGCCTTTCCGGGACCGGCGCCGATCGTGTTGAAGGATCCACGCATTTCCGTTCTGCTGCCGCTGTGGCAGGACGCCTTGCGCCTGGAAGGCTGGCGCGAGGTTCGTGTTGACGCTGCGTTATCCGGGCGAGGTCGCTGCGTCCCTTGCGGCGCGCAACGGGTTTTCTCCCGAAAAGGGTTGGCTCTTGTGGGCGGCCTATACGGTGGCGGCTGAAGCCGGGGTGGAAGATGCGCTCGTTGTCCGGGCGTTCTATGATCAGCGCGTTACAGCGCCCGCGGCCACGATCGAGCTTGTCGACACCGGATTGGGTCTGGTGGAGCCCTAACGGCGCAGGCCGTTGCGCCAGCCCCGGGGACGTTCCTCGCGCCGCCGCTTCGGCATCATGGTGCGGAAAGTCCCGTCACGCCTGAGCATCTGAAGCCATCGCCGAACTTTACGCGGCTATCGTCTCCTCAACGTCCTCACGGAACAGCCGCGTCGATGCGCTGTCAGACGCGAAACGGCTCTTGGCGCAGCGGCATCGAGAACGCAAGGCGTCTGCTCCACGGCGCCGATGCTGTGCCAGTAGATCAGTGCGCCGGAGGGGTTCTCGACCCGCATGCCGAACGTCGTCGAGACCGTGAAGGCGTTCTTCGGGCGCGAGCTCCACGAAGGCGTAAACCCCGCACGCGACCCTGGTCTGGGGCGCCGCGGTCCGGCGGCCTGTGCACATGTTGCGCAAGACCGGAAATTGCGCAAAGATACGCAGGCGTGGCCCCGAGCTCGGTTCGCGCTCCGATATTCAACCAGATGGCATCAGTTGCGCAACGGAGGAAGTAATGAAGCGGTCGGCTTGGATCGGCGCTGCGCTCGCGCTGTCAGGGGGCGCCGTATCGACCGCCACAGCCCAATCGATCGGCTACCTCGAAAACACCTATGTCCAGGTGAACCTCGGCCTCGGTGTCGCAGGCGAGTCGGACATCGACATCGTCGGCCCCGACCTGCGGGGCCGGATCGACACCGATCTGGAAGCAGGGCCCTTCGTGAGCGCGCTCGTCGGCAATTCCTACACCAGCGGGCTCGCGCTCGAGCTCGAAGGCCTCTACGCGGAGAACGATCTCGACACCGACGAGGTGAGCCGCGCCCTGCAAACGGATTTCGATGTCGAGAGCCGCATTTACGGCGGCTTGGCCAATGTGAAGTACGAATACGTCAACGAGAGCCCGCTCTTCCCTTACGTGGCGGCCGGGCTTGGGTATGGCGAGACCCAATACAGGGTATTTCGTGACACCGGCAGCTCCGACGGCCTTTTGTGGCAGTTGAAGGCGGGCGTGGCGGTGCCGGTCAGCTCCAAGGTGACGATGGATCTTGGCTACCGCTTCCTGCGCTCGCCAGACTACGAGACCTCGGCTCGGGTCAACTACCAAGGCAAGCTTTACGACGCGAAGTTCAAGGCCGCCACCGGCGTTCACACTCTCAGCACCGGGGTCCGTCTCGCCTTCTAAGGGTTGGGTAGGGGAGGGGGCGCCTTAGAGGCGCTCCCCGAACGTCGTGATTCGACGCCACACGTCACCCTCAGTGACGAAGTCCCCACCTCGCGCTTGAACGGTGACCTCAATATGCCCGCTTCGGCGCAAGCCGTGGGTGTTGACTAGGTCTGGGGCGAGCTCAAGGAAGTCGCACTGCAGCGGCTCCCGCTGGACAACGCCGATGACGACACACTCCTCATGACCGTAAGGGATGGCGAAACGGTAGGCCTCGCCGTCCTCCTGCGCGGATGCGACGTGGAGCGAATAGTGCGCGCCCTTGATGATCGCATAGAGATCGATCCGCGCGCCGGCGCGAGCGCGTGGATCTCCCTCTTCCGGGAACGCCGGGTGGCCGCCCGTCATCTGGATGAAGCCCGCGACCACGTTGACCGCGCCGTCCGCCATGGCGTTGCGAATCTTGCGTTCGCGCGGATCCAACTCGGGCTCCACGCCAAGCGCCAGCCAGGCCTCGTCGACATCGAGAAGCTTGGCCAAAAGCCGGATCTTGTCCGGGCGCGGGCGCGCCACGCCGGTGAACCACTTGCTGACGGTCTCATTGCTGACGCTGGTGTCGAACCGCTGGTCCAGCTGCTGACGCACCCAGGCCTGACGGCCGTGGTTGTAGGCGGGGACGTGCGAATTCTGGTCGCAGGCTTTCTGCAGGCGGAGCGCAAAGGGGCGGTCCCGCGCATTGCGTTGCACGGGTCCAGAGACGACTGGACTGGCGTCAGCCGCGCCCGCCGCGGAACCCGGATCTTCAAGGGGGCGCGACGGCGCGGTTAGGTTTGGTCAATGGCGTTCCCCATTCTGGCCAGCGCGCGCCAAAGCGGCGCTGCCGACATTGTCGCCGCATCTTGCTATTCAGGCAACAGTTGTTCGGCGGTCGGATAATCCAGGATGGTTTCCTGCCGGCGTTTCGCTCAGAAAATAGGGGATAATATGTCCAAGCGGCTCAAGATCGGCATTCTGCTCGCGGCAGGGATCGCCGGTGTTCCCATGTCCAGAGCTGCGGCGGGGGAAATCTTGAGCGGCGTGGCGGCCCATGACGTCAACGTCGGCATCGCCACCGACACCCGGGAGGGCGGCGTCGACGCTCAGCTTGGCTATAGAACGGGTCCCGTCGCGGCGCTTGCGCGGTTCGGAGCGCCCGACGCCTACGGCTACATCTCGCTGAACTCCCGGCATCGCACCAATTTCGCGGCGGCAGGCCTTTCCTGGCGCCTGTGGCTGGGCAGCGAAAGCAAGTTGTACGTCAAGCCGGGCATCGGCGTCGCCGTCCACGACGGCTATGTTGATCTGCCGCCCGAAGAGCCTGGACTGGCCAACGCCGAGATTATCCGTCGCGCCGAGATCTACCGCACGCGCAAGCCGTACGGCTCGCGGTTCATGTTCGAGCCATCTGTGGCTATCGGTTGGCGGGCCGCCGATCGCGTCAGCCTCGAGGCCTTTTACGCCCATCTCAGTCACGCGAAGCTCGGCGGGAACGACAATCCTGGCGTCGATCTTCTTGGGCTGCGCCTGGCCTATCGGCTCAAGGATTGAACATGCCCTTGGCGGTAAAGCGCTGAAGTTGCTCCTTAACCGACCAGCCGCGCTCCTGGCTATCCGTGGAATCTTGCGTTAAACGCAACTTCGTGCTTTACTCGACTTGCATTTCGCGCCGCCGCCCTGGATAGTTGCGGCGGCGTGTGGAGCGAACGGGGGGCTCGCATGGGGTATGGGGGTGTCGGTTCTCGGCGGTCAGCCGCGGGGCCGTCGTCATGAGCACAGGTTTACGGCGACGCGCCCCAGGGGGCGTCTTGATCGCGATTGGGGTGCTGCTCGGCGCGGCGCTTATCGGCTATG
The DNA here is from genome assembly GCF_024699945.1 of Phenylobacterium sp. J426. Classification (GTDB taxonomy): domain Bacteria; phylum Pseudomonadota; class Alphaproteobacteria; order Caulobacterales; family Caulobacteraceae; genus Phenylobacterium. Next base: position 237,147 of record NZ_JAJOMY010000002.1, on the reverse strand, counting down.
GGGTCTGGCGTATGACAGCGCCTGAGCCGGGGGCGGTGACGCCAGCCAAGGCGGACGCGCCGACCTTTCGGGTGGTCACCGCGGCGCGTTCGATCAGCCGCGGCCAGGTGGTGTCAGTGGAGGATCTCCAGACCACCACAGTGCTGGGCGCAGCTCCGCCTGGCGCGCTCACCGCGCCCGCCGACGCGGTGGGTAAGGTGGCGGTCGCCGATATCCAGCCGCAGCAGCTGGTGCTTTCTTCGCTGATCTCGGCCGATCCGGCCGCCGCCGGACTGGCGCTGCTTGTGCCGATCGGCCAGCGGGTCATCAGCGTCGACACCACGGACGAGATCGCCGTCGCCGGCTTCCTGCGTCCTGGCGACATCGTCGACATCGAACTCGTATTGCCGGGCGATGCGATCGCGACCCGCGGAACCGGAGGCGACCTCAGCGAAGCGCGCACGCTGCTGCAGAACATCCAGGTCATGACAGTGGGCGCGAGCCGCCGGCGCGGAACGTCACCCTGGCGATGCGACCGGACCAGGTGTCCCAGTTCATCCTGGCGCGGCGGATCGGCCGCTTCTATTTCAGCCTGCGGCATCCAAACGACCAGGCGCTATCGGCGGAGCACCGCGCGCGGATAGCGACCATCCGCGGGGCGCCCACGCCGGCTGGAGCGGCTGTGGCGCCCGTTTCGGCCCGTTCGCCCGCGCCGCCGCGCGCGCCCCGGCCGATCGAGCTGGTGGTGGGCGGCCAGCGGCAGGTTCTTTATCCGGGGGATGGGCGATGATCCGCGCCGTGATGTTCACCATCGTGGCCGCGTGGGCGGCCCTTCATGCCGGCGCAGCGTCGGCCGCGCCGATCGAACTTGAGGTTGGCGACAGCCGCATGGTCTCCACCCGCAGCGACATCACCCAAGTGATCGTCGAGACGCCGGACGTGGTCGCTACCTCCGCTCCGAGCGCGCGGCGGCTGCGCATTACGGGCCAAAAGCCCGGCCGGACTTCGGTGACCGTGGTGGCGGGCGGCGCGCGCATCAGCCACAGCGTTCAGGTCCTGGAGGCCGGCGCCATCGACGCCGCGGAGCTCCGCCGGCGGCTGGCCAAGTATCCTGAGTTAGATCGCATCAACGTCGACAAGCGTGGGGACGCCTATGTGCTCTCCGGCGCGGCGCCCAATGTGGCCGCCCATGCGCGGGCCCTGGCCCTGGCGGAAGCCTTTGCGGGCGAGAAGATCACCGATGTGATCCAGGTGGAGGGGGGCCAGATGGTCGCCGTCGACATTCGCTTCGTGGCGATCTCGGATTCCACACTGAAGGCGCTCGGATTCAATTTCTCCAAGCTGGGCCAGGGCTTCGAGTGGGCCGTCACCGGGCCAAATCAGCTGGGAGAGTTCAGCTTCGGCGGCGCAGACGGCTCAAGCGTGGGTGCGAGCCCGCCGTTCGGCGAGGCGTTCAACATTCTCCTGCGAGATCGCAGCCAAGGCGCGCTCGGCATCATCAGCGCGCTCTCGGATGCAGGGCTTTCTCAGGTCCTCGCACAGCCCACCCTGCTGACGCGGTCTGGCGAGCCGGCGGACTTCCTCGCCGGTGGCGAGGTGCCCATTCCCGTGCCGCAGGGCGGCGGCGCGTCGGGGGCCATCGCCATCGAGTATCGCGAATATGGCGTGCGGCTCTCCGTCGAGCCCTATGTGCTGAGCGATCGCCGGATCGTGCTCAAGCTCGCCCCGGAGGTCAGCGAACTCGACTACACGAACCGCATCGCAATCCAGGGTTTCAGCATCCCAGCTTTCCGGCGGCGTTCGGCGAATACGACGGTGGAACTGGGCGACGGGCAGAGCTTCGTGATCGCCGGGCTCACCTACGAGAACAGCAACGTCAATGACAGCAAGCTTCCGGGCCTCGGAGACCTGCCCGTGCTGGGCGCCTTCTTCAAGACGGCGCAGCGAAGCCGGGAAAAGCTGGAACTGATCATCGTGGCGACGCCGCGGCTGGTTTCGCCTTTGGATCCGGCCGTCGTGACGCCTCTCCTGCCCACGGCGACTGAACAACCCCGCCTGGTCGACAGCGTCCTCAACACCCGCCCGGTGGAAGAGCGCGCCGCCCGGTTCGGGCTGAGCCGCTAGCTCATGCAGCGGGTCGCTCTCATCAGCCAGGACGAGCTGTTGCACCGCCGCCTGGAGGCGGCCGGCGATGGTTTCGCCGCCCTCAGCCGGATTTCCGGCCCATTGAGCGATCTCGCTCGCGAGCTCGCGACCTTGAAGCCCGCTCTCGTGCTGCTGGCGTTGGACGATCAGCACCCGGCCGCGCAGGCGCCGGAGATCATGTCCATCGTGACCTCGGTGGATCCGAACCTCTCGGTCGTCGCCTTAGGCGACAGCCGCAACGCCCAGGACGTGCTGTCCACCATGCGCGCCGGGGTGGCCGATTTCCTCGAGCGCGAGGATGCCGTGGATGCGCTGCGCGAACACCTGGAGCGGCGGCTGGCCTCGGCGGCGGAGATCCAGCGTGGAGAACCCGGGGCTTTCTCGGTCGTGCTGAACGCCCAGCCAGGCGGCGGGGCCGGCCTCTTCGCCCTGAACCTGGCCATTGTCCGCGGGCGCAAGCACCACGAATCCCTGCTCGTCGACTGCCATCTTCCAGCCAGCGAAGCAGGCGCGGCGCTGGACCTCACGCCAACCTACACTATGGCGGACGCCGTACGCGACGCCGGCCGCCTAGACCGCACGCTCCTGCTCTCAGCCCTGGCCCAGCATCCAGGATCCGGCCTGCGGCTGCTGCCGCTGGCCCTCCGAGCCACCGACGACACCTCGCTGTCGCCGGAAGCCTTCCTCCAGGCCCTGCGCGCGATACGGCCGCTGTTCCGGGAAACGGTGCTTTATGCCGGCGGTATTCGACACCCGCTCCTACTGGGCGCGGTCGTCAGTTGGGCCTCAAGCGTGTTCCTCGTGAGCCCGCAGAAGTATACGGCGCTACGAGATGCGAAAGACTTACTTCTGTCGCTGCCGCATGACTTCGACGTGCGACGCCGGGTCACGTTGGTCGTGGATGAATACAGCCCTATGATCAATGTGTCGCCAGAGCAGATGCAGGCGACACTTGGGTTGGAGCGGGTCGTCCGCCTGCCAGCCGCACGGGATGAGCTGATCAACGGCCTCAATCTCGGCCGCGCTATGGTGCTCGAGCACCCGAATTCCGCCTATGCGGCGGCCATTCAGGGCGCGGCCAGCGGTGAAGCGGGCGGCGCGGAGCCGAAGCTTGGCGAGGCGGTGCGGCGGGTGGCGCAGCGCATTCTGAAGAGGCCAGGATGAGCATGGGCGGCATCACCGGCGGACTGACGATCGCGACGGAGGCCTCCAGCGCCGCCGCTGGCAATCTGAGCCTGTCCGACTTCTATCAAAGCACCAAATTCGCCATCTTCAGCCTTGTCCTCGAACAGCTGGAGACGCTGGGGCTCACGGCGGAGAAAAGCCAGCCGCGCGCCATTCGCAACGCGATCGAAGACTGTGTCCATCGCTACGCGGCCACCGAAGGCCTGGCGCTCAACTCAACCGAGCGAGTGCGTCTGGCCGACGAGCTCTACCAGGAAGTCAGCGGGCTTGGTCCGCTCGACCCGCTCCTGCGCGACCCCCTGGTCGACGACATCATCGTTAATGGCCCGCGGCAGGTGTTCGTGGAGCGCGGCGGCAGGCTGTCCAGCGTGCCGGTGCGCTTCCGCGACGACGCGCATCTGATGAACATCATCCACCGCATCGTTGGGCCGATCGGCCGTCGCATCGACGAAGCCAACCCTTATGTCGACGCCCGGCTCCCGGACGGGTCACGTGTCAATGTGATCATCCCGCCTGTTGCGCTGGATGGGCCGATGGTTTCGATTCGCAAGTTCAAGCCGCAGCCGATGCTGGGCGAAGACTATGTCCGGGCCGGGTCGATCAGCCGCGACATGCTGGACTTCCTAGCCAATGCTGTGGCGTCGCGCCTGAACATCCTGGTGAGCGGCGGCACCGGCTCGGGCAAGACGACCCTGCTCAACATGCTGAGCGGCTACATCGATGATTCCGAGCGTCTGATCACCATTGAGGATGCCGCGGAGCTCCGCTTGCGTCAGGAGCACGTCGTACGCCTCGAGACGCGGCCTGCGAACGTGGACGGGGCCCGGGAAATCAGTTCGCGCGACCTGATGCGCAACGCGCTGCGGATGCGTCCGGACCGTGTCATCCTCGGCGAAGTCCGCGGGGCCGAGGCGGTCGAGATGCTGCAGGCGATGAGCACCGGGCACGACGGCTCGATGGCGACGCTGCACGCCAACTCCGATCGCGATGCGCTCGGCCGCCTGGAGATGCTGCTGGGGTTCGGAGGCCTGAACGGCGAGATCAAGACCCTCCGGCGCTTCATCGCCAACAGCATCCAGCTGATCGTCTTCGTGCAACGTATGGCCGATGGCCGGCGCCGGGTGACCTCCATCTCTGAGCTTACCGGACTGGAGGGCGAGGCCTACAGCCTCAATCAGCTCTACCGGTTCAACGAACAACCGCCGCTGAGCGGGCAGGGCGAGTTCGAAACCATGTCCGCCCGCCCCTTTTTCGCTCATCGCCTCAAGACAGCTGGCGGGCCCCCCCGCCTCTGGGGGGCGACGAAACTATGATCGTCGCCACCGTTCTGCTCGGTCTCCTGGCGCTGGCCGCCGCCGGCGTGTTGGCGCTGCGGCGGGCGACCGCGCGCCGCCAGGCGGAGGCGATTGTCGCCAGCCGGCTGGACACGCTCAGGCTCGAAGGGCTCGATCGGACGCCGATCCGAACCGACTGGGTGGAGACCCTGATCGCGGCGAGCCCCCGCTCCATACGCTTGGCCGTGGCCCGCGCGGATCTGCGGGTGGGGCCTGGCGGCGCAAGCCTCTACCTCGCCGCGGTGGCGGCGATCGCTCTGCTGGGGCTCCAGCTGCTGGGGCCCATCGGGGTCCTGGCGGCGTTCGTCGCCGGCGGCGCGCTGCCGGTCCTCCTGCTCTACCAGCTCGCCAACTATCGAATGGCCGCGTTCGTCGAGGCCTTGCCGCACTACCTCGACGCCATCCGGCAGCTCCTCGTCGTGGGGAACTCATTCCAGCAGGCGCTCGTGCGCGCCACCGAGACTGCCGGAGGCCCGGTGGAGCGCTATCTCGCGAGCGCCACCCGCCGCGTCCAGAACGGGGCGCCGGTGGCCGAAGCCCTGGCGGCGGCCGCGGAACGCGTCGAGGTGGCGGAGCTGCACATGCTGGTGACGGCGGTCCGCACCAACATGCGGTTCGGTGGCGCCATCGGTCCGATCCTCTCGGATCTTGCCGCCATCCTGCGGGAGCGTAAGCGGGTGTCACGCGAGCTGAAGAACGCCACCGGCGAAACGCGGATCAGCGCCACCATCATCGCCGCCTTGCCTGTGGTGGCGGTGGCGATCGTGGCGGTGCTCGATTTCGAATACATCAGCTTCCTCTGGACACAGCCCGAAGGTGTTCGGTTCGTCGTCATCGCGCTGATCCTGCAGGGGGCGGGGCTTCTCGTCATGCGGCGGGTCATGAGGCTCGACTTCTGATGCTGGAGAGCTTGCTTCTTGCCCTGCTGGCGCTCTCCAGCCTAGCGATGATCGCCCTGGGCGGCGTCCGCCTGGTCGGCGAACAGAAGGTCGCCGAGCGGCTCGACGCCATCCAGACCGCAGTCGAGGCGCCGCCGTCCTCCGATTGGAAGGTCCGCGTCGGCAAGCTGCTGGTGCTGGGCCCGCAGGACCGCGAGGAGATCAGCCAGCTGCTGTTCGCGGCCGGCCGGCGGGAGCCCGACGCGGTGTTCCAGTTCGCGGCGCTGCGACTTGGGCTCGCGTTGCTGTTGGCGCTCGCCACAGCGCTCGCGGTCTGGCGGCTCAACGCGGCCTCGCCGATCGCCCGCCTCGCGCCGATCCTGATGTTCGGCGCCGCCTTCATCGGCGCAAAGCAGGTTCTGGGCCTCATGGCCGGCGCCCGTCGCCGGCGGGTCAGCGCCGAGCTGCCCTATACCCTCGACGTGCTGCTGATGATGCTGGAGGCCGGCGTCAGCCTGGACCAGTGCTTCCGCACCTTCGCGGAAACCGAAGGGCGCGCTGCGCCGATCATGCAGGCGGCCGTGGCCGGGCTGGTGGCCGACACTCAGCGCGGCATGCCCTACGACCTCGCCCTGACCCGCTGGGCCGACCAACTGGGGATCGAAGGCGCGCGAGAGCTCGCCGCGGTGTTCCGTCAGTCGCTGGCGCAGGGCACAGAGTTGTCCGGCGCGCTGCGCGCCTTCGCGCACGAGTTCTCAGAACGTCGCGTGTTCACCGCCAAGGCCGCAATCGCCCGGAAAAACGTGCAGATGACCGTCGTCATGATGCTGTTCCTGCTGCCGGCGCTGATGGTGATCCTCGCCGGGCCCGCGTTTGTGCGCTTCTCCGAAGTCGCAGGAGTCCTGTCGAAATGAAATGTACCGTTCTCATCATGGCCGTGGCGCTTGTGGCCTCGGCGAGCCCCGCCCTAGCGCAGCCCGCGCCCGAAGCCAACCAGGCGCTCCGGTATCCGCCGCAAGGCGCCAGCGCTCGCGATATTGTGGCCCTTCAGCTCTCCACCCCATCGCGTGCGGCCCCGTCGAGCGGACGTGAGGCGGCGGACGTCGTCGCGCGCCATCGCCAGTCGGCCGGCAAGCTCATCGCGCCCGCGGACCGCACGCCGAGCCGGGTCAAATGATGCGCGGCCGTCGCCAGCTTTCTGGCGGCGCGGGCGACCGCGGCGCGATCACCCCGATGACGGCCATCCTGATGCTGGTCGTCTTCGGGGTGCTCGGCGTCGCCCTAGATAGCGGCCTGTGGTTCCTGAAACGGCGGGTTCTGCAGTCCGCCACGGACGCGGCGGCCATGTCGGCGGTGCAATGGCGCGCCGACGGGGCCGCCGCCAGCGTGATCGAGGCGCAGGTTCGGGCGATCCTGCTCCGCAACGTGACCTTCGCCGAAGACCTGGAAGCAGCGTCCGTCACGACCGAGCTCGGCTACTATTGCCGGAGTGAGGTGACCGCCACAGACCGTGGCTTCCGCGCCAGCCCGAGCTGCGCCAGCGGGGACGTCGCCGAAGCGGCCCGCGTCACCGCGTCCGGGACGCCGCCGATCATTCTTTCGGCGCTCTATTTCCGGGGGCCCGCTTCACAGCTGCGCACGACGGTGACGGCAGTGGCTGCGCGGATCGACGAGGCGGGCGTGCGGATCGGCAGCGGACTGGCCAATCTCGACACGCAGCGCTCCGCCGCGCTCAATGCGATGTTCGCCTCCCTGCTTGGCGGCGGGGGGGTGTCTCTGGACGCGGTCAGCTATCAGGGCTTGGCCGCCGCCTCCGTCGACGTCCTGCCGCTGCTGGAGGAGCTCAACGTCCGCGCCAACTGCAAGGCTGGGACGTACGGCGAGCTGCTCGATTGCCAGGTCCCGGTCGGCGACCTGCTGCAGGCGGCCGTCACCGTGCTGAGTTCAAACGGCGCTGGAGGCGGGAGTCTCGCACAGGCTCAGGCCGACCTGAACACCATCGCGGCGGCCGTCACCGCAGCCTCGGGGGCCCAGCGGGTCCGGGTAGGGAATGTGATAAGGGCGGACGTTTGGGACCGTGTGGGCCTCGGGGCCGCCGAGAGCTCCACAGCGCTGGCGGCGGGCGTCAACGCCTTCGATCTGGCGATCGCAGCGGCTCAACTGATCGATGCGCAGAGCACCGCAAGCCTCAACGTCTCGGGGCTGGGCGTCACGACCGTGCAGGCGCAGGTCGTGCAGCCTGCGCAGTTCGCCGTGGGACCAGAGGGGACGACGGTGCGAACCGCGCAGGTGCAGTTGGACGTCGGCGCGACGCTGAATCTCAACTCCTATGGCCTGAAGCCGTTGAGCTTGAGGGTCGAGGCAGCGCCGGCAACCGCCACGATTACAGACATCCAGTGCGCCGGCGGCGCAAGCGGCATGAACCGTGTGCGCGTCAACGCCACGCCGGCTGTCGCCTCGGTGGGGTTGGCTCAACCGATCGAGCTCAACGTGCTCAGCTTGGCGGGGCTAAGCCTCGCGCGTCTGTCGGTTAACCTCGGGTCGGTCTCGAACGGAACGCCGGCGACGCTTGACTTCCAGGGTAGTCAGATCGGCGTCCCGCCGGCGTCTGGAACCATCCAACGGACTTCGAGCAATGCCGCGAACTTCAGTCTTCCGACAGCCGCGGTCGCGGTCACAGTGCTCGGCCTCGACCTCACCGGCCTCGTTCAGCCGGTCGTCAATCTGCTGCTCAGCGTCACAAACAATGCGCTGACCCTGCTGACGCCCATCGTTGACACCCTGCTCGCTGCGCTCGGCGTTCAGGTCGGCTACGCAGATGTGAGCGTCACCGGCTTGCGCTGTGGCCGGCCGGTTCTCGTGACGTGATCAAGCAGTTGATCCCGCACAGCGCAGCCCAGTGCAAGGTGCGACGTGTATATCTTGCACCCCGCGCTGCGCCGCGAGGATTTGGCGAAGATGTCGCAGGTAATCGTATTGCGCATGAGCTCGTGCTCGGGTTATAATTTTGGAGTGGCGCAGGCCACGTGAAGCTTAGGGGGTCCATCGTGTTGAAGTCTATCATCGCTCGTACTCGCACTTTCGCTCGCGACGAAAAGGGCGCAACGGCCATGGAGTACGCCATCATGGCGGTGTTGGTGGTGGTTGCTCTGGTCGCCGTGGCGGGGACGATCAACGGCACCTTCACAAACACGTTCACCAACATGGGAACGAAGGTCAACGCGAACATGCCTGGCTGATGGCATAGAGCGGCCGGGCTTGCTTCAGATGCCGTCGCCAAAGGACCGCGAACGGGGCGCCGTCGCGCTCGAGTTCGCGGTCCTCGCACCATTCTTGGTGCTCCTGATCGTGGGGGCCATCCGCTACGCACTATATCTTTCGGTGTACTTGGCCGTGGTGCACGCCACCTCCGAGGGCGCGCGAGCGTCGGTTGGCGGCGCGACGTCTGCACAGCGCTTAAGTCTCGCCCAAGCACGGGTCGCCGACGTTCTTGCGTCCTACGGCGCATTGGTGCGGGCTGGCACCGCAACCGTAACAGCCGTGGCGGACCCCATGGGGCCGAACACCTATAGAGTTCGTGTCACCTACGACGTGCGCAATCTTGATTTCGGACCGGATTGGGTGCCGTTGCCGAACGGCGGTACGCAAATCGCCCATTCGGTTTCTGTCGCGAACGGCTGGTACGGCTCGTGAGCGGACTGGCGCTCGTCGCCACCGGCGTATTGATCCTGCTCCTCATCCCCGTGGTCGCCATCGACCTCCGCGAGCGGCGAATACCCAACGTACTAAACCTCTCGATCGGGCTTCTCGGCGCCGCGTTCGCCTGGGCCAGAGAGCCAGAACTTGCGACGCTTGGCGCATTGCTGCTGGGCGCGTTGCTGGCGCTCGGGATCTTGCTGGCCGCGGTGGGCGTGTTACGGCTCCTCAAGCGGCAAGGGCAGCTCGGCGCCGGGGACATTAAGTTCCTTGTGGCAGCCAGCTTCTGGGTCGGCGCCTCCGGCGCCGCCTGGACTTTTGTCGTCGCCAGTCTGTTGTCAGTCCTGACCCTTCTGGTCTTAGCGCCCTGGCGTGGCTGGAACCCAAGGGAGTCCGTCCCGTTCGGCCCAGCGCTGTCGGCGGCGCTCCTGACCGTCTTCATCGCTCGAGCGGTCATCTAAGATGATGGTCCCCGACGTCCGATGTTGAACTCGGGCTGCGCCGTCCGCACGTGGACCACCGCCCACCGGTCCGCATAAAGGCGCCGCCAGCCCGGCATTGCATCCATCGCGTTTATGGCTCCGCGGCCAGGGCGGAATATCGTCCATTCGATTTTGTAACGATCTATCGCTGCGGCGATCGCCGCCCCTATCACCCTGTTCCAGGTCGATGTAACGGCTGACAAAAGCGTCGCCATACATGTCCGCGCGACCGTCAATAAAGGGGCGCACGCCCTGGAAAATCAAATAACCGCCGAAATCGTAGTCGTTGAGCACAGGGCGTCGGCGGAGCTCTTCGCTGACGGACTGGAGAGCTGAGCGTGGCGCTTGAGGGGCGTCAGTGTCGGTGCGAGGCGCTAGGACTGTAAAGGCCGCCAGGATGGTCGCTCCGCCTGCGATCAAACCTAGACCGCCTCGTCGACGTCTCGCCGAGGGTATCGGTTCGCCTTGGAAGGCGGGCGCCAGGAGCAGTGGTCCTACCGCGCCGAGCACGAACTGATGGCGCGCGTGTCGCAGAGCAAGGTGGAGCAGACCGAGAAGCATCAGTAGCCGGACCTTGGGCAGGCGAGCGCCTCGGGAGAAGGCGGCGAAAAGCACTGCAATCAGGACGATCTCAAGTGAGGAGACCTTGGAGAAGTCGACCGGACGCCACTCATTGATGTTCGGCAGAATCGCCATTGAACTGATGGTGAACGGATGGATCACGCCTGCCAAACCGAACGGCGTGAACAGGCACGCGAGACCCGCCGCGAGACCAAAAGCGCCCCAAGTGCGGGCCACCGCGAGGCGATTGGCGCTACCGAGCCAAGCTTCAGCGGCGAACCCCGCAGCGAGCACCAGACCCAATATATATCCGCCATGCATGTTGGCCCAGAGCGTCATCAGAAGCGCTGTCAACAATGGCGGAGCGCGTTCAGCTGCCCGCGCTCGGAGCAAGATGAGAACCCATCCGACCAAGAGCGGCATGGCTAAGAGGTGTGGGCGTGCCAGCAAACCCGGCCCCGCACACGCAAGGGTCAATCCTCCGAACGCGAGTAGCGCCGGGCCCTGAATGTAGCGAGAGGCGTGATCGACGATGAGCCACAGGCTGATAGATGCCGCGGCCGCGAAAAGTATGAGCAGTCCGGCCCAGCCGGCGACGCGCCACACCCCCGCCATGACAGCCTCGGAGAGCCATTCATGAGCGATCCAGGCCTTTCCCGGCACCGTGAAGGAAAAGATGTCCGACGTCGGCGCGCGGCCATGCTCCAGAATCCAGCGCCCAGCAGCCACATGCCAGAAGGTGTCCGGGTCACTCAATGTGGCCGGCGCAAAGATGATCCAGGCGGCAGCCCCCAACGCGCACAATGCGACCGACAAGTCGTCTAACGCTCGGCGCCTGGGCTCTGAAGCAATCATGATCGTAGGCGAGCCGCTGGTTGCGCGGCGTCGTAGCGTGTGACGTGTGCGGGCATCTGGCGAGCCTAGCCAGCATCAGACGCTTGTCTATCGTGCACCTGATGCGGATCGCAAACCATCGCGCGCCAACCCTGCGAGCGCGATAGACCTTCCGTGTGGACGCGACGTACAAGGTCACGCCTCAAGTCGCCTTAGCTTGCCGGAGCGCCGATGCTGCCTGCCCCTCGCGCCGACCTTGTCCCGAATACCTTCGATTACGAAATGCAGCCGCTGGTGAAGGCCACCGGCTTCCGGGAGTACGATGCGCGCTGGCTGTTCGGCCCCGAGATCAATCTGCTGGGCGTGCAGGCGCTGGGCCTGGGCCTCGGGACCTATATCCAGGAGCTGGGCCAGAAGCGGATCGTCGTCGGTCATGACTTCCGCGCCTATTCGCTGTCGATCAAGCAGGCGCTGACCATCGGCCTGGTGGCCGCGGGCTGCGAGGTGCTGGACGTCGGCCTCTCGGTCTCGCCGATGGCCTACTTCGCCCAGTTCGACCTGGACGCGCCGTGCGTCGCCATGGTCACCGCCAGCCACAACGAGAACGGCTGGACCGGCGTGAAGATGGGCGCCCAGAAGCCGCTGACCTTCGGACCCGACGAGATGGGCCGGCTGAAGGAGATCGTGCTGAAGGGGGAATGGGTCCAGCGCCCCGGCGGCTCGGTGGAGCACGTGCCGGGCGTGGCCGAGCGCTACATCGCCGATGCGGCCAGCCGGGCCAACCTGACGCGGCCGCTCAAGGTGATCGCCGCCTGCGGCAACGGCACGGCCGGGGCGTTCGCGCCCGAGGCCCTGCGCCGGATGGGCGTGGCGACCGTGATCGAGATGGACTGCGATCTCGACTTCACCTTCCCGAAGTACAATCCGAACCCGGAAGACAGCGTGATGCTGCACGCGATGGCCGACGCGGTGCGCAAGTACGGCGCCGACGTGGCCCTGGGCTTCGACGGCGACGGGGACCGCTGCGGCGTTGTGGACGACGAGGGCGAGGAGATCTTCGCCGACAAGATCGGGCTGATGCTGGCGCGCGACCTGTCGGCCCTGCACAAGGACGCCACCTTCATCGTCGACGTGAAGTCGACCGGCCTGTTCGCCACCGACGAGGTGCTGAAGGCCAATGGCGCCAAGACGGTCTACTGGAAGACCGGCCACAGCTACATCAAGCGCAAAACCGCCGAGCTGGGCGCGCTGGCCGGGTTCGAGAAGAGCGGCCACTTCTTCTTCAACCCGCCGATCGGCCGCGGCTACGACGACGGCCTGGTCGCGGCGGCCGCCATCCTGTCGATGCTGGACCGCAACCCGGGCAAGAAGCTCTCGGATCTGAAAAAGGCCCTGCCCGTCGCCTATACCTCGCTGACCATGAGCCCGCATTGCGCCGACGAGGAGAAGTACGGCGTCGTCGACGACGTGGTGCGCGAATACACCGACTTCGCCAACGCCGGCGGCACGATCCTGGGCCGCAAGATCACCGACCTGGTCACCGTGAACGGCGTGCGCGTCGCGCTCGAGGACGGCTCCTGGGTCCTGGTCCGCGCCTCGTCGAACAAGCCGGAACTCGTAGTGGTGGTCGAAAGCACCCAGTCCGACGACGACATGCGCCGGCTGTTCCGCGAGGAGGTGAAGCCGCGCCTCGCGAAACGGTCACAGGTGGGCGCCTACAACCAGGAAATCTGATCCCGGCGGCGAGGGCGCGCGACGCTCGCGGCCGTCTTCGCGCGCTCAAGCATCAGCGACGCTTCGCAGCTGATTCCCGTGTTGCGATGCGGAGACCTCGCAACAGGACGTTCCGATGGCCGACAACCTGTGCTACCGCAGCCGCGACGTGACCCTGAGCCATCTCGTCTATGTGAGCATCAGCCGCCTGGAGACGCAGGCCACCACCAGGGCCTTGGAAGCTTTGGTGAGCGAGGCGGCTGCGCGGAATAGGGCGCACGGCATTACCGGGGCGCTCCTGCTCGCGGGCGGAAGGTTCCTGCAGTACCTTGAAGGACCGCAGCCCAATCTTCTGAGATTGATGCAGGCGATACGACGCGACCCGCGGCACGAGGACGTGCAAATCCTGCGGTTTGGCGAGAGCGCGTCCCGCCGGTTTCCAGCCTGGTCCCTCGCCTACGCGGGGAATTCGCCGACCGCCCAACGCGTCCTGACGCTGGCGGCCGACGACGGGGCGGCTCATGGCCGAGACTGGTCAGACGACCTCGTTGGCCTCCTGGAGGACTGTGCCGATTTCCAGAGCATCGATGTCCCAGCGAAACCGGGCTTGAGCAAGTTCGTTCGCGGACGTCTCACTTAGAGGTTCGGCGAAGAGAAAGCCCTGAGCGAAACGGTATCCCTTTCGCTTGAGGGCGCGGGCATGTTCCTTCGTTTCGACGCCCTCGCTAAACGCGCGCAGACCCAAGCCGTGTGCGATGGCGCCCACGGCCCGGGCGATGACGTGCGTTTCAGGCTCGGCGCTGAAGTGCGACACGAAGCTCCGATCAAGCTTCAGGCCGTCGAAAGGAAAAGCCCGAAGGTAAGTGAGCGAGGCGAACCCTGTCCCGAAATCGTCCAGAAGGATGCGGACGCCGAGCTCCCTCAAAGAATCGAGTTGCGCTGAAGCGCTGTCGTTCGCGGCCAGGGGCACCGTCTCGGTGATCTCGATGTGCAAGCGCTCTGCGGCCAGTCCGGAGGCTTGCAGCGCCGCTTCAATAACCGAGCGAAGCTGGCCGGAGCGAAACTGGACGCTCGACACGTTCACCGACAGAAACATCTCCGGCGGCCAGGCTGCGGCCGCGGCGCAGCTGGTCCGCAGAACGAGCTCGCCAATCTGCTCGATCTCGCCGGTTTCCTCTGCGAGCTCAATCAGCTCCGTAAGCGGCGCCGAGCTGAGTTGCTTGTCCCTGCAGCGCAAAAGAGCTTCGAATCCTGCGACGTAACCGCTCTGGAGGTCTACAATAGGCTGATACGCCACGTAGAAGAGCCGTCTCAGGAGGGCGCGTTTGAGCGCAACCTTGAGCCGCCAGCGCCTCGCGATCGAGTCCGCCATGCCCTGATCGAAGATCCGGAAGGTGTTGCGGCCCTCTGTCTTGGCCCGATAGAGCGCCACATCGGCTGAACGGATCAACTCCTCGGCATCTACGGCTTGACGCGACGCTAACGTGACTCCGACGCTGGCGCCTAAGAGGATCTGCGCGCCATCGACGACGAATGGCCGCCTGAATTGAGCCAGAAGTGCTTCAGAGAGCGCTTCAACATCCGCCCTGGCCTCAATCGGCCGGAAGATCCCAAACTCGTCACCGCCGAACCGGCAGGCCGCTCCGTCGGCGCAAAACTTGCGGAGCCGCCGTCCAACCTTCTGTAGAAGCTGGTCGCCAGATCGATGGCCTAGGGTGTCGTTGACGTCCTTGAAACCATCGAGGTCAACATAGAAAAGCGCCAACAATCGAGGCTCGGCCGCGGCCAGTTCCGCCGACAGGCGCTCCAGGAACGCAGCTCTGTTTCCGAGCCCGGTCAGGGCGTCAACGCGTACCGCTCGGGTCAACCGGTTGAGGGAGCGGCGGCTTTCTGTCTCTCGCGCGTGTTCTGCGGTGACATCTCGGCTGAAGAGCACAACGTTCGAGCCGGCGGGGCAGGCTCGCACCTCGATCCATCGATCTGACCAAGGCAGATGCACCTTGAGCCTACGTTCCACAGCGGCCCCGAGAGAGCGCTCGATCCACGGGAAAAACCCGATCCTCCCACCCTCTGGCAGGAGAGAGGCCAGCAACTGCCCTTCTTCGAGAGAATTCGGCGCAACCTGTTGTTGCGCGACACTGTTATAGTACGTGAGCTTGCCACCGTGATCGATGACCATGATCCCATCGGTCGCGCTGTCCACGATTGTGCGCAGCGTCTGTAGCTCAGCGCTTTGTTCGGCGTCCGTCCATTGAGGATCTAAGGCCGCGTTGGCGCCAAGGCTGACTGGGATACTCACAAATGAACAGCGTCTACTGGCGACCGAGCTGCGTCAATCGCTAAGCGTGACGAGGGATGCGGCGTTTCGCGTCGTGTCGCTGCGGGATGAACGGGCGAGCGTGCAGGCGCGCGCCGAGCGGCGGCATAAGGCTCGCCGTCCGCGCCAGCGGTGAACGCCCGCTCGATGTCAATGCAATGGACGTCATGCCTGCCGGTCGAAGGGCTACAGCAGCAGGTCATCGCGCGTTCGTGCAGACAGAAGGGCGGCGATCCGCAGTGGGAGGCGATCATCGTGCCGGAAGTTGCGTCGAGGGCGGCCGTCTCCGAGATTGACCGCGCCGTCACCCAGCGCGCGAGCCGAGCGACTCAACGCTCTTCCACCGGCGAAACGGGCGCGCCTCGGGTCTCAATCTGATGTGTCGCGTCTCTCCTGAGGCCCCTAAGGCGGGACGCCGGTGATCGACGGTGTTCCGCACCGCTCCGCCCATCGTTCTGCCCGACGTCAGGCCCCCGCCCCGTTAGAGGGGGCGAGCAGATCAGCGAAACATGACGCCTAACCTCAGCCGGCCATCATGCAGCGCTTCCCTGCCGGGGCTTGCCAGCCTCAGCGCTCGCTGGCCGCCATCCTTGAGACCGGGAACCTAAGGTCAAGCTCTGCGCTACAGCGCTACGGAGGGGTGATGTCCAAGGCAGCGGGGGAGCTCATCGCGGCTGCGGCCGGCGAGGAAACGGCGCCGGTCAGCCCGGGCCCGGAGCAGCTGGCGCTCTTCATCGAAGGCGCGCCGGCGGCGATCGCCATGTTCGACCGCGAGATGCGCTACCTCGCGGCCTCCCGTCGGATGATTACGGACCTGCGCCTGCCGGCTGACACCCAGCTGATCGGGCGATCGCACTACGACGTCTTCCCTGACGTCCCCGCCACGTGGCGGGATATCCACGCCCGCGTGCTCGCGGGGAAACGCTGTCCGCCGCTGAGGACGCCTTCGAGCGGGCGGACGGCTCCACGGACTGGATCCGGTGGGAGATGCGGCCTTGGCATGAGCCAGACGGCGCCGTGGGCGGCGCCATGCTGTTCTCGGAAGTCATCACCGGCGAGGTGGAGGCGCGGCGCGCCCGCGAACGCACCGAAGCCGAGCTCGCCCAGAGCGAGGCCCGGTTTCGCGCAGCCGTGCAGGCGGTTCACGGCGTCCTCTGGACCAATGACCCGGAGGGGCGGATGGTCGGCGAGCAGCCCGGATGGGCGGCTCTGACGGGCCAGAGCCGAGAAGACTACGAAGGGTTTGGCTGGTCGAAGGCGGTCCATCCCGAGGACGCCGAACCGACGGTGGAGGCCTGGCTCGCCGCCGTCCGGGAGCGACGGCCGTTCATCTTCGAGCACCGGCTGAAACGCGCCGACGGGGCCTGGCGTCGTTTCGCCATCCGAGCCGTGCCCGTGCTCGACAGGGACGGAGACATCCAGGAGTGGGTCGGGGTCCACACGGATGTGACGGCCGAGCGAGACGCAGAGGCGCGACTGCAGGAGAGCGAAGCGCGCCTTCGAGCCGTTTTCGAAGCCGTGCCGGTCGGCCTCGTGATCGCCGAGGCTCCGACCGGCCGCATCGTCGGCGGCAATCGACAGGTGGAAGAGGTGTTCGGCCACTCAGTTCTGCCATCGCCGGACATCGACAGCTACCGCGACTGGGTCAGCCATCATGCTGACGGGGGCCGTGTGCTAGGCGAGGAGTATCCGCTATCGCGCGCGCTGCGGGGCGAGGCCGAGCGGCCTCGACTGGACGTCCTCTACGAGCGCGGGGACGGCCGCCAGGCCTGGGTTCGTCTCGTGGCGTCGCCGATCCGCAACGAGTTCTCGGACATCACCGGCGCGGTCGTCGCCTGTCTGGACATCGACGGGGAACGACGGGCCCGGGAGGCCTTGGCCCGCCTCAACCAGTCCTTGGAGGCGGAGGTCGCCGAGCGCACCGAGGACCGGGATCGGATGTGGCGGCTCACGACCGACCTCATGCTGGTTGCGGGCCTGGACGCCAGCATCCAGGCGGTCAATCCGCGGTGGTCGACTTTGCTGGGGTGGCGAGAAGAGGAGCTGATCGGCGCGGAGTTCATGAGCTTCGTGCACCCGGACGATCGTGAGGCGACTCTGGCGGAAGTCGGGCGACTGGCGGAAGGGGCGACCACGTTCCGGTTCGAGAACCGCTATCGTGCGCGAGACGGCGATTATCGGTGGATCTCCTGGATCGCGGTGCCTTCGGAAGGCCTAATCCACGCCGCGGGACGTGACGTCACGGAGGAGAAGGCGGCGGCGGCCGAGCTCGCCCGGGCCCAGGACGCGCTTCGGCAAAGCCAGAAGCTGGAAAGCATGGGGCAGCTCACCGGCGGCGTGGCGCACGACTTCAACAACCTGCTGACGCCGATCATCGGCAGCCTGGACATGCTGCAGCGTCGTGGCCTCGGCGGAGAACGCGAGCGGCGGCTCATGGACGGCGCGCTGCAATCCGCGGAACGCGCCAAGGTCCTGGTGCAGCGGCTGCTGGCCTTCGCGCGGCGCCAACCGTTGCAGGCCGTCCCCGTGCACCTAGGTCCAGTCATCGAAGGCATGGCGGATCTCATCAGCAGCACCTCGGGTCCGCAGATCCGCGTGACCTTCGACGTCGAGCCGGGCCTGCCTCCGGTGATGGCTGACCGCAATCAATTGGAAATGGCGATCCTGAACCTGGCGGTGAACGCCCGAGACGCCATGCCTCATGGCGGGCGCCTGACGCTAAGCGCGGAGGCGGCGACGGTCACCCGCCCCGAGAAGGACGAGCCTCGTCCCGGGCGCTACGTCCGGCTGCGGGTCGCCGACACCGGCCACGGCATGGATGAGGAAACCCTGGCCCGCGCCGTCCGAGCCGTTCTTCAGCACCAAGGGCCTGGGTCAGGGCACGGGCCTCGGCCTGTCCATGGTGCACGGCCTGGCGGCGCAGCTCGGTGGCGCGCTGACGCTGCGGAGTCGTCCGGACGCGGGCGCCGCCGTCGACCTCTGGCTTCCCGTGACGGCCGAGCGCGAACCGGTCGAGGACGGTACGGCTCTGGAGGCTGAAAGCCCCGGGGCCGGGGTCGTGCTGCTCGTCGACGACGAGGAGATCGTGCGCATGACGACGGCCGAGATGCTCTCCGAGCTCGGCTACACGGTCGTCCAGGCGGCGAGCGCGGAGGAGGCCTTGGCGCGCATCACAGGCGGTCTTCGTTTCGATGCGCTCGTCACGGACCACCTCATGCCTGGCAAGACCGGAGCCGAGCTGGCGGACGAGGTCCGCGCGCTTTCGCCGACCGTGCGTGTGCTGGTGATCTCTGGATATGCGCAGGAAGCGGGACTTCCGGCTCACATCCCGCGCCTGACGAAGCCATTCCGGCGGCGCGAGCTCGCCGCAGCTCTAATGGATGAGAGAACCTAGCGCGCGCGCTCACCGCTGGCGGACCGATAGTGAGGAACGGTGCGGCCCCGGGGGGCGTTGTCGGCTACGGGCGCCATGAATGTCGCAGGTCAGGGGATTCGGCTGCCCAGCAGCGGTGCGCGTTCTCTTCACCGACACCACTGCCCGTAGCGCCGGACCGTGGGATCGCTACTGCGAGCAAAAGCACGACCTGTGCCTTTACCTAGGACGCGGCATCAGCACCTTAAGCCGGCTGAGCTCCAGGGATCCTCGTCTCGCCGTCATCCGAATTGCTGCCATGGCAAGGTTGCGACGACGGTCAAGGTTGGTCCCGCCCCCCCACGCACAGCAGCCCTGTTTATTCATGGCCTATGCCAGGTTCACGCCCGCGTCGTCGCCCCGTCTAGCCAGGCCCGTTCGCTCGGACACTCCCGCCGTGCTGCGCCTCTAGCGCTCGTAGATGAGTGAAGTAGGTCCTGATTTGCTCGGCCTCCGCCTCGGTCAGCTGAACCTTCCACATCTGCCGTGGCGGCCGAAGGAGAACGCCCTCGACGTACTCCGGATGATCCCTGGCGATTTCGGCGAAGGTCGGGGCGTCCGGTCGGACGCTTTCCGATCCATCTGGCGTCGCATTGTGACATTCTGCGCAGACGCGTTGCACGACTTCCGGCGCCGCGACGGCAGTTGCTGTCGGCGCAGCCACACGTGGCGTCGTGGCCTGAGTTTCCAGCTTTGGCTCACACCCGGCGAGTACTCCGGCCAGGGCGATCGCGCCAAGCCATGCGGAGCGGTGGGCGTAGGTCTTCAAGCGCGTCCCCCGTCGGTTGCGAAATGATGCAGCGAATAGCGTGGAAGAGCGGTTCTGCAAGCGGTAGGCGCAGATTGACGCTACAATTTAGACGCCGTCCCCGTTGCGGCCCTCCCCCCATGCAAGGGGCGCCGTCCGCAGCTGAACCTTTCAGCTGCCGGGCGCTCTTGAGCCTAGCGGCCACGAACCGGCCCGTTGCTCGCAAGCCGCAGCGTCACTTGCTATGAGGCGTGAGTCTACAAACCTCGCCTCAGAACTGCGCTCCGCATTCGTGCAGGCAGCGCGGGCCCGTGAGAGAGCCTCGCCCATGACGCCAGCTCTGAAGACCTGCCCCAATCCCTGGTGCCGAAACAGCGATCCGGTGCTCCATAGCGGCGGCGCGGGACTCCGCTTCAAGTGCAAGACCTGCGGTGTTCACCCGCCGGGTTGGAGTTCCTGCCGATCCGAAGCGATCGACGCCTGGAACAACCGAGACCCGCTGGCGCAATGACGAGCGCTAGGTTGAGGCAGCCGTGCGAGCTTCTGCCTCAGACGCAAGGCTCACCGGCGTTCTGCCGGCTTGGGCGGCGCTGACGTGCACCGCCGCGTCTTCTCGGCGAAGGTCGACGAGCATCGTTCCCCGCCGCTGAGACAGCGGCCCTCAATTGCGCTGCGTAATATCCGTGCGGGTCCTGTCCAAGCCGTGGTCTAGCCTCAGCGTGTGATCACCGCGATCCCAGGCTGATGCGCCGGGGCGCGCTGCCAGCCACCTTTCGTCAAACCTCGCCCGACGAGGCGAGCCGGAGAGGCGGGCTCGACATAGCCCTGAACATCGCCCGGCTCAGGCGCGAGGCCGAGCACGCGGACATCGCAGCAGCCCTGCCGCCTGCGGTTCGAAGATCTCTGATCCGAGTTTCCAGCCGCAAGATTCCTTGGGCTGGACGCGGGAGAACGCCTTCCCCTAAGGCCGAGCCTGAGTCTCGGCCGACCCCTGTGAGCGGGCGCCGCCCCCGCCACGCCCCTGGGGGAGCAGGAGGAAGGCGAGGCGGTTTGACCCCACTTAGGGGGTTGTCGCCCGGAGGGCTCGATCATGCCCCGCAACCCAACCCCGAAGGCTGCCGAGGCGCTCGCGCGGCTGATCGCCTCCGGCCCGCTTGCCGTCGACGATCGCGAGGCGCTGCAGCTTGGCGCCGGCGTGAGCCCCAGCCAGGCCGCCGCGCTTATCGAGCGGTTCGGCTCCTTCCCTGAAACACTCGGCGCTTCGGCGGCGGAGCTTGAGCGTCTCGCGCCGAGGCCTCAAGCCGCACGCATTGTGCTGATGCACGACGTGGCGGCGCGCCTGCTCCGAGCGCCCTTGCGGGCGCGCCCCATGCTCAGCGGCTGGGACGCCGTGGAAGACCACCTGCGCGCGGCCCTGGCCGGCCGCGCCCGGGCCGAGCTGCGAATCCTGTTCCTCGACGGGCGTAATCGGCTGATCCGCGACGAAGTTATGGCGCGAGGGACGGTCGATCATGTGCCCGTCTATCCGCGGGAGATCGTCGGCCGGGCGCTGGAGCTCAACGCCTCCGCGTTGGTGTTGGCCACGAACCACCCCGGCGGCTTGCCGACGCCATCTGAGACCGAGGTTGAGGTGACGCGGCAGGTGGTCGCGGCAGGCCGCGTCCTGCAGATCGCGGTGCACGACCACTACCTGATCGCCGGCGACCAGGTGGCGAGCTTCCGCGCCCTGGGGCTGCTATGAGCGGGCCCCCAACCCTGGCCGCCATCGTGCGCGCGCTGGGCGGCGAGCTCTACGCCGGCGGTCGGCGCGCCAGCGTGCCGGGCCCCGGCCACAGCCCCGCGGACCGCTCGGTGTCGTTGCTGCTGAGCGGCGATCGGGTCGTGGTCCACAGCTTCGCCGGCGAGGACTGGCGCGTTGTGCTCGCCGACCTGGAGAGCCGCGGTCTCGTCGATCGCACAGGCCGGCTGATCGGATCTGCGACGGGCGGGCCGGCGCCGCCCTTGATCCCACTCGGGCGAAGGCTGGCGGCGGCGCGCCAGCTCTGGTCCGAGGCGCGGCCTTTGGCCGGCACCCTGTCAGCCCGACACCTCGCCCTACGCGCGGTGCGGCCGCCGTCGGAGGGGCTGCGGCATCATCCGGCCGCGCCGATGGCGATCTACGCGGAGGCGGGCGACCGCCGGCCGGCGCTGCTGGCCGCCATTCGCCGGCCGGATGGCGAACTTGCCGGCGTGGAGGTCACCTATCTCGCCGCAGACGGCGGTCGGGCGCGGGTCCGCCTGCCGCGCAAGACCGTGGGTCTCCGCCCTGCGGGGTCCGCCGTGCGCCTGGCGCCCGCCGGGCCGCGGCTGCTCGTGGGGGAGGGCGTCTTCACCTGTCTGTCGGCGGCCGAGGTCTTTGACCTGCCGGCGTGGGCGCTGCTCACCGCCGACAACCTGCGAAGCTGGCGGCCGCCGTCGGAGGTCGACTTCGTCCTGGTGGCCGGCGACCGGGGCCAGGTCGGTGAGACCGCAGCCTTCGAGCTGTCTGCCCGGCTGGCCGCGTTAGGCGTCCGCTCGAATGTGCGTCTGCCGCCGGCGCCCTTCGGGGACTGGAACGAGGCGAGGGCCCTGGGCGCGGGAGGGGAAGGGACGGTCGGCAATAGCCGAGGCTGATCGGGTCCGAGGTCGCAACCGACCCGAGCGACGCGATGGCAAACTGTTCCGGCGCAGAAGTGTGTGCGCTCCCCTGAGCGGCTTGGCTTCGGACGGCCGAGGCGTTCAGGATGCTTGTCGGTTGTCCCGCTGGCCGGGGTCGCCCGGGCCGAAGCCTCCTTCCTCACTGCCGAGCAGCGCCTCGCCCGCGGACCGCCGGATGTCGTGCGGAATGCGGCTCCGGTTCTCGCGCCGTCGATGCCGCAACGCACCCGGACGTCGGAAGCCGGTCTTCGTGGCGGCGCGTGGGCGGCCCCCGCTGAGCGCCGCTGGAGGTGGAGCGAGGGCCGCGGGGATGGGCCGCGGTGCGGGGACCTCGGCCGGGAGACCTACCATGACCTCACGTTCCGACGCCGCCGCCGGGCGGCGCGGGGGCTGGCCGCCTGCGGCGGTCGAAACCCTGAAGTCCTTGTGGCTGGCCGGCGATCTGTCGGCCGCCGACATCGCGCGCCGTTTCGGCGTGACCCGCAACGCCGTCCTTGGCAAGGTTCATCGGCTGGGGCTCTCCGGCCAGCGCCCGCGCGGCCCGAAGGCCGCCGGGTCTAGGGGCTCCGCCCGATCGGCCTTTGAGCGCCGATGGACAGGCGCGACGCTCCATCCGGCGGAACGCGTGCGCGACGATCCCTTGGCAGGAGCCGCGTTCGGAGACCCGGCCCGGTTGTGCGCCTGCCTCTGGCGCGCACCCCGACCGGGCCGAGCCTGGCCCCGGACTGGCGGCGACCCTCGACCAGCTGCCGCCCGGCGCCTGTCGCTGGCCGATCGGCGATCCGAAGGCGGCCGACTTCAGCTTCTGCGGTCGTCCCGCCGGCGTTCTGAGCTACTGCCCGTTCCACTGGCGTCGGGCGCACGCGCCGCCGAGTTCGTCGCGGTTCCGGCGGAGGAGAGCGTCTCCCGGACGGTCTTAGAGGCTGCCTGGGGTGAGGGGGCAGCGGGGGGCGCCTGTCGCAGGGGATGAGGAGGGTGGCTGAAGCTTCGCCGGACGCGGGACACGGCGCGCAAGGGTTCGCTGACGCCGCCTGCGGCGCCCTTGCCCGCCGCTCCGCCCCGGCGCGGGTCGCGCGAGCCTCGGCTCATCCCTTCATTCAGGAGCCCCCCCATGCGCCCCTCGCCCACCTACTTCAACGCCGCCGAGCTGGACGCCTTCGACGCCTTGACCGCCGCCCTCCAGGACCCTCGTCCGCATCCAACCGAGCCGCAGCTTCGGCAGCTCGGCCAAGCCCTGGCCAACGAACTGCTCGACACCTTGCTCGGCACGGCGCTGGAAGACCATGTCGAGACGATCTGCGAGACCTTCATCGGCGGCCTGCATGCCGCAGTTCAGCGCCTGGACCGGCAGGCCGACCGTGAGCGCGAGGCGCTCGCCGCCCTGCTCCGGGACTTCGACGGCAGCGAGGTGGCCGACGTCGACCTGCAGGAGGCCAAACAGCGGGCGGACGCCCTTGACGTGGCGGTGGCGGCGGTGGAACGCGTCCGCGACGCAGCCGCCGCCGTCTATGCCAGCGCCACAGGCGAGGTCTGGAGCCCCTGGCGCGGCTCCGTCCGCGGCGGGACTGAGACGGCCGCCCAGGCCGACGCGCGATCGGCCCTGCGCGCCCTCGAAGCCCGGCGTCGTGGGGCGGCTGAGCCCGGCGACTTCGTCGTCGCCTTCCGAGCATCTCCCCGGAGCGATGCGCCGGAGGACGCCTGCCGCATCTTCGACGCCCTCAACTGGGCCCGCGCCGAGTGGCCCCAGATGAGCCTCGCGCTGACCGGCGCCAAGGGCGGCGAGCGCATCGCGCGTCGCTGGGCGCAGCAGAACCGGGTCAAGCTGATCCTGGCCAGGCCCGACTTCGATCGCCACGGGCGCTCCGCCCCGTTCCGCGCCAACGACCAAATGATGGCGCTGCAACCGGTCTGCGTGCTGGTGCTCCCCGAAAGCCTTGGCGCGGCGGCCTCGGCCAAGGCCCCGCCGTTCGGGCCCGCCCTTAACCTGGCGGAGCTTGCCCGGCGGCGCGGCGTGCGATGCCTGCGCGTCGCCGCCAAGCCTCTCAGCGCGCCGGCCGTCTGAAGACGGGCGGGCGGCGGCGTCCAAGACGGCGCGCCGCCCGCCATTCCCTGGCGTACATTGTGAATATTGATGGGCGCCCCCGGCGGCCCGGGCCGGGAGTGGAAATATCGCCCTTGTCAGCGATATGGCGCAGTCCGCCTCCTTCCGCATCGCGCCTGTTGAGGTCAGCGGAGCAAGTGATGGCCGAGCCCCAGGCCGAACCCTTCCATATGGCGTTGGCATACCTCCGCGATCGTCTGCAGTCAGGCGACTACCGACCGGGCGCGCGCATCATCGCCGTCGACCTGGCGGACGAGTTGCGACTCAGCACCACCCCGGTCAGGGAGGCGCTATCGCGTCTAGCCGGCGAGGGGCTGGTGGAGGATCGCAGGGGGCAGGGCTACTTTGTCCGGCTGCTGAGCGCTGCGGACATTGCAGATCTGTACCGCATGAGCTTGGCCCATCTGCTCATCGCCCACGAGCCGCGGCGCACGGCCCGGACGATCGGGGCCGCGTCACACCCCACGGCGGAGGCGGTCGAACGGGCGCCCGTGTCGGCGATCGAGGAGCTCTTCCGGCGATGGGTGCTGCTCACCGGGAGCCGGATGCTCGTCTCCGCCTTCAGGGTCCTGCAGGTCCAGCTCGGGCCGGTCCGGCGGCTGGAAGCTCGCGCGCTCAGCGACCTCTCCGGAGAGGCGGCTCGCCTGATCGAAGCCGATGGTGCGTCCCGCAGCGATCGATTGACCCTCCTGCGGCAGTTCCATGGCTTGCGCATCCGAGAGGCGGAGCGGCTCGCCGCCCTTTTGGAAGCGGACGGTCGGGCCGCGCCTGAATAGAGCGAATATAGTTTGAATGCACACACCTTAGGTTGTGAACTCAACCGGTCGCCACCTCGCGACAAGAGGAAGGAGATCACCATGACCAAGCTGTTCAACCTGCGGAGCTTCCGTGTTCTGCGCATGGGCGGCGCCAAGGCGTCGACGTACGGCGAACTGGACGGCAACGCCGTTGAGATCGACGACCGTCTGTATTTCAAGCCCTGAATGGACGCGGCGCCGGCTTCGCGGCCGGTGCCCGTTCTTGCCCATGGCGCCCGTGGTGCGATCCGATGTGCATGCCGCCCTGCTCGGCGACGACGTCGTTCTTCTCGACGTCGGCGGCGACGCCTACCTCTGCCTGCCAGGCCTCGCCGGCGCTTGGCGCGAGGGCGTGACGAGCGACGGCCAGGTGCGGGCGGTAGAACTCGAAGCGGCCCTGGCGGCCGCCGGCCTCCTGTCGGCGACGCCGGCGTCTCAAGGGCGCAGACCGCTCCTGCCGTCGCCGACCGTCGCCCGGCTTGGCGGGCGGGAGGCGCATCTGTCGGTTCCCGAGGCTTGGGCCCTGGCCGGCGCCTTGTGGGACGTTTTCTGGCGCTACCGTGGGCGCCGTCTTGCGCAGGTCCTGCGCTTCGCCGCCGATCGCCGCGGCGTTCCGGCCCACGCCGACATCCACGAGATCTCCCGGCTTAGCGCCGCCTTCGAGCGCTTGGCGGTCTGGCTCCCCTTCCGGCCAAATGCCTCGTCCGAAGCTTCGCCCTTCTGTGTTTCCTGCGGCGCTGCGGGCATGACGCCGCCTGGTGCTTTGGTGTCAGCACCTGGCCCTTCGCCGCCCATTGCTGGCTGCAAGTGGGCGAGGTCGCCCTCGACGACCATCCGGATCAACTCGCGGCCTACACGCCCATCCATGTCGTCTGAGGGTCCCGAGTACCTGGCCTTCGCTTGGCCGGCGGAAGCGGCGGAGGCCAGCGCCCAGGCGGCGCGTTGGCGTGAATGGCTCCAGACCGCCGAAGGCTGGCGGCCGCTGCACTTTGAACCGGGTCTCGAGGTGTGGAGCGGTCGGCGGCGGGCGCTGGACGTGACCCCATGGGCGGGCGGCGTGGTTCTCGGCGGACTGCGGTCCTCCCGGGCTCGGCTTCCTGGGCTCGCCAGGGCGAAGGGGCCTTGGCAGGCGGCCCGCAGCCTCTGCGACGTTTGCTGGGGCCGCTACGTGGCCCTCATCCGCCGGCCGGGCGAAGCCCCCATGGTCTTCCGCGATCCCTCGGGGAGCTTGGATGCGGCGACCTGGCGATCGGGCGCGCTCGTGGCGGTCGCCAGCGACGTCGCCGGTCTGCCGCCCAGCTTCGCCCCCCATGATCTCGCCCTGGACTGGGATGCGATCACTGACTTTGTGCGTCGGCCGCTCACCGCCGTCGATCGGTGCGGCCTGATCGGCTACCATACGGTGGCGCCCGGGGCCCTCCAGCCCATGGGACGCGACGCCGCGGCCGCGGAAGCGGTCTGGCGTCCGCAGGACCATGCGGGCAACACCGCCATTCCAGAGGCCGAGGCGCGACTGCGCGACGAGGTTCTGCGATGCGCCGGATTGGTCCTCGACGACGGCCCTGCGCTGGTCGAGGTTTCCGGAGGACTGGACTCCGCGATCGTCGCCGCCGCCCTCGCCACGGCGGAGCGCCGGGCGGAGCTTACGGGCCTCAACTACTATGGCGATCGTCCGGAGGGGGACGAACGCGGCTGGGCCCGCTCGGTGTGCGCCTCGGCGGGCCTGCCCCTGATCGAGCATCCGAAGACCATCGTCCCGGTCGCGGAGGCCGACTTCGACGCCTTTGCGACCGGCCTTCGCCCCGCTTTCAACGCGCTGGATCCCGATCGCGACCGGCACACCGCTGACGTGGCGGCCGGCCTGGGGGCGTCGGCGATCTTCACTGGCAGCGGCGGCGACGCCCTGTTCTTCCAGCATCCGACGCCCCTGGTGGTGGCCGACTATCGCCGGGCGCACGGCCGGCTGTCGTGGACCGATCCGTTCGCCGCCGATGTGGCGCGATGGCTGCGCCGGTCGATATGGTCCGTACGGCGCGGCGCCCGCGCCAGGCGTCGCGGAGACGGGCCTGGCTCGGTCCTTTGGGGGCCTAGAACTCGGGAACCGGTGACTCGGGCAGCCCATCCATGGCTCACCGACATCGGAGGGCTGCCGCCGGCCAAGCAGATTCAGATCGAGTTGATCGCGGCGGCTCAGGCCGCCTCCGGGGTAAGCCGGCGCGCGACGGCGGCGGACCTGCGGCACCCGCTGCTGTCGCAGCCGATCGTGGAGCTGTGTCTGGCCATACCCACCTGGAGCCATGTCGCCGACGGGCGGGATCGCGGCCTGGTGCGCGAGGCGTTCGCCGGGCGTTTGCCCGACGCGGTGCTCCAGCGCCGCTCGAAGGGCGCGCTCACCTCCCTCTACACACGCCGGGCGGCGACGAGCCTGGACTTCCTGCGGCCTTACCTCTTGGACGGTGTGCTGGCGAATGCAGGCGTGCTCGACCGGGCCGCTCTCGACGCGGCCCTTGATGTCGACCGGCTCATCTGGCGAGCTGATGGGGCTCGGGTCATGGGCGCCGCCATGGTCGAGGCCTGGGTGAGACACTGGCAGACGCACGCGCCTGACGCGGCTCATGCGGCGCGCCGCCGGCGGCCGCCGAGCCTGGCTTGAGGTTCTCGTCCAAGAAGGCGAAGGCGCGCTGGTGATAGTCGCGGATCGCGCCCGGACTGGCGATGCGGTGCTCCTCGCCCCAGTAGACCACCAGCATGGCGTCCTTGCCCTGCCTGAAGAGGCTCGAGAACACCTGCTGGGCCTCGCTGACGGGGATGGTGTCGAGCTCTCCGTGCAAGATCAGCACGGGGGCTCGAATGCGGTCCGCCTGCAGCACCGGGCTGTTGCGGACGTAGCGGTCCACCGCCGCCCAGGGCGGCGCCCGCATGTCCGCTTGCAAGTCCTCCGTCCAGCCGGCGGAAGGGGCGACGCCGAGCCCTCCCTCGGGGAGGGCCATCCGGCGCAAGCCGAAATTGCCGTGCATGCTGAACAGGTTGGCGGGCGCGGCCTGCGCGACGACCGCGGAAAACCGGTCGGTTTGGCCAGCCATCGCCAGGGCGGCGTAGCCGCCAAAGCTTACACCCCAAACGCCCAGGCGCGCAGGATCGAAGGCGCCGCGCAGATCCGGCTGCCGGGTCGCCGTGTCCACAATCTCGAGCACGCGCTGCGCGAGGCCAGGCGCAGGCCCTTCCGCCTGATCTCCATCGGGCAGGCTCGGGATGAGCACAGCAAAGCCCTGGCCGGCCAGCAGCGCCGGCGTCTCCAGGCCGCCTCCGGTCCGGACGTCCATATAGGCGGGGAACGTCGGGAAGCTAGACCCGGGATAGGGCCAAACCACGAGTGGCGGTGGCGGCGAGTTCGGGGCGAGGGTTGGGGGCAACAGCACCCAGCTTGTGAGGGGGATTCCGCCAGGACCAGCGTGCGGCACGGCGACGACCCTCGGGGGATCGACCTCAGCGAGCCCACGATTGAGCGTCAGGAGCGGCGTGACGTCGCCGGCGGCTGATCGCCAGGCGATCTCCTCCCCCCCACCGCGGACGCCAGCGGCTGACCACCAGCCCGTGCGGGCCGGCCGCAAGCAACTTCGCGTCTGGGGCGCGGGCGAGCCACGGCGGCGGCTCCGCCGCCTCTAGCGGAAACTGCTCGCGCCGGCGCCGGAGGCCCTGAACGAGGGGAATGGCCAGGCGCGCGCCGGGTGCGGAGATCAGGCGCGGGGCGTCGTCGCGCCCAATGCGCCAGGCCCCATCGCCGGCTGGAAGCCAGAGCGCGGCATCCGTGAGGACGGAAGGCTCTGAAGGCGCTGGCGACGGAAGAGACGCGGTGAGGCCGATGGCGCGGTCCCGCTCAAGCCGGAACCACTCCGGCCGGGCGTCCTGTGGGGCGCTGGCGGCCGTGCCGAACACCACCGGCCGGCCGCTCAGCCAGCCGGCCCGGACAGCTGCGGGGCGGCCGCTCACATGTGGGCGCACCGCGAGGAGCGGCTGGACGGCGCTGGTGGACGCCTCCACCCGCAGCAGGCGGCCTGCGCTCCACGGGTGGCCGTCGGCCCGGCCCAGCACCAGCAGCTCGTCGGCGGCCGGCGCCCATCGCAGGAGCTGCGGGAGCATGTCGTGGTCCCGGGCGATCGGGCGGATGGCGCCGGTTCGCGCATCGACCAGAGACAGCCGCGTGCGGCGGGTCTCGGTCCCATGGGGCCCCTGCACCGGCTGGTCGGAGCGCAGCGGGATCAAGGGCCCGGCCGAAAACGCCGCGATCCAGCGGCCGCTGGCGGAGATCTCGAGATCAGTGAAGCGGCCAACGGCCAGGGTGCGGACCGCGCCGGTCGCCAGGTCGACGCGGACCATGCGGCCCGGCGGGTCCTGGGGCGTCTGGTCGAGATATCGGCCGCTGCCCAGCACCGTAGCGCTGACGCCGCCGTGCGCATTGATGCGCCGCCGGTCCGCGAGCAGCGGCGTGTAGCGACGCAGCCGCAAATCCAGGGGGAGCAGACCCTCCGGAGCGGTCAGCACGACCAGGGCATGGTCGCCGAGCCATTGCACGGTCTCGCCGGTCGGGTTGAGCTCCGGCGTGAGGTCCAGCCAGGTCACCTGGGCGGCGGCGATGTCGGCGACGCCCAGCCGCCATTCGCCGTCGGAGAGCCGGAACACGGCGAGCCGCTCCCCATCGGGGGAGAGCGGGCCCATGGCGTAGCCGGCCTTGGCAGTCGCGCCGTCCGCCTGGAAGAGCGGCCGCGGCGCGGCTGGCTGGCGCAGGTCGACCGCGTGCAGGCCCGTGCGCAGGATGTCGTTGCGCAGATCGTAGTCGAACGCCGCACCGCTCTCGTAAGGGCCTCTCAGCTCCAGTACCGCCCAGCGGGCGCCCAGCGCCACGCGGCCGACGGCCTCGCGGGCGAGGACATCATCGACCGTGACCGGCCGCGCCGCCGCCGAGCAGGCGAGCAGCGACACGGCCGCGGCCGCAAGGCGGCCGCAAACCAGGAGGCGCATCACCAGCTGCGGGTGAGCTGGATGGAGACGAAGCGGCCGACCACGTCCGCCGTGGCGGGATCGAAGCCGAAGCCGGTGGGGTTGTCGTAGAACGGCGGGCGCTGATCGAACAGGTTGCGGATGTTGAGGCTGACGGCCAGCCCCTCCCACAGTCCGCCGCCGACCGTCGTCCACCGCGCCTGGGCGTCGAGCGTCGTCTGATCAGCGATCGAGTGGCCCAGGAGATCGCGGAAACCGCTCATGTAGGCGCCGCCAAGACCGAGGCTCAGCCCGCCGCGGGACCAATCGAGGGTCGCGCGCGCCCGCGTTTTGGCGGGAAAGTTGGGCTGGCCGAGCATCTCGACGTACTCGGCGGCGGGTGTGATCGCCTGCTCGTAATCCAGCAGCCGCGAGCCGCTGGCGCCGACCGACATCTTCCCGCCGAACGCCGCCCAGGCGTAGCTCGCCTGGAGGTCGAGCCCGCTCACCTTCAGCCCGGCGGTGTTCACGTAGCGCATGTCGACGACGGCGCCGTACTCTGTCGGAGCGAACACCCCCTGATCGGTGGAGGTAAAGGGCTCCGCGAGGAGCGCGGTGATGTAGGCCAAATCCGCGGCGTTCGACGCGGGCGAGATGCGCCGGACGAAGGGCGAGAGACGGGGGTCGGTGAGCGCGGCCGTACGGTTGGTGAAGGCGGGTCGGTCGATCCGATCCTTGAACTTGGTGCTGAACCACGTCGCCGAGAGCTTCAGTCCCGGCATAGCCGCTGGCGTCCAGTCCACGCCCGCGGTCAGGGTCGTGGCGGTTTCCGGACCGAGATCCGGGTTTCCGCCCTGCAGGGCCAGCGAGAGGATGCGGTCCGCGCCTGAGGCCAAGCGGACGGGTCCATTGCTGCGCGACTCGGCCAGTTCCTGGAGCGCCGGCGCCCGATAGGATTCGCCATAGGTGCTCCGCACCAGGAGACCCTCGATGGGTGTCCACTGCAGGCCGACACGCGGATTTAAGGTGTCGCCGAAGTCGCTGTATCGCTCCCCGCGCAGAGCGGCGGAGAGTTCGAGGCGCGCCACGCCGGGGCGCCGGTTGGCGTCGCCGATCAGCGGCGCCCGCACTTCCGCATAGACCGCCGCGACCGTTCGCTCGGTCTGGAGCCCGTCGATGGCTTGCGGGGCGACGGTGGCCACATAGGTCGACCCGCTTCGGCGGAACGTCTCGCGGCGGACCTGCGCGCCCAGCGCCGCCTTCACCTCGCCGCCCGGGAGGTCGAACAGGGACCCGTCCGCCTGGGCGTTGACCGAGGCGACGCGGCTGCGGAACCGCGTGCGGCTGAAGCCGGAGCCGATCGCCGCCAGCGTGGCTGGGGCGTTCGCCGCCTGGCCCGCGAAGGGGTTGAAGTATCCGTCGCGCGCCGGGCTGTACTCGGTCGCCGGGCTGTCCGGCCGGTTTCCTAAGGCCTCGGCGAGTATCAGCGAATGGAGCGAGCCGGTCGTACGTCCTTCGATGATCTCCTGGGCGAAGGCGCCGTAACCCGAAGCCCGCCAGTCGCCGAACAGCGGCGCCTCCAGCCCAACCGTTCCGGACAGGCTCTCGGTGGTGGCCCGTATCTCCGGGTTCGGAAGCTCAGCGAAGGCGTACTGAATCTGATGGCTGGTCGCGCCGCTGGGCGAAACGAAGAAGGGGTTGTTGCGTGACACCGACAGGGTCGAGATCAACGGTCCGCTTGTCACCTTCACGCTGCGGAAGCTGTGCCGGAGATCCCCGGAGAGCTGCAGCTCCTGGCCAAGCTCCTGGTGCCAGGCGAGATAGGCGCTCGATCGCCTCTGGCTCGGGAGCAGATCAACACCCTGGTTCTGGTTGAAGCGGTTCACGGCGCCCGGGGCGAAGCTCGCCGGGTCCAGACCGACCCCTGGCTGGCCGCCGGGGATCGCCCAGTAAGGCGTGCTGGCGCCCGTCGCGGGATCGGCTCGCAGGATATTGCCGGGGAAGCTGAAGGTGTCCCGCCGGTCGGTTCCGCCCCAGACGCGGAGATCGGACGTGGCGGCGAAATCCCGCTCATCGGAGACCAGGGCCTCCCGGCGGTAGAGTTCAAAGCCCCCGAGCAGGCTCCCGGAGGACCAAGTCTTTCCAACCGCCCCTCCGAGAAGACCCTCCCGCGGCGAACCGCCGTCGCCCACGCCGCCGCGAACGCGAAGCTCGCCGCCCTCCAGACGCTCGCGGAGGATCACATTGACGACGCCCCCGACGGCGTCCGAGCCATAAAGCGCGGACGCGCCGTCGAGCAGGATCTCCACCCTCTCCACCGCGATCGTTGGGATGCTCGACAGGTCGGTGAAGTCGCCCTTGTTGCCGGCCCCCCGCCAGCCGTCGCCCGTTGACGAGGACGAGCGTGGCGTCGCTGCCCAGGCCTCGCAGGTTGACGCTGACGCCATAACCGGAGTTGGTGCCGAGGCCGTCGGCCCGGGTGGTCACCGTGCCTTCCGTCGACTGGCCGGCGAAGTTCTGGGGCAGCGTCTGCAGCGCGGCCGCCACGGTAAAGTGGCCGGTGCGCTCGAGATCGTTGCGATCCAGGCTGACCACCGGAGCCGCGGGGCTGCCGCCCCGAATGTGCGACCCGGTGACCCTCAGCTCCGACACGGTATGGGGCGCCGCGCGCCCGGGCTCGGTCTCAGCGGTGTGGATCGGGCCGCCGTCAATCCCTCCGAAAGGGGGCGGAGCCGCTCGGGAAGCCTCCGGGGTCGCGGGCGGCTTGGCCGGCTGCGCGGCGGGCCCTGGTGGCGGAGCTTGCCGCTTGAGCACCACCATCCGCGGGCCAACGCGGGTGGCGACAATGTCGTCCGACCCCACTAGCCGGCGAATGGCCTGTTCCGTGCTCAAGCGCCCGGCGATAGCCGGCGCAGACCGGTCCTTCACCAGTTCAGGTGCGAAGACCAGTTGATCGCCGGTTTGCGCCGACAGCGCGGCGAGGGAGGCTTCGAGCCTCCCGGCCGGAATGCTGATGGCGCGTTCAGCGGCGGCCCAGGCGGGCGAGGCGGCGAACACCGCCGCCGTGGCCAAAGAACTCAGGAGCGCCGACCGCAAGCCGGACCGGCAGATACGAACCTTCGACACAGACATTTCCCCCGCGCGATCCGCGACGGAGCCGGCCACCTCAGCCGGATCTTCTGACGTCGCGAACCGTCGGGGGCCAAGACGGAAATCAGAGCGCCACACCCTACCGGCGCACCGGAAAAAGTTTCATGCGTCGGGCGCGGAGGGGGTGGGCGGGCTGAGCTGGTAGCGGCCGTCCGGCTTCGTCGTCACCGTCAGGTCGAACAGTTCGGCGACGCCCCTGGCGAAAGCTTCGGTGTCGCCGACGTCGAAGAAGCCGCTGACAGACCGTTGTCCCAGAGCGGGGTCGGACAGGACCACGTCCCGATCGCTGTATCGGTTCACCTCGGCGACCGCGGCGGCGAGCGGCGTTTGGCGGAAGGTGAGACGCCCCGTGGTCCAGCTGGTGGCGTTGACCGCGTTCGTGGGCGCCGTCCGGATGGAGCCGCCCTGGGCCAGCACGGCCTGTTGGTTGGGTAAGAGCGTCACCGCGGTGGGTGCGCCGCTCCCGGCCACCCGGACGGAGCCCTGCACGAGAACCACCTGGACGTCGCCGTCCGCTTGCCTGCGGACGTCGAACTTGGTCCCAAGGGCGCGGACCTCGGCCGGGCCGGCGGTCACCACAAAGGGCCGGCCTGGGTCATGCGCCACATCGAAGAACGCTTCGCCTCGGGTGAGGACGATCTGCCTGCCCTCACGGGTGAACTTCACCCGCACGCGGCTGTCGACGTTCAGGTGGACGCGAGAGCCGTCCTCGAGACGAACGACCTTCTGTTCGACGTCCTTCGTGGAATACGCAGGCTGCATCTGCCCGGTAAGCACCACCGCGGTCGCCACCGCGGTGGTCGCGAGAGCCAGGGCTGACGCCGACCCGAGAGGCTTCCGCAGCCAGCCCCAGAGCGATCCCCGCCGGCCCCTCGCCAGCGCCTCCTGCGTCATCCGCATGATCTCTGGATCGGCCGCGTGGCGCCCGGAGGCCTCCCAGAACGCTTCGGCCTCCTCGTAGGCGGTGTCATTCACCGGATCGTCGCGCCAGTCGCGGAAGTCGCGCACGGTCTGGGTGGAGATGGAATGATTGCCGAGCCGGGCCAGCCACTCGGCCGCCTCTTCCTGCGCGCGCGCCCGCCGGGATCCTGGATCGCTCATTGCGTCGTCGCCTAGCCGCGATACCGCGCCATGCAGAGCCGGATCGCCTGGCTCATCCGCTTTTCAACGGCCTTGACGGAGATCCCTTGATGCGTGGCGATCTCAGCATAGGTCATGCCCCCGAAGCGGCTCAAGACATATACGTCGCGCAGGTTGCGGGGAGCAGCGCCACCACTTCGCGGTGGAAGAGCGCTTCATCCTGGTCCGGCGGGCTCCAGGCCTCCACATTCTCGCGGCCCGTCACCAGCCGCGGCCGGCGCTGCGCGTTCTCGCGCCGGAGGTAATCCTGCGCCACATTGAGCGCGATGCGCGCGAGGAGAGACTTCGGGCGCCGCCAGTCGGTCTGGCGCCGCGCCAGGCGGAGGAAGGTCTCCTGCGCCAGGTCCTCCGCCGCTTCTCTTCCGAAGCGTCGGGCTAGGAACGCGGTGACCCACGAGCCGTAGGTGCGGTAGAGCGCCGCCACCTCGACCGACCAGGCCTCAGTGCTGTCGCGGGATTTCGGTTCGGGTCGTGTCACGGCCGCCCTCGATGGAAGTCGAGGCGTACCGGCTGGTGAGCCGGGTGGAGAAAACTCCGACGTTCAGGGAGCCCGCTAGTTAGCGACGCACCGCGCGCTCCGCCTGCTGTCAGGCGTGACGGTGCGGCCGCCGCCTATTTCACGGCACCCGGCTCATAGCGATTGAACGACAGGGGTTTCCACGCCCCACCGGCGCATGGAGCGCCAGCCCGGCAAGCGTGGCGCCTTTGCGATTCTGTGACAAGGCGATCAGCAGGGAGGGGTCGGGCGTTGGAACCTGTGTTTGCAGGCCCGGTGTTTGGCGGTGCGATCGCCGCCGATGTGGCCGCTTGCTCACATCCCCCGGCTCCAGATCGGCGCCTATGTCCCGGCGCCCGACGGGGTAGCTTACCCGGGCCGCCGAGCGAAATCCAATGCCCTGAGCTGCAGGGCATCCTGCGCCCGGCCGTCGCTGTCGGTGGGGGTCAGGAGGTCGGCGGGCGACACCGGCCGCCCGCCGCGCTCATCCCTCAGGTTGGCGCGCGACCGCGGGACCAGACCAGGGCGTAGCCGTCGTCAGCGTCCACCAGGTTGGCGTAGATGGGGGCCGGGAAGCTGGGGTCGTCGAGCTTGACGGAGAGGTAGTCCCGGTTGGTGTCGCGGGCGGTCTTCTTCCACGCCGCGCCGAACTCGGTGCCGTTGGCTAAGATCCGGAAGTCCGGGGCGTTGTCGCTCTCCTTCTCGATCGGCCGCAGCTGGGCCTGCTTGACGTTCAGGCTGAGGGTCTTGATCGAACCGGCGTAAGAGCCGTCGCTGCTCTTGGTGAACGTGCCGATGGTCGCCATGGTCGTCTCCTGTCTGCTTCGGGCCGCGCCTGCCGCGGCCTCGATGGCGATCCGGAGTCGAGGTCCTCCAGGGCTCGGTGCAGCCGTCAGGCCCGCAGCGTAGCGGAGGACGGCGAGCAGGCCGGGCTTTCTTGACTCGCGAGGAATGAGCGCCAGCTCAGGGGAAGAAAGCCCGGGTCGCCGTTGCGGCGGGGACCGACCTCGTCCCAATGCGCCACAAGAGGCCGCGACAGACGCGGATCAGGTGAAAGAAGACGTAGCGCAGCGACTCATCGAGACTCCCAGCGGCGGCGGCGGCGCACTGCCGCCGGCAAGTCCGGACGCAGCTTGCCAGCAGCTCCGGGTCGCGGAACGGGAAAGATGTGAAGACAAGCCTCGACCATCTGCCAGAGAGCAAACGCCGCGAGCTCGAACGCGCGGTGGAGATCCTCTTCGCTGAATTCGAGGACGCGCTCGCCGGCCGGAACGCACCGCACCGCATCGCAAGGCCGGACGTATCCTGAAGGTGGTCCTGTTCGGCAGCCACGCCACGGGAAAATGGATCGCGATGCCGCCAGCGGCTACTTCCCGCACCACAAGATCAGCGCCGAAGAACTCGCCTGGCTCACCGAGCGGGTCGAGGTGCTCCAGGAGCGGTGCCGAAAGTGGACCCACACCGCTGGCAAGGTGGGGCTTGGCCGCGACATGTTCGGTCACAACCGGGCCGCAACAATGGCTCACAAGCTGTTCAAGGCGACAGAGGAGTCCGAAAGGGGCCCGGCCGCAGGTTCGCAACAGCGCATGGCATGGCCTTTGAAGCGAAGACCAGCAACGACGCACTTGGCATGGATTCCCCGTGCCATGGGAAAAGGTGCCTGACGATCTGAAGGACAAGTGGAGAGATGCAGGCCGGGTCCCGCGGAGAGACCTAAAACGCTATCTCTTCAAGGCGAAGAATGATCACAGGTGGCCGCTGGGCAGCGACGACGACTGAGTGGACCGCCTTTGGCGCGCCGGATCTCTTCGAGGTCGCGGTGCAGGCGCGGCGACTCCGAGCCCCGCAGCCGGCGTCCGAGGGACTACGGCTGGTCGATTGGCGATCTGAGGTGACGATCGCCAGGCGGCAGCTCACCAGTCATCAGCGTGGCGCTGCGAAGCAGGCCTATGTCAGCTGATATCGTTCCCTTTCCTCGACTGGATCGCGGGGACTTGGGATGAGCTGCTCACGAGGAAGACTCCGCCTGGCCGAACACGGCTTCATCGCCCGCGGCCGTCGCCTGTCCCAGCGCTCTTGACCGATGGATCGACGCGGAAGACCCTGGAGGTCGCGCGTTCTGTCGCAATGCCCGCGCCTGGCACCTCCGCCACGGCCTGCGGGCCGCGGCGGAAGGCGGCCTGTTGCCGGACCTCTACCTGCGCCGGTAGCTGGACACCAGCGAAGCCTCTTGGACCAGCTTCTCGCCTCCCTGCGCGGGCGAAACCTCACCTTTGTCGCCGAGCCCGGCGCGGCCTCTCTGCCGATGAGCGCTGTCGCAGAGCCGCTTCGGGCGCTGTTGGACTGGGCATGCGCAACGGCTGCCGTAAGCCTGGAGGAGGACAAAATTGGCGTGGCCGGCCATAAGGCCAAGATCGACCGTCTCGCCCACGTCTCCGACGAGGATCTTGCCGCGGCCTATGGCCGAGAAATGTCTTCAGCCTCGCGCGCGCCATGCTCCAGCAAACCAAGGCGCAGGCCGCGCTCCGCGACGAGCGCGCGGCGTTCGCGCCGGCGCTGGCCATTTCTCGCCGGCTGTGGCCATGTTCGGCGGCGTCAGCCCTGAACTGGCCGAAGGCAATGTGGCCAAGCTCTCAGGCTTTCTTGCGAAGGCCTACGGCGGCCAGGAGACCAAGAAGCTCGCGGCGCTTGTCGCCGACGCGGGCTTTCCCAAGGCTCGTGCGCCTGGAGGCCCAGCAGGTGGCCTTGGAACTGCTCGACGACCTGGCTGGGATCCGGGCAAGGGCTGGATCGACGTTCGAGCGCTGAGCGAGCAGCTTGGGGTTGCGGTGACCGAAACAATGCTCGAGACCGACCCGATCCGCGGCGTCGCTCTGGCCGGCGAGCAGATGACGCCCACAATCATCGTCGACCTGACGAGCCCGGACAACACATACGAAGAGGGGCGTCGCTTCTCTATCGCGCACGAGCTCTGCCATGTTCTCGTCAACCGCGGCCACGCCCGGCGGGCCTGGTCAGCAGCGCTCCCTGCGCCGCCAGGCGTCAGGGTTTGCAAAGTTATAATCACCATCCAGATCGGATCGAGCTGAGTGGCGAAGACCTCCTCAGGCAGTAGAAGGCTGACATGACTTTGGTTGGCCCCCCGGGTGTAGCTGTCCCAAACAAGGACCCACAGCAGGCGGCCCAGGGTGGCGCTCACCTCGGCATTGGTGGCTCCTAGGCCGCGTTGGTCCAGTCTTGTCATGACCTCGCAGGCGTCGCCGAGGGCATCCGCAGCATCCTTCAGCTTCAGCGGCGCCGACACATCGAGTTGGCGGTGTTGTAAAGCTCCCGCAGGCGATGCAGGCGGTCGCGATCCGCCTTAGCTACGCCGTCCTGCTTGAGGCGGTAGATTAGGCTGTCGACATGACGGCTCACACCGTCCCGGGCCAGGCAGCCGATTTGAGGTACCGCTCCAGCATGGAGCCGATCGGACGAAGACATCTCGAACGCCGGCCTCGCTGTAGTGCACGAGCCGCAGCGCATCGAGTCCGCCGACGGCTGCGTCGACTGCCACCAGGATCTCCTCACCTCGGGTCATTTCGGGTTCGTCCGCACACCTTCGGCCCTGCCTGCCCATTCCGCCGAGCCCCTGCCGCCTTGGGCCTACCGCGGGGCTCAGAGTCAAGCCGGCCACGCCACGGGTCTCCTGCGTCCGCCGCGCGTCTGTCGCGGCCTCTTGTGGCGCATTGGGACGAGGTCGGTCCCCGCCGCAACGGCGACCCGGGCTTTCTTCCCTGAGCTGGCGCTCATTCCTCGCGAGTCAAGAAAGCCCGGCCTGCTCGCCGTCCTCCGCTACGCTGCGGGCCTGACGGCTGCACCGAGCCCTGGAGGACCTCGACTCCGGATCGCCATCGAGGCCGCGGCAGGCGCGGCCCGAAGCAGACAGGAGACGACCATGGCGACCATCGGCACGTTCACCAAGAGCAGCGACGGCTCTTACGCCGGTTCGATCAAGACCCTCAGCCTGAACGTCAAGCAGGCCCAGCTGCGGCCGATCGAGAAGGAGAGCGACAACGCCCCGGACTTCCGGATCTTAGCCAACGGCACCGAGTTCGGCGCGGCGTGGAAGAAGACCGCCCGCGACACCAACCGGGACTACCTCTCCGTCAAGCTCGACGACCCCAGCTTCCCGGCCCCCATCTACGCCAACCTGGTGGACGCTGACGACGGCTACGCCCTGGTCTGGTCCCGCAGCCGGATGGCCAACTGAAACGGACGGCGGCGGCCTCCTTCGAGGCCGCCGCACATCTTCTGAGGAGGCGTTCGCGGGGCTCGTCGCCGAACCTTCTGCTGATCGAGCTTGGACTGTAAGCCGGTGGGGCGCCGTACGCGGCCGATTTGTGGTCGCGCGCAGCGGCTGGTCGGCGATGCTAAGTCAGGCCTGGCGAGGCTTTCAGGCGAGCTCGGCGCGCCGACGTGCTCGCTGCCGCCCAACTTGTTCCAAGGCGCTGACACTGGCGAACCGAACAAGGCGATCCGAACGCCGCCGACACGCTAACTCCGGCCACACGACTCGGCGCGCGCCAAGTGCGGGTACGCTGGACTGGGCTTGGAATCGGGGCTTTCGGAGCTCGACTGCTGCGGCCAGCCGTAGCTCCGCCCGGCTGTACCACGAACACCTTCGTCACCGAAATGGCTCTCTGTGAACTGCCGCGGGGACTGGGGCGAGCCGCTCGTCGCTGAGATTTGTCGATGTCCGGTTTCGTGGACGCTCCGACCGAGACGCCGCCGTTCGGCGGTTCGGAGCCAAGCTGACGAGCTAGGTCACAGCCCACGCTCCCATCGTCACCCGATGGCCCGGCTGGGGCGCGCCGCCCGGCGCGGCGGGGGGCGTCGCGGGGGTGCAAGTTGCGCCCTCGTGACCGCCGAGGGGAGGGGCCAATCTGCTGTGCCGCGGTCTAGGGCAGGATAGCCTTGGCGGCAGCATTGTAGACAGGAGGCCTGTCGGTGACGGTGCTCAGTGTGAGAGTGGCTGACGAACTCGCGGCCAGGTTTGACGCCGCCGCGGCTGGCGCGGGCGGACGCTCCGCCCTTCTCCACCAGCTCGTCAGGTCGGCCGCCGCGCCCGAGGGTGCAGGCGGGCCGCCGCCGCCGTCGAAGCTTCGCGATAGCCTGCGGATGATGGTCCGCCTGGCCGCGCCGGAGGCGTCCCACGTGCGCAGCGAGTCGCAGGCGATGGGCATCCCGCCCGCGACCTGGGTCGCCGGCCTGGTTGGCCGTCACGCCGGACGGGGTCTCCACTTCTCGCGGCCGGCCGAGCTTTCGATCGTCGCGACACAGGGCGAGATCCGGCGGATCGGCGTCAACATCAACCAGATCGCCCGGGCCCTGAACACCGCCGTGATCGAGGGGCGGGTGCTAGCCGCCGAGCTCAGTTCGATCGAGGCCCTGCGTGTGGAACTGCGCGCGCACATGGAGGGCCTGCGTGAGGCGTTCCACGGCAACCTCGTCTACTGGGAGGCAGGGTGGTGACGGAGTTCAGGATGGTCCGCGGGTTCGAGGACGTCTGGCGGCCGCCGAACGGCCCATCCAAGACGTGGCCCGAGACCCGATTCCGGCCGCCGAAGGACCTCCGGGCCCGCCTCGCGCGCATCGTCCGTAAGGCGCCCGAGGTGATGGTGAAGGTCACCGGCCGTACCCGCGACCCCGCACACCTCGCTGCGCACCTGACCTACATCACCCGCAACGGCGAGTTGCCGGCAGAAGGGCCGGGCGGCGTCGAGGTTGGCGACCGCAAGGCCGTTCTCGACCTCGCCCGGGACTGGGAATTCCGGAACGTGGCGGACAATCGCCGTCGCGCAAATTCCCCGTTCAGCGTGTCACTCATCCTCTCCATGCCGTCGGGCACCGAGCCGTTCAAACTGCAAGACGCCGCGCGGGCGTTCGCCGATCAGACCTTCGGCGGACGGTTCGACTATATGTTCGCGTTGCACACCGACACGCCTCATCCGCATGTGCATGTGTCTGTCTGCGCCGCGGGCGAGGAGGGCGCCAGACTGAACCCGAAGAAGGCAGACCTTGAGGCATGGCGGCAGTTGTTCGCGCGTGAGCTCCGAGCCCGTGGCATCGAGGCGGAGGCGACACCCCGTCGGGCCCGCGGCGTCACCCGAAAGGCGGAACGAACTTCGCTTCGGAAGCTACGAGAGCGAGCGGAAGCTGGCCGTGGCCCGTACGGCCGAATTCACCGAGCGGGACTAGTCGACGCCGTGCGGAGTGGGACGGGCGCGAGATCCGCGGAGCCCTGGGACGCTAGCATGCTGGCGCGCAGGCTACGCACAGCAGCGCTCTATGCTGCACAGGCCAAGCTGATGTTCACCGCTCTAGAACCCGCAGACCGTGAGCTCGGGAGCAGGCTAATCCGCTGGTTGGACCGAATGCCCTCGGCAGAGAGCCTGCGGGCGATGCGGCTCCGGGAACTCGCTACGGGCGTGCGGCGACATCCTAGGGAGGTTGGCGAAGCACGGGAAAAGGATCGCGAGCCGCGCTGAGCAATGACGGCTGCTGGCGCATGGGAGACGCCGTGTGGCCTAGGTGAACACCTGCTTCGAAAGAAGGACATCCACCTTCTGCACATGCGCTGGGCGGATGAGCAGATGGTTCATTCGCGCGACGTCGCGGAAGATGTCGCCACCTCCGCCAGCCACATGTGCATCGCGCCCGGCGATGTCGGGGAACGTCTCGAAAATGGCGAAGGTCGTGGGTGAATGGCGCACCGCATTCCACGGCCCGGTGGCGGGCTCGTGCTCGACGCAGGCTCGAATATCCCGCAGCATCTGCAGAACCTCGTCTTCGCGCCCCGGTCGCGCCTCGATCAGGATGTAAAAGGCCTTCCGACCCTCGCCCCGTCCTCGCCAGTCATGACCACGCCGCGGTGCTGTGGTGTTGTGTGCGTGGCCATGGGCGATCCCTCTGCGCGGCAATCGTTCCGGCGACGTATCCTCTTTTCGGGCAATGACGGGTTGCCAGATCCGTCGAGAACCTTG
Organism: Phenylobacterium sp. J426; assembly: GCF_024699945.1. GTDB lineage: Bacteria > Pseudomonadota > Alphaproteobacteria > Caulobacterales > Caulobacteraceae > Phenylobacterium. Next base: position 195,501 of record NZ_JAJOMY010000002.1, on the reverse strand, counting down.
CCTAAAACTCCGACCTGGCCCTACCGTCGCGAACAGCCGGTAAGGATGGTTGCATGACCCACGCCTTGCGCGAGGCCATTCGCCGCTACACCGAGCGGCATGCGGACGCGTCGGGCGTCGCCCGAACGCCCGTCAAGGGTCTGTATCTCGTGCGCACGACCTCGACGGGAGAGCTGCGGCACGCGATCGAGCGGCCGCTGATCTGTCTCGTGGCGCAAGGCGCCAAGCAGGTCACGATGGGGAGCCAGACCCTGACTTTCAGGGCGGGGGACTCGATGCTGCTCACCGCGGACGCGCCCACCGTCAGCGAAATCACCCGGGCAAGCGGCGGCGCGCCTTATCTTGCATTGGCGCTCGACCTGGACGCGGCGGTGATCGCCGCCCTCTGCGCCGAGATGCAGGCCGCCGCCGTCCATGTCGGACCGGCGCTCCGCTTCCAGCCCACGGACGCCGAGGTGGCCGACGCCGCCCTGCGCCTGGTCACCCTTCTGGAACGGCCGGCTTCCATTCCCGTGCTTCAGGCTCAGTTGGTGCGCGAGATGCACTACTGGCTCCTCGCAGGGTGCCACGGCCTCTCCATTCGCCAGCTGGGCTCTCCCGAGAGCCAGGCGGGGCGGATCGCGCGGGCGGTGGAGATCCTCCGCAAGGGCTTCACCGCGCCGATCGCGGTGGTGCAATTGGCGGCAGCGGCCCGCATGAGCCCGTCGACCTTCCACAAGCATTTTCGGACCGTAACCTCACTGTCGCCGCTGCAGTTCCAGAAGCAGCTGCGGCTCATCGAGGCGCGTCGCCTGATGCTGGCCAAGGGCCTGAAGCCGAGCGTCGCAGCCTACAAGGTCGGGTACGAAAGCGTGCCGCAGTTCACGCGGGAGTATCGTCGCCAGTTCGGTCGCCCCCCGGGCCACGAGACCCTGCAGGCCCGCCAAGCCCACGGGGTAGCTCCAGGCCCTCCCTGATCGACATCCGGGGGTGCTCTACCCGTCAGAACCCGAACCGGCCTGTCCGCCTCAGCCGGGACGTCCGCCCGTTCGCGGGGCCGCGCCAGTCGCTGGCGCCAAGCTCCCGGCACCGATGCTCGCCAGGGCGGATCTAGTAGTTGAGGCCCCGGTCCATGAACCCGGCCATCCAGGCGGCCCAGAGGAAGCAGATCAGTCCGAACGCGACGATCAGGCTGCGGACCCGCGCAGCCCAGCCTTGCGGTGAACGGAACGCCGACCAGGCATTGCAGATACCCAGCACGGCGCCCAGCAGCGGCACGAGCGCGGCGATCTGCTGGACGCGGAGGTACCCGTCCAGGCGATCATTGTAGAAGCCGACGTTGACCTGCAGAATGGCGCGACCATCGCAGACCAGCCGGCCAGATAGACCAGGTCCGCCACGACGGCGATCCGCGTGGCGCGGCGTACGAGGCGCGGCCGGCTCGCCTCCCCGGAGGCAGGTTGCGCGCCGGGCGCGCCGATGCGGCGATGGGCCAGGCGACCGCCGTGCACAGCAGCACCAGGACGGAGAGGCCGGCGACAAGCTGGAAGAGGGTCGCGTTCCGGTGCAGTGGCGCGGCCTGGAGAATGGCGATGGGATTGCGGCCGTCGAAAATGGCGCGGCGCCCTCCGGCTTCGGTGACGAGCACCTGCCGCGTTCCGCCGCCTCTTGCCAGAGGCCGCGGGAGATCTTCCGGAAGCGCTTGGGTCCGAGCGAGGACAGGGTGATCGTCCCGTCCACGTTCGCGATCACGCGATCCTGCTGCAGCAGGTAGAACAGGCCGATGAAGCCGTTCTCGACGCGGCGCGAAATCTCGTAATTTCCGGCGATGGCCTGCGCGTCCTGCGCCGCCGTGGCGATAGCCGGCGGCGTATCGGGCGCGGGCGCCGGGACGTAGCGGTCCATGAAGAGCTCGAACAGCTGCTCGCGTGCGGCATAGACAGCGTCGTTCGCGCCCCGGCTGTTGAAGCTGACGAAGACGCCCACGCCTTCCTCGGGAAGCAGGCACAGGTCGCTGTGGAAGACCACCGTGTCGCCGCCGTGCGACAGCACGATGCGTCCGTTGCGGCGACCGTAGAAGAAGCCGTGGGCTAAGGGTGTCGAAGCCGCTCGGCGCCGCCAGGGAGGGCGCGTGCATCCGGCGCGCGGTCTCGGGCTGCAGGATGCGGGCGTCTCCGAAACGCCCGTCCTGCAGATGGGCGAGCATGAAGTTCGCCATGTCCGCGACGGTCGCGGAAAGCTGACCGGCCGGCCCCGTGCCGACGAGCTCGAACGGGCTCGAAGGCGTTTCGCTCGCGCGGTACCCCTTTGCGGCCGTCGCGCGGAACTCGGGCGGAAGCGGCTGCGGCAGCGTCGTGTGGCGCATCTGCAGCGGCGCGACGATGTGCCGTTCGACGTAGTTCTCGTAGGGCTCTGTCGAGACACGCTCGACGATGTAGCCCGCCAGCGCGGTACCGTAGTGGAGTAGGCCGGCGCCACGCCCGGCGCGAACATGAAGGGCCGACTGTTCTCTTTCAGGTAGCGCTCGGTGGTCTTCAGCTGCTTCGGATCGGTGGCGAGTACGTCCTTCAGACCCTCCTCGAACCCACCCCGGTGGGCCATCAGGTCCCTCATCGTCACCGGGCGCGGGCCGGGGGGCGATATCGTGAAGTCTAGGTAGCGGTTGACGTCGGCGTCGAGATCGTCGCGGCCGCGTTGCAGTTCGCCGCGATGGACCAGTCCGAGGTGCAGCAGGAATGGCCGAGGCTCGGGGCGACATGGCGGCAATCGGGGAGGAGCGCGGCTTCGATGTGACCACGGTGGCCAGAACCAGCCTCCAGTTGCTCGCCAGTTCCCTGAAGCCGGGGCCGCTCCGCGACCTGTTGGCGCCGCAGATGGAGCAGACGCATTCGCTTCTCGCGGAGCGGCTGGCGGCCATGGAACAGGCTGGCGAGATCAAGCTTAGGATGAGCCCGGCGACTTCGTCGTCGCCCTGGCGGAGGGGCTCACTTGGCTAGGCTTGGCGTCCGGTCGGGATCCGAAGGAGATCTCCGGGGATATCGTCGCGGGCCTCGAGTGCCTGGCCGAGGCCCCTCCTCCGCGCCCGAGCGGCGTTAGTCGATCTCGCGCCGGCGCTGTGGGTTTCGTCGTCGCGGTCGGCCTGTCGTCCGGCGACGCCGGTCTATCTGGCCCGGTGGCGAACCGGCTCGACGATGGACGGCGATGGCGTGCGCTCGGCGGCGGGGCGCAACCGGCGCTCCGCCGTCGCCAGGATGGCGGCTTGGCGCTCCGGCGGCCGCACGAAGGCCTGCACGACAGCTCTCACGATCCGCATCCTGGCCTCGGAATCTCCAACGGCCTGGGATCGTTCCGGGGGCGCCGTCAGCTCCGGAGTTGTCTTGGGTTGGCGGCGGCGTTGGAGATCCTGCTCGTCCCGTTTGGTGGGGCGATAGCCTCTCACCTCCAGTCCGGTTTGACGGGCGGTGAGCCAGACCTGCCGCCGGAACGCCGTCTCGCCCCGGACCTCAATCTGTCGCCAATTCCGGTGCTTGGCGATCGCCACCAGGTCCCGGACAAGACGTGGATCGTTGCGGTGGGCCAATAGGCGGCGGCCTTCGTCCCGAAACGCCGGCGTCCGGATCGTGGCGTCGGCAAAGAAGGCGACGCGGTCGCGGCCGTCGCGCTCGACGAGGTAGCGACGGCGGACGCGCTCGGGCACGTCACCGGCGGTTCCGGGCGCTCCGGCCGCCGCGTCGATCCTGTTCAGCGGGCTATCGGCCATGGTCGGTGAGCTCCAGTGACGTGGTCGCCGAGGCCTCGAGGAAACGGTCCACCCAGGCCTCAACGTCTTCGGCGGTCGATCCGGGGGGCGGCAGCGGCTCGAGGCCCGCACCGGCTAGGGCCTCTTCGACCGCCGCCAGGGTGGGGAGCGGCAGGTCCTCGGCTTGCATCGCGACGGTGCTCGGGGGGCAGGACGGCGGCTCAGGCGGCGCCCGGACCCGCGCCTGGAACACGGCTTCCCGATAGTGACGGATCTTGCGGCCGCGGATCGGCGGCAGGCCAGACTTCAGCGCGATCATCTCGTCCTCGCCGAGCTGGGCCACCTCCTGCGGCAGGAGCAGGGCGCGGCGCTGTTCCGACTCGCTGACGCTGCGGTGGCCGCGCGAGAGGCCGGTGGGTCGGCTGCGGGACGGGCTGCGGACGGTGGTGTAGCCGAGCCGTTCGGAGAGATCGTTGGCCAGCCGAAGCTCCTTGGTGGCGAAGGCGACCTCGACGGCGCAGTTCGCGAAGATCTCCTCGGCGGCGTCGGCGCCGTATTCGGCGCGAAGCTGGGCGGGGCTCTGGAGGACCGGGAGCAGCCGCAGCCCGTAGCCGGCCACATAGGCGAAGGCCTTGGCGAGGACCTCGGCGTGGCCGAGCCGCGCGAACTCGTCCAGCAGGACGAGCACCTGGTGTGGATGTCGGCCCGGGTCTGGGCGCTCGCGGCAGGAAACGTCGATAAGCTGCTGGAAAAGCAAGGAATAAAGTGGCGCGACGCGTGTCAGATTGTCCGGCGAGGCGGCCAGATAGATGGACATCGGCCGGCTGCGCAGATCGCGTAGGTCGAAGTCGCTGGCGTCGGTTGCGGCGCAGACCTTGGGGTTGAGCCAGAGGTTCAGCCGCGACGTGAGGGTCTGCCGCACGGAGGCGAAGGTGTTCTCGGAGGCGGCGCAGAAGTCGGTCAGCGCCCGCGTGCACGCCACCGACAACGGACGTCCCTCGTCGGCCCGCCGGGCGATCAGGGCCGGAAAGCGAAGGCGCGGATCGCCGGCGGCAAGTTCGGCGTAGAGCGCGCCGAAGGTGAGGGGGTCGTTCAGGCGTCTCGGCCAGGTACGCCGCAACGCCGACGAAGCCGGTCCGCGCGCTCTCCATCCAGAAGGGGTCGGCGTTGTGCGGGCGCGGGAACAGCATGGCGGCGATCCGCTGCAGCTCGTCGACGGCTGCGATCGGATCCGTCCGGTCGATGTGGCCGAGCGGGTTGTACCGCGAGGTGCGCCCATCGGCGGCGAGCGGATCGAACAGGAAGGTCGCCTGGCCGTGGGCCTGCCGGAAGCCGGCCGAGGCCTCCCAATTCTCGCGCTTGACGTCAAGGACCACCACCGAGCCCGACCAGGCGAGCAGGTTGGGGATCACCACGCCGACGCCCTTGCCGCTTCGGGTCGGGGCGTAGAGCATCACGTGCTCCTGGCCGCCGAAGACGAGCAGGCGACCGGCCTTGCGCCCGAGCACGATGCCTGTCTGCGCGCGCAGACCGGTCCGCGAGATCTCGGCCTCGCTGGCCCAGCGTGCCGCGCCGTGCAGCGGCCGGCGGATCTGGCTGGCGATGCCGATGACCGCGACCAGGAGCCCGCCGCTCGACGTCAGGGCCCCGATCTTCACCCAACGTCGCACCTCGGGATCGTGGCGGTAGTACCAGAACCAGGCGGGGGCGGCGGCGGGATCCACGTGGCTCGACAGGCGGCCAAGGCCCGCCAGCGCGATGCCCAGGGTCAGGACGAGGAGGATCGCCGCAAGGGCCGCTGCAAGCGCGACGAACAGGGCGAGCCTAAGCGGCCAGGCAGCCCGTGCGATGCGGTTCATGCCAGACCTCGACGATACGGAAGCGGCCGCCTTCGCGCTTCACCTGAACGACAATGTCGACCAGCATCCGCAGCAGGGGCGCCGATGTCGGCGCGGGAGAGTTCGCGGCCAGCGTCGCTCTCCCTTCACCAGCAGGGTGAGCTGCTCGAAGGCCAGGGTGGCGGAGTTGGCGTGGATGGTCGTGATCGAGCCGGGGTGCCCGGTGTTCACGTTGCGCAGGTAGAAGAAGGCCGAGGCGTCCCGCAGCTCCTGCAGGAGGATGCGGTCCGGCCGCATCCTGAGCGCGCTCTCGAGCAGCTGCTTGGGCCCCACTTGCGCCAGGCCCTGGCCGTCCTTGGCGTAGAGCAGATGGACCGCGTTGCGGTGCGGGACGATGAGCTCGCGCGCGTCCTCGATCGTGATCAGCCGCTCCGCCTCTGGGATCAGCAGGATCAGCGACTTGGCGAAGGTCGTCTTGCCTGAGCCCGTGGGCCCCGAGATCAGGATATTGCGCCGGCGCGCGACGGCCTCGGTGAAGAACGCCAGCCAGTCGCGCTGCGCGCGGGCCGCGACCAGGACGTCGTCGCCGGGCCGCGGTGTGTCGGCAGCGGGATCGGCGTCCTCGAAGAAGCCGTGGCCGCTGAGGTCAGCCAGGGTGAAGGTGGTGGGGGCCGGCTTGCGCAGGGTGATCGAGACCTGTTCGGCCGCCGGCGGCAGCACCACCTGGCAGCGCTCGCCGGTGGGCAGCGCGGTGGAGCAGACCGGGCGGTCGGCCCCCACGTCCTGCCTCGTGGCGGCGCAGGCGGCCACGGCGATCCGCCATATGGCCTCCTCGGTAAGGTCGGGCGCGTCGAACCACTGCCAGCCGTGGGCGGTCTCCACCGCGAACTCCCGCGGCCGGTTGATCACCAGCTCGATGACGCCCGGCGCATCGAGCTGCGCCCGAAGCGGGGCGAGGTAGTGGGTCAGGATCGCATTGTCGTGCGTCATGGCCGCGGCCTGAGCGCGTAGACGGAAGAGAAGTCGAGGTCCTGGGCCACCTGGATCGCGACCTCGCCGCCCTGCGGCTTGCGCAGGGTGGGTCGGATGGTCCCCGACTGCTGGATGGCGAGCGCCGGCGCGTCCGACGGCAGGCGCACGCCGCCAGGGGCCGCGTCGCTGTCGTCCAGGAGAGCGGCGGAGCCGGCGTCGACGACCGACAGAAGCACGGCAGCCCCGAAGCGGTCCCAGAAGTGGGTGTCCACCACCCCGCCAAAGCCCGCCCGCCCAAGCGCGTCGCTAGCCGGGGAGGCCAGTGCGATGGCGATGCCGTTCGGTGTGACGGCCCGGGTCCAGAGGACGAAGATCCGCGCCTGTCCCTGGCCCATGCCGGTGCGGTATTCGCCCAGCACCCGCGCGCCCTTCTCGAGCAGCACGACGGCCCCGTTGTCGGAATAGACGTCTCGACCGATCAAGCAGGTGACATAGCCCGGGGCGGTGGTGTCGAGCGCCGTCTGCAGGGTGCAGGGGATCGTGCCGCCCGCGAGGATCAGGAAGTTGCGGTCGCCGATGCGGTGGGCCTGCGCCCGGCCGATGCGCGAGGCGTGGCGAAGGCCGTCCAATTCGCTGTCGGGCGAGGGCGCCGGCGCGATGTCCGGCATCCCCGGGACCGGGTCGGCCGAGGACGCGCTCGTACGCGAGTACGCGAGGAGCGGAGCGCGGGCGGCGCTGCCGCTTGCAGGTCGTGATGGCGGCTGGGCCGATGCGGACGAGGCCTGCGGATCGATTGCCGGCACGAGCGTCGCCGTCCCTGGCGCAAGCTCCGGCGCGTGCGCGCCTGGATCGGCCAGGGTGGGCGGCCCGCTGCGCGCGGGCTCGAAGGCGACCACCTGCCGGGCCGGACGGTTCGGTTCAAGGGCCCGCTTCGGCCGCTCGGCGCTCCAAGTGGCGAGCGCCACCGCGCCGCAGCCGATGAGCAGGCCGGCGAGCCCCACCGCCTTGCCGTGCCCGCCCATCAGGCGGCCAGCCACCGGCGAGATGCCGCGGTCGAGGGGCGGATCGCTTCGCATCGCGTCGTGGGACGGGGCGTCGGGCTGGGTCATGGCTTCACCTCGGGGCGGAGGGTGCGCTCGACGTCCTGTGTGGCGGTCGCGCTCGGCGCGCCCTTGCCGTACCGGTCGAACGCCAGGTTGAAGATGCAGACCACCGCGCGGCCTCGCCGCAGGCGCAGCTGCCTTGCCGTCTGGTGGACCACCAGGAATTCACCACGCACGTCGAAGGGCACCAGCGCCTCCGAGCCGTCCTCGGCCACCGAATAGATGGCGGGAATGGCCTGGGCGCCCGGAAACCGCAGGACGGTGAAGCGGCCGTTGTCGGTCACTTCGGACGGGGAGATGTCGGCCGACCCCTGCAGCGCGTAGGCGAGGTTTCGGGGCCCCTGGAGGACGCCCCGCTCGAGCTTCAGCTGGAGGATGCGCGCCTCGAGCGCCTGGGCCTCCGCGTCGAGCGCTGCCTCCAGCCTGCGGCGCTCGTCGCGGGGATAGCGGAACTGGACGACAAAGGCGGCGCCCGAAGCGCCGCGCGAGGCGTCGCCGCCGCGGGTGGTCAGGTCGAAGGCGTAGTGGCGCAGGTCGCCGGCCGGCGTCCGCGTCGTGACGATGAGGTTGGTCGGCGCACGGGCGACGCTCGGCTTGAGGAACACCACATTGCCCTCGGGCGCCACCTCCCAGGCGGCGCTGTCGCCCAGGGCGACGTGCTGGACGGTTTCGTCGGCGGCGAAGCGGATCTGGGTGGCCGTGCGCAGGACGCCCACGATCCTCACCACCTGCTGCGGGTCGTAGTCGACCGTCCTGATGCGCGGGTCGCCGGACGTCGGCCGCAGGGTTTCCGTGGCGCCGGCGTGGGCCGCGGAAAGCAGCAGAGTGCAGGCGGCGGCGAGCGCCGTTGTCCAGCGTCCGATCATCGGACCACCTCCGGGTCGGCGCGGTAGCTCGACACCTGGAAGCCGAGCGGGTTGCGCAGCCGGTCCCCCTCGGCCATCGGCGCCTTGGTGTAGGCGAAGGCGACGGTGGCGATCCAGTCGCTCTCTTCAAGAGCCGGCCCGCGGCGGACGGCGCGATGGAAGCGGACGTTAGCCACGCCGGGCGCCACGAAGGAGATGGCGCGGATCCCGACCTGCGCATCGACGGCCGGACCGTACAGCGTCTGCGGGCTGCTCGGGCTGCTGGCGCGGAAGGCCGCGGCCCAGCGCTGCTGTTCCTCCGGGGTCGACATGATCGACACCTGACGGAAGTTCGCTTCGGCGGCGGCCGGCAGCCAGCCCTCCCGGGCCCGCACATAGGTGGCCAGGAAGGACTTCGTCACTGCCTCCTCATAGGTGACGTCCCCCGCCGAGGAGAGGCCGCGCAGCACGTCGACGGCGCCTGTCGTTCGGTCGACCCGGACGACGTAGGGCTCGACAGTCTTCAGGGGCGTCAGCACGCTGACCGCGACAGCGCCGGTCCCGGCGAGCAGCGCCGCGGCGGCTGCGATCGTCCACGCCAGCCGGGCCGAGCCGCGGGCCTGCCGCAGCCGGTCCTGATCCCAGCTGCGGGCCTCGGCGAAGTAGGTGCGCAGGTCGTCGGACGGGACGCCGCTCATGACCGGTCTCCGGAGCATTGGCCCCCGGTCCGTGCGGCGGGCGAGGGCGCCTCCGGCCCCGCCGACAGAACGGAGCCGTGCGGATTGGCCGGCCGGCGCGGGCCCGAGCAGCCGGGCGCCTCGGCCTCGCGAAATGCCGCGCACCCGCACAGGAGGCAGGCGGCGGCGAGGGGCAGCAGGACGGATCTCATGCGCGGGCTCCGACGGGACGGACGATGCCCCCTTCCCGACGGACCTGCGGACGGCCGCCTGAGCCGCGGGCGGCGCGGAACGGCGCCTGTCCGCTGAGGCCCGTGCTGGCCGCGTTGCCGAAGTCGGCGAGACCCGCGCTGGCGCCGCCGGCGATCCCGGCGGCGATGGCGGGCGTCTGCAGGAAGAAGATCGCGCCCAGCAGGCTCAGCGCGATGAACAGCAATCCGCCGGTCATTGGGTCGTCGCCGTCGATCGCGCCCCATTGGTCGGCGACGAAGGCCAGCACCATCTCCAGGAGCAGCAGGATCAGGGCGAAGAGGACGAGGTAGTTCACCGCCTGGCTCAGCCAGCCGAAGAAGTAGCGGCGGGTCGCCTCGAAGAGCGAGCAGGCGATGAAGATGGGGCCAAGCGCCACGAGGAAGGCCAGAGCGACCTTCGCGAGCGTGACGATGCCGAAGCCGAGGGCCGCGGCCAGCGCCCCGCACACCCAGACGGCGCCGCTCACCAGGAGCGGAAGCCAGTCGGTGAGCGTGGCCTGATCCGCGATCTTCTCCCCGAGGTAGGCGGCCCGGCTGAAAAACCGGTCGCAGGCCTGGCCTGCGTCGCCGACGGCTGCGCCGCCGACCGCCCGCGCCAGGGTGTCGGGAAGGGTGTGGAACAGGGGTTCGGTAACCCACTGGCCATAGGCGGCGGTGGTCGCCAGCATGTAGATCAGGCCGAGCTTCAGGGAGCGGACGGCGAAATCCGTGACGGGCTCGGCGATCGCGCCGCGCAGGATGGCGAAGCCATAGAGCAGCACATAAAGCACAAGGGCGGCGCGCAGCGGGGCCGCCACCTCGGCGATGACGTTGCCCACGCCGAACCCCAGGAATCCGTCGAGCCGGCCGTCGATGTAGGTGTAGGCCGGGCCGAAGATGCGGAACCCGCCTTCCATCAGCGGGAGCCTTCCCGGTAGCGCTCGCGCTGGGCCTTCGCGCGTAAGCGCGACTGACCCTGCCGCGCGGCGGCGGACTCCGGGGGAGCGGACGCCGCGGGCGCAGTCCTCAAGGACCGCTTGGGCGGCCTCCGGGTTGGCCTCGAAGAAGCTGGCGTCGCGCGGTGCGGCTTCACCGTATCCGGCGATGCCGGCGAAGGCGAGGAGGGCGAGTACGGCGGACCTCATTGGAACGCCGCCCGGTACCGCTGCAGGCGCGCCTGGCGCGCGGCCTTGGCCCGTTCACGCTCGTGCTGGCCCTCGAGACGCGCCTCCGCTTCTTGGGCCATGGCGAGGCCCTGGAGGCGCATCTGATCGTTGACGCTCATCGCCTGCTCGGCCGCGATCCGCGCCTGCAGGTCGAGGACGGCGCGCACGTTCGCGGCGCTGTCGAGTTGGCCGGCCAGGTGCTGCAGGCCGGTGAGCCGGTGGCCGCCGGCTTCCGCCGCGGCGCGGCCGAGCGCGAGGTCGCGGGCCGCCCGGTCGCCTTCGTGCGACAGGGCTTCGCCGAGCGCGTCGCCCGGGACGGGCGTGTAGACGCGGGACTGGCGTCGGATCGCGTCGGCGGACCGGCCGAGGTCGCCCAGCGCGCCGAAGTCGCCGCGTGCGGCGGCGGCGTACTTGTCGACGTCGGGCACGAAGGCGCGCAGCTCCGGGGCGTCGAGCAGGCCCGCCAACTGACCGGCGCCGGAGGCGCTGTTGAAGCCGTCATAAAGGCGCCGCGCCTCGGCGAGCTGGGCCTTGAGCTCCTGCAGCTGGTCCAGCGCCGTGCTCGCCTGGCGAAGCAGGCTGGCGTAGCTGGTCGGGTCGTGGACCAGCAGCTGGGCGGACGCCGGCGGGGCGACGGCGAGGCTCGCAGCCAGGCTCAGGGCAAGGAGGTGTCTCATAGGTTTCTCCGGGCGAGCTGGAAGGGCGGCATCCAGGCTTCGAGGCGGTCGCCATGCTCGGCCCGGAGCCTGTCGAGCAGCTCCACGGTCTCGGCGCGGCCGGAGAGGACCGCCAGCGCATCGTCGAGGTCGCTGAGGTCGAGTTCGGCGACGACCGAGTTCAGGCCCTGCTTGACGAGGAAGCGGTGCTGGCTGGCGTCCAGCTCCTGTCGCACCAGCTCGAACTCCCGCTGCGAGAGGCCGAAGCCCTCGACGTAGTCCCGGGCCTGCGCATGCGGGTTCGGCAGGAAGATCTTGGTCGCGCACTGCTCGAGGATCGTGTGTGCGATCGGCGAGCGCAGGACGTCGGCCGGGGACTGGGTCCCCAGCACCAGCAGCGCGTTCTGCTTGCGGAAGGTCTTGAGGCCGTCCTGCGCCAGGCTGCGGAAGGCCTCGTCGCCCAGCGCCTTCCAGAATTCGTCCACGTCGATCACCAACCGACGGCCGTCCACCAGCCGCTGCAGCCGGTGGAAGAGGTAAAGGGTCAGCGGGGTGCGCACCTCCGGCGCATCCAGCACGTGGGTCATGTCGACGCCCAAGAAGCGTGGCGCCAGCGACAACTCGTCGGCATCGCCATCCAGCGCCCAGCCCAGCGCCTGGCCTCGCCGCCAGCGCTCGAGCCGGGCGCCGATGCCGCCGACGTCACGTTGGCCGAGCAGGCTGCGGAGCGCGCCGAACGAGCGGCGTTCGACCGGCAACGGCAGGAGGGCGGCGATCGCCGCATCGATGGCCGCTTCCTCGGCCGGCGACAGCGGCCGGTCGGCCGGGCGCACGATCTGCCGGATCAGTTCGCCCAGGAAAGCGCGATCGGCGGGGGTGTCGAAGGCCGCTTTCAGCGGGGCGAAGCCGGTCGGCTCGCCCGGACGCAGCTGGAGGTAGGTCCCGCCGCAGGCGCGGACGAAGATCTCGGCGCCTCGATCCTTGTCCAGGAAGACCTGCTGAGCGCCGAACGCCTCAAGCTGGGCCAGCATGAAGTTTTGGACGACGGTCTTGCCCGAGCCGGAGGGCCCGCAGATGAAGGTGTGGCCGAGGTCGCCGACGTGGAAACTGAAGGCGAACGGCGAGCCGGCCACGGTCTTCAACGTCGTCAGTGCTGGGCCCCAGTGGTTCCCGGCGGCGCGGCCGGCGGGGAAGGTGTGGAAGGGGGCGAGGCTTGCGAAGTTGAGGCTGGTGATCGCGGCCGGCCGCAGCCGAAACCGGAAATTGCCGGGGAACTGAGCCCAGAAGGCGGCCTCGAGACCGAGGTCTTCCCGCGCCGCCACAAGGCCGCTGTCGGCGAGCAGCGCCCGGGTCTGGGCCATGTGCTCGGCGAGTTCGCGGGGACTGTCGCCGTAGACCAGAACCGAGGCCTGGTGCTCACCCATGACGAACCGGTTGGACATTAGGTCGTCGAGCGCCTCGTCGAGGCCCGCGATCTGTGAGGCGGCCCGGTCGCGAGCCGAGAGCATCTGGTTCTGCTTGCGCGAGAGAACTGCGACCGCCGAGGTCTTCGACAGGAAGCTGAAGGACTGGCTGGCCACGAGCGGGAAGGGGGCGGAAAGGAGTCCGTTCCACATCCCCGGCCGGGTGGCGGCAGGGTACTCCTTAACCCCGAACAGCGCCCCGAACCGGGCCGAGGCCGGCTCCCGGATCTCCAGCGCCTCGCGTCCGAAGATGATGCGAGTGGTATAGATAGAAGCCCCCAGATGACCGCAGACTAGGGGTGCGCGGCCGGGCTGCCCGGTGAGGACCAGGCGAAGCATCTCCAGAGGCTCGGAAAACGCCAGGCCCTCGCGCTCATACAGGCCGAGCGGCTCGGCGCCGTAGCGGGCGAGGTGCTGCACGAGGTCTGCGCCGGCGTCCTCCAATCGCCGCACCTCGTCGTCCGTTTCGAGGTTGACATGGCCGGCGCGGAGCAGGCGGCCGACCCAGGCCTGTGTCCGATCGGCCGCGTCGCGCCTGGGATGCAGGACAAGGCTCACGTAAAGTTCGTTCAAAAACAGGCGTTGCCTGTTCAGACTCCCGCGGTAGGCCCCATCGAGGTCTCGGGCGAAGTCAGATCGGAAGGCGCGTTCCGGCGGCGGTTCGGCCACCCGTCGGACCAGATGGTGCCAGATCGCCAGGCGGTCTGACGCCAGGTTGCGCCACGCGCCGTTGAGCTTGGCGTGCCAATCGTTGAGATCGCGGACGTCCGCGGTCTGGAAGCTGGCGCCGTCCAGCCGGAAGCAGGTCATTAGGGCGCCGGTGTCGAGCGCGATCACCCGCGCGTTCACATGCCGGGCGTAGGGCAGCACCCGCGCGGGATCGAGTTCGCGGCCGATCGCCTGCCGAGGCGCCGGCTGGAGAGCGGCGTCAGACATGGCCCGCGCTCCGAGGGGCCGTTTGGCGACGTAGCGGCAGCGGGGAGGGCGAGCTGCCGCCCCACAGGCTGCCGTTGCGGGCGCGCCCCTTCGTTTCGGCGAACAGGTAGAGGACACGGAAGGCGTTGGGGTCGGCGCGGCAGATCGCCTGAAAGACCAGGTGCAGTACCGGGGCGACCAGGAGGTAGAGCAGCGAGCCGCCGCCGAGGAAAGCCACACAGGAGACGATGAGGTTCACGCCCATGGCCTCCAGGGGGACGCCGAGGATCAGCGCCGGCCGCGTGCAGGCCAGAAACAGGATCTCGTCCTGGAGGCGTTCCACAGGGGGCATTAGCCGGCTCCGCCCGTGATCATGTCGACGATGGTGGAGGCGCCGAAGATGACGATGATGCCGATGACCACGGTTCCCGCGCGGCGGAGGTCAATGTGGCCGAACATCCAAACAATGCCGGTGATGATTACGGCAAGCACGGCTAGTCCGCGCACCACCCCGCTATTGAGCATCTCGATGATGTTCTCGATGAAGGCGCCCAACTCGCCGCCAGCGGTCTGGGCCAAGGCAGGTGAGGCGGCGGGGGAGGCTGATGGCCAGCGCGAGCAGGCTCCGCCGGACGATGCAGTGCGGCAGTTTCACGGCAGGCTCCGTTCGGGCGAGACAACGAAGGCGGTGCGGCCGCGGGCTCGCGCAAATACGTCCCCGCCATCCGACGGAGGTACGAGCGCAGCCACTGCGGGACGGCTTGGCGAAGCGGTCGCACCCGCTGCCGCCAACACGCGGGCCACGTAGCCGTTGGCCAGCCCCTGGCTGGCGTCGCCGGTGTTGTAATAGCTTAGCGCGACCTGCAGTGCGGCTTGGCCATTCCCATAGCGGGTTACGCCGCGGGCGTATCCTTCCGCGAGCACTTGTGCGGCCGCCGCCAGGTTTCGGCAGGGATCGAAAGCCGCCCTGACGCTCAACCCAAGGCGCGCCAGATTGCGCACGTTTATCTGTCCGAGACCTAGGTCGACATTGCGGCCAGCGGCGATCAGGGCGCTCGCAGTCGCGACCGCTTCCTCGAGACTCCGGGCGGAACGGCGCGCGCCGCGCTCCGGGCCATTCACGCCGATGGCGTAGGGGTTCAGCCCACTCTCTGCCCTAGCCACCGCGACAAGTGTCGAGGCTTCTACGCTCGGAGCGCATTGCAGGGCGAGCGCGATGACGGCTTCCGGTGACAGCATGGTCGGGTCCTTTCGAACCCTAGCCTGGCCCCGTCGCCCCTTGACGGCGAGGGTGTAACCTCCTCCCGCTTGAGGCTGCGCGCCATTTCATGGCGCGCCGCACGCATGTCGAGGCGGGCACGATGACTTTATTTGAGTTGTAGGGGCAAGCCAGGAACGCGGCACCCTCTGTTTCATTCGCAGGGTCAGACAATTGATGCGGGTACCCGCAAGATGCTGAGGAGTCTGCGATGGAAACGTCATCTGGCGATCAACCCCAAGCTAAAATAAACGCTGTCCAAGCGAGCAACATCGACCTGTCGCCGCGGCAAATTGAGTGCCTTTATTGGGTTCAGGAGGGAAAAAGCTCGCGCGATATCGGCACGATACTCGGCGTCTCGCACCGCATCGTCGAGCGGCACGTTTTCCGCGCCTGCAAGAAGCTCGGTGTGAGAACTCGGTTACAGGCGGTTATCCGCGCGCGAAGTCTCGGCGTCCTCGATGACGCGTCGCAGGAGCCGGGGCAGAAGTTGGATTAGCGCCCTAGGTCATCCGAGTCCGAGGCCCCCCAAGCCTTCGTCGAACATCCACTGCTCGAGATCGGCTTCATACTCCTCGGCGCGTTTGCCGAGGAGTTCGAAGCCGCGCGTGAAGGTCAGCAACAAGGACCTGGGATCGAGCACGCGTATCGCCTGCGGCCTTCCGCGATGGAAACGTCGCAGGGCGACAAGCATCAACGAGGCCGCATGGTTCTCGGCGGTGGACATCGCGAAGTCCACGGAGCCAAACTCGACAGCCAAGACGATACCCCACGGATCGGCGTGCACGATATCAGCGAAGCGGTGGATCTCGTCCAGCTGCACTCCGTAGTAGCCGGACTCCCAACGCTGATAAGTCCGCAGACCCTTTCCCATGGCTCGAGCGACTTCGACCGAGCGCAAGCCGGCGCGGCGTCGAAAGGTCTTCAGGATACGAGAGAGGGTCGCGCGGCGCGACGCCGCATCCTGATCCCGCAGGACATCCATGACGCCACGCAATCAACCGGAGCTTGTCTATAGTAGGTCACACCATTTGTGTGTGTGTGTCAAAGACGGGCATCGCTCGACACACTCTCAGCGCGCGGGAGGCGCAAATCAGAGCGCGTGGACGTTCATCGCCGTTAGCACGCGGTGCGAGCCGTCGCCGCGGGAGGCTTATCCGGGAACGCAGCAGCTGCTTCCTGCGGGTACTCGATCTTAATCTAGAGCACGCGCCGCGCGGCGATTTCGCAGCCCTCCAGGCCTCGCGCCCTGACGTTGGAGCCCATCGCAGAGGCACTATGGCGCTTGCGTTGGAGTGCGTTCGGGCCTCGCTCACGCCGGTGTCGGAAGGGCGGTGGTCCGGGGCGCGTCCTCTGAGGCCGCTGCGGCGCGTCGATTGAAAACCCATTCCCCGCACCCGCTTTCGATCGCTCTGAGCAGCGCTTGGGGGGCGAACGGCAGCTAGCCGAATCGGTCTATGCGGCAAGGCCTGCCGGGGTCGCGGCTGCGGAGCGGGATCGCTGTCGCCCGCGCTGGAGCGACTGGGCCGCCGTCCTGCGAGGTTTCGCTGGGGCGTCATCGGGACAGGGCGCGTACGAGGGGAAGGTCGTGGTGCGCGGCGGCTATCCTGCGATGATCGACACGCTAGGATCTGCCTATGGAGCTTGATGTTGTGGTGGTGGGCGCCGGCGCGGTTGGCTTGGCCGTGGCGCGAACGCTCGCAATCTCCGGACGACAAGTGATGGTGCTGGAGGCGGCGCAGACGATCGGCTCGGGCGTTAGTTCACGCAGCAGCGGTGTCATCCATGCCGGCATCTATTATCCGCAAGCGAGCCTCAAGGCGCGTTTTTGCGTCGCTGGATGTCGAGCGCTCTATGCCTTCTGCGCGCGGCACCGCTTGCCGCACCGCCGCTGCGGCAAGCTCATCGTCGCTACCGCGCCCCGTCAGGTAGCTGCGCTCGAAGCCATAGCAGCGCAGGCGCGCGGCAACGGCGTGGAAGGCACTCGGCTGTTGAGCGGCCAAGAAGCGCGGCGGTTGGAGCCGGCGCTTCGGGCTGAAGCGGCGCTGCTGTCGCCTGATACAGGCATCTTCGACCCCCATGACTATATGCTGGCGTTGCTCGGCGACGCGCAGACACACGGCGCTGAGGTTGCGCTGGCCGTGACCGTCGCGGGCTTGGCCAGGGGGGGGCCGGCTGGGCCATCTTCATCCAGGGCGAAACCCGGCCTGTCGCCCACGCCAGAACGATCATCAACGCGGCAGGCTTGGGCGCTCACGCGTTGGCGGCGCGGACGGAGGGACTGAGGGCGCAGGACAGGCCGCCGCTGCACTACGCGAAGGGCAGCTATTTTGCGCTGCACGGGCGGGCGCCCTTCCAGCATCTCATCTATCCGCTGCCGGAGCCTGGCGGGCTCGGCATTCACCTGACCCTGGACCTCGGCGGCGGCGCGCGGTTTGGCCCTGACGTGGAGTGGGTGGGGGAGCCGAACTACGATGTTGATCCTCGGCGCGCCTTTGGGTTCTACAGCGCAGTGCGGACCTATTGGCCAGAGCTGGCTGACGGCGCCCTGCGCCCAGACTATGCGGGAGTGCGGCCGAAGCTAGTGAGACCAGGAGCAGAGCAGGATTTTTGGATCTCAGGTCCTGCCGAGCACGGCCTGCCGGAGCTTATCAATCTCTTCGGGATAGAGTCGCCCGGCCTTACGGCCTCGCTTGCCATTGCAGACTATATCGCCGACCTCCTGGCCGACTGAAGCGCCAGAGTGAGAAGCGCCACCCGGGTCACGGATCGGCGAAGACTTCAGGAACCCTGCGGCGGGCCAGCACCTGTTGGCCTAACGCAGCAGCCGCCCAGGCGGCTGCGGTCGTCAGAGCCGCCCCCGGAGCGCCTGTTGTGGGGATCACGATTACCGCGCCCAGCAAGCATATGCAGAGCTGCACAAGGCTAAGTTGCGTAAGCGTGCGGCCATGACCGGTCATCCCTAGCAGAACGTCGCGGCCGGCGCAGAAAACGACGGCGAATTGCGCTAGCGCCATGATCTGCAGAGAGATTCTCGCCTCGGGCATATCGGCGTTGAGAAGGCGCAGGGTCAGCCCGGGCGCAAGCAGCAGGAAAAGGATCGGCGGCAAGCAGAGGCCCAGTGCGCTGCGTCTGACCTGCTGCAAATCTTCCCAAACCTCCGTGAACGCGCCACGGCGATGAGCGGCGGCGATCCGCCCCGAAACCATGTAGCCTAGGCTCGTGACGACATTGCTCGTTAACATGGCGAGGCGCAGGCTAACGCTAAAGCCGCCGAGTACGGCGGCGGAAACGTGCGGGGCCAGGGCAAGCCCAGGAAGGGAGGCCAGTACCGCACCCATGAGTTCGACCGGATAATAGCTGCGCGCAGCCTTAGCGAGGGGAGGGAGCGGGTCGTTGGCGGCGGCTTCTATCGCGGTGGCCGGCGTCGTCACAGAGACCGTCCGCCACCGCGCGCCGACAACAAGCAGGGTCCACGCCGCCGCGACGACCTGGGCGCCGACCAGCGACCACAGGAGGAGTTCGAAGGTCGCAAAATCCCGCATTGGCCAAGAGAGCGGCCCCAGGTTGGGCGCGACAGCGGCGCTCGCTAGAGCGGCGAGCATCAGCAGCGGGGCCAGCGCATTCATGAGGAATTGGCCCCAACCGCCCCGATCCAACCCGATCAGAACATATCCGCCAACAATGGTGACGAGATGGAAGGGCAGACTGAACGCGGTGACTTGGAGAGGCGAGCTTAGCGTTGGCTGCCGCAAAGCCCCCGCCAGAGGCTCGGCCGCGCAGTACAGAATAAGGCCGCACGCGAAGCCGCTGAGAAGTGCGAGGCCGATGGCCTGCACCAGGGTCCGGCGGGCGAGGTCGGTTCGGGCGAGCGCCAGGTCGGCCGCGAGATGACGCGCCGTGGGCCGCTCCACCCCCAGTCGCCCGGCGGTAGAGACGAGGGACTGGACGGTCAGGCAAAGGAAGAAGACGCCGAGCGGAGCCGGTCCCAGCAGGTGGGCGGCCAGAGCGAAGAGTCCGAACTTCCCGGCCACTTCTAGGCCCCGAACGCCGACGCCTGAGAGCAGTCTTGGCGCCGCGGCGGCGAGTTGTTCAAGCGCGCGCATGGGATGCTGCGGCTGATCCTGAAGGCCGCCCCTTCCAAACCTTGCAGGCTTTGCTGCTGGCGGAATTGAACCGCAGGCGACCCTTCACGTCCAAGAGCGGCTGAGGTCTTTAGTGGAGCTGAGCGTGCGGGGGCGACTGGCGTTCGCGAGCACGCTGCTCGAGAAAGGGCCGCAAGGCTGCACGACGCAGGGGATCGGGCGCCGCGAGGCCACGGCGAACGCGCAGGCCCTGGGTGCGGGCGTCTGACGTCCTTGGGCTGAGGCACCGGTCTTGCGGCATCTGAAGGGTCGGCGCGAGGCTGCGAGCGGCGACCACTCCCAGGTCTGGACGCCGTATGTCGAGCGGACGAGCGGGGCCGCTGACCTCGTCCAGGCGACGGAAGATTTGGCCGAGCTCGCCTTCGGCAGCCGGCCCCCTCAGCGATGCGGGCGCCGCGGGCTGCGTCGAAGGCGCCTTCAGCAGCCGCACGCAGGCGTTCGCTGGCGTGGTGAGCGTATCAACCCACCGGGGATGATCCTGCGCAACCCTGACCTGACAGAGACCGTAGACGGACGCGGCAATGCGCGGCGAGGCCGCACCGCAGCCGTCCAGGGCGCGCGGCTCTGCTGCCGCGGTCCAGCTCCTGCTAAGCTGGACCTTCGGAAGGCTGTCCTGGCCTGACCAGCGCCGGTATTGTGAAGCGGCTCCGCTTGGCGCTTGCCCAAGGGGCTGAAGAGCGCCAGACACACAGGGTTCAACCAAAGGCGAAACCTTGGTTTCGACGCGGCTCTCCGCGGCTGCTAAGGTGATCTTGACTGCCGAGACTTCGCTAACCTGAGGAGCTTCGCTGGGTGTCAACGCCCGGGGGCGCGCACGAAGCCGCGGTCGTTTCGGGGCTATGGGACCCGCGTCTGGAATCGGCTGGATACAATCGCGAACGTCGTTGATGACGAGCGGCGGCGGCGGCGGCGATGTCAGCTGGGAAGCTTCAATTTCGTGGCCTGAAGAAGACAGCTCCTCGACCGGCGGCCTCGCCGCCGCGGGCGTCCCCCTCCGCGGCATCGCTGACCAGCGGGGTGGCGGCGGCGGACCCTCGCGAGGACTCCCGCGCCGCCGTTCGTGCGCATTCCTCTGCGACAGGTCCGCCGTCAGCCGCGGGCTTGGCTGAGATCCGGGCAGGAGACTCTGCCGGCCGCAGCATGGCTGCTGGGCTGTCTGGCGCGATCATCGATTGCAGCGCTTGCAACGTGGCGACGCCGGCCGCCTCCGTTTCCGGCGCGACGCGCGCCTCTCGTGCGGCGAGCGCTTTACTCGTGGCTGTGGCCGGCTCCAAGCCTAACGCGCTCTCGGGGCCGACGCCGCGCGCCGACGTTGTGCTGGCATGGCCGCCCGCAAGCTCCGGATCATCAGGAGCTGGAGCCGGCGCTTGGCGCAACAACCGCCGCATGAAGGCGGACCGCGAGGGCGAGCCGCCGCGACCCATTCCGTTTGCTGGCCCTGGGTCCAAACGCGTCGCGGCAGCTCCCGTGTCGACGACGATCTTCCGAGCCTCAGGCCGCTGGCTCTCGGACCCGCGGTCCGTGCGGGAGAGCTCTGCCGGTGCGCCGTCGCCAGGAGCCGCCGCTGCGACAGCGGAGCCATTGTTGTCATGCTCGATGGCCGCCGCGCCGGAGAGCAACCATTCGCGGAAAGCGTCTTGTCCGAATTGCGTGTCGAGCTTCGCCCGAAGCTGGCAGGGCAGGGCTAAGCGAGGCGGCTCCAGCACAGGTGTCGCGAGGGGCCGCCGCGGGCGCACGCCCAGCAACTGCTCGACCAGCCGCCCAAGCCAGGCGCGCAGGCGAGGCGACCAACTACGATCGGGCAGCTCTAAGCGCCGCCAAGGCGCTCGACTGCGCAGATCCGCTTCTGCTTGATCCAAAGACCCGCCCCTGGCGACATCCCGCCTATTTTATCCCTCAGTTTAGTTAAGCCAAGGTTTCTCGGCAACCACCTCGCGACCAGGCTTTTGAGTAATTGTTGCTTTGTCTGCAGGAACGCGCTGCGACATCCCAGCGCGCCAGGATGTTTTCGTTAAGATCTGCGATGTAGTAGAGGAGCTAAGACACCGCGCCCGTGGGGGGCTGCCCAACAATGTGTACCTAAACGAATGCTTCCGGGCGTGCTGGCAAAACCGCCGGTTGTGGACATCGGCTTGCGATCGGCGCCGGCCGAGGGGCCTGCCTGGGCCATCCCTAACCTTCGGGACGTCCTAGTTCAGGTCTTCTATAATGGGCGCCTCATCCGGCTTTGCCTGTTGATTGGTCTAGTGCTCGGCCTTGGCGTAGGGGTCATGGCTGCGAGGCGGCACGGGGCCGAAGCAGTGTTGATGGTCACGGCCAGCCCAGAGACCCTAACCGAGAATCTGCTGGGCTCGGCGGGTCTCGCGCCGGGCTTGCAGCGGACCGTCCGATCCGACGTCGAGATCCTGCGTAGCGAACCCGTGTTGCAGGCTGCAGCGCTGAAGCTTGAACCCAACCTCGCCGCCGCGCGGGGCGGTGACCGGGTTCTGGCGGCGGCCGAACTCCGCAAACGATTGCTGGTGGAGACTCAGCCGGACAGCAATCTTATCCGAGTAAAGCTCGCCGCCGCCTCGGACGCCGCGGCCGCCGAGGGCCTCGATGCGGTGCTGGACGCCTATATGGAGCAACGGCGCCGAATTTACGCCAACGCGGCGGCAGAGCTGCAGGAACAAGAGGTGCGGCGCTATCAACGCCTGCTCAGCGAGACGGAGGCCCGAATCAAGGCGGTCGAGTCTCGGTTCGACGTCATCGACATCGACCAGGACGTGACCCTGCTCACCACTCGGGCCGATGCGCTTGGCCAGCGTCTGGACCAGGCGCGGGAGCGCGCCCGTGCGGTCGACGGCGAGCTGGGCACCGCACGGGCGCGATTGGCTCGCGCGCCGAGCCAAGTCTTCGAAAGCCGAGAGAGCTCCAACGCCCGTCCAAACGACGAAGCGCGGAACACGCTGCTGAAGCTGAAGCAAGAGCGGGCGCACTTGGCGTCGCAGTATCAACCGACTTGGCCGGCGATACGCGAACTGGACGCGAAGATCGCGGTGGTTGAACAGCAGATCCGCAGCAATTCGCAGGCAGACACCCTGACGCAGCGGCAGGTGCGAAATCCGGATCTCGATCAGCTGAACAGCCGACTGTCGGCGCTGAGCATCGAGCGCGCCGGTCTAAGCCAGCAGATCGCCGATCTGTCCGACCAAACCCAGCGCCTTCGGGCACGCACCCAGACCATCCGCCAGGCCCAGGACACCTTGCGCGGCCTGCTGCGCCAGCGGGAAGTGCTCGAAGGCGTTTACAAGCAGCTCTCCCTCGAGCAGGCCAGCGCCAAGCTGCAGAACGACGCCGTCGCGACACGGCAGGCCACACTTCGCGTCGTGCAGCCGCCCACAACGATGAGGCGGAGCCTGAGTTCGGCCCTCATCCTGGCGGCGGGCGGCCTGGTGGTCGGGGTGTTGGCGGCCGGGGTCGCCACACTCGTAGCCAGCTTGATGCGTCAGGAATTCATCGATCCGGTCGAGGCCGAGCGCGCCCTCGGCCTGCCGGTGATTGCCGATGTGCCGCGAGCCGCGCTTGAGGCGTCGGATGGGCCGCCCGACCTGCGCGACCTTGGGGCGGCGCTGGCGGACGGGCGTCGGGACCTTCAGGTCTTGCAGATTTCCAGCCCTGCCGACCCAGCGGCGGCGGCGGCGGCGGCCCTCGGTCTGGTGCGCCAGTTCGCCGAGGGCTGGGGCCGTCGCACACTGCTCATCGACCTGGAAGGCGGCGCCTTCGCCGACTCGGCGCGCGAAGCCGAGGCGAGCGCCGAGATCGTCCTAGCCGGAGGCGTTTGGCAGGTCTTGAAGCTCCGTGGGCAACCGCTCTGGGTGCTGGCGCAAGACAATCACTCGCCGGCGGCGGCCTTGGTGGATCCCATCCGGCCCAACGAGAACCTGCAGGAAATGCTCGCGCGGCTGCGGGAGCATTTCCAGACCTTGGTGGTGGTCTCGCCTGCCGCCTTCGGCGACTATGGCGCGCGCCGGTTCTATCCTCTTGCCGACGCCCACCTGCTGGTGCTGCGCGCGGAATCGACCCGTGTGCTGAGCGCCCGCCGGCTGAAGGAGATCGTCGAGGGCGCCGGCGGCGTGTTCCTCGGCCTGGTGTTCCTCGATCGCCGCTTCCACATTCCGCCATGGCTTTACCGATGGATCTGAGCCGTTCGACCCGCGCTCGCGGGGCTGCGCCTTGGTTGGGGCTGCTCATGGGCGCAGTTCTGGCCGCCTGCTCGACGACACAGTCGATCTCCCCCGTGGAACAGGACCCGGCGGGATTTGCAGCCTGGACTACAGAGCCTGCGGAATACCGGCTGGGAGCCGGCGACCGGTTGCGCGTGGAGTACCGGCTAACCCCGGAAAATAACGGCGAGCTGATCGTTGCACCCGACGGCTATGTCGCTAGCGCAGTGACAGGAAGGGTCAGGGCCCAAGGCCTGCGGGTCGACGAACTGGAGGCCGCGCTCGTTGCGGCGGCCGGACGCCATCTGATCAACCCGGAACTGGTTGCCAGCCTCACGGAAGCGCGCGCTGCACGCATCGTCGTGGGAGGCGCCGTGCAGAAGCCGGGCGTCTACCCGATCCCGCCACGCGCCACCGTGCTGGAAGCGGTGATGCTCGCCGGCGGGCTGCAGCCGGAAAGTCGCATGGACGAAGTGGTCATTCTACGGGTCCGGGCGGACGGGCGGCCAAGTCTTAGGACCATCGACCTGCGACGGTTCGTTTCGCGCGGCGCCGCCAGCGAGAATATAGAATTGCGCTCAGAGGACCTCGTCTTCGTACCCCGGACCCGGATCGCGGAGATCAACCTTTGGGTCGAGCAGTACATAAACCGCACCTTGCCATTCGGGCGCTCAGTGAACCTCACGCGCACAGTCGGCGGCGGCTATACTCCGTGACCCCTTTCTCGCGCAGCTTCCTGGGCGTTCGCTTCGACGTCATTGATCTCAATACGGCTGTCGCCCAAGTATCGGCCGCTGCCCGGCGGGATCGGCCTTTCCAGTATGTCGTGACCCCGAACTCGAAGTGGATCGTGCGTGCGCACCGCGGAGATGCGCGCGCGGCGCCGGCGTTCGATGGGGCCTGGCTCAGCTTGAATGACAGCCGGATCGTCGAGCTGCTGGCTCAGCGCTTGTTCGGATTTCGTCTTCCCACGGTGACGGGCAGCGACTTGGTCGCCCGCCTGTTCCAAGGCGTCATCACGCCCGCATCTTCCATCGTGCTCGTTGGGGGTTCAGCGGAACTCGAGGCGCGGCTGCGGCGTCTGTACGGCGTGCGCGACATCCGGCGCTTCGATCCGCCGATGGGCCTCTATGAGAATGACGCCGCCCTCGACGCCGCAGCGCGATACGTCTGCGAGGCGCCGGCGGACTATGTTTTTCTCATCTGCGGGATGCCTCAGGCGGAGATGATCGCCGAACGTGTCGTCGCTCACGGCGGCGCGAGCGGGGTCGGCCTGTGCGTCGGCGCCGCGCTGGAATTCCTTGTCGACTTGCGCCGCCGCGCCCCGCCGGGCTGGCGACGCGCGGGATTGGAATGGCTGCATCGGTTGATCGCCAATCCGCGCGGTCATGCCCGGAGGGTCTTCATCGAATCGCTGCCGGTCATCTTGGTCGCCGCGCAGGCGCGCTGGGTGCGACGGTCCTCAGCCGAATGACCATGACGTCCGAGGGCGCGCGGGCGAATGTGCCGTTCCCGACGGTCCCTGAGGCGGGCCGGCTGGCTGGCATCATCCTGCTGGTCGCGTTGCCGCTCTTCGCCCAAAGCTTCCAATATACGGTCGAACTCCCGCTGCTTTATGCGCTCTCGAAGGGTTGGCCGCTGCTGACCTTGCCCCTCACGGTGATCGGCCTGGCCCGGGTCAGCTTTCCTGGCAGGGCGCTTGCTCTGATAACCTTTCTTTGGATCTATGGGGTGACGCCCTGGATGAGCCAGATCGTCCTCGGCAACACATTTCCCGGGGCGGCCGCCTCGACGGTCAAGGTCTGGGCTTTCGCCTATCTGTTCAGCCTCCCAGCCTTGCTGGTCTGGCTGAGGCCTTCCGCGGACACCCTGCGCCGCGTGGCGCTCACGCTCGGTGTCGCCACCTTCCTGCTTCTTGTCGGCCTTTGGCTGACCCTCCCGCCCAGCGCCTATCAGGCCAACACAATCGAGGCCAAAATCCTGCTTTGGGATCCTGAGCGCGGACCTCGGATCAACCTGCCGATGTTCTTCGGGCTGCTCCTCCTCTTCACCCTCAACCGCCATATGTGGTTGCGTCGACGCTTCTGGCCGGCAGCCCTCCTACTCGTGGGCTTCTTGCTGCTGCTGTTCATCTACAAGGCGCGAATGTCGATCGCCGCAGCCAGCGGGGCGGTGTTGATCGGCGCGGCGCTCAGCCTAAGCCGTTGGCGATGGGCTGCGGTGTTGTCGCTGCTCCTTGCGGCCGCATTGGCGACGCCGAGCGCGCTCATGTACTTGGGCAGCGCGGATTTCGCTGCGCGGCTCGGAGGGTCCCTCACGGCCCGGCAGGCTGAAGCTAAGGCGGCGATCGATTTCCTCAACGCCGAACCCTGGCGATGGGTGACGGGCGTGGGCAACCTCACGCGCGTTGGCGACATCGGAATGGCCGAAATCCTTCAGACGACCTACTTCTTCGTCGTCGACCTCGGCTGGCTGGGCGTCATATTTGAGTTTGGCCTCGTCGGCGCCCTCATGATCGCCGCCCTCTGCATCGTAGTTCTGAGGCTCTGCGCACTGTTGCAGGCTTCCGAGCACGCCTTTGACCGCGCGCTGCTCGACTATGTCGTCTACATCCTACTGACGTCCTGGATCTATCCCGTCGTTTATGCGCCGGGCGAACTCACCGTCTGCGGCGCTATGGCAATGTACCTCATCGCCCTGCGAAGCCAGACGGCCACCGAAGCGACGCCAGCCGCGCCGCAGCGTCGCGAGCGCTGAGGCTGCCACGCCATCCGACGCGGCGGCCTGGAGGCCGAAAGGCGCCGGAACCTCAGGCGGTCTTGAGGCCCGCGCGCCGAAGCTGCGCCAGGCGTCGAACCGCCAAGTCCCGGTCGAACGTGAGGGCAAGCTGAGCAAACACTAGCAGTAGGAACCCGACGCCGAGCCAGGCTTGCGGCGCGCCCAAAGCAAGCAGGGCGCCGGCGAGCGCCCCGAACATCAGCGACCCGCCACAAACCATGGCGACGATCGTCGAGACCCTGAACCCTGCGTCCAGCAAGAGGTGGTGGAGATGATCGCGATCGCCGCGAAAGGGGTTGGCTCCGTTTGCGGCCCGCCGGAGCATGACCACCACGCTGTCCGCCAGCGCAGGTGCGAGGCAGAAGGGCACGAGGAGGAGGCTCACGGGATGGGCGGGACTGTGCGTCAGATTGAGCGCCGCCCAAGCCAGCAGCAGGCCAAGGAACTCGCTCCCGGAGTTGCCGAGGTACACCTGCGCCTGCTTCATCCAAGGCGAGCGGAGGTTCCACATCAGGAAGCCGGACACGGCGCCAAGCGGCGGCCCCAGCACAAGGACGAGCGCGGCATTCCCCTTCGCGGCGGCTGCGATCATGAACATCAGCAGCGCCCCGGCGCCGAGGCCGCCTGCCAGACCGTCAACCCCATCGGTCATGTTGACGGCGTTGATCAGCGCCACCACGCCGAGCAGGGTTAGAGGGAAGGCGAACGGTCCAAGGGGGGTGTCGGGGAGGTTGAAGATGGGTCCGACGCTCGTCACGGTCAGTTGATCGCCGACAATCATCAGGGCTGCAGCCACGGCTTGGACGGGGAATCGCAGCTTCCACGACAGGTCGAGCTTGTCGTCCAACATGCCTGCGGCGAGCAACAAGGCTGCGCCCATCGTCAGCCCTAGCGCCGATTGGCCGAGCGCCAGCGAGACAGAAGCCGCCGCCGCCGCGATCGCGAGGCCGCCGACAACCGGCACCGGCCGTCCATGTCGCTTGCGGGCTCCGTCGGGCCGGTCCACCAATCCGAGCACCCGCGCGGCAGGTATGAAGGCAATCATCAACAGAATGGTGAAAATAAAGGCGGGCGTTACGGATGTTGCTGTTCCGAGCAGTGTCACCCGTTCCGTGATCATACGCCCACTCCCCCTAGACCTCAGCGCTATGGCCAAGCCTGGATATGGCGTCTCGTAGTGAATGGTTGCTTCCGAGGCAACTACAGTTCGATGCCTTGACGCTCAAAATGAGTAAGGCGAAGCCGTGCAGCCAGAACCGGCTCCTGCGCTCAGGGGATACGTAGGTCAGAAGTCGCCTCAGAGAGAGAGGCGTCGCTGCCTGCGCTCTACGCCTGCGGTCTTGCCGACCCGATCGGCGCGGTATCTGCCAGTCTGCGCGGGAGGCCGAGCTCGCCTCAAGGTCCGGCATTGCGATGAACGACCCCGAGAGGTTGACCGGCGCCCTTGGGGCGACGTCAGCGCCGCACTCAGCAAGCGCGGGCAGGGGCGTAGGACGCCGTCAGCCCCGCCGGCGCATCGTCGCAGGATCACAGAAGCGGCGTCGCTGCGGATTGGGGGCCTCTTGGAGAGGCGCGCGCCATCCGGACTATAGTAGGCGCGCAAGACCGTACGTCGGCTGCGGCGCCACGGACCTGAGGGTGACGCCAGCGCGCTGGTACGGGCGTCAGCCGACGTCGCGCACTCTTTCGACCTCGTCAGCCGAGCCAAGCACGACAGCTGTCCGCGCATGCAGGCTCGGCGGGACACGCTCCAGCAGCGGCCGCACCCCGTCGGTGGCCCGACCTCCGGCGCGCTCCACAAGCAGCGCCATCGGGTGGGCTTCATAGAGCATGCGTAGCTTCCCTGGCCGATCCGGCTCTCGGGCGTCCCAGGGGTACAAGAAGACGCCGCCACGCATCAGGATGCGATGGACATCAGCCACCATCGACCCCACCCATCGCATGTTGAAGTCCTTCCCGCGGGGGCCGTCGCGGCCAGCGAGGCAGTCCTCGATGTAACTGATGACAGGGGCTCGCCAATGCCGCCGATTGGAGAGGTTGATGGCGAACTCCTTCGTGCCGACGGGAACCGCAAGCGCCGGATGCGTGAGAACCCAGGCGCCGTCCTCATCGAGGCTGAACGCCATCACCCGTGCGTCGAAGCTCATGACAAGCATCGACTGCGGGCCGTAGACCGCATACCCTGCGGCCAGCTGCGCCCGCCCGTCTCCGAGGAAATCTTCTGGATGCGCCGGCCGGCCGTCTGGCGCTGGCCGCAGCGAAAAGATGGTGCCGACGGAGACGTTGACGTCGACATTGCTTGAGCCGTCGAGAGGATCAAATGCGACGAGACAACCGCCCGTGCGGTCGGTGCAGACGGCGTCCGCCTGCTCCTCCGAGGCGAGCGCCGCGACAGCCGAGCATTCCATCAGACGGGCGGTGAGAAGCTCATCAGTTAAGACGTCTAGCGCCTTCTGGTCCTCCTGTTGCACGTTGACGACGCCCGCGGCTCCCAACTGGCCCGCCACTGCCGCGCTGCGCACAAGGCGGCTGATCTCCGCGCAGGCATCGGCGAGAACGGCCAACACGTCACGCACGGCGGGATGGTCGACCTGGTCCTGCAGGATCGCTTCTAGCCGGATCGGCATGATTTTCTCCCATCAGATGGCCTCGCCGGCTGGTGGAGCGGCGCCTTGCGCGGTGTAGGAACGGCCCCGGCCAACCGGCGAGCCTCTTTGCCGCACGCGCGCGTCGCTGTATCGGGCAGTCTCACCTCTCTGTTCAAGCTATTCTCGCGTCCATGAACCCTGCTTCAAGCGATCTTGTCATTGCGCGTCTTCGGGAGGCCTTCGGGCGGCAGTTCGACGACGCCGGCGTCGCGCTGATCGAGGCCAATCTGCGAGCCATACTGGGGGAGCTCAACGCGGATGACGCCGGACTTCTTGAGATGATCGCCTACGATTTTGCGCGCGCCGCCGAGCGGTTGCCGCCCGGCGCCACGCCTTCGGAAATCGCCCGCCTGGCGGATGAGATCGCCACTCGTCGCGATTGACCCTCGCCCGCTTCGAGACGCGGCCACGCTGGTTCTCGTTCAAAGCCCTCGTTATGCATTAGGTCCAGACACGGAAGGATCGGCGGGATGAAGACGGTCATTCTGGCCGGTGGCCTTGGCAGCCGGATCTCGGAAGAAAGCCATCTCAAACCGAAACCGATGATCGAGATCGGCGGCCGGCCGATCTTGTGGCACATCATGAAGCTCTACTCGGCGGCCGGTTTCAACGACTTCGTCGTGTGCCTTGGCTACAAGGGCTATGTGATCAAAGAGTACTTCGCCAACTACGTGCTCCACAGCGCCGACCTGACGGTCGACCTCGACAGAGGATCGATCGAGTACCACGCGACCAACCACGAGCCGTGGCGGGTCACCCTGGTGGAGACGGGCGCGGAGACCATGACCGGCGGACGCCTGAAGCGGGTGGCGAAATATCTCGATCCCGGCGAGCCGTTCTTCTTCACCTACGGCGACGGCGTGTCCGATGTGGACCCGCGCGCCCTGGCCGATTTCCACCGCAGCCATGGCAAGGCGGCCACCATCACGGCGGTCGCGCCGCCTGGCCGATACGGGGCGCTCGAACTGTCCGAGGGCCGGGTCCAGCGGTTCACCGAGAAGCCGCCGGGCGACAACGGGCTCATCAACGGCGGCTTCTTCGTGCTGCAGCCGGAGGTGATCGATCGTATCGACGGGGACGCCACCTCCTGGGAGGCGGCGCCCCTCGAAGGCCTCGCGAGAGACGGCGAACTGATGGCCTACCGGCACGATGGCTTCTGGGCGGCGATGGACACCCTGCGCGACAAGAACCACCTCGAGGCCCTCTGGGCGTCTGGGGAGGCGCCGTGGCGGCGGTGAATTCCGACTTCTGGGCCGGCAAGCGGGTCCTGCTCACCGGCCATACCGGCTTCAAGGGCGCCTGGGCTTCGATCTGGCTGGCCCGGATGGGCGCTCAGGTCACGGGTCTCGCCCTGCCGCCGGACCAATCCCCCAGCCTGTTCCAATTGGCCGGCGTCCACGAACTGATCGAGTCGCGCTTCGTCGACCTGAGGAACCCTCACGCGGTGTCGGCGGCGGTCAGCGGCCGCACCTTCGACCTCGTGCTCCACATGGCCGCCCAGGCCATCGTGCGCACCTCGATCGAGGATCCGGTCGGCGCGTTCTCGGCCAATGTGATGGGCACGGCTCACCTGCTGCAGGCGCTGCGGGATCAGCCCGAGCTGAAGGCCGTCCTGGTGGTCACCTCGGACAAGGTCTACGCCAATGCAGAGACCGGACGCGCCTTCCAGGAAGCGGACCCGCTGGGCGGCAAGGACCCCTATTCGGCGTCCAAGGCGGCGACGGAGATCGTGGTCCAGAGCTTCGCCCGGACCTACTTCGACGCCTGGGGCGTGCCTGTGGGCACTGCCCGCGGCGGCAACGTCATCGGCGGCGGCGACTACTCTCGCGACCGCCTGACGGCCGACATCGTTCGGGCGGCCCAGGCGGGCGAGGCCGTCGTGCTGCGCCACCCTGAGGCCACGCGACCCTGGCAGCACGTGCTCGATTGCCTGGCGGGATACTTCCGACACCTCGAGTCCCTGGCCAGCGATCCCGAGACCCCGCGTGCGCTCAACTTCGGCCCGCGTCCCGGCGGCCCGTCGGTGAGCGTGGGCGAACTCGCGACGCTCGGCGTCGAGGCGCTGGGCGGGCAGCCGTGGCGGCACGAACGGGACCCGAACTCGATCGAGGCGAAGTCGCTGGCCATCGACGCCACCCTGGCGCGCGAGGCGCTTGGCTTCGAAAGCCGGCTGGAGGCGCCAGAGGCGGTGACGCTCACCATGGAGTGGTACCGGCGCCAGGGCGAAGGGATCGCCGCCCGCGCCTTGTGCGAGGAGCAGATCGCGGCCTACGAAGGCCGGCCGTCATCTGAGCGCGATCTCGTGTTGGCTGTCGACTAGCTCAGGCGAAGTGCTGCGGCTATGCTGAGCGGCATGAAGGAGATCGTTGATGTTCCAGGCGCCTCAGGGGCGCTCTATCGGTTCCGCCGGGCGGAATTGCCGGCTCTTCCGGCAATCGCAGGCAATCTCGTTGTTGTGAGGCGGCGAAGGAGCGGCATCGAACTCTTGGCCTGTTCGCCGGCTCCGAGCCTTGCGGACGCTTGCGACCTTGTCAGGTCGACGTTAGCAGCCCACAGAGGCGCTGCGGTCTACGTCCGTCTCAACGTTGCAAGAGCCGTCCGCGAAGCTGAGCATGCGGACATCATCGCCGCAGCCGCCAGCCTTCCCAAAGGAGGCGATCCCTCAGCCACCGTTGCGGATGCTGCCATGGCGCAGGCGGACCTGTCGTCCGAGGCGGGCGTCTAAAGACCCACCGCGCACGGCGCGTTGGCTCCCCGGAACGCAGGGGCTGGTGCACACATCTAGAAGGCTTTCCAACGGCCGACGCGGGCGGCAGGCGGCAGGAGGGGACGGTACCCACGGCGTCGACGCCGCTCGTGCGTTGCGGCTGCGGAGCGTTTCTCGGTCCTTGACGCGTTGCCGAAGCGGGGAGCGCGTTGCGTGAGTTCGACGCCAACAGCGTCAACGCGCGCGTCCAGCTGGAGACGGCTGGCGGCTTTCGGCGTCGCGGCAGTCGAGCGCGCCCGTCCACAGCGGCCATTTCGCGCGGGGATGCAGCAGCGCTAGAGATCACACGTTGAAGCGCCGCAGGCCGCTCCCATCGCACCTCAGTAGTCAACGGCCCGCCACCGACCGGTCTGCTGACCTGCTTAACCCTGTCCAGTGGTCCGAGCTGTCGGCGAGAGCGCGAAAGCCTTAGACGGTTGCAGAGCTAACTCCAGGCAGTTTCGCCCCGCTGGCTCCTCGCTAAAGTCCTTCGGCGGCGCACCATCAAATGATCATTGAACGGGCGCCTTACGCTCACGCCGCGGCTCTTCCGTTCAATAGCGCGGGTAACCAAGTCGCTCGTGCAAGTCATTCAGTCCAAGGCGAATGAAGCGTCGTCTCACCTCATCGCTCCACCACGGGGAGATGCAGGTGGTCTCGCCGGAATAGGTTTTTGTGACCCGTCCAATCACTCCGCGCAGGCGTGCGTGCGCCGCCTCTGCGCTGAGACCACACGCGTGGCCAAGAAGCGCGCTGACCGCTGCGATGCTTGGCGCCAGCGGAGCCGCCAAAAGGTCTTCGAAGGGAACAACCGCGTGAACATCCTCGATCCACGTGCACATCGGCGCATATTCCTGTTCAAATAGCCGCTCTCCCTCGTCCTCGAGGAAAGCCAGCGCCTGCGCAGGAGAGGCAGCCATGCTGCGCCACGCGGCGTCTGCCGCCCCTCGCTCTGTCGCGACGAGAAAGCGCAGGTGCGACAGAGTAGCGTGGGCGAGGTCGCGCTTGAGGAAGAGGCGGGTGAGTTCTTGCAGCGCCTGTCGGCCCCAAGGCTCGGGTTTGATGTGGCCAACCGCAAACTGTCCAGGACCAACTAGGCCCGCAGAGGTGCAGACCGGTAGGTAGCACTCGCGCCCTTCTCCGCGTCGTTTCGCGGCTAGCGACAGTCCTCGATAGTCCGACAACGTGAAGTTCGACAGGTGCAGCTCGGTGTCCACCCATCCAAGAGATTCAAGCCAGGCGGCCATGAGATAGGTGCCCGCCTTGGGAATCGACACAACCATCACCGGGCCGCCCCGTCCGCGCTCACGCGCCCCTCGGAGTATGCCTTCGGCATCTGGATAGAGTTGCAGGCTCCCGCCGCCGAGGGGCAATGAGAGTCGTGATTGCGTTGCCGCGGAGGCGTGATCAGGCGGAATGGAATCAGTGGGCACTAAGCTGATGTTGCGCGTTGCGACGCAACCTAGCAATGCTGCCGGATTGGGCTATCCGGGCGTGCAACTCGCGTCGCCTGTGATCACGGAGTGAACCGCCTCGATGACGGCAGGAGCCCTGTTTGGCGCGGCGCAGATCGACTGCGAACTCTCAGCCGGCTCAAGAAGCCTTCGGGCCGGCCCCGGCCGGTCGATCGCCGATCCCGCGGCTTCCATCATAGCAGGCTTGTCAGCAACTCGCCCATAAACCACCCAATCGTGGTGACCACGATGATGGTCATGACATCGAGGATGATGTGCCCTGTTTCGTAAGCGGTGCTTTTCCACCGTAGGTCGACGGCTTGACGGTCAGGCGGCGGCCTGAGCGGCCTTCCAGTTCCAGGGCGTGAGGTCGTCGAGGCGGCTGTTGAGGTGGCCGTTCACCAGTCGGGTGAGGACGTCCTCGAGATAGGCCGCGGGGTTCACGCCGTGGAGTTTGCAGCACTCGATGAGGGTGGCCAGGATCGCCCAGTGCTCCGCGCCTTCGTCGGATCCGGCGAAGAGCGCATTTTTCCGGTTGAGAGCGATGGGGCGCATCGTGCGTTCGACCGGATTGGTGTCGAGCTCGATGCGGCCGTCGTCGAGGAAGAGGGTCAGGCCGTCCCAGTGCGTCTGGATGTAGCGGATCGCCTCGGCGGTCTGTGAGCGCCCTGGCAGCCGCGTCAGCTGCTCCTCGAGCCAGGATTTCAGCGCCGCGATGAGCGGCGCGCTCCGCTGCCGCCGCACCTGTCGCCGCGCTTCGGCGGATTGGCCGCGGATCTCGGCTTCGACGGCGTAGAGCTGGCCGATACGGGCCAGGAGTTCGCCGGCGACCGGTGCAGATCCGCCCTTGGTCAGGTCGAAGGCTTTACGGCGGGCGTGCGACCAGCAGTGCGCCAGGGCCACGTCGTTGCGACGCGTCGCCAGGGTCTTGTAGGCGGTGTAGCCGTCGGTCTGCAGCACCCCGGAGAAGTCCTTCAGGAGCGTGATCGCGTGATCGGCGCCGCGGCCCGGGGCGTAGGTGTAGACGACGGCTGGAGGATCGGTTCCGGCCCAGCCGCGATCGTCCCGGGCGATTGCCCAGAAGTAACCGCTCTTGGTGCGTCCACGTCCTGGATCGAGCACCGGCGCCTTGGTCTCGTCGACGAAGAGTCGGGGAGGCGCTCAGCAAGGTCTGGCGCATGTGCGCCCAGATCGGCTTCAGCTCGGCCGCCGCGTAGCCGGTCCAGAAGGCCAGAGTGGAGCGGTCGAGGCTGATCCCCTGGCGGGCGAAGCCCTGCGCTTGGCGGTAAAGCGGGACATGGTCGGCGTACTTGTCGACCACCACCTGCGTCACCAGCCGCTCGGTCGGCAGGCCGCCTTCGATCAGCCGTGCAGGCGCCGGGGCCTGGACGATCGGCCCCTCGCAGGATCGGCAGGCGTATTTCGGCCGGCGGGTGACGATCACCTGGTACTGCGCCGGGACGACGTCGAGCCGCTTGGAGACGTCCTCGCCGATCACGTGCAGCTCTCCGCCGCAGCACGAGCAAGCCCGCGTCTCCGGCTCGATGGTCACGTCGATCTGCGGCAGATGATCGGGCAGCGAGGGCCGGCGGTCCCGGCGCTGGCGCGTGCGATGCGCCTTCAGCTCCGGATCGGACCGCTCTTCTTCCTGTTCGATTTCGGCCAGGCCTTGGACCAGGTCCTCGAAGGCCAGCTGCAGCTGATCCTTGTCCAGCTGCTCCGAGCGCTTGCCGAACTGCAGCCGGCGGAGCTTGGCGATAATGAGCGCGTAGCGCTCATTCTGCGCCTCGAGCTGGGCGACCTGCGCTAAGAGTTGAGCGTGCTCGTTCTCGACGGCGGCAAGCTGGGCCTGCCCGGCCCGGATCTGCTCGATCTCGGCCTCCGCGGCCGCCGCCCGAGCCCGCGCCGCCAGGATCATGGCGCGTAGCGTCTCCACATCGTCGGGAAGATCGGCGGCGCCCAAATCCATAGGCGGAGTGAAGCACAAGATCGGCGGTTTGAGGCGCCCCCGCGGAGCGGCTGATTCAATCCGCCGCAGCTAGCGGATCGCCTTTGGCGCCGCCCGTCTGGGCGGGTGAATCCGCGTCCAATCGAGCCCGTCGAGCAGCGCCGCCAGCTGCGACGAAGACAGGCGCATCACCCCGTCGCTGATCGGCGGCCATTTGAACGCCCCCTCGTCGAGCGCCTTCCACAGCATCACCAGGCCCGAGCCGTCCCAGGCGATGATCTTCACCCGGTCCGCGCGCTTGGCCCGGAACACCAGGACCACGCCGGCGGCGAACGGATCCTGACCCAAGCTCTCCTTGGCGAGGGCCGCCAGGCTCTCAGCCCCGCGGCGGAAATCCACCGGTTTCGTCGCCACCAGCACCCGGGCCCCGGATCCGATGCCGATCAACGTCCGCCCGCCCGCAACGCCATCACGATCGCGGCCGCCATCTGCCGATCCGCGTCGGGCCAAATCCGCACCGACGCGCCGCCCAGCTGGAGCTCGATCAAGCCCGCGGTGGGCGCACGCGGCGCCTCATCGGCGCCCGCCACTTCAATCTGCGCGAACGTCATGCCCGCGCTCGCCTCCCGGGCTTCTCGCCGCCAGTTGAACAACTGAGACTTCGACACGCCATGCCGGGCGGCCGCTTCGCCCACCGTCGTGGCGTAGCTGTCCTCGACAACCTGCGCCTTCTGCTCAGCGCTCCATCGCCGCCGACGCGCTGTCCCCGTGAAGACCTCGATCCGATGCGCCGGAGGCATCATCAGCACATCATCACCCGACATCATCAGCTCTCTTAAGCCCGCGGCCGCGACCGATGGGCCAAGCTCAGGGATCAATCCGTCGAGGGAAAGGTGGGGAAGAAGCCGCGCTTACCCTGTTTCGTCGCTCATGCTCAGAATCTCAGTCAAATGACCAAAATCAAGGTGCGTACGCGAACAAGTCGCACAATGATCATCGAAATGACGCGCGCGTGCAACCGGGCGGGCCCCGAGGTTTCACTTCAGAGTCTTCATACGTCCGTGGACCGACGCGTTGACGGCGTCCAAGGGCAGCAGCCCCCGATGCGCTGGGTGGCGAGCGCGCGCGCGTCGGCGCAGGCCACCCGCCGTTCGGGACGGCCTGAGCCAGGTTGGCACGGAGATGTGCTGGATTGGATCCGACGCCTGCAGAGCGAGCGACCTGAAGAGCGACTCACGCAGGCCCGATTAGCCCACTGGTTATGCGACCTGTGGCATCAGCGGCCATTCGAAGGGGGGGCCTGTTGAGCCGCCCGATTTCATGTACCTGATCAAGACGCTGCTTCCGCGGTGGAAAAAGCTGGGGCGGCTTGACCTGCGTGCGAGCGAAGGCGATGTCGCAGCAAACACAAATCCACCCAGTGAGGTCTCGTCTTGACCTTACTGCTGTCTGGATGTCTGCCACTGCAGAGGCAAGCATTGTGAATGCTGGGCCAACCACCACGCCGCCGCAGGCTATACGATCTCAGAGTGGCCGACGCAGCGTTGGGGACCGCGCCGGCCAGGTCGGGCGGGATGGCTGGGTGTCGCCCGACGGCGCGCTATGCCTAAACTTTGCCTGAGACGCCACCGTCTAGCGGTTGCGCATCTCTACCGAGGCGAGCTACCACGTTGTCGGCGCGCGTCAACGACGCCGTTGATTGCTCTGCCTCATCGTCATTCTCAGCGGCGACTCGCGAGCCAGCTGGTGAGATATTCGTGTGTCCTGCGCGCGAGGCCTGCCGGCCCGAAGAAGTAGAATTCGCTTCCCCAAAGCGTGCGCCGCTCTCGCCAGCTGATCGCGCCTGTGTCTTCAGACATCAACACAGCCCGAACCTTGGCGCTGTGCGCCCTAGGTACGAAGGATACGTAGGTCGCCATCGACATGGCCGCCGATACTCCTGCTCCTCGTCGGGACTGAAAGGCGATTCCCGGGGCTCGGCTAGGTGTTCAGTCGAGGCCGAGTGGATGGAATCTTGCCCAAAGCGACCTGGCTCCTCAACCTTTCCCTTGCGAATGGCTTCGGGCGTCAGGCTCAGCGGGGCCTTCACCCGCTTGGCGAGGTTGTGGACGTCCCCGAAGGCGGCGAGGTGATCCTCAAGCTGTCGCGGGTTTTGGCGGTGTTCGACGCCCAGTCGTGGCACGCTCGGTCGACAGGATGGCGCGTCTCAGACGGACGTCGGGCCGTCTGCCCACACGTGACTGCGCCGAACCCGCTCCAGAATTCGGATTGAACGCCACTCAGCCAAAGGCCGGGCGACCCGGAATAAGCTTAGGGCCAAGATGCCACGCAGCTAGGCTACGTGGGTGCTGGATCCCCCCATGAAGTTCCCATGCGCACCTTGCGCTTCACCAGTACTTCCAATTGGCGGCCAGCTGCCGCGCACTCGGCACGTAACCCACGCGACGGTAGAGCTCTGCAAGATTGCCGAAACGGCGTCGGATTGTCGCTGGCGATGGAACGCTTACTGACCTGTCAATTAGCTTCATGGTCAAGTATCCTTCCTGCGCCAAGAGACGACTGATAAGATCGAGGATCTGGTCATCCGTGTAGAGCCCGCGTCCATAAGGCTGCGTTTGTGGGTCAAGGCGGCTGTTCAGTCTGCGGAGCCGGGGTTCCGCTTGCACCCCTAGGCGCTGCTTCAACCCTTGCATGCCATTGAAACGTCTGCGGTAGGTGTGCGAGGCCCATCGACCGTGGCGCTCCAGGAGGCGCCCGGTGAGTGCGCCGTGATCGGCCGCAATGCGTCGGGCATCGGCAAGCAGAGCCTCGTCGGAAATGTCCCTGGGATTGTTGCGAGCTCGCTTCCTTTGGGCGGCGGCGAAGACGCGCTGCGACACGATCGCCGGCGCAGCGTTTCGCGCTACCGTCCATAACGAATTCTTGCCGCCGACCACTTCTCACCGCGGCTGTTGACAATGCCTTCGGAGTTCAATCTCCTCGCAATGGCTGCATCGCCAGTCTTCGAGCGCGAGTACATAGCAAAAACGCGCTGAACGGTTCGAACCTCGTGCTCGGGTCCGAGCACCAGATGAGTATGGACGCCTTGGCGCTTCTTCCAAACCAGGGGGTCTCCGCCCTGCGAAGGCAGCCCTTTCGCGTCCAGTACCTCGCGTCGGTACCCGAACGGTGGGGATCCTCCCGGCCACAGGCCTCGAGCCTGTATGCTGCGGCGAGCGAGCGTAACTTTCAGGGAGAGGTCGCGGCTGTACTCAGCGGCCATCGCTCGCTTTATCTGCTTCATAAGCGTCGCGGCGGGGCTGCCGTCGTTCTCGAACGGCTCCGCGCAATAGCGAACATTCACCCCGGCCTCTGCGCACATGAACTCGTAATGTGCCGCCTGATCCGGGTTCTGGAAGCGCCCCCCACCGACTGACGTCATAAACGAGTATCGTCGTGAACTCTGCGTCGCCGGACACGACATCCGCCAGCAACGCTTGTAAACCCGGCCGGTTACGGACGTTGAGCCCGCTGACGCCTTCGTCACTGTACGTCCTGACAATCTTCAGTCCATGTTTTGAAGCGTATGATGCGTTTGTCGCACGCTGAAAACTTAGCGAGAGATCCTGGCGCTCTGTCGACATACGAAGATACTGCGCAGCTTGCTGGCGTGGATGGGGATCTTGCGCCATCATACTAGTGACCCCTTGGTCAGCGGAACCAGCTTAGCACCGAGCAGCTTGCAAGCACGATCTCCGTTCTTCTCCATAACACGTGCGAATGCCGCCGCGCCTTAGCAATGACGTCTGTTATCCGCTCCCGATGCGCGGCAGAGCGGCATCTTATTGTCATCGCGACTTGGCGGCAGAGCGCTCTTCGATCCTGACCGCAGAGACGAATCCGACCTCCGGAGCCGTCAAAGCGGCAGTGGCTTCAGAAGCTCCATAGGGTCAACGTCGAAGTAGGCGGCAAACCGCTCGACCACGGAAAGTGTTGGATT
Source organism: Phenylobacterium sp. J426 (assembly GCF_024699945.1). Lineage (GTDB taxonomy): Bacteria > Pseudomonadota > Alphaproteobacteria > Caulobacterales > Caulobacteraceae > Phenylobacterium. Next base: position 156,757 of record NZ_JAJOMY010000002.1, on the reverse strand, counting down.
GCGTTGACCCCGCTCGAGCTGACCCACGTAAGTGGGGGCAAGGCCAACCGCGTCCGCCAAAACCTCCTGCGTGATGCCGCGCGACTGCCGCATCCGGCGAAGGTTCTGTGCCAAGGATTGCGCCAGCCGCATATGATGAACCGGCTGCAAGCCTTGACAAAAGACCAGTCACGATAGTGACTATTGGCGCTATCGCGCCCGGATGTCGCGGCGTCGGACGCGATACGTCGTCTGCAGCACACTTCGATGCGCTCTCGCTGAGCGAAGATCCACGACGCGTGGCGCGATGCGGCAAGGCTGGAAGGGCTCAGCCAGAGCCATGGAGGTGAGTAGATGAGGATTGGCCACTCTTCCGGCGACCTTGCTAGGTGGCCGCCGTGCAAGCATCTTTTGGTGCATGCGTATCGCCCAACCTTGAGCATTTCGTTCGCGCCTTAAGGTTTGCGAAACGCGGTTTCGCGGCTCAGTCGCCGCAACATCTCTAAAGTTTTCATGCTAGCACCGCCGATGTTGTCAGCACGGGGTCATGGGAGCTGGCTGGTCGAGGAGCACTGTGACATGTCCACAAACCCCCTAGCCGGCGCCAGTAAGGCCCTCGGCGGTCAGGCGCGCTGGGCTCGATGGACCCGCCGGTGCGTGCCGCCGAGCGTCCACATGGCCGAAGCTTGGCAAGCGCACGGCTGCCCATGGGTTTGAGCGCCGCTCATGGGGAACTGCCTGCTAGCCCGGAAGGAGATGACGCTCCGGCCGTGCGTTCCTCCAGCCTTTTGCCTGCGGCCCAATATCTGCGCATGTCGACCGAGCATCAACGTTACTCGATGCAGAACCAAGTTGCTGCGATTGCGGCCTACGCTCAAGCACGGGGCTTTCAGATCGTGGGAACGTATCAGGACCCGGGTCGAAGCGGCCTCACGCTCTCAGGTCGTCCAGGGTTGCAGCGACTACTGGCCGATGTCGTAGCGCCTGACCGCCCGTTCGAGGCGATCCTAGTGCTCGACGTGAGCCGCTGGGGGCGCTTCCAGGACGCAGATCAGGCGGCGCATTATGAGTTCATCTGCCGAGCTGCTGGGGTTGCAGTTCATTACTGCGCCGAGCCATTCGATAATGACGGCGCCTTGTCCTCCATGATCATCAAACACCTCAAGCGGCTTATGGCCGCCGAATATAGCCGCGAACTATCTAGTAGGGTTGTCCGAGCGCAACTCCAGCAGGCTCAGCTCGGCTTCAAGCAGGGCGGAGGTCGCGCTTACGGCGTCCGACGCGTCCTCGTCGACGAGACTGGCAAGGTTAGGCTGGAACTCGAAGACGGCCAACGGAAGGCGATGGCGCGAGAGCGGGTGGTGCTTGTGCGGGGTCCTCCGCACGAGGTTCGGACGATCCAGCGGATTTTCCATCTCTACGTTCGTGAACGTCGGACAATCGGTGCCATCGCCGAGCTCCTGAACAGTGAAGCAATCCCATCTAACCAAGGTCAACCCTGGACCTACTGGCGAGTCCGCTGCGTTCTTGCCTCTGAGTTCGCCCTTGGCAACTACGTGTTCAACCGCGCCAGCCGACGCCTTCAGGGACGACAGGTGCAGAACCCGCCTGCCAGCTGGGTGCGAGTGCGGGTGATGCCGCCGATCGTAAGCGAATCACTTTTTGCGGCCGCTGCGGCGCGGATGGCGGCGGGTCGACCGCAGTTGTTCTCCGATGGCGAGATGCTGAAGCGCCTGGCGCGGCTATACAAGCAACACGGTTACCTCTCGACCGCCCTGATCGACGCTTGTTCCTACACGCCCGCTGCGGTGACCTATCGTCTCCGATTTGGCAGCCTGAGCGGCGCATACGACAAACTCGGTTTCGTGCGCAGCATACGCTGGCGTGCGACGGGTCTAAAACCGGCAACCGACGAAGAGATGTTGGAGATCCTGAGATCGCTACACCGGCGTCACGGAAAGGTGACGAGTGGTGTGATCAAGGGAGACCCGACCAGCCCGTCGGTCGAAACTTTCCAGGATCGCTTTGGCTCTTTGACCAGGGCGTACCATCAAGCTGGGATTCCAACGCGGCGGGCTCCAAAGCCGCGGGTTCAAGTGCCCGGGGCTCCGGGAGGAGAAGGGGAGCGCCAGAAATGAGCTTCCACCATTCGTCGTGTCGATGACTCCAAAGCCCGCGACTGCGGCCCTGTGGCAGCTGACTCATAATCCGCAAACGTCGCCGAAACCCTTGCACCTTCGGCCGCAAACTCTGCGAACGAGATTCGCAGCAGGTTTGGAGTCACGGCTGCTGCAGTACTGCCGTTGGCGCTCTTGAGGACATAGCCGGGGTCGCCAGCCTCAAGCTTAACGTCTCGCAGTCCGGTAGGCCGATCGTCCGACGCATCACGTGTGCGTGGCCGAGCGGCGCTTCCGGTGCGCCACGATGGTCGTCGCGCCACCGGCACGAATTCATGGCGCGCCTTTTTGGGGTCGCGGCTGGCGGCGCGGTGCTGCGACCGTGGCTGCGGTGTCGGCGTAGACGTGTTGGCCGGAGGAGGGGCCGGCGCGCGCCGGAGGCGAGCCAATACAACGTTCGCGCGTTTTCGCCTCGGAGGCGTGCGATGCGTGGCGCTTGGAAAGCCTGGTTGGTCTGCCTCTCCTGCTCCCTTGTCGGCGTCACCGGACTGGTGCTGGCGGTGGAGGCCTTCGTTACCGGAGACGTGGAGCGGCTCGGCATCGTGCGCGCACCCGGAGCCGCGCTCATCCCCTACTGGATCTTCGTGCTCGGGGGCGCCCTCGTCGCCCTGGTCCTTTCAATCGCCGGCGTCGTCGGCCTTTGGAACCTGCTCCTGCCGGTGTCGCGCGATCCCAGGCTTAACGACGACAACAGAGGGACGCGCTCGTCAGACAGTCAGACGAGCAGTTGCGCGAAGGACTAGCGTTGTGCCCCAGGGTGTGTCGCGAAGCGAAGTCGCGGCCGCGAGCGGACCTTCTAAAGGTCCGCTACCGACACGTGACCTCTCCGCCACGGTCGGAAGGGCGTTTGAAGTGGAGGCTCGGCGCGTCCGCTCATTGGGCCGGTGCCGCAGTTGGGCGTGCATGTTCCAAGAGCAAAGCGAGGAACGCGTCCTGGTGTGTCTCCGTGAAATGGGTTGCCGCTGCCTGGCACGCGGCGGCGAACACCTTCTTCGGCGCTGTCACGCTTCTCCTGAGAGTCGCCCTTAAGCAGGCGGCAGGTAGGCGTTGTCGCGCCGCTCGGCGGGCGTCAGCTGCTTCCACCGCTCTAGCTCCAGCTGGCGCAGCTCCCAGTCGGGGATCGTGGGGATCAGCAGTGCGCCGCCGTTCGGCATCCGGTAGGTGTCCACCCTCAGGCCGCCACGTGTTTGGCGGCTATGCAGAAGTTCGGCCTGTGACATGGCTCGCTCGTGTTTGGATAGCCGATTAACCGCCTGACGGACCGGCCGTTCCGTGGGCTGTCAATTGAGACCGCCGTCCAACGACTATACGTGGGACCTTCCCCGGTGTGGGAACAGACCCGTTGCGGCCAAAGAGGGGTCGCCTAGGCGACAGACAGGTTTCGCCCATGTGGTCTTAGTCCCGAAGGCGAGGGCGATCATCATGCAGTTCGGGGCCAACGGCCTGCTTCGGGTGTTGGCCATCGGCGAGGCTGCGCCGCTGCTCGCCCGCGCGGAGCCGGTGCGGCTGCAAACTGGGCAGGCGCTGCTGCAGCCGGGGGAACGTCCCAGCCATGTGATCTTCCCGTTGGTTGGCCTGGTCGCCCAGACGGTCGCGTCGGCGGAGGGGCGTGTCGCCGGCGTTTCGCTGATAGGCGCCGAGGGCGGCGTGGGCATCGTCGAGGCCGCCGGACGCGCGCCGGTGTTCAGCACCTTCCGGGTGCAGGCGCCCGGCGCGGGCCTTCGCCTGGCGGCCGAGCTCCTCGTCGAAGCCCTTGAGGTCGAGGCCCGCGCGCGCGCCGCGTTCCAGCGCTACGCCGCGATCCGAAGCGCCGAACACGAGAACTGGATTGCCTGCGCCGCCTTCGCCTCGGCCGAGGCGCGGTTGGCCATGCTCCTGCTGTTGGCCCGCGAGCGGGGCGGCGACGGGCGGGTCGTGCCGCTCACGCAGGAGTTCTTGGCGGAGATGCTGGGCATGCAGCGGACGACGGTCACTCAGGCGGCGAGCCAGTTTGCGTCCCGTGGGGTGATCAGGACCCTACGGGGCCGGGTCGAACTCCTGGATGTCGACGCGCTGAGAGAGGCGGCGGCCGTCTGCCTGCGGGACCTCGAGGCGTTCCGCCGCAAGCTTGAGGCGCTTCCGATCTGAGGCTGGGGCCACGCTCAGGCGGCAGCGCAGGCCTCCTGCAGGCGGCGAGGATGAATCGGCTTGGGAATCACCTTGGCGGCCGGTCGGCCGCGCACCATGTCGGGGTTGGCGGTGACGAAGACCGCCGGGATTTCGCCGAGCTCGCGATGGATGGCGTCCACGGCTTCCACCCCGGTCCCGCCGATGATCCTGATGTCGGCTGTGATCAGCGCAGGCCGCCGCGCCCGCGCGGCCGCCAGCGCCGCCGGCGGGCTGTCGGCCCAGTCGAACGAACTGTAGCCGATCTCGCGCAGCAAGTGCTCGATCTCAAGTGCGATTAGCGCCTCGTCCTCGATGATCAGCGCGTGCGCGGGATTTGCTGCCGACCCCATGAACACCCTCTAGCCGCTCCGACTGTCCGGGATCGGAGCACTCCTCCTGATGCTAGGCTTCGCTTAGGGCGTCAACGGTCGCCGCGCCTTCGCGAGGCGCGCCGATCGGTCGCGGTTTCTGACCCGGAGCGCCGGCCTCTGTCTCGCACACCTGAACCCGCAAGCTCAGCTCAGCGGGGCTTCGCCTCGATCATGTCGCGGATGCGCGTCGCTATGGCTTCGATGGCGAAAGGCTTGGTGATCATCTGCATCCCGGGCTCCAGGAAGCCGTTCGCGATGGTCGCGTTCTCGGCATAGCCGGTCATGAACAGCACCTTCAGTTCCGGCCGAAGTTCGCGGGCCGCGTCTGCGAGCTGTCGGCCGTTCAGGCCCGGTAGGCCCACGTCCGTGACCAGCAGGTCGATCCGCATGTCCGACTGGACGAGCTTAAGCCCGGCGGGGCCGTCCGCGGCTTCCACCGCGCGGTAGCCGAGCTCCTCCAGCACATCGACGATCAGGTCGCGCACCGCGGTCTCGTCTTCAACGACGAGGACGACCTCGCCGTGCTCGGAACGGTGTTCTTCCCGTAGACCTCCGACTTCCAGGTCCGCTTCCTCGCCTTCGCCGTAGTAGCGGGGCAGGTAGAGCTTCACGGTCGTGCCCTTCTCGAGCTCGGAATAGATCTTCACATAGCCTTCGGACTGACGGGCGAAGCCATAGATCATCGAAAGGCCAAGGCCGGTGCCCTGACCGATCGGCTTGGTGGTGAAGAACGGCTCGAAGGCCTTGGCGACAACATCGGCGGGCATCCCCGCGCCGGTGTCGGTCACGCAGATGCAGACATACTGCCCCGGCCGCACCTCCCGGCTGCGGGCCGCGTAGGCGTTGTCCAGGTGGGCGTTGCAGGTCTCGATGGTGATCGTCCCGCCCGTCGGCATGGCGTCCCGGCCATTGATGGCCAGGTTGAGGATGGCGTTCTCCAGTTGGTGGGGATCGCACTTGGTCAGCCACAGGCCGCCGGCGGTCACGATGTCCAGCCGAACGGTTTCGCCGAGAGAGCGCCGCAGCAGCTCCTCCATGCCGGTGACGAGCCTGTTGGCGTTGACCGGCTGGGGGTCCAGCGGCTGCCGGCGCGAGAAGGCCAGCAGCCGGTGCGTCAGGGCTGCGGCGCGGTTCGCCGACGACATGGCCGATGTCGCATAGCGCTCCACCTTGTCGAGCTGACCCTGGCTGATCCGCCGCTGCAGCATGTCGAGCGAGCCGATGACGCCGGTGAGCAGATTGTTGAAGTCATGGGCGATGCCGCCGGTGAGCTGGCCGACGGCTTCCATCTTCTGGGCCTGCCGCAGTTGGTCCTGGGCTGCGTCGAGTTCCGCCTGCTTTTCCTTGTCGGCCGTCACGTCCCGGCCGCTGGCGTAGATGAGATCGCCTTCCGGCGCCGCCACCCATGAGATCCAGCGGTACGAGCCGTCCCAGTGACGGTAGCGGTTCTCGTAGACCGGCAGATCCTCCGCGGAGGCAGTCGCCAGGGCGTCCTCGCTCGACGGGTGGTCGTCGGGATGGATGAAGTCGAGATAGCTTCGGCCGACCAGATCCTCGGAGCGCCAGCCGAGGATGGCGTTCCATGCGGGGTTCACGGCGCGGAACACGCCGTCGATGCCGACCACCAGGAGCAGGTCACGGGAGTTGTTCCAGGTCCGGTCGCGCTCGGCGATGGCCTGCTCGACCCTCGCCTCCAGGGTCTGGTTGAGGTCCCGCAGGCGCGCCTCGGCCTCGCGGCGCTCCGTGATGTCCGTGTGGACGCCGACCCACTCCTGCACGAGGCCTTCATCGCTGAGAAGCGGCACCGCTCGGATCGAGAAGGTGCGGTAGGCCCCGTCGGCGCAGCGGACGCGATGCTCGAAGACGAATGTGCGTCGCTCCTGGACGGCGGCGTTCCATGCCGTGACGGTGGGCTCGGCGTCCTCAGGGTGCACCGCCTTGGCCCAGCCGTAGCCCTGGTAGTCTTCGAGACTCTGCCCCGTGAGCGCCGCCCAGGCCGGCTGCTCGCCCTCCATCTGCCCCAGGGCGTTGTTGGTCCAGAGCACGCCCTGCACGGCGTCGATCGCCGCGCGGAAGCGGGCGTTGCTCCGGCGGACCTGTTCCTCCGCCTCCCGGCGCTCCTGGATGTCGATCACCGAGCCCACATAGCCTAGGAACTCGCGGTTCTCGCCGAAGCGGGGCGACGCGGCATCGATCGCCCAGTGGTAGGTCCCGTCCGCGCGGCGGAGACGATATTCGATCCGGAACGGCGCCTGTGCGGCGTTGGCCGAAACGAAGGCCTGTTCGGCCAGCGCCCTGTCGTCAGGATGTGTGGCGTCGAGCCAGCCGAAGCCTTCAGCCTCCGCCTGCGTCTGGCCGGTGAATTCGTACCAGCCCCGGTTCAGGTAGGTGCAGTAGCCGTTCGGATCGGTCACCCACATCATGACCGGCGCATGGTCGGCCATGTTGCGGAAGCGGGCTTCGCTCTCCCCGAGCGCCAGCTGATCCGTGGCCCGTTCGGTCATGTCGCGCGAGACCGACAGCAGGAAGTGCGGGTTGCCGTCGGCGTCCGGCACGGCCGAGACCTGGACATCCCACCATTTGGGCGTCCCCTTGGCGGTCGGGCAGAAGCCGTAGAAGCGGCCCAGGCGGCCCGCACGCGCCTCGGCGACCGCCCGACGCACCTCCGGCCGCAGGTCGTTCGGCCAGAGTTCGGCCCAAGGCTGGCCGACCAACCTGCCGAAGTCCTCGATCTGCATGAGGCAGAGGCCGGGACCGTTCATGGCGGTCAGGCGACCTTCCAGGTCCAAGGTCTTCACGCAATCGGCGCTGCTTTCGAACAGAGCCCTGGCGAACACCTCGCTCGCCCGCAAACGCTCGTTGATCTCGTGGCGCGCGGTCTCGTCGCGAAGGATCTTCAGGAAGCCGGAGGAGCCGTCCCGCAGGGGCATCATCAGGCCGTTCGCCCAGAAGCGTGACCCGTCCTTCCGGACGTGCCAGCGCCGGTCTTCGGCGCGGCCCAGATCGCCCGCCATCAGCATTTCGGCCTGTGGCGCGCCGCGTTCCCGGTCCTCGGGGGGTGAAGATGTCCGCCCCGTCGCGCCCAACCATCTCCGCCGACGACCAGCCCAGGAGGTTCTCCGCGCCCGGATTCCAGCTGGTGACGACGCCGTCCACATCGAGCGTGAGAATGGCGAAGTCCGTCGCGCTCTCGACAATGGTGCGGTGGAGAAGCTCGCTGCCCTTCAGGCGCGCGATCTCAGCCTGCAGCGCGGCGATGCGCTCAGCTTCGCCGCCGCCGGGCGGCGCGCTTCCGTTACTTCCTTCAGCCAAGCTGAGCCCCTCAGGTGTCGAGCTATATAGCGATGCAACTACGGCAACGCCGAACCCTTTCCTTAGGGTCGGACCCGTTCGCCAAGAAGGGGATTTCGCCGGCGACACTTGTGTCGCCTGCGCCGGGCTCCTAAGTCGGCGCCCCGCTGTGGACGCGCAATGTTCGACGACCTGGAAACTGACGCGCTGACCGAACTCGTCAACATCGCCGTGAGCGGCGCCGCAACGCGGTTGGGCGGGATGGTCGGTAGTTTGGTCGAGCTGAGCGTTCCGGCGATCTCGGTCGCGAGCAGCGCTGAGGCCCGCGAGACGCTGGTCCGGCTCGGATTGCACGAGCTCGTCGCTGTGCGCCAAGTGTTCGATGGCGCCGTCGCGGGCGAAACCCTGCTTGTCTTCCCGGACGCCTCACTGCCCGGCCTCCTACGGGCCGTCATCGGTGAGGACGTAAGCGCCGACGCGCGCGAAGCGCTCGCTGACGACGCCTTGAAGGAAATCGGCAACGTTGTGTTGATGGGGTTCCTGAGCACCATCGGCAACATGCTGCGGCGCGACTTCGACGTCGGGCTGCCGCAAACCGTGGAGGGGGCGCCGTCCGACCTCTTTGCTGCGGCTGATGGCGCGGTGCTGTTGATCTACATGAACTTCAGCATCGCAGGCGTCCACGTGCGCGGCTACTTCGCCATGGTCCTGGGGCTATCCAGTCTTGCGGCCCTCAGGTTGGTGGTCCGCGAGTTCCTTGTGCGGACGGGGGGCAGTAGCGCCGCCAGCCTGAAAGGCAGGTGTAATCGACCAAGCGCTGCGCAGGGCAGGCGAGGCGCCAGGCTAATGGGCGCGGTGAGTTGGCGGTCCGAGGTCGTTCAGAGCCGCCGCGTAGCCGTCACACCGTCGGAACAGGGACGAAAGCCCTATGTCGGGCCTCACCTTGACAGCCTCTTGCAGGTCCTCTCAGAACGCGCCGTGCATCGCCGGCGGCTCCTTACACTCACGAGGCATCAGACCCTGGCCGGCGTGACCCTGCTGGTCGGGGTCTTGGCGACGCTGTTGGTCGCCGGCCAGCTCTGGCAGGCGGGCCGAGCGAAGGACGACGCCCGTTTCGAGGCCGAGGTCGATCTCGCCATCGCCCGGCTGGCGGATCGGATCGAGACCCACATCGCGCTGCTTCGCGGCGGGGTCGGCCTTTTCGCCGGCAGCGACGAGGTGACGGCGCGGGACTTTGCCGATTACGCCGCGCAGCTGGGCCTCGGCAGCCGGTATGCGGGCGTCCTGGGGATCGGCTATTCGGAAGTCGCGACCGGTGAGGCCGAGCGGCGCGCGCTGGAGCGCCAGATGCGTGGCGAGGGGCTTACCGATTTCAAGGTGTGGCCGGCGGGGCCTCGCCCCATCTACCACAGCATCGTCTTCTTGAGCCCGCTCAACGATCGCAATCGCGCCGCGCTCGGCTATGACATGTTCACCGAGCCCACGCGCCGCGCGGCCATGGCGAAGGCCCGCGACAGCGGTCAGGCGGCAGCCTCCGGGCGGGTCCTGCTGGTGCAGGAGATCGAAGCCCGGAAGCAACCCGGCTTCCTGATCTACCTGCCGGTCTATGCCGAAGGCGTGGTCCCGGCCTCGCCATCGGAGCGCGCCCGGCGCCTGCGCGGTTTCGTCTATAGCCCCCTTCGAACGCACGATCTGCTGGGCGCCGTCTTCCCGTCGACCGCAGACCGCCTGGTCGACGTGGCGATCTACGACGGTGTCGTCCGGCAAGCCGATCTGCTCTACGCCACGGCCCTCGAGCCTGGCCGCGCCACGCGGCAAACCGTGCGCTCGCTCGACGTCGGCGGGCGGACCTGGGCGGTCGTGGTGCAGGCCCGGCCGGGCTTCGCCAGCAGTTCGGCTGCGCCCTGGGCCGCCGGCGCGGGCCTCCTGTTGACGCTGGTCCTCGCCGGCGCGTCCTTTGCCCAGGGGCGCTCGGCGGCCTCGCTGGAGCAGGCCCGCGAAGACCTTCAGGCGCTCGCCGGCAGCCTGGAGACCCGGGTCGAGGACCGCACGCGAGAGCTCGCGGGGGCGAACGCGGTTCTGCAGCAGGAGATGCGCCGTCGCGAAAGCGCGGAGGCGCAGGTGCGGCAGATGCAGAAGATCGAGGCCATCGGCCAGCTGACCGGCGGCATCGCTCACGACTTCAACAACATGCTGGCGGTGATCGTCGGCAGCCTGGATATGGCGCGCCGAAGGCTTACCGGAGACGAAGACGCCCGCATCGTCCAGTGTCTCGCCAATGCGTCGGAAGGCGCCAGCCGCGCGGCGATGCTGACGGCGCGCCTCCTGGCGTTCTCGCGCCAGCAGCCGCTCAGTCCCATGCCGATCGACGCCAACAAGCTGGTCAGCGGCATGTCCGAGCTGCTGCGCCGCTCGCTGGGCGAGCAGGTCCGGGTCGAGACGGTGCTGGCGGGCGGCCTTTGGCGCACCTACGCCGACGCCGGCGAACTGGAGAACGCCATCCTCAACCTGGCGGTGAACGCCCGCGACGCCATGCCGGACGGCGGGCGGCTGACCATCGAGACGCTGAACACCCATCTCGACGAGGCCTATGCGGCGGCGCATTCGGAGGTGAGCGCGGGTCAGTATGTGACGATCTGCCTGACCGACACGGGCACGGGCATGACGCCGGAGGTGGCGGAGCGGGCCTTCGATCCGTTCTACACGACCAAGGGGGTGGGCAAGGGGACCGGGCTGGGCCTGAGCCAGGTCTACGGCTTCGTGAAACAGTCCGGCGGCCACGTGAAGATCTACTCAGAGCCGGGAGAAGGCACTACGATCAAGGTCTACCTGCCGCGCTGGTTCGGGCCGGACGCCAAGATGGAGGCGCAGGCCGAACGGAGCGAGCTGCCGCTGGGACGGCCGGAAGAGATCATCCTCGTGGTGGAGGACGAAGCCCAGGTGCGGCATCTGTCCGTCGATGTGCTGCGGGAGCTTGGCTACACGGTCGTGCAGGCGTCCGATGGCGCCCAGGCGCTGGAGCAGCTGGCGATACAGCCGCGCGTGGACCTGCTCTTCACCGACATCGTCATGCCCGACATGAACGGCCGGCGCCTGGCCGAGCAAGCGTTGGCCGCCCGCCCGACGCTGAAGGTGCTCTACACCACGGGCTATACCCGCAACGCCGTCGTCCACAACGGCATGCTGGACCTCGACGTCGCCTTCCTGTCCAAGCCGTTCACGGTGGAGCAGCTGGCGCGCAAGGTGCGCCAGGTGCTCGATGGCCAGGGGGCGAACCGCACCGTCTGAAGCGGGCGTTTCAGTCGTCTTCGACGATGACTTCCGCCTGGTCGCCGTTGCGGCGGATCGCGGCGGCCATGCCATGGGCCAGATGCAGGGCCTGCTCCTTGACGAGGAACGGGCCCATCGTCGCCCCGTCCTGCACGATCCAACCGCCTATTGAATTCCTGACCCGCAGCACGATTGTCATCTCCGGTTCCTGGCTCCGCGTGTCTCTGGTCATCGGCACGAATTCCCAATCGTCACAGCGCGGCAGCGCCATGGCGGTTCAAACCTCGCAGACGTTTGATCCCGGTCGCCGGCACGCTTTCGTGCCGAACGCCCTTGCCGTTCGTCTTGACCGCCCCGCGACATTCGGGGAAAGCTGCGCCGCGACGCGGGGGTGTCACGCGGGGTCGCCCGGACCATGGGCAACTGGTCCGGGCGATGGCATCCGGGCCGCAGGGGCGGAGACCGGCCGCCGCTGACGGCTATCGTCGGTTCGGGAACGCCTTCGGTTCGAGATCCACGTCGAGCCCTGTCTCGGCGCGATCCGCTGCTTCCAGGAGGGCGGTGGCGCTCAGCCTGGCGGCGGTCGGCGTGAGTGCGCCGTGCACGTTGCCGGGTCCGAGGAACACGACGTCGCCCTCGACGACGGTTATCTGCAGCGGGACCTGGTACGCAGTGCGGGACATCGCGGGCGGCTTGCTGAATGATAGCGTTCAACCCGGGACGGCCGGTGGGCGTTCCGCCTCAGTCTGCGGCTCCGTCCTAGCGGGTGAGATCGGCGGCGTCGTCAGTCTTGATGAGGAGACAGGCCCAGCCTGAGCGCGGCGCGCCGGGAATGCCTGGTCAGCTTAGCGACGCAGGTGCGGATCCTTCGCTGGGCGCGGAGCTACGCCTTGGCTCTGCGGTGAATGCGAACTAGTGTCCCGCGCGCCCCGATCTTCCAGACCCGCAAGGCAATGTCGAACCCTCCTGACGTCTTCAGTCTTGGCGGCGAGCTTGGCGCCCTGATCCGCGACTACGACTGGGCCGCGACCCCGCTTGGACCGCCGGCGGCCTGGTCGCAGAGCCTGAAGACCACGGTCGGTATCATGCTGACGTCGCGCCAGCCGATCTGGATCGGCTGGGGGCCGGAACTGACCTACCTCTACAACGACGCCTACAAGTCCATCATCGGCGGCAAGCACCCGCACGCGCTCGGCCAGCCCACGGCCGTGGTCTGGCGCGAGATCTGGGACGACATCGGCCCGATGCTGGCGACCGCCACACGCGGCGAGGAGGGCACCTACGCCGAGAGCCAGCTGCTGATCATGGAGCGCAACGGCTACCGGGAGGAGACCTACTACACCTTCTCCTACAGCCCGATCCTCGACGACGATGGGCGGCCGGGCGGCATCATCTGCGCCAACACGGACGATACGCGGCGGGTGATCGGCGAACGGCAGCTGGCGCTTTTGCGGGAGCTGGCCAGCCGCGCCGCCGAGGCGCGCGACGTCCAGTCGGTCTGCGAGGTGAGCGCCGCAGCGCTCTCGACCAACGCCTGCGACCTGCCGTTCGCCGCCATCTACCTGCTGGAGGGCGACGGCGGGCTTCGCCTCGCCTGCGCCAGCGGCATCGAAGCGGGCCATCCGGCGGCGCCTTTGGCGGTCGAGGACCCCGCGACCGCGCCCTGGCCTTTCGAGGCGGCGCTGCGCAGCCAGACTTGTGTGGTCGTCTCGGACCTGAGCGGGCTGGGGGAGCTGCCGACCGGCGCCTGGGCGCAAGCGCCAACCCAAGCCTCGGTCTTCCCCATTCCCGGGACGGGCGAGGCCGGGCCCGCCGGCCTGCTGGTTGTCGGGCTGAACCCGTTCCGGCTTTTCGACGCCGGCTATCGGGACTTCCTCGAGCTGGTGGCCGGGCAGATCTCGGCGGCGATCGCCAACGCCCAGGCCTATGTCGAAGAGCGCCGCCGCGCCGAAGCCCTGGCCGAGATCGACCGGGCGAAGACGCAGTTCTTCTCGAATGTCAGCCACGAGTTCCGCACCCCGCTCACGCTCATGCTGGGGCCGCTGGAGGATGCGCTGGGCGATGAGCACGCCCCGGTCAGCGGCGCGCAGCATGAGCGACTGAAGACGGCGCATCGCAACAGCCTGCGGCTGCTGAAGCTCGTCAATTCGCTCCTCGATTTCTCGCGCATCGAAGCCGGCCGGGCCCAGGCCCGGTTCCAGCCCGTGGCGCTCGACGTCGCCACGGCGGACCTTGCATCCACGTTCCGCTCGGCCTTTGAGCGGGCCGGGCTGGGCTACCGCATCGAGTGCGAGCCCCTTCCACAAGAGGTCTATGTGGATCGGGACATGTGGGAAAAGATTGTCCTCAATCTGCTCTCCAATGCCTTCAAGTTCACCTTCGAAGGCGAGGTCCTCGTCCGTCTCCGCTCCGGAAGCGATGGCAAGGCCGCCGAGCTGGTCGTGCAGGACAGCGGCGTGGGCGTGCCCGCCGAAGAACTGCCGCGCCTGTTCGACCGGTTCCATCGTGTGGAGGGCCAGAAGAGCCGCTCCTTCGAGGGGTCAGGGATCGGTCTGGCCCTCGTGCAGGAGCTGGTCCGGCAGCACGGCGGCGCCATCACGGTCGAGAGCACGCCGGGCCAGGGCACTGCGTTCATGATCCGCGTTCCGTTCGGGAGCGACCATCTGCCTGCGAGCCACGTCGCCAGGGGTGAGGCCGACGATGGCGCGAAGTCCCGGGCCGAGGCCTACGTCGAGGAAGCGCTTCGCTGGCTGCCCGAGGAGGCCGAAGGGGCGCTGCCCGCCGCGGAACTGGACGCCGAAGAGGCGCCGCCGGTGGCTACGTCGCGGCCCTATGTGCTGGTCGCCGACGACAACGCCGATATGCGCGGCTATGTGCGCCGCCTGCTCAGCAGGAGCTGCATGGTCGAGACGGCGCCGGACGGGAACGCCGCGCTGCAGGCGATCCGGCGTCGTAAGCCCGATCTCCTGCTCTCCGACGTGATGATGCCGGGCCTGGACGGCTTCGGTCTCCTGCAGGAAATCCGGGACGACCCGGCGCTGCGCGATCTGCCGGTGATCCTGCTCTCGGCGCGCGCCGGCGAGGAAGCGCAGGTCGAGGGCCTTGCGGCCGGCGCCGACGACTACATGACGAAGCCCTTCTCGGCGCGTGAGCTTACGGCGCGCGTGCAGGCGAACCTGGAACTGGCCCGGGTCCGCCGCGAGGCGATGGAGACGTTGCGGGAGAGCGAGCTGCGCTTCCGCAACATGGCCGACCATGCGCCGGTGATGATGTGGGTGACCGACTCTACGGGGTATTGCATCTATCTGAACCGCGTCTGGTACGAGTACACCGGCCAGGTGGAAGCGGAAGCTCTCGGGTTTGGTTGGCTCGACGCCACCCACCCCGACGACAAGGCGATGGCCAACGAGGCCTTCCTTGCCGCCAACGCGAAGGCGGAAGCCTTCCGTCTCGAATACCGGTTGCGGCGCGCCGATGGCGAATATCGCTGGGCGATCGATGCGGCCGCGCCGCGGTTTGGGGCCGATGGCGAGTTCCTGGGCTATGTGGGCTCGGTGATCGACATCACCGACCGGCGGCAAGCCGAGGAGGTGCTGCGCCGGGCGAACGAGAACCTCGAGCATCTCGTGGCCGAGGCGGTCGCCCGCCGGGTGGAGGCGGAGGCCCAGCTTCGGCAGGCGCAGAAGATGGATGCGATCGGCCAGCTGACCGGCGGCGTCGCGCACGACTTCAACAACCTGTTGCAAGTCATCGGCGGCAATCTGCAGCTGCTCATCAAGGACGTGGCGGGCAAGCCCCGCGCGGAGACGCGCATCGAGAATGCGCTGGCCGGAGTCTCGCGCGGCGCCAAGCTCGCCTCGCAGCTGCTGGCCTTCAGCCGCCGCCAACCTCTGGAGCCGAAGGTCATCAATATCGGGCGGTTCGTTCGTGGCCTGGACGACATGCTCCGCCGCGCGCTCGGCGAAGAAGTCGAGGTGGAGACCACCATCTCGGGCGGTCTGTGGAACACCTTCGCCGACCCCACGCAGGTCGAGAACGCGCTTCTCAACCTGGCGATCAATGGCCGGGACGCCATGGACGGCCATGGCAAGCTGACGATCGAGGCGAGCAACGCCTTCCTGGATGACGCCTATGCCCGCGCGCATGCGGACGTGGACGCCGGCCAATACGTCCTGCTGGCGGTGACGGACACCGGCTGCGGCATGTCGCCGGACTTGGTGGACAAGGTCTTCGAGCCCTTCTTCTCGACCAAGCCGGAAGGCAAGGGGGACCGGGCTTGGCCTCAGCCAGGTCTATGGCTTCGCCAAACAGTCCGGCGGCCATGTGAAGATCTACAGCGAGGTGGGGCAGGGGACCACGGTCAAGCTCTACCTGCCCCGGTCGCAGGAAGCCGAGGACGTGGTCCTGGAGCGCGAGGCGCTGCCGGCGACGGGGGGAGGAGACCGTCCTCGTGGTGGAGGACGACGACGACGTTCGTGCGACCGCCGTGGAATTGCTGTCGGAGCTCGGGTACCGCGTGCTCAAGGCCTCCGACGCCACGGCGGCGCTGGCGATCATCGACAGCGGCCTGCCCGTCGACCTGCTGTTCACCGACGTCGTCATGCCCGGGCCGCTGCGCAGTCCGGAACTGGCGCGCAAGGCCCGTGAGCGCCTGCCGAACATCGCGGTGCTGTTCACCTCGGGCTATACCGAAAACGCCATCGTCCACGGCGGGCGTCTGGATGAAGGCGTCAACCTGATCAGCAAACCCTATTCGCGCGAGGCGCTCGCCCGGAAGATCCGCCATGTTCTGGCCGCTGAGCGGCAACGCGGCGCGGGTGCCTGGCCGGTCGCGCCGCCTGCGCCTGCGCCGCAACAGGAGACTCCCTCGGAAGGCTTCACCATCCTCTTCGTGGAAGATGACGATCTCATCCGGCTGACCACGGCCGAGATGCTGAAGGACCTGGGACATATCGTCGTGGAAGCGAGCGGCGCCGATGAAGCGCTCGTCGCGCTTCAGACCTGCGTCTTCGATGTGCTGATCACCGACCTGGAGCTTCCTGGCGTCTCGGGGGAGGCCCTCGTCAACCAGGCGCGTCAGCAGCAACCCGGCCTCGGCGTCATCTTCGCCACCGGCTCAGACTTCGTGCCGCCGGACGGCCTGGCCGACGCCATCGTGCTCAGGAAGCCCTACGACGTGGGCGATCTCGCCGCCACCCTTCGCGGCTTGAGGCGGCCGACGTCCAGGGCTGTCGAGAAGGACGCCTGACGGCGGATGGCGCTTGGGCCGATCGGCCGCGCGGGGCTTGCGGGCAGGGAAGGAGTGGCCCTTGCGGTTTCGAGAGGCGCTCAGCCTGCGGCGATGAGCCGATCGGCGAGGGCTCGCGCAAGCACGGCAGGCGCCGTCGGCTTGGCGAAGACCGAGGCCTCGGGGTAGCGGGCCTGAAGGTCCGGCGACAGGCCTGCGCCGGTGTGGATGAGCCAGGCGACGCCGCGACGAAGCAGCACCTCGATCACCGGGCCGACGTCGCCATCGGGCAGATTGACATCGAGGACGGCGCCGGAGAGGCCGCCGCGGCCGGCGATTTCGAGCGCATCGCGGACGCTCATGGCGAGCTCGACATCGGCGCCGGCATCTTCGAGGCCATCGGCGATGTCGAAGGCGATGAACGGCTCATCTTCCACGACCAGGATGCGGATCCCGCTCAGGTCGGCCGGGCCCGAGGCCCGCCGGGCCGCAGGCGCACTTTCCTGTTTCGACGCGTACCCCACTAGCCTCGCACCCGATCGATTGGCACTGCGAGGAAGATTTGCACGCCATCCGCTAACCAGTCGTAACGGATGGCGCCGCCGAGCTGTCGCTCGATGGAGACCTGGGCGAGCTGGCTCCCGAAGCCGCTCTTTTCGGGCGGTCCATCGAGGCGGGGACCGCCCGTTTCGCGCCAGGCCACCCGCAGCTCGCCGCCAACGATCTCCCAGGCGATCGAAAGCCGGCCTTCCTTTGCCGAGAGGGCGCCGTACTTGGCCGCATTGGTGGCAAGCTCGTGCAGGACGAGCGCCAGGCTGGTGGCGGCCGTCGGCGTCAGCGTGAGGGCAGGCCCGCTCAAGGACAGACGATGTCGGTCACCATCGCCAAGGTGCGGCGCGAGCAAGGCTTCGGTGAGTTCGAGGAGATCGGCTTCCGTGGCGGGGCCGAAATCCATGGTGATGGCGGAGCGGATGAGCTCGTGCGCCTGGGCCAGCGCAGTCAGGCGGCCCTTCAGAGCGGTCGCCATGTCGCGCGCCGTCGTCGAGTTCTTGGCGGTCATGGTCACCATGCCGGCGACCACGGCGAACAGGTTCTTGACCCGATGGTTCAGCTCGCGGAGCAGGAGCTGGCGCGCGTCCTCCGCCTTCTTGCGTTCGGTCAGGTCGAGCATCGCGCCGATGAAGCGAACCGCGCGCCCAACCTCATCGCGCACGAGGTGCCCCCGATCCAGGATAGCCGCATAGCTGCCATCGGCGCGGCGGAACCGGTACTCGTCGGTCCAGGTGTCGGCATGGCCCTCGATGACGGCGTGGATGGAACGGTCCACCCGGGCGCGATCCTCCGGATGGATGTGGTCGACCCACCAGCGGCCGGTTGGCGCCACCTGCTCAGGCGCGTAGCCGAAGAGCGCCGTCAGGGCCTCGCTCCAGACGACGTGATCGGCGCGAAGGTCCCAATCCCAGATCGCATCGTTGGTGGCGCGGGCGGCCAGACGGTAGCGCTCCTCGGCGTCGTGCAGCGCCTGGGTCCGCGCCTTCTCCTCGGAGATGTTGCGCGCTTCGATGACCGTGCCGACGGGCTCGCCGGCCTCGTCGAGCATGGGGCTGGCGGTGAACGCCACCGGGTAGAGCGACCCGTCGGGCGCGACGAACAGCTCTTCGCCGGACATCTGGGCTTGCGCCGGGAAGGCCCGGTCGATCGGGCACTCCTCGAGGGGATAGGGCGAGCCATCCGGCTTCTTGTGATGGATCACGTCGTGCAGGGGACGGCCCTGCATCTGTTCATACGTATAACCGGTCAGCTTCGCGGCGGCGGCATTGGCGTAGACGCAATGCTGTCGCTCATCCATCAGGAACACCGCCTCGCGCGTGTTGTTCAAGATGGCGTCCAGGCGTCGGGTCGTCTCGCGAAGCCGCTCTTCCGTGTTCCGTCGTTCTTCGATGTCGAGGAGGACGCCCGGGAACCTGAGCGCGCGGCCTTCGGCGTCAAGGTCCACGCGGCCATTGGCTTCCACCCAGCGGTAGGCGCCCTCGGCGTGCCTCACCCTATATTCGCAGCGGTAGGCTCCGCCACGGGCGATGGCCTCGTCGATGGCCTGGGCGACGCGGGCGCGGTCGTCCTCGTGGATGGATTCCATCACGGCATCGAGCGGCAGTCCGAGGCGGCAGTGCTCGGGATCGAGGCTGAAGGACCGCGCGAAGCGCTCATCGGCCGTGAAGTGGTCCGCGAGCACGTGCCAGACCCAGGTGCCCACGATCGCGCCGGCATCGAGGGCGAGTTGCACGCGCTCCGCCTCGTCTCGGGCGCGCTCTTCCAGGGCGCGCCTGGCCGAGATGTCTCGGTAGAAGATCGCCAGCCCGTCGCCCGAAGGATAGGCCCGCACCTCCACCCAGGCTTCGTGGCCCTCCTCCCATCGGTGATGGATCTCGGCGGAGACCGGCACGCGTTCGGCCATGGCGCGCTTGTAGAGCCGGCCCTGCGTGGTGTCCTCGGTGCCGGGCCAGGCCTCCCAATGGGACTTGCCGGTCACCGCTTCGCGCGGGCGGCGCTCCATGCGCAGTCCCTCGGCGTTGATCTCGACGACGCGGAAGTCGGCATCGAGGAGGACAAAGGCCTCACCCATGCCTTCGAGCACCCCGCGCAGGCGTGCTTCGCTGTCGCTCAGAGCGCGCTTGGCGAGCACTTGGCCGGTGATCTCCTGACAGGGACAGAAGAAGCCTGCGACCTCACCGCCATGGTCCCGGACCGGGGTATAGGAGAACGCGAAGTGGGTCTCCTCCGCAAATCCGCGGCGGTGCATCAAGAGCTGGATGTCGTCCATGTGCACCGGCTCGCCGCCGTAGGCCTGGGCGACGATGGGGGGTGAGGTCGGCGCGGATCTCGGACCACACGTCCAGGAAGTCCCGGCCAAGCGCGTCCGGGTGTTTCGAGGCCAGGATGTGGGCGTAGGCGGTGTTGTAGAGCAGCGTGCGGTCCGGTCCCCAGGCGATGAACATCGGCTGGTTGGATCCCATCATGACGCCCACCAGCGTCTTGAGCGCCTGCGGCCATGACGCAAGCGGTCCAAGTGGGGTTGACGACCAGTCGTGGTCTCGAATGCGGGCCGCCATCTCGCCGCCGGCGAGGAGGAAGCTCGGCAGATCTGCGGGGCCGAGGCCTGGGGCGCGGTCGACGAGCTGGGTCAAGTCGGTCCTATGGTCTTAGGGAAAGCCTGGCGCTTATCCCATTGATCAGCAGGGCTTAGCCCCGCCCTAGACCAGCGACAAGGCCGCTCTCGCCCTCCACGTCTGGGCGGGGCGCCATATGATCGACGCCCTGCCGTTCCGCGGCGATGTCGCGTCGCACGCTCCGTCTGAGGGCAAGGGTTGGTCGGAGCGCAAACGCCTAGTCCTGACCCTCCTGCGCGGAGGCATCGGAGACATCTCCACCTGACGTCGCCCTAATCTGGCCGCGGCGGCTTTGCGCGGAACGCCGCTTCATATGGCACGTTTCGACGGCAGACCGCATGAAGCCCCGATCGGGCGGTCGGGTGGCCGGCTCCGCTGTTCCTGAAGGCTCCCAGCCTGCCCGGTTCGGGGTCGGCCGCTTTTCCCCGCGTGCGCGTGTGTGTTTACGGGCGGCGGAGGCGTCGAGTGTCGTCCCGCCACCCGCGCCACCCGGTCGCAAAGGAGCCAGCGCCGAGTCGGCCTAGTATCCAGGCTGGGACGAGACGCATGACGACAACAAACGGCCAATTCGCATTGGTGACATCGGCGGGATACCTGCTCGACCAGGTGAGGGTCGGCCGGGGCGGCTTCGACTTCGTGGACGCGTTGATCATCGTCGCGGTCGCCCAGGCCAATGTCGAACCGATCCTGCGCACCCGGCTCTGCAGAGAGCCTACGCCACCTACGAGGCGCCCCCGCCGGACCACCTCCGCCGGCCGATCAGCATCAGTGCGTTGGCCCAGTCGCTCGCCTTGTCCTTCGAGACCGTGAGACGCCGTGTCTCACGGTTGGCGCTGCTGGGCGTCCTGCGGAGCCGGTCGGACGGGATCTGGACCTCTGCGGCCCTGGTCGACAACCCGGCACACCGGCGCAATGTCGAAGCCGCCTATGCACGTCTGCGGGACCTCTACACGCGGCTCTCATCTCTGGAGGAACTGGCTGATCTGCCGATGTCGGAACCATGGAGCGGCGCGCCTCCGCTGCGGGCGGCGGCGCGGATCTCCGGCGAGTATCTGCTTCGCCTCGTCGATCGGCTGACGGCCTTGCTGCACGATCCCACCGACGCCGCCGTCTGGCTCGAGATCGTGCGCTCCAGCACCACTCTGGCGCCGGAGGATGTGGCCGGGCCCCCCGCGCTCGTCCGGCGGCCTGTGGCACGCACGCTCATCGCCAGGCAGCTCGGTCTGCCGTCAGAGACCGTCCGCCGCCGGATCGCCCGCCTCTCGGCCCTGGGCGCTTGCGAGCGGTCGGGCGCGGGGCTCGTCGTGCCAAACGAGGTGCTTCAACGTGCCGATTTCGCCGCCGTGATCGACCGAAACCTGACGGACCTGCGGCGCATGTTCATAGGGTTGGCCCAGCTGGGCGCGCTGCCGGCGCCTGCAGGGGTGGCGGCCATCGCCGCCTGACGTCCGAAAATCGGGAGCCCCCCGGCCGGGGGGCCGATCTCTCCATTCGGCAGGAGGCGTTGACGCTGACGAGTCCGGTCAGGGCCCGCCGAGCAGATTGCCATCGGCGTCCCGACTGCCGCCGCGGATGTCATCCTCGATCTGCGCGAGGTGACGCCGATGCTCGATCTGCGTCGATGCGAACATCCGCAGAAGCTCGCGGGCCTGCGCCAGCCTGTTGGCCACCCGGTTCGAGGGGCTGAAGCGCCGCTCGGGCCGGGCTTTGGGCAAGGATCAGGCGTCCGGCGTCTCCTCGCCGGCCTGCATCGCCGCGGCCAGGTCGCGCCATCCGCTGGCGAGTTCGAGGTATCTTTGGCGGTACAACGGTATCCGGACCTTCGAGGCCAGATGCTCGTACTCGGCGGCCTTCTGCAGGCACGCCTTCAGGGTGTGGCGGGGACGGTCTGTCGTCATGGCGCGGACGTCCTTATGTCACCTCCCGGCCGAAGAAAGTCGACTCCACGACAGTGCAGGCGTTTTCGGCGCTCCGTGTGTGTGTGTGGCGGGAAGGGGCGCCGGGTGAAGCCAGGCCGGGCGCGGCCTCACATGCGCGAACCTGAGCCGGCCGGCGCCCTTGCGGGAGGGCGACCGGTCCGGCAAAATCCAGTCGATGCAAAGGGCTCGCCCTGGCCCGCGAGGGTTTGGCATCATCGCCAAGGCGAAATCAGCCGCATTGGCTTCCGGGTTGGTGGGCCGAGCGAAAGGTCGCTCGGCCCGTTCCGGAACCCGGGGTTGGGGACCCGCGCCGCCGGTGCAAGCCCATGGAGCTGCTTGCAATAGGCCCCATGGCCGAAGGGCGTTCTCTTGGAACGGCCTGCGATACGCACGATGACCGAAGAACGTTAACAATCTCCACGTGAGCCGAAGCTTACGGCGCGAGGGTTTGACATCGGGCAGCCCCGTTCGCCGTCCGTCGTCAGCCTGACGATGGAGAGTTGGATGGCGACAGGGCGTGCCGCACCCCAAAGGGGGCGGCCTTGGCTGGACGTGGTGTGCGGAGCCGCCGTCAGGCTTCGACGTCGGCCGCCGCCCGCTCTTCGATCGGCGCGACGAGGACGGGCAGGCGCACGGCGAAGGTGCTGCCTTGATCGGGCGCGCTGTGCTTCAACTGGACCGTGCCGCCGTGGAGTTCCACGAGTTCCTTGACGAGGGCGAGGCCGATGCCGAGGCCTTCCTGCGCGCGCTCCGTCGGGCTCTTCACCTGGGCGAAGAGCTCGAAGATCTCCGCCTGCATGGGCTCAGGAATGCCGATGCCATTGTCGGAGACTTCGATCTCGGCGACGCCCTCGGCCACCCGGACGCAGAGGGCGACGTGGCCGCCGGCCGGGGTGTACTTGGCGGCGTTGTTCAGCAGGTTGCTGACCACCTGGGCAAGGCGCGTCGCGTCGCCGTGCAGCCAGGTGGGCGTATCGAGCCTCTCGACGGCGAGCGCATGGCCGGCCGCCTCGATCTGCGGGCGGCTGGCCTCCACGGCGAAGTCGAGGATGGCCTGCAGCGCCACGGGCTCGCGCTTCAGCGCAAGCTTGCCCTGGTCGATCCGGGAGATGTCCAGGAGGTCGTCGACGAGGCGGGTCAGGTGCGCCACCTGGCGCTCCATCTGGGCGTGGATCTCGGCGGCCGCCTCCGGGTCCTTGCGCCGCTTCAGGAAGTGCAGCCCGGCGGACAGCGCCATGATGGGATTGCGCAGCTCGTGGCCGAGCACAGCCAGGAACTCGTTCTTGTGACGGTCCACCGTCCTCAGCCGCTCGGCATAGGCCCCGAGCGCGTCCCGATGGGCGATGATCTGGGCGCCGCTGCTGGTGGAGGTCGAAGAAGACGTTCGCCTTGCTGCGCAGCACGTCGGCCTCGACCGGCTTTTGGATGAAGTCGACGGCGCCGGCCTCATAACCGCGGAAGCGGCGCTGGCCATCGGCGCTGCCGGCCGTGACGAAGATGATCGGGATGTGCCGCGAGCGCTCGGCGCCGCGCATGAGCTCGGCCAGCTGGAAGCCATCGATGCCCGGCATCTGCACGTCGACCAGGGCAAGCGCGACGTCGTGGGTGAGCAGCATCTCCAGCGCCGCTTCGCCGGAGCGCGCCTTCAGGCAGGCCAGCCCCTCCCGTCGCAGCAGCGCCTCAAGCGCCAGCAGGTTCTCGTCCAGGTCGTCGACGAGCAGGACGTTGATCGGCTGCTCCGTGGCGCTCATGGCGTTCCCAGGTCCGAGAGATGGGCGGCGATGGCGTCCAGGCTCATGACCGCGGCGCCCGGCGCCGCATCGCACGCGGCCGCCGGCATCACCGAGGCCGTGGCGGTCTCGGGATCCTCCACGATCGCCGTGCCGCCGGCCCTGGCGACCGCCAGAAGGCCTCGGGCGCCGTCCTGGTTTGCGCCCGTGAGCACGATGGCCACGAGGCCGGGACCGAGCGCGTCGGCGGCGCTTTCAAACAGCACGTCGATGGAAGGGCGCGAGTGGTGCACGAGTTCGTCCGACGACAGGGAGAGCGAACCGTCCGCCTCCACAAGAAGGTGATAGTCCGAAGGCGCGAAATACACCACGCCTGGACGCGCCGGCTCCTTGTCTTCGGCTTCCTTGACCTCGAGGCGGCAACGGTCGGCGAGCAGGGGCACGAGCGCATTCTCCCGATCGGGCGGCACATGCACCACGACCAGGACGGGGACGGGGAGCGTGTGCGGGAGCGCGGGGAGGATCTGCAGCAGGGCCTGCACCGCCCCCGCCGAGCCGCCGATCGCCACGGCCCGGGGCCGGTCGGCGCTCATGGCTCGCGCCTGCGGTAGATCTTCTCGTCGCGCACGAACTCGGCGAAGGCTTCGGCATGGCTGGAGAAGCGGAGGCTTTCCTTGGCGCCCAGGCCCAGGAAGCCCTGCCGCGCAAGGGAGTCCCGGAAGAGGCCCAGCACCCGATCCTGCAGGGGGCGGTCGAAGTAGATGAGGACGTTACGGCAGGAGATCAGGTGCATCTCGGCAAAGACGGCGTCGGTCGCCAGGCTGTGGTCCGAGAAGACGACCTGGCTGCGGAGCGTCTTGTCGAAGATCGCGCGGCCGTAGTCGGCGACATAGTAGTCGGAGAGCGATGTCTTCGCGCCCGACTTCTGATGGTTCTCAGTGAACTTGCGCATCCGGTCGAGCGGGTAGACGCCGGCTTCGGCCGCGCGCAGCGCCTCGGGGTTGATGTCGGTGGCGTAGAACAGTGTCCGCTCATGCAGGCCTTCCTCACGGAAGAGCACGGCCAGCGAATAGAGCTCCTCGCCGTGGCTGCAACCCGCCACCCAGACCTTCAGCGAGGGATAGGTGCGAAGGTGCGGCAGCACCTTCTCGCGCAGCGCGCGGAAGTAGGACGGGTCTCGGAACATCTCGCTCACCTGGACGGTGAGGTAGCCGAGCAGCGCCGCGAGGGTGGCCGGATCGTGCAGCAGGCTGGCCTGCAGGGCTGAGACGCTCGCGAAGCCCAGGTTCTGGCGCGCCTGGGTGATCCGGCGCTTGATCGAGGCCCGGGCGTAGTTGCGGAAGTCATAGTGGTAGCGCCCAAAGAGCGCCTCCAGCAGCAGCTGGATCTCCAGGTCCTCGACGCTGTCGGTCATCGGCGGCAGCTCATCGCGGCATCCACACCCGGACCAGTGAGAGGAGCTTGTCCACGTCTATGGGCTTGGCCATGTAGTCGTTTGCGCCCGCCGCCAGGCAGCGCGCCTGGTCGTCCGGCATCGCCTTGGCGGTGAGCATCACGATGGGCAGATCGCGGAAACGCGGATCGCGCCGGATCTCCTGGGTGGCGGCAAGGCCGTCCTTCACCGGCATCATCACGTCCATCAGCACGAGGTCCACCGCGCGGGCGGGATCGGCCTCGGCCTGCTGCAGCGCATCGATCGCCTCCTGGCCGTTGCGCGCGATCTGCACGACCGCGCCGCGGGGCTCGAGGATCCCCGTCAGCGAGAAGACGTTGCGCACGTCGTCCTCGACGATGAGGATTCGGCGGCCTTCCAGCACCGCGTCGCGGCTGCGGGCCTTGCGGATCATCTTCTGCTGCTCGGGCGGCAGCTCGGCGACGACCTGGTGGAGGAACAGCGACACTTCGTCGAGCAGGCGTTCGGGCGACTTCGCGCCCTTGATGATGATCGAGCTGGAATAGCGGCGCAGCCGCTGTTCTTCATCGGGCGTCAGGTCGTGGCCGGTGTAAACGATCACGGGCGGGAAGGCGTGCTCCCCCGCGCTGAGGGTTTCCAGGAGGGCGTAGCCGGAGGCGTCGGGCAGGGTGAGATCGAGCACCATGCAGTCGAAGGTCTCGCCGCTCAGCTGGGCGAGGCAATCGGCGGCTGTGCCGACGCCCACCGTCTCAACGTCGTTGGACGAGAGCAGCGCACGCACGGCATCTCGCTGCACGGGATCGTCCTCCACGACCAGCACGCGTCGCACGCCGCGGGTCAGTTTCGATTCCAGGCCCCGCAGCACGTCGGCGAGCTGCTCGCGGCGGACCGGCTTCACGAGATAGCCGACCGCGCCCAGGGCGAGCGCCGTCTGCGTGTGATCGGCGGCCGAGACGACGTGGATCGGGATGTGCCGGGTCTGGTCGTCCTGCTTGAGGCGATCGAGGACGGTGAGACCCGACTGGTCCGGCAGGCCGACGTCGAGCACGATGGCGTTCGGCCGGTGCTCCTGCGCCAGGGTCAAGGCCTGCTGCGCGGTGTTCGCGACGATGCATTGGAAGCCCAGCTCCCGCGACAGGTCCCGCACGATGGTTGCGAAGGCGGGATCGTCCTCGATCACCAGCAGCAGCCGCCGTGCGGCGGTGAGCGCGTCGCGGTCGTCTTCGAGGTCGGCCGTGACGGGCTTCCGCACCATCGGCGGCGCGGGCGCAGGCTCCGGGGCGTCGGCCGGCGCCGGCGTCGGTGCAGCCCCCCGACCGCGGCGGCGTCATGGACGAGCGGCAGGGTCAAGGTGAAGGTGCTGCCGGCGCCGGGTTCGCTCTGAAGGCGGATCTCGCCGCCGAGCAGGCGGGTCAGTTCCCGGGAAATGGAGAGGCCGAGCCCCGTGCCGCCGTACCTGCGGCTGATCGTGCCGTCGGCCTGTCGGAAGGCTTCGAAGATGCTCGCCTGCTGTTCCGCCGAGATGCCGATGCCGGTGTCGGAGACGGCGAATGCCACGCGCCCGGGGCCGGACGGGGCCACGGTCAACTTCACCTGTCCCGCTTCGGTGAACTTGAAGGCGTTGGAGAGCAGGTTCTTGAGGATCTGCTCCAGCCTCTGACGGTCGGTCTCGAGGGCGGGCGGGACGCCCTCGCCGATCTCGATCTCGAAACCTAGGCCGCGCGTCTCGGCCACCGGCGCGAACACCTGCTTCAGGTCCGCGGCCAGACGGCGCAGCGGGACGTTCTCCGGCTGGATGCGCAGATGGCCGGCCTCGATCTTCGAGAGGTCGAGGATGTCGTTGATCAGCAGGAGGAGGTCGTTGCCCGAAGACTCGATCGTCCGGGCGTATTCCACCTGGGTGTCCGACAGGTTGCCGTCGGCGTTGTCCCCCAGGAGCTTGGAGAGGATGAGCAGCGAGTTGAGCGGGGTGCGCAGCTCGTGGCTCATGTTGGCCAGGAAGTCCGACTTGTAGCGGCTCGCCTGCTCAAGCTCTCCGGCCTTCTGCTTGAGGTCGGCGGCCACCCGCTCCAGGTGGCCGCGCTGCGTGTCCAGGGTCTGGGCCTGCTCCTCGAGCTGGCTGTTGGTCTGTTCGAGTTCGACCTGCTGCTGTTCCAGCCGGACCTGGGACTCCTTCAGCGCCCGGCCCTGTTCCTCGAGCTCCTCATTGGAGACGCGGAGCTCCTCGCTCTGCACCTGCAGCTCCTCGGCCTGGCGCTGCGTCTCTTCGAGTGCGTTCTGGAGCTCGTTGCGGTACTTCGCCGAGCGCAGCGCCACTCCCATGGCGGGCGCCGATTGGTCGAGGAGTTGCCGCGTCAACGGGTTCACCTCGCGCAGGAAACCCAGTTCGATCACGCCGTTGACCACGCCATCGGCCAGGGTCGGCAGGATGATCAGGTGGCGCGGCTTGTCCCGCCCGAAGGCTGAGCCCAGCGTGAGGTAGCCGTCGGGGATGTCCGCAAGGATCACGGAGCGTGCGTCGGCGGCCACTTGCCCCAGGAGGCCTTCCCTGGCCTTGAAGGCGAGGGGCACGTCGGCGTCGGCGGGCACGCCCAGCGTCGCGGTTCGCACGAAGCCGCCGGCGTCGCCCTTGAACAGCGCGCCGGCCTGGAACCCGAGGTAGCGGCTCAGGAACGCGAGGATGCCGTCGGAAAGCTCCTCGACCGACTTGTCGCCCATCATCGCGTCCGCCAGTCCCACCTGGCCGGATTGCAGCCACTCCTGGCGCGCCCGGGCCTGGACGTTGCGGCGGACGAGCAGGGCGACAGCCACCGCGAGCCCCGCGCCGACGAGGGCGGAGACGATCCCGCTGATCACCGCGGCGGCCGACGCCGCCTCCATGTCCGCCAGCCGCAAGCGACGCAGGCGCTTCTCCTCGGCGCGCATGACCTCCACGCGACTGCGGATCGCATCCATCTCGGCCTTGCCCCGGTCCGAGGTCACGATCGCGAGCGCCTGGGCGGGGCCTTCCGTACGGCGCGCTTGGATGGCTTCTCGGAGTTCCTTGAGCTTGGCGTTCACGTGCAGGCGCAGCTGCGCGACGTTCGTCTGCTGGGTGGGGTTATCGCGCGTGAGCCCGGCCAGCGCTTCCACGCGCGAAGCCACTTCGGCGGTGGCGCTCTGGTAGGGGGCCAGGTACGGCTCCTCGCCGGTGAGCAGGTAGCCGCGCTGTCCCGTCTCCGCGTCCTGCAGCGTTAACAGGACCGCGTCGAGGGCCACGATGACGTCGTGGGTCTGCGTGATCATCCTGTTGTTCGCGCGGAGCGTCTGGATGTTGGCGTAGGCGAGGGCGCCGCTGACGACAAAGAAGATGAGGGCGGCCGCAAGGCCCAGCCCGGTCCAGATGTCGGCGGCCGAGCGATGAGCTTGCGCCGGGCGGGAGCGGGGCTGCGGCATGACGATCCTGTCGAGCGGGAGGAGGCGATCTGCCTAGCGGCTGTGCCGTCCGGGGATCAAGCGTCTAGCTGGCGATCCACCAGACACGGCGCTTCGGAATCCCTGACCGAGGACCGGCCGCCTCGACCGCAAACATCAGCGCCCTCGAACAGCCCGGCGCAGCGAAAGGCCTCGTCATGGTTCTGCCGGCGTCGGTCGGGCGGCTGGTGTGGTCCCGCGCTTGGAGGCGTTTCGTCACGGCTCTGACGGACGAACCGGCGCACTGGAGGCGAAGACGATCGGCGCGTTGACCTGCGGTCGGATCGCGCGTCGCTGCCCCTCGCGGCCCAAAAAAATGGCCCATCGGCGGCGTCGACGTCCGATGGGCCAGCTTCCGACGCTGCGGCCCGAACTCCCGCAGTAGCTCTTCAACCGCCGGGACTTGGAGCAGGTTCCATCCGCTCGCCCCGGCCGATCAGGTCCTCGTCCGGGCGCCCTGATCGCTGCCGCGCAGCGCCACATGCCGCGCGCGCCGCACAGCGATCCGCCGACCGATCTTCCTTGCGCCTTCCGAGCGCGGCGGGCTGGGACCGGCACGCGTCATCCAGCGCGGGTCAGGCGCCGCCGGTCCAGTTCACACCTCTCCGGACTACGGCTTAACCTTTGTGGCGGACGACGGAGAACCGCTTCAGCTACACAGGCGCGGAGCGAGGAGCGCGCCGGTGAAGATTGAGAACGCACCGGTCGAACCTTCCGCGCCGGCGCGCGACGCTCACTATCGGGTCGGGGAGGTCATCGCGGTATCCCATGCAGCCGGCCCTCGTCTCTGGCGGCTCGCGTTCGGATGGGCGGCGCAGGCGGTTACCTTATCCGATGGGCGCCGCCAGATCCTGCGCCTCTACGTGCCGGGCGATCTTTGCGAAGCGCCGCACATCGACGACGCGGGGCCGGGCGAGCTGTTGGCCCTGACACGGGTGCGCGCGTCGCCGTTGGGCGACGCCACCGCGCTCGACGGCAGGATCGGCGTTGACACTGGCCTGGCCGCTCTCCTGCGCCAGTCGGCCCGGGAGGATCGCCGGTGGGCGGGCGCTCAGATCCTGCGGCTGGGCCGCCTTACGGCGATCGAGCGCATGGGCCATCTGCTGCTCGACCTGTATGAGAGGGCGGGAGGGGGCGGCCTGACGTCTGGGGCCACGATCCTACTGCCCTTGACCCAGGCGATGCTGTCCGACGTCCTCGGCCTCAGCGTGTTGCACACCGAACGTGTCCTGCAGCAGTTGCGGCGCGACGGGTTGATCGTCCTGCGGCTCGGCCACGTGACCCTGCTCGACCCTGAGCGCTTGGCCGCCACGTCCCATTTCACGTCTGCGCCGCGGCGCCCCGCGGCCTAGAGGGGCGACCCCCGGGGCGACGCGAACGCGCCGCAGAGCGGCCCCGCGCCATCTCCGGAACGGCGCGGGGTCGGAGCCTCGGATGCGCTCGCCGCAGACCGCAGGCTCGCCTCGGACGCTAGGCGATCCGAGAGCTTCGGACATCGGCGTAAAACTACGCGGCGCTCAGCCCCGAGGCCGTCACGATGCCGATCCAGAGCGGGGTTTTGGGCCTTGGAGGGGCGCCGTGAGTAGAGCGTCAGGCTCCAGGCTTGCAGCCGCTGGGCGACCGGGGACGATGGCGGCGATGGAGCGGGGCGCGAACTCGACCTTCACGCTCGAGCCAAACGAGAAGGTTTCGCCATCGAGGATCGCCGGGATCGGCTCGTCCGAGTGAAGCTCAACGGCGCGCCCCCGGCTGCACCGCACGGCGTCATCCTCGCGCCAGCTCCGCAGGACCGCGGTCAGCGCCAGCCGCATCGCATCCAAAGGGCCGCCGGCGTCGATGGCCGCCACCTCGAACACCTCTTCCTCGTCGGACAGCGCCGCCGAGTTCAGCGGACACAGGAGCGAAACCGCCTCGACGGCCCCGTGATCGCGCCCGTCGACTTGGCAGCGGACCTTCTCAGAGAACGCCTGCGACAGGGCTTCCACGCTGCGGCGAGCGGCCTCGGAGATGTCTCCCTCGCGAACGGCCTCGCGCGCCTCCGCCCACAAGGATGGCGCGCCGAGGATCGCTGCGATGAAGAAGCGATCGTCTCCGATCTTGCCGCCATGGACGAGCTGCAAACGTGGTGCGGCAAGGGTCGCGCGCAGAGCCTCCTGCCAGCTGGCGTCGCCATAGAGCGCGCGGGGCAGCATGTTCATGGTGCCGCCGGGCAAGGGGATCAGGAGCGCCTGGCGATTGGCGCAAGCCTCGGCCGCTGCGCGGATCGTGCCATCTCCTCCGAGGACAACGAGCAGGTCGACCTCGCCGCTGTGGACAGCCGCCAGGGCGGCCTGGATTTCCTCGCCGCCGCCGCACCAGGTGTGCGAAGCCTGCAATCCGGCCTGGGCGAGAATGTCCTCCAGTTCCTGGCGTGACTCGGCCCGGCAGCTCCCGCTGGCGGTGTTCAGAAGGAGGCCGATGGTGCGCGATCGCAGGTCGAGGTCCTGTGGGGCCTCCGCGGGGGGCCTGCTCACGCCATCGGCCCGAGGCTCGTGTTGTCGAGAGTGGGCGTCTCGGGCGTGGGAAGTCCGGTGGCTTTGTACTCGGCCATCAGTTCGGTTTTACGGGACGCCATGGCTTCCCCAAGGGCGTCCATATCCAGGCCGGCGGCGCGGGCCTGCGCGAACATCCCCTCCGAACGCTTCTCCTCTTCCTCGACGTGGTGCTCGATCATCTCAGAGAGCACCTTCACCTTGGCGTCGTAGAATTCGTCGTCCGGCCCGCCGGCTTCGATCTCGGCGATGAGCACCTTGGCGCTGTCGTGCTCGACATAGGCCTCCCCAAGCAGGTCCTCTTCAATCTTGCCCTTGCAGGCGGGATAGAAGATGTCCTCTTCAATCTTGGTGTGGACGGTGAGCTCAAGGCAGATCTGCTCAGCGAGCTTGCGCTTCTTGCCATCGCCCTTGGCCCCTTCGAACTCGGCGAACAGCTCCTCCACCTTGCGGTGATCCGCCTTCAGAAGCGCGATCGCATCGGGTTTGTCTGATTTGGCCATTTTGCCCTCCATCCAGTCTGCGAAGGAACGGGCGCCTGACCGCGGCGTTCCCGGTGCGATCGCGGGACCTGGCGACGCGCCGATCCTGCTCCCCAAACATGAATTCCCAGGCCGCCAGGAGGCGGAGCCGATGCCGGTCGAAAACTGCGATGTCCTCATTGTCGGCGCAGGCCCCGCGGGTCTGACAGCGGCCGTATATCTCGCGCGGTACAGGCGAAAGGTTCTGGTCGTTCACGACGGCGCCAGCCGCGCAGCGCGCATCCCGCTCACGCACAATGTTCCGGGGTTTCCTGGCGGGATTGCCGGTCCCGATCTCCTGCGGCAGATGCGGGAGCAGGCCGAACTCTATGGCGCCGTGCTCCGGCAAGATGAAATTCAGACGCTCGCTCACGACGAGGAGGAGGGTTTCGCCGCACAAGGGGCCCACAGCCGCTACCGGGCGGCCTCGGTCATCCTTGCGACGGGGGTACGGCTGAACCAGATCGATCTGCCGGAGGCGGACCACGAAGACGCGATCTGTTCCGCCTGTCTTCGCTACTGCCCGATTTGCGATGGCTACGAAGCGACGGGAAAGCGCGTGGCCGTATTGGGAAGCAGCACGCATGGCGCCCGCGAAGCCCTATTCCTGCGCCACTACTCCAAGCATCTCACTCTATTGACCCGCGAGGGCTGCGAACTCTCTGACGCTCAGCGCCGGGAACTGGCTACGGCCGGCGTCGAGGTGCTCGATGCGCCGGTGGCCGCCTTCCGACCCGGACCGCAGGCCATGGAGGTGGAGCTGAGCGATGGGCGCCGGCTCACCTTCGACGTGCTCTATCCCGCCCTGGGCGCCAGCCCGAGGTCGGAGCTCGCAGCTCAGCTCGGCCTGACTTTGTCCGAGGGCGGCTGCATCCCCACCGATGCCTGCCAGCGTCTCCCCATTCCCGGGCTGTTCGCAGCCGGCGATGTGGTCGAGGCCCTCGACCAGATCAGCGTCGCGATTGGTCATGGCGCCATCGCGGCGACGCAGGCGCACAACTTCCTCCGAGAGCGGGAGGGCCGAGTGCTCCAGGCTGAGTGAGCGGAGCCTAGCGCAGCGATTGGAATTCGGCCGTCACTGGCGGAGGTTCAGGCACGTCGCCGAAACCGCACCCCGCCCTTGCGGGTTGCTGCGGGAACGGGCCGAGCCGGGAGTAGCGGGCGAGGTGGAATGGCGTTGGATCGCATCGCGGAGTACGATCGCCGAGCCGAGGAGGCGGAAGAGCAGGCGCGTCGCTTGCCCGACGCGGATCAGCGCCGAGCATTCGAGAAGGTTGCTGCGGGATGGCGTGTGCTCTCTGAACAGGCACGAAGTGACCTGAAGCGCGGCGCGTAATGGCTGTCGCCCAGGCGACAGACAACCCCTTGATCTGTGCAATGGTGGGCTTATGCCCGATTACCGGCTGTACTTCCTGG
This sequence comes from Phenylobacterium sp. J426, assembly GCF_024699945.1. Classification (GTDB taxonomy): domain Bacteria; phylum Pseudomonadota; class Alphaproteobacteria; order Caulobacterales; family Caulobacteraceae; genus Phenylobacterium. The sequence continues at coordinate 124,143 of NZ_JAJOMY010000002.1, read as the reverse complement.
GGCGCGATGGCCACATCCAACAGGCCGCGGATATTGAAGCCGCGTCCGACGAGGCCGCGCTTGAAGTGGCGCAGCAGATGGCGGACGGTCGCCCGATGGAGCTCTGGCAGCGCGCCTTCCGCCTTGCCGTGATCCCTGGGTGGTCGGAAGCCGAGAAGAGCGAACCGACAGGCGCGCTGGCTGCGCCAACGCGTTCCCACTGAGCCGCCGCCGGCTTTCGCCTTGCGCGGCTTGCGCCAGCGGCGTTAGATCGCAGGCGATGCAAGGGGTGCGCCCTGGCTCGCAGGAGCTTGGCATCGTCCAACGCGGACTTCAGTCGCATTGGTCTCCGGGTTTTGGTTGGGCCGGGTGAAGGAACTGCCCGGCCCGTTCCGGCGTCAAGGTGGGAGGCGGCTCCGTGGCGGCGCAGGCTTCAAGATCCGCATTCCTCGGCTGGAAGTACTGGGCCGGCCTTTTCGTGGCCTGCTGCGGCTATGTTCTGGTGGCCTGGATCGTCCACGAGACCTTCGGCGGACGCGAGGTGTCAGCGGAGCGGCGCCGACTCTGCGATCAGGCGGTCGGCTGGGTGCTCACCGCCACCGACCCGGTAACGCTGGAGCGGGGCAAGTACCTGATCAAGGAACTGGACTGCGACATCGCCGCTCGCGCTGCGCCATAGGCGCCGCCGCGCCATCGCGCAGAACACCGATGTTCGCCCGCCGGCGAAGAATGATAACAACTTCGCCGTGAGCTCCGCAGATTCGCCCGCGAGGTCCTGATGTCCGATGGCGCCGCGTCCGCAGCCCGTCCGGCCGCGTTCAAGATGCCGATCCAGGGGGCATGCTCGAGGCCCTGGGCATCAACATGTACACGACGCTGGGCAAGTGCCTGGTCGAGTTCGTGGCCAACGCCTACGACAGCGAAGCCCACAACGTCACGATCACCATCCCCCACGAAGACATCGAAGCGGCGCGAACGAAGGTGCGTCAGGCGGCCAAGGCCGAGGTCGCAGCCGGGCTGCGCGACCGCTTCACCGTCCTTCTCGACACGCTGCCCAACGACCTGAAGGTGGTCATCGAGGACGATGGCCATGGAATGAGCTGGAAGGACGTCGAGAGCAAGTTCCTGCCGCTCAACCGCAAGCGGCGCGAGGGCGCCGACGGGACCGAGTCCAACATCAAGTCGGAGACTGGCAAGCGGTTCGTGATGGGCCGGAAGGGCCTGGGCAAGCTCGCGGGCTTCGGCGCGGCCGAGAACGTCGAGGTCCGGACAAAACGCCAAGGCGAGACCTTCGCGACCATCATCACCTTGCAGGACTCGAAGCTCAAGGGCGCGGCCAACGTCACCGACGTCGACATCCCTGCGACCTACGAAGAAGGACTGGACCCGAAAGAGCAGGGGACCCGCATCACGCTCTCCGGCCTGAAATCCGACGCCGTCAAGGAGCGGCTCGAGACGCTGGAGGAGACCATCCGGGAAGCCTTCCAGGCGCTGCGGCCGGAGGACTTCCTGGTCACGCTGAACGAGACCCCGCTGGTCCCGCAGCCGCCGGAGTACGAGTTCATCTATCCGGCGGGCGGTCTGGACGAGCGCGGCTACGCCTCGAGCATCCTGACCATCGAAGACATCGGCGACGTACCCTTGAAGTACTTCGTCGGCTTCCGGCCGCGAGGACAGCATCTGCCGGCGCGCAAGCGCGGCGCGCGGATCTACTGCAACAACCGTCTGGCCGCTGGTCCGTCGTTGTTCAAACTCCCGACCGGCATGCACAACTTCCACGCCACCGACTACTTGGAGTGCGTCGTCGAAGCCGACGAGTTCGATCGCGCGGGGATCGATCTGATCAACACGAACCGGACCCAGCTTCGCGAAGACAACGAGGCGGTCCGCGCGCTGCTGGAGCATGTGTCGCAGCTGATGAAGGCGGCCATCGCCTCGCACTCGCTCTTCCGGGACAAGCAGACGAGCGAGAAGCTCAAGACCGATCCGACGGCGCAGGTGCTGAGCCGGATCATTGACACGCTGCCGCGCAAGACCCGCAAGCCGGCCGGCAAGCTGCTGCACGCCCTCGCGAACGAACATGGCGTTGACAGCCCAGCGTTCCAGGAGCTGGCGCCGGCCTTCATCAACTCGGTCAACGCTACCGAGGTGCTGGTCAAGCTCATCGAAGCGCGTACCCGTCCGGAAACGATCGAGAAGGTGGCCGAGCACCTGCGCGAGCTGAGCGAGATCGAGCGGATTGATGTGCTGAAGCTCTATCGCGGCCGTCGCGACGGATCGCGGCGCTCCAAAAGCTCTGGCAGAAGGGCGAGGACGAGTGGCGCAAGAGGGGTCTTGAGCGCGAGCTGCACGACCTGCTGGAAGCGAACCCGTGGCTGATCCGGCCGGAGTTCTCCAACTACCTGACTAGCGACGAGGACCTGAACAAGGTGGTGAGCCGGATCGCTAAGCGGTTCGAGCTCGATAACTTCGCCAGGGTGACGGACGGCGACAAGGACGACGCCCGCCGGCCGGACCTGACCTTCATCATGTCCGACCCGACGTTCTCAGGGCCTTATGTGATCAACGTCGTGGAGCTGAAGAGCCCGAGCTTGCCGCTCTCGGCCGAACACCTTGAGCAGCTCGACGAGTACATCTTCCAGATCAACGAGTGGTGCGAAGCCGAGCTCAGCCACAAGGTCAACGTCCGCGGCTTCCTGATCGGCGCGATGCCGGATCAAGCGACCACGGCTACCGGGCAGAAGCGGTTGCTGAAGGAGTTCCGCGAGCAGGGCGCGAACGCCACGATCCGGATCATGAGCATCCAGGAGTTGCTGAAGGACGCTTGGCAGGTGCACATCGAGGCCATCAAGGTCCTGGAGAGCGCGACCGATGAGGAAGAGGATGAGGAAGAGGACGACGGTGACGAGGCCGCAGGGTTAGATAGCGGGGACGGCCCTGGCGCGCCGGCCGCCGCCGAGGCCGCGAACGAGGATGCACAAGCCGACCCGCAAGCCGCCGAGGGCTAGTGCAGGGCCGCCGCCACCTGGCGGGCGACGGCGGCGGCCAGCGGCACCGGCACGCCGTTCCCGATCTGCCGGGCGACCGGATAGCCCCGGCCGCTCATCTGCCAGCTGTCCGGGATGCCCTGAAGCCGCGCGCCTTCCCGGAGCGAGAGGGTGCGGTTCAGCGTCGGGTGCAGATAGCGGCCCTTGGATGGGTTCTGGAAGGTGCAGCGCAGCGTGTTGGCCGGCGCGTTCGGATCCATGCGTCCCCAGACGTCGGTCGCCTGACAGCCCATCTTGATCCATGAGGGCGGACAAAGGTCGGGCGCGAGGCGTATGATGTCACGCTTGTCGCCGCACGGCGGCACGAGCGCGATACGCTCGGCCGCGACCCCGCGAGGCTCAGGCCAGACGTGCAAGGCGTCGTCGCCGGCGTCGAGGCCTGCGAGGTCGCTGATGGCCTGGCCCGCGGTCTTGCCGGGGCCGGTTTCAGCTGGCCGGCCGATGACGCCCACCTTGCTCGCCACCGTGAACGCGCGACGCCGAAGCTGCGGCGTGCCGAAGTCGTAGGCGTTCAATTCCCAGGTCTCGATGCCGTAGCCGAGGCGGCGCAACCTGCGGGTCAGAAGCGCCCATTGCGGCGAGCGCAGGAACGGCGGGACGTTCTCGATCACCACCACCTTGGCGTCGCTGTCCTTGGCCCAGCGGAGCACCTCGAGGCTGAGGTTGTTGCGGGCGTCAGTCGGGTCCATCCGGCCCAACGTCGAGAAGCCCTGGCAGGGCGGGCCTGCGATCAGCACGTCGGTCTCGACCGGCTTGTGCGCCGTGACCGAGCCCTGCACCACGTTCGGAGAGACGTTGCGGCTGTAGCTCTTGACCGCCTCGCGGTCGAGCTCCACCGCCTGCACGATCTCGAAGTCGGCGGCCGAGAAACCGGCGCTGAAAAGCCCGGCCCCGCAGAACAGGTCCGTCACGCGCATGAGCTTGGCCCGCTTTCCATGCGACCAAAATTATGCGATTATGCGGAACAATGCAAGCGAAGCGTGACTATTCCCTGGACGCCCTGACGCGCGATCTCAACGCGCTTCTGGCGCGGCCTGGGTACACGCAGGAAACCATCGCGCAACGTACCCGGCTGGACCAGCCCGTCGTCTCCCGCGCCAAGCACGGCACGCTCCGGCGCGTGACGCCGCGGATCGAACGGCTATGCGATTATGTGGATCGGGAGTTGCGAGGCGTCGCCATCCCGGATGGCGTGGCCAGGTCGGTGCAGGCCTTCCTGGTGGCCGGCGGGGACCCAGACCTGCTCGTGCGAAGCATCGACCTCCTGGCGATGGCGGTTCAGCCGACGCGGGGCACCCTGCCGAAGTGAGATGAACTCGTGGTTAAAGCGGGGGGGCGACGGGGAGGGGGAGGGTCAGCCCCGTGAGCGCTCTAGCGCCGCGCGTCCATCCTTGCGCAACTCGCCGCCGGGGCCGACGTGCCGGTAGAGAGTCTGGCGGCTGACCTCGAGCTCCCGACAGAGCGCCGCGACCTTGGTCTCCGGCTTGCCCATGGCGGCCTGCGCGAGCCGGACCTTGGCGGCGGTCATCTTCGGCTTGCGACCGCCTGAGCGGCCTCGCGCCCGGGCGGCCGCGATGCCAGCGCGTGTGCGCTCGGAGATCAGCTCCCGCTCGAACTCCGCCAAGGCGGCGAAGATCGCGAACACCAGCTTGCCGGGCGCCGTGGTGGTGTCGACGGCGGCGCCGTGGCCGGTGAGCACCCTTAGGCCAACATCCTTCGCCGCCAGGTCCTGCACGGTGTTGATCAGGTGGCGCAGGTTGCGCCCGAGCCGGTCGAGCTTCCAGACCACCAAGGTGTCGCCGGGGCGCAGCGCCTTCAAGCAGGCCTGCAGCCCGGGTCGGTCGTCGGCCCGGCCGGAGGCCAGGTCGTCATAGATGGCGCGGTCGTCGACGCCGGCGAGGCGCAGGGCGTCCTGCTGCAGGTTGAGGGTCTGTGTGCCGTCCGACTTCGAGACCCGCATGTAGCCGACCAGCATCCGCGTTCTCCGGGTGTCTCACAAACGATCGTCTTCGTGACACGTGACAGTTGGCCATGGCGGCGACCCCAGGCTGTCACTATAGAACGTATCGAAATCAGTGTCGCATCAGGTTGTGTTCGTGCGGATAGTGACAGTTGCCAGCGCCCGCGAGCTGTCAAAAGACAAGAACCCATTATCTCACAACAAAGTGATACTGGCGGCCCTGTATAAGTATTTGTTCTATCTAGAAACTACTGTTAATTGGGCAGGCGGTTCGCGACTTGCTTGCTAGCAGTTTGCCAGTTGCGAAGTTGACGGCTCGGAGTCCAGCTCATCGGCAGTCCACAGAAGGGCAAGCCGATGACCACGCATTTCCCGAACATCGAAGCCGACATTTCCCGCGCCGAAGATCCTCCGATCGGGCAGATCGAGGACCTCTCACCCGAACTCTTCGAAGCCGTCTCGCAGCTGCTCGACGAGGTAGTCGCGCAGCCGCCGTCCAGCGGAGGGGCCACGCCGGACGCGGACGCCGGCGACGAGCTGCCGATCCGCATCGACGTCGAGCCGATGGATTACATCGCAGACGCCAGCCGGCGGGGCTGGCTGATCACCGCCATTGATGAGCGCACCCGCCAGATCGTCGGCTTCTCCATGTTCTTCCCCGAGGAGCAGGCGCAAGGGGAGGGCGCGCCATGACCGCAGGCGACGAAGCCCGTGTGGCGCCCATCGACACGATCTCGCAGCAGCGCTTCGACGAGCTCGCTGGTCGGGCCCAGGCGATCCAGCACCTGGTGACGATGCCGGACCGCAGATCGGTCGACATTGACTTCGCCGCCGAAGTGGCAGGCGTCCACCGCGCGACAATCTACCGCGATCTGCGGCGGGTCAGCGGAGCAGGGGAGGTCACTGTGCGGGCGCTGGCTCAGCACAAGCGCGGCTTCCCGAAAGGACGCTCGCGTCTGCACCCGCGCGTCGAGATCATCATCCTGCAGCGCCTGCTGCACTACTATCTCACGCCGGCGAAGCCCTCGATGCTCGACACCGTCGGCAAGATCGCCGCCGACTGCGAAGCCGAAGGCCTTGCGCCACCCGCCCGGGCGGCGGTGATCCGCCGCCTGCACAAGCTGAAGCGAGCCAAGGTCGAAGCCCGTCGCAATGGGCGCAAGGCGGCGGAAGCTGCGACGCCCCGCCATGGCCGCTTCCTGGTGACCGAGCCCTGGGCGGTGTTCGAGATCGACCACACCCTGGCTGACGTGATCATTGTCGATAGCGAGCATCGCAAGCCCATCGGGCGCGCCTGGCTGACCCTGGTCTTCGACGTCGCCACCCGCATGATCGTCGGCTACTACGTCTCGCTCGAGCCGCCTTCGTTGCTGCGCGCGGCGATCGCCATCTCCCTTCGCCGTGGCCGACAAGGGTCCCTGGCTCAGCGCCCGCCGCTACGACTACCCCTGGCCGGGACGCGGCCTTCCGCGGCTGGTCCACAGCGACCGGGCGGCGGAGTTCCGCGCCGAGGCCTTCGTGCGGGGCCTGAAGAACCAGGGCGTGGAGACCTTCCTGAGGCCCGCCGGCCGCCCGCATTGGGGCGGCCACATCGAGCGGATGATCGGGACCATGATGGGCGCCTGCCGCATGCTGCCCGGCGCCACGCACTCAAGCCCGAGCGCCCGCGGCGACTACGACAGCGTGGGCTCGGCGAGGCTCACCCTGGCGGAGCTCGACGACTGGTTCGCCAAGCAGATCCTCGGCGTCTACCACAACACGGTCCACTCGGCGCTCGGCAAGACGCCGCTGCAGGCCTGGGAGGAAGCGACGGCCGGAAAGGCGCCGCGCATGCCCGACGACCCGGAAGCCTTCCGGCTGGACATGCTGCCGTCCTCGGTTCGGCAGGTCACCCGCCACGGCATTCGCCTGTTCGGGCAGGACTATGCCTGTGAGGAGCTGAAGCTCGCCTACGCCGAGCGCAAGGGGAAGGTAGAGGTCAAGTTCGACCCCCGCGACCTGTCCAAGGTCTGGGTGCGGCTGGAGCATAGCCGCTACGTGATCGCCCCTTACCGGTTCGCACACGAACCTGGGCGCGCGCCCACCTTGGCGCTCTACCGCGCGATGGCGCGCGCGACGCGTGGTGAACGCGGGCCTGCACAGGGGCTTCTGGCCCGGCGCGCCATGGCGGAGATCGAAGCCGAGCTCGCCGCCAGCGCCAAGACCTCGCAGCGCGCCCGGCGCATGCAGGAGCGGTTGGCCGACGCGCGCCGGGCCACCCAACCGCCCGCCGAGATCAACGACAGCTGGGGAGGAGCATTCTGATGTCCCAGACAGACACTTGCGGGGCTTTCGACCACCTCGACCCCAGCATCCGCCACCTCGCCACGGCCGATGATGCAGAACGCCTGCGGGCGATCGAATCGGACGCCTGGCTGCCCTATCCGCCCGGCGAGGCCGTTGTGGAGCGGCTTCTGGAGCTGGTGCGGATGCCCAAGCGGGTCCGTATGCCGTCGCTTCTGGTGTATGCGCCGCCGAACAGCGGCAAGACCCGGATCATCCGCCGTTTCCTCGACCTCTATCTGGAGGAGGAGGCGCGGCAGGAGATCGAGCCGGGCTCGGTTGTGGCCATCCAGGCGCCGCCAACCGTCGACGAAAAGCGGCTCTACCTGGAGATCCTGCGCGGCATGCAGGCGCCGATGCCGGACGTCACCGTCCCGCGTCTGCGCGCCATGGTGGTGCGCCACATGGAGGCCCGGACCGTGCGTCTGCTGATCATCGACGAGATGCAGCACATCCTCGATCAGCGGGCGTCTGCTCAGCAGGTCGTGCTGAACACCCTGAAGTACCTGTCGAACGAGCTGTCGATCGCCGTCGCGGGCTTTGGCAGCGGCGAGGCGAGGGCGCTGATCAAGGCCGACGAGCACCTCGCGCAACGCTTCGAGATCGTCGGCTTGCCTCGGTGGGCAAAGAAGGAGCGGTGGGTCGTCGAGCTCGTCCGGGAGCGCGTGGCGCACCTGCCGCTCCGCAAGCCAACCAAGGTCGACAAGGCGCTGATGAACACCCTCCATGTGCTCGCCGGCAACATGGGCGCGATGTTCGCGCTGCTGGAGAAGGCCGCGAAGGAGGCCATCCGGACAGGAACCGAATGCATCACGGTCGGCCTGCTCGAACAGATCGTGGCGCAGCGCGAGCAGGTGGAACATGGGCTTTGAGGCTCCCATCGCGCCGACCCTGGCCCTTCCGCGTGTCGAGCCGGTGCCCGGCGAGGCGCTGTCGTCCTGGCTGGTGCGGATTGCTCATCGGCAGCTGCTCTCCCTGCACGAGGTCGGCTGGGAGATCGGGGTCGAACTCCACGAGGGCGATCGCAACCCGGATCGCGCCGCGCTCGCCGGTATCACAGCCCGCACGGGCCGCAGTATCGCCGAGCTCGAGGCGATGGTGCACCCAGCGTTCCTCAAGTCGGCCGCGCCGGCGGGGCTGCCGGTCCCACTAGCCTGGGCTGTCTGTCGGTCCTGCCTGCAAGAAGACATGGCGATTGAGCGGCCGCCCCATGTGCGGGTGAACTGGACGCACCCTTTGGCGACCTGCTGTCCGACGCATCGGGAGCCCCTCGTCCCGCACGGCCAAGCCGGCGTGGACCTGGTCGGCGACCCGACGAATGAGGGCTGGACCCACGCTTCCGAACCCCTGGACCTGAATATCGCCCGCATGCAGCCGGAGGAGCTGCGTCTCGGCGAAGCAAGCGCAGCGCTGATCGAGTCACGCTCGCCCGCGGCGCAGGAGCTCCTCCGCGTCTGGACCCGCGAGGTGCTCGATGTGGTCGACGCCCTTTGCACCCAGATGAACATCTGCATGGGACGGGGGCCCTTGATGTCGGGCCTGGAAATGCGGTGGGGGCAGGTTTCCACGCGCGGCGGCTCAGCCGAACTGCGAACCGCAGCCGCCTACGAGATTTCCACCGCGGCTCGTCTCTCCCACGTTCGCGCGGCCATGAGGATCGTAGGTGCGCCCGGCTGTCCGCCCACACCAGATCCCGCGTTGGCCCAGTGGGTGGAGGAGTGCGCCCGGCTCAGCGTCCCGAAGGCGCGCCAACGCGCCCTCAAGTACGCTTCGCTGGATCCGCTCATCCTAGTCGCCTTGGCGCTGCCCGTGACGTCGTTCCACCTCATGGGCGCTCGGGCGGAGCATTGGTCGCCTCACGGCGAGGCCCGATGGCGGGCCGCCGCCACTGTCGCGGCGTTCTCCGGCTTCGCCTGAAGAATCTTCGCGTTGACAACCGACTGGACGGGGAGTCCGCCATGGGCGATTCTCTGATTTGCGAGTTGGAGGTCGATGGGATCGATGGAACACGAGGTCGGCCAGAGCGACGGGGCCCCGCAGTACGTCCACCGGACGAACCTCTCGATGCGTTTGCCCCGCTGGGCGCATAAGCGGATGAAGGGCGAGGCCAAACTCGCCGGCAAGACCGTGGCTGACCACTACGCCGCCGTCCTGGAGCGCTTCCTCGACGAGGAGGCTGACGGCTTTCGCAAGTACCTGCTGACCGGTCCGACGTCTTCGCCGTCCGTGACGCTTGCGCTGGCGCAGCCTGTCGTCGGCCGCGTCCGCGAACTGGCAGACGAACGCGACATGGTGATCAGCGACATCGTCTACACCGCGATCCTGATCCACATGGGCGAAGCGCACATTGCACGGGCAGCCTGACGACCTCCGGGCGAACGCCGACGCTGCGGGGTCTGGGCCCGGGGGACCCCGGGACGTCGCTTTGGTCGAAGTCCGCGTTGTGGGGTAGGGACGGGCGGCGACCTGGCGGCGAATGAACGGTGATATACATGTGCGTGCTGACCAGCCACGCGCGCCGCTCACCCCGAGCAGAAGAAGTGCATTGCAGAACGAATATCTCGAGCGTGCTGAAGAGGCAGAGCGGCTGGCGAAGTACGCACGCAATGAGGCAGAGCGGGCTGACTTCCTGAAGATCGCGGAGATTTGGCGCAACCTGGCAACCGAGAAGCCGCTCTCACCAGATCAGCGGGCTAAGCAGCGTCGGGACGAACGGGAGCCGAAGTAGGTTGCCTGGCTCTCAACCAAGCGAACTTCGGCCTCGGGTCGAAACTCGGACTGGCCATCCAGCCTGACAGCGGACCGTCAGGATCGAAGGCCTTCTTTAGTACCAGGTGCCCTTCTTCAGGCAGGCGCTGTACCGGATGCTCGCCGTGTTCGTGCAGCGCGCCGCGCCCAAACCGCAAAGCGCAGTCGCCTCGTGCCACATCTGCTTGCAGTAAGCTTCATTGGCGCCGCTCGCCGGGACAGGCGTGGACGGGCCGCCTGGCGATCGCGCCCCTAAGAGCGCCTGCATCTCGGGTGACGCGGCATAGTCGGCGGGCCGCTTGCCACTGTTGTCGGTGGCCGTCCGGCTCGCGCCCTTGGCGATCAGCAGCTTCGCGATATCGATCCGGTTGCGCTCGGCGGCCACGTGCAGGAGCGTGCCCCCGTCCGTGTCCTTGGAGTTGACGCCGACGCAGTCGTCGAGGAGCGCGGCGAGCTCCGCCGGCTGGTTATACCAAACAGCGTCCCGAGCTTGCAGGCGCGGCCGCGTCGCCGGCGTGCGGCCGTCATTGGCCGGGTTCGCATTCGCGGCCGCGCAGGCCCCGTTGCCCGCCTTCATGGGCGCCGCCGGGGGCCGTTTCGCGGGCGCCGCCGCAGCGCCGCCGAGGTAGGGCGCAAAGGGGTCCGCCGGGGGCGCCATCTTGGCCCGGATCGCCGCTCGGATGGCCGAATAGCCTTCCGCCACATCATAGGCCGTACGCCCGCGCGTGGTCTTCAGGTCGGTCCGCGCCGCCGCGGGCGAGCAGATAGCGGACCATGCGCTCATTGCCGTCCTCTGCGGCCACGTGGAGCGCTGTCCAGCCCTCCTCGTTCTGCATGTCGATATCTTGGCCGGCGTCGAGCATCCGCACGACCTCGGCTTCCTGGCCCATTTTGACCGCGTAGCGCCACGTGTCCCAGGAATCCGCGAGCGCCGCCAGCGGCAGCAGCCCCACAGCCGCGATTGCGGCCAAAGCCAATCGAATACGCACGCGCCACACCCCCCAAAGAACCGCGGTAGGATGCGACGCCCGTGCGTGCCCAGCAATAGGCCACGTCACAGGTGCGGCGTGGCGTCAGCCCGCACGACGGGGCAATTCCCGGTGTGATAGCGCAGGATCTTCACTCCTCGACGCAGCAGATCCAACCCGACTTCGACGTCCGACCCGTTACCGACGTCCTGACTGGAACGCTGGGAAGAGGGGGTAAAGCGAGGTGAGCTGGCAGCCCGTCGACTTGCTCGTCGCAGATTTGGAGCCAGGAAGCCGCCACCTGCGCCGCAAAAGAGGCGAGAACCGCCGAGCAGGCCCGGCGTCGCAGCTTATTGAGTCAGCGACACGTCGCCCTTAGGGCGCCCAATCCCGACGACCGCCTAATGTTTGTTATCGGAAATTGCGCAGGCCGGCCGCCTGCTGACAGTCGATCTGGCAACAGTATCGGCTCGTAGTCCATGGCTCCGTCGTGGACTTGGAATGACGACGACCTTCTTCGTCTCGACCCGATAGAAGATCAGGTATCCGCTCATTCTGCGCTACGAGGCGCGAGGGGTATCAACTCGCTCGGGTTGCACACAAGTCCTGAGGGGTCGTGTCCCCGCTGGTGTTGCAGCTGGGCGGTAGCGAAGCCGCTCGCGAAGCGCGCCTTCACAGGCGCCGTAGCGAGCGAGCGGTACAGCGGGTGGTCATCCGCGATCTTCGGCTAGGGTCGGTTTGCAGACACAAACCGCAAACCAAGAGACCGGAGATGACCGTCGACATGGTCGCCTTTCGCGTACCGATGGAGAAGAGCGCTGACGCCGATTTGCTGCGTGAGATGGTCGGCTTCGCCGCGCAGCGGCTGGTGGACCTGGAGGTTGGCCAGCTCACCGGCGCGGCGCATGGCGAGAAGAGCCCCGAGCGGCTGGCGCAGCGCAACGGCTACCGCGACCGTGATTGGGAGACCCGCGCCGGGACCGTCGAGCTGCGGATCCCGAAGCTTCGCAAGGGCAGCAACTTCCCTTTTTCCTGGAGCCGCGGCGGCTGGCGGAGAAGGCGCTGACCGCGGTGATCCAGCAGACGCATCCAGAGCGTCTCCACCCGCTCGGTCGACGACCTGGTCCGCTCGATGGGCATGAGCGGCATCTCCAAGAGCCAGGTCAGCCGGCGTTGCGAGGAAATCGACGAGCTGATGCAGGCCTGCCTGGAGCTGCCAATCGGGGGCGAGTGGCCCTCCTGCTGGATCGACGCCACCTACGTGAAGGTGCGGCCGGGCCGGCCGCGCGGGGTTGATGGCGGTCACGGTGGCGGTGGGCGTCAACACCGATGGCCGCCGCGGGGTGCTGGGCGTGGGCGTGGGCGTGAGCCCCTCGGAGGCGGAGACCTTCTGGACTGAGTTCCTTCCCAAGCTGGCGCGGCGCGGCCTGCGCGGCGTGAAGCTGGTGATCTCCGACCCGCACGAGGGCTTGAAGGCCGCCGCCGCCCGGGTGCTGAGCGCCACCCAACAGCGCTGCCGGGTCCACTTTGCCCGCAACGCCCTGGCTCATTCCGGCAAGAGCGGTCGGCGCGTGGTCTGATGGCCACCGCCTTCGTCCATGACGATCCCGCCACCGCCAAGGCACAGTGGCGCAAGGTCTCCGACCAGCTGCGGTCCAAGCTGCCGAAGCGGGCCGACTTGATGGACTGGGCCGAAGACGACGTGCTGGCCTACATGAGCTTCCCGAACGGAGCCGCCGTCACCCAGCTGGTTGGCGCCATCTTGCTCGAGCAGTCCGACGAATGGGCCGCGCTCCCGCTACATGACCCTGGAAAGCGTCGCCCCGCTCAGCGATGATGCCTCGTCAGCCTGCCCGCCGTGGCCGCCTGACAGGATCCGGCCCTGCTGGAGATCGCGGTGACCACACCGCTAAAGCTACACCACGGCTTGGGCACGATCTTGTCAGCGTCTAGGAGCACTCGGGATGTCGCCACACGGTCTAGCAACGCAGGCCGCTCCACCTGAGACGAACGGCGTGGCGATCCGGCTAGATTTATCATGTTGCAGTCGGCGCGGTTCTCCATGACGGACCATGACGTACAGAGCCGGCGGATCGGCGACGTCGTTTGTTATGCCGGCGATAATCTACGCTACCGATCCCGCTCGGGCTTCTGGCGGATCGAGCAGTTGCCCAACGCCGAAGGCGTAGCCCTGCTGGTCGAGACGTGGCCCGGCTACGGCGGTGTCCTCGGCGCACCCGTCGCAGTTCGCGCGCCGCTTGCAGATTTCCATCTCGTTGATATCTGAGCAACGCCAGTTGAGGGCTATACAGCCTACGCCCGGCGGGTGCTCTGTGATGTCGGGGAAGCATTGGAGCAGTCAGTGAAAACCCCGGCGAGTTCGACTTCAGAAGCACCCAACGTCGCAGTCACACCGATACTTCTTCGAACCGTGCTAGACTTCTTCCGCTTAGTCCAGGCGCAGTTTGAGGGCGATCTCGAAGCCTTCTACATCCTAGGCGTGCTGCTCGACGAAAGTATCCGTCTGCCGGAAACGTTGAACGCTCTGAACTTAAGCCAATTGAATCGCGCGTCTGGCGTGCCGTACGAGACCTTGCGCCGGAAAGTTGCGAAACTGCAGGCTGCAGGTTGGATCGTGCGCGATGGACGCAACTATTTCATCGCCCCGAAGGCAAGGCGACGGCTGATGGGCGCAGACTCGGCGCTGCTGCGGCTTGCGGTGGAAAGCCGCCGCGGCCTTGAGGAAGCCCTGACTGGCGCTTCGCGAGGCGCCGGCTAGAAAGGTCCGGACTGACCGCGTAAGACTGTGTCTGCATGGCCCAGATTTGGAAAGCGGAGCGCTGTGAGTTCGGGTGGCACGTGGTGCGCCAGGTCGCGCATGGCGTGAGCGCGCCCTATTCGCTGGTGGTTGGCGGTCTGGTTCAGACGCCCTTCTTCGAAACGCGGCACGAGGCCGAGCATTTCGCAGACCAGTTAGAAAAAGAGAACAAGAGTCGATGAAGAGCCCGCCTAGGGCCTCGGCGAGCGGCGCTTGGCGTGACTGAAGACCGAGAGCCGGCGCGTCTCTATACCATGACAGGCTGGCGCCTCGGACGCCGCCACAGCGTCGAATTGCCTGGCGTGGAGCAGGCCCTTCAAGAGGCTTGCGACGCGATCTTGGACGGAACTTGGGCGCCCGTTAGCCTGGTCGACAATACAGGCCGGATCATTTTAGACGGCGCTGAATTTCGGCGCGCGATCCAAGCACGCATGAACAATCCACGCCAGCGACGGGCGAGCACCTCAGATGATGGCGGTGAACGGATTGAACGTCTGTACATCGACTAAGATGACAGCGCTATCGGCGGTGTCAGTGCCGAAGCTGTCGACGAAGATCACGAAGTCATCGCCGACAATCGTCCCCACATAGATGAGCGCTGGCCTGGCCGTAAACGCCGTCTGGGCCGCGGCTTGAGCGGCGGCGAATGAGGCCTGTGGGGCGATGAACAGGTAGTTGAGCGGAGTCGCTGCGGCGAGGCCGCGGAAGTCGATCGTATCATCTTCGTCGAAGTCGCTGATACGATCCGGCGCAGTGATCGTGCTGTCGGTCGGGCCGAACAGGAAGAGATCGGCGCCGCTTCCGCCGCTTAAGGAATCAGCGCCGGCGCCACCCTCAAGGCTATCGGCGCCTGCCCCGCCGCTCAGCGTGTCCAGGCCCGCTTGACCGCGTAGGCTGTCAGCGCCGGCTTCTCCCAAGAGCACATCATTGCCGCGGCCACCGAGCAGAACGTCATTCCCGGCGCCGCCGCTGAGGCTGTCCTGCCCATCGTCACCCTGGAGCGTGTCAGCGCCAAGATCTCCGAACAGCATATCGTCCCCGAGGTCGCCGAGCAGGACGTCGTTGCCCTGCCCGCCATGCAAGCGATCGTCACCCTCGCCGCCATCGAGCGTGTCTTGACCCAAGTTCCCCATCAGCACGTCGGCTCCGTCGCCTCCGCTCAGCACGTCATCACCCTGACCGCCGTAGAGGGTGTCCTGACCCGCATCACCGCTCAGGGTGTCAGCGCCTAGGTTCCCATGCAGCATGTCGTTCGACGCGCCGCCGTCCAGCGAATCATCGCCACCGCCGCCATACGCAGCGACCGGCCGGAGATAAGCGACGCCGGCTGGAGCGAAGGTGTCGTTGAGGTCTCCACCGACGAAGAGGCGCGAGCCGTCCTGAAACACCAGTCGCCCAGCGGCTGAGGCTGCTGGCAGGCCGAAGAAGGCGCCGGCTTGCGGGAAGTCGAGGGTGCGGGCGCCCAATGTCAGGCGGTAGACGCCGAAGCCATCGGACTGCGGCAAGTACTGGACGCCAACCAATGCGGCTGAGCCAGTCGGGAAGACGAGTGTGTCGTAATCGATGATGTTGAACTTGCGCGCCTCTTCAGGCGTCATCGTTGAGAAATTATAGGTCGCCATCGCCCCCTCCGCCGTCGTCCTTGTGTAGCGATGCGCCACCGCCGCGTCATCAGCGAAACTGGGGCCGGACAGCCGGCAAGCGGCAGACGCTGCGGCGCGACGAATCGACACAGCCGCGCGATACGCACCTGCCTGCGAAGAGGGAGCCGTCGCCTTGTTCGGGGCGCCGGGGCACTTTCCGAGTCTCGGTTGGCCAGCAAGGGTAGGCGGTTCCCAATCGGCGACGTAAGAGCGGTCCGGGGTTGATCCGGCTCTAAAGACGCCGGGCTTGCTATGGGGGTTCGCCAGATGATGTCCGTCACCGTCCCGGGACTTGCGCCCGCGCCGACGAAACACGCCAAGCTCGTCCAGTGGGTCGGCGAGATCGCCGCGCTGACGAAGCCCGACCGCGTGGTGTGGTGCGACGGGTCGGATGCGGAATGGGATCGGCTGACGGCCGAACTCGTCGCTGCCGGCACGTTGAAGCCGCTGAACCCGGCCAAGCGGCCGAATTCGTTCTACGCCGCCTCCGATCCGCGCGACGTCGCCCGTGTCGAGAGCCGCACCTTCATCTGCTCGGAGAAGCCCGAGGACGCCGGCCCGACCAACAACTGGCTGGATCCGGGCGAGATGCGGGCCGACCTGAAGCAGCTGTTCGACGGCGTGATGCGCGGTCGGACCATGTACGTCGTGCCATTCTGCATGGGGCCGCTCGGATCCCAGATCAGCGCCATCGGCGTTGAGATCACAGACTCTGCCTATGTGGCCGTATCCATGCGCATCATGACGCGGATGGGCCAGGCCGCCCTCGACCAGCTCGGCGAGGACGGCTTCTTCGTGCCGGCGGTCCATTCGGTGGGCATGCCGCTGATCGACGGCGCCAAGGACGTCGCCTGGCCGTGCAACGAGATCAAGTACATCGTCCACTTCCCGGAGACGCGGGAGATCTGGTCGTACGGGTCGGGCTACGGCGGCAATGCCCTGCTGGGCAAGAAGTGCTTCGCCCTGCGGATCGCATCGGTCATGGCTCGCGACGAAGGGTGGTTCGCCGAGCACATGCTGATCCTGAAGCTGACCTCCCCCGAGGGCCAGGTCCGCTACATCGCCGCCGCCTTCCCCAGCGCGTGCGGCAAGACCAACATGGCCATGCTGCAGCCGACGCTCGAGGGCTGGAAGGCCGAGACGATTGGCGACGACATCTGCTGGATGCGCTTCGGCGAGGATGGTCGCCTCTACGCCATCAATCCGGAAGCCGGCTTCTTCGGCGTGGCGCCCGGCACCGGCGAGACCACCAACAAGAATGCGGTGGATGCGCTGCACTCCAACTGCATCTTCACCAACGTGGCCCTGACCGATGACGGCGACGTCTGGTGGGAAGGCTTGACCGACGAGGCGCCGGCGCACCTGACCGACTGGAAAGGCCGCTCCTGGACGCCCGACAGCGACGAGCCGGCGGCGCATCCGAATGCTCGCTTCACCGTGCCCGCCTCGCAGTGCCCGGTGGTGGCGCCGGAGTGGGAAGACCCGGCCGGCGTGCCGATCTCCGCCATCCTGTTCGGCGGCCGCCGCGCCCTCGGCGGTGCCGCTGGTGACCGAGGCCCGGGACTGGCGGCACGGGGTGTTCATGGCGTCCAACGTGGCGTCGGAAGGCACGGCGGCGGCTGAGAACAAGATCGGTGAGCTGCGGCGCGATCCCTTCGCGATGCTACCGTTCTGCGGCTACAACATGGGCGACTACTTCGCTCACTGGCTGGCGATGGGCGAGAAGGCCGACACCGCCAAGCTGCCGCGGATCTACTTCGTGAACTGGTTCCGCAAGGACGAGCGCGGCAAGTTCGTGTGGCCGGGCTTCGGCGACAACTCGCGTGTGCTGAAGTGGATCGTGGAGCGGCTGGAAGGCCGCGCGGATGCGGTGGACACGCCGATCGGCAAGGTGCCGACCAAGGACAGCCTGGACCTGTCCGGTGTCACGCTCACCGACGCCCAGCTCGACCTTCTGCTGACGGTCGACCTGAGCATCTGGGCCCAGGAAGCGGCGCTGATCCCCGAGTTCTACCAGAAGTTTGGCGAACACACGCCGAAGGGCCTCTGGGAAGAGTATGAGGCGTTGGTCAAACGCCTCCAGGGGACCAAGTCGCCGGAAGTGGTCGCCGCCGAATAGCGGCCCGCCCGCTCTCTAGGATTGCGAAGGCCGCGGCGTATCCGCGGCCCTGGTCCGCTCTCCGGGCTCGACCTATGGCGCGGCGCGATGTCCGATCGCTGCCGCGCCAGGGTGGCCCGGATCGTCAAGATCGGGCGGTTCAGAATTGATTGATCTGGCCACAACGGCACTTCACGACGGTGTCGCGGACATCGAAGTCATGGCCGCCGCCAAGCACCGGCGCTTCGCACGCCCCACACCGATAGGCCGCCGGCGCAGTGGGCGGGATGTTCGCATCTGCGAGAACAACGGTCCGGCGGCCGATAAAAAGCCCTGGCACAGTGCGCATTGGGATGTAAGTCATGTCTTCGCCCCCTCTGAAGCAAGGAAGCGCATAGCATATTTTGTGCAGCGCACAATTCGCACTCTGCATTCCTACAACATGCTCGAGGTCGTTGGCTGAATTCGAGGCAGCCGAAAGCTAAGCCATAGTCATGCGCATCACACCCTATGGAGATGCGCCATGTCCTCGAACCTCGTGAAAGTTCTCTTCGCCGCCGTCCGCCCCAGAGGCCAGCGGCGGCCGTTTCGGGGACGACGGTGTGGTGGTCCTCTACCGTGGCGAGGCGCGCTACTACCCCTCCCCTTCGCATCTGCTGGCCTCGTTCCTGCCGCGAGCATCAAGCCGGCGGCGCATCTTGCCTGACTGGCCCATCTTTGCAGGCCTGACACCCGCGTTGGTGTTTGGGTCTCTGGCGGCCGGCGCGCTCTCCGGCGCCCGCGGCGTTCGCGCTCGGTCTGTGAGCGCCAGCGCTTGACGTGGGCGGGGCAAGGTACGGACAGGGCTTTGCGTTGAGCTCGCCTGTCCGCAGGCGTGCTCGAACGGCGATATCAGTCGACCCGAATCGCGGATAGAGTCTGTCGAAGGGGAAGGATCAACATATGAAGCGTGTGCGTAAGGCCGTCCTGCCTGTGGCGGGTCTGGGAACGCGGGTGCTGCCGGGCGCGAAGACGACGCCGAAGAACCTGCTGAACGTCGTGGACCGGCCGATCCTGTCCTACATCGTCGAGGAGGCGCGCGCCGCCGGCATCGAACACTTCGTCTTCATCGTCGGTCGCGGCCAGGGCGCCATCGAGGACTATTTCGACGCCAATCCCGAGATCGAGCAGGCGCTGGAAGCCAAGGGCAAGACCGACATCCTGGCCGAGGTGCGGCGCGATATCCTGCAGCCCGGCCAGATGAGCTTCGTGCGCCAGATGGCTCCTCTGGGGCTGGGACACGCCGTCTGGTGCGCTCGCGACATCATCGGCGACGAGCCGTTCGCGGTGATGCTGCCCGACATGCTGATGGCGGCCACGCCGCCGGCCCTGGCCCAGGCGGTCGCCGCCTACGAGAAGACCGGCGGCAACATCGTGGTCGTCGAGCCGGCGCCCGAGGGCGAAGCCCACAAGTACGGCATCGTGGCGCTGGACGGCCAGGACGGCCGGCTGAACCGCATGACCGGCATGGTCGAGAAACCCGCGCCCGGGACCGAACCCTCCAACCTGTTCATTTCCGGCCGCTATATCCTGCAGCCCGAGATCTTCGAGATCCTGGAGACCCAGGAGCGCGGCGCCGGCGGCGAGATCCAACTGACCGACGGCATGGCCAACCTGATGAAGGTCCAGGACTTCCACGCCCTGGAATACGACGGAACGACCTACGACTGCGGCGACAAGATCGGGCTGCTGCGGGCCAACGTCGCCTTCGCCCTCCTGCGCCCTGAACTGAAGGACGCCGCCCGCAAGGCGATCGAGGAGCTCCTCTGAGGTGTGTATTGGCGCCTCGAAAAAAACGCTGCAATTTGACGCAACTGAAAGATGGCGCTGAGGGGCTTGCTCCCCATCGGTCCGCACGGCAGAGGTCGTCGCATGATCAAGCAGCTCGACCCCTTCCAACTGCTCGGGACCGTCGACGGCGGGCGGGCGGCGGTGACAAACGTCCTGCGCGGCCTCGTGGGCGATCAGGAGGGGGTGTCGCTGGAGGTGCGCATGGCGGCTGCGCGGGCTCTTGTAGACCTCAAGTTGGGTCATTCGGTGGAGCTCACGCTCAGTCGCTTCCGGCAAGATCTGCAGGGCTCCGCAGCGCCTGACAGCGGCCAGCTCGGCGGCTAGAGGCCACTCCCCGGGCTCACGCCTCTGAGCTGATCTCCGCGCGTCGTTGCGCCGGGCTGCGCGCGGCGCTGGACGCTCCGTCCAACCGTAGAAGCCCGCATCAGGCAGCAGCCGCTGACACCGGCGCCGCCCCCTTTTCTCACGCTTGCGGCGGATCTAGAGGGGTGCGCCGCCAAGGAAGACTGATCAAGAACGCGGCGAAGCGGCGCCCTCCGAGTTCGCATGGCTCATCAGGATGGACGACGACCCGCAGCGCATGCGATGGATGCGCCCCGCAGGAGCAGAACCGATGGACGCCACTCCTCACATTCTCCGAACCGGAAATCACGGCCTTGCGATGGAGTTTCGCCGGGCCGTTCAGGACCTTGAGGCCTCACTGCGACGGTTCGGCCTTGCGTGGGCCCTGGCGCGCCACGACATCGCCTCGCGCTACCGCGGTTCAATGCTTGGGCCGTTCTGGATTACGCTCTCTATGGGGGTCGTCGTCGCGGGGACGGGAACGCTCTACTCCCAGTTGTTTCGCCTCGACCCTGCGACGCTGCTGCCCTACGTGGCTGTGGGGCTTGTGACTTGGACGTTCCTGGCGTCTTCGATCAACGAAGGTTGTGAGAGCTTCACCTCGGCGGCCAGCATCCTGCGGCAGAGCTCCATGCCGTTCTTCGTTTTCGTTTGGCGAACCATCCTGCGCAATCTCCTCACGCTCGCGCATCACCTTCTGATCATCGCCGTTGTGCTGTTCTTCGCCGGCAAGGGGGTTGGAAACGTCGGGGTTTCGCTCCTTGGATTGTTGGCCCTGATCCTGATCGCCACCCCGGCCGGCATGATCGCCGCCGTTTTATCGGCACGGTTCCGCGACGTACCCCAGGTCATCCAGGCGGTCGTTCAGTTCATGATGTTCATGACGCCGATCTTCTGGATGTCGTCCCAGGTCGGCCGCCATCACTACTTCCTGACGTGGAACCCATTTTATTACATGATCGACGCCGTGCGATCGCCGCTGCTTGGAATGCCGCTCGACGGCCGGACGTGGGGCGTGCTGACGTTCTTGATCCTGGCGACGTGGGTGATTGCGATGGCGACTCTCACGCGCACCCGCCGGCGCATCGTGCACTACCTCTGAGGTCAAGATGTCCCATATCGCTGTCACGAACCTCGGAGTCCGGTTTCCGGTCTATGGCGCCGATTCGCGGTCGTTGAAGAAGCATATCGCCGCCACGACGCTGGGCGGCCGGCTGACCAGCCAGGGCCTAGGCGTACAGGTGGTCACCGCCCTGGACGATGTCTCCTTCATGCTGAGACCTGGAGACCGCCTGGGACTTGTCGGGCCCAACGGGTCTGGGAAGACCACACTCCTGCGGTGCCTCGCCGGGGCCTACGAACCCGATGACGGCGTAGTTGAAGTCCGCGGTCGTGTTGCGGCGCTCCTGGACCTTTCTCTCGGAATGGATGCTCAGGCGACCGGGTATGACAACATTATGCTGAGGGGCCTGCTGGCAGGCATGACGGCCAAAGAGATCGAAAGCAAGGCTGACGCTATCGCCGAGTTCTCCGGGCTTGGCGAATATCTCCGGCTGCCATTGAAAACCTTCAGCGCCGGCATGGTCGCCAGGCTCGCGTTCGCCGTCGTCACGGCCATGGAGCCGGACATACTTCTGCTCGACGAGTGGATCGCGGTGGGGGGACCAAGCGTTTCGGGATGCCGCCCACACGCGTCTTGAGGCCATGGTGGAAGGGGCCGGCGTTGTTGTGCTCGCTTCCCATGACCTCGATCTGATCGGCAGCTACTGCAACAAGGTCATGCGCCTGGAAGGTGGTCGCGCCTCGGATGTTCGACCGATTCAGGAGATGACGTCGCTGCTTGCCGCTTAGGGCGACGCGGCGCCGCAGGTTGCCGCCGGTTATTGGCCGAAGGCGACCGGTCTGCTAAACGCGCCGGCCGCCTAACGCACAGGAGCGCTGCGTGTCACGTTTCCTTTCCCGGCGAGTGCTTCTGGTGCTGGCCGGCCTGTTGCTGGTAAGTGCAGGCCTGGTCGTCGCCTACCTTCGCCAAGCGCACACAGCGACGCTGGCTGCGGCTGAAGCCGATAAGGCGGTCCTTCAGCCGGCGATGGCGCCGATACCTCAGCAGGCCTACGATTTGGCTCGGGGACCGCAGCTTTTTCAAGCGCTTACGCCTGAGGAAGCGCGTCGCAAGAACGCTGAGACACCGTTCTCCATCGAGCCGATCATCGCGGCGCGACCGTTCAAACTGCCGACAGACAGCGGGTTGAATCATGCGCGCGCTGTGACGTGTCTTACGCAGGCGGTGTACTACGAGGCTGCAAACGAGCCGCTGCAGGGGCGGCGGGCCGTGGCGCAGGTGGTCCTGAACCGGCTCCGCTCGCCGGAATATCCCAAGACGGTCTGTGGCGTGGTGTTCGAGGGGTCCGAACTCCCAACGGGCTGTCAGTTCACCTTCACCTGTGACGGCTCCATCGCGCGACCGCCGGAGCCGCGGCTCTGGAAGGAAGCCGAGGCCGTCGCCACGAGGGCGCTCGATGGGTTTGTCGAGCCTTCAGTGGGGCTCGCAACGCACTACCATACTGACTGGGTGGTGCCCTACTGGATGGGCTCTCTCGTCAAGCTGAAGCAGATTGGCGCGCACATTTTCTACCGGTGGCCGGGACGGGCAGGCGCTCCCCAGGGCTTTCAGGGGGTCTACGCCGGGGTCGAGCCGGCCGGAGAACTACTACGACCTCTCGAGCTCGCCGCCCTGGAGGCCTCGCCGCCGGCCGCCGTCGAGACCTCGCCTCAGGCCGAGCCCGTCCGGCCTGCGACTACCCCCGTGGGCGATGATCACGCAGCGGGCGGCGCCGGATCCCGCGCGGAGGCGGCGCCTCTCGTGCGGCCGCCGTCGGAAGCGCCGCCGCCCCCGGGCTTCGAAAAGGCCGACAGCTGGACGCCGCAGCCCGCTTGGCGCAGGTTCTGAGTCCGGCGAAGCGTGACAGCGGCGTCTGCGCGGCCTAGTCTTGTCCGGGGCAAGCAAGTTCGGCGGCAGCCGGCGGGTGGCTCATGACTCAAGAGCAGGCGCGACGACGCGCCGTGCAGGCTGCGAAGCGCTTCGGCTACGGTCCATCGTCTGAGGGTCTTTCAAAGGCGTTCGTTGAGGATCCGCAGGCGGCTTTGCTGAGCGAGCTAAGGCAGGGCCTGCAACCCCTGCCTGGGCGGCCGCTCGGATCGTCGCGCGAACTTTATCGCCAGAAGCGCGATTGGGAGCGTCTCCGGGAGGCGCGCGCGGCCGGCCGCCCCGTCCCGGCCGATCTTGCGGGACGAGAGGTGCTTCAGCCCGAAGCGCCGCAGCATCAGAACGAGCTCCGCGCCCGCGCCCGCGCCATCGCGGCCGCGGGGACCGGCATCAACGAACGCCTCGCGTGGTTTTGGAGCAATCATCTCTGTGTCTCCGCCATGAAGAATGGCTGGGTTTCTGTGCTCTCCGGCGCCTATGAACGTGAGGCGATCAGGCCCCACCTTGGGGGCCGCTTCGAAGAGATGGTGCTCGCCAGCGCCCGGCACCCGGCGATGCTGACCTACCTCGACAATCGCAGCTCGATTGGCCCGCAATCGCCAGAGGGACGAAAACGCGGCCGCGGATTGAACGAGAATTATGCGAGGGAGCTGCTTGAACTGCACACGCTAGGGGTGGACGGCGGTTACAGTCAGCGTGACGTGCTCATGCTGGCGCGCGCGCTAACGGGTTGGACCTACGACGAAGAAGGCGTCTTTCGGTTCGCCCTCGAGCGTCATGAACCAGGGGCCAAAATTATCCTCGGCCAAGTCATCGCAGCCGGCGGCGAGTCTGAAGGCGAAGCAGCCATCCGCGCCGCCTGCCGGCGCCCGGCGGCCGCACGCTTCATCGCAACCAAGATGGCGCGACACTTCGTGAACGATACCCCCCGACCCGAACTGATCGCCCACCTGGAAAGAGCGTTCCGCGACAGCGACGGCGATCTGTCAGTGCTGCATGAGGCGCTGCTCACCGCACCGGACAGCTGGCGGGAATTCGGCGCAAAGGTGCTAACGCCACAGGAATTCGTGTTCACAAGCACACGCGCGCTTGGCTTCGATCCCCATGGCGTAGATCTGACGCGGTGGCTGCGGGCGCTTGGCCAGGATGCCTGGAACAGCGCGGCGCCCGATGGCTATCCTGACACCCGCACAGCTTGGTTGACGCCCGCAGGGATACAGGCGCGGATCGACACCGCCTACCAGATTTCCGGCCATACCGACGTCCGAGTCCGCGATCCTCGCGCGCTCTGCGCCGCCGTGCTGGACGCCCTCGCCACGCCGCAAACGGTGGCGACCGTGCGGGGCGCCCCTACAGTACGCGACGGCCTTGTCCTGCTGCTTTCGGCTCCGGAGTTCCACCGACGATGAGTTCCGTTTCGAGGCGCACCCTGCTGACCAGCGGCCTTACCGCCGCAGCATGGGCCCTGGCGCCCCAGGCCTTGGCCGCTGCAGGCGCCCGTGATCGCAGACTGATCGTCGTTGTTCTACGTGGCGCAGCCGATGGCTTAGCCTTGGCCCCCCCGTGGGCGACCCAGCGTTCGCCGAGTTACGTCCAGAAGCCCTCGCCGACGCCGTCAAGGGGCGACGGCTCGACGGCCTCTTCGCCCTGCACCCCGATCTGTCGGTGCTCGGGGAGCTGTTTGCACGGCGTGAACTGATCGTCGTTCATGCTGCGGCGAGCCCCTATCGTGAACGGTCGCATTTCGACGGACAGCAGGTGCTGGAAAGTGGCGGCGCCCTGCCCCGCCAATTGGATACCGGCTGGCTCAATCGTGCCCTAACCGCAATCCCGACCGGACCGAGGCCAACGTCCGTTCGACCGATCGGGGTCGGGCGAACGGCGCCCTTGATCCTCACTGGCGCCGCCCCGGTGACCACCTGGGCGCCGCCGAGCCTCCAAGGCGCCGGGGCCGACATCTACGAGCAGCTGTCGAAGCTCTACGCCTCGACGGATCCCGAGTTCGCCGCTGCGCTCCACGGAGCCTCCGCGCTCCGTGGGGCTGCTGGAGGCTCGGCCAAAGGATTGACGCGGGCCGATCGCCTGATCGCAGAAGCCCAGCAGGTCGCCCGCCTGGCGGCGGGGCCCGAGGGACCGCGGGTGCTCGCCTTGACGATCGACGCCTGGGACACCCACGAGCAGGCGTTCGCCAAAATGGCCACGCCGGTCGCCGTTCTCGACGGTGTGGTCGGCGCGTTTCGGGACGCTCTCGGGCCCCTTTGGCGCGACACCTGTATCCTGGCGGTGACTGAGTTTGGCCGCACCGCGCGCCTCAACGGCACGCGGGGGACCGATCACGGCACGGCTTCGGTCGCCTTCGTCGCGGGCGGTGGGGTTTCGGGCGGGCGCGTGCTCGCCGACTGGCCCGGCGTCGCGGGGCCGCAGCTTCACGAGGGGAGGGATCTTCGCCCGACGCTCGATCTTCGCGGCCTCGCCAAGGGTCTCCTGATGGAAGCGTTTGACCTCCACCGGTCGCGGCTTGATCGCGATGTCTTCCCCGGCTCGGCCAGCGTCCCCGCTCTTGTCGGCCTCTTAGCCTAAGATCGGCTGTATTGCACCGGCGACGAATCCGCTCCATCACTAAGTCTCAACCAAAACGCAAATATGACGCATGGATCTGATCTGCTATGTTCATCCCGGCTGGCGCCCCCACATCCGGCCCGCACCGCGTGAGCGCGCCTGGATGGACGCCACGCCCGAGAACTTCGCCTATCGCTGCCTCCCGTTGGATATCGCCAACGCTCACGGTTGGGAGGTGCTGAGCCCCTGCACCTTCGAAGCGCGGTGGCTTGGCGGTCTCAGCGCCCAGGACATCGAGTTCCGCTTCCCTGACGGTCTGCCGCAAAGCCTGGCCCCAGTCTCGATCTTCGGCCAGGGTGTGATCACTTTCCACATCGACGGTCTTTTTCCGGACCGAAACGGGCTGGAATCTGTTCGTCATGGGGCCGCCCAATGCGCCGAAGGATGGCATCGGCGCCCTCGCCGGGGTGATCGAAACAGATTGGTCGCCCTTCACCTTCACCATGAACTGGAAGTTCACGCGGTCACAACATTGGGTGCGGTTCGAGGAGGGCGAGCCGATCTGCTTCTTCTTCCCGGTGGGGCGCAACACGCTGGAATCCATCACACCGCGATTTGCGGATATCGACTCCGATCCCGACCTGAAGGCCAAGTTTGCAGCTTGGGACGCGAGTCGAAGCGAATTCCACGCCCGCCGATCAGAGGGCCTGCCGACCGAAAAATGGCAGAAGCATTACTTCCGCGGCGTGACGCTCGATGGCTGTCCGGGCGTGCCGGATCATCGGACCAAGCTGCGCCTGGCCCCGTTCGAGCCGGCCATTGAACCGAACCGGTTCACGGGGAGCCTGCCAAGCCTCGCCAACGAGAACGCGCCCTCCGAGCCTGCGAGCGGTGCGGCGCACCTCGCGAGCATCCAACTGGCCAAGCGGGACTGGCTGCTGGATGTGATCGAATCGCATCGCCAACTCGGCGGCGATGGAATTGATAGATTGGAGGGACTGACGACGGACGAGTTCTTCGAACAGTTCTATAAGAGCCATCGTCCCGTGGTGCTGGGTGGCGAACTGGCTGACTGGCCGGCGCTGACCCTTTGGACGCCGGAGTACCTAGCTAACAAGGTGGGTTCGGCGCCAATCGAATACCAGGGCGGCCGAACGGAAGCGCCAGATTATGAAGTCCGCAAACATGATCATCGCCGGACAATGCCGTTCGATGACTTCGTGCGGATGATTACGGCTCCAGGCTCGGGGAACAGCGCCTATCTTACGGCCTATAATTTCAAGTCGAACCATAAAGCCCTAGCGCCGCTTAGAGCGGACGTACGGCCGCTGTCGAAATTCCTCGACCCCGAGTCGCCGGATGCGGCTGGTCAATGGTGGATCGGTCCCGCCGCCACCTTCACGCCGCTGCACCATGACCTCACGAACAATCTCGTGGCTCAGGTTAAAGGACGCAAGCAGGTTCTGCTGGCCCCTGCGGCAGATGTCGGCAAGCTTTACAATCATCTCCATATGTTCAGCGAGGTTCGCGATCTTCAGGACGCGCAGCTGAACCTAAATCTATACCCTCAGCTGAAGGATGCGCGGCTCTATGAAGTGCTCCTAGAGCCCGGAGACGCGCTCTTTATACCCATCGGTTGGTGGCATCAGGTCCGTGCGCTCGATTTCAGTGTAACCATTACTTACGTGAATTTCAGGTGGCGCAACGACTGGCACCTCAGCTATCCGCAAGAGCTTGAAGGCATCCACTTTCGATCAACTCGTGCCCGTTAGTTGACATTGCCGGGCGGCGCTCTACGCTGTGCTCGGGAGGATCGATCGTGCTGACAGGCTTGTTTGTAGCGGCTATCGCGAGCGCTTCAGCCGCCGTGGCGCCGCCAGCTGATGACTACGGCTATGTCGCCTGGTGTCGCGGGATGCTGGGCCAGTACATCGACCTACACTCGGCTGTGCTCCCCGAAGTCACGCGCATCGAAACCGCGTACCGGGCGCCTGGATCCAGCCTTGCAGCG
This sequence comes from Phenylobacterium sp. J426, assembly GCF_024699945.1. Lineage (GTDB taxonomy): Bacteria > Pseudomonadota > Alphaproteobacteria > Caulobacterales > Caulobacteraceae > Phenylobacterium. Next base: position 96,832 of record NZ_JAJOMY010000002.1, on the reverse strand, counting down.
GATTTGAAGGTCTACACGGACCTGCAGACGGCGGCCCGTCGGCACAGATTGAAGCTCGACCTTGCCCTTTGGGCTGCGGAAGCCACCGGCCAGGCAGACGCCTCGGCGCGGGCAGCCGCCATCGCGAGGGGTCGGGCGGCTTGGCCGACGTTGGAGGCGGTGGGCGCGCGCACGCTCGCGCAGGCTTGGATGAGTTGGACCTTGCCTGCCAAGTGCGACAAGATCGCAGACCGCCTCCAGGCGCGAGCGGCGACCTTCGCGCGAAGCGCGCCGCCACCGCGCGTGCAGGTCGCGGCAGCCGAGCAACCTCCGCCGGCGCGCGTCGCTTTCGACCCGATCTCGACGTCTCGGGAACGTAACCCAGTCTTAGACCCGAGTTTGGAGATGGGCGCGGGTCCGCCAGGATCGGCGCCTGTCGCGCAGCTTGCCAATGTTGTGGCGTCGAACTCTGGCGCCCTGGACGCGCGATGCCGGGCAGGAAACCAGAGCAGCTGCCGTGTTCTGGCCCGGGAGCGACGCAAGTCGGGCGGGTGAGTTCTGCAACCGCACCGCGAAAATACGGCGCCAGTCGCCCTTCCTTCGCAGACCCTCGCCCGCTAAGCTGCAGCGCGACAATGAGGAGCGTCAACGCGGGTGGAAGCAGGCCAGCAAGGCGAGGTGGACTGGAGGGTTCGGCTCTCCGAACGCGCCGCCTTGGCGACTCGGGCCGCTGCGATTGGGATTTGGGAATGGAACCTGCGGGGTTCGAATCACATCTGGGACGACCAGATGCGCGCGCTATACGGTTTCACCGCGGATCAACGGATAGATCTGCCGAGCATTCTCCGTTCCATCGACGACCGTGACCGGCAGCGTGTCACCGCCGAGCTTGAAGCGGCATCGCGAGGCGCGCCATTAGATACGGAGTTCCGGGTACGCACGCCCGAGGGTGCAACCCGCTGGCTTCGTACGATGGGCGAACTTGCCCAAGACGGCGGCGTCGATGGTCAGCGCATGATCGGTGCGACGTGGGATGTGACCGCAGGCCAGGTCATGGCCGATGCGCTGCACCAAGAGAAAGAGCAATTGCACGTCACCCTCGCTTCCATCGGCGATGCGGTGGTGGTGACCGATGTTCTGGGGCGGGTCCGCTTCATCAACGCTGCGGCGGAGACACTGCTCGCCCTTGATGCCCGCGCGGCGGTGGGGCGACCTCTAGACTCCGTCATGGACCTACGTTCCATCGTCGACGGATCGAGCCTTGACAATCTCGCCCTCACCTCAATCCGTCAGGCCGCCACGCGTTTAGAGCGGCTAGCTTGGCTCACCACGTCGATCGGCGCCACCTATGAGATCCAGGCGACAGTCTCCTCAATCCGGACGCGACACGGCGACATCATCGGCGCAGTGCTCGTTGTGCAGGATATCACTGAGGCCCGACGGCTCGAGCGCCAGCTGAGACACGCTGCGACCCATGATCCCCTCACCGGCTTGGCGAACCGAGCCTTGCTTCAGGAGGCGCTGGGCGAGGCCGTAGAAGCCGCTGTTCCGGGCGGCCCGCCGCACGTGCTCTGCTACCTCGACGTGGATCAGTTCAAATTGATCAACGACACGGCTGGGCATGAGGCTGGCGATCACTATCTCCGCCAAGTCAGTGGTCTCATAAAGACGCTTCTCCAACCGAATGATCTGCTCGCGCGCATCGGAGGCGACGAGTTCGCCCTGATCCTGCGGGGTCGGGACGCGAAAGACAGCATCGCCACGGCGGAATCGATTATCCAGACGGCGACGAATTTCCGGTTCGTCTGGAAGGACCGTGTCTTCCGCACAGGGCTCAGCGTCGGCATGTGCCAGATCGACGGCGCCTTCTCTCCTGGCGAAGTGCTAAGCCACGCGGACATGGCTTGTTATGAGGCTAAACTCGCCGGTCGGGGACGCGTCGCCATGTTCGAGCCAGGCGACAAGGGCATGGCTGAACGTCGCCGGGAAATGGCTGTCGTCGCCGGCATGCGCGACGTCCTCAGCGAGAACCGGCTGATCCTGTTCGCCCAGCCAATCGTGGCCGCTAACGATGGCGACGAGGAGCGCCGCTACGAGCTCCTTGTCCGGATGATCGATACCAGCGGAGACCTCGTCGCCCCGGGCGCCTTTATCCCAGCGGCCGAGAAATTCGACCTCATGGCTGAGATCGATCGGTGGGTTCTGGAGGAGGCGATCGGACGGTTGGGACCTAAGATCGCTCGATTGAAGTCGCTGCGGATCTCAATCAACCTGTCGGCTAATTCGCTGAACAATCCCGGAACTTTGGTCCAATTGATCGAGCTGCTCGACCGTTCACCCATCCACACCTCATCGCTCACGTTCGAGATCACCGAGACGGCGGCCCTGAATAATATTGCCACGGCAGGCGGGGTGATGGAGCGCCTCCGCGCCTTGGGGTGCAGCATTGCCTTGGACGATTTCGGCAGCGGCCTAAGCTCCTTCGCTTACCTAAAGCACTTCGCGGTCGATAGCGTGAAGATCGATGGAAGCTTTATCCGCAACATCGCCCGCGATGAGACGGACCGCGCTATCGTTGAATCTATGAACGCCCTAGCGCATCGACTCGGCGCATCCACGGTGGCTGAGTTCGTTGAGGACGAGGCGACCATGGAGGTTGTTCGCTCGATCGGCGTCGACTTCCTCCAGGGGTACGCCTTCGGTCGACCGGCGCCTTTCGAGAAGATCCTTGAGGACTTGGCGGCGGAACTCGCGTCCGGCTAAGCCGCTGAACGTGACGCGACCGTCTCGGTGACAGGCTGCTCGAGTCGTCAGCTGGGTCGTTCTTAAGTCAACCGCGCGCATGGTTCAGGGCCGTCCAGCGCCGAATCCGATCCCATTGGTCGCGACGAGGTCGTACGCCGACCGCCTCGCATGCGCCTTCTAAGTTAATCGGAAATCGCGAGCGTAAGCCTGCCCGGCGACTTCAAACTCGGCCTTACGGCGTCTGGCCGATGTCGCCGCGCGAGCCTAGAGGCAGGCGCGCAAGCAAGACTTGCGCGTAACGCAACGATCGCTTGTCATCGATGTCGAGTTGAGCTTCTATGCAAGTCAGACGTACTTATTCATGTTCGGTCTGCCCGGCAGTAAGGATTGATGTCATGGCTACTCGCACACGCACTTTCGTCGCGCTGACCGGCGCGTCCGTCCTTACACTGGCGCTTGGCGGCTGCGGCTCGAGCGGACACAGCTTCAGCCTGACGCCGGTTCCAGACTCGCCGCCAACTTCCCCTACGTCCCCGACTTCGCCTACGTCGCCCACCTCGCCAACTTCCCCTACGTCGCCGACGTCCCCGACTTCGCCTACGTCGCCCACCTCGCCGACTTCACCCACGTCGCCGACGTCTCCGACTTCGCCCACCTCACCCACGTCCCCGACGTCCCCGACTTCGCCTACGTCGCCGACTTCGCCCACCTCACCCACGTCGCCGACGTCGCCCACCTCACCCACGTCGCCGACGTCGCCCACCTCGCCGACGTCGCCCACCTCGCCCACGTCGCCCACCTCACCCACGTCGCCCACGTCGCCCACCTCACCCACGTCGCCCACGTCGCCCACCTCACCCACGTCGCCGACGTCTCCGACTTCGCCGACGTCTCCGACTTCGCCGACGTCGCCCACCTCGCCGACTTCACCCACGTCGCCGACGTCTCCGACGTCGCCCACCTCACCCACGTCGCCGCCCACCTCTGGATCGCTTCTGGAAGGTCTGGCGAAGGTGGTGGTCGTCAATGAGACTCTGCTGGGCTCGAAGGACGGCGGAGCCAGCCAGCTCATCGGCGCAGCGGTGATCGCGGATGAGCAAGCCAAAGGCCAGCTCGCCACCGCCAATGTCGCGGCTAACGGCCAGCTTCTAAACGTTCAGGCGCCGGGGGCCGGCGCGCCTGCGAGCCAAGCGGTGCAGAACCTCACCGCCAAGGCCGGCGAGGCGCTTGGCGATACGGTCCAGCAAGTCGCTGCCGGGCCCGTAGGCCAAGTGCTCGACGACGCCAACGGCAAGCTCGGCGAGGCGACCAGTCAACTGCTCGGCGGCTCGCAGCTGCTGAATGTAAAGGTTGCTGGCGTCCAAGTCATCGGCTCCGGATCCGACGCCTCGGTTGGAATCAGCGTCCTGTCGCCAGCCCCCGCCGCCGGCGCCACGGCCTCGGCTGATGTGCTCGCCGGCGGTCAGGTGCTGAACCTGCAAGCGGTGCATGGCGCCGGCTCGACCCTCGCCCAAGGCGGCGCAGTGGGCGACTTGGCCGGCAACCTGCTGGGCGGCGTCAGCGGTGCTGCGGCTCCGCTCGGCGGCGTGGTCCAGACAATCAATGGCGTCGTCGGCGGCGTCACGGGCGGCTTGCCGGGCCTCCCTGGCGGCGGCGGCTCCGATCCCACTGGCGGTCTTGTCGGCGGGGTCGTGGGTGCGGTCACCGGCGTCGTCGGCGGCGTCACCGGCGGCTTGCCGGGCCTCCCTGGCGGCGGCGGCTCCGATCCCACTGGCGGTCTTGTCAGCGGGGTCGTGGGTGCGGTCACCGGCGTCGTCGGCGGCGTCACCGGCGGCTTGCCGGGCCTCCCTGGCGGCGGTGGCTCCGATCCCACTGGCGGTCTTGTCGGCGGGGTCGTGGGTGCGGTCACCGGCGTCGTCGGCGGCGTCACCGGCGGCTTGCCGGGGCTCCCTGGCGGCGGTGGCTCCGATCCCACTGGCGGTCTTGTCGGCGGGGTCGTAGGTGCGGTCACCGGCGTCGTCGGCGGCGTCACCGGCGGCGGATCCTCCGCCGGACTCCTGGGCGGACTGCTCGCCCCCAAATAGGCCGTACGCCTTAAGGTTTGACTCGCCTGTCGGCGGGGAGGTTTCCTTCACGCCGACAGGTTCGCCTCGGGGGTTCGGATGGGGTTGCGTTTCGTGTGTGTGGCGGCCGTGGCGGCCGTTTTACTGCCGCCGGTCGGGAGCTCGGCCGCCCAATCGGGCTCGCCGAGTGTCTCACCTCCGGTGGGGGTGGGTGCGAGCCCCACCGGCTCGCTGATTCTCGATCAACAGCGCCCCGATCGCGGACCTTTGGCCCCTGGCACGCCACCGCCGACGATGCCGCCCGTCACCGAGGGCGCGGTCGCCGGCGCTGCTCGACCGCCGGCTCAAGTCATGATCCGCGCGATCACCCTGCGTGGCGCGAGCCTGCCGGAAGCGCAGTTGAAGGCCGCTTGGGCGCCATTCATCGGGCGCGCCCTTGATACCTCGACGCTACAGGCGCTGGCGAACGCCGTCACCGGCGTCTACGCAAGCTCGGACTTTGCGATCTACAAGGTCTTCATCCCCGTCCAAACGTTCGCGGGCGGCGAGGTGGTGATCGCTGTCACCGAAGGCTACATCGGACAGGTCGCGATTACCGGGGATGTCGAGACGCGTCACCTCCGGTTGCTGAAAAAGTACTCGGCCAAGCTCACTGAGGAGAAGCCGCTGCAGAAGCCGCGGCTGGAACGCTACCTCTCGCTGATCCGGGATATCCCCGGCATGGTCGTCGAGCCGAAGCTCACGGAGAGCCGTATCGAGGCGGCCTATCTGCTGACGCTGGACATCGAACGCAAGCGCGTCTCTCGGGAAATCACAATCAGCGACCGCGGTACGCCGCGGCTCGGCAGGACGCAGGCCCAAGCGGTGCTCGTCGTGAATAGCCTGTTGCAGCAGGGCGACCAGACGCGGATCACCGTTGCCGCGCCCGTCGAGATCGACCCATTCCAATACTATGCGATCTCCCACTCCGCGCCGATCGGGAGCGAGGGCCTGCGCGTGACCGCAAGCATCGGGCGTCTCCGCACACGACCGAAAGACAGTCCCATCACGGGGGAAGCGACCACGGCTGGCGTGGCCTTCACTTACCCACTGATCCGCTCATACGGTGAGAACCTATATCTGACCGCCGGCCTCGACGGACAGGACAGCGACAACGCCGTCTATGGCCAAACGTTCTCGAGTGACCACACACGGGCGGCTCGGCTCAGTCTGTCCTGGAGCAAGCAGTCGGCCCGTCAGGCCGATGCGATCAGCGCCACCGGGAGCTGGGGACTCGACATCCTCGGGGCAGATGCGGACGCCCGGTTGACCGACGACGATTTCAAGAAACTGAATCTCTACCTTGGCCGTGACCGCGCTCTTGGCGAAGAATGGGTTGCGAGGTGGCGGGGAACCGCTCAGCTGAGCGACGGCCGATTGCCCGCCGCCGAACAGCTGGCGCTCGGCGGCGAGCAGTTCGGCCGAGCCTTCGGCTCGGCGACGCTGACAGGCGATTACGGCGCGGCCGGCTCGTTTGAGCTGGGCTGGAGCTCTAAATCGCTGTGGCCGCGGTCGCTCGACGGCTCGGAGCTCTACGGCTTCGTGGACTGGGGCAAGGTCTGGATTCGTTCGCGCTTCGACGGCCTGCTTCCGGAGCAGGAGCATGATCTCGGGTCCGTTGGGGCCGGCGTGCGATTGAACTGGCGGCGGAAGGTTGTCTTCAATGTTGAGGGCGCGAAGGCGATCGAGACGCCGTATGGCGACGACGATCCGTGGAAACTTTTGTTCGGCTGGCGCTCGTTGTTCTAGCTCGGCCAACCCTACCAAGGAAAAGATGTCAGGATGCTCAAGCTTTGGGCTACGCTCGGTCTCGGGTTCGCCGGCTTGGCCGCCGCCTGCACGCCGCTGTCCTATGCGCCGGGATTTTCCGCGCTCCGCTCACCGCGGCCACGGCCAGCCGACACGCTCGCGGCTGTGGATCGCCAAGCCGCGCTGTCGCCGGGCTCGCGCGCCCTTTACCTGAAGTTGATCCAGGATCTTCGCCAACAGGGCAAATCGCGCGCCGCCTTGGCGCATCTGGACGCGTTCGAAAAACGGTTTCCGGGCGACCCCCGCGCACGACTGCTGCGCGCGCATTGCTTGGTGGATGTGGGCGAGCTGACGGCCGCTGAAGCGCTCTACCGCCGGCTGCTCCATGGATCCGAATCGTCAGACGCTTTCGCGGGTCTCGGGCGCATACGAGCTCTGAAGGACGACTGGCGCGGAGCTGTCCTCCAGCTGCACAAGGCCGTCACAGCCGACCCGACATCTGTTCGGCATCTCAATGACTACGGTTTCGCGCTGCTGAAGTCTGGGGACCCGAAAACGGCGGTGACGAAGCTGCGCCAAGCGGCGGAGCTGGCGCCTCACGACGCCCAGGTTCGCAACAATCTCGCTTTGGCGCTAGCCAGCGGAGGCGAAGCCGCGGCAGCAGCGGCCCTCGCCGCGACGATCGCGGACGGCGCAGAGCGCCGTGAGGTTGAGGCGGCCATCGCGGCTGCCGCGCGCGGCGTTCTGCCGGCCCCCCGTCAATCATACCGAACCGGACACCAAGCCAGAGGCCACGCCGTGACCGCCGCGACGAGCCATCTCACAGCGACCCAGCCCCAACGGCCTGCGATGGAAGCGGTTCGCGCCTTCTCACCGATCCCCGATGCGCCGCGCGGCGCGGGTGACGCCGAACGATATCTTCGTGGCATGCAACGTCTCGTCCGCGTCGTCCAGGAGCTTTCGCTGGTGCGCGACATGGACGGTCTGCAGAAGATTGTCCGCACTGCGGCGCGCGAACTGACCGGCGCGGACGGCGCGACTTTCGTGCTGCGCGAGGGAGATCAGTGCTTCTACGCCGACGAGGACGCGATTGAGCCGCTCTGGAAAGGGCTGCGCTTTCCGATGGAGATCTGCGTTAGCGGCTGGGTGATGCTCAACCGGCAGGCTGTGGTGATCGAGGACATCTACGCTGACCCCCGCGTGCCACACGACGCCTACCGGCCCACCTTCGTAAAGAGCCTCGCGACCGTGCCGATCCGCACCTCGGCGCCCATCGGCGCCATTGGAAATTTCTGGGCCCGCCGGCACCAGCCCCAGTCTCATGACCTGGCCTTGCTGCAGGCCCTGGCGGACACTACGGCGGTCGCCTTGGAGAACCTGGCTGTACACGCCGAACTCGAGCAACGGGTTCGCGATCGTACGGCGGAGCTCGAGGCTCGGAATGCCGAAGTGCGCCGCCTGTCGCTGACCGACGAACTCACCCAACTGTGGAACCGCCGAGGGCTGCTGGTCCTGGTGGAACAGGAACTCAAGGTCTTGCGTCGCAGCGGAGCGCGCGCCGCCCTCGTCTATCTCGACCTCGATGGTTTGAAGGCCGTGAACGATCAGCTGGGCCACGAGGTCGGCGACCAGATGATCTGCGAGTTTGCACGGGTCTTGGAAGCCGTTTTCCGAGACGGGGACGTGGTGGCGCGTCTTGGCGGAGACGAGTTCTGCGTCGTGACCCCTGGAGGCGGAGATGACCCGGCAGGCCTCTCGGCTCGGGTGCTCGCCGCGCTCGCCGCCCGCAACGCACATGGCGACCTGCCCTTCCCGCTTTCGGCGAGCGTCGGCTGCGTGACCATCGGCGAAGATGGCTGTTACGAGCTGGAGCCGCTTCTCTCGCGTGCCGATCAGCGGATGTATGCAGAAAAGCGGCGACGCAGGGACGCTCGTGATCCCGCCGCCTGACGTTCAGCCGAGCGGCAGACCCAGTTCGAGCCACACGGCGACGGCCGCGCCGTACGCCGCCGCCACGCCAAGGAAAGCGAGCAGGATCGCCAGTCGCGCCTGTGCAAACGCCTTACGATCCATAGCGCCCTGGGTATGGTTCATGACCCGCCTCCACCTGTCAGTCGGCGGGGGAGTAGACCGTGCACCTGGCGCGCCTCAATTAAGGGAATTTACAAGGGGCCGACGCGGAGCGTGAATACGGCTTGGCCCAGCGTTCGAGATCATCGTCCAGCGGTGGGTTAAGACTGCGCCCACGGGATCGGACCGCTGGCCTACAAGGCCTTCAACCGGGTTCAGCCGTCGTCGCAACGACCTCTACAGCCTCCGCCATCGCCCTCAAGCAGGCGTGCTCGATCGCCTGCGCAAGGCGCAGCCGCTCCTCGCACGTCATTAGGATCGCGGTGCGGTAACCGGACATGCTGGAAACCGACAACTTGATGGCGGCGCCGGCTCTCGGCTCGACATGAAGGCGGTGCGGCATGCCAGCAAGATCCCCGTCAACCTGTCCGACCCTGGCGATTCCCGTCGAGGGCCGCGCGCTCGATCAACAAGCGTCATCAACACTATGACCGGGCGCCAGCAGATCAGCAATGCGTTGGCGGAACGTTGTTCGCACGTCCAAGGCGCCGTTTTCCAAGCGTTGCCGAGACGCCAGGGTCTGTCGCACGCTGCTGCACATACCTCCGCCGCGGCTGGAGGATCAGAGCCTCCCAACGGCGTCCGGTCTGCAGCCTCTCACGGTCCTCTCGCATGCTACCCCCAGGCGAGCCACAGGGATTAGATCCTCCGCGTCAGCGAAGCGGCCGAACTGAGGGCAGGACACTCGAGGCCGCCGCGAGCGGAGCCGCAGTTCGGACGGAGCCAGCAGGCGATGGCGCCGGCGCCGCGGTCGGCGCCAGACCTTAACCGGATCAGGTCGGAGCCGATGTGTTTCTCGACGCCAGCCGTGTGACACCTGCGCTGCGACGGGCTGCGCGAAACACGACCGTGCCCGCTGGCGGGGACCGCCGTCCATCCGGATCAAGCGGCGCCATGTGACAACGCGCGCGCAGGCCAAGCGCCTCCGGCGATGTTATTGTCCGGCATGCAGAGCGCCTGGCGTCCGGATCCCTTCGAGTTCGGCTGGCGCATCGTTTGTGACGCGCCGCTCGGGTTGCGCATCGACTTCGGCATCATGGACGAGGGCGTACTTGTGACGCCCTTCTTCAGTGAGTGGCGCCAGGCCCACGACTACGCTCATCGGCTCAATGCGGCAGACAACGGCGAAGCCAAGCGTGCTTACCGATGATCGACGGGACGCCTCGGATTCCGATCAGCCTATCGGATCCTATCGCGCTCCTGCTGCGGGGCGCCTCGGCCAGATTGCGCTCAGCTCATGACCTCTTCTGGCTGTCGTCAGATCTCCGTTGCCCCTGTCGCTTGACAGCCGCCGGGCGTGTGAAGCCGGCGGCTCCTGCACTGCCTGAAGGAGATTCTGCCGCGCACTGGACACTGGGGGCGTCGAGAATGTCGTCGCAAGGATGTCGACTGACACCAGTGGACCTGCTCGGCTGCTACAAGGCTTCCGGAATAGCGAAACCCGGCTTCTAGCCCCTTGAGCCGGACTTCGCGCCGACTGGGGCGGGCAAGCCGTCGCCGCGGCGCGGCGAGTGAGCCGCGTCCTCGCCAGAGCAGGCCCCTGCCTCGACTCGCTTAAGGCCCTGCGTCGCTACTACGATCCTACTGGCCCTCGGACGCATTCGGCGTTTGTCGCCAGGCCCGTCCGCTCTACGGAACAGCCGTCCCGATCCTGGTCCCGGCGGAGCGGGCGTCCTTCAGGTTCGTCGGCACCCGCAAGCCGCGTCGACCGACAATGCCTCGGCACGGCCAGATCTTCCAGCGTTTGATGTCGCCGGACGCGACATCCACTTCTACAGCATCAAATTACAACCCTCGAGCGATGGTTCTTTCACCGCTCAACTTTTGTGCTTGCACTTGTCGCGCGAGCAATTGCGCGAGCATGCTGGATGGTTGTTCTTCAGGATGAACGCGGTCTAGTCACTCATGATTTGCTCGACAACGGATTAATGCAGGCTTAACCATCCAGCCGCTGCAAGAAACGAAGAGCGGGAGTGGCATGCCACCGCGCCGGATAAAACGTTCGACATTTGGCTACCTCGTCCTCCTCGCCGGAGCCGGCGTGGCGGCGGCGCTCTATCATCCCAGCGCCCGAACGGCCGAGATCGACGCGCCACTGGCGATGCCGAAGTTTCGCAATATGGAGCTCGCCGCAGCGGAATGGGCGGTCAAGCGTCATCTTCAGCAGTGGGACAACATCAGCTTCCAGCAGGCCCGGGTCGGTCGGCAGGAAGGTCGGGTCAGCGTCTGCGGCCTGTTCTCGGTGGAAGCCGGCGCACCGACCCGCTTCGTCGTCACTGACGGGCGCGTCGCCACCGATCAGGATCAGGATCCCGCGTTCGAAGCGGCTTGGGCGGCCGCTTGCGGCTAGCGGCGGCGCACGGCCGCACGCCCCTCCGTCGGGGGTCTTGCCGCGGGGCCTTCGCGCGCAGCAACCTCAGCTAGCGCCAGCAATGCTGCCGAGTAGTAGTCCTCGGCTCGGACAGGCGGCGGCATACGCCCGGTCAGCGTCAAGGCTGCGACGGCGTCAGCGCCAGCAGAGGCGGGATAGTTGGCGACGCCGCCGGTCCGCACGTCGATCCAGGCTGGGGCGCGCTGACCACCCACGCGGGTCTGACGCCACCAACGCTTTACTCCATCCAACGCCCGATCGTTGCATCGGCCGGACCAGCACAGATAAAGCGGCGTGCGGATCGCATCGAACCCAAAGCGCGGCGGCTTGGTGGGCTCGGTCCAGAGCACGCCGGCGTTATCGACGCGCACCCAGTCCGGCGGCAAGTTGAAGGCGCCGAAGCGTGCATCGCGGACAAGTTTGAGGCTCTCGTCCCGGACTTGCGGCCATGCTGACCGAGGCTCGCTCGCCGCGAAGGCGTCAAAGGCAGGGAACACCAGGTAGGATGGATTGAAGGTGACCGAGTCCGTATGCACAAAGCCTTGCAGGCCCGGCGAGATCACCAGTCTGGCGCCTTGGCGCACCACGAGCTTGTTCAAGATGGCGCGTCGAATCTCCGCCCCAGCGGCGCTGTAGCCAGGCGACGCCCACTTGGCGCCGGCGCGTTGCAGGGCCCAGGCGATCATGATGTCGCCGTCCGTGGCGTTGTTCGGGTCGTTGACCGGGGTGGCCGACCGCGGATCGTAGCGCCAGGAAAAAGTCGCGTGTCGCTGCGGGCAAGGTTCCGATCGGTCCAGCTCCACACGCGATCGAAGGTCACGCGATCGCCGTGCGCCACTGCGAGCAGCATGGTGAAGCCCTGGCCCTCGGAATGGCTGATGCCGCCGTTGCCGGTATCGATCACGCGGCCGTCGGCCTGCACGAAACGCGCCTTGAAGTCGGCATAGGCCGTCGGCTGGGCGGCGCAGGCGGTGGCGCCGAACTGGACACTAAAGGCCGTGACTAGTGCAAGGACGAGCCTGCTAAAGGCCATAGGCGAACTCGAAGCCCTCAAGATCAGACCCGTCGCGGCGTCGAGCCGCCATCTCGGCGCGCCCTCCTTGGGTCTGCAGCCAGACGGTGTACAGCCCCTCCAGGATCGCGCTGAAAGCCTTGCGCCACGCATCGGCCTCCGAGAGATCCAGGAATTGCCCTGGATAGCAGTTGTGATGGATCGCAATGGCGGCGTCTTCGACCGTGAGGCGCATGACGCCCCAGTCCATCTCCGCCAATCGGGTGTTGATCGCCGCTTCCAGCGCCTCAAGCGTCTCGACGACGGGCAGCTGCAGGTCGCGGCTCAACCGGATCCCGATCTGGCGGAAAAAGCCCAGCGCTTCCTCCTCGGAGAAATTGTCGAACAGCTCGCCGGCCAAGGCCATGAGCGTCGCGCGCCATTGCGCGCTGAACTGACGGGCCCCGTAGTATCTCAGTTCGGCGTCACCCATCTTGGACGCCGGCTGCGCCTGCCCGAGAGTTCTCAACATCAACCCTAACCTTAGTTCGCAAAGATCTGCTTCAGATAGAGGCGGACCCGGAATTCCTTGTAACGCCCGAAGGTGTCGGCGCTGAGTTCGCCGCCGGCCCGAGTGGTGGGCAGGAGGTTGTACTCGCCGTTCAGCAAGCCTGCGATGCCCACTCCCGTCTTGTCGTTGCCCGCGTAGCGGCTGGCGATGCTGGCGTCGATGGAGCCATAGCTCGCCAGCGCCGCCTGGGCCGCTGAGCTCGTGGGGAATATCGGCGCGCTGTCTTCGCTGTACGACTGCAGGCCGACCGTGAGTCCGGCGCTCCAGCGCCAAGTCTCGCGTTCCTGAGCATAACTGATCGGTAGAGACATGGCCACGAACTGCTGTGGGCTGAAATAACCACCATGACCGAAGCTAAAGAAGCGTAGATTTTTGTCGTAGGCCTGCATGTTGACGTTAACGCCGATCTGCAGGCGATCGCCATCTTCATCGATGGGCCGATAGTAAACGCCGCCGTTCAACTCGTAGCCGGTGTTGTCCGCCACCGCCTCACCGCGCAGCCGCTTGTAGATGGCGTCGAAATAGGCGCCACCGGAGCTGAAACTTAGGGATCCTCCTAGCGACCCGCTCTGGCGCATGACGCCGCCCCACGAAACCCCCGTCTGCCGATCCGTTTCGCCAGCATAGGAGAGCAGACTGTCGGTGACCGGTCGCTGCTCCGCGGTCGCGCGGATCTGCGCCTCCCCAATGTTGAGCCGGCCGGTCACGCCCGCGCTCAGCCGCGTATCACCAAACCCGATCGGAGTGGTGCCGAGGTCGATGGACAGGGGATCGCTCTCGTAGAACAGGCTGAACGCGGCCCCCGCCTCGTGACGGCTTTCCTCCAGCGGCAGCGTCGGTATCCGGCCCTGGGAAATCGTCTCAGCCACCACCAGCGGCGTGGTGCCGATCCGCGCGGCCGTAGCCTCGTCGGGCGCGCCGGCGCCGACGATGATAGGACTGACCGCGACCCCAAGACGTCCTATGCCGAACGGCGACACCGACGCGGCGGCGCGCATGCCCGCTTCGAACAGCTCGCTGGTGCCTTGCTCGCCCGTTCGGGCTCGGAATGTCGTGGAGCCCTCCACCTGAGGCGCCGTCTCTGTCCGCAGCGCGGCGATCTCACGTGCGATCCGGGTCGGCAGCGGCAGACTGGCCGCCGCCGCGGGCGGGGCCGAGGCCGCGAGACCTGGGATCGGCGCCGCGCCGTATGAAGACGGCGCGGCCCCAGCGTAGCTCGGCTGCGCCTGCGGCAGGGCGAAGCTTGGGGGCGACGCGCCGTACGGCGCGCTGTTGGCCGGGATCGTGGACGAACCGTAGGCCGGGGCGCCTTGGGACTGCAGGCCCGGCAGGTATTGAGGCTGCGGCCCAGGCAGGTATTGCGGTTGCGGATACTGCGGCTGAGCGTACTGCGCCTGTGGGGCTAAGACGTAAGGAGCCTGGGGATAGGGCGCACCAGACCCATAGGCCTGTGGCGCCCCGTAGGACGGCGGCGCTTGATAAGGCGCACCCTGAACGGCCGGCGTGCCCTGCCCGGTCGCCGACCAGGCCAGGGCTGGCCCGCTGACGTCCGGCGCGGCAAGGTTTGCGACAGGAAATGACGCGGCGACCGGAGCCCTTGGCGCAAAGGGATTGGGTCCGAGCACGCCGGCGCCAGGGGCGGTCAGCGCGCCGCCGCCCAGCCCGGGAGCGCGGCCGCCACGCAGGAGGGTCTCGGCCCTCTCGAACGCCCTAAGCGCCGAACGGTCGCGCCCGCGCGCCTGCTCGAGCAAGCCGATCTGGTAATAGAGCTCAGCGTCGTTCGGGCGCAGGGTCGCAGCTCGCCGCAGCAGTCGTTCGGCGCGGCCATGGTCGCCCGCCGCCTGCGCCGCCTGCGCCGCGCCTCGAATGACATCGGGGTCGTTGGGCGAGAGCACGAGCAGGGCGTCGTAGGCCTGGGCCGCCTGCTCCGGCAATCCGCCGCTCTGGTAGAGGCGTGCGAGGGCGCCCAGGAGGCCAACGTCGCGCGGCGCAAGCGCGAAGCCCTGCGAGAGGGCGTCGAAGGCTGCAGCGTAGTCCCCCGACAGCCGCAGCCGGTCCGCTCTGCGCGCCGTGTAAAGCGCAGCAAGGGTCCGATAGTCCGCCTGATCAGCAGGCGAGGCGGTCTGCTGAGCCGCCGCCTGCAGCAGGCCCAGCGCCGGACCGTCCTGTCCGGTCTGGGCCAGGACGGCCAGGAAACCTGAGGCTTCTGTCGGCCGAAACCGGACCGGCGGCTGCCCGGCGGCTTCCAGGGCGAGCGCGCCGGCTTGGTAGACATCACCAAGATCGAGCAGGGTCTCGGCGATCTGACTGCGCACCGCGAATGGCGGGTCGTTGCGACTGAGGAAATCCCGCAGATAGGCGACGCCTTGCGGCGCTTGCCCCTGCTGGCCGGCGAGCCGGGCTTGTTGGATGATGCGGCGGGCCTCCACCCGGCCGGCGAGTTCGCGCACCTCCGGAGTCCGATTGGCGTCCGGGATCCGCTGCAACAGCGTGGCGGCCTCGTCCGGGTTGCCGCGCGCCTCCGAGAGCAAGGCCGCAGCCTGCAGGCTGTCGGAATCGCTTGCGTTGTACAGCGGCGTGGCGACCTGGGCGGCCTGGGCGGTCTGACCGCGCTCCAAGAGGAAGCGGGCATACTCAAGTCGGGTCCAGGGGTCGCTGGGGTTGGCGCGAAGCGCCGAAGCCAACGCCGCGCCAGCTCCGAAGGTGTCGCCACGCCGCTGCAGGTCCAGCGCCCGCCGTCGCTCAATGTCTGCACGGACGCCCGCCGCACGGTTGTCCGGAAGATCGCGCAGTGTCCGGTTGGCCTCGTCATAGCGTCCGGACGCGGCCAGCGCTTGGGCGAGACCCGTGACCACTTCGGTCCGGCCCGGGGCCACCAGCAAGGCCTGCCGGTAGACGGGCTCGGCCTCGGAGGGCCGTCCCAGCGCGGCGAGCGACTGGGCCAAGAGGATCTGGGCCTCGACCCGGCTCGGGTGCTCTCCGTTCGCCAGCGGCTCGCCCAAACGCACCGCCTCATCGTAGCGGCCCGCAGCATAGGCGGCGCGGACCTCGTTGAGACGCGCGAAGAACTCCGCCGCTCGAAGCGCCGTTCCCCAGCGCTCGGCGCCCCCCGCCGCCGCGAGCGGCGCGGGCAAGCAGGTCTCGCGCTTCTGCGAACCGCTCCTGCCGCAGCCGCACGACCCCCAGCCCTCCCGCGGCTTCGAGGTCCGACGCCCGCTGCCTCAGCGCAAGGTTGAACTGGCGCTCGGCGCTGGCAAGATCGCCGGCGTCCAGCGCCCGGAACCCCGCGGCGCGGGCTTCGCCGCTGGGGTCTGGCGGCGTAGCCGCGACCTGGGCAGATTGCGGCGGCCGTGCCGACGGGGCCGTCGCCGGCGCCGCCTGCGGGGCTGCGCCGAGGACAGGCGCGGGCGCTGTCGCCGCCTTCAGCCGCCGCTCAAGTTGCGCCACCCGGGTATCGCTGGCGCCGGCGACCTGGCGCAATCGCTGAAGCCATGTCTCGGCCTGACCGGCGTCACCGTCCTCCAGCGCGTATTCGGCCAGGCGTTGGAGGACTACGGGGTTGTTCGGGCTGTCCCGCAGCGCCCGCTGCAGCGCCTGCGCGGCCAGGTCCTTGCGGCCTCTTTGCCGCTGCGTCGCGGCTTGTCGCAGGAGCGCATCGGTGCCAGACGCCGCCGCCTTTGGAGCAGCGCTCTTAACCGGAGGCGCCGCGCCTTGAGGCGTTATCGGCTGCGTGACCTGGCCGTCCGTCGGCAGCCGCGGCGTCACCTGGGCGAAGGCCGAGGTTGTCGCCAGGAGGCTCGCCGCCAAAGTCATGGCCCCAACCGGTTTCATCCCTCACCTCCTGCGTCGCGCAGTCGCGTCCGCTCAAGCGCTGACATCACCGCCCAGATGGCCAAGCCGACGACCGCGGCGGCGGCCAACAAGCCAAGGGCGATGAACAGCGGATTGCGGCTCGCCCACCACATGACACCCACATGCCAGGGCAGCTTCCCTGACCAGAATCCCGGCGCCACCCGGAAACTGGTGAAGCTCGTTCCCGTCGCCACCGCCAGATCGCCCTGCATCGCCGCGTTCGCGGCGGGTTTCTCAAGCGCGTAGACGATCTCCGCCCGTCGCTGAGGGTTCGCTGACAGCACCGCCACGACGACCCGCTCGGGATCGAACGGCGAGCGCCAGCTCACCACGCCTGCGAAATCACTGACCGTGACGAGGGCGGCGTCGGCGGCGGCTGGGTCCGGTCGATCGACGTTCGAGCCGAAGCGGGCGAACATCCGGCCGAGGAGCGAGGTCGAGGCGACCCTCAAGCGTCCACCGTCGCCCCGCACGGGAGATTCCCGGAAGAGCGCCGAATCCGTCAAAGCAAGCGGACCGATCACGAGCAAGTCCCGGCCAGTCAGATTGCTTGCCTGGCCGACGCGAGCGACATTCAGCGCGATAGCGGGCGCGCCCGTTGCGTCGCCGAATCTCCCCGCGAGGGCGAGCAGCGCTTCGACATCGGCGGGCTGGACCGAGTCCGGCAGCAACGCCAGGGTTTCGCTGAGATCCGCCACCCGGGTGAACGGGAAGCCGGCGCCGGCGAAGAAGGCGAGGTCGGGCAGTCGTGAGAAATGATGGGCGTGGGACAGGTCGAGCTTTGAATTGGCGTCGATGCCTGTGCGCACGCCGGTGGGGATTTCGCCCTGGCATGCGCCCTTCTTGGTTACATGCAGATCGTAGAAGAACTGCAGCTGGTTCTGCCCGAAGATGTTGTAGCCAGGGATATCAATCGCCGCCTTTTGCTGGATCACCGAGGCGCCCACCAAGTCGCGCGCGCGTTCGACAGCGCCATCAGGGCGCAGCGTAATCGAGCGGATGTACTTGTCGTTGGTGAGCACATCGAGGCGCGACATGTTGTAATCGAGCCAAGGACCGGCGGGATACCTGTAGCTGAAGCTCAGCTTGGCGCCGGTCTGCGGCCAGAAGAATAGGTCTGGGGCGGTCCGGAACTCCGCCGTCAGCAAGCCGGGACGAAGCCCATAGCCTTCGAGATTGGCGGGGCTGACCAACTCGCCCAAACGCACCGGACGACGAGTGTCCACCCAGCGCGGGGCGTCGTAAGGTCGCCGCTTGGCGAACGGCAGCGGCGAAACCAGGGCGGACTGACCGGACAGGGACTTGGGCGCCGCGGCGAGCACCCGAGCCGCCGAGAGCACATCCGCATCGCTGGGGCCGCTGACCACTAACAACGTCGCGTAGGGATTGTTGGGATTGCGGACCAGGCTGACGGAAGGCCCGCTGACCGGCGGCGCCGTCCAGCCGCCGACCTGCGCGCCCGCGCGCGCCACCACAACCCCGTCGCCCGGCGGCAAGGCGCCATAGCTGACCGGGAAGCGGAAGCCGCGGAAGCTGGCGTTCATCCCGAAGTAGGACGACACAGCCGCCGCCGAGGCCAACAGTTCGTTGGAGGGTGGTCCCGCGAAGATGAAAGGCAGGCGCAGCGGCTGCGGATCGCTTTCGTCGAACATGGGCGCTGGAAGCCGCGAAAGAGTATCCCCGACCGACAGCTTCTGCAGGGTCAGGATGAGGCGCGTCCGCGTATTGCTGATATTCGCCCAGAGCGTGGAATGCAGCGGATCTTCACATCCGCGCGTGTAGTGCCCCACAAAACGGAAACCTAGCCGATTCTCGTTGGTGAAAAGACCAGGATCGATCGGCAAAGTCACAGTCACGCCCCCTGCCCCCGCAGAGGCTAGGGGAATCGTGCCGACGATCTCGTCGTTCATCAGCACGCTGAGGTGGCTGAGGTCCGAAAGCAGCTGCGGGGAATAGGCGAAATTCATCACCAGCTGCGCTTGCGTGACGACCTCATCTTGCCGGAGCGAGAACGGCACCCCCGCCTCCCCCAGGGTGCTGATCAGGCGCAGCGGGCGGCTTTGGGCGAGGTCCTCGAGGGTCAGCGATACGGTCCGTGCGCCACGCCCGGAGACCTGCGTGGGTTGCCCCGCCTGCGGCGCAGCCGGGGCTCCGGGCGTGGCCGCGGGCGCGGTCTGGGCCTTGGCCGGCGATCCTGCTAGGGGCGCGGCCAGCAGCAGCGCGGCTGCTGCGGCGGGCCGCAGAAGCCGCGAGAGCCAGCTGCGCGGCTTCTGCGGCCCGCGCTCCAGCCGCCACCAGAACAGCACCGAGAGGCTTGCACGGCACAAATCCAGGAAAGACTGCCAGGCCGACCAGGTGGCGAGGTCGTCGGGAGCGGGCCAGGCGTCGGCGCGGCCCATCACGACGCGAACCAGCTCACGACGCGCCTCAAGCGACATGTCGGTGAACTGCAAGCGCAACCGGCCTCCATTGATCCCAAGCGTTTGCACGGGGAAGCCGAACCTACGCTCAGCCGCCTCCACCTCGACATGCGTCACAATGCGCCCCTCCGTCAAAGCCTCGGGCGAGGCGTTTACGGCCATGCCCCCCATGGAGATGTTGGCCGTCGTCGCGGCCGCGATGTGACCGTCTTCGAAGTAGAGCCGGACGGGCAGTTCGGCATCGAGATGGGCGCGGGTGCGCACCTGCCGGGTCTCACGGCCCACCGCCAGGCAGGTGAGGAGAATCAACAAACTGAAGACGCTCCAAGCGACGTTAAGTAGGATTGTCTCCGGAGCGGCGTCAAAGACCTTCGGGAAGGCCATCTTCACCAAGCCGACTGTGATCCCCAGGGTCAGCAGACCCACGGTGATGAGGTGGGGCATGAGCACCTTGTAGTCGAAGTAGCCTTCTTCCAGCAGGCCGCCCTTGTCCGTGACGTTGAACTTCCCGCGCTTCGGATCGATGAGCGGCAGGATGGCGGGCCCGACGAGGTGGAACGAGATCAGCGCCTCATAGACCTCGCCCCAGAACGCCCGACGATAACGACCCTGGACGCGTTCATTGACCAGCACGGCGAACAGCAGGTGAGGTCCGGCGAAGGCCAGGATGGTGAGCGCACTGGCCGCGATGATGTTCTGCCCAAGCAGCAGATAGGCTAAGGGCGAGGTCAGGAAGACGATGCGCGGCAGCGGAAACTGGAAATGCAGCATCGCATTGAGGTAGCAGAGCCGCTGACCGAAGCTCAGACCGCGCCCGAACAGCGGATTGTCGATGCGGAAGATCTGGGTCATTCCCCGCGCCCAGCGCGCCCGCTGGCCGACATGCAGCGCCAGACGCTCCGTCGCCAAGCCGGCCGACAGACGGGCGTTAAGATAGGCGGTGTTCCAGCCCATGCGTTGAAGCTTGAGCGCGGTATGCGCGTCCTCGGTCACAGTCTCGCCCGCGAAGCCGTTGGTCGCAGCGAGCGCGCGGCGGCGGATGATCGCGCACGAGCCGCAAAAGAAGGCGGCGTTCCAGAAGTCATTGCCCTTCTGGACGATGCCATAGAAGAGATCCCCTTCGCCGGGGATGTCCTTCACCGCTACGACGTTCCGCTGAACGGGGTCAGGGGAATAGAAGAAGTGCGGGGTCTGCAGCAGGGCGAGCTTCGGATCGGCCTGGAACCAGCCGACCGTGAATTGCAGAAAGGCGCGGGTGGCGACGTGGTCGGCGTCGAAGACGCAGATCAGTTCCCCGTCGGTCCGCTTCATCGCTGCGTTCAGATTGCCGGCCTTGGCGTGGAGGTTGTCGCCGCGCGTGAGATAGCCACACCCCACCGCCTTCGCGAACGCCTCGAACTCTGGGCGTCGTCCGTCGTCAAGGATGTAGACCCTGTAGCGGTCGGGCGGATAATCCTGGTCCATCGCCGCGAACACTGTGTCCTGAACGATGTCGAGGCTCTCGTTGTAGGTCGGCACATAGATGTCGACCGTGGGCCAGGTCTCCGGCGGCCCGACGAGTTCCCGGATGTTGCGCTCCAGCGGCCAAACGCATTGGACGTAACCCAGCACGAGGATCAACCAAGCATAGAGCTCGGCGAGGAAGAGGCCGATGCCAAGCCCCATCGAAAGCGGGTTGTCGAAGTGGAGGGTCTGGGTGAGCCGCCACCAGATGTATCGGGTGGACAGCACCGTTGAGATCACGACCAGCAGCAGGGTCATGCGGCGTGAGGCGCTGCGCTGGGCGAGCACCGCGGCCGCCGCGAACACAGCCAGGCCAAAGATGAGTTGCGCTTCGCGGTCCAGCGGAACCAGGATGGCGAGCAGGATGAGCGTCGCCGAAGCGACCAGCAAGATCGCCTGGACGGGCTTCGAGGCCAGCAACGGCCGCATCCAGGTTTGCGCCTGGTGAATCATCCCCCCCGGCATGTTCACGCCTCCTGACTGACGCGCAATCGGGCCTCGAGGCGCGACGCAATGTCGCGGATGTCCCGGGCGGCGAGGCTCTCCGGCGCCGCCTCGACGACGGTCTTGCCATGCGCAGCCGCCTCGGCGAGCGCCTCATCGTAGTGAACAGCGCCTACAAACCGTCCCCCGTGATGGCCGGCGATGAACTCCGAGATGTCACGGCTCAACCGTCGGCGGGGGTCGACCTGGTTGAGGATCGCCAGGGTTTCAGGGGCGCCAGCGTGCGCCGGCGTCAGCAGCAGCCCGTCGCGAAATCCCGGAACCAGAGACATGGACCCGGCGTCGGCCAGGAGCACCACCAGATTGATGTCGGCGAGACCTTCGAGACGCGCCTGCAATCGGCCTTCGCCCGGCGCGGTGTCTGCGATCAGGATGTCGTCGTCGCTGTCGAGCAGTTCGCTGAGCAACTCGGCGAGCGGCTGCTCAAGGAGAGCTTCCTTCATGTGCAGTCGCTCAGCGGCCGTTGAGTCCCCGTAAGGCGCCACGCGAACGCCGCTCTCGCCGACCTGAAGAGTTTCGCGCCAGGAGCGGCCAATGGCGACGCATCGCGCGATGCCCAGAGTGGCCGGCCCATCCGGAAGCAGATGAAACCGCAATGCGTTCTGAGAATCAAAGTCGACGGCGGTCACCTGCCGCCCAAGCCGCTGCAGCGAGACTGCGAGGTTCGCCGCCAGCGTCGTCTTCCCAACGCCCCCCTTGGGTGACGCGACGGCGATCAAAGGCATCTAGGGGGCCTTGCGACCCAGGCGTGCGAAGATGTCCGCCAAGGCCTTGCCTGACGCGGCTGCGCCGGCCGGGCCTGCGCCTTGAGATACGGGCGCATAGCGTTGCAGCAGCAGACCTCCCGACGGCTGTGGAGACGCCGGAGACTGTGGAGAAGACGCCAACGCCCCATCGCCAGCCCCTTGACCGCTGCGCTGGAGGCGCAGCGGTCGCGGCGCAGAAGCGGCCATCGCAGGCTCCGCCGCGGGCGCCGGGGCTCGACCGCTGAGCGCGAACGCGGTCTGCGGCGGCGACGCGGCCAAAGACGGCGGCGCTTGGCGGCGCAGCGTCGGTCGCGTCGCCGCCTCCGCGACGCCTTCAATTTCGGCGGCGGGCTTGGTCCGCTCCGCTAGAGCCGGGCCTCCCTGGGGCTGCGGCGGCTCGGCCGGCTCCTGGCCTGACGCAGTCGTCACCTGGGTCGCCTGCCGCACCAACGGGCCGTCCTGACCCGCGGCCTGAGCGCGCGCGATCCGCTCCAGCACGGGCCACGCCGGGGTCTCCGGGGCCGCTTCGGGCTGGAACTGTCGATAGGCGACATTCGCCCGCATTTTTCCGATCAGCGCGTTGACGTCGCTCACAGCGAAGGCCTCTTCTCCCGCTCGGCGTGAATATATCGGTCATTGGGTAAACACAATGGAAAGGCCGATTTCACGCGGTGGTGAGCAATCTTGTCGCTGATGGCGTCAGAGTATGCGCAAGTCAGGCGCGGATAGACTACCGAAGCGCGAACAATGGCAACTTTGACTTGCAGGAGCGGCGGCTGGAAGAGGTCGCTGCTGCACGTGGCGCTCAACAACCCTCAGACTCTGTGGCGCCGACCTCGGCCATTAGATGACGGTCGCGCCCGAGCCGCTTCGCCCGCAGAAGCGCCCGGTCGGCGCGCGCCAACGTGGCCTGGAAATCGGCGTCCTCGGCGCCGCGCAACGCCACGCCGATGCTGATGGTCAAACGATCTGGACCGGCTGGCCCGAAGTGCAACGCCCGCACGGCGGCAATCAATCGCCCTGCGATGAGGTCTGCGGCGACCTCGTCGGTTTCCGGCAAGATCATGCCAAATTCCTCGCCTCCAATTCGTCCTAACACGTCCGTGGCGCGCTTGCCGCCGGACAAGGTTGCAGCCAGCGCGCGAAGCACCTCGTCCCCGACGGCGTGGCCGAAGCGATCGTTGATCGACTTGAAGTGATCGGCGTCGCAGGCGAGCACCGCAAGGGGACGATCATAGCGTGCAGACAAGCTCCAGAGCAGCGCGCCGCGCTCATGGAAGCTTCGCCGGTTCGGCACGCCCGTCAGATCATCAATGGACGCGAGTTCTGTGAGCTTACGTTGGCTGGCGCGCAGTTCCTGCTCCAGTCGCTCCGCATTGGCGGCGAACATGCCCGTCGCCAACAAGACTGAACCAAAGGTGGCCAGGATGGCGCTCACCGCCATACCGGCATCCTCGCCGATCGGCCCCGGTCCGTCTGGCAGGAGCGCCAGCGCGATCCGGATGACGTCGCCTGCTAGGACGAAGAGGCACACCCCGGTCAGGAGACCGAGGGCCGCCGAACGACCCCGCGCCAATCGCGTCAGGAGAAGCGCCAGCATGGCGATCAGGGCAGGCGTCATGGCAAAGGAAGACAGCAGAATCCGCTGATCCAGGTCTGCGCCCAGCGCGAGGCCGATGGCGAAACCGGCGACGCCTAATCCGCCAAGTCCGAAGCTGAAGACGCGCCACTCGCGCAGGCGGGATGTTCCGAGGAAGCGGACCAGGCCGTCGAGCTGCAGCGGGGCGACGAACATCGACAGACCATTGGAGATCAGCAGATTGATTGAGCTCGGCGCGCCGTCGCCGCGCTGTGAAAAGAGCGCGAAGGCCCCAGCGGTAAGGACGAACGAAAGGGTCCAGCTCCGGAAGCCGGGATAGGTCCGACGGGTGCTGCTGACAAACAGCATGCTGACCGCGACCCCGAACTGTACCAGCGCGCAGGCGAAAAAGGCCGTTCGCACATCCAGGTCCGAGATCGCCGTCATTCCCTGCCCTCGACGATGATGATCGCGTCACCGCCAGGAAACACTAAGCGCAATCGGTCAGGGCGCCCAAGGCGCGGGCGGCTCAGCGCGGCACAGGGGCGCGTCGCTGCGGGGCTGGCGCCAAACCTTCGCGGTATCCCGACGCCTCCCGTCCAAAAGCCCACTCGACCCGCCAGCCAGGCGCATCCGCGACATGCACCCGTGCGGGGCAGCGCCGCTCACGCCAAGTCTTCTGAGCCAGCTTGCGAGCATGCTCCACCGCTTCGTATCGGCTCGAGAGATAACCCAGGACCGGCGCCGCCTCTCCGGCGCGCACCGCCCAGCCCATGGCATGATGTTCCACGTAATAGTCCTGCATCGACCGCCCATTCCTGAGACGCCGGCGCGGACGATGTCGCGCGGGCTCCTCAGTCTGGCGCCAGAGTCTTCCCGAGCGGTAAACAGGCATCTCGCTGCGCAGGCTCGTCAGAATGGCGGCGCCGAATATCGCGGCGAGCAGCCCAGGCCTGCGGCGTCGGTAGACATTGCGCCGTTGAACGGGGCGTGGTCCGGGGAGCGGCGAATTACACCCAGACACCCGGGGCGCGCCCCCTCGCCTGATCGTCAACCGTCAAGGCCCACCCGAGAGAGCGGCGCCTTAGGCCGGCGCCAACAGGTCTATAACCGCGTCGGAGACGCCCGCCTCGAAGAAGAAGCCTCGCAGCGCGGCGCGGGCGGCGGGCCGCATCCGCGCGCTCGCGCGCGCTTCGTCCGCCAACGTCCGGACAGTGGCTGCGGCGGCCGCCAGGATCTGATGATCGACCTCAGCCGGCAGGGGGCGGCGCAGCAGGACTTCGAGGCATTCGAGTTGTTGCAGCAGATCGGGTTTCGCGGCAGCCATGGCCACAAGGATTAGATAGAAAAATCTAAACGACTGGCAAACCTGATGCGAACAGCCGTTAACCGTTGCGAAACCGCTTCGCCGGACGCTGCAGGCGGGGATCTGTAGGGGGAGGTTCAAGTTGAGCGATGAACCGCATGCGGCGAATGCGGTGCGCCCAATCGTCTATTCGTTCGGCCGTACTCTGACCCTTGAGGACTTGCCAAAGCCCGGTCAGCGTTGGATCCCGAGACGCAAGGCGATCGCCGTAGCCGCCGTCTGGCGCGGGCTTATCACGGCTGAAGCGCTGTGCGCCCGGTACGACATCTCTCTTGAGGAGTTTCTGGGCTGGCAGAAGCTTGTCGCCCGCCACGGGCTTGGCGGCCTAAAGGTGACGCGAATTCCACAGTACCGAGCGGATACGCGACCGCCCCTCGACCCTACAGAAACACCCACGCCCGCCGAGGGGGTGACGCGCGGCGTCGCGTGCGGCGATGACGTCTATTGCGCGGACGCCGCGACGCCGCTGGTGGACGCGCCTCGGACGCTTGCACTCGGATCGCCGCCGCGATCAGTTTGAGGTTTGGCGCGCGGAACAACTGCTGCCGCTGCTCTCGAGCGTGGCCAATCTGCTCCGAGACGCCGGCCACGGCGCAGAGGTGGGGCAGATCGTCGCAGCGGGCGGCCGTGGCGTGAGATTCGAACTGCGGCACAAGCGGAGCGCCCGATCGGCGAGCGCCGCCTTCATCGAATTTAGCGCCGCCGCCGCGCCCCGGCTGGTCGCTGTGCGACGATCGCTCCGGACTGGCGGCGGACCTGCTATCGCCGCGTCGGAAGCCTTATGGACAAGCCCTCAGAGCGACGTCGGCGCAGTGATCATTGGCTTTGTCGCGGAGGCGTTCCGCGAAGCTCATCGCGGTAAGAGGGGTTAGGGCCCGCCGACGACCCGCATCAGTTTCGGGCCTGGGAGGGCGGCTCGTAAGCGGCGAGCGCCTGCTCGGCATGGCGCTCGAATTCCGATGCGGGTTGCAGAAAGCACCGTCCGACGGTCTCGGCCACAAGATCAAGCATCACCGCGGCCAGACCGCTCGCCTGAACGGTCGGGGGCGCTGAGTCATAGACGCTGCGAACCTGCGCCTGCAGGCCTTCGCAAACTTGCTGGGCCGCGTTGGCCGCGGCCGCAAAGCCCCCCGGACCTTGGCCACGCTCGGCGTAGTGCAGGGCGATCAGGGCCTTGAGCGCAACCTCGAGGCCCTGCACCTGAGCACTGAGGCGCAGCAGTTCGTTCTTGGCCATCTGGCACCTCCGCAGAGGCCTTGTGTGAGACGAAGGGCGCGAGTCGGCAAGACCTGCGGCGCCTCCGTCTAAGGCCGTTTCGACGTTGGCGGCATCCCGGACGCGGAGCGAACCTCCAAGGCCGCAAGCTGAGCGACCAAGGCTAAAACCGTGCGGCGCAGGCGGGGATCTGAGATTTGGGTGAAGGCCTCGCAGAGGACGCGCTCTTCTTCGGTCGCCGGTTCGTAGACCGATACAGCTTCGAGACCGCCGCCGGGCAGGTCAAGGAGCTCGCCCACCGAGCAATCAAGCGCGCCGGCGATCGCAAGCAGCCGCACGACGGAGAGACGTTGGCTGCCGCTTTCGTACTTCTGGATTTGCTGGAAGGTGACGCCGACGCGCTCCCCAAGCCGCCGCTGGCTGAGACGCAGCGCGCGGCGCCGCACGCGAATCCGGGCGCCGATGCGAACCTCGATCGGATCGCGAGATCGAATCTTCTCGGATGCCACCCGTCCGCCCCTTAGCTTCGCCCATCGCCCATGCTGGCTTAGGCAGATCCGCGGCGTTCGCCAATGCGCCCATTGCGCGCTGCGCCTGTCGCGGCTCAGGCGGAAGCGCCGCAGCGATGCCCTCGGCGGGCTATGTAGAGATCTTGAGATCGATGAGCTCGATGCGGCCCATACCGATCGGAGTGCCGATCTCAACCCGCGACATGACCCAGTAACCCGGCCCCGGGGCGCGGGCGAAGGTCGCGTGGATGTCGCTCTTAGAGCGCCTCTGACCAGATCGGTCGCCGCCGAACCCGCTTATAGGTGTGAAGATCAGTTGACAGCGCACGGGCGAAGAGAGCCGCATACTAGCTTGCGCTGGCGATAAGGTCCCGGCCCCGGCCGGCCGGAACACGACGTCATAGCGTTGCTTGCCATCATAAAAGCTGAGCCGTCCGGCGCAGGGGCTGGTCGCGGCGTCGCGCAAGGCGATTCGCACGAGCTGCGCCATCGGGTCGGCCGCTTCGGGGTGGGCTGGCGCCGGATATCGCTGCGATCGGCGTTTCCCCGCCTGGCTCATCGAGAAGTCGATCGGACGGATCTGGCTCCCCGCCCGGCTCCCTCGAGCCTGGGCCAGAAGGCTATAGCTCTTCACGAGGTTGACGACTCCTGCGCTCGAGACCCGCGCGCCCGCCCGGTACTGGTTTGGCGAGATGGAGAATTCGCTCTGGACCTCAAGCATCTTGACGAGCAGCCGGCCCTCGTAAGCTTGCGCAAGACGAACTTGCTGGGGCGCAGGCGGCTGGCCTATGTGGCGCCGGACCTGTGCGCTCGCGGCGCTGGCGACACCGTAGGCGGCGAGCGCCATGGCGATGGCCGCCGCATAAGACCACCGCAGGCTCCGTCTCGACGCTAGCTCCACCCGAAACCCCCGTCTCGCGGCCCTCCCCGCTGAGACAGGATGGCGACGCTCGCCGTCATTTTGCAATTCGGGCCTGCGCGCGAGCGCTCCATCCCCGTCGGCCTGCGACTTGCGGTGGCGGAAGCACCCCGATAGCGTGTGTTTAGCCGGGCGCCTCATACACCCCCTTCGGTCCCGGCGCGCGCAAACGGCCGACGCAGCTTGTCTGCGTCGGCCACCTCGCCGCAGCTTGGCTTGCATTCCCGAGGGGCGGCGGACGCATCTGGCTTGTAGGGCGGCGCCGAGGTCGCTCACGCTTCATGACGGAAGCGGGGGAGTTCCATGATTAAGTCCTGTGACGCGCCAAGATCTTCGGGACGCGTCAAGGCTGGCGCGCGCGCAGCTGGCCTGCGGGAGGTGGCGGAACGGCTGCGCTGCGATCGGGCCGAGTTTCTTCGCCAGTACGAACGTCTCACCGCTCAGCCGGCCAGAGGGCCTAAGGATGAGCTCGGCCGCCTCACCCACCTGCTCTTGCTGTCCCTCCAACAGAGAGAGGACCTCGCATTCTGGCTGGCGCGGGAAGTACAAGATGCGGCGCCGCGGCCGCCGATTGTCGGCGATCTGTTCGACGACAAGACGCAAGGCTGACGGCGCCGGTTCCTGACCCATGCGGAACTGACGCTTTTCCAGGCGCCGCCATCGGTCGCAACCCCACGGCGGCGTTGGCCTTGTCCCTGGCCCAGGCGGGCGCCAATCTCATGCCAACAGCCGGGGGGCAAGATGATGTTGAATGGCGAGTTGGTGCCGACACCCGATCAAGCGATGCCGTTTAAGGTGGTCGTGCGGCGCGGCGAGGCGGTTTTGCGCGAGCGGCCTGTCGAAAGTCTCGACGAGGGACATCGGCAGCTGGAGCGGCTGATTACGGCGTTGCGGGAACCCTGACGTCCCAAGCTGAGCCAGTCTAAGCCCGTGCCGTGGACGAGCCGCAGTCGCCGTAGCCATGGAGTCGTCGCAACTCTGCGGCGGTCGGGGCTCGTGGCACACTGGCCGGGATCAAGTTGATTCGAGTGACCTGATGGACCGTTCACACGCGCCGCCATTCGATCACGGGGCCGCCCTTCGCGTTCCGCCGCCAGACGATCAGGTGAACTGGCGTACGCTCTTGCTCTGGTTGGGCGACGCCGCCGACGCTGTCGCCGCTTATGGCGGCGTTCAGGTGCAGACCGCTCGCGGTCGGGTGCTGGCGCGCAGTGGCGATTGGATTGTGCTGTCGCAATCGGGCGAGCTACACGTCGCCAAGCACCATCCGGGCGGCCCGCCGCTCAGTTGACGCCGTCCGCATCGGGCGCTTGGCGCAGCAGCGCCTCGAAATACGCGATTGTCTTGATCAGGCCCTCGCGCAGCTCTGTGCTGGGCCGCCACCCTAAGACGTGCTCGGCGAGCCCGATGTCTGGCTGTCGCTGTCGCGGGTCGTCCGGCGGCAGCGGCTGATAGGCGAGTTGCGAGGCGCTGCCGGTGAGTTCGAGCACCAGCTCGGCCAAGCTGCGCATGCTGAACTCTGCGGGGTTCCCGAGGTTCATGGGTCCGGTGACGGATTCGGCCGACTCCATCAACCGCACCAGACCGTCGACCAGGTCGTCGACGTAGCAGAAGGAGCGGGTCTGGAGGCCATCGCCATAGAGGGTGATCGGCTCGCCCCGGAGCGCCTGAACGATGAAGTTCGACACCACTCGCCCGTCCGAGGGATGCATATTCGGGCCATAGGTGTTGAAGATCCGCGCCACCTTGATCCGCAGCTGGTGCTGGCGATGATAGTCAAAGAACAGCGTCTCCGCGCAGCGCTTGCCTTCATCGTAGCAGGCGCGAACCCCGATCGGATTGACGTTGCCCCAATAGTCCTCACGCTGCGGGTGCACCGCAGGGTCGCCGTACACTTCAGATGTGGAAGCCTGAAGAATCTTGGCCCGCACACGCTTGGCGAGACCGAGCATGTTGATCGCCCCATGGACGCTGACCTTGGTGGTCTGCACCGGGTCGAACTGATAATGCACCGGGCTCGCCGGACAGGCGAGATTGTAGATTTCGTCGACCTCGACATAGAGCGGGAACGTCACGTCGTGGCGTAGAGCCTCGAACCTGCGGTTCTCCAGCAAGCGGGCGATGTTGGCGCGCTGACCGGTAAAGTAGTTGTCAACGCAGAGCACTTCGGCTCCCGAGGCGAGCAGCCGTGCACACAGGTGCGAGCCAATGAAGCCTGCGCCGCCCGTCACGAGAACCCGTTTCGCGCCCGTCACCCGTCGTCCCCTTTACCTGCTTCGCCCAGGCCTAGCCCGCGCAGCCGGCGTTGCGCAAGGCGCGCGGCTGCAATGGACCCGGTTTACGGCGGTCGTTGACCCCAGTCGCTTGGCTAGGCCATGTTGCCCCGCCGACCCGAGCCTCGTCGGCTTAGATGCAAGGGCGTTTCGTGACCGTATCGGCGATGTCGCGCCTTCGCTGTCCGCGATGCGCGGCGCAGCTGGTCGATGCGGGACGCTGCGCAGACTGTGGCCCGTTCCTCGAGGTCAACGGTCAGCCCGTGCTGATCGATTTTTCCCGCTCCATTCTCGACCCGGACAGCGTCGCTGCCTCGGACGGGGCCTCGCCCATCGCCCGTCCCCTCTGGGCGCCGGCGTCTCAAGCGCATGCTGCAAGGTGAGAACAAGGTGGCGGCGCGGGTCGCGGCCGACCTTGTGCGGCGGGTCGGGCCGGCGGGCCAGGTGTTGGTCATCGGAGGCGGCGAGATCGGATCTGGCGCAGCCGCCCTCTACACGGGTTGTCAGGTGCTCGGAACCGACATCTATGCCTCACCGCACACTCAAGTGCTCGCTGACGCCCATGACCTACCGTTTCTTGACGCCACCTTCGACGCCGTATGGATACAGGCGGTTCTGGAACATGTCCTCGACCCGCCACGGGTCGTGTCCGAGATCCACCGGGTCTTAAAACCCGAGGGGCTGGTCTTCGCCGATACGCCTTTCCTGCAACACGTGCATGAGGGCGCCTATGACTTCACGCGGTACACGCTGAGCGGCCACCGTTGGCTGTTTCGCCATTTCGTCTGCCTCGATGCTGGCGCCACGAGCGGCGCCGGCGCCGCCCTGCTCTGGGCGCTGCGCGGCTTCGCCGCGGCGCACATCGGCAGTCGCAACGTCGCGCGGGCTCTCACCCTACCCTTTATCTGGCTCCCGTGGTTGGACGGCCGCAGCCAACGGCATGAGGATGTCGCCGCAGGCGTCTTCTTCTACGGCCGTCGGAGCGACGTGGCCGTGGAGCCGCGTGACATGGTTGGCTTCTACCAGAACCGCAGTCGCAGTCCGAAGGGCTGACCCGCGCGTTCGGCGAGGCTCAAGAGGAGACCCTGCACAGGGGACGGTGCGCCACGACCGATCGCGGCGAACAGGCCGGCGGCCTCTGGGCCGAGAAAGGTGCGCGGCGCTGCAAGCCAGAGCAGCGGCAGGACGGTCGCGGCCGCGAGCCCGATCAGACCGAGTTGCAGCCAAGCGGACTGCAATCCCGCGCTCGCCATGGACAGCGGGACGAGAATAAGGGCCAGCGCCGCTGAAGTTGCCAGGGCGGGGCCATGGAGGCTCAGCAGCCGACGCCAGCGTGTCTGCAGCAACTGCGCCGCCGTCCGGCTGGTCAACAGGTATTGCGCCAGCTGGGCGCAACCGACGCCAAGGGCGACAAGCCGCAAATCGCCCGCCGCCGCCCCGCCGGCCGCCGCCAGGACAACGCCGGCGGCATAGATAAAATAGATAAAGATGAGCGTCCGCCGCCGCCCGCTGATCATCAGCGGAACGCTGAGTTGCCGGCCAACGCACCGGAACACCAGAAAACCAAACAGCACCTGGGCCACAGCTGCGGCGGACGCCCATCCCGGCCCAAGAGCGAGGCGAACCAGGGGATCAGACATGCAAACCAAGACCACCGAGAGAGGCGCCAAGACCGCAAGCATGGCCGCCATTCCGCCTTCGAAAGCGGCGCGGTAACGTGGCAGGTCGTCCTGCATGGCGGAAAGCGTCGGGAAGAGGACGCGCTGGGCGGCGGTCGCCACCACCTCGACCGGGATCATCATCAGCTTGAAGGCGCGGCTGTATAGGCCGAGCGAAACAACCCCCATCATCTTGCCCACCAGCAGATTATCGGCGTTCATAGCGACGTAGTTCAACCACCCGACGAGGGTTTGAGCCGCGCCAAACGTGAAGAGGTCGTTGAAGGCCTGCCGCTCCCAGCCGAGGCGAGCGCTGTCTGGCGCGAGAGCGAGCCGCATGCCTGCCGTCAGAAGTTGCTGTACGGCCATTCCGAGCAGCAACGACCATGCGCCGAAACCCATGACCGCGAGACCGATGCTCAACACGACGGGTCCAAAGACGGCGCCCGGCAGCTCGCTGAGCGCGAGAGCGCGAAAAGCGTGTCGCCGACTGAGCAGCGCCTGAGCCACCGCGCTCGCGGCGTTGACAGGCGCAAGGGCCGCCACCACCCAGAGCATGGGGGCGAGCTCTGGAGCACCGAAGGCTACGGCCAAGGGGTGCGCAGCGAGGACGAGCAGCAGGGCGGCAACGACGCCCAGCCCCAGGACCAGGGTGAACGCCACCTTCACATGGGCGGGGCGGACATCGCGCCGTCCGGATTAGGGCTGCGCTCATCGAAGCTTCTGAGAACAGCTTCGACAGGTTCAGAAAGACCGTGGCGAGCGCCACCACCCCAAAGGCCGCCGGCGTCAGCAGCCGCGCCAGAACTATGAGCGCGATAAACGACAGACCGTATTGGGCCAGGCTGGCGAAGGCCAGCCAGGCCACGCCGCGCGCCGCGCCCGCAACGCGCCCGTTCGGTGCGCTATCCGGACTGGGCGTCGCCACTCAGAGATCGTAGCCGAAAAGGGCTGCGGCGTCTGCGGTCCGCGCGCGGATTACCCGCCGGTCTCCATCGCTGAGCCGGCCGATCGCCGCAACGTTGACGGCGGGGTCGAGAAACTCCTCCAGCTGATCGAGAGACAGTCGCGTGTATGCTCGGCCCACATCGATATCGCCAAGCCGCTCGGCGCCGTAACCCTTGGCCTTGAGCCGGAAGCGCCCGTCGTGCGGCCAGGGCAGGCTTAGCACTTCGTAGAGCCGGCGGGTGAACGCCGCCGGATCGGCGATGAGGTCTTCGAACCGGAACACCGGCGCGCCATGCTGCCTCGCCGCGCGATGCATCAGGCGCAGCACGTCGTCGCACCAGGCGGCCGCAGCGGCGGCGGAAAGGCCGCTTCGCATCAGGCCCTCAGCTTGTGCGAGCGGATTTCGGCAAAGCACGAGCGGCTGCATCGGGCCTTGCGCCTTCGCGACCGCGGGCAAAAACAGGAGATGGTAGTCCATAAGCTTGACCACGGGCCCTCGCGCGTCGGGCTTTGCGGCCAGTTGATCAGGTTCAAGGGACGTGGCGGCGCGCCGGGCAAATGTTCGGGCGATAGCGGTGTTGAGCAGACGAAGCGGGATGCTGTTCGCCGGCAGCCTTCCAGAGCGGTGCAGGGCGCGCACGAGCCGTGGCAGCCGCTGGCTGGCGAACGCGGCCTGATGCCACTCCTTGCCCATCATCAGCGCCGCCGGCGAGGCGCCGATCAGGTTCCAAACGACGCTTGAACCGCCCCGGCCGAAGCAGCACAGCACGATCGGATTGCGAGCCGCTCCCCCCACATCGCCTGAGTTGCTCACGGCCGGTCTCGGGCAAAGGTGAGGATCCGCCCCGGCGAGAGGTCGATCAACAGGTTAAAGCCCTCTGACAGCAGGTTGCGGCAGACGTTGGACACGCCCTTATCGCCGATGACATGCGGATGCGTCTCCAGGCAAACGGCGCGGACCCGCTCCGGCAGCGGCTCCTTGAATAGCTCCCCTTCGTAGCCCTCCACGTCGGCGAAGACCACCGTGGGCTGCAGCCGCTCCAGCAGGCCGGCGAGACCTAGAAACGGCACCTCGATCGCAGCGGCGCCGCGGCCGCGATCTACAGCCGATGAGGAAAGGAAATTGTCATCGAAATGGAAGACGCCGCGCCCGTCGTTCAGGCCGACGGCGGCGTTCAGCACCTCGTGCTGCAAGCCATTGGCCTTGGCGACGACGGCGATGGAAGCCATCAGCGCGGGGTTGGCCTCGACCACATGCAGGTTGCGGCTGTCCGCCAGCCGGTTGGCGATGATCGCCGAGACCACCCCGCAGCCGCCGCCGAGTTCAAGCACCACGTCCTCGGGTCGTAGAAGCGCCACGAGGGCGCGGATCTCATCGGCCTCGTAGACGCCGCGGTAGATGCGGCGGCGCGTTCGGGCCAGTTCCGGTGTCGCCCCCAACGGGATCCGCACGCCGTGATAGAGGAAGTATGGGGGGACGGGTCGCCACCCGCCAGCCGTAGACCGCGTGGGCCGCCAGGCTCTTCAGCATCTCGCGCACGAACATGCGGTCAGCCTAGCTGCGCGCGGCCGACGCCGGAACTGACTTCTGAGGCCCCCGCCGCGACCCTGGCCACACGGCGCAAGTCTTGCTATCTAAGCAACATCAGGTGTCTTTCAGATCATCCCGCGGTCGATTGTCTCAGGTGCAGGACCATTATCTCATCCTCGGCGTTCGACGGAACGCGACCACCGCTGAAATCAAGTCCGCGCACCGTCGCCTGCTCCGGCGATTGCATCCTGACATCGCCGGTGACCGCCCCGAGGCTATTGAGGCGACGGCCGCAATCAATGTGGCCTACGAGACACTTCGCGACCCCTGCCAGCGGGCGCTTTACGATCAAGCGTTAGACATGCACGACGCGGCGCAGCGCCAACGGACCGGCCCGCGATGGACCCATCATCGGGTGATTGCCACGGCGGCGGGCTGCACCTTGGTCGCCTCAGTCGCCGGCGCGATGAGCGTGGCGCTCTGGAGCCCCAGAACGCCGGTTCGGCTGGACGCCGCACCGGTCCTTACGACGACGAGGGCGCCGCCAGCGGCCACTGTGCTGCGAGACCTGCCGGAAACCTTCCATGGCTTGTGGGCTAAGGATGCTGTAGGTTGTGAGCGACCTGAGCAGACCGTGTTGATCACCGCGCGCCACTTGGCCGATGCTCACGGCGTTAAGGACGTCGTCTTCCTGGACGCCGCCGAGCCGGGGCGTGTCGAAGGTTTCCTGGCCGGCCGCAGCGCGGGTGGAGGCGCGGCGCGGTTTTCGCTGACGCTTTCGCCGGACAATGGACGGCTGACCGATAGCTCAGGCGCTGCTTGGCGCCGCTGCCTGCCATCCTTGGACTTTGCGAAGACGCATGCCCGGCCCGACGAGCGGTCGCGGGTCCACGCCGCGGGGCGTCACATCTATGTCGCCGGACCGGCTGCGGCGGTCCCCACCACCAAGGCGGTTGCGCCAGGCACACTTGGGCGCGTGGCGTCGGTTGAGCTCGCGCAGTTGCGTCGACCCTCCCTTGGTGGGGGGGAACAGTGATCTGTCGCTACCGGGAGGCGCTGCCCCTTCCCAAGGGTCCCGGGGAACCGTAGAGGCTGGCCCCTTGGAGCTCACAGTCGACGGCGCGCCCGGCGGCGATGAGATTGCCGCCTTGTCCGCCCGTTGCGAATCCGGCCGGCAAGGCGCCTGCCGCCTCCTATCCCGCGCCCGCCTGCTCGCAGAGCGCCGCGGCTCCTAGTTCCGGAGACCGATTAGGCTCGGACGAGGCCGAGCATCGACAGAGCCGGAATCAGCGCCTCGGCCGCCGCGTTATGCATGGCCTGGCTCGGATAGTAGTGATTCACGCGGCCAAGGGTCTGGGTGTCCAGCGCGCCGCCCCCGAAGATGACCGGCAGCACTTCGCCTGAGAAGGCGCTCCGCGTGGGTTCCTGAGCCTGCGGCGCGACAACTTCCACGTAGGCGCCGTAGCTCGGCGCCACGGCATCGACCATGGCGCGATTCACAAGCTGCGGGAAATCGCCAAGCAACCCCTGAGGCGAGGCCAGGGCGTCCTCATACTCAGGCGAGCGGCTGGCGAACCAGAGCAGGGCTGTTGGGCCGGTGGCGATCTCCGCGATGGCCTTCATATCGGCGATCCACTGCGCGCGGCTCTCCGCGGCGCGGGCCTGACGCTCTTCAATCGGGCGCTCCAGCACGATCCGCTGCCAGGCGCGATCGCAATCAATGAGGCTCTCCCCCTGGTCGTCGCGGAAGCGAACCAAGGCGCGGCCTTCAACGCTGCTGAATGCGGCGTTATCCGACATCCTTGCGGCCATGACCTGAACGACAACGGCGCGAGCGTTGCGGATCCAAGCTTCCACCTGACCGCCGCGCCGGAAGAAGGCCGGTCCTGCGCCGCCACGACCAAGGTTCAGGGCCTCTATCCCCAGGGCCTCCGCCGCTTGCCGTGCGAACGGTCGATCGACGAAGGCGCCTAATGTCTGCGACGCGCCCACGAAGGCGATGTAGTCGCCCTGCTCCAAGCGCCTGGGCCGAGGCCCCCGGAACAGGAAGTCGACGCGCGGGTCTGCCTGATGATCGTAGTCAATTAGGTAGTAGTGACGGTCTTGATAGTCGCCGTGGCGGCTCTTCGCATGTCCAGACCGAATTAGCTCCGCCCGCTCGGCGAGCGCCGCCTTAGCCGCCGCCGCGGCGGCGGCGGCCTCGGCGACCGCGGTCTCGCCGGAGAGTAGCGTGACCGGGCGCCCCGAAGCCAAGTAGCCCGCGCGCAGCGCCTCGCTGCCTGCATCGGCCAGCTTGACGTACTGGCTGGCGGGCGCGCCGTGGAGTGGTTGGCCCAAAAACTCGGCGACACGGCGACAAACAGTCTGCGGATCCCGCGCGAGATCATCGTAGTCCACATACACCAGAGGCAGGCCGACCAAACGGGCGGCGAGCTCGCGCTCCTGGCGTTCCGCCTGCGCCATCATTTGGCCGATCGCCTCGTAATCCGCGCCCAGGTCGGCTGGCGGCTGCTGGGCCGCCCTCGCGTCGGTCGCGTGCCAGACCCCGGTGGTCCGCGCACGATGCGTTGAGATGGCCTGATCGAGCTTGTCGCGCCGGTAGAGATAGATCAGACGCACATCCGCGGCGACGACCGCCAGGAAGCTCCGCTCAGGCGGCGTCAACAGCGGCTCGATGTCGGTGATGAAGTGCGAGATCAGCTTGGTGCCGAACACTCCATCTCGGGTTTCGGCGAGGATTAGGTTGCGGACGAAGCGGGGGAAGTCGAACAGGCCTTCCGGCCGGGACTTCAGCAGCTTTATCAACCACCCTCGAACATGCTCGATTGCGTGTCCGAGGCCGACAGAGGCGAGCAGGTCGCCCAGGTAGGTCGATCCCGCTCGCGGCGCGTTGACGATGGCATAGATGAGCGGCTTGGCGGCGATGACTGCGTCGCGTCGCGGCGGCGAACCCGAGCCCTTGCTGGCCACTATGGGCAGGACATCGGCGACGAGAGTGGCGACCTCCACCGTCGACAGAATGGCGTCAGGGAAGCCGCTGTCTCGCAACCGCTCCAGCAGCGTCAGTCGAGCTCGCTCTTCGTCGCCGGCGGAGACAACCACGATGCGCTGGATATCAAGGTCCGCGGCAAGGTGCAGATGCGCATGGCGCAGATGCACGAGTCGCTCCGCCGAAAGGCCGCGCCGCGCCAGATGACGGGTGAGGACCTCGTGGCATGCGTCATCGGCCGCGAAACGCGTGTCCGCCGGGCGCCTCGGCGACGAGCACGGATAGCTCGCCGGCCTCCGCGTCGGCCAGCAGCTCGTCGAGCCAGACGGCTTCGGACATTCGGACGTCCCCACAACTCACGCGTTTGTCCTAGGCTGAGAAGGCCGCGCGTGGCAACAGCGGGTCCGCCCGCTCGTGCTCCGCGGTCGTCAGGTCCGGCGGGGGATGCAGAGGATGTCCCCCCACCTCGTAGCGCACCTCGGCTTCATAATAGTCATACGCCGGCGCGCCGTCTCCCGCCCTGACAAGATGGTGGGTCTCTCCAAGCATCTCGAACCACGGTTTGTACCGGGGGTAATGGGTCTCCCACATCTCGAACAGGAGAACGGGCCGGTGCTCTCGGATAATGCGGGTCGCGCCTGCGAAGACGGCGGGCTCCCAACCCTCGACGTCGATCTTGATGAAGTCGGGTCGAACCCCGCGGCTCTCGACATAGGCGTCGAGGGTCAACGTCTCCACCTGGACGGTCTCGACCAAACCCTTGTCATGCAGCTCATCCACGCGCAGCAGGGAACTCTGCTGTGCATTCAGAC
The DNA here is from genome assembly GCF_024699945.1 of Phenylobacterium sp. J426. GTDB lineage: Bacteria > Pseudomonadota > Alphaproteobacteria > Caulobacterales > Caulobacteraceae > Phenylobacterium. Next base: position 59,370 of record NZ_JAJOMY010000002.1, on the reverse strand, counting down.
CCTCACGCAGATCAATGTGGAATTCGGCGCGGCCCGCGCGATCTGATAGGGCGAGGGTCTCTACGAGCAGATTTGGAGGGGCGCGATGACGCAAATCCTCGGCCAAACGCGGGATCGGTTCAAAGCCCACCACCTGACGACAGATGCTGGCCATCGTCAGGGCGTAGCCGCCCCAGTTTGCGCCGACATCGAACGCGATCATGTCCGGGGTGAGATGGTAGCGTATGACGTCCAGGATCCGGTCCACAGGCGCTCCTCAAGACTGCCGCGTAGAACTCGCAAGGCCCGCCGCCAAAGGCAAGCCGGGAGGCTCGCGAAGCTGAGCTGTGACATCCCGTCGCTTGCGCCAGGGCCCGCCGCGGGCGAAGACGGTCCGGGGGGCCCGCGGCGAGTCGCGGGAGTCGAGGCGGCGGCTTCGGGGATCGCCCGCTATAGCGACCCGAACTTTCTTTTGGCGACTCATAAGGTGCGCTGCTGTCCATGCTGAGCTGCGGCGAACACCCGATCGAAACCGCGCCGCGAACCGGAGAAGTGGTCTGGGTGGGCTGGCGTGGGGCGCCGCATCGCCTGCGCGCTCTGTTTGGGGGCGAGGGTTGGGTTGCGCTCCTGCCCGACCCGGCCAACCGCTTCCAAGTCAACGCCCAGCCGATGGCTGACACCCCAGATGTCTGGTTTCCCGATCTGATATAGACCTGAGGCGATCGGACGGGGCCCCGCTCTTCAGAGCCGGACCCGGCAGATTAACGGCGCATAGTCAGCACCAAGCGCCGGTCCCGGGCGACACCCGCCGGAGCGCACCCCAGCCCCTGCCATCTGGTCGATCGGCGTTCCCAGCCAAGCGCTCGCCGCAACCCCCATCGGACCGTGCGTCGCAGGCGGCCACAGGGTCGGCCCGAGCGATCCCACCCCAGCGGCTTGCAAGGTGTCTGCGTAGATTGGCGACCACGGCGTCACATACCAGCTCCCGGTGACCAGCCGCGCACGCCCCCCTGGCCCGCCGCCCATTGGCCGGCAAGTGCGAGATAGGCGTTACGCGCGGTCCAGTCCTTTGGCGCATACGGCTTGGCCGGGTTGAGCACGACCAGCTGCAGGGGCCCGTGGAGCGTCTCAACCTCCGCGCTGAGCGCGGTTCTGCCTGGCGTCGGACGATAGACCGTCGCCGTACGGATGGGGGCGCGGCTCAACACATCTTGGCGAACATCGCCTTCAATAAGGCGGCTGGCGCGATAGGGATAGGCGTCCACCAATTCCGGAAGGCGTTTGCGCCAGTCGTCAGAAAGCTCGACAAGGGCGATGACTTCGGGGCCGGATTTGCGCGCCCAGTCCGCGAAAGGATCAAACGCGGCGTCGGAGCGCGCCGCGTTGAAGGTGGCGACCTCCAACGGTGCGCTTGCGGCAGGGAGCGCGACAGCCCGCGGCGAGGCCTTGGCCGGCAGCCAGAGCGCCGCGCCGTTCAAGACGCTCGCCACGGCCGCCAGGGCAGCCGGGGTCCATCTTCGCGTCATCACGCCCAGGAGCATTAGCGCCACCGCCGCGACCACGATGAAGTTGCGCCCCATCGCAGCAAGGTCGGCGAGCCAGAATTGCCGGGAGAAAGGCTGAGACGCGGCGAGGAGCAGCAGAACGACGGCCGCACCGCCGAAACACCAGGCGAGCGCGTCGCGCCGGCGGCGGGGCGGTCGCCCATGGCGGTCCCGCTCGGGACCTCCGCGCGTTCTCTGCCGCCGTCTACGCGGCGTTGTAGTAGTCCGCATAGCTCCGGTAGTAGTAGCCGCTGTCCCCGTAGCCATAAGCCGCCTGCGCTTTGAGATTCACCTGGGTCAAGGCCACCCCGATCACGCGCGCGCCCACAGACTGCAGGCCATCGAGCGCCAGCCGTGCGGCGCGCGCCGGCGTCTTCTGCCACCGGACCAGGAAAATGACGCCATCGGCTTGCTTGGCGATCACACGGGTGTCGGCGACAGCCAGCACCGGGGGACAGTCCAGAATGACCTGCTGGTATTGACTGCGCAGCTTGGCCAGCAGGTCGGCGAATGCCTGGGTGTTGAAGACTTCCCGCGGTGTGAACTTCGCGCCGACGACCGGCAGCACATGAGCCCCCGACGGCTGGTCGACAAAGACGGCGTCCTCAAGCGGCGACTGGCCGGAAAGCACCTCGAGAAGCCCGACCGTGGGCCGTTCCTTCAGGATCAGCTCCAGGCCGCGCCGGCGCACGTCGCAATCCACGACAATCGTGCTCTGCCCGGCGAGCGCAGAGGAGCGGGCCAGACAGAGGGAGGTCGTGGACTTGCCTTCGGCCGGCAGGCTGGACGTCAGCGCCAGCACGCGCACCGGTCGGTCAAGATCGGCCCGCTGAAGGCTGGTGCGCAACGTCCGAAAGCTCTCCGCGAAGGCCGAAAGAGGCTTGTCGATTAGAAACTCCGGCGGCGGCTGCGAGCTCTCGGTGCGGGTCGTTGGGACAGAGCCAATGGCGGGCGTGGCGAGCATGCGCTCGACATCTTCAGATGTCCGCACCTCCCCCAGACCACATCTCGAGACCCACAACGCTTGCGGTGGCCAACAGAAGTCCCAGCACCAAGCCGACACCGATGTTCAGCGCCTTGCGCGGCGAACTGGGGCTGAGGGGGAGCTGCGCCGGCGCGACGATCTGGGCGTCGGATTCTAGGGGCGCCTTGCTGCGAGCTGGTTTCCTGGAGACGTTGCAGGAACGACTGGTAGAGGGTTCCGGAGGCGGTGGCGCTGCGCTGCAATTGGTTCAGCCCCACCTCCGCCGACTTGCTCGTGGCCAGCTCGCCGCGAGCAGAACCGAGATCGGCGCGCAGAGCCCCGACCCGTTGCTGGGCGGCGTTAACATCGGCCTGCAAGCTATTGATAATGCGCTGCACTTCGCCCTGGATGCTGCTCCTCAGCTGGCTCTGCGTGTCGCGAGACTTCAGCACTTCGGGGTGTTGCGGTCCATAGCGCTGCAGAAGCTCGTTCTGGCGGCGCTGCTCTTCCGAAAGCTGCACCCGAAGCTGTTTCACGACATCGCTCGCAAGCGCCTCGCCGATGTCTTCGCCAGATCCGCCGCGCGCCAGTTGTTGGCGTGCGCTGTTCAGGCGAGCCTGCTTCTCCGCAAGATCCGCCGCAGCCTGGCTCTCGTTGGCCAAGAGCTGCGACACGCGTTGCTCGGTCAGCTGCGACCCCGTGGCGGCGAGGAGGCCGCGTTGCGCCTGGTATTGCGCCACCGCCTGTTCCGACTGTCGCACCTCCCCGCCGAGCCGCTCGACCTGCTGAGCGAGCCAGCGGTTCGCGCGATCGGTGGCCTCCAGCTTGGCGTCGAGCTGTGACGTGAGGTACCGCTCGGCGAAAGCCGTGGCGACCTGAGACGCCTTGGCGGGGTTCTGCGAGGTGAAGCGGATGTCGATGACAAAGGTCAGCCCCCGCCGCTCCACCTTCAGTCGGGACAGCACCGCGTTGATTGTCGCTTCACGTTGCCGTCGCTGAGCCTCTGGCGTTGCGGCGGGCGCGGGCTTGCCGAACAGGCCGCCCCGCAAGCGCGCGTTGAACTCCGGATCGCGAACGAGACCGAGGTCATCGACCACCCGGCCGGCGATCGTGCGCGATCGGATCAGCTCGACCTGAGTGTCCACGACCGTCGTTTGCGCCGGCAGATCGGACATCACCTCCTGCATCTGCGTCACCGAGCGCTGCCGCTGATCGATCATGACGCTGGCGCTTGCGGTGAACAGCGGCGTGCGGGTGAAGGTGTAAAGCGCGTCGAGCACCAGAACAGAGCCGAGCACGAGGGCGAACACCATCCAGTAGCGCCGCAGTGTGACCACGAGGCGGCGCACATCGAACGGCCCGCGCACAAGCGCCTGGGCCCAGGCGCTTGCGGGGATGGCGGGATTGGCTTGGGTCATGGCGAACGGGTTCCCGTGGTCCTCTGGTCTGCAGGCTATTTGTAGGCTGTGAGAACCAGACTCAGCGTCTGGTCGTCGAAGGACCTGCGCGCATTGAAGCCGCGGGATCTCGTGCTTCGTGAAGTCATAGCCGAGGTCGACGCGCAACCTGCGGTTCAGTTTGTAGGTGACTGCCAAGCCGAGCCGGGCCTGTTCGTCCTCACGGTCGATCAGGGCGTAGTCCGTCTGAAACCAAGTGCTTCGGGCGGTGACGATCACGTTGCGCAGCAGTTCGTGATCGATCGCGACCGAAGCGCTGGTGGTGATCCCGCCAGGCGAGTCGGCGTCCAGCTGCGGGGCGCTCCTGCGGCCGCCAGCGAGACTGACCGTTGTCATCTGGCTGGGGAACCACTGCACCTCGGCGTTCAGCGCCAGCCCGCTGTCGGCGCCGGCGCCGGCTGTCTGATACTGCTGATCGAGGTAGCCAATAGCCAGCTCGCCCCGCGCCAAATTGGTCAGGTCGAAGTTGGCGCCGCCCAGAAAACTGGTCGTCTCATATCCGAGGGAGCCAAGCCTCGGCGAGGTCCTATCCACCTCCTCACGCAGTAGGGCGCCGAAAACGGCGAAGTCGGGAGATAAGGCATAGGTCACGCGACCGCCGTAGGTCGTGTAGTCGCGGTCTCGGGAATCGAAATTGTAGACGCCCGACGCGCCCCGCGTCTCCTTGAAGTCCTCGGACTGGCGCGTCGCGGCGACCGCGATCTGAACACGCGGCATGGTGCGGATCGCGCGCAGCGTGACGACATCCTGATCATAGTAGACCGGCTCAAGGGTGTCGACCGGCACATCCGGGTCGAGGCGTGAAAGCACCAATCGCGCATGTGTGGCGCGGGCGTCGACGGCCAGGTTCCGACGGACGTCGAGCCGCCCGACGGCGGTGGCGTTGTACTCCGTAGAATTGTCTTCCTTGAAGTCGGCGTGGAGCTCACGCGCCGCCCAGAGGTTCAAGCCCACGCCGTGACGCGACCAGGTGGAGAAGATCCGCGCCGCGGGCCGGATGCGCCAGTAGGCCTCACCCGTCTCCGCCGTCTCGGACTTCTTGGCGTTGCTCGTGTAAGCTGAGGTCACGGATATCTCAGGATAAACCTCGAACGCGCGCACCCGCCAGGAGATCGGATCCCAGCCGGGCTGAGGACGTTCCCGCACCGCGGTGTTGCGCCCTCGGGCATAATCCGGCGGTTGCTCAAGCGGTCCGAGGCTCTGAGCGGCGGCCACGCCTGCGCCGGCCGTCGCCGAGGCGGCGGTGGCGAACAGAAGCAGATGACGCCACACCATGCGCGCTCCTTGGGGACGGGTGTCGGAATCAGGCGAGCGCTTCAGAAGAAGCGCTCTCGGACGCGGATCGTGTCGCCCGGCGCGATCGGAGTCGATGCGTCGACCGTGATCTCACGCTCCTTCTCCGTGCCTGCCCGGCGAACCAGCACCTTCCGCTGATTGGCCCGGTAGGTGAAGCCTCCTGCCGTCGCCACCGCGTTCATGATCGTGAGCCCATTCCGATAGGCATATTCCCCGGGCTTGTTGACCTCCCCCAAGATGAAGAAGGGCCGGTAGGTCAGCACCTCGGCAGCCACCCGCGGGTCGCGAAGATATCCATCCGCCAGCCGGGTGCGGATCGCGGCCTCAAGATCAGCCACGCTGCGCCCCGCCGCCGGCACGGCGCCGATCAGCGGGAAGGCGACGTCGCCCGACCCCGAGACCGCGAATTCGCCGGTGAGGTTCTCCTCCCCGAACACGATGATGCGCAGACGGTCGCCCGGTCCGAGCGTGTACTGGCCATCGGCAGACCCTGCGCCCAGCGGACCGTTCCCCGCCGATGACGGCGCTTGCGCGGCGGCCGTCGCCGCCGGTGCGAGCGCGAGCAGCAGCACCGCGAGGCAGAGGTTTAAGATTTTCAAGGTCCAACGCATGCTAAGTTCCTATTTCAAAGCGCTCGCCGTCTCAAGTTTGGCGGCGTGTGGTCCCTCGATCTCGACACGTCCTTGGGCGGCGACTGCCTGCCATAGGCGGCAGCCGTCATCTTCGATCACAGCCGCCGTCAGACGGCCGGTGGCATAGGCGCCAGTATCCAGGCCGATCCGCCGATGCGAGACCACGGCCTTTTCTTCCGGGGTATGACCGTGCACGATCGTCTTCGGCCAGACGAACTTGGCGCGCAGGAAGCTGTCGCGGATCCACATCAGATCCTGAGCGGACTGGTCTTCAAGCGGGACGCCTGGACGAGCGCCAGCGTGCGCGAAGAAGTAGTCGCCATACTCGGCGCAGTACTCCAGCTCTTCAAAGAAAGCTCGGTGCTCGCCCGGGAGGAGCTCCGCGAAGGCGGCGCGCGTCGCCGCCCAGCCGGCCTCGTCGCCGCGCGCGCTGGGCAACGGCGCCCCATAAGACTCAAGCGTGGCGCCGCCGCCGTAATCGATCCAGGTTGGACCCGCCGCGGGGTCCGCCAGGAAGTTCAACACCGTGTCGTCATGATTGCCGCGCAGGAAGCGCACCTCGCATCCGGCGACGCGGCGGAAGGCGAGCAGGCTGTCGATCACGCCGCGGGAATCGGGGCCGCGGTCGACGTAGTCGCCGAGAAACACGACCGCGCTGCGCCGAGATCCCCGCACCAGCTCGCCAATCACGTCAAGCAGCGGGCGCAGGAGATCATTGCGCCCGTGGATGTCTCCGACGGCGATCAGACGCCCGGCCTCGCCCACGCAGCGGGGCGGCGGCGCTTTCAAACGTCGTCTTAGACCAAACATTCCGTTGCCTGCAGTCCCCGGCCGCTCGCGAGCAGATGCCCGCCCCGCCCCATGTCGTCAAGCGCAGCAGGCCAAGGTGGCGCAAGATGACGCGGCGCTGTACGTTGGCAAGTCTTATGCCGCCTTGGCGACGAGCCGTTCGATCTGCGCCATGCGTCGCTCTGTGGCGTAACGAGCGTCGAACACAGCGCGTGCCGAGGACGCGAGCGCCGCATACCGTGCGGCGTCGTGGAAAAGAGGTGCGATGAGCCGCGCGACCTGATGGACCTCGGTGAAGTCTAGAGCAAAGCCGTTCGCGCCGTCCTCGACGACGCCCGGGATGCCGCCGGCCCGGGACGTTAGGGTCGGCACGCCGTAAGCGTGCGCCTCGATCAGAGCGATCCCCATCGCTTCAGCCCGGCTCGGCAGCACCAGGAAGTGCGCTTCAGCCAAAAGCTGTTCGAGGCGCGCCATGTCGGTCGGATCAGTCTTTCTCAAGAAGCCGAGCTGATCCACGAACGCGGGACAGGCGTCTGGAGCGAATGGCGTGGCGCCGACAACGGTCAAGGTGGCGTCCACGCCCGCGTCGCGTAGAGCCTGGGTCAGCGCCACCGCTATATCGCCCCCCTTCCGCCGCCAATCGACGCCTATGAACAGAAGTTTCGGTTTCGCGCCAAGGCGCGCAGCGATCTGCGCCTGAACCCGTCCGGCGTCCGGCGCGCGGGGCAGTCCGACCGGAAACGGCGCCAGGACAAACTTCTCCGTGGCTTCCGGATGGCGGGCGGCCAGCGGCTCCCGAACCCACTCTGAGGCGCAAAGCACCCATCGCGCCGATGACACCGCCTGAGCTTCGCGCGCCGCAACCTGCTGCGGATTGAGCACCTTGCGCCAGTAGCCCGGGAGATAGGCCTCATAAAGCGGCTCGGCCAGGGCGTCACACCAGTAGAGGACACAGGGGTGACGGGCGCACGCGGCGGTCACCGCATCCTGGCAGAACACCGCATCATAAGCGCCAGCGGTAATCAGCTGACGGATGCGCCGCCGCGTAATCTTGCTGTAGCTGTCGGTGTAACGGTGCATCAGGCGCCGCCCGAGGCCATAGGCTGCAAGCCGCGCGGGACTCAGGAGACGGCCAGCCAGCGCGGGCTCGGCCTGGGCCGCCGTCACCGCGTGGCCGCGTTCTCGCAGGTGCCGGACAGTCCAGTACGGAATGCCGGACCAATCCGACGCATTCTCCGGGTCGTCGCGCCCGAGGTAAAGGAACCGCAGCTTGCGTCCAGTCATGCAGGCGCCAGCCGCCATGGGGCCCCCCGACATCAAATCTTGTAACCCAAGCTGCGCGCTCTTCCAGCCGTATCGGCGCGCGTCGTCTCGAGGGCCCGCGGAAAGGCGATGTCACGCCGCGGCTCGGTCGCAGCAAGCCGCCAGACCGCTTTGAGCCAGAGGCGCCGTCTGCGCGCCTCAGCGCAGACTGCGAGATCGGCGATCATGGCGCCCCGTCGCCGAAGCGGATGCCTGAGCCGGGTCAAGAAGGTCGCCACCCTAGGCCTGAGGCTGGGCGTCCCCGCGATCAGCGTCCCAGGCTGTCGCTCGTCCTCAGTGGACATGCCGGGGTCCCGTCGTCGTGGTGGGTGATGGCCACCACACCTCCGGCGGATCATCAATAATGCGCGCCTCCCCCTCGTACCTGAGGGTGCAGCGGGGCAGGAGGGCGATCCAACGCCCGTCGCGCCAATAGGCCCGGGCGACGTGGGGCGCGTCCAGCCAGCCTACAAGCACAACGGTGCCGTCCTTGGGCGCCGAAGCGATCGGCTGATGAGGTCCTAGGCTCATGGCAGGCACGGCTCAAGGTTTGCACGAAGACGGGCGCAGGGCCGCCGCGACGTGACCTAGTAGGCGACGGACCATTCGTCCATCCAGGGCGAGCCCTTGGCCTCCTCAGCGAACCGATAGGCGAACCGGTGCTGGTTCTTGTCGAGGTAGGCGTAGTGTTCCTCGAACACCTTGGTGTTGATGTTCTCGGTGTCGCATTGGCACGTCATCGCCGGGCACGGCTTGGGACCGGCGAAGAAAACGATCTCGGGACTGTCGGCCAGATTGCCCAAAGGCTGCAGGTGCTGCGCGCCGCCACAGGAGAACACCACGCCCTCGGGATCAACGAACAGGTATTTGAAGCCGGCGTTGCAGAGCCCGGGACGTTTCAGGTTCAGCAGGAACTCCCAGTCGTGGCGCGAGTAGATCACCTGCCGAATGATCGCCCGCTCCGCCTCGGTATAGGCTTGCGGGTACATCTTGCCCTCGTGCTCGCCAATGAAGGGCTGCACGAAGTGGTCGACGCCTGCAGCTTCGAACTTGGCCTTAATCTCAGGCATCTTATGCAGCGACGGCGGATAGGCGACGCTCATTGTGGTCAGGTCGTAGTAGGTCCCCAGCTCCTGGGCCGCAGCGATCCAGGCGTCCTCGTTCTTGATCTCGGTGGGGTGATAGCTGGCCACCAACGCCACCTTCTCCTTCGGAATGCCAGCGAGGATCCGAGCGTACTGCTTCGGATGGAAGGAGAGGTTGGTGATCAAGTTGAGCACCTTGACGTTCTCGGAAGCGCCCAGCCGGCGGGCGCCCTCCACCAGCGTCTTCGAGATAAAGAACTCGCCGCCCACGCCGATGCGAATATTGATCGGGAACGGCAGTTGGCAGAGATTGTCGATAATCCGGAGGTAGCGCTCCTCATTCCACGGGCTCGGCCCACGGCCCTCCGGCGGCGCATGCCCCGCCACGCAATACGGGCATTTGTAGTTGCAGACCGGATAGTCGGTGAAGAAGCGCACATTGATTGTTTGCTGTGCGACGGGCGCGGCTGTGGGAGACCTTACAGCCTGCCGGGCGACAGGTTTGAAGAACATCCGGACTAGGCCTCCGTGGACGGCGCGTCGTACCCGAACAGTGCAATGTCCTCCGCAAAGCGACGGCGGACAGCCTCGAGGGTTTCGGCGTCGTAGTAGCTCATTGCGCTCTGGCGCGTTGATCTGTTCCGTACAGGTAATGCGGCCCGCGGCAAACCCAAGCGCTCGCAGACGCTGTCGAAATCCGCCTGCAGTCGTTCGAAACGCATGATGGCCTCGAAGTTGCTCGGGATGTCGGCGAGCGCTTGATCCGGTGCGTCCCGTAGATGCTCGACCATCGGAGGTGCGGTCTCCAGGAACGTCATAAAGTCGACCTTCGAGAAGGAGGTGACGCCCCTGTGAGGCGAGAAATAGAAGGAGATCGCGCGTTCCCAAGGATTGCGCACGCAGGCGAACTTGAACAGGGAGCGATAGACCTCGAGGGGCAGTTCCGTCCGGTAGGCGCTCAGCGGGCTGTGCTTAGAAAAGCCGAAGCCTGGCGTGACCAACTCGAACCGTTCCAAGCCGTCCTGATGGGGCTCACGGCAGACGATCTCATCTTCCGAATAGGCGCGCAGCACATTCTGCACCGAGTTCCCGCCGGTTTTCGGGACGTGGACAAATAAGAAGCGCCGAGCTTGGCCGAGCAACAGAGGTCCTCCACGCGGTAAGGCGGGGCGGCGGCGCTGGCGAACCGCCGCCGTCGCCGCGGAAACAGATCCAAAAACGAAAAGGGGCCGTCTTGCGACGGCCCCTCCGCTGTCTGCTGTCGAACGACGGTTAGATGATGTTCGACACGTCAATGTCGGCGAGCGTGCGGCCCACAAGGACCACAGCGTCGTCCGCGCCACCGGCCCCGTCCTGGTTGACGAAGACGATCACGTCGCCGCCAACCTGAACCGAGACGTAGGTGTACCCGTTGGTGGTCATTCGCGCGTTGGCCTCGGCTACCGCGGCGTCATAGGTGGCCGCCGTGGTTTCCAGGTAGTTCGCGTTCGTGGCCGCACCCGGGTTGAAGTCCAGCTTGTCGTTGGCTTCCCAGTCGCGGATCTGATCGATCGAACCCGCCGCCAGGCCCGACTCACCGCCCAGGATGCGGAAGGTGTCAGCGCCGCTGCCGCCGAACAGGATGTCCTGATCGCCGCCGCCGACGATGAGGTCGTTGCCTTCGCCGCCGTTGATGGTGTCACGGCCAGCGCCGCCGTCGATGCTGTCGTTGCCACCGCCCGCGGTGATCGAGTCGTTGCCCGCGTTGCCGAAGAGCACGTCGGCGCCGGCGCCGGCGGTGATCACGTCGTTGCCGTCGTTGCCTTCGGCATAGTTGTCGCCTTCGCCGAGGTCGATCACATCGTTGCCAAGCCCGCCGCCGATGCTGTCATCGCCCGCGCCGCCCGACAGCGAATCCGCACCGTCGCCGCCGAGAATGGCGTCATTGCCATCGCCGCCGCTGATGGTGTCGTTGCCGGCGCCGCCCAACAGGGTGTCGTCGCCAGCTTCACCGAAGATCTGGTCATTGCCAGCGCCGGAGTTGATGAAGTCGTCGCCCAGGTTGCCGTTGAGGAACTTGTTTCCACCGCCCAGCGCAACAATCGCGTCATCGCCCTGGCCGCCGAGGATCGTGTCCGCACCATTGCTGGTGCTGGTGATCGTGTCGTTGCCCAGGTTGCCTTGCAGGTTATTCGCCGAGGTGCCGCTGACGGTGATGACGTCGTTGCCATTGCCGCCGGCGATGCTGTTGGCGCCCGTGCCGCCGTTCAGCACGTCATCGCCGTCTTCGCCGAAGATCTGGTCAGCGCCGTCGCCGCCATTGACCGTGTCGTCGCCGAGGTTCCCGTACAGCAGGTCGTTGCCAGCGCCGCCGATGATGCTGTCGTCGCCTTGGCCGCCGTAGAGCCACGCCGTGCCGGTCGCCAGCGACGCCGAGATCGTGTCGTTGCCAAGGTTGCCGTGGGCGAAGTTGAAGCCGGCGTCGGCATTGGTGCCGTCGGTCACGTCGATCACGTCGTTGCCTTGACCGCCGTAGATCGAGTCAGCGCCGTTGCCGCCCACCAGGGTGTCGTTGCCCTGGTTGCCGTGCAGCAGGTCGGCTCCGTTGCCGCCCGTCATGCTGTCGTCGCCTTGACCGCCGTACAGGCCATCGGCGCCAGCGGTGCCAGCCACGGTGTTGTTGGCCGTGCTGCCGACGAACAGAACCGAGCCGTCGGAGAACACGCCGAGGTTGCTACGATCGGCCACCGCAGCGGTCGCGAAGCTCAAGGTCTTGCCACCGAAGGTGATTTGAACCGACGCGACGGTGGTCGCCGTCCGCCGGCACGTAGGTGACGGCCACCTGATTGGCGCGAGCCGCCGCGGTCGTGAAGACGATCACGTCGCCCGGGCCGAAGGCGGTGGCCTCCGCCTGCGTCATGTTTTCCCAGATATAGCTAGCCATAAGTCTCTCCAGTCAGTGTCACATGGACCCCGAAACGCCTGACCTCCACGGACTGGTGGAGCGATCCCGGCGGTCCCTTGCCCACACGCCATAGCAAGCTGCGGCGCAGGTTAGACGAGCCCGACCCGACACGTAACGGAAGCCTGCCAACCCTGCAACTCGAAAAACAACCGCCCGCGCCGTCGCCGCCGCCGTGTGGCCAACGCGCCGCTATTCCTCACGGAACGCGTCATGGAGGGTATCGGTAATCGGAGAGATCAGATACCCGAGCACCGTCCGTTGACCGGTGACAATGAGGGCCGTGGCGGGCATCCCGGGGGTGAGCTCGAGACCGCGCTTCAGCTTCTTCAGCTCAGCGGGCGGGATCTTCAGATCGACCCTGTAGAAGGCGACGCCCGTCTGCTCATTTGTCACGCGATCCGCGGACAGCACCGACACCTCGGCGTTCAGATCGTCATTGAAGCGCTGGTTCAGGCCGGTTAGCCGAACCCGCGCTGGCATTCCGACCCGGATCTGGTCGACGTCCTCTGGCTTGACCATGGCGGTCACGGTCATCGGAGAAGCGGACGGGACCACATCCATCAGCACTTCGCCGGAACCGACAATCCCGCCCGGCGTGAATTGCGTAAGATTGAACACATAGCCGTCGACAGGACTGCGGACGACGGTCTGGCTCAACGCTTGGCGCGCAGACGCGAGCCGGGGAACCGTGTCCGAGAGCCGAGTCTGGCTCTCCCGAAGGCCTTCGGCCGCTACCGACTGCCGCTCGCTCCGCAGCGAACCCAGCTGGATGCGCGTCTCACCCATCTGTTGGCGCAAACGAGCGATGTCAGCCATCAGTTGGCCCCGACGGCCGCCAAGTTCCGCCAGCGAGCGTTCATAGCGCAGGATCAGCGTCTTGGGGGCGTAGCCCTGCTCATTCAGCTTTCGGTAACCGGCGAGCTCTTCCTCGGTAAGCCGACGCTGCTCATTGATGGACTCGACCTGGGCCTGCAGCCCTTGAACCTGGGTCTCCAGCTGCTCGATCCGCTGGGCCAAAACCGCTGACTGGCTGTCGAACAGCTGCCGACGCGAGGTGAAGAGGAATTCCTGATCGCGCACCAGGGCCGAGACACGCGGCTCCGCCATACGCGCAGTGAGTTCGGCCGGGAAGTTAAGGGCGGCGCGACCCGTGGCTTCGGCGGTGAAGCGTGCGTTCTGAGCCAGCAGCGAATCGTACTGATTCTGGAATACGTCGACCGCCGCGCGCGCCTCGACATCGTTGAACAGGATCAGCGGCTGACCCGCGCGGATCAGCTGGCCTTCTCGAACCAGGATTTGGCGGATTGTCCCGCCCTCACGCGCGGCGCGCAGGGTTTTCCGATTGCTTTCGACCCGCACCTCCGCTGGAGCCGTGACGCCGCTGCTGAGCGGGGTCACCGCCGCCCAGAGCCCAAGTCCGATGACCAGCAGGCCGACAATCCAGGCGCCGAGCACGATCGGCTGCCGAAGCCGCTGCTGCAGGGCCGTCTCGCCGCCGTCCCGAGAACCGTCGGCGAAGACCGGCGCGACAAAGGCTGACCGCTTAGGGATCAGATCAACTTTCAACGGCTGCCCTCCACCGCACGGGGTTCGGGCGCTGGCTTCACGAGTCGCGCCATAACCTGGTCTCGCGGCCCGAAGAGCTCGACCCGCCCATCTCGCAGCACCAGCAGCCGGTCGGCAGAACGAAACACCCCCGGCCGATGCGAGATGATGATCACGGTAGAGCCTTCCGCCTTTAGCGCATCGATCGCCTTGACCAGCGCATCCTCGCCCTCGGCGTCCAAGTTCGCGTTCGGCTCATCAAGGACAACGAGCGCAGGCTGGGCCAGGACGGCCCGGGCGAGGCCGACGCGCTGACGTTGCCCAACCGACAGCACGACGCCACCTTCGCCGACGTCGGTGTCATAGCCCTTAGGCATGCGCAGGATGATATCGTGCACGCCAGCGAGGCGCGCGGCAGCGACGACCTGATCGTCCGTCACGTCATCGCGAAAACGCGCGATGTTGTCTCGGACGGTGCCGGCGAACAGCTCCGTATCCTGCGGCAGGTACCCGATGTAGCGGCCAAAATCGGCGCGGTCCCATGTGAAGACATCGGCGCCATCCAGCCGCACCACGCCCTGGAGCGGCTTCCAGATGCCCACCAGCAGGCGCGCCAGGGTCGATTTGCCCGCGCCCGAAGGGCCAAGGACGCCCAAGACTTCGCCGGGCTCGACGCTGAAGGTGACCCCGCTCAGGATCAGCCTGTTGGCGCCCATCGGAGCATAGTTCAGGCCCTCGGCGGAGAGCTTGCCGCTGGGCCGCGGCAACTGAGTTCCAGACGGCGCCGGCTCCGCCTTGGTGAGCAGGTTCTGAAGCCGCTCATGGGCGCGCACCATATTGTTGAGCGGCTCCCAGGCCCCCACGATCTTCTCGATCGGCTGCAAGGCCCGGCTTGCCAGGATCATGTTGGCGAACAGCATGCCGGTGTGGATCTTGCCCTTCAGGATCAAGTAGGCGCCGAGCGCGATGATCAGGACCTGCATGCCCATCCGGACGAACTTGATGAGGTCGGTGTACGCGTTGGAATATTCCGCAGCGACGGCGCCGCGCTCGATGGTCACATGCCGATGACGCGCCCAGGCCGCACCCAGCGTAGGTAGCATGCCCATCGCCCGAACCACTTCGCCGTTGCGCAGAGCGGCGTCTGTGAACGCATAGCTCTTGATCGCAGCCTCGTTGGCGTCGCGCATCGCGCCCTGCGTGGCGCGATGCTGCAAGATCGCCAGGACGAGGAGGACAGCCGCGCCCGCCAATGTCACCGCCCCCACGAGCGGATCGATGATGAAAAGGACGATCAGGAAGACCGGGATCCACGGCAGATCAAAGACGGCCGCCGCGCCAACGCCGGTGAAGATCTGGCGGAACTGGTCAAGGTCGCGCAACGCCTGCGTCCGCGCGCTCGCCTCGCCGCGCACTGCCGCGTCGAACAGGCTGGCGAACACCCGGCCCGATGTTCTCTGATCGAGCGCAACGCCGTAGTTGATCAACAGACGGGCGCGAACGTCGTCGATCAACCCCGAGATAGCGAAGACAAAAGCCGTGACCGCCGTCAGGACCCAAAGCGTCGCCTGGCTCTGGCTGACCATCACTCGACCGTAGACCTGGTAGGTGTAGAGCGGCAGCGCCAGATAGAGGACGTTCGACACCAGGCTGAAGGCGAACGCGGCCCCTGCCACCTTCTTGACGTCGGCGAGCGCGCGTGTCAGCGCGGTGTCGGGCTGGTTGGCGAGAAAGGTCAGAAATTTCATTGCGGCGCTGACCTGTTCCGTTCGGGCTGTGGCCACATAGTTCTTATCCAGCGGCCGTTGTGAACGCAGAACCGCGGTCGCTGTTCTCCAGCGCGCATCATCCGCGGGGCGGCTAGATGCGGAGCCCGTGCGCAGATGTCAACGTCAGCCCGCCGGCGCGCGGCGGACATAAGGGAAGCCGCCATGCCACGGATCGCCATCATTGGCAGCTGCATCACCCGGGATTTGTGGCCGATCCAAGGCGCCGCCGGGGACCACGCTCTCCTCTACGTCTCGCGCACCAGCCTGCCCAGTCTAGTGTCAGAGCCGGTGCGGGGGTTCCGCCCCGCGGCGACGCCGCCGCCTCCGCTGAAGGGGAACCAGCACAAGGCGCTCGTCGCCGACCTCGCCAAGACCGCGCTGGCGCGACTTGTGGCCTTTCGACCCACTCATCTGGTTCTAGATCTGATCGATGAGCGGTTTGACCTGATCTCGGTCGGCCGGTCGATCGTGACCCACAGCTGGGAGCTCGAAGCCAGCGGGTATCTTGAGCAGAAGGCCTTCCGCGGCGGGCGTCCGATCGGGCGGCTGTCCGCCGGGTGCCAGCGCCTCTGGACGGAGGCTGCGGGAGAGTTCGCGGCGCTCGTGCGCGCCACACCGCTCCGGGAAGCGCAGCTGGTCTTGCACGTCTCTCGCTGGGCCGACGAGGTGCGCGGCTCCGACGGCCGTCGACGGCCGCTGACCGACGTCGCCATCCTCGACGGTCGACCTGCAGACATCGGCGAACACAACGCGCTGCTGGAAGCCTATGAGGCGACGCTCACCGGGCTCATGCCGCCGATGGCGCGCCTCGACGCCGGCGGCCTACGGGTGGCCGACGCCGGTCACCGATGGGGGCTGAGCCCGTTCCACTTCACGCCTGAGTACTACGCCGAGATCTGGCGACAGCTGGAGGCGCTGGGCGTGCCCCAGCTCAGCGCTGCGCCTGCCGCGCCCAGTGTTCCAGCGGCGTGAGTCCGTCTTTCGCAAGCTCTGGCCGCGAGGCGAGATAGGCTGCCGTCGGGAAGCCCGGCCGCGCTTCGGTCACCCGCCAGGCTCCGCCCTGAAGATAGTCCACCAGCGGATTCACGCCGGGCTGCAGGCCGGCGCCGCGCGCTGCGACGTAGTGCGGCAGATCGAACCACGGCCCCGGACTGGCGCCCTCTTCCGCTCCGAAGGTGAGGAAGTGCGTCAGCGGCTCCTGCCCAGCCTCGGCCACATCCGGCCGGCGCTCAAGATACCAGTCGGGGTCGAACAGGGGGTGGGGTGACAGACCCTTGCGCCAACCTTCGCCAAGGTAGTGCAGAAGCGGCGGACTTCCTCGGGCGCCTCTGCCGGCCTGGCCGACGTACCAGCCGACGTCGAACAGCGGGTGGGGCGATAGGCCAGCCTGCCAACCTTCCCGCAGATAATGTCCCGCCGGGTCCTCTCCAGGGCGCAGCGACGGCGCCTGGGCGAGATAGTGGGGCACGTCGAACAGCGGATGCGGGCTGCGGCCGATGGCGGCGCCGCGCCGGACGTAATGCTCGAGCGGCGTGACCCCCGTCTGCGCGAGCTCACCGGCGTTGTGTCGGCGATACCAGGGGGTCGTCGAAGAGCGGCCGCGGGGCTCGGCCCTCGTAGCCCCCGGCCGACAGGTAGTGCACCAGCGGCGCGTCTCCACCCGCGGCGACGTCGGGGTTCTGCTCCAGATACCAGGCCTGATCGAGCATCGAGGGCGGCATGACCGCCGGGTTGGCGCCGCGCCGCGCGTAAGCGGCCATGTGGCGAAGGTCGAAGAGGGGCCGCCCCGTTCCTGTCCAGACGCCGCTGCGCGCGATCACCGCGGCCTTCCCGAAGGTTCCAAGGCGCAGCAGCAGCAGCTCCAGGCGTCGGTTCAGGCCCGCGCGGCTGCGAAGCGGCTGCTGCCGCATCCCCGCTGTATAGGCGGCCAGCGCCGCGGCCCGCAGCCGCGCGCTGAGCTCCGAGCGGATGAGCATCGCGTCGTGAAGCGCCGCGCTCAGTTCCGCGCGAACTACGGCCTCGCGGATCTGGGCGTCTTGCGCCACGCGGCGCAGGCCCGTCACCTTGCCGGCCACGGCGCGGGCCTTCTCCACGACGCGGAAGAGGGGATCGGCGGCGTCGCTCATGCGGCCTCGTGCTCAAGCCATTCGCGGAAAGTGCCGGCGCCGGCGGCGTAAGGATCCGGGTAGGCGGCCTGCAGGTCGCCACGCTCTCGATAGAGCAGTCGGTGGGCTCGCTCGATCGGCGCGCCGTCCGCATAGGTCCCATAGGCCCACCAGCGGTCGGGGATGGCGCTCTCGGTCGCCTGGGCGACCTCGCGCTTGTACCAGGACCAAATCTCGTAGACGGGGAAATTCGAGCCGGCGTACCGCTTGGTCATGGTGTCGCCCAGCGGGCCCAGCTTGGTGAAGTGCCAGAAACGCAGCGGGTGGCCATTGACGGTGATGGCGCCGTCCTTGCCGACGGCGACCTTGCGCTGGCTGAGGTTCCAGCTGGCCACGTTGTAGCCGGGGTCGCGGACCACCTTCACCTTGTCGAAGAGCGCGGGCACGTGGTCGCACCAGCGCTGGTCGACGAATAGGCCCTGCGGGATGTCGTCGTAGCAGTATGAGAGCAGCCGGTCGTTCCACCACTTGGCGAACCGCGCCCCCTCGCCCGTCGTGCGGATGGCCACGAAGCCTAGGTTATAGATGCCGGTGCGCAGCGTCGCGATGTCGTTGTCGAGGATCGCTTGAACGTCGTCGTTCGGGTCGATGAGGTGCGGCGTGAGCAGGATGTCGTCGGCCTGCAGCATGTCGAGCAGCGGATCGAGCGGGCCCAGCAGCGCCGTGTCCGGATCGAGGTAGATCACCACGTCCGCGCCCGAACTGCAGGCCCGGAGAATGTGGGGCCCTTTCACCGCTGTGCAGACCTCGACGATGTCGTGCTTGAACAGCCAGCCCTTGAAGTTCGGGATCCCGAGGTCCTGCGCCCAGACGATGCGGTCAAACGGCTCGTCAGCGACGTCGAAGGCGAACCCCGGCGGCGGCTCGTCGGTGATCAGGGCGACCAGTTCCCAGTCCGGATGGAAGCGGCGCAACGTCTTGAACAGCACCCGGGCGCGGTTCAGGTACGAGAACGTGAAGCTGGAATAGGCTTGGACTTTCATGCCTCGGTTCTCGCAGGCAGCAGGTCGGCGGTCATGCCGCTCAGGGTCAGATCGTAGTGCATCGGCCGCCGCCACGCGCGCGACAGCTTAGCCATGTCGGCCGATTCTGAACGCGGCCTCGACCGCCGCGTCGTCGGCCAGCACCGCCCCCTCGCCGCTGGCAGCGACCACGGCGGCCACGTTGCCGCTGTCGGGGCCGGTGACCACCGCGCAACCGGCGGCCAGCGCCTCGTGGACGGCGAACGAGAAGGTCTCACGCCACAGCGGCCACAGCAGAACGACGTCGATCTCAAGCTGCTCCAGCGCCTGCTGCATCGCGTTCGGCCCGCCGGCGGCGACGCGGACTTCGTGGAACTCGGCGGCGACGCCGGTGTCCTGCTGGGCGCCGAGATGGAAGAAGGCGTAGCGCAAATCGTCGGCGTAGCGGGTGACGAGGCGCTTGAAGAGCGGCCAGCCCTTGTGCGCGACAGGATAGCCGACGAACGCCACCCGCAACGGTCGCTCCGGCGGCGGGAGCGCCGCTGGGCCTCGCGGCGCGAGCTTCGCGTGGGGATGGACGAGGTGGCGGGCGGCGGGGAAGTCCCAGCGGGTCTTCCAGAAGTCTAGCGTCACAGCCGCCGGCGAAACGACAGTCAGCTCGAGGCCGCCGAACAGCTGCTCATGACCGACGAGATGGCGCGCACGCCACGGACCGAAGGCGCAGATGCCGCAGGCCGCGCTCTCCGGCGGCGGCGCGGCGCAGTCCTCGACGCCGTTGCGCAGCAGATTGTACCCGGCGCACAGGCTTGCGTAGTCGTGCAGCCAGAGGAAACCCGCCTGCAGGCGCAGCGCCGCCAAGATGTCCAGCGTCTCCGCCACGGAATGGCCGAGCAGGCTGTGGATGGCGAAGCTGCGATCGCGCGCATCAGCGCCGCAGATGTCGCGGAGGGCGGCCGACACGTCGGCCGGTGCGTACGCCCCGAGGTCCTGTCCGTTCAGCAGCACCCCGAGGGGGCCTTTCTCGCCGTCGCGCATGACCGGCCAGGGGGCGGCCGGGAAGATGTGCAGATGGTCGCGACCTTGTTCGCCGACGCGGGCGCTCTCGATCTGGAGGCAGAGCTGCACGCCGCCCACGTTGATGCGGTAGTCATCGTGACTGAAGGTCACGTGCAGGCGCGCGAGGCCCGTCCGCGCCCCGGCGAGCGCGGCGGCCAGGCGATCCGCGCCGCCCACGGGTCGCATCAGAGCCGCCTTGACCGATTCCTCGACCTGATCGTCGATCGGCCGCTGCCGGGCGAGGATGTCGTATCGGAAGCCGAGGTCCGGTCCCGCTTCGCGCCCCTCCCGACGCCCACGCCGCAGATAGTGGACGAACGGATTGACGCCGGTTTCCGCGACTTCCGGATACTCGTGAAGATAGCCCCGCACCGAGAAGTTCGGATTCGGGTCGCGCCCCTCCCGCCAGCCGTGCGTCAGGAAGTGGTGCAGCGGGTCGGCGCCGGCGGCGACGAGATCGGGGCTGAGCGCCAGATAGAAGCGGCGGTCGAACTCGGCGGCGACGAGCCGGCGGTCCGGGTGGAAGAGGCCAGCCACGCGGGTGACCACGCGGCGCATGATGGGCGGCAGGCCACGGATCATCGGCGCGGCGCCGCCTCGAACAAGTCGACCGTCAGATTGCTGAACGTCAGGTCGTAGAGGCGCGGTCGGCGTCTGGCGCGGCCGAGCTCGGCGATCGAGCCATCATCAAAGGCTTGGACCAGCGCCGTCTCGTCGGCAAGCACCCGGCCATGGTCGCCCTCGCGGACGAAGGCTTGGACATTGCCGCTGTCGGGGCCGGTGATCACGGCGCAGCCGGCGGCGACCGCCTCGTAGGCCGTGAACGAGAACGTCTCACGACACAGAGGCCAGACCAGCACGACATCGGCCTGCACAGCCTCGAGCGCCTCCTGCATCGCCCGCGGACGCTCCTCCGTGACGACCACCTCGCGAAAGTCCAGCGGGAGCCCGGGAATGGTGCGGCTGCCCAGGTGGAGGAAGGTGTAGCGGCCATCCGCCTCGTGATTCAGCACCAGATCGCGGAAGATCTCCCAGCCCTTATGAGCCGACGGCAGGCCGGCATAGGCGATGCGCAGCGGTCCGTTCGGGGGCGCCGGGGCCGGGCCGCGTTCCACCAGGGTCGCGTGCGGCAGGACCACCGTCTGCGCGGGCGGATGGACGTCGCTCGCCACCCACAGGTCGAGCGTTGGCTGCGAGGGCGCCACGACCGTCAGATCCAGCATCGAGAACAGCCGACGGTGAGCGTCGAGGTGGCGCATACGATGGCTGAAGTAGGAGCACACGTTGCAGGCGGGGCTGCCCGGCGGCGGGGCGGCGCAGTCCTGCACGTCGTTGCGCAACAGATGGTATCCGGCGCACAGGCTCGCGAAGTCGTGCAGCCAAAACCAGCCCGATCTCAGGCCCACCGCGCCCAGGATCTCGGCCGTCTCCTCAGGCGAATGACCGAGCAGGCTGTGGATGGCGAAGGTCCGGCGCCCGGGCTGCGCCTGGCCTGCCGCCGCCTTCAGGGCGCTCATCACCGCCTTCGGCTTGAAGAACCCGATCCGCTCGCCGTTCCAGAGCACGCCCAGCAGGCCGGGCTCATTCTTCTCGCGCACCACCGGCCAAGGATCGGCCGGATAGAGGTGCAGGTGATCCATGCCGAGCGCCGCCACACGCGCATCCTCGCGCTGCAGGCAGAGCTGAACGCCGCCGAGGTTGGCGGAATAGTCGTCGTGGCTGAAGGTCACGTGCAGGTTCGCGAGGCCCGACCGCGAATGCGCGAGGGCCTCCGTCAGCCTGGCCGGCGGAGCCGGCGCGCGCGCAGCCGCCCGGACGGCGACCTCTGCCGTTCGCACGGCCACTGGCCTCAGATCGGCCAGAAGCTGGTACCGGAAGCCGAGTTCGTTGCGCGCGATCCGCCCCTCCGCGCGGCCGGCGCGGATGTAGTGCACGAACGGGTTCACCCCGGCGGCCGCAATGTCCGGATAGGTGTCCAGATAGTCTCGCACGGAGAAGCGCGGGCTCGGATCGCGGCCCTCCAGCCAGCCGGTAATCAGGAAGTGCTCCAGAGGGTCCTGGCCGGCCTCCGCGACGTCGACGTTCGCCTGAAGGTAGAACTGGGCTTCGAACTCCGGCTCGATCAGCCGGCGCTCCTCGACCAGCTGCTCGGGCGACGGCCCCAGCGATTCGGTCGCCGCGGTCTCGCCCTTTGGCTGGAGAGCCTCGAAGCTCCAGCCGTTGCTGCGACGACTCAGCAGATAGCGCTCACCCTCGACCGACGGCCGCACCTCGCGCCCCTCGCGACGGCCGTGCGCCAGGTAGTGGAAGAACGGCTCCACCTTGGTCCGACGCACGTCCGGATGATCGTTGAGATAGGCTGAGGAGGAGAACCACGGCGCGGGGTCGCGCCCCTCGCGCCAACCCGTCTCCAGGTAGTGCTTGAGCGGGTCGGTCCCCGGCTTCGCCACGTCGGGATAGGCGGCCCGGTAGAACGCCGCGTCGAGGGCGACCGAGACGATCCGGTGGACTTCGTCGGCGGCGGCCGTCGCGGCCATGCGGCGCAAATTCCTTCACTTTGACGGGGGCTTCTCTGCAACAGAAGGTCCCGGTTATCAACGGGGGATGGTCAGGCGTCGCGGGCGCCGGCTTGCGGCGGACTGCGCACCTCCCTACACGCTGGGCGACAGATGACGACCCGAACCGCCTATCTCGTGCTCGGCATGCACCGGTCCGGCACCTCGGCCGTGACCCAGCTGCTGTCGCTGGCCGGCGCCGAACTGCCCGAGAACGTGATGCCGGGCGACGAGCATAACGAGAAGGGCTATTTCGAGCCCTGGAAGATCGCCCTGCTCAACGACGAGCGGCTGCGGGCCGGCGGCTCGGCCTGGGACGACGTCTTCGCCTTTCCCTACCGGCCCCTTCCTCGCAAGGACGAGCGCGCCTGGCTCAACCGCGCCATGGACCTGCTTGGCGAGGAGTTCGGCGACGCGCGCTTCCCGCTCCTCAAGGACCCCCGCGTCACCGTGCTGCTGCCCTTCTGGCGGACCGTTCTCGACGATCTCGACATCGGCGCCCGCGGGGTGATCCCCTTGCGCCATCCGCTCGCCGTGGCGGGATCGCTACGCCGCCGCGACGGTTTCGCCGAGCAGAAGTCCGTGCTGGTCTGGACGGCCTACATGCTGGCCGCGGAGGCCTACACCCGCGACCTGCCCCGCGCCTTCGTCAGCTACGACGCCCTGCTGGCCGACTGGCGCGCCCAGGTGAGGCGGGTCGAGGCCGCGCACGGCGCGCCGCTGCCGAACCTCGACGGTCGGGCCGCCGCCGAGATCGACAAGGCGCTGGCGCCCGACCTGCGCCACAACGCCGCCACCGGCGACCTCGCCGCCCTGGGCTGGCCGGGCGCGCTCGCGGCCAAGGTGCTGGCCTGGTTCGAGGCCGCCGCCCGTGACGAGGCCCCTTCGTCCGCCGTGCTCGACGAAGCCGCCGAGGAGATGTCCCGTCGCGCCGCCGAGATGGGCCCGCTCGTCTCGCCGGCGGCCCGCGACCTGGACGCCGCCCGCAGCGAGCTGCGCGACGCCAAGGCCAAGGTCGCCGTCCTCGAGGACACGCTGACCCGCGACCGCGAACTGCTGGAGGAGGGCTGGCGCTCGACCATCCAGCGGCTCGACCAGCACCGCGAGATGCTCATGGCCGTCGAGGCCCAGCTGGACTCGATCCTCGCCGAGGGCGACCGGTGAGCGCCCTCGAAATTCGTCTCGCCCGCTTTCCGAAGACCCGGCCGCCACTGCCGCCCAAGATCGCAGAGATCTATGCGCGCCAGTACGCCGAGAACCGCGCCGGCGAGACCACCGCCGCTTCGCTCTCGCAGCGCCTCGAGCAGTGGATGCACCGCCAGGTCGCAGCCGACGCTTCGCCAGCAAAGGCGACGCTCGAGCTGGGCGCCGGCAACCTGAACCAGCTGCCGTTCGAGCCGGAGGGCGGGATCTACGATATCGTCGAGCCGTTCGCTGAGCTGTTCGAGGACTCCCCGCGCCTAGCGCGGGTGAGGAAGGTCTATGCCGACGTGGCCGAGGTCCCCGGCGATGCGCGCTACGACCGCATCACGAGCGTCGCCTGCCTGGAGCACATTACAGACCTGCCGGTGGCGCTGGCGCGCTCGGCGAGGCTGCTGGCCTCCGGGGGCTCCTTCCGCGCCGCGATCCCGGCCGAGGGCGGCTTCCTGTGGAAGCTGGGCTGGTCGATGACCACGGGTTTGGAATTCCGCCTGCGGCACGGCGAGGATTATGGTCTGCTGATGGCCCACGAGCACGTCAACGAGGCCGCCGAGATCGAGGCCCTGTGCAAGGCGCTGTTCGAGCACGTCTCGGTCAAGAGCTTCGGCCTCGGCCGCCAGCTCTCGCTCTACCGCTTCATCGAGGCCGGAAAGCCGCGCCTCGACGTCGCCGAGGCCTGGCTTACGCGCTACGCCGCCTGAGCCGGGGGTCGAGCGCGACATAGACGGCGCCTGTGATCGCGGCCAGGTCCAGGAAGTACAGGTAGCGGTAGTCGCAGGCGAGCGAGATCACATAGAAGCTCGCTCCGAAACTCAGGGCCGACAGCATCAGCCCCGCCATCGCGATGTCGGCGGCGTCGCGCCGCAGCAGCAGGAAGCCGGTCACCGCCACCGCCAGCAGGGCGAAGGCCGGATGCGACAGGCCCGGGGTGTCCATCCACCAGGTCGTGTAGTTCCAAAGCCGGCGATCTTCGCCGTCGAGGCGGGTCTTGAGGCCGAGTTCGTCCATCAGCTTCGGCGGGCCGTCAACGCCCAGGTGGATCGGCAGGCACTGGTCGATGTCGGGGGTGGCGAACACCCAGCGGAACACGTCGAATCGTCGCTTTGCGTAGCCGACCGGGTCCTCGGTCAGCGTCTGCACCCACTGCTCAGCGATCACGCCGTCGCTGTAGCTGGTGATGGCCTTGCCGAGCGTCTTGGAGCCGAGCAGCGCGTCGACCCGGGTCGCGGAATAATACTTCGGCGCCTCCTGGCGGAGGTCCGCGGCCGCTTGCGGGTTGTCCGCCTCCAGCGCGCGCAGCGGCCGGTTCGGATCGGCCGCGATGGCCCCGGCCAGGTCGTAGCCTTGCAGCAGGCGCAGGCCCACGTCGCGGTTGACGCCCGGCGGGTCCTTCACCGGCGTCACGACGTCCAGGGCGGTCATGAACACCAGCGGCCCCGCAAAGCCCGCCGTCGCCCAGGCCACCGCCTTTCGCCAGCCGCTCTTTCGGGCCGTCCAGGCCAGCGTCACCGCCGAGAAGACCGCGACCAGAGCCCCGTTCTGCCGGAGCAGACACGCCATCCCGAGCAGCAGGAAGGCCAGGATCAGCAGCGCGAGCCTGGGGCGGAGCCGCTCCCAGCGCTTCACCGCGTGCGCCAGCGCCACGAAGCCGGCGATCGCGAAGTTCGCGAACAGCACGTCCTTCCACATGATCGCCTGGTAGAGCAGCACCTGGGGGGCCAGCATCGCGCCGGCCAGCACCACCGGTGCAAGCCAGGCGATCCGCCCCCCGCAGGGTCGGCATCGCCGCCCACGTCAGCGCCAACAGTCCCGCCGCGCCGGCCATGTACGCGACGGGTGAGCTCGGCGTGATCCGGTCGAAGGCCCCCAGGATCGAGGAATACATCGGCGGGCCGAAGACGATGCGGACGCCGCGCCGGCCCTCGGCGAGCGAAATCACCGAGTCCACCGACATGTGGCCTGGGTGGTTCAGCCGCAGGATCAGGAGATACCCCGCAGCCAGCACCCCGAACCAAAGGAGCGCGGGCGCTAGGCGGATCAGGCGTTGCGAGGTCATCGTCGTCCCCCCGGACTTTTCGTCGTCAGGCGCTCTGGCTCTGGATGAGCGCCAGCCCGGCCAGCATCAGGACGTACCCGCCGGCCATGCGCCAGCCCAGCGGCTCCTTGAACACCAGCCACGCGATGATCGGGATCAGGCCCGTGCCGGCGAGCGCAAAAGGATAGGCCTTTGACAGCGGCACCCGCGTCAGGATGTAGAACCAGAAGATGGCGGTGAGCCCGTACCATGCGAGCGCGCCAATCAGGGGACCATTGGTCACCAGCTTCTGCAGCAGCGGCCCTGTCTGGCGCGCCTGATAGACCGCCGCCCATTTGAACATGGTCTGGCCGATGGGCAGCGCCAAGGAGAAGCCGGCGCAGAGCAGCATGTCGCGCGGCGTCATGCGCCGCGGTCCTGCAGGCGCTCCAGTGTCTGCAGATAAGGATGGATCGGACGGCTGGGCACGTTCAGCACGTCGAAATTCATCGCCTGGAGAAGAAACTGCGCGCCGAGGATAATCGGCAGCGCCGCCATCATCACCACGCCGGCCGAGGCGACGTCGCCGGGCTCACGGCCCGCTAGATAGCTCAAGGCGTAGCTGAAACCGAACAGCGCCGAGAACAGACCCGCGATCAGTTGCAGACTGGCGGCGTTGAAGTCTCGAACGAAATATTGGCCGAGCACCCGTTGGATGAGGTTGCGAAGGTGCTTCACCGCGAAGGGTCCGACGATCCGCCCGATCCGGATGTTCGACACCTCGTCGGCGTACCGGGCCGGCATGGGTACGTCGCGGACCACGGCCCGCAAGGTGCCGAGGTGGTACAGCAGGTCGGTCTCGAAGAAGAAGCGGCGCGAGACGCGTTTCTCCATGACCAGGCGCGCGACATTCGCCTCGATAGCGGTGTAGCCGTTCGTCGGATCGAAAATGTTCCAGTACCCGGTGCTCAGCTTGGCCGCGAAGCTGAGGATGGCGTTTCCGAAAACGCGGATGCTCGGCATCGTCTTCAGATGGCTGATGGAGGTGAACCGGTTGCCTTTGGCATAGTCGGCTTCTCCCAGGAGGATTGGGGCGACCAGTTGGGCTGCGTAGGCGAGGTCCATCTGATCATCGCCATCGACCTTTATCAGAACGCGCGCGCCGAGCGCCGCCGCAGCGCGGTAGCCGGCCAAGGTCGCGCCGCCCACGCCTTGGTTCTCGGGCAGCCTCACGACCACGACGCGAGGATCCTTCGCCTCAGCCTCGATGTAGTCGCCAGAGCCCTCCGGACACGCGTCATCGACGCAGACGATACCTTCGACCCACGTCGGCGCCTTGTGGATCACGCGCAGGATGTGTCCGCGCACTCTGAAGCAAGGGATCACCAGCCAGACCCGCGCCGCCGCCAGGTTCGGCGCGACGTCCAGCGACGTGTAGGGACCCGGACCGGGCGGAAGACGATCGATGGAGGTCATGTCGCGGCGACAGGCATGGGCGGCCATCGGCTAGCATGGAAGGCCCAGCCGATGCAAAACGCCCCGTGACGTGCGCGTCTCCCTCCAACGTCGGCGCCGGATCGCGGGCAGCTGACAGGCTGGCAGGCTGGCAGGCGGGCGTCGTGAAGCCCGTCGCCTGGGTTTGCGCGCCCTTGGCTGAGAGGAAGCTCCGGAGCGTAGACAGACATCACGGCTTCGCGTTCGAGGAAGGTGGTCGTGTCCTCCTGGCCTTCCGCCGGCAGAATCTCGGCGGAGGCCAGGCGCGCGGCGTCATCGACGCAGACATTCAGGAAGTCCCAGCCGGCGTGGCGCGAGCGGGGAGCCGGTCTTCGGTGACGCGGTGGCCCGCCGCCTGGAACCGGCCGAGCTTCTTGATGTCGAGGTGGATCATCTCGCCCCGCCGGCCGCGCTCGTAGCGGATCACCGGCGGCTCCGGGTCAAGGGCGCCGGCCCAGCCACCGGTACGCCGTCCTGGCCGATACCCGGAGGCTTCCGCCGGCCGCTACACCGGCCAGTCCTCATCCTCAATCCGCAAGATCATCAACGCTCGACCCAACGGGCGTCAGGCGAGCTTCTTGTGCACGTTCATCCGAGGAGCTCCGGCTAGGGTGGGTTGGCTCGCAACCCCAGCCTTTTCGTCCCTCCTCGGGTGAACAACCTTCATAGCTTCGACATCTACACCGCTCGCTCCTGGCGGATCTGCCCATGAAGCGTTGATCGAAAGCCGCCCACGACCAGATCGGCAAGTCACAGCACCCCAACGACGCCTGCCGGAGATCCACGATCCGTCAGATGAGATCGCGCAGTAGCGCCGCCCCGACCAGCAGCAGCACGACGATCGGCGCCGCCAACACGCCCCAACCTGACGCGTTCGCCTCGAACCATCGGCCAAGCTTGAGGGAGAAAGTCGAGCCCGCGTCGGGCGTGCGTTTGGGCGATCGAGCCATTGCGTCAGTATAAAACATACAGATTCGAACCGCAAAAAGATATCGGGCCGCCGGCGCCTTCGGCTAGATTGCGGCCGCATCTCGCCGCGCAGGTGACCATCCGTCACTCAGCGGCAGCGACTGGGCCGACACCAAGCCGAGGCGGCCGTCGATCAGGACGATTGCGCTGGGGTAGCGGAGGCTCAGGGCCGGCATGGCCGCGTCGCGGAAGACGTTCCAGCGGTCCGGCATCTCGATGCGCCCGGCGGTGACCTTGGTCTGGTCGATCCGCGGCAGCAGCTGCAACAGGCCTTCAACCGCGGGCTGGGTCGGGCCGCCTGTGGGGTTCTTCTTATAGCCGGTGAGCGGCATCTCCCACCGGGTTCCCAGCTGCTCGATGAGGTACACGCCAAGCTATTTTACGAGTTCCCGCTGGAGCGGCACGTCGCATCGGATCACCTGCTCCGCGCCATCGATCACTTCGCGGACTTAGAGGGCGTGCGGGCGCATCTGGCGCCGTTCTACAGCCCGACCGCCCGGCCCTCGATCGAGCCGGATCTGATGATCCGGATGCTGCGTGCGGGCTACTGCCCGGCCATCTGCTCGGAGCGGCGGCTCTTTGAGGGGGTCCATCTTAACCTAGCCTACCGCTGGTTCTGCCGGCTCGGCCTAGGCAGCGACGCGCCGGACCACACGACCTTCTCCAAGAACCGCCACGGCCGCTCCCGCGACAGCGATCTGCTGCGCGAGCTCTTCGACAGCGTCGTGCCGCGCCGCATGGCCGAGGACCTGGTCGGCGGCCCGGGCGGGCCGGTGAGCTTCGCCTACGCCGGCGAACGACTCCCGCGCCCTGGGCGGCGTGAACCGGCCGGCGCCGGCGGTGGACGCGCCGTAGCGCATTCCTTGAAGACCTCGACGCGTCCACCATCCGGCCGCGGTAGCGACCCTGCGCGGTCTCTTTGAGCGGCCCCGCGGCGTCCTGCGCCCGCCCCACGCCCGCCGCCAACACAGCCGCCGCGGCGCCGAGCACGGCCCGCCGGGGCACTCGCCTTCCCTGCACTTCCCGCTCCGCCTTCGCCGCCGCTTGGACGGCGTGCTTTCTGGATGGCTTTGCCGTCTGTTCGCACCGGATATTCGAAGGGTCGCAGCTGCGCGGCGGCGGCTTCCGACTGGCGAGGCTTTGGCCGTCCTCCTGGACGATCGGTAGCGGCCTCGCGCTTCCCACCGCGTTGACGCTGGCGATCGGGTCAACCCGGGTTCGGCGACGAAGGCGACGTTTCGAGACGAGGACGCGGTCTACAGGGTGCGCGATCCACCCTCCAACGCTTACAGACGCTGCGCGAGCAAGGCGTCGGCGCGCTCGAAAATCTCCGTGATGGTGGCGTTCGCCGGCAGGTCTTCCGCCGCCCGGGCAGCCGCCTCAATCCGCGCCTCCAGCACGGCGGCCTCCGCCGCAGGGAGTTCCTGGAGGAGTTCGGATGCGACAGTCGCCCAAGTCAGGGCCATGGTCGCGTTCCTGCCCCCGGTGCGATCTTCGCCGATTATCAGCGCGCGGCAAAGTCGCGCGACGGAAGGATTTAGTTCGTTCACAGCGTTTCTCGCTCTGCAAGCGTGGCGTCCAGGCCCCATCTGTCAAGGGGCTCGGCCGAGTCGGCCGACTGCCGCGGATCCGTCGTGGCGGTCTTGCCTACGGGGAGCGCCGCTGATACCTGCGGCGACCTTGTTCCTGGGAGCGTCGATGAACCCCTCCGCCCCCCCTCGCGTCCATCGTCTGCGAAGACCTGTCGATCCGCTTTCCCGTCGAGGCCCGGCGCGCCGGCGGCTGGGAGGCCGCCACGACACCGCCGGCCGCTGTCGGCGGGGCCCTGCGGCGCCGGATGGGCGGCGCTGAGGTCACGGCCCTGGACCACGTTAACCTGCGCTTACGGGCGGGCGACCGACTTGGCCTCATCGGACATAACGGCTCGGGGAAGACGACGCTGCTGCGGGCGCTGTCAGGCGCCTACGAACCCGATGGAGGCTCGGTGGAGGTCCACGGGCGGATCGCCGCCCTGCTGGACCTGACCCTCGGCCTCGATCCCTCCGCCAACGGCTACGACAACATCAAGCTCATGGGCAGGCTGGCCGGACTCACCGCGCGCGAGATCGCCGACAGAACGCCCGCGATCGCCGAGTTCACCGGCCTCGGCCCCTTCCTGGCCATGCCCGTGAAGACCTATTCGGCCGGCATGCAGGCCCGACTGGCGTTCGCCGCGGCCACCGCAATCGAGTGCGACGTGCTGCTGATGGATGAGTGGATCGCGGTCGGCGATGCGGATTTCCGGGCGCTGGCGCACCGGCGTCTGCTGAGCCTAGTGGAGCGCGCAGGGGTTCTGGTCCTTGCCACCCACGACACAAGCCTGTTGCGGTTGTACTGCAACAAGGTGATGCGGCTAGATGGCGGCCGGGCCTCGGAGATTGTCGACATCCGCCGGCTCGACGAGGTCCTGGCCGCCTGACAGGCGAAGGGTCGGACGAGGTCGTGGACGTCATCTTCACCATCGTGTCGCGCAACTACGCGGCGCAGGCGGCGACGCTCATGCAGAGCCTTGCGCGAGCTGAGCCGTCCGCGCGCCGGATCGTCGTCGCGGCCGACGGTCCGATCTCGGAGCTGGCGCCCCTCGCCGAAGTGATCGCCGCCGCCGACCTCGGCGCGCCGGTGCGCGACATGAGCCTCTACTACGAGGCGCTGGAGCTAAACACGGCCGTCAAGCCATTCGCCTTTCGCGCCCTGCTCGCCCAGCCCGGCGTGAAGCGCGTCATTTATCTCGATCCCGACATTCAGGTCTTCAAGCCGCTGACGCCTGTCTGGGATGCGCTGAGGGCCGCGCCGCTGGCGCTGACCCCCCATACGCTGCGGCCGTTGACGACCCCCGGCAATCCGACCAACGCAGACCTTGCCGCGTCCGGTCGCTTCAATCTCGGCTTCCTCGCCGCCCGACCCCATGCAACGGTCGCCGGGCTCATCGACTGGTGGGCCGAACGTTGCCGGTTCGACTGCCGGGTCGCACCCGCCGAGGGAATCTTCACCGACCAGAAGTGGATGGACCAAGCGCCAGCGCTTGTCCCCGACGCCGCGATCCTGGATCACCCCGGCCTTAACCTCGCCTACTGGAACCTCGAAGGGCGCGAGCTTTCCAGAGGCCCGGACGGATGGCGGGTCGACGGCTTGCCGCTGATCTTCTTCCACTTCTCAGGGTTCGAACCTGAGCGACCGCTCAACCTCTCGAAGCACCAGAACCGGCTTTGCGTCCGCGCCGGCTCGCCGATGGCCGGCCTGCTGGCGGACTACGCTATGGCCCTGCGCGCTAACGGCCATGCCGAAGCCAAGGCCAAGGGCTACGGCTTTGAGCGCTTCACCTCCGGGCGCCGGGTCCGGCCAGCCCATCGGCGAACAGCGCTCGCGGCGGCGCGCGCCGGTGAAACCTTCCCGGAAGGCCTGAACGCAGCGACCGAAGCCTGGCTGGACGCGCCCGCGCCCGCCGAACCCCTCCTGACGCGCGTCATGGCCGCTCTGGCCGCTGACCAGCCGGCGGCGGCCTACCCGTGGTGGTTCGTTCCCCACGCCGAGGCCCTGGGCGCCGACACGGCCTCCGCCGAGGCCGCGCGACAGGTGTCCGGGCCCGCCGATCCCGCTGAGCGGTTTCGCGGCGACGAGCTTACCGCCTGGTGGATCGGGCCGATGGCTATGGCGGGCGAGTTCAAAATGGACGCCTTACCCGAGCACGAGTGCGACCGGCTGCTGGCCAACCCCGCGCTCCTCGCCCGGGCCGCCGCGCTGGCCGAGACGGAGCGCGCGCCGTCCGAGTTGCGCCGCGTCCTGTTCGCCGCCTTCGGCCTGCCGCATCTCGCGCTTTGGCCGGCGAGGTTGACGGCGGCCCTGCAGGCGCCGCACCTCCGGCCCGACGGCCAGGTGCTGATCGCTCTCTTCCGCACCATATGGCGGGGCCGTGCCGACCTGCAGAAGCTCTATCCGCTGGACACCGCCGTCGCCCGTTTCCGCTATCTGCGCTGGCTCCTGGCCGGCGGCCTCAGCGAATATGGCGTCCCGCTCTCGGCGCTGCCTCAGACGGTTCGGCGCCACCCCCTGCTGCGCCTGGCGCAGGTCAGCGTGAGCCTACGCCGATGAACCTCCAGGCGCTGCAGGGCCTGTGGCGCGGCGCCCTGCCCGCACCCGTGCGCCGCCTCGCCGCGCCCGCGCTTCGACAAGGCCTACGGACCTTCGTCCACGCCGCCGGCCGGCCGCGCGCCGTCGCAGGCCCGCTGCCGATCCGCATCGTCGGACTGTTCGGCGGCTCGCACGGCATTGCGGCCTCAGCCCAGTTGGCGGCCCGCGGCTTTGCGAGCCTCGGCGCCGCCGTGGAGCTCGTCGCTGTCGAGCCAGGGCTGGATTGGAAGGCCAGCTCGGGGACGCAGACGCCAGCCATCTGGATCTTCCATCTGAACCCCCGGAGCTGGTGGCCGCTCTGGCCGCCATGGGACCGCGTCGCCTAGCTGGGCCCCGCTTCGGCTACTGGGCCTGGGAGTTGCCCAAGGGCCCGCGCGAATGGCTCGCCGACGCCGGCTTGGTGGATGAGGTCTGGGTCCCCAGCCGTTATGTGGCCGAGGCCTTCGCCAGGGCCCGCGCGCCGGTCCGCGTCGTGCCGCATCCGCTGTTCCTCGAGGATTATCAGGCGATCACCCCCCGCCCCGCGGACCGCCAGCTTCCAGGTCGTGACGCTATTCGACTTCAACTCCTCGGCCGCTCGCAAGAATCCGGCTGGCGCCATCGCCGCATTCCGGCAGGCCTTCGGCGACGATCCCGCCTGCGAGCTGATCGTCAAGACTCAGAACGGCGCGGCGCACCCGCAGGCGCTGGCCGCATTAAGCGCGGCGGCCGGGGCGAATGTCCGCATCATCGATGCAACCTGGCCCTATGATCGCATCAAGGTGCTCATCGCCGGCGCCGATGCCTTAATCTCGCTGCACCGGGCCGAAGGTTTCGGCCTCGTCATGGCCGAGGCCATGGCGCTCGGAACGCCTGTGATCGCCACCGCCGCCAGCGGCAATCTCGATTTCATGGATGACGCTTCGGCCGTGCTTATCCCGGCGGCCCTCGTACCCGTCGAAGATCCTCAGGCCATCTACCAGGGCCAGTCGTGGGCTGAACCCGACCTCCGCGTCGCCGCCCTGGCCCTTCGACGACTGCGCCAAGACCCCGGGCTACGGCAGGTTTTGGCCGCGGCTGGGCGTCGCTCGGTCGAGGAGCGTCTCTCGCCCCAGGCTTGGCGCGCAACGCTTCCACTGATCGTGAGGGATGCCATCCCGGCGCCCGCGGAGGCGCCGGTCAGCCTTTCAGGATAGTCGCCAGGCGCGCGCACGGGAACTGGACCATGGCTGCGCCGTTACCGCGGCCATGGAACGGGCGGACGTCTATCGCAGACGGGCAGAAGCCCTTGAGGCCCGTGCGCGTGAGGCGCCGCCAAGTTTCGAGCGGGAACAGTTGGCGATGGTGGCGGTCCAGTGGCGTCAGCTGGCCGACCAGGCCGCTCGGGATAAAAAGCGTGGGACCTGACGCAGCGCGAACGCCTGACCGCGGCTTGCGGCCCCGAACCCGTGGACACGCCGGGGCGGTCAAGGCTTGACGGTTGAGCTGACGCCGCAATCATGCGCGAGATGCGCGTCAACGTCGTCATGTATCCAAGGCCGGACAAGCAGACCATCATCCCCCCTGGAGGCGCCATCGCACCTGCAGGATGATCTGGATGCGCTCCGCCACTGGGCGATGGCGGAGGCGGCGAGGCTCAGCTCCGATGTGCAGCGTCTGGAGCTCTATGACGACGGCGCCGCGGCGCCGCGCGAGCTGTGGTTGCGTAAGGAAGGCGCCTGGTTCCCCGAACGACGTGCGCGGCCCCGCTTCTGAACCGCTCAGCCGCCGCCTCATGCCGGGGCGGCGCCAAAGCGGCCGACACGCGCGCAGGACGTGCATCGGCCGCCCGGTGGGAGACGTTCGAGGGCTAGCCAAGTCTCAGGCAGCCGAGGATATGGAAACTCCGCGCATCCGAGTTCGCAACGCTGCGTCCGCGACCGTCAGGACCTGCGCCGGATCTGCTCCCGCGAGGCCCACATAGGCCGCGACGGCGCCTCATTTTGCAGCGCGTCAACCTGAACGCAAAAGGCGTGCGGCCGCGCTGTTGGGCGAGGAAGAATGGCCAACGGCGCACCGGGAATGGCGAGCAGAGGGTGCGGCGCCCGTGGACTTAGCGGCTGCACCTATTGGCGAGGCCCGGGACCGTGAGGCCGCGTGACCCGCAGAAACGCCGTTTGGCCGGCGCGCCCCAAGGCCTGCGCCGGCCACCCGTCCTGGTGTGGAGATCCGGCAGATGCGAAGCTGACGGACGCGACCTGACTTTAAGCTAAAGGTCGTTTCTCTGACAAGCGGCCCATCCGAGCCGGCAGCGCGCTTCGCCGACGGCGGCCGGGCTCCGCCGCAGCAGAGGCCCCAATGCTCTGGCCGCAACATCAGCTCGCAGCGCGTCGCAGGCCGCGTTTGGCGCGGCCGTTCGCGCGCGTTTCCGCAGAGCGTTCCGAGGTGGCGAGCGCTGCCGCCACCGATAACCGCCGCAGCGCCGACACAGCGGCAGGCGTCGCGCCGTCGCGGTGCGAGGCGCGGCATTGGCTCTCCCTTCTGCCGGAACAGCCCTCCTACGGGACGGTCGCTTGGAGTTGAGCCGTACCGCGCCGGCCCGCAAGAGGAGCGCGCCGACGGCAAGAGGGCGACGGCGACGGAACATGCGGAGAGCGGCTGGGTTCTGTCGCCAGGACATCTCAGGATGTCCAGGAAGGGCCCTCGCCGCGCGGGACGGGCCGGCGAGGGCCCTGACGGCGGCCGATGCGCGGTCGGGTTAGCATCCCAACCTCCCAGATCGCGTCCGATCCAGCCTCGAGGTTGTCTTGATCTGCGGCGCTCGATTCGCTGAACCAGGCCGCCGCAGCGCCTGCGCCCGCATGCATCGGACATTGCGCGTCTCGCCGCCCGAGAAACGCTCTGGCCTAGGCGTGGCCGCGTCGGCGACCGCATGACAATCTGCGTCCCTGAGGCGGAGCGTCCCCCGTCGCGCTAGATCAGGGATCGGGGCTGTTGGTCGCGGGGGCCGCGCGTTGCCGTGCACGATCGCGCGTGTCCGAGTCGACCCGCGGCGGTTCGCAATCGCCGGCCCGCGCCTGGACGACGTAGAACAGGGCGCGACCTTGCGCAAACACCCCATGCTCGGCGATCGGGTTGGTCGGCTCACCGGTCAGGAGACTCGGCGCTTCAAGCGCCTGGCCGGCGCCCGCGGCGGCGTTGAGCGCCTGCTGGTTCCACCGCGCGAGCGGTGCGCTGCAGGCCGCCACCACTGCGCCCGCCACCGCGGGCGCATCATCCTCGGACTTGGCCAGGGTGTAGCCCCAGCGGTGGAGGCAATCATCTAGCGCAAGGCCGCCGTCCAGGTCCGCGGCGTCTGGGGCTGTCGAGCGTGGCCCGTCAAACGCCTTACAGAGCCCCTCCGCGGCAGCGGAAGCGCGCGCGCGGCGGTCCTGACCCTCGGCGCAGGCGGCGATGGCCAGCGTCAATAGCAAGACGCCCGCCGTCATGGTTCGTGCTGACGCCCGCATTATCGGCAGACCTGCGCCGGGGCCTGCACGAGCTGGCCGTAGTGATCATAGTAGGCGCGGCTCTCATAGCGGCAGGTCGGCGCGCGCGGTCTCGCCGAGGCATAGGCGGCTTGGCGATAAGGACGGTCCGCCGCGTAGCGCGGGCCGCTGGCGCGCTTGCACTTTGTGAGTTGGTTTCCCGCAAGACCGCCGACGGCGGCTCCTATCAGCGCGCCTTCGGTCCGATCTCCGCGGCCAGCGACGGCGTTGCCGAGCAGACCTCCGGCGACGGCGCCGACCACAGTTCCGGTCGTGCGATTGGGACAAGCCGCATCGCTGACGCGCGGCAGGGCGGCGAGGGCCACGGCCGCGCCAGCCAGAATGCCGATACGCATGCAGTCATCTCCTCTTCGAGGCTCCGATTGGGCGAAGCCGTCCGAAGAACGTGCGAGGCCGGCGATGAGATGCGAGGCTAGGCCAGCCAGTCCACAAAGCCATACTTGGCCAGCCACGACAGGGTCAGCTCCGCCTGCCGCCGCTCAGCGACAGGAAAGGTCATCAGCAGGTCGCGCACGGTGCAGGATCCCGCCTGCAGGCGCCGCATCACGGCTTCGGCGGCGTGCGGCGCCCGAAGCCCCTCGTAGGCGCGGTCTAGCGCGATGTCTCTGGTCGCCGCTAGGTCTGCGACAGTCGCGGCGGTGGCGGATAAGCGCGTCTCCAGCGTCATCTCGGCCGTGGCGAAGTGGCCAAAGTCGGCGAAGGGCTCGCCGCGCACTGGGTGCAACCTGCGGCTCGCCGGGATTGGCGTCGCCTTCGCCCGAACCTCCGCGAGCGAGCGCTGTAGTTCGACGTAGTGCTGCGCCACGATCCGCCAGTCGAACGCCGCTCGCGCCCATTGCCGCGCCGCAGCGCCCATCTGGCGCCGCCGCTCCGGTTCGGCGATAAGCGTCCTCAGGGCCGTGACGGCCCGGCCAATGTGCACAGCGGTATGCTGGGCCGTCGCGCCGACGTAGTTCTGATAGCTGTCGACGCCCAAGAGATGGCGCGCGGCGAGCGCGCGGCCCAGCCCACCGCCGGACGGCGGCGACAGGGTGGGAATCAGGAAGCCGGTCTCCTCGTGTCGGACGGTGAAGCGGTAGCCGTCCCAGTCGCTAGCCACGACAGGGCGTCCCGCCGCCATGGCCTCAATCGGCGTCAGCCCGAACGTCTCCTGGATATTGTCGACTAGCGAGAGGAAGATGTCGGACGCCGACCAAAGATCGTTCACGAGGGCTCGATCGTTTCCGTCTAGGA
The DNA here is from genome assembly GCF_024699945.1 of Phenylobacterium sp. J426. Taxonomy (GTDB): domain Bacteria; phylum Pseudomonadota; class Alphaproteobacteria; order Caulobacterales; family Caulobacteraceae; genus Phenylobacterium. The sequence continues at coordinate 22,743 of NZ_JAJOMY010000002.1, read as the reverse complement.
AATGCACGTCCGCTGCGCCCCCATAGGCGGCGGCCACCTCAACGTATCGGCGTTCGTCCTCCGCATTCGGGAACCACCCGGCCATAGCGAAGGCGACCTTCACGCCGACGGCCTGGGCGGCGGCGGCCACGGCGCGGATCATTGGCTGGGGGAAAGCCTTTTCGAAGAACGACAGGCGGCCGACCCACAGCACGAGGACATCAGCCTCAGAGAGGCCGAGCTCCGCGCGCTTCGCCGCCCGCGCGGCGGGACGGTCGGCGATTGCTGCGAACCGATCCACGTCGACGCCCAGGGGCACAACCGGCAGGGCGGGGGTTGGGGCGGCCGGCCGCCGGTACGCTCGGCGAGGTGTTCGCCGTAGGCCTCAAACAGACTCCGAAGGCCTGTCTGCACGCTCGGAGAGGTGCAAACGATCGCATCCCAGGGCTGCACCGGAGCTATCAAGGCCGCTGCGATCTGCTCCCGGACCGCGGGCGGCGCGAGAGTATGCGCCAAGCCGATCAGGCTGAAATCATGGTCCTCGCCGCCGTCGCGACGCAGCCAGGCCAATTCCGCAAGGTAGGGCTGGCCGCGAAGCAAGGCCCCCGCCGTCCGCGCCGGCTTGAGCGTCAGCAGGCTATGACCCGCCACCGTCGGGCCGGGACGGCCGCCAAGCAGGCCGACCTTCAGCGCCTCGTCCGAAATCGCCGCGCCGACCAGGAGGTCGAGGTGCGCATAGCCGCCATGCCGGGCCAGGGCTTGGAACAGTTCGAGGTTGGCGACATCCTTGCCAAAGGGCTTGGCGCCAAGATCGAAGCGCGCCCGGGGATGGAAGATCGCCAGGCGCGCATTCATGGCGTCGCACGCCAGGCCTGGGACGAATAGCTGTAGGGCGACGGCGCGCGGCCGGGGCTCGGAATCGGGGGGCTCACCCCGTGGTACCTAGTGGAGAATGATCGATCGCCCAAGCTTCGCCTTGATCGCGGGTTTCAGCGGAGCGGTAGCCCCAGGGCCAGCCAGCCGCCGACCAAGAGCGCATAGACCGCGCCCGATCCTATGCAGGCCAAGAGGATCGCAAGCCGCGCCTGATGAAACGTCCGGCGATCTACATTTGCGCGCTCGTCAGACACGTCGGTTTCCCCCTGCGGCAGCGGGCGACCCCTAAGCGCATGCTGACCACGGAGCAAGGCGCCCCTCCACAGAATGGGTAACTGGGCTCACCGAGGCTGCCATGAGCGCAGGTGGGGGGCGCCTTCACCTTCGCAAGCTTTGCTAGGGTTCGGTCCATCTGCCGCCCTGTGCGGGCCGGCCAGAAGAGCACTCAAACAGGCGGCGCGGCCGGGGCTGGATCGCGGTTCGCGCGCCGGGATCCGCCACCCGCGCTGGCCTCGCGCTCCTGCGGCGCGGCCGGGTGATATTTGGCAGCGCCGACCAGGGTCACCGGCCGAGGGAAATCTTCGGCTAACCGAACTCGTTCGCCTTCCAGCGGAGAACACCTGCGGCCCTTCGGCGTGGAACCGGCTGCGCCAGCGCGTCCGCGAAGGACCAGCCGACGAATTGCGTGGCGGCCTGCAGGCCCAGCGCGACGATGGGCCCCAGCCGGGCGAAGCGCGCCGCGCACAGACCGTTCGGGTCCGGGCCGTCGCGTCACAACGGCATCCCGGAAGCGTGGATAGAGCCCCGGACGGCGGCCAACGCGCAACGAGATTGCAGGCGGCGCGACCCGTTCGCGCGCCCGTCGCAGGCGTACAGTAAATGGTGGACCTGCGCCTGACTATTCTCCGCGATTATGAACTAGCCGACCTGTGGTTGGGGAAAGCGGCAGCTGCAGCGTGCTTCGCGCCGGCGCGCAGTCGCCGCGGTTCCGCGCGCCGGCCGCCTTCGCCGCGCCGACCGACCAAGCTGTGATCTGGGCGAACTATGCGGAGAGCTGCCTCCTGCAACCGGAATGGCCGCCCGGTCGCCGGCCTCCGAGCGGACGCAGAACAGCCTGCTGGCGACGCCCTGGTCGGCCCCCGCCCGCTATGCCCGTTCTACCTCGTCAACCGAATCGCCACCCGGTCCTGCTGTTCCTCGGCTCCGAGAACAAGCCGCCGCTCGGCCAGTCGATGGCGATGTTCTCGGCGCTCGAAAGACCCCGACCGAAGGTAATCCGTACCGCGAACTGGGCGCCGAATTTCGATATGTTTTGGAGGCTGCCCAAGGGGGCTCACAGCGTCAACTCTTAAGGCGTGGGGAGCGCCCGTCGTCAGCGCCACGTCTTTGCGCCGCTCGCGTCCGCAGCGCCTACTGCCGAAAGAGGCGCCCGGAGCCGAAGCTCCAGGCAGTGACACCGCTCAGGGAGGAGGTCGAGAGGCTCGTCGGTCAATAATACGTTTCGTTATTTGGAACAACGTGTCTATCTTTCCGCCCCTCTCGTCGGAGGTGTCACGACTGCCATGCGCCCAGCGCCCGCGCCCCTCTCCAAGGTTCGCGTCTTGGACCTGACCCAGGTCTACAGCGGGCCCTACTGCACATTCTTGCTGGCCCAGGCGGGGGCCGAGGTGATCAAGGTCGAGCCGCCGGTGGGCGAGGGCCTGCGCGCACGCGGCGGCGTGGCGGCGACGCCCTTCGCCATGTTCAACGCCAACAAGCGGTCCATCACCCTGGACCTGAAAAGCGACGCCGGGCGCAGCGCCCTGCGCCGGCTCGCGGCGACCGCCGACGTTGTGGTCGAGAACTTCCGGCCCGGCGTAATGGCAGGCCTTGGCCTTGGGCCTAAGGACCTGCGGCGCCATCGGCCGGAGCTCATCTACGCCGCCCTCTCGGGCTACGGCGCAACGGGGCCCTACGCCCAGTTCCCGGCGCTCGACATCACGATCCAGGCGATGCTGGGCGTGATCGCCTCGACGGGCGAGCCGGACCAACCGCCGGTGAAGGCGGGCGCGGCCATGGCTGACATCTTGGGGGGCGTCCATCTGTACGCCGCGATCGTCAGCGCCCTTTATCGCCGCTCGGTCACGGGCTTGGGCGGGGTGATCGACGTGGCCATGGCCGACTGCGTGTATCCGACCCTGGCCTCCAACCTTGGCCCTGCGCAGAACGCCGGCCCCGGCTTTATCTCGAGGACCGGCAACCGGCATGGCGGCGGCACGGTCAGCCCCTACAACGTCTATCGGACGGCGGACGGGCACGTGGCCATCATCTGTACGACCCAGGGCCATTGGCTGAGCCTTACGACGGCGCTGGGCCTGGAGGCCGCGGCCGCGGATCCGCGGCTCGCGACCAACGCCCTGCGAGCGCAGAACGTCGGCGTAGTTGACGCGCTCGTCGGCCAGGCCCTAGCTGCCCGGCGCAAACGGGACGTCTTCCAGATCCTCTCCCAGGCGGGCGTTCCCTGCGGCGCGGTGCTGGAGCTGCCCGAGGTGATGGCGGACCCGCACCTCCACGCCCGCGGCCTGCTGAAGCGCATCGATCACCCCCAATACGGGCCGCTGGTGGTGCAGACCAGCGCGCTGCGATTTGAGGACACCGCGCTGCCGCCCTACGAGCCCAGTCGCCCGCTTGGCGCCGACACCGAAGCGATCCTCGGAGAGCTGGAGGCTTAGGCCAGAAGCCCCGCGTAGCGCTCGCGCAGCAGGTTCTTCTGGACCTTGCCCATGGCGTTTCGCGGCAGCTCGGCGACGAACAGCACACGCTTCGGCGCCTTGTAGGCGGCCAACTGACGGCGAGCGGCCGCGATGATGGCCGCCTCGTCGCCCTGGCCCTGGACGACGGCGACGACGGCTTCCCCGAAGTCGGCGTGCGGCACGCCGATGACCGCGCTCTCCACCACGCCCGCAAGCTCGTCGAGCACCAGCTCGACCTCCTTGGGATAGACGTTGTAGCCACCTGAGATGATCAGGTCTTTGGCCCGGCCCGAGATCCAGACGCGGCCGTCGGCATCTCGCCGGCCGACATCGCCGGTGACGAAGAAGCCGTCGTCGGTGAAGTCCTGCGCCGTCTTTTCCGGCATGCGCCAGTAGCCGCCAAAGACGCTCGGACCACGGATCTCGATCACCCCGGTCTCCTCAGCGCCTCCGATCCGCAGTTCGACGCCCGGCAGCGGATAGCCGACGGAGCCCGCGAGGCGCTCGCCGTCCAGGGGATTGGTGGTGATGATCACCGCCTCGCTCATGCCGTACCGCTCGAGGATGCGCTGGCCGGTGCGATCCTCGAATTCGGCGAAGGTGGACGGCTGCAGCGGCGCGGAGCCCGAGATGAAGACCCGGACGCCTTCGGCGGTTTCGCGCGTGAAGGCATGGTTGGCGAGAAGGCGGGTGTAGAAGGTCGGCACCCCCATCATCACCGTCGCCTTCGTCAGGCCCGCCAGCACCTCGGCGTCGGAGAACTTCGGGAGCCAGATCATCGAACAGCCGCTGAGCAGCGCGCAGTGCAGGGCCACGAACAGGCCATGGACATGGAAGACCGGTAGGGCGTGCAGCAGCACGTCGTCCGGCGTGAAGCCCCAGGCCTCGTGGAGGGCCACCGCGTTGGCGGCCAGGTTGCCGTGGCTCAGCATCGCGCCCTTGGAGCGGCCGGTGGTGCCCGAGGTGTAGATCAGGGACGCCAGGTCTGGGGCCTGGCGGGGAACCGACCGCGCCAGCGGCTCGAAAGCCTTGGCGTCCCGAACATAGGCCGGCGGATCGGTGACGAAGACGCGCGGCTCGGCGTCGCCCAGGAAGTAGTCGACCTCGGCCGCCGTATAGGCGGGGTTGAGCGGCAGGAAGACGGCGCCGGTCTTCAGGGCCGCCAGGTAGACGACGATCACCTCGGGGGGCTTTCTCGGCCTGCAGCGCAACCCGGTCGCCCGGCTGCACGCCCTCGGCGATGAGGCGGCCGGCCGCCTGCGCCACCCGGGCTTCCAGCTCGCCGTAGCTCAGCGCCGAGCCGTCGGCGAGCAGGAAGCAGGGCTTTGTGCGGTCGGCGGGAAAGCCGGCCGCGAGCAAGTCGTAGAGGTTGCCCTCAGGCAGGTCGGAAGCGGGCGAGCGCGACACCGTTGTCCTCCGCGACGGCCAACCGGACCGGCATGTCTCCGCGCAGGTCCTCGTTTCTCACATCGATGTTGGCGATCAGACGCGGACCTTCCTCCAGCGCCACGATCGCCACGTTGTAGGGCGTGCGCGCTGCGAACGCCGGATGATACGCCGCGTGGTAGACTACCCAGGAAACCAGGGTGCCTCGACCGCTCGCCTCCTGCCATGCCCACTGGTCGTCCCGCAAGCAGGCGGGGCATTCCCGGCGGGGTGGAAGCCAACGCCGACCACAAGCGCAGGCCTGGAAGACGAGCCGTCCTTCGCCAAGCGCAGTCCAGTACGGCGCATTAAGCTCGGTGATGTCGGGCCTGGGCAGTTCGTTCACGCCGCGCCTCCCAGGATCAGCGTGGCATGGGTGTCCATCACCCCCCTGGTTGGAGATGAGGGCCACTTCCGCGCCCGGCGTCTGGAGCACGGCCTCACCGCGCATCTGGCGCACCGCCTCTTGCACGAGCTGGAGGCCCGGCATGCCCGTCTCGGAGAGCAGGCCGCCGCTGGTGTTGAACGGCAGGTCGCCGCCGGGACGAAGACGACCTTCCCGCACGAAGCCCTCCGCCTGGCCGGGGGGACAAAAGCCATAGTCCTCAAGCGTCATCAGGACTGTGATGGTGAAGCAGTCGTAGATCTGGGCGACGTCGACGTCGGCAGGACCAAGGCCGGCCATGCGAAACGCGGTTTCAGCCGAGACCTTGGCCTGGGTGCTGGTAAGCGTGGGCCGGTTGATCAGGGCCGCGGAGGTCTGGCCATGGCCGAAGCCCAGGATCGGCACCGGCCGAGCGACGCCCAGCCGCTTCGCCCGCTCGGCGCTCATCAGCACGAGCGCCGCCCCGCCGTCGGACACCAGACAGATGTCGTCGCGCCGCATCGGCTCCACGACGAACGGCGAAGCCAGATAGTCGTCCATCGAGATCGGTTTGCGGAGTTGGGCGCGAGGGTTGGCGGCTCCATTCGCGCGGGCCGCTACGGCGACCTCGCCGAACGCCTCGGGCGGCGGCGCGTACTCGATCAGGTAGCGCTGATGAATCATCGCGTAGCCGGCCGCGGTGGAGAACCAACCGTAAGCGGCGTCCTCTCCTCGCGGGCGAGCGTAGACGTCCCGGGCGCCGCTGCGCGGATTGTCTGCGTAGCAGACCAGCGCCACTTCGCATTGCCCGGCTTCAATCGCCAAGGCCGCGAAGGTGATCAGGCTGATGTTGGCGGCCCCGCCTTGGTCCCAGGCCCCGCCCATCCGGGGCGTGATCCCCAGCGCTTCGGCCAGCTGCTGGCCGTACATGAACTCGCGTTTTGACGTCGGCGTCTTCACGAACACCGCATCGACCGCATCCTTAGGGATCGCAGCGTCTTCCAGCGCCTTGCGGCAGGCCTCCACGTTCAGCGAGACGGTGTCGCGGCCGAGCTTGCCGAAGGCTGTGGCCCCGACGCCTGCGATGACGACCTTGCCGCGCATCTCAACGCCCCCTGAACCTTGGCGTCCGCTTCTCGGCGAAGGCGGCGCGGCCTTCCTGGACGTCCTCCGAGCCCTGCAGGATGCGGCTGACCATCTGTTCCAGACGCAGGCCGTCAGCTAAGCTCATGTCGCGCGAGCGCACGGCCAGCTCCTTCGTCGCCTGGATGGCGAGCGGCGCGTTCGCGGCGATGCGCCGGGCGTAGTCGTAGGCCGTGCTCATCAGAACCTCGCGGGCGACGATTTGGTTGATCAGCCCCCACCGCAGCGCCTCTTCGGCCGGGATGGGATCACCGGTCAGCAGCATCTCCATGGCGACGGCGTAGGGAAGCTGGCGGATCAGCCGTTGGGTGCCGCCGTTGGCCGCGATGACGCCGCGCTTCACCTCGGCCACGCCGAAATTGACGCCCGGAACGCTGATGCGGATGTCGGCCGCCAACAGCAGCGTCACCCCACCTCCGATGCAGACGCCGTTCACCGCGGCGATTACCGGCTTCCACACCTCCAGACCGCGGTTCAGAAGCTGACCCTTCTGGGTCTGCCAGTGGCGTCCAAGCTCGCCCTGCTGGCCGATGTAGCTCTTCAGGTCTGCACCGGCGCAGAACGCCCGGTCGCCCGCACCGGTGACGATCGCAACCCGTATCGCCGGATCGTCGCGGACGCGGATCCAGGCCTCGGAAAGCCCCTCGTAGTGTTCCGCGTCGAGCGCGTTCATCTTCTCGGGCCGGTTGATGGTGACCAGAGCGATGCCGTCGTCGTCCACGGACAGGTCGATCGACATCTCAGCGGCGCCCGCTCAAGAGGCTGCGGGAGACCACCATCCGGTGCACCTCGCTGGGTCCCTCGCCGATGCGCTTGATGCGCAGCTCGCGGAACCAGCGTTCCAGCGGCAGCTCCTGTGCAACACCCATTGCTCCGAATATCTGGATGCAGCGGTCGACCACGCGGAAGGCGGTCTCTGTGCCGAACACCTTGCACACCGAGGCGTCGACCTTCACGTCCTTGCCGAGGTCGGCGTTCCACGCGGCTTGGTAGGTAAGGAGACGGGCGGCGCGAAGCTCGATCTCGGAATCGGCGATCATCCATTGGATCGCCTGCTTCTCGGCCAGCGGCGAGCCGAAAACCTCACGGCTCTTGGCCCATTCGATCGCCAGGTCGAGTGCATACTGAGCGATGCCGATGGTGCCAGCGGCATAAGGCATGCGGGCGTGCACCAGCCAGGTTTCGGCGAGCTTGAAGCCCTGGCCCTCTTCGCCGAGGCGGTTCTCGACCGGCACCTTGACGTTCTCGAAGTGAAGCTCATAGGGGCTGTAGGAGCGGATCACGCCGACAGGCCGCATGGTCAGGCCGGGCGTGTCGCTCTCGACGATGAAGCAGGTGATGCCGCCCCGCTGGCCCAGCTCGCCGGTGCGAGCGTAGACGACGCCGTACTTCGCCGAGCCGGCGGCGGTGATCCAGAGCTTGGTTCCGTTCAGGACGTAATGGTCACCACGCAGTTCGGCGCGGCAGCGGATAGAACGGGCGGGATCAGAACCGCCGGACGGCTCGCTGATGGCGGAGAACGCCTTGCCCCCGTTCTCGATGATGGGCTTCGCGTACCTCTCGAACTGCTCCGGCGTACCGCGCAGCAACACGTTGGGTGGGTCGCCCCCAAACGCGCCCAGCGCCGGGAAGTAGGCGCCCATCCGGCACTTGGCCGCCTCTTCGGCGACAAGCGTCTGGGCCAGCACGCCCATGCCCGCGCCCCCGTATGCCTTAGGCGTCGCCAGGGACCACAGGCCGAGCGCCCGGGCCTTGGCCTGCAGCGGCTTCAGCAGCTCGGGCGGCAGGCCAAACGCATCGTGCGGCAGTGTCTCCTCGAGCGGGCGGACCTCGGTCTCCATAAACCGCCGGACCGTTTCCTGGAGCATCTTCAGCTCTTCAGGGAGTTCCCACGCGCCCGTCGGGAAATCCTCTCCCTCGTTCCTAACTGCCGCGTCCATGCTCGCCTCCGTCGGATAGCCCGATCCAATCGGGCAATATTCCATTATCTAGAATTGCGTTTCAGCCATTTCGTAAGTTTCGCCGGCCGGCGTGTCTAACGTCACCGGGTAGCCGATTAGCTGACGGCGAGCGGCGCGTCCGCTGCGCGGAGCGACGCGAACTCACGCCGGATGTGCCGGCTGGCGCGCCAGTAGAAATAAGCCGGCACGAGGTAGAGAACGGCGGCGCCCATGAGCACCCAGCGGACGCTTTCTCCTTCCCCGGCGAACGGTTTGAGCAGATCGCTGACCATGCCGAACGACAGGGCGCCGAACCCTGTGCCGACCAGAGTCATCACGAATAGCATTGTCGCCGTCGCCGTTGCGCGGGTGCGGTCGCTGACCAGGCTCTGCACCGCCGCGAAGACGCCGCCGTAATAGAGGTTGTCGAACATGTCGGGCAGGAACAGCAGGGCGATCGCCAGCATCCAGTTGTTCGTGTGCCAGGCGAGCAGCAGCAGCGGCACGGTGAAGATCATGCCAAGGATGGGAGCCGTCATATAATGGCGAGGATCGCGGACCCCGTAGCGATCGGCGACCACACCGCCCAGCCAGGTGCCGATGATCCCCGCGATGCCGCCGCTCAGCCCGATCCAGACACCCGCCGTTCCGGGAGTCAGGTGATGGTTGCGGATGAAGTGGACCATACCCCAGACGCTGCCGCCGGTGACGAGCAGGCTGGCTGTTGAGACGGCAAGCGTGAGGTTCACCAGGACCGGCGAGCGACGGATCTCGCGCACCACCTCGCGCAGAGGTATCCGCGCTGCCGGCGCCGCCGCGCTTGCGACCCGCATCCGCCGAGGTTCACGAACCGTGAGGAGCAGCACGGCCGCCAGGAGGATGCCGGGAATGCCGACGATGAAGAAGGCCGACCGCCAGCCGAAGGCATCTGCCAGAACGCCGCCCATCGCCTTGCCCAGCAGCGCCCCGATCGGCACCCCGAGCCCGAAGATGGCCAGAGCTCTCGCCCGCTTGGCGAGCGGTACTGTGTCGGCAATCAGGGAATGAGCCGGAGGCACGCAGCCCGCCTCACCGGCCGCCACGCCGATCCGCGCCAGCAGGATGTGGCCAAAGCTCTGAGCGGCCCCGCAAAGCGCCGTCATGCCGGACCACACCGCCAAAGAGGCCGAAATGAGCGTCACCCGGTTGGTGCGGGCGTTGTCCGCCAATCGGCCGAGCGGGATGCCCACCACATTGTAGAACAAGGCGAAGGCCAGCCCCGTCAGCAGGCCGAGTTGGGTGTCCGTCAGCCCGAGTTCCTGCTTAATCGGCTCGGCGAGGACGTTGATGACCTGCCGGTCGAGGACATTCAGGATCATGACCAGCAGCAGCGCGAACAGCAGATAGCGCCTGTAGCCAGGGCTGAACGGCGCCGACTGCGGCTCGGAAGCGGACGGGGAGCTTGTCACGGGTGTGAGGTTCCTCAGAAGCGCCTGTTGACGCCGACGTAGTAGCGGCGTCCCAGCACATCGTAGAGCGCTGGGTCAGGCACGGCGCCCTGCACATAGGCCGGCGGCACGGTGTCGAAGAGGTTCAGCACGCCTGCCCGGAATTCGGTTTTGCTGTCGAGGTCATATCGCCCCGCGAGATCGAAGTACTGCCGCGACTTCACGCCCGGCAACGTCCCGTTGGCGAGGCCGACATTCTGATGGTTGTCCATCTTGTCGTAGAAGCGCGCGCGCAGCGTCGCCGCGAAGGGCCCCCCGTCCCAGGTGAGACTGGCGAAGATCTTCCATTCTGGGAAGCTGACGGTGTTCGGGTCGACCTGGGTGTTGCCGATTGTCCCGGCGTAGTCGACGAACGGCTGGCCCTCCAGGTTCTGGATCTTGAACGAGCGCAGGTGCGAGACGACGATGTTGGCGCTGAGGTCACCGCGGTCGCCAAGTCCCAGGTCTTCGAGAGCCACGCGATAGTCGACCTGCACGTCGACGCCTGAAGTCTTATAAGCGCCGAGGTTCAACGTCGGCTGCAGGGCTTGCTCCACCGCGCCTGTGGCGGTGTTGCGGGTGATCAGCGAGCAGAAGTAGTTCGACGCCGCATAGGTCGGGTTGGACCTGCCGTCCGCGTTGAAGCAACGTTGGAAGCTGAGCGCCGTCGTGATCTGCCCGATCGCGTCCTTTACGCTGATGTCATAGTAGTCGACCGACGCCGACAGGCCGGACAGCAGTGGATGGTCCGAGCGTGAGCGCCAGACGAGGCCTGCGGTGTAGGTGTCGGCCGTCTCTTCCTTGAGGTCGGTATTGCCCGCGGTGACTGCCGGCACTGCGCTGCCCGAGAAGCGGAAGAGATCGATCACACTCGCCGGGACGCCCTGGGCCAGGCACAGCGCGCGAACCTGTGCGGCGTTCGCGCCGGTGCGCAGGCGACTGTTGGCGTCGCAGAAGTCGCCCGCCCCGCCGGCCACGGAGCCGATCTGCGGCAGCGACCGTTCTGGCGGCGCGTAGAGTTCGGCGAGATTCGGGGCCCGGATGGCGCGTTGGTATCCCCCGCGGAATCGCAGGGCGCCCACGATGTTCCAGTCGACGCTGCCCTTGTAGGTGTGGACGCCGCCGACGGTGCTGTAGTCCGAGAAGCGATAGGCGAGGTCGAGGTTGACCTCCTTTGCGAACGGCAGATCGCTGAGCAGCGGGATCAGCAGTTCGGCGAATCCTTCATAGACGTCCAGCGAACCGCCAGTCGGTCCCGTCGACTGATCGGGATAGACCGTCCGGAAGGTGCGCGCGGTGTCGGGAAGAAAGTTGTAGGCATTGCGCCGGTAACTCGCCCCAATCGCGGCCCGCACATCACCCGCCGGCAGGGCGAACAAGGCGCCCTGAGCCGTGCCTTCGATCACCTGCTGTTCGAAGCTGGTGTTCTCCTTCAGCGTTCGGTTCAGATAGTCGTAGCAACCCCGCTTGGCCGGATTGAGGATCAGCGGGTCAGGATTGAAGGGATTATAGCCGCCCTCGCAGACGCTGCGGCCGCCGTCGGGGGGCGCTGACTAGCGCCGCCCAGGCCGTCCGATCGATGTAGCCGTCTTGGATCTCGTTGAGCTTAGTCTTGCCATAGGTGGCATAGACGTCCCACGTCCAGTCGCGCCAGGCGTGCCCCTTCACGCCCACCATGTACTGGCGCACATCGTAGCTCTGGTAGTTCACGCGCGGGCCGACCCCGCCGGTGTTGAAGGCGAAGTTGATCGGCGCGTTGGGGTTCGGCCGCGACGCCAGAACCGTCCGCAGATCGGCGGGGATGAACGGGTTGCTGAGCGGGATGGACGCCGTCGCCGTCGCCGACGTCGCCGTGTCGCCGTTGCGCGTCCATTGCGACTTGTAGTCGGTCAGATTGACCTGAGCATAGGCGGTGACACGGTCGCCGACCGCGTGCTCGGCCCGACCGAACACCGCGTAGCGCTCCATGGGGCTCTGCAGGAAGTAGGTCTCTGCGAGCGGGAAGCCGACCCGCTGGCCCTGGTCGACGATATAGGGGTCGTGATCGGCGTAGCGCAGGTTGAGGATGGGGGCGGTCGACGTGAACAGCGTGCCGTCCCGATTGACCCCTATGGCCTGGTTCCGCAGCGGGTTCGTGCCGGCTCCGTAGCCGCTCACGAAGATCGCGTTGAGCGCCGCCTGCGAGGGCAGGTTGGAGGCCTCGGCCTGCACGACCCCGCCGCGCAGTTGGCCGGCGATGCCGGTGGCCGCGAAGAAGTCGCGCGAGCGACCGTAGATTTCTTCGCGATTGAAATAGGACAGCGAGACCACGGCATGGCCTCGGCCATCGTTGAAGTCGCCGCCGAACGCCGCGCTGAGTTCGTAGGTGTCGCCGTCGGCGCGGTGCGTCTCCCCGTACTGCGCGTCAAGCACCAGACCTTCGAAGTCGGTCTTGAGCTTCAGGTTCACGACGCCGGCGATGGCGTCCGAGCCGTACACGGCGGAGGCGCCGCCGGTGATGATCTCCACCCCGCCGATCAGGCTGGAGGCGACCGTGTTGAGGTCGATCGTGCCCTGGGCGTCCGAGGGCTGCATCCGCCGGCCGTCCATCAGCACCAGGGTGCGTGTCGGGCCAAGCCCCCGAAGGTTGGCGCTCGAGCGGCCCTGCTTGGCGGGCGAGGCCGTGGTCGTGCCCTGGAGGGCGCCGAACTGCGGGAGCTGGTTGAGCGTCTGCTCGATCGAAGCCGGTCCCGAGATCTCCAGCGCTTGTTCGCTCAGCGTCACGACCGGGCTGTCGGCGGCGTAGTCCTTGCGGGCGATGCGCGAGCCAGTGACGACCACCTCGCCGACGTCGGCGGGTTGAGCCGCCTCCTGCGCCGCGGCCCCCGTCACCGCCGCGGTCGCGCTCAGCAGCGCAGCCGCGGAGCATGTCGCCAGCCAATAGATCGCTTTCATGAGCCTCCCCTTGTTTATCTTTGTGTTGGGCTTGAAGTCGGTGGTCAGACGCCGGCAGGGGCCTCCTCGCCGATTGCCGCGGCGGCTTCGTCACGCAGCTCGCGCTTTAGGACCTTGCCGATGGTGCTCCTGGGCAGGGCGTCGCGGACGACCACGGCGGCGAGCCGCTGGGTCTTGCCCACCTGTCGGTTGACCCAGGCGCGAAGTTCCTCGCGGTCGAGCGACGCGTCGGGCGCGGCGGTGACGAAGGCCACGGGGGTCTCGCCCCAGGCGCGCGATGGGGCGCCGACCACGGCCGCCTCGGCCACTGCAGGATGCCGCGCCAGGACGGCCTCGATATCGCTCGGATAGATGTTGAACCCACCCGAGATGATCATGTCCTTCTTCCGGTCCATCAGGACCAGGAAGCCGTCCGGGTCGAAGCGGCCGATGTCGCCGGTGCGGATGAAGCGCCGCCCCTCGGCGTCGTACCACTCGGCCTCGCGGGTTTTCTCCGGCTGGTTGTGATAGCCGATCATCATCGCGCCGGAGCGACCTACGACTTCGCCCAGCTCGCCCTGCGGCGCCGCGCGTCCATCCTCGTCGATCAGGCGGATATCGTGGCCTTCGGCCGGACGGCCCACCGTGTGCAGCTTGTCCGGATGCTCGTGGGCAAACAACAGGCAGGTGCCGCCGCCTTCGGTCATGCCGAAGATTTCGACCAGCCCGCCGGGCCAGCGCCGCAGGATGTCGTCCTTCAGCTCGGCGGCGAACGGCGCGCTGGTGCAGGTCTTCATGCGGAAGCTGGAGAGATCGAACCTGTCGAAGTCCGTCAGGTCCATCAGCCGGCGGTACTGCACCGGCACCAGCATGGCGTGGGTCGCGCGGACTGCCTGGGCCACCTCAAGGAAGGCGTGGGCATCGAACTTGCGCATCAGCACCACAGTCCCGCCACGCGCCAGGGCCGGTACGAGGCTGACCAACGTCGTGTTCGAATAGAGCGGCGTGGAGATGATCGCGATCGACGAGGTGTCGTACCCCAGCGTCTCGCCGCGCACGACATGTCCCCAGCGCATCCTGTGCGATTGAACGATGCCCTTGGGCGCGCCGGTCGTGCCCGATGAATAGATTATGTTGAAGGGCTGCTCGGGATCGATGGACGCGCGGGGCCCGACACTGCCTTCCGGCGCGAGCCAAGCTTGGAAGGCGGGATCGTCCAGCCCCTCCATCCGCACCCGAAAGTCGGCCCCCGGAACCCCTCCTCGTCGAGCGCGGCGGCCGTCACGGTGTCGTGGAGCAGCAGCCGCGCGCCGCTGTCGGCGATCATCGCGGCCAGCGCCGCAGCGCTCGATCCAGGCGCGAGCGGCGTCACGACCCCGCCTATCTGCAGCACCGCCAGGAAGCTGGCCACATAAGCGGCGGACGTGGGCGCGCACAGCGCCACGGCGTCGCCCGGCCCCACCCCCCGCACCCGCCAGCGTCGCGGCGATACGATCCGCCAGTGCAGCAAGCTCGGCGTAGCTCAGCGTCAGATCGCCTTCCCTCACCGCCGGACGACCGGGTCGTTCCGCCGCCGCCATCCGCACCAGTCCGGGAAGATCCGCGAATGGGCCCCGCAGCGCTTGCTCATGTCTCGTCGCCGTCATGAGCGCACCGCTAGTTCAAATATGCGACGGCCTCAAGCGTTTTGATATGCCGTTCCATTTATCAGAACATCTTGCCGGATCTCGCCAATCCAGGTAGGGCCACGGGACGAGGAGGCTAGGCGGATGACTCAACCCGACCGAATGGACAGTGGGACGGAGAAGCTGACAGGCCGCATCGAGGCCCCTATCGGCTGGCTCACATTCAACAACCCCGAGCGACGGAATGCGGTCTCGCTCGAGATGTGGGAGGCGATTCCGCGCGTGCTGGACGCCTTCGAAGCCGACCCGACGGTTCGTGTGGTGGTGATCACTGGCGCGGGCGGGCAGTCGTTCGTCGCGGGCGCCGACATCTCGCAGTTTGAGACCGCGCGGGCCACGGCCGAAGCCAACGAGCGCTACAAGGCCGTGAGCGGCAAGGGACATGGTGCGCTGGCTCGGCTGCGGAAACCGTCCATCGCCATGATCGACGGCTTCTGCATCGGCGGGGGCTTGGCCGTGGCGCTGGCCTGTGACCTGCGGGTCGCGTCGGATCGCTCTCGGTTCGGCATCCCTGCCGCGCGCCTGGGGCTCGGCTACAACTTCCCCGGCGTGCAGAAGCTGGTGCAGCTTGTCGGCCCCGGCGTCGCACGGGAGATCCTGTTCACCGCCGAACGCTTCCCAGCCGAGACAGCGTTGCGGATGGGGCTGATCAACCGAATGACGGCTCAGGAAGATCTGCGCGCTGAGGTCTGCAAGCTTGCTGAATCCATCGCCGCCAACGCGCCGCTTACGATCCGCGCCGCCAAGCTCGCTATCGGACAGTCGCTGAAGGATCCCGACGAGCGGGATCTGACAGCCGTCGAGGAAGCGGTGAAGGCCTGCTTCGACAGCGAAGATTACGCTGAGGGCCGTCGCGCCTTCCTGGAAAAGCGGACGCCCCGCTTCCAGGGCCGCTGAATGGCCGCCCTCGCCGCTAGGTCCCGCGTGGACCAGACCCCTGCCCAAGGAGCCCGCGCGTGAGCGAAGCCGCCTCGAATCCTGGCCGCACGGAGGGCGCCGGCCGGCTGCCCCTGGAAGGCTTGGTCGTCCTCGACCTGACCCTCGCGCGCGCCGGCCCCACCTGCGTACGGCACCTGGCCGACTGGGGCGCGGACGTGATCCGCATCCAACCGCCCGACACCGGCGGCGAGGAGGTCATCGGGCGCGCGAGGGGGCCGATTATCAGAACCTGCACCGGAACAAGCGGGTCATGACCCTGGACCTGAAGACGGCCGAGGGCCACGAGGTCTTTCTCAAGCTGGTGGCGCGCGCCGACGTCCTCGTTGAGAACATGCGGGCTCCCGTGAAGCATAGGCTGAAGATCGCCTGGGAGGATGTCCGAGCCATCAATCCGCGCCTGGTGTACGGCAGCATCTCGGGCTTCGGCCAGACCGGACCCTATGCGAGCCGGGCCGGCGTGGACCAAATCGCGCAGGGGATGAGCGGGCTGATGTCGGTGACCGGCGAGCCGGGACGAGGCCCAATGCGTGTCGGCATCGCCGTCGCCGACATGACGGCGGGGAACCTCCTGGCGCTCGCGATCATGATGGCCCTGTACGAGCGCGAGCGCACGGGCGAGGGCCGCTGGGTGCATACCTCGCTGCTGGAGAGCCAGGTCTTCATGCTGGACTTCCAGGCCGCCCGCTACCTGGCCACCGGCGAGACCCCGCGGCAGGCGGGCAACGAGCATCCCACAGTGGTGCCGACCGGCGTCTTCCCGACCGTGGACGGCTACGTGAACATCGCCGCATCCGCCTCGCACCAGTGGCGGCGGCTTTGCGAGATCCTAGGACGACCCGACTGGCTGGAGCGGGAGGACTGGTCCACCCAGGTCGGCCGCGGCCGGGATCGCCAGGCCGTGCACGACGCCATCGCGGCAGAGACCCGCAAGCGGCCGACAGCCTACTGGGTCGAAAAGCTTGAGCCCGAGGGGCTTCCCTGCGGCCCGATCTACACTGTCGATCAAGTGTTCGCCGACCCGCAGGTCCAGCACCTGAAAATCGCCACGCCGATCACGGACGAGCGCGGGGCGGTCCGTCGCGTGGTGGCCTCTCCGCTGAACATCGAAGGCGCCGAGAAGGCGATCCGCACCCCAGCCGAGATCACGGGGCGCCACGGCGCCGAGATCCTGGCCTGGCTCGGCTACGGCGAGGGCGACGTGACAGATCTGATCGGGAAGGGGGTTATCTGACGCTTAGAGGCGGCCGACCGTTTCGGCGATCCGCGCGCCGGTATGAAGCACAGCCTCGATGATCTCCTGGCGCTTCTCGTCCGAAATGCGCTCGGCCGGCCCAGAGACGGTGAGCGCCGCCGGGCCGCCCCGCGTCGGTATGGCCACCGCGACGCTGACGATCCCGGGCGTCCAGCTGCTCTCCGAGGTGGCGTAGCCGTCGCGGCGGATCCGCTCGAGCTCGGACATCACGGCGTCGACGTCCAGATCCTTGGCTTTCGACCAGCGCTTCACGCTGCGCGCCAGCACGGGCCTCGGGTCGCCCGTGAGCGCCAGCATGGCCCGGCCAGAGGCGGTGAGCGCCGCCGGAGCGCGAGTGCCCGGCTGGGTCGTGAACCGCAGGGGCCGCGGCGACAGCAGCTTGTCCAGATAGAGCACCTCGTCGCCATCCAGCACGGTGAGGCTCACGGTTTCGGCCGTCGAACGATGCAGGTCCTGCATGAAGGGCGCGGCCGCGCGCTTTGCAGGATGGGCCGATATGATGCCGACACCTAGCTCCCAGAGCTTGAGGCTTGGCTGGTAGCGCCCGGTCTCCGCCTCCTGGAACACGTAGCCGAGCGTGCTCAGCGTCCCAAGCAGACGATGGACGTTGCTTTTCTGCAGATCGAGCTGCTCGGCGATCGCGGACAGCCTCAGCGGCCCGTCCGCCTTGGCCAGCAGTTCC
Organism: Phenylobacterium sp. J426; assembly: GCF_024699945.1. Taxonomy (GTDB): domain Bacteria; phylum Pseudomonadota; class Alphaproteobacteria; order Caulobacterales; family Caulobacteraceae; genus Phenylobacterium. The sequence continues at coordinate 5,347 of NZ_JAJOMY010000002.1, read as the reverse complement.
AGCACCGCCATTCCCTTCGCAACTGTCGTATCCAAAATAACCTCGCCATATCTCCCGCGATGAAGGCCGGGAAACTGGTGAGGAAATCAATGGCGTTCCGCTATTTGGAACCTGTAGCGGCCAAGCCGAGGCTGATGCGTCGAGCAGCCTCCATCAGTGTCTCCCCCAGCCGTAGGCAGGCCGCCTCATTGACACGCTCCACCGGCGCCGAGATGGAGATGGCGGCGAAGGGAGCGCCGGATCCGTTGCGGATCGCCGCGCCCACGCCGTTTTCGCCGGGCCAATTGGTCTCGAACGTCACGGCGTAGCCGCGCGCCCTGGCTTCGCGCAGTTCGGCCCGCAGCGCATCGGCGTCAGTCTGGGTTCGAGCGGTGAGCGCACGCAGGGGGCCGGGACAGGTAGTCCTCGAGTTCGGCGTCCGGCAGCGCCGCCAGGATCGCCTTGCCGAGCGAGGTGGCGTGCATCGGGCCAGCCTGCCAGAGGGGCCAGGCGTGGACCGCGGGGTTTAGGCCGTCCAAGCGCTCGACGAGGGCGATCTGCCGCTCGAAGCGCACCGCCAGGTAGATGGACTCGCTGGTCCGTCGGCGCAGCTCCTCCATCACCGGCAGCGCCGCGGTTCGCAAGCGACGCGTGGCGTAGTCTGCGCGGCCGACCGCGAGCCCCGCCTTGAGGCTAAGGGACCAGCCGGACCGTTCGCTGTCGGACGCCTCGATCCAACCCGCGTCCTCGAGCACTCCCAGCGTCCGCTGGACGGTGGACTTCGGCAGGTCGAGCCGACGCGCCAGTTCGGAAACGCCGACAGGCTGCCGACGTCCGATCGCTTCGACGACGGCCAACGCCGTGCGGACTGGCCGCATCAGACGCCGATGAGCGCGGAGAGCCGGCCGCCCTTGGCAAGCCCCTCGATGTTCCAGACCGCTGCGACGACATCTCGGGCGCGGCCGGCGCCGAGGCGCGGTGTCATCAGCTCAAGCGCCTTTGCCTCCACGTCGGCCTTGCTCATCGGATGCGACGGGAAACCCACCACATAAGGCACGTAGATCTCGAACCGGCGGCCGTCCTGCTGCACGACGACCACCCGCGCCGATCTGTGCGCGCCTCGCCCGGCGCATGTTCCTGTGCCGGGTCGTGCGCCACGTCGACGCGGCTCATCAGCGCCTTCGCGCGCTCATCTCCATGCATGCGCTCGAGCGATTGAGCCGAGACGAAGTCCAGTCTGCCATCCAGCAGGATGATGGCGCTGAGGTAGCGGAGGATTCAAAGCCGGCATCGCGGCGTCGCGGAACGCCTGCCACCGCCCGGGCATGGTGATCATCACGCTGGCCACCTGCGCTCTGTCGATCTTCGGCAGCAGCTGCAGCAGGCCGTGGACGGCGGGCTGGGTAGGGCCGCCCACCGGATAGCGCTTGTAGGCTGTCTCCGGCATTTCCCAACGCTCGCCCAGCTTCTCGATCAGGTAGGCGCGATTGGCGTCGTGGCCGCGGAAGATCTGCGAGTTCATCCAGCCGGCGGGATTGTCCAGACTGTCGCGCACGCCGCGGAAGCCGAGCTCTGCGAACAGAGCCGCCTGCATCCCGGCCCGAGCACCCATGCCGGCGAAGACGAACGACTTCTCCACATGTTCGACGTCCAGCATCCACTGCCAGGATCCGGAGGCCTGCTGGGCGCAGTAGGTGAGCACATGCGGGATGCGGTTCTCGGGCAAGCCGATGATCGAGGATGCGGCGGCGGCGGTGCCGAAGACCGGGCCAATGCCGTGATTGGCGATGTTGGCCCTGCGGAGGTTCTCGATCCCAAGGGCCTTCGGCATGCGCCCGGCAAGTTCGTAACCGATGATGACCGACCGCAGGATTTCCGCCCCCCGACTTCCCGCGCTGCTCGGCCAAGCCGACGGCGGCGCTGACGATGGCGGGGCCCGGCTGAACGAAGGCCGAGGGGATGAAATCGTTGATCTCCGCCCCCGTGGCCGGTCATCGCGCCGGCGAACACGGCGTCGGCCAAGCCCGCGCGCTGACGGGTGCCCAGGATCGTCACGGCGCCCCGCCGGGCGTCTCCGCTCTGGGACAGGGCGTAGCGACGCGCAAGTTCGGACGGCTCCAGGTCACGGCAGGCGACGATGGAGGCCAGGGTGTCGAGGATGCCGGCTCCCAAGGTCCAACGTCTCCGCGTCGATCGCCATCTTCTGGCCCCCGGCGATGAAGGCGCTGATCGGCTCCGTCACGAGAGGGGTGACTGACCCAGAGGCCTGGGCAGGGGCTTGGGCAGAGGCCCGGGCGGGCGGCAGGGCGATCAGCCCTGCCGAAGCGGCGGCCATAAGGATCGCCTGGCGGCGGTGCATGACTGGCATCAGAAGCGCCTCTTCAAGCCGACGAAATAGCGTCGTTGCAACAGGTCGTAGAGGGCGAGGTCGGTGGCTCCGGCACCCGTCCATACCGGCGGCGCGGTGTCGAACACGTTCAGCACGCCTGCCCGCCAGCGTCGTCTTCTGATCGACCCGCCACGAGCCGGTGAGGTCGACGTACTGGCGGTCCTTCACGCCCGGCAGCGTCGGGTTTGCGAGCCCCACGTCCGAGGCGTGGGTCATGGAATCGTACCAGCGGTAGCTCACCGTCGCCGTGGCGGGGCCGTATTCGTAGGTCAGGTTGGCGGCCACCTTCCACTTCGGGAAGCCGATGGCGCCGGAGTCGATCTGGGCGTTTCCAATCGTGCCCGCGTAGTCGAGGAACGGCGCCCCCTTCGAGGTTCTGGATGCGGTAGTCGAGCAGCCGCGAGACCACCAGGTTGAGGCTGACCGTGCCGAGGTCCCCCATGCCGACGTCATCGAGCCGGATCCGCCAGTCCGTTTGGAAATCGAGCCCCGAGACCTCGTAGGCGGCGAGGTTCAGCGTCGGCTGGAGCTGGGTCTCGATGCCGCCGTTCACGTTCCGCGTCGTGAGCGAGCAGTAGTAGTTGTTCGGGTCGTAGGTGGGGTTGGACTGACCATCGGCGTTGAAGCATCGGTTGAGCCCCACGCTCGCCGTGATGACCCCGATCGCGTCCTTCACCTTGATGTCGTAGAAATCCAGCGACGCCGACAGGCCGCTGAGCCAGGGCTGCTCGAACTTGCTCTGCCAGACGAGGCCGGCGGTCCAGGTGTCGGCCGTCTCCTCCTTTCAGGTCGAGGTTGCCGGACGCCACCCCGCTCACCGAACTTCCAGCGAACCGATAGATGTCGATGATCGAGGCGCGACGCCCGTGGCGATCGGGAGCGCGCGGACTTGGGCGGCGTTCGGGTTCGTCGCCGGGTTGCGCAGGCGTCCGATCGAGTCGCAGGGATCGCCAGCGCCGCTCGCCGTCGAGCCGAGGGCCGAGGAGGCGCGTTCAGGCGGCGAACAGTTCGCCGAGGCTCGGCGCGCGGATGGCCCGCTGTTACCCGCCGCGGAACCGAAGCCCGGATGCGATGGCCCAATCGATGCTGCCCTTGTAGGTGTCGACCGAGCCCACGAGGTTGTAGTCCGACCGGCGGTAGGCGACGTCGATGTTCAGCTCTTCCACCAGCAGCAGGTCGCGCAGCACCGGCAAGAACAACTCGGCGAAACCTCGCGCACATTGTAGGAGCCGTTGGAGGGGCCGGTCGCCTGGACCGGCCAGACCTCGCCGCGCACCCGCGCGTCGGGCGGCACTATAGTCGTACGTGCTGCGGCGGTAGCTGGCTGAGCGCAAAGCGCAGACGGCCGGCCGGCAGATCGAGCAGGCTGCCCTGCAGCGAACCTTCGACGATCTGCTGCGTGAGCTCTGTCTCCTCGCTCAGCGTACGGTTCAGGTAGTTGAAGCAGGCCTCCTGGCCGGGCGTGGACTCCAGCGCTGCGGGAATGAACGGGTTGAAGCCTCCGGGCAGATCGAGGCGCCCCCGTCGGCCGCGTTGATGAGGGTGTTCCAGGCCGCGACAGCGACCCAACCCGGACGTGCGCTCGCTGGCGTCCGTCCGGCCGTAGGAGCCATAGACGTCCCACGTCCAGTCCCGACCCGGCACCTCTCCGCGCAGGCCGACGAGCGTCTCCATCAGATCGTAATCGACACCGTAGGCCGTGCGGCCGATGCGACTGGTGCTGAAAGTGAAGTTCACCGGCGCGTTCGGGTTCGGGCGTGAGGCCAGCACCGGGCGCAGGTCGGCGGGGATGAAAGGGTTGGTGACCGGGATGAGCGCCAGCGGCGCGGTCGAACCCGCCGACCAGCCTGGACGGCTGTGGCGGAGTCGTAGGTCATGTAGTTGAACTGGAGGTAGGCCTCGACGTTCTCGGTGACGTCGTAGCTGCCGCGGAAGAAGCCGGTGTAACGCTCGATCGGCGTCTGGAGCGGGAGCGTGTTCCCGAGCGGATAGCCGACGCGGCCCTCGAAGGTGATATAGGGCTCGCCATCCGGATAGCGCAGGTTGAGGATCGGCGCGGTCGTGAAGACTGTGCCGTCGGCATTGACGCCGAACGAGGCATTTCGAGCAGGCGCGGTGGTTGAACCATAGCGGCTCACGAAGAGCGCGTTGAGCGCCGCCTGCGTCGGCAGGTTCGAGGCGTCGACACGATGGCTCTACCCCGTGCGGCGCTGGCGATGCCGGAACGCTCGAAGAGGGGTCGCGACTCGCGGGAAGGTGCCGCCGCGGTCGGGGAAGTAGGTCAGCGAGGCCACCGCCCGGCCGCGGTCGTCGTCGAACGTTCCCCCGACCGTCGCAGCGAATGAGATCGCCTCGGCGTCTCCGCGATCGGTGACGCCGTACTGGGCGTCGAGTTCGAGGCCGCGGAAGTTGCGCTTCAGCTGAAATTGACCACCCCGCAACGGCGTCTGAGCCGTAAGACGGCGGAGGCTCCCCCGGTGATCACCTCGACGCCTCGATGAGTGCAGGGGTGATGGAGTTGAGGTCTACGGGCACCAAGGGCGTCGGAGGGGTGCGTGCGGCGGCCGTCGAGCAGCTACGAGCGTGCCTGGATCCCCAGCCCTCGGAGGTTGGCGTTGTTGCGCCCCTGCCGCGCGGGACTCGAGACCGCTGTTGGCGTTGCTGGCCGCGAACTGCGGCATCTCGATTGAAGGTCTGGTCAATCGTCGCCGGACCGCGGGCTTCCACCGCCTGGGCGCTTAGCGTGACGATCGGGCTTTCCGCGACATAGTCGGTGCGAGCGATCCGCGAGCCCGTGACCACCACCTCCTGCACGTCCGAAGCCGGCGCGGCCTGCGCCGCCGCTCCGTTCGCCGAGGCTGCAAGCGCAGCCAAGGACACACCTGCCAGGATCATACCCCGCATCGACGTTTCCCTCATGCTCAGCCGTCACGCGGCACGCTGTTCTGCGAGTATGTTCTGTGTGATGGAACTTTGTGT
>NZ_JAJOMY010000001.1:2735000-4121349 GCF_024699945.1 Phenylobacterium sp. J426 | reverse complement strand
CCACCAGCCGCCTCATCGGCGACGCCGGCCAGGCGCCCGGACTCTTCCATGACCGCGCCCGCCGCCCGGTAGACGTCCGCGGTGATCTCGAACGCGCGCCGCACGGTGGGCGCGCGCGGACACATCACCATGAAGTCCTGCACATCGGTCCGCCGCCCGGCATGAGCGCCGCCGCCGAAGATCTGGATCTCGGGCAGCGGGACGCGGACCTTGCGGCCGTCCGCCAGATAGCGCCAGAGCGGCATTCCCTCCGCGGCCGCCGCGGCATGGATGGCGGCGAGCGAGGTGGAGACGGCCGCGTTGGCCCCAGACGCGCGCGAAGGCGGGCGTGCCGTCGAGCTGTTCCAGGACGGCGTCGAGGCCGGCCTGGTCGCGCACGTCGCGGCCGACGAGGGCCTTGGCGATCGCGCCGTTCACCGCCGCCGTGGCGCGCGCGACGCCATACCGCCAAACGCCTCGCCGCCGTCGCGCAGATCGATCGCCTCGTGGGCCCCGCGCGAGGCGCCGGCGGGGGGCCATGGCGCGGCCGATCGAACCACCCGCGAGTTCGATCTCGGCTTCGACGGTCGGGCGCCCTCGGCTGTCCCACAACTGCCGGGCCCGGACGGCGGTGATTGTGTGTTTCATCAGGGTCCCAGTCTTGCGAACAGCGCCTGCCGCACGTCCGCGAAGCGCAATCTCTCCGGCCAGCAGCGCGCGAGGCGGTCTCGCGGACCAGCGCCTTGTCCGCCTCCGCCGTCAGGTATTCGACGGCGACTTGCCGTCGATCCTGGCCAGCAGAAGCGTGGCGAGCAATGGCGCCGCGCGGCCCTGGAGCGCCGCGGGCGGCTCCCATTCGACACCGGCGAGATAGCCCGCGGCCAGCGCGTCGAACGCTTCGCCGTAAGCGGCCTTGTGGGAAGGGTTCCAGACGGCCTTGAGCAGCAGATGATTGAGGCAGAATGCGACGTCGAACGCAGGATCGCCGTACCAGGCGCACTCGGCGTCCAACAGCACGGGGCCGTGCGGGCCGACGAGGATGTTCTTGGGGCTGACGTCCCCGTGGACGAGGGCGAGCCGGGTCGTCCGCGTGACCTCGGCGATGGCGCCGATCCGGGCGGCGAGGCCTGGATGCGCCACGGCAGTGTGCGTGAGATAGGGCTCCAGCCGCAGGGCGTCGAACATCGCCGTGGTGTCGAAGGCCCGGGCGATCTCCGGCTCGCGCGCCGTCGCCCGAATGGATGCGCGCCAGCCCTGCGCCGACGGTGGCGGCGAAGCCCGGATCGATGCGCCCAGCGGCGAGTTCGGCTTTCCACACCGGATGATCGACGGGTTCGAACCACGTCATGGCGAAGATGTTTCGACGCCCGTCCGCAGCCAGCACCTGCGGCACGGTCAGGCCGCCCAGTCCCGCCACGACGCGCAGATAGGCAGCCTCGTTGGCCGAGCGCTCGACCGGGGCGCGCCAATCGCGCGGCCACCCGCAGCTTGTCGAGCGCCGCCTTCACGCAGACAGGCCCGCTTCGCAGTTCGACGCGGAACACGTCGCTCGAGACGCCGCCGGTCAGCGGCGCGATCGCCGGCGCTTCATCGGGCGCGGCGAGACCCCGCGTCCCGCAGCCAGCCGAGGATGTCGGACGCCGCCCCCATTGCGGGGATGTCAGAACGTCTGTCGGAAGACGGCCACGTGGGCGCTGTCGATGTATTCGTCGAGGCGGGCGATCTTCCCGTCCCTCAGCTTGACGATCAGGGCGGCCGGCAGGCTCACGCGCTTCCCGTCCTTGCGGGTGCCGCGCAGCACATGCTGCTGCACGAAGCCGTCGGCGAACACTTCCAGGCGTCGGTTGTCATACACGCGGTCGCTGATGCGGCCGACCATGCCCTTCAGTGTCTCGACGTTCTCCTCGCGGGTCTGGATGAGGTCGTCGAAGTTGTGCCAGATCTCGACGTCGGGCGTGTAGCTGTCGCGCACCGTGTCGACGTCGCCCTGTTCGATGGCGTCGAAGAAGCGCTTGGCGAAGGCGCGGATCGCGGCCTCATCCATCGGAGTCCTCCAGGTTGTGATGGCCCGCTCTACTCGGCGGGTTGCAGCTTCCGGCGCTTGGCGAGCGGGGTGATCACGCTCTCGTCGCGGACGCCGTCGGCCTTCATCGGAGCATGCGCCACGTCATCGTCGTCGAACGGCTTGCCCCACCCATGAGGCGAACTCCAGGCACACGCCGTCGGGGTCGAAGAAGTAGACGGAACGGACGAAGACGTCGTCGGTGACCTCGGCGCTGGAGCCGGTCTCCGAGTTGTCGTGGTTGAGGATCTGCGACACCGCGATCCCCTTGTCCTTCAGCTTCTGAACGTAGGCGTCGAACTTCTCGGCCGGTACGTCGAAGGCGATGTGGTTCATCGAGCCATGCGCCGAGACAAAGGAGCCTTGGGTCGGCAACGCGCTTGGGGGAAGCATGGCCTGGTTGAGCGGGAGGAGCGTCCTTGAACCAGAAGAAGGCCAGGCTGTCGCCGTTGCCGATATCGAAGAAGAAGTGCTGGCCCAGGTCGCGGGGCAGATCGATAGTCTTGGTCAGCGGCATGCCCAGGATGTCGCGGTAAAAATTTCACCGTCTCGGCCATGTCCTTGCAGACGAGGGCGAGGTGGTTGACGCCGCGGATCTCGAATTCGGTGTTCGGCTTCGCCATGGCTTCCTCCGTCGCCGTCTGTGCGGCGTGGCGCGGTTTCTGAGAGACGATACCGGCCTGCGCCGCCTCGCACAGCGGCAAATGGGTTTCAGTAGATAGAATCTAAGGTTTTACGCTCAAACGTCAACTTACTTGATGTTCTTGGCCATCACGCTTTCGGGACCTCAGCGGCGCGCGCCACTGAGGAAGTCTGTGGCGTTGAAGCCTTCGGGCGCCGCAACCTCGACGATCGGATCCTCGCGGTTGTCGAACTCCATGCGCAGCGCACGCGTGATCACGGCGTGCATGGCGTAGAGCGTGGTGATGTAGGTGAACTCGAAGATCTCCTCGTCGCCCCAGAAGGTGCGGAGCTTCTCGAACACTTCGGTCGGCGTGCGCCCGTCTCCGAGGGTGAGGCAGTCGGCGTAGGCCAGCACTGCGCGCTCCTTCTCGTCATAGACATCCGACACCGTCCAGTGCGGGATCGCGGCGATCTTCTCCTCGGGGCGCCCAGCGCCCGCATCGCCTCTGCAGTGTTGCGAGAAGACGAACTGGCTGCCCTTCACCCAACCGGCGCGCGTCTGGCCGAGTTCGCGCAGGATTGGATCGATCTTGCGGCTGGGGTGCCGATAGACGGCGAAGCCGTCGACCGCGTGCTGGAAGATGTCAGGGCACAGCGCATAGACCGTCCACCAGTCGCCAGGGTGCCGGTGGCTGTGCCGGGTTCCGAGACCGGGTCGCGGCCAGGTCCGAAGAGACGATCATAGTAGGCGTTGACGACGTCGGCAGTGACTTCCGAGCGCGGGACCTGACGGAGGACGGGCATGGTTCGATCCTTGGGCTTCGAGTGATCAGGACGCGACGCCGGCGGTCATCCGCCGCGCGCCGTTGGCGGCGACGAGGCCTTCCAGATCGTCGCCGGGATAGTCGGGGTCGGCGGACTCGCCGAAGCCGGCCAGCAGGTCGGCGAACTGAGCCTCGGCCAGAGCTTTCCACTCGGGATGTGTGAAGATGTAGAATTCGTCCGCCTCGATGGCGCGGACGACCCGCTCGCCGATCTTGTCGGGCGACATGCCGGAGGCCAGGACCGAGCCCATGTTCTGTGCCGTCTGGGCCGCCTGGCCCCCTTCGGCGGCGCCGGGGCGTAGCTTCTGGGTGGTCTCGACGATGCGCGTGGCGGACATGCCCGGGCACAGCACCGACAAGCCCACATTCGTATCCGCCAGCTCGTTGCGCAGACCCAGCGCGATGCCGAGGGTGGCGAACTTCGAGGAGATGTAGGCCACGGAAATGGGCGGCGGGACGATGCCGACCATGGAGGCGGTGATGGCGACGTGGGCTGGCTTGCCGCTGGCCTTCATGGCGCCCAGGAAGGTGCGGCACGCGTAGAGGTGCGCGTGGGCGTTGACGGCGTAGGCCCAGCGCCAGACGTCGGTGTCGTAGGTTTCGAAGCTGCCCGAGCCGCCGCCGACGCCGGCGTTGCTGAACAGGATGCGGACGTCCCCGAAGTTCGCGGCCGCCTCGCCGGCGGCGGCCCACTCGGCCTCCTCGGCGACGTTCAGCCGGACGGCGAGCGCATCGACGCCTTCGTTGCGGAAGTCCTTGGCCACGGCCTCGACCCGCTCGGCGTCCAGGTCGGCCAGGGATCAGGCGCGCTCCGCGGCGGGCGAGCGCGCGGCCGGTGGCCAGCCCGATGCCGCTGGCGCCTCCGGTGATGAACGCGGTCTGGCCGTTGATGTCTTTCATCGTCAGGTTTCCTCGAGGACCTTGCGGGTGTCGGCGTCCACCACCCGCGCCAGCCGGGCGTAGAGAAGGGCGGAGACCAGTGCGATCGGCGCGGTGGCGATGAGCGCCAGCTTCAGCGGCTGGGCGGCCCCGGCCGCGGCGAAGCCGTCGCTCATCATCCCGATGGCCAGCGGGCCGCCGCCGGGTCCCAGGATGTTGAAGGCCAGCAGCAGCAGAGAGGTGGCGGTGGCGCGCGCCGCGACCGGCGACAGGTTCTGGACCAGGGCCAGGGCGGGGCGACGTACATCGTGCAGCAGATCATCGGCACGCACATCAGCGCGAGCGAGGTCTGCCAGGAGGGAGCCAAACAGGCCAGCGCCAGGGTGGGCGCGGTCAGCAGCATCGAGAGGCCGGGGATCCAGGCATAGGCTTTCGGACTCCGGCGGCCGGCCCAGTTCACCAGGGCGCCGCCGCCCCAGATGCCGACCCCCCATGCAGAGGCCGGCCGCCGGGCCGAACCAGCGGGCGACCTCGGCCAGGGGCATCTGCTGGACCCGCATGAGATAGGCCGGAATCCAGTTCAGCATGCCGGTGCTGACGAAGGCGGCGAGCCCGCTCGCCACCAACAGGATGCGAAGGGTGGGCTTCGAAAGGAACAGCCGCGCCGAGGCCGGGAGACTCATGGCGGCGGCGGGTTTGGCGGCATAGCCGCGGTCCAGACCCCCGCGGACCGGCTCGCGCACGAGCAGGACCAGCAGGGCGGCGGCGGCGAGCCCGACGCCGGCGACCAGGAAGAACGCGCCGCGCCAGCCGAACTGGATCGCCGCCCAGCCTCCGACCGTGGCCCCGAGGAACACCCCGATGGGCCCGTTGACGGTGAAGATCCCGATGATCGCCGGCCGCTTCTCCGGGGGAAGTAGTCGGCCAGGATCGAGAGCGAGGGCGCGGTGCCGCCGGACTCGCCCAGGCCCACGCCGCAGCGGGCGACCGCCAGATGCCAGAAGCTGGTCGCGAAGCCGCAGGCGCCGGTGAACAGGCTCCAGATGGCGCAGGCGCAGCCGACCAGCTTCACCCGGTTGACCCGGTCGGCGAGCATGGCGGCGGGGACGCCGAGCACGGCGTAGAACAGGGCGAAGCTGAGGCCGGTCAGCAGGCCCAGCTGGGTGTCGGAAAGGTGCAGCTCCCGGCGGATAGGCTCGGCCAGCACCGAGAGGATCTGGCGGTCGAGGAAGTTGATGGCCCCGATGGCCGTCAGAACCACCAAGGCCAGGCGACGCCCAGGCCGGGCCGCCGCTGGCGCGGCGGGATCTCACGATGGCGGCCTCGGCCATTTCCACTCCCTCGGGCGTCTGTCGCGCCTTGATCCCGAGGGTCCGGCGGGCTACCCAAGATGTCAAGAAAGTTTACGGTTTAGCCGTGACGAAAACGGGAGGCGCGAGGCGATGGACATTGCGGGACGCACCATTGTGGTGACCGGCGCGGCGGCCGGCATCGGCCAGGCGGCGGCGCTCGCGTTCGCGGAGCTGGGCGCCGGGCGGATCCACCTGGCCGACGTCCATGCGGCGGGCTTGGCCGAAACGGCGGAACGGATCGGCCAGGCGGCGACCGTCCACCGGATCGACCTGGCCGAAGTCGCGAAGATCCCGGGCTGGCTGAACGGGTTGGGCGATTACGACGTGCTGTTCAACAACGCCGGCGTCGTGGCCGGCGCCCCGGCCTTCCCGGAAGCGCCGCTCGAGAAGCTGCAGTGGATCGTCGACGTGAACCTGACGTCGGTGGTCGTGGCGACCCAGACGGCGGCGCAGGCCATGCGGGGACGCGGCGGCGTGATCGTCAACACGGTCTCCACGGTCGTCCTGGGCAAAGGCTTCAGCGACGCCATGTACGCAGCCACCAAGTCGGGCGTGATGATGTTCACCCGCTGCTGCGCCGGCCTGAAGGGCGACTGGAACGTGCGGGTGGCGGGCGTGCTGCCCGGACTCACCGACACGCCGATCCTGCACAAGACCGGCGCCGACGGCGCGGCCGACTGGATGGCGCCGATCCTGGCGAACAACGAGCGGTGCGCGCCGCGCGACATCGCCGACGCCGTGATCGACCTGGTGCGGGACGACAGCCTGCCGGGCGGGGACTGGGTGGCGGTCCGGCGGTCCGGCGGCCGGGTGGAGCGCCAGTGGGGCCACGACGAGCCCGCCTAGACCTCGACCCCGGCGCTCTTGAGCATGTTCTCGCCGAAGAGGTTGGACCACTGCTCCGGCGTCAGCACCGGCCGCGCGCTGGACAGGTTGGCGGCGTTCTTCACCTCGGTGCCACGCTGCACCGCCGGCCGGGCGGCGATGGCCTCGAACCAGCGGTTCACGTTCGGCCAGTCGGCCGGATCGAGGCCGATGGCGCGGATCGCCCGCGTCCACGGCCAGGTCGAGACGTCGGCCACGGAATAGGCGTCGCCGGCCAGGTACTCGGCCTCGGCCAGGCGCCGGTCGAGCACGGCCAGCATGCGCCGCGTCTCGTTCATGTAGCGGCCGACCGGATAGTCCTGGCCTTCCGGGGCGTACCGGACGAAGTGGTGCGCCTGGCCCTGCATCGGGCCGAAGCCGGCCATCTGCCACATAAGCCACTGCATCGCGACGGAACGCCCGCGGGGGTCGGCGGGCATCAGCGCGCCGCCGGCCTTCTCCGAGAGGTAGAGCAGGATGGCGCCTGACTCGAAGACGCAGAAGGAGCCGGGCCCGCCGCCGCCCAGCGGCTCGTGGTCCTCTATGGCGGGAAGCCGCCCGTTCGGATTGATCCGCCGGAACTCGGGCTTCAGGTGGTCGCCCGCCAGCATGTCGTACGGGATCAGGCGATAGGGGAGGCCGACCTCCTCCAGCATGATGCTGACCTTGTTCCCGTTCGGCGTGGGAACGAAGTGGACGTCGATCATGCCGGCCTCCGGAGAACGCAGACAGGGAAAGCTGGCGGGCGGCGCGCCGGGAAGAGGTAGCGCGCCGCCCTTGGCCCCTTAGAAGCGCAGACCCGCCTCAAGCGAGAGGGTGCGGCCTTCCTCGAGGTACAGGATCGCCCGCGGCACAGCCGTGATCGGGGCGGGAAGGTTGAAGCTGGAGCCGGTGGTCAGCTCGTCGGTCAGGTTCTTGCCGACGAAGGCCACATGCCAGCGCTCGTCTTCGGGGCCGTACTGAACCCGCAGGTCGATCTTGGTGTAGCCCTTCTGCACGCCGAAGGTCGGCGCCTGGTTGTCGGCGTTGAAGAACTTCGAACGGCCCGACGCGGCGGCCCGCCAGTCGATCATCATGTCGTTGTCGAGTTCGATCTTCTGATGCACCTGCAGGGTGCCGCTCCACTTCGACGCGTGCTGCAGCGGGGCTCCGGCGATGTTGTTCGCCGCGATGCTGGCCGGAACCGCCGGGTTGCACTGAGTGATCGGCTGCGAGGCCAGGCAGGCCGCGCCCGGATAGTCGTCGTACTTGGCGTCCTGGTAGGCGGCGGCCAGCGTGATGTCGAAGTTGCGCATCGGGAACAGCGAGAGCGAGCCCTCGACGCCCTTCGAGCTGGCGCTCGCCGCGTTCGTCGTCTGGTAGGTGGAGATGGTGGGGTTGTAGACCGAGACCTGCAGGTCCTTGAAGCTCGTGTCGTAGGCCGACAGGTTCAGCACCACGCGGCCGTCGGCGAAGGTGGATTTGACGCCCACTTCGTAGTTCTCGGACTTCTCGGGCCGGTAGATGAACGTCGAGTTCGTCGTCCCGTAGGTGTTGGACACGAAGCCGCCCGACTTCGAACCGCGGCCATAGGTGGCGTAGACCATGATCTGGTCCGAGACGTCGTACTGGGCGGTGATCGAGGGATCGAAGTTGTCCTCGCCCTTGATCTCGCCGTTGGCCGTCGTGTTGACCGGACGCAGCGCGAACGGGCCGTAGCGGAGGCGGCCCCAGAAGGCGCCCGCGCTTGTCGATCGTGGTGTAGCGCAGGCTGCCGATCAGGCGCAGGTCGTCGGTGACATTGAAGGTGCCTTGGCCGAAGACCGAGAAGCTCTCGGCGCGCTGCCGGAACTCGGTGTTGAGCAGGCCGAAGTAGTTCAGCGACGCGATGTTGAAGCCGCCCAGCTGGGTCAGCTGGTACAGCGACTGGTCGTAGTAGGCGCCGACGATGTACTCGAAGCGCTGACCGGTCGGGGACAGCAGCCGCACTTCCTGCGACCACTGGCGGAAGTGCTCGGGATAGCTGTTGTAGACGCTGTTGGCCGTGAAGCCGCCGCCGGGGATCGACTGGTCGAAGTTGTTGACGATGTTCGACCGGAAGAACGAGTAGCCGGTGATCGACGTCAGGGTGAAGTCGCCCAGGTCGAAGTTGCCGGTGGCCGACACCAGCCACGAGGTCGCCTTGGTGCCTTCCGGCCCGATCGGGTTGACCGTGCTGTAGCGGGTCTTGTCCGGGTTCTGGGCGGTGTTCACCGGGCTGGAGACGTTGACGCCGCCGGCCACCTCGCGGTTCGCGTACTCGACCTTCAGCGTGTAGTCGATCGCATCGGTGGGGTTCCAGGCGAGCGTCAGTCGGGCCAGCGCCTGTTCGTTCTGCGGCTCGCGCCGGTCGAGCGCGAGGTTGCGCAGGAAGCCCTTGTTGTCGGTGACCTTGACCGCCAGGCGCGCGCCCAGCGTGTCGCTGATCGGGCCCGAGACGTGGCCCCAGACGTCGTAGCCGCGGAGACTGAAGTTGTAGAGGCCGTTGACCTCGCCCTCGAAGGTCGAGGTCGGGCCCGCCGAGACGATGCTGACGGCGCCGGCCGGCGTGTTCTTGCCGAAGAGGGCGCCCTGCGGGCCGCGAAGGACCTCCACGCGGGCCAGGTCGAAGAAGGGCGACTGGGCCTGGCGGTTCCGGCCGGCGTAGACGCCGTCCATGTAGAGGCTGACCGCCTGGTCGAACGAGAAGTTCGACGGCGGAGAGCCGAAAGCCGCGGATGTAGATGGTGTCGTTGCCGGCGGTGGTCTGCACCGCGACGTTCGGGGCGAACGAGACCAGCTGCTTGAAGTCGTTGGTGTTGAAGTCCTCGATCTTGTCGCCGGAGACGACCTCCATCGAGATGGGCACATCCTGGAGGTTTTGCTCGCGCTTCTGGGCGGTGACGACGATCTCGCCGAGCGTCGAGGCGGAGCCCTCAGCGGTCTGAGCGGCGGCCGCGCCGGCGGCCAGGCTGACAAGCATGGTGGTGCAAAGCAGAACCCGGGCGGTCATGGCCGTCCTCCCCCTTGTGGTTTCGATCCTGTCCGTTGACCGGACTTGAGCGGGAGAGTGGCGCCGTTCTGCGAACTGTCAATTCACTTGACGCTTAGATGTCGAAGAATTGTGACCCTAGGTGAGCCGTTTTGTCCAGTCTTCTGTCGGGTCCGCAACGTGCGGGCGAGGCGCTTTGGCGACTTCCGCTCAGGGTTGCCGAGCGGCCCGCGCACGAGCGATGGCAAACGCGTCCTGGAAGGCCCGGGCGCCGTTCTGGTGACCGATCAGTCGGAAGGTCGCCTTTCGGATCCGCCAACCGTCCGGGGTGCGGACGAAGCCGTGGACATAGGCGCCGCAGGCATGGGCGACGTGCTCCCGCCCGTCCTCCGTCAGGAAGTGGAGGGCGTTGACGTAGGATGTGCAGGTCGCCTCATCGGCCTGGGCCGCGACCCGGAAGTTGGTGACGACGTGCTGAGTGGCGTCGAAGCCCTTGAGGGTGTCCAACCGCTTCAACCAGGCGTCGACTGCGATCGTCTCCCGGATGGAGCCCATCGAGCTGTAGTCGATCTCTACTGGATCCATGAGCAGGCTGCGCATCAGCGCCCAGTCGCGGTCGTCGAGTGCGGACGCATAGGCGACAACCATGTCGGCCAGGATCGTGCGCATGGCCGGATCAGCGGGCGAGGTCGGCATCAGGGGGAGCGTCACGAGGGAAGCGGCGTTCGTCAACAATATTGACGCTCATGGTCGGGGCGGCGGCCTAGGTCCGAGCGTTGCCCACCGTGTACGCCGGCAAGGGGTAGGCGCACGTCGAGCCTGGTCCACAAGGGCATGCGAGCCGATGCGTTGGGCGCCCCGGCGATCGGCGACTGGCCGCGCCCCTGTTTGAGTGTTACATTATAACATGACTCAGACTGACGCGCCTGCCTCGCACGCCTTCTTCAGCCAGGAGGCGGCCGACGCCTACGATCGTCGGAACAGCCCGCTCGCACCCATCTCCGGCGGCTTGCACTTTCTCCTGCGACTCGTTCTTGCGGACCTGCCTGACGACGCGCGGGTGCTTTGCGTCGGCGTCGGCACGGGGGCTGAGATCTTGTCCTTGGCCGCTGCGTACCCAGGCTGGTCGTTCGTGGGGATCGATCCCTCCGAGGAGATGCTAGCCGTTGGACGGCGCCGTCTCGAAGCGGCTGGCGTGCTGTCTCGTTGCCAGCTCTTCAGAGGATACGTGCACGAAGCCCCCATCGGCCCGTTCGACGCCGCTGTCAGCTTGCTGGTCGCGCACTTCATCAAGCGAGCCGATCGGCCAGCGTTCTATTCGGCCATTCATGATCGTTTGAAACCGGGCGGCCGGCTCGCCACCGCCGAGATCAGCGGCGACCTGGACGCTGCGGAGTTTCCCCAGGCGTTGGAGGACTGGAAGCGCGTTCAGGTCCTGATGGGCGCGACACCGGAGTCGCTGGCGAGGCTGGAAGACATGATGCGCGGCGTGCTCGGCGTCCTAACCCCCCACGGAAACGGAAGACCTGTGGAAAGCTGCTGGCTTCCCGCGACCGGTTCCGTTCTTCCAGGCCTTCATGATCAGAGGCTGGCACGCCGTGAAGGCGTAAGCGCCACACAAGCGTCATGCGCCGGAGCCGGGGTCCGGCGAGCGCGCTCCAGCCTCAGCGAGGTCAGAGAGGCTCGGTCCCCGGAGCGGAGCTTGGCCAAGTCCGGGGATCGCCGGCGCGGAGGCTCGCCTAAGCGTCCGAACCCGCCAGCCCCGGCCCGAAGGTGAGGGCGGGGCCCCAGGCGCGGCTGAGGATGCGGGTGAGCTGGCGGAAGTCGTCTTCGCCGAGGCGGGCGCTCAGCTCCTCGGCCTGGATGAACATCGCCTGCTGGGCGTCGACGCGCATGGTCTCGCCGAGCTTGGTCGGGGTGACGATCTTCACCCGCCGGTTCACCGGGTCGTCGGCGAGGGCGACGATGCCGGTGTCGACCATCTGGTTGATGGTGGAGTGGATGGCCTGGCGGCTGACGCCCATGTTGCGGGCGATGTCGGAGGGCCGGTTCACGCCCAGCACGATGTTGGCCATGACCATCGACTGGGGCCGCGTGACTTCGGGCCAGCCGCGGGAACGCAGGTAGTTCTGGAGGCTCTCGTCGCACCAGTAGAACGCCTGCAGCAGCGACAGCAGCAGAGGCTTGAGGTTTTCCTGCGCCGCCACGGGGTACGCCCATTCCCAAATCAGCCAGCGATTTCAGTGGAGCGCTTCACTGGGATTGTCAAAACCGTTGACACCCTGGCCGGGCCTGACGGCAAATCACTTCGATCTCTAAGGAAAAGAAGCGGCGAGGAATCCGGCACATGACCCCATCCGAAGGCACGGTCGCGGGCGACACCCCAGAGGCCCCGGCGGCCGGCCCGTCCCGCGAGGGGGCCCCCAGCGAGGCCTATGGCTTCTATGTCGTTGGCGTCCTGATGGTCGCCTACATGTTCTCGTTCATCGACCGGACGCTGCTGAGCCTGGTGATCGACCCCATCCGCAAGGACCTGGGCCTGTCGGAGACCCAGATCAGCCTGCTGGTCGGCTTCGCCTTCGCGGCCTTCTACACGCTGCTGGGCCTGCCGTTCGGCCGCTGGGTCGACACGCGAGGGCGGCGCAACCTGATCGCCATAGGCATCGCGCTGTGGAGCGTGGCGACGGTCTTCTGCGGGCTGGCCACCAGCTTCTGGCGGCTGTTCTTCGCGCGCATGGCCGTGGGGGTCGGAGAGGCCACCCTGTCGCCGGCGGCCTATTCGATCATCCCCGACTATTTCACGCCGAAGCGGTTGGGCTTCGCCATGGGGGTCTATTCCTGCGGCGTCACCCTGGGCGGCGGGCTGGCGATGCTGCTGGGCGGTCTGGTGGTGCAGTGGGCGGCGACGGCCAATCCGGTGCTGCCGGTGGTGGGGCAGGTGGCCGCCTGGAAGGTGCCGTTCCTGGTGGTCGGGCTGCCCGGCCTGATCGTGGCGCTGGTCGTGTTCACGACGGTGCGCGAGCCGCCGCGGCGGCTGGAGAAGGGCGGGGCGGCCTCGGTGGCGCCCAAGATCTCGGAGGTGGTCGGCTACCTCTGGCGCAACAAGCGGGTCTATGCGCCGCTGTTCGCCGGGTTCTCGGCCATCGTCATCGCCGGCTACGCCTTCAACGTCTGGGGCCCGGCCTATTTCATGCGCGTGCACGGCTATACGCCGGCGGGCGTGGGCGTGATCTACGGCATCGGGTTCGCGCTGTTTGGAACGCTGGGCGTGCTGAGCGGCGGGGCGATCTCGGACCGGTTCGCGGCGAAGGGCGCCCTGGACGCGCCGATCCGGGTGTCGATGTGGTCGGCGGTGATCCAGGCGCCGCTGTTCGTCGGCGCCTATCTGGCGCCCGCGCCGCTGGCGGCGGCGGCGCTGTTCATCGTGGCGCTGTTCTTCGGCAGCATCTACGGCGGTCTGCAGGCGGCGGCCATCCAGGCGCTGACGCCTAACCGGATGCGCGGCCAGGTCGCGGCGCTGTACCTGACCATCGCCAACATGATCGGCCTGGGGCTGGCGCCCACCTGGACGGCCTGGATGACCGAGCACGTCTTCGGCGGGCCGAAGATGGTCGGCGTCTCGCTGGCGGTGACGACGGTGGTCTCGCTCTCGGTCGGCGTGCTGCTGCTCGCGCTCGCGATGAAGCCTGCGCGCCGGCAGATGGAGCAGCTGCTCTGAGCGACGCACAAAAGCTTAGTATTCTATGTAATTGGGTGTAGCTTCCTTTCCAACAAGCCCCGCGCCAGCGCGCGACGGGGCGCACATGGGGAGGAATGCTATGACCACGCGTCTCGCGTATGGCGCTTCCGTGGCCGCCATGGCGGCGGCTCTGGGCGCCGCCTGGCCAGCCCTGGCTCAGACCGGAACTCAGGTCGAGGAGATCATCGTCACCGCCCAGCGGGTGGAGGAGAACCTCCAGGACGCGCCGGTGGCGGTGACGGCCTTCAGCGCCGCGGCCCTGGCGCGGTCGAACGTGGAGACCCTGGACGACATCGCCATCCGCACGCCCGGCTTCAGCATGGGCAAGGTCGATCCCATCCAGCAGAACTTCGCCATCCGCGGCATCGGCTCGGCCCAGGGGATCAGCCAGAACGCCGGCGGCGACCCCTCGGTGGTGCTGTTCGTGGACGGCATCTACGCCGGCCGCGGCGGGGCGCCGGATCTCGACGCCCTCGACCTCGAGCGGGTGGAAGTGCTGCGCGGTCCGCAGGGCACCCTGTTCGGCAAGAACACCATCGGCGGCCTGGTGCAGTTCGTCACCCGCAAGCCCGACGACGAGCCGGCGCTGCGCATTCAAGGCCAGCTCGGCAACTACGACCGCCGGGCGTTCAACATCCGCGGCAACCTGCCGATCAGCGAGACGCTGGCGGTTGCCGGCGGCGCATCGATCAAGAAGCGCGATGGTTACGAGTTCAACGAGACCACGGGCAACCGCGTCAACAACGAGGACCTCAGGACGGCCCACGCGGCGCTGCGGTTCCGGCCGACCGACGCCCTGGACGTGGTGCTGGCCTTCGACGTCACCGACCAGGACCAGAAGGGCAATCCGCGCGACAACATCTGTCCGACCAGCTTCAACAACGGCGTCCACTGCGTGGGCGTGAACCCCGACCCCCGGATCACCAACGCCTACACCGACGGCGTGATGCGCCGGCTGCTGAAGACCTACCGCGCCGAAGTGAACTGGAAGACGCCCGTCGGGACGCTGACCTCGATCACCGGGCTGCGCGACGTGAAGCTGAACTACGTCACGCCGTTCTTCGCCAATCCGGTCAACCCGCCGACCCAGATCGAGTCGACCGAGACCGGCTACGAGAAGAACCAGCAGTTCAGCCAGGAGGTGCGGCTGGCCTTCGACCTCATGGACGCGCGGCTGCGCGGCCAGGTGGGCGCCTATTTCCTGACCGAGGACATCAACCGCACGGCCTGGCTGTTGCAGCAGTTCCCGGCGCCGGCCCAGACGGGCCTCGCCACCTATCCCCAGGCGGTGGACTCCAAGAGCACGGCCCTGTTCGGCCAGCTCAGCTACGACATCCTGCCGAGCCTCACGGCCACCGTCGGCGCACGGATGACGTGGGAGGAGAAGGAGGGCCACTTCATCGGCCGCAAGATCAGCGGGCCCGGCCGGCCGCCGCCGCTGGGCGCCGAGGACTACGACGTCACCGCCGACGAGAGCTGGAAGGCCTTCACGCCGAGGTTCGCCCTGGACTGGAAGCCGACCGACGACATCCTGCTCTATGCCTCGGCCGCCCGCGGCTTCAAGAGCGGCGGCTTCCAGGGCACCGCCGGGACGGCCGCCAGCCAATCTACGCCCTACGATCCCGAGTTCGCCTGGAGCTATGAGGCCGGCGCGAAGACCCAGTGGCTGGACAACCGGCTGCGGCTGAACCTTGCGATGTTCAGGACCGACTACAAGGACCTGCAGGTCAGCCAGCTGGTGCCGCTGTGCTGCGTGGTGGTCGGCAACGCCGCGACCGCGAAGATCGAGGGCGCCGAGCTGGAGTTCGTGGCCCGGCCGTTCGACGGCTTCCAGATCGACGGCAGCTACGCCTGGCTGAACGCCAAGTTCGAGAGCTTCGCCACCGGCGCCACCGCCAATTACAGCGGCAACCGCTTGCCGCGCTCGCCCGAGGACAAGATCAACATCGGCGTGCAGTACGAGACCGAGCTGGCCGGCGGCTGGGGCGTGCTGGCCCGGGTCGACTATTCCAATCAGTCGAAGATGTACTTCGAGGCCTCGAACATCCCGCAGCAGAAGCAGGAAGGCTACATCAACTGGGACGGCCGGATCGCGGTCAGTTCGCCCGACGACCGGTGGGAAGTCGCCGTCTGGGGCAAGAACCTGTCGGACGAGCTGGTGGCCACCTACGTCACCTACTTCGGCCTGTTCCGGCAGACGCTGGTGCCCTACCAGCCGCCGCGGACCTACGGCGTGACGCTGACCTGGCGGATGTAGCCGGCTGACGCGCCAGGCGGCCTATTCGGCCGCTTCGGCGCCCCGGGCGTTCCGCGTCGTGAAGGTCCGCCAATCCGCGGTCCTGGGCACGACGCCCTCGAAGGAGGCGAGGTCGACCTGGCGCGTGGCCGAGGTCGTGCCGATGGCGGGCTCCCCGTTCTGCACCGCCTTGGCGGCGGCGACCATCTGGCGGCGGAACTGGATGATGGCGACGTCGGACGAGCCGAGGTGGTCCTCCGAGCGGTCGGCGATCGGGCCCATGCTCTCCCACATGGCCATGTCCTGGGCCGGGATGCCCTCGATGCCGGTGAAGTCGCCGGCGGCCATGGCGGCGCGGTCCTGCAGGAAATGGTTCTGGAGGTTGCGCTTCTTGGTCCAGTCGGCGTTCAGGTCGACGCCGGGCACGGCGGCGCAGAACTTCCGCCAGGCGTCCTGGCCGATGCCGCCCGTCGGATGCCAGGCGATCCAGTAGAACATGCAGTTCACGTCATCGACCGGCACCAGCATCTGGGCCAGGTTGTACTTGTCGTTCGGCGGGATGAGCACCGTGAAGGGCGCGATGAAGACCGTGCTGCGGACATAGACGTGGGTCTCGGGATCGCGGATCGGGCGACGCAGGGCGGCGTAGTGGAAGCCGTAGTCGGTGACCTCGGCTTCGAGGCGCGGGGCCTTGTCGTTGGACGGCCGCAGCCAGGCGGTGTCGGTCGCTGTCGAGCCCTCGACCTCGGCGGTCGGCATGTTGGTCGAGTGCAGGCTGGAGGAGTGGGCGCTGTCGATCGAGCCCTCCAGCACCTGGGCCCAGTTGCAGGCTGCATGCATCTTGACGATGGCGATGTTGGTGTCGGGCGTCGGAGCCCAGGCTGGCGTCTCGAACGGCCGGACGGCGTCGGCCTCCCCCAGCCAGGCCCAGACGAACCCTCCGGCCTCGTGGGCCGGGTAGGCGCGGGCGCGCAGGTTGCGCATGCGGCTGTCGGCGGGCTCGGACGCCATGTCGACGATCTCGCCGTCGGCGGCGAATTTCCAGCCATGGTACAGGCAGCGCAGGCCGCAGTCCTCGTTCCGGCCGAACGCCAGCGACGCGCCGCGGTGCGGACAGCGTTCGTCGAGGACGCCGACCACGCCCTTGGTGTCGCGGAAGGCGACCAGGTCGACGCCGAGCAGGCGGCTCTTCACCGGCGCGCCGTCGGAGACCAGCTCTTCAGACATGCAGACGGGCAGCCAGTGCTGGCGCATGATCCGGCCCATCGGGGCGTCGCCTTCGACGCGGCAGAGGAGGTCGTTGTCGGCAGGTCTCATGGCGGGGTCACGGCCGTCGTTGCAAAGAACTTAGAACTCGAAGTATTTAATCAGCCGGGGTCCGCAGTGTCCAGAAGGCGCTTCGGCGGGCGGCGACGGGAAGGGCATGGCTGACCGCATCATCCGCTTCGGGGTCATCGGGCTGTCGCGCGGCTTCGTGCTGAGCCGGGCGATGTTCGCCGACCCGCGGGTGGCGCTGGTCGCGGCGGCGGATCCGCGGCCGGAGGCGCGCGGGGCGTTCGAGGCGGAATTCGGCGGCCAGACCTATCCCGACGCCGAGGCGCTGCTGGCGGATCCGGCGGTGGAGGCGGTCTACATCGCCTCGCCCCACGGCCTGCACGCCGCCCAGGCGATCGCGGCGGCGAACGCCGGCAGGCACATCCTGGTCGAGAAGCCCATGGCGCTGAGCCGGGACGACGCGCGGGCGATGAGGGCCGCGGCCACCGCCGCGGACGTGATCCTCCAGGTGGGGCCGAGCCATGGCTACGACCCGCCGGTCGCCGCAGCCGCGGACCTGATCGCCGGCGGCGCCTATGGGCGGCTGCGGATGCTGACGCTGATGACCTTCACCGACTTCCTCGACCGGCCGCGGACACCCGAGGAGCGGGCGGCGGGCGTGGTGCTGAGCCAGGCGGCGCACCAGGTCGACATCGCCATGCGGTTGGCCGGCGCCGAGGTCCGCAGCGTTCGGGCTCGGGTGATGGGCGAGGCGGCGGGCGCCTACCAGGCCATGCTGACCTTCGAAGGCGGCGCTTCGGCCCAGCTCACCTATTCGGGCCACGGCCGGTACGATACCGACGCCCTGATGCACTGGGTGGGCGAGGTGGGCCAGGCGCGCTCGGCGGCCGACTACGGGGCGGCGCGGGCCCGGCTGGCCGCAGGCGACGAGGCCGCGCTGAAGCGGGGGCGGGCCTATGGCAGCGGGCCTCCGGCGGAGTTCCAGCGGGTCGGCCACGAGCACTTCGGCTTCGTCCTGGCGAGCTGCGAGCGGGCCGACCTGCGCCCCACGCCGCACGCGGTCGAGATCTACGGCGACACGCGGGAAGTCGTCCCCGTGCCGCCGACGGCGGTCCCGCGCCAGGGGGTGATCGACGAGTTCTGGACGGCGGTTGTCGACGGGCGGCCGCCGCGGCACGGCGGGGCCTGGGGCGAGGCCAACCTCGCCGCTTGCCTGGCCATCATCCAATCGAGCGAGGAGGGGCGGGAGGTCGCCCTGGGAGGAACCCGATGAGTCGCCTGAGCCTGACGCTCGCCTGCTGGGACTATGACCGGACGCGGGCGCTGGCCGACGGCCGCGTGCAGCCCGAGGGCATCGATCTCAATCTCCTGCCGCTGGACGTGGAGGAAACGTTCTTCCGCATGCTGCGCGGGCGCGAGTTCGACGCCTCGGAGATGTCCCTGTCGTCCTACTGCGTTTCGCTGCACAAGGAGGATCCGGCGTTCATCGCCATTCCGGTCTTCCCGTCGCGGTTCTTCCGGCATTCCTGCATCTTCGTCTCGGCGAAGAGCGGCATCCGCGAGGCGAAGGATCTGGTCGGCAAGCGGGTGGGCGTGCCGGAGTACCAGATGACCGCGCCGGTCTGGATCCGGGGCATCCTGTCCGACGAGTACGGCGTCGCGCCGGACAGCGTGGACTACTTCACGGGCGGCGAGGAAGAGCCGGGCCGCGACGAGAAGCTGAAGCTGAGCCTGCCGCCGCAATTCAGGGTCACGCCGATCGGTCCGGACAAGACCCTGGCCCAGATGTTGGCCGACGGCGAGATCGACGCCCTACACACGGCCCGGACGCCGTCCACGTTTTATTCGCGGCCCGACGACGTGAAGCGGCTGTTCCCGAACTTCGTCGAGGTCGAGAAGGACTACTTCAGGCGGACCGGCTTCTTCCCGCCGATGCACGTCATCGCGTTGCGGCGGGACGTCTATGAGCAGAACCGCTGGATCGCCCGGTCGCTGCTGAAGGCGTTCGAGGCCGCTCAGGCGATCGCCTACGACAACCTCAAGGTGACCTCGGCGATGATCTCCATGCTGCCGTGGCAGGTGGCGGCGGTGGAGGAGGCGGTCTCCGTGTTGGGGTCGAACTGGTGGCCGTACGGCGTCGCGGACAACCGCGCGGTGCTCGACACCTTCCTGCGCTACCACCACGAGCAGGGGCTCTCGAAGCGGCGGTTGACGGTGGAAGAGCTGTTTGCGCCCGAGACCTTCGAAGCGTTCAAGATCTGATGGACGTGAAGCCCGAAGACAGCCTGGGCTTCCAGGTCCGCCGCTGTCACCGCGCCTTCGAGCGGGTGCTGACCGAACACCTGGCCGAGCACAAGGTGTCGGCGGGTTTCTGGGGCTTCCTGCGGGCGCTGTGGCAGGAGAACGGAGCGACCCAGAAGCGGCTGTCGCAGCTCAACAACGTCACCGAGCCGACTGCGGTGACAACGCTGAACGGGATGACGAAGGCCGGCCTTATCCGTCGCCAGCGCAACGCCGAGGACCGCCGCAAGCAGAACGTCCATCTCACCCCGGAAGGCGAGCGGCTTAAGGCGGAGCTTCTGCCGATCGCCGGCCGCATCAACACCCTGGCCGCCGAGGGCATCGATCCCGAAGAGCTTCGCATCACCCTCAGCGTTCTGCGTCGGATGAGCGAGAACCTGTCACGCGACACAAGCGAGGAAACCGCATGATCACCTTCTACGGGGGTCCGACGCCCAACGGCCGGAAGGTCGCCATCCTGTTGGAGGAGCTGGGGCTCGAGTACGAGTATCGCCTGGTGGACATCCTGGCCGGCGACCAGTTCAAGCCCGACTTCCTGAAGCTGAACCCCAACAACAAGCAGCCGGTCATCGTCGACCCGGACGGCCCGGGCGGCGAGCTCGTGCTGGCCGAGTCCGGCGCCATCCTCTGGTACCTCGGCGAGAAGCACGGCGGCGGCTTCGTGCCGGCGGAGCCCAGAGCGCGGGCGATCTGCCACCAGTGGCTGATGTTCCAGATGTCGGGCGTGGGCCCGATGTTCGGCCAGAATGCGCACTTCAGCTTCTACGCCAAGGACAAGCACCCCTATTCGATCGACCGCTACGCCAACGAGGTGAAGCGGCTGCTCAAGGTGCTGGACGAGCGGCTGGCGCAGAGCCGGTTCCTGGGGGGCGAGGACTACACCGTCGCCGACATCGCCACCTATCCGTATGTGTTGCGCCAGATCGAGCTGCGGCCCGCGGAGCTCGCCAACCTCGCCCGCTGGGCCAAGGAGATCGGCGCCCGTCCGGCGGTCCAGCGCGGCATGGACGTTGGGCGCTCGGATCTGCGGAAGGAGACCATCGAGGGCGGCCTCTCCGGTCTCTCCGAAGAGCAGCGCTCGATCCTCTTCGGCGACCGACAGTACGCCCGCAGCTAGAGGCGATCCGTCGGGCTGCGAAGCGGCGCCGTTAAGATCCGGGTAAGCACCTTGGCCGCCTCAATGCGAGGTCGGCGGATGGCCGTACCTGCCCAGATGGCGAGGCGAGATGAGAGAGGCCCAGAGGCTGTCGCTGGCGTTCGGGTTGATGTCGCTGGCCGCCGTGGCTGCGGGAGCCTGGATCTGCGCCCGGCATGACGTCCCAGCCAGTGTCTGGGGACGGAACCTGGCGGCTTGGCTGGGGGGCGGGCTCGTCGCCTTGGCCATCGCGCGATGGGCCGGTGCGCGCTTCCTCGCAGGCGTGCTTGTCGCCTCGGTGGCAGGCCTGGTCGCTACGTTCGCCAGTGCGGGGCAGTTGGGCGTCCATCGATGGGTCGGATTGGGGCCGCTGACCGTCAACGTGGCGATGCTGCTGGCGCCGGCGGCGCTGGTGTCGGTCGCGGTCATGCGGCAGCGGTTGTGGCCCTGGCTGGCGGCCCTGGCGGGCCTCGGACTGCTGGTCCTCCAGCCGGACGCTTCGCAAGCGACAGCTTTCGCTGCGGCGCTGATCGCCCTGGCGCTGCGCCGCGGCGAAGGCGCTCCGAGGCGCCGCGCCTTCGCCGCCCTGTCGGCGGCGCTGGCCGCCGTCGCGTGGCTGCGCCCTGATCCGTTGGAGCCGGTCCCGGAAGTCGAACAGATCCTGCAGCTCGCCTACGCCGTCGCCCCGACGGCGGCAGGGTTCGCCCTGGTGGCGCTCCTGGCGGCCGCTGCAGCGCCCGGCGTCCTGGCGCGGAATGGCGGGGCCGACGCGCAGGCCGCGGGCTTTGCGCTCAGCGTCTACCTGCTGCTCACCGCCCTGATGCCCTTCCTCGGCGCCTTCCCGACTCCGTTGGTGGGCGTGGGCCTGAGCCCGGTGCTCGGCTGGTGGCTAGGCCTCGGCGCTCTGGCGGCGGTGGTGCGGCGGAGCTCTTGCGCGGAGCGAGCCGCGGCTTCGCCCCGCGCGTGAAGCCGCCGTGTGCCGGTCAGCGCCGGCGACAGGATCGGGGGTCGCGGAGCGCGTCTTCTAGCTCCGTCGCGCTCTTGAGCCACCGCCGGCTCAAGAGTGTGTGAATGACATGACCAAGATAGAACTTTTGTCTGCGACGCCCGGTTGGGCGCCGCATGTCAAAACACGTCCAAAGACTAGCGGTTGTAATAATACTTTTAGTTGTGCCGATTTTATCGATACACGGACCTGTATGGGCCAAATCACCACTTGGGCTGATAAATGGCGACGACATACCACCTGCGGTATATTTGAGCGGCCCTAGCGTGACCGGGCGAACGACGGAGCAGCTGTTTGATCGACGCGAGGATGTCCACCGCTTCTGCAGCGAGCATCTGAGCGTCCCGTCGCAGGGCGTGTACTACGCCTGCTACATCCCGGCTCTGGACCTCGTGGTCCTGCCGAGCGCCAGGGCTTGGCCGGACAAGGCCGGTCGCAAGGCGCTGCGGGTCCACGAATGGGCGCACGCGCGGGGCTGGCGCCACCCGTTGCGACTGGGGACGCGCACAGCCGCGGTGAAGTGATCCGACGGGCGCGCGCCGCTGACCTCCGCTGCGGCGGATCTCCTGTGTCGCCCGCTTGAAGCGCCGCGCCGGTCGCGGGCCTGGCTCAGTCTCGTGCGCGGCGGTCCAGCGGGGGCTGCAAGGCTGCCGCCCGGGCGCGGCCGCTGCGGGCGAGGCTGCGAACCGCGCGCCAGGCGCCGACGCCCGCCACGAGGAGGACGAGCGGGATGAGGAGCGGGGCGGCCAACGCCAGGAACGCCATGAGGAAGGCCATGAGATCCTCGATGGTGGAAATGATCGGGTTGCCGAGGCCGCCCGTCGAAGCCGTGCTCGCGACGCGGGTCGTCGCCTGGGCGGAGTGGACCGCCAGCGCTGTCGGCGCCCCCACGACGAGGCCGGCGAGGGCCGCGACAGCGGGGTCGGCCTGGCTGAAGGCGGCGGCTGCGGCGAGCGCGCCAGCGGCCGGGCGAGCGACTGTTCCGAAGATGCTGAGGAGGTGGTCCACCAGGGGGGATCTTGTCGGCCAGGAGCTCCGTTGCGGTGGCGAGCGCCAGGGCGATCAGGGCGCCTGTCGAGGCCAACCAGGCGAACGGCCCCGCGAGTTCGAATCCGAACAACCCGAGGCGGGCGGCGACGGCGATGACCAGGAGGGGCACGAAGGTCTTCAAACCGGCGGAAGCCGCCAGCCCCAGTCCCAACAGGATGGGCAGGATCCACGTGTCCATGGCTGCGGAACGCGGCATCGCCGGTTCGGTCGCTTCAAAAGAGCGGGCCTGCGGGGAAGGGCCGGTGCAGGCTGCCGGCGTCGTTGCGTGGAGCCGCGCCTGAGGCGCGGTGATGGCCCGCTGAGGCTGGTCGGACCTCAGCGGGCTCTGCTTCCGCCTCGTCTCTCGGAGTGGATGAGGCCGCGACCAACCTGGCATGGGCGGCCGCGGTTCCGGCGCCGCGCGGAAATTGGGGCGGCGCCTGCAGCGAACGCCGACGTGACCGCGCGGCGCGCGTCAGATGACGAACCAGCCGGCGTCGAAGGCGGATGCTGTCTGGACCTTGAGGAAGGTCTCGCCCGCGAGCGCCAGGGTGGTGACGCCAAAGGCGCCGGAGCCGTCGCCGTCGCGGGTCACGGTAAGGTGACGCAGGACGTCCTGCAGGTCCGTGACGCCGACGAGCGCAATCTGGTCGCCCTCGGCGGGGTTGAAGTCGCGGATCATGTCGACGCCCAGGGGCAGATCGTAGGACACATCCGCGCCGACCAGCCGCCCGTAGAGGGCGCGGCCGCCCGCGGTGTGTCCCACCACTTCGGTGAAGCCGGCGGCGAAGGCCTGCTCTTCGTAATTGCTCCACGCCCGATCGTTCGCGCGATCGCTGGGGCTGGCGCCGTTGCGGAACAGCTCGAGCGTTCCGCCCGTCCGGGTCTGCTGAAGTCCGACGGCGAAGAGGTCGGCGCCCGGGCCTCCGTAAAGGAGGTCGGCGCCTGCGCCGCCGACCAGCGTGTCGTCGCCCTCCGCGCCGAAGAGCGCCGTCGCCCAGGCCGGCGCGACGAGCATGTCGTCGCCGCCCGTCCCGGCGATCCGCGGCAGGATCGTCACGCTTGCGCCGGGTTGGCCCGGGCCCGTGTGGGCTGTGGTGAAGACGTAGGCGCCGGGCTGCAGGTTGTGGATGGCGACGACCGGCGAGCGGTTGTAGACCATGCCCTCGAATACCTTCTCGCCGTTGGCGAAGATGATGACGACTTCCCCGGAGACGCCTCGCGGGTCGTTCGTCGGCGGCAGCCCGACAAGCTCCACGATCAGATGGATCGTGGTCTCCCCCGGTGACCGGCGCTTCCGCTGCTCTCAGTCCGATAGCTGGCATGCTGGCCTCCATTGCGAGGCGGCCGAAACCTGGGTTTCGAACGGACCGTTCCGTCGACCCAGGCGGCGGCTCAGCGCCACCGGCGCACACCCTGGAAACGGGGCGCGCTGCGAACTGGCCTAAGCGAGAAGGCTGACGCCCGTGACGCCGCGAGCCCGCCGATCACCGCGCATGGTGCGCCGCCCCGCGCCGGCTCAACCCCGTCAGCCGGCGAAGCCCGCGCGCCAGGACCCGAACGTAGGCCGGGCGGGTGCTCGCCTGCAGCTTCCAGCTCACCGCACGGCGCGCCAGGCTGGCGGGCGCGAAGCCGATCACCAGCCACCAGGCGCGGATCACCGCCCGGCGGGCCGGGGTGACCGGAAGGGCCGCGGCGGCCCCGATCGCCTTGCCCGCCAGGAACGCCCGCGTCTCGCGCGGGTTGGGGTGCAACTGCGGTGCGAGCAGGAGCGATGCGACCCGCTCCTCGAGGTGCAGCGGGTCCTCAAGGCAGATCTCGGGCGTGATCGTCAGGCCGCTCCGCCGGGCATGATCGGCCAGGGCGGTCAGGCGCTCGCGGTCATGTGCGAGACGCCAGCGGGCGCGCTCCGCCACCAGGGCTGAGAACTGCGAATGGTTGCCGCCGTGCTGGCAATAGGCGCCGAGCACCTCGTCGATCGCCTTCACCCGCCCATAGAAGGGAGCCACCGTCACCAGGTATCCGTCGCCGCCCTGCGCGAACGCCGCCTCGTCCATCGGCAGGATCGACTCCAGCGCTGCACGGCTGAACGCCAGGCCGGAGGTCACCGTCGTGGCGTAGCGGCCGCGCGTCAGGAGGTCGGAACGAACATCTCCTTCGCTCCAGTTGGTGTCCAGCGGCGGGTAGGCGTCGAGGATCCGGCCCTCAGCGTCGACCAGGTGCAGGCGATACTGGTACTGGGCGATCGCCTCGCCTGCGGCGGCGCTCTGAGCGACGGTGCGCACGGCGTGGCCGTAGAGATAGTCGTCGGCGTCCAGGAACAGGACGATGTCGCCGCGCGCGGCGGCGAAGCCAGCGTTCATCGCCGCCCCGTGCCCCCGGTTGCGGTCCTGCAGCACCGGCGTGATCCGGTCCCCAAAGCCACGGATGAGCTCCTGCGAGCCGTCCGTCGACGCATCGTCCACCACAACCACCTGGACCTCGGGCCAGTCCTGCGCCAGCGCGCTGGAGATGCTCCGGGTCAGGAACACCCCGTAGTTGTAGTTGATCACCACAATGGAGACGAGGCGGTCCGGCATCTC
This sequence comes from Phenylobacterium sp. J426, assembly GCF_024699945.1. Lineage (GTDB taxonomy): Bacteria > Pseudomonadota > Alphaproteobacteria > Caulobacterales > Caulobacteraceae > Phenylobacterium. Next base: position 4,096,473 of record NZ_JAJOMY010000001.1, on the reverse strand, counting down.
AGGTGCTGGCGCCTCCGGGACTGGCGTCAATGGACTGCGCGTGCGGATCGCCCGCGTACCAGGTCTCGATCTCGCCGGCTGGCAGCTCGGCGTAGGCCGCGCTGCGCAGGACGCGCCCGTCCTTGAGGAGGACGACCCGGTCGCAGAAGGCGAGGGTCTTGCGGTGATGGCTGATCACCAGCGTCGTGCGCCGGCCTGAACGCGCCCTCAGGGTTTTGATGATGGAGGCTTCGGAGAGACCGTCGAGGGCGTTGGTCGCCTCGTCGAGCACCAGGATCTCGGGGTCGCGCAGCAGGGCGCGGGCCAGTCCGATCCGCTGCCGCTGGCCGGCGGACAGGTTGACGCCGCGATAGCCGAGGAAGGTGTCGTAGCCTTGCGGCAGTCGGCTGATGAAGTCATGGGCGTCCGCGGTGACGGCGGCGCGCTCAATGGCGTCGGACCCCGCGCCCGGCGAGCCGAAGGCGATGTTCTCCGCCACCGTGCCTTCAATCAGGTCCAGATCAGCGCTCGCCAGGCCCAGGCGTCGGCGCCAACCGGCAGGATCGATCTCCGATAGTGGCGCGTCGTCAACGAAGATCTCACCGCGCTCCGGCTCGAACAGCCGGTAGAGCAGGTTGACGATGGTGCTCTTGCCGGCTCCGGAGTGACCGACCAGAGCCGTTGCGCAGCCCATCTCGATGGCGAAGCTTGCGCCTCTCAACACCGGCGCGCCCCGGGGGAAGCGGAAGTGGACGTCATCGAACCGCACGGCCGTCGCCACCGGGAAGGCGGGGCGGGCGCCCCTCGGCGCCTGGCCATGCCGCGCCTCGTCCAAGAGCCACTCCACCTCCTGGATCGATCCGGACAGCGCCTGTAGCTGCGAGGCGGCGCCCTGGACGCCGCGCACGTGCGGTTGCATCCGGTAGAGCAGCACCACGAAGGCTGCGACCACGGCGAAATTCACCCCGGCGAGCCAGGCGCCCACGATGATCGACATGAAGAGGACGCCGTGCAGCACCTCCATGGCTGGAGGGATGAGGGCCTTGCGGCTCTCCAGCCGGAACAGCAGTCCGCGCACCGCGTCGCTCACGCCGGAGAACCGCCGCCGCTCGCCGGCTTCTTCGCCGAAGGCGCGGATGAGCCGCGCGCCGTCGACCAGATGGAGCATGCGCGAGGCGAGGCGGCCGTTGTTCCGCGCCACCTCGCCGCTCAGCGACTTCAGTCCGCGGGAGACCAGCGCCTGGAGCAGCTGGACAAGCGCCAGGCCCAGCGCCACCGCCGCGGTGAGCTGCCACGACAGGAAGCACAGGAAGAGCAGAAGGATCAGCGCCGCCGAGGCGTGAATGAGGACCGTCAAGGCGGTGGCGATCGCGTCGGAGGCCCGCCAGGACTCGGTGGAGATGATGTTGAGCAGCCGGCCCGGGCTCTCCCGGATGTAGAAGGGATAGGCGACGTCCGTCAGGCGCGCGGCCAGCGCATCGCGGATCGCATGGCTGGCCCGGCCATAGACCGCCGCGCTCAGCATCCCGTTCGCGAAGCTGACCAGGTTCTTCAGCAGCATCAGGCTCAGGATCGCGCCGGCGATGAGCAGGATCCGGCTGCGCGGGTCCAGGTCGGCGCCGAAGCCGGTGAGCAAGCGGGGCAGGCCGCTCCGCGCCGGGGTGTCGGGCTCCACCATGATGTTGAGCAGCGGGATGACAAGGCCAATGCCCAGCCCCTCCAGCGCGGCGGCTGCGAGCCCCAGCGCCACGATCAAGGGCAAGACCCTGAGGTAGGGCCTCACCACGCGGAGGATCGGAGGGCCGAACGGGAGGGGGAGCGCGGCCATCCGTCACGACGCCTCAAGAGCGGGCGGCGGATGCAGGCTTCGCGACCGCAACCGGCGTTCCAGCCCATCGAACTTGCAGACCGCCCGCCAAGCCAGCCGCGACAGCAGGGGCGCGCCGCCGAACATCCTGAGCGTCAGCCGCTCCCGGTGGCGGAGCAGGTCCCAGCTCGAGGTGCGGTCGATGAACCGCGCGGCGAAGGTGACGCCGTACTCCTGTAGAGCAAGCTGCAGCAGTAGGAAGAAGAGCCGGTCCGCGCCGGCCTTGTAGGCCGGGGCTTCCCGTGCGGCGGCCGATGTCGCCAGCCCGCGGACGGCGCTCAACAGGCCGGCCATTTCCGCCAGCAGCGCGTCCGAGGCCGGGGCCCCTCGCAACAGGCGTGGGATGTGCGTTGGCCAGCCCCGCGCGGCGAGGTTCTCCTGCACGATGCGCAGATGCGTGCGCCGCATCTCCTGCGCGCGGCTCGACGAGACGCTGCTCGCGTGCGTCCGGTAGGCGAGCAGGGGCTCACGGATGACGTGCCCGGGATAGGCGCTGAGGATCCGTCGGAAGAGGTCGAGGTCCTCGGCATGCGGATAGGCGGGATCATAGCGCAGGACGTTCGACGGCAGGACCGCGCGGTTGAACATCACGCTCGGATGGAGGAAGACCGTAAAGAAGAGCGAGAGGATCGGCAGGTTTGGTTCCTGCCAGAGGTCGTCGAAGACCTGGCTCTGCAGCCGGCTCTTCTTGAAGATGATGTCGTAGTTCGACGCGCAGACGGCGAGCTCCGGCCGCTGCGCGAAAACCTCGGCCTGGCGACGGATCCGGTCGGGATAGGCGACGTCATCGGCGTCCATGCGCGCCACAAGCGCGCCCGTCGCCAGGTCCAGGCCTTCGTTGAGGGTCGCCACGACGCCGCGGTTCGGGCGCGAGATGACGCGCAAGCGGCTGTCGCGCCGCGCATGGTCTTCGAGGATGGCCAGGCTGCGGTCCTGAGAGCCATCGTCAATTGCGATGATCTCGAGATTTCGGTGGGTCTGGCGCCGCACGCTGAGGAGGGCCGATTCGAGATAGGGCTCGCCGTTGAAGACGGGCAGCACAACGGAAACCTGCGGCTCTCCGGACGCGCGCATCTCCTGGTCTCCCCAGAATCGACCCTTAGATCGACAGCCGGAAACCATCGCGGGGGCCGGGACGTTCCGGGCACGGAGAAAAATTAAGCATCTCCGGGCCGCTCAGGTGTCAGGGGCGCGATGATCGCCGACCCGCGTGTCGAGGAAGGGCCTGGGGAAGGCCCTGGGGAATGGCCTGGGGAACGGCCTGGGGCACAGCCTGGGGCACGGGACGCGGGGCGACCCGCAGACGTGTCTGGCGGACATGAGATTTTCCTGGGTCTGGAAGGGCTTCGTGGCGCCGCCGCGCTGCTGATCGTGCTGCGCCACGCCAGCGACTTCACGGGCCTGCCGTTGCCCAGCAGTCACTTGGCGGTGGATCTCTTCTTCGTCCTGTCCGGGTTCGTCCTCGCGCATGCCTACGATGCGCGCTTCGCCAGGGGTCTCTCCGCAGCCGCCTTCATGCGCCTGAGGCTGATCCGGCTCTACCCGCTCTATCTGCTCAGCATCGTGGCGGCGGCCGCGGGCGTGGTCATCTGGCGCGTGGTCGCCGGGCCAGGGGACTGGAGCGCCTTGCACCTGACCCAGGCCTTCGCCCTCAACGTTCTCTATCTGCCGGCGCCGAGCCTCTACGGCGAGGCCTACCCCCTGAACCTTCCCGCCTGGTCCCTATTCCTCGAGATCTGCGCCTGCGCCGCCTTCGCCATGACATGGCGGCGGCTCACCGACGCGGTCCTGCTGGCGTGGATCTGCCTGTCTGGACTGCTGCTCATCGGCCTGGCCGTGCACTACCAGACGCTCAGCCTCGGCTGGGACTGGACGACCTTCGCCGCCGGCTTCGTCCGGGTCTCGTTCAGCTTCCCGCTCGGCGTGCTGCTCTATCGCAAGCTTCGTTACATGCCTGCGCTCGGCATCGGCGCCTGGGTTCCGCTCGCCTTGGCCGTGGCGCTGCTGTGTCTTGACGCAGGGCGCTGGCAGGTCGCCTACGAGATCGTCTGCGCCATCGTCCTGCTGCCGCTGCTGGTGGTGGTCGCCGCCCGCACCACGCCCCGCCTCGCCGCCGCGCGGCTGTTCGCCTTCCTTGGGGTGACATCCTACGCTGTCTACGTCCTGCACGTGCCGGCGCTGACCATCTGCCAGCAGGCGCTCGCGGAAATCGGCGTGCGGCCGGCCGAGGCCGGGCCCGCCTTTGCCGCCGCCTTCGTCGTCGTCCTTGTCGGCGGTTGCTGGTTGGCGGACCGCGTCTACGACGTTCCGGTCCGCGGGTGGCTCCGCCGCCGGTGGGCCGGCGGCGCGGCTCGGGGGGCGGCGCCTGCGTCGGGCGACCGATCTGCAGACCTGGCGCCGAGCCCGCGGCTGCCGCCGGAGATCGCACGTCCCGGCGTGGAATGACGGTCCTCCTTCCGCCTTAGACCCGCGAACGTGGGGAGGTTCTGGGAACGCGCCGCGGACCCCAGCCCGAGCCGGCCGATAACCTCTGGCGCAGGCAAACTTCGCGTCAGACGGCTGGGCGGCGGTTCCCGGCGGCCCGTCGATCCCGGCCCATGAAGTTCGGCGTGAAGCGTGGAGTTGGGCAGAGGATCATTGCGCGTCCGCTCAGGCCGCCTCTGCGACCGCGGGCGCAGCCAGCGCCTCGTACAGGTGCCGCGCATCGATGGGCTTGGCGAGGCATCCGTCCATGCCGGCCTCGAGATAGGCCTGGACCTGATGCGCCATGGCGTTGGCGGTGAGGGCGACGATGCGGGTCCGGGGGCGGCCGCTCTCGGCTTCCGCCTCGCGGATGGCGCGCGTCGCCGTGGGGCCGTCCATCACCGGCATCTGCACGTCCATCAGGATCACGTCCCAGTCTTCGGCGCGCCAGGCGTCGAGCGCGGCCTGGCCGTCGTCGACCACCTGGCACTCCAGTCCGAACTGGTGGAGCAGGGTCCTCAGGACCAGCTGGTTGACGGGGTTGTCCTCGGCCGCCAGCACCCGCAGCGGCAGGCTGGTGGGCGGGGCGGCGACTTCGGGGACGGCCGTGTCGGCGAGATCGCCTTCGGGACCGACCGGCTGCAGAGGCAGGCGGACGCTGAAGCGGCTGCCCCGGCCGGGTGCGCTCTCGGCGGCGATCTCACCGCCGAACAGCGTCGCCAACTCCCGGCAGATCGCCAGGCCCAGGCCCGTGCCGCCGAACCGCCGCGTCGTCGACGCGTCAGCCTGCTCGAACTTCTCGAACAGACGCTCGAGGGCCTCCGGCGGCATGCCGGGCGCCGGTGTCGGCGACCTCGAGAACGAGACCGTCGGCCGTGCGATCGACGCTGACCCGGACCTCGCCGCTCTCGGTGAACTTCAGGGCGTTGGAGACGAGATTGTAGACGATCTGGCGCACGCGGGTGCTGTCGGAGCGGTACCGCCCGCGCGCCTCCGGGGCGACCACGAGATTGAACTCCAGGCCCTTGCGCTCGGCGACCGCGGTAAACGCGGCGTGCGCGCCGCGCATCAGGGCGCTCAGGTCGAACTCGGCGACCTCCAGTTCCAGCTTGCCGGCCTCGATCTTGGAGAGGTCGAGGACGTCGTTCAGCAGGGCGAGCAGGGTCTCGCCCGACTCCCGGATCACCGAGAGCCGCTCCCGCTGGGCGGACGAGAGCGCGTCACCGGCCATCGCCTGAGCCATGCCGAGCACGCCGTTCAGAGGGGTGCGGATCTCGTGGCTGATGGTGGCCAGGAAGGTGCTCTTGGCCAGGCTCGCCGCCTCGGCTGTCTCCTTGGCGCGGCGCAGCTCGGCTTCCGCGGCCTTGCGCTCGGTGATGTTCTGCATCGCCCCGATCAGGCGCAGGGGCCGGCCCGCCTCGTCGCGAATGAGCTTGGCCGTGCAGGTCGCCCACACCTCGCGGCCGTCGCGCCGCGCCACCCGATACTCCGGCCGGAAGGGGCGGTCCTCGAGCACCGCCGCTGACCAGGCTTCGGAGATGAGCGCCCGATCGCGCGGATCGATGGTGCTGTTGGTGTCGCGCAGGAAGGTCTCGGCGTCGAGCTCGTAGTCGAAGAAGGTTTCGGCCGCGCCGTCGGTCTCCACCGTGCGGCGCACATAGTCAGCCTCCCAAACGTGCAGGTCGGCGATCTCGACGGCGAGCTTGAGCCGCTGCTGCGAGCGTTCCGTCCGCTCCAGCGCCTCCACCATCTCGGTGATGTCGAGGGCGGCGACGAGGATGCCCCCGATCTCCCCGCGCGCGTCGCGCCAGGGGGACAGCTCGGCACGCAGGTAGCGCAGGGTTCCGTCCGGCTGCGGGCTCGGCACCCTGCCGCCGTGGATGCGCTCGCCCGCAAGGCAGCGCTCATAGGCGCCGCGGAACGGCGCGAAGTACTCCGGCGCGATCTCGAAGACGCTGCGGCCGCGGACCCCTTCCAGCGAGAGGCCGAACGAGGCCAGCCAGTCGGGGCTCGCCTCGAGGATCCGCAGATGACGGTCGGTGACCATCACCGAGGCCGGCACCGTGGCCACGAAGGCCGCGAGGGCGGATTGGGTCTCCTCGAGCTCCGCCGCCGCGCGCTCGCGGCCGGAGCGCTCGGTGAGCAGCCGCTGCAGAGCGAGCCGGAGGTGGCCGACATAGACGGCCGCGCCCACGGTGATGCAGGCCAGGCCCACCAGATCCCGCTCAGGGCTCACGATCCCGCTGATCAGCGGGATGCCCAGCATATAGGCGACATGCGGCGCCCAGATCGGTGGCGCCACCGCCGCTGCGCGGCTGGCGATGAGGGCTGTGTTAAGCAGGGCGGCGGCGGGCAACAGGATCGCGAAGATCTGGCCAGCGGCGCCTCCGCCGATCCAGGTGAGGACGCCCAGGCCCGAGAAGACGGCGCCGCTCAGGGCCATGGTGGCGCTGTAGAGCGAGGCCCAGCCGCGCCCGGTCCGGCCTTTCATGATCTGGTCGCCGACGGCCGCGTCCAGCAGCTGAACGGCGACGGTGGCGACGAACCACAGGGCCACGCGCGCGTCCCCGGTGAGGATCCAGGCCGCGCCGCCGATGAAGGCGCCGAACCCGACGCGGCTCGCAAACTCCTTGCGCCGCACGCGCGCCATCGCCGGAAAGCCGGTCCGCCAGGGCATCCGCCAACACTCCCGCCCGGCTGGTGACAACTGCGCCGCCGGCCGGTCCAAGTCTGAGCGCGACAGCTTGGCTTGAACGTCCTCTTGAGGCGTTAACGCCAACGCATTGATCCTGCGGCGGAATCGCTCACGCTTCTAGGTTGCGTCCTGCACGTGGGGGCGTGGTTGCTCTACCGCGCACGCCCCGGTCAGGCGGGCGCAGCCGGTGCGGAAGCCTCGAACACCGTCTTTGCGCGCTGCACAGCGCGCCGGCCGCTCAGCTCGCCCGAGATCTAATGGGCGTCGGGCCCGGGCGAGGGGAGCGGTTGCTGCTCCGGCCCGCAGGTGAACTCCGCGAGCCGCTCCGCACCCTGCCAAATCTCGCAGCGCGGGAACCGCCCGCCGCAGCGGCCTACGGCCTGGCGCTGCGCTTCCACCAGATCGGGCGCCTCGATCCAGTCACCGAACTCGATCTGTCCCTGAACACTCAACATGTAGTGGCGAAAGGTGGCCAACAGCCGGAGCTCCACGCGTAAACCGTCGGGCTTGTCGCCCGGCAGCTTTGAACAGGGGGTGAATGCGCCTGCTGAACGGCGTCCGGACCAGGGGGGACCGGGAAAGCCGTGTGTTTGAAGCCTGAGCGCTTCGGGGCGGAGAGACGTCATCTTCAGCATCCACGGCGCACCGAGCTAGTATCGATCCTATGTCGGGCGGACCGGATTGGATTGAGCGCGCGAACCGCGCTGCGCAGACGCTGTCTGCAACCACCCGCGGGGTCAGGGGAGCGCGGCATTCGGTCTATGTCGTGCTTCTGCATGATCCGCGGCGCGGACTGGAGCCCTGGGGACTCTACGTCGGCCAAACGTCCCGCGATCCGGACTGGCGGTTCGACCAGCACAAGCGGGGCTACAAGGCGAGCGGCGCCGTGCGGCGCTTCGGCGTGCAACTGCTGCCGGCGCTCGTGGCGCACCTCAACCCGCTGCGGCCGTGGGAGGCGCTGGACCTCGAAGCCGCGCTCGCCGAGGCGTTCAGGGCGGCCGGCGTGCCGTGGGTCGAGGGCGGGCATTGAGCGATGGCGCGGCGCCGGCGCAGCCCGTGAGAACGGCGTCAGGCCGGCCGCTGGCGCGGTCGGGGGGGAGACGCGATGCAGATCCGGCTTGGCGATCCGGCGGTAGAGCGCCTGGACGATGCTGAAGACCCCGAACAGGCACAGTCCGGCGGCGACCGCCGTCCGCTGCCAGCCTTCGAGCGTCGCCAGCGCCTCGGCGGTCCCGCCAGCAGCCTCCGGCGCGCCCTGGCCCGCCGCCTTCCACAGCATGAGGCCGACCAGCACGAACACCACGCCGCGCGCGACGTAGCCGATGCGGCCCGACCAGGCGACCCAGGCGCGCCGCGCGGCTTCGGCGTCGAGCTGCTCGAGGAAGTCGAGCTTGTAAGCCGCCCAAGCCTGGGACAGGCCGCCCAGGATGATCGCAACCGCCGCCCCGCGCAGGATCAGTTCGCCGCCGGGCAGGTCCAGCACCCAGGCCGCGATCGATCCGCCGCCGCCGCCGCCGCCGCCGCCGCCGCTGCTGCCCGCGGAGGCCAAGCCCAGGAGCAGGCCGCCCGCCAGGAGCCCGAGGCCGACGTGGATGGCGCCGCTCAGCGCCTGCCCCGCCCGCGACACCGCGCCCTTGGCCTCGTGGCCCTTGCCTTCCAGGTCATAGGCGGCGCAGAGCAGTCGCCATGCGCCGTAGGCGAGCAGGCCCAGGGCGATGACGGCGAGCGCCAACCGCGCGGCGCCGCCCTCGGCGAACATCCGCAGCACCCCGGTGCTGCTTTCCGTCCGGCCAGCCTCGATCGCCAGATAGCCGATCGTGAGATAGAGCGCGCCGCGCGCCGCGAAGCCGATCCGGGTCAGCAGTTCGAACCCGCGGGCGTTGGCCATGTGACCGGGACCGTTCATTCAGCGACACCTCCGTTCTAACGGCGCATGAAGCGCCGAGCGGCCGGATGGTTCATGAGAAGAGCGACGGCGTGTCGCCGCTCGAAGGGGCGACGCCGTCGCTGCGCCGCCGCGCGGCCTCGGGCTGGTGACCGCCAGTCACCGCCCGGGCCTCGGTTCACACCTTGGCACACGGGCGGCCTTCCGCTGCAATCGGGCGAAGGAGAGTCTCTGACATGCACACGGCGAAGCGCATTCTGGCGGCGGTGACAGTGTCGCTGGCCCTGGCCGCGGCGGGTTCGGGCTGGGCCGCGGAGGCCCAGGTCGCCGACCTCGTGCTCATCAACGGCAAGGTGATCACCGTGGACGCCAACGCAACGGTTGCGCAGGCCGTGGCGGTGAAGGGCAACCGCATCGTGGCCGTGGGCGGGGATGTGTCCGCCTGGCGCGGCCCGCAGACCCGGGTCATCGATCTCAAGGGGCGGCCGCTGCTGCCGGGCTTCATCGACGCCCACTCCCATGTCGAGGGAATGGCGGGCGTCGAGAGCCGCTACATCAAGATCCAGGCGCCGCCGCTGAAGGATGGCAAGGCCATCATCTCGGAGCTGAAGAAGGCGCAGGCGAAGCTTCCGCCTGGAGCCTGGCTCGTGGGGCAGGGCACCTACAACCAGGTGATGCCGACGCGCGCCGAGCTCGACAAGGCGTTCCCCGACAATCCTGTTCGCCTGATCTGGAGCGCGCACGACTCGCTGATCAATCACAAGGCGGCGCAGGTGATGGGGCTGACCAAGGATTGGCCGGATCCCGGCCCCGGCCATTCGGGACATTACGAGCGGCTGCCGAACGGCGAGGTCTTCATCGTGCGCGACGCCCCGGCGCCCTGGCCCGCGCAGGACGCGTTCGCCTATCCGGAGCTGAAGGAGGCGGTCCGCGGCATCCTCGACGATTTCTATCTCAAGAAGGGCGTCACCACGGTCTCGGACCTGTCCTCGCCCACCGCCTACCGGGCGATGCAGGACTTGCGCAAGGAGGGACGGCTGCCGACCCGCGTGCGCATGAACTACTTCGTGCGCGATCCGAAAATGCTGGACATGGTGGAAGCTTCGGGCGTGACGACCGGCCTAGGCGACGACTGGCTGCGGTTCGGCGCTGTGAAGTTCTTCGCCGACGGCGTGTGGGGCACCACGGCGGCGGTCTACAAGCCGTTCTGGAACGGCTCGGGCACCACCTGGATCCCCAACAACACCGGCGGCGTGACCTATGACCAGGAAACCCTGAACAGCCTGGTGCTGCGCGCCTACCGGAACGGATGGCAGGTCGAGGTGCACGCCAACGGCGACCGCGCGCAGGACATGGTGCTGACCGCCTACGAGGCCGCCCAGGCGGCGGCGCCCCGCCAGGACGCGCGGCTGCGGATCGAGCATTTCGCCCATTTCCTCGTGCAGGACCCCCAACGCACCGAGGAGCGGCTGCAGCGGATGAAGCGCAGCAATGTGATCATCTCGCCCCAGGTCGCGTTCCTGTGGCGGCTGACCGACGTCAATGTGCGAGAGCCCGACGTGAAGTTCTTCCCGATGAAGACCATCATCGACCGGGGCTTCCGTCCCGCAGGCGGGGTGGACACCATCGGCACCCAGAACTTCGCCACCTATCCGATGTTCTCGATCGAGCGGGCGGTGAACCGGGACACCAAGTTCGGCACGATCGTGCAGCCTGAAGAAGCCATCAGCGTCATGGACGGGATCCGGATGTTCACCATCTGGAGCGCGGAGGCGAACTTCCTGGAGAAGGACTTCGGCTCGATCGAGGTCGGCAAGGTGGCGGATCTGGTCGTATTGGCGCAGGATCCGCTCACCGCCCCGAAGGACAAGCTCGCCGACATCCCGGTCGACATGACCATCCTCGACGGCAAGGTCGCCTACGCCCGCTAGGGCCAGCGCCCCCTTACAATCCCAAGGCAGAGCCGCGTCGTCCGTCCCTTAGGGGCCGGAGCCGACGCTGCGCGGAGATTCCCCAGTGCGCACCATCCTTCATCACATCGGCGGTCAGGCCGTCGACGGCGGCGCGCGGCGCCAGCCGGTGTTCGATCCCAACCTCGGTCGCCCCCAGGCGGAGGTGGTGCTCGGCGACGCCGACACGGTGGAACGGGCGGTCGCCGCGGCTCGCCAGGCGCAACCCGCGTGGGCGGCGATGAACCCGCAGCGTCGCGCTCGGGTGATGTTCGAGTTCAAGCGGCTGATCGAGGCCGAGATGGACACCCTCGCCGAACGGCTGGCCTCCGAGCACGGCAAGGTGGTGTCCGACGCCCGGGGCGACATCCAGCGCGGGCTGGACGTCCTGGAGTTCGTCTGCGGCGCGCCGCACCTGCTGAAGGGTGAGCATACCGTCGGAGCGGGTCCCGGCATCGATGTCTATTCGATGCGCCAGCCGCTGGGGATCTGTGCGGGGATCACCCCCTTCAACTTCCCGGCGATGATCCCGCTTTGGATGCTCGCGCCGGCCATTGCGGTGGGCAACGCCTTCATCCTCAAGCCCTCGGAGCGCGATCCCTCCGTGCCGGTCCGCCTCGCGGAACTCCTGCTCGAGGCCGGCGCGCCGGCTGGCGTGCTGAACGTGGTGCAGGGCGACAAGCTGGTGGTCGACGCCTTGGTCGACCATCCGGAGATCAAGGCGATCAGCTTTGTCGGCTCGTCGGATATCGCCCAGTACGTCTACGGCCGCGGTGCGGCCGCCGGCAAGCGCATGCAGTGCATGGGCGGCGCCAAGAACCACGGCGTGGTCATGCCGGACGCCGACCTCGACCAGGCGGTGAACGACATCCTGGGCGCGGCCTACGGGTCCGCTGGCGAGCGTTGCATGGCGCTGCCCGTGGTGGTGCCGGTCGGCGAGGCGACGGCGGCGGCTCTAAGGGCCCGTCTCGTCGACGCGATCGCCGGCCTTCGGGTGGGGGTCTCGACCGACCCGGAGGCGCACTACGGCCCGGTTGTCAGCGCAGCCCACAAGGCGCGCGTGGAGGGCTACATCCAGCTGGGCGTCGATGAGGGCGCCGAACTGGTCATCGACGGCCGCGGCTTCCAGCTGCAGGGGCACGAGGAGGGCTACTTCCTGGGGCCGACGCTATTCGACCGGGTCACATCCGACATGCGCAGCTACCAGGAGGAGATCTTCGGACCTGTCCTGCAGGTGGTGCGGGCCCAGAGCCTGGAAGAGGCCGTGGGGCTCGCCTCGCGTCACCCCTACGGCAATGGCGTCGCCATCTTCACCCGCGACGGCGAGGCGGCGCGCAGCTTCGCCACCGACGTGGAGGTGGGCATGGTCGGGATCAATGTGCCGATCCCGGTGCCGGTGTCCTACCACTCCTTCGGAGGGTGGAAGCGCTCCGGCTTCGGCGACCTCAATCAGTACGGGATGGACGGGGTGCGCTTCTACACCCGCACCAAGACGGTCACCCAGCGCTGGCCCAGGAGCGGACCCGCTGCGACCGACCAGAGCTTCGTCATCCCGACCATGGCGTGACGAGCCGCGGCGGCCTGAGGGTGGCGGAGGACGGCGCAAGCCCCGCGACAAGCCGGGCTTTGACAAGCGGGTTCGATCTCCCGACCGTGCGCGTTGTCGAGTCGGTAGAGAGCGTTATGGCGCGGGAAGGCCCACGACCGGGAGCTGGAGGGCGGTCCGCGCCGGCGCGCCGCCTCCTGCCGCCGTTCGCGGCCCTGCGCGCCTTCGAGGCGGTCGGCCAGCTGGGCGGCATCCGGCGCGCGGCCCAGGAACTCGGGGTGGACCACGCGGCGGTGAGCCGCCACCTGCGCGCCCTCGAGGAGTGGGCGGGCGTGAAGCTGATCGACCGCGATCGCGGCGGCCAACTCACCCAGGAGGGCGCCAAATATCTCGCCCGGATCTCCGCCGCCCTCGAGGAGATCAGCCGCGCCACGCTCGATCTGACGCATCGTGGCGACGAGAGCCGGCTCGTCATCTGGAGCGTGCCCGGCTTCGCCTATCGCTGGCTCATCCGACGCCTCCCGGAATTCAACGCCGTCCACCCGGGCTTCGATCTCGAGGTGCGGCCCACCGATCACGCCCCCGACTTCGGGCGCCATGAGGCGGATGCGGACATCCGGTACGTACGGGACATGGCTCCGCCTCACGACCCCGACGTTCAGTCTGTGGAGATCGCGCGGCCGTCGGTGTTCCCCGCCGCCAGTCCTTCCGTGGCCGCCCGTCTCGGGGCCGACGCGCCGGTGTCGGCTCTGCTCGGGGAAACCCTGCTCCACGAAGACGACGACAGCGAGTGGCGCGCCTGGCTCGCGGCCCGGCAGGTGCAGGCGCCGGAGCGGCTCGGCGGCCCGCGGCTTTGGCATGCCCACCTCACCCTCGACGCCGCTCGTCGCGGGCAGGGCGTCGCGCTGACAAACGCGCTGCTGGTGGGCGACGAGCTGGCATCCGGAGAGCTGGTCCAACTGAAGCTGCAGCCGGACCAGCCGGAGATCCGCTTCGGCGCCTACGCCCTGCGGGTCCGCAAGGATCGGTGGCGCGATCCTGCCATCCTCAAGTTCCGGCGCTGGCTCGAGCGCGCGGCCGCCGACGATCCAGCCCTGGACTAGCCCGGTGGTCGCGGGCTCCCAGCCGGTGCTGCTCTTCGCCTGCGAAGGCGTCGATACCTCGGCGTGGCGCGACGCGCTGAAGGCCGCGCTCTCAAGCGTCGAGCTGTGGGTCTGGCCGGATGCGCCCGACGCAGACGCCGTGGTCTTCGGCATGGCCTGGGGGAACCCGCCGGGCTTCTGGCGGTCGTTCCCCAACCTGCAGGCGATCTTCTCGCTCGGCGCGGGCGTCGACGGGCTGCTGGCGGACGCCACGCTTCCGGCCGTGCCGATCGTGCGGATGGTCGATCCCAGCCTCGCGGACGGCATGGTGGAGTTCGTGGTGATGCGCACGCTGCATCATCATCGCCTCGTCCACGTCTACGAACAGCAGCAGGCGAACGCCACATGGAGGCCGCTGCGCCCGCCGCGGATCGGCCGCCGGCGCGTCGGCGTCATGGGGCTGGGGGAGCTCGGCGGGCGCTGCGCCCGCGCTCTAGCCGACCTGGGCTTCCAGGTGCGGGGCTGGTCGCGTCGCCCCAAGGCGCTTGAGGGCGTGGAGACCTTCCACGGCCCGGCCGGCCTTCCAGCCTTCGCCGATGGCTGCGAGATCCTCGTCTGCGTTCTGCCGCTGACGTCCGAGACCGAGGGGATTCTGAACGCGCAGCTCTTCGCCCGCCTGGCGCCCGGCGCCTGCCTGATCCAGGCGGGCCGCGGCGCCCACCTGGTCGAGGCAGATCTGCTCGACGCCCTGGCGTCTGGCCGGATCGCGGCGGCGACCCTCGACGTGTTCCGCAGCGAGCCGCTGCCGCCGGAGCATGCATTCTGGCGCCATCCCGGCGTGCGGGTCATCCCGCACGCCGCCGCCTTCACCTATCCGGAGACTGCGGCGGAGGTGGTGGCCGCCAATCTCGGCCGCCTGCTGCGCGGCGAGCCTGTCGCCGACATCGTGGACCCTCAGGCCGGCTACTGAGCCGGTCCGTCCTCGTGATCGTGGTCGTGGTCGTGCCCCTCGTAGCGGTCGGCTTCCGCATGCGCGCGCTCTACGGCGTCGCGCAGGCGGCGCGCCAGGTCAGGCCGGTGCGGATTATGGGCGTAGACGAACCTGGGCGCCTGCCAGGCCTCGACGGCGCCGCTGAGGCGCCCGACGAGATCTCCCTCCGGGCTCAGGGCGTAGGTCACCGTCAGGCCCTTGTAGCTCCGCGACCAGCTGTCGGGGGCGAACGTCGCCTGTGAGACGAGATCCGGCGCTGCGGCGTGGACGTGCTCGCCCCCGCCATCCGAGTCGATCCGGTATCGATCGGTGACCTCGCCGGCGATCCGCACCTCCACGACGCCGGCGTGCGGCGCGCTGAACTCGAGTGGGACGGGGGCGCCTCGGGCGTCCGGGACGACGAAGCTGCGCGCCGACAGGCGGCCGATGAGGCCGGCATCCGACGCGCCGGCGGATCCGGGGAACATGAGGGCGGCGAGGGCGGCCGGAACGGCCAGGGCGCGCAGGACCATGCGCTCTGGTCTCCGGGAGGCCGCGCCCCGGGTCAACCGCCGGGACGGGATGGCGGGGCGGGGACGACGTCCGGCTTCGAGACGGGTGGTGACCGTGAGACACCACTCAGGCTGTGTTTTGCACCTCCCGAGGGGGCGCAAAGGCGCGGAAGCTCCGGGCCAAGCAAGGGTGCGGCCAAGGCTGCGGGCCGAGACGCCACAGGCGCGGGCCAACACGAGAGGGGATAGAGGATGGGGATGAAGGTTTCGCGACGCGGCCGGCTGCTGATGGGCGCCGCCCTGGCCGCCACCGCGGTCGGCGCGAGCGGCGCTGCCGCCGCTCAGGAGTCGGCCACCCAGGTCGAGGAGATCGTGATCACCGCCACCAAGCAGGCGGTGCAGCTGAGCAAGGCGCCGATCAGCGTCAGCGCCTATAGCCAGGAGGCCATGGACCAGCGCGGGATCCGCGACGTCCGCGACGTGGCCCTGCAGACGCCGGGCGTCGACATCCCGCAGGACCGCACCCAGCGCATCGCGATCCGTGGCATCGAATCGACCGCCGGCGCCCGCAACGGCCGCGGTCTATATCGACGACACTCCCATTCAGGCCCGGAACGCCTCCATCAACTACTCGGGGAGCACGGTCCCCTACATCTTCGACCTCGAGCGGATCGAGGTGCTCCGCGGCCCGCAGGGCACGCTGTTCGGCTCGAGCTCCCAAGGCGGCGCCATCCGCTTCATCACCCCGACGCCCAGCCTGACGAGCTACAGCGTATACGCCCGCGCCCGGGCCAGCATCGTCGATGACGGCGACCCGAGCTATGAGGCCGGGGTGGCGGTGGGCGGCCCCATCATCGCCGACCGGCTGGGCTTCCGCGTCAGCTTCCTGCAGCGGGAGGAGGGCGGCTGGATCGACCGTCAGAGCTGGCAGGACCCGAACGACCGCAACCCGAACAGCAATGCGACCCATGCCTCGATCTTCCGCGGCGCCCTGAACATCGCCCCCACGGACTGGCTGTCGATCCAGCCCAGCCTCTACTACCAGAACGTCAAGCAGGACGACCGGCCGGCGCTCTATACGGTGTGCCCGGCGACGATCCCGCTGGCGCCGACGGTGAACCCGTGTCCGCGCGGCGTGGCCGACCCGGACAGCGGGGACTTCACCAGCTACGCGCCGTTCGCGCAGCCGCAGAGCGACCGGTTCATCCTGCCCGCGATGAAGGTGGTGGCCGAGCTCGAGCCGATGACGGTGACGGCTGTCAGCTCCTACCTGTACCGCAAGTCCAACGCGTTCAACGACGCGACCCATACCAACGACCGCGTCTCCCTGGAGCCCGCTGGCTGTTCCCGCTCATTCCCGGCCTTCGCCCGGTGACGTACCAGAACCCGGTCGCGGAGCAGCGGCTGGCCACGCACGAGCTGCGCTTCAACAGCGCCGACCCGACCGCGCGTCTGCGCTGGACGGCGGGCCTCTACCACTCGCGCTCGTCGCTGAAGTCGGACGTGCCGATCACCTCGGCCCACTACCCGCTGGCCTATCAGATCCAGATCGGCCGGCCACTGGCGGCGGCCCCGTTCATGGTCGACGGGGTGCACCGCTACTACGGCAACGAGAACACGATCGAGAAGATGACGGCGGTGTTCGGCAATGTCGACTTCGAGATCATCCCCGACCTGACCCTGAGCGTCGGGGGCCGCTATTCCAAGGACACCCTGAAGTTCGACATCATCGAACGCGGGGTCTCCTACGCCGGCGGGATCGCCACGGCTTCGGGCCAGCTGAGCGAGAAGCCCTTCACGCCGCGAGTGGCGCTGTCCTGGCAGCAGAGCGACGACACCCTGATCTACGGCTCCTTCGCCAAGGGCTACCGGACTGGCGGGGTGAACAAGGCGGTGCCGGACGTCTGCGCCGCGGACCTCGCGGTGCTCGGCATCGACGGTGGCGACACCTACGACTCGGACAAGACCAAGACCTACGAGATCGGCGTGAAGAGCGCCTTCCTGGACAGGCGGGTCTCCTTCCAGGCGTCGCTGTTCCACACCAAGTGGACCGACATCCAGCAGCAGATCCGTCTGCCCTGCGCCTTCAGCCTGGTCGCCAACACCGCCTCCGCCATCAGCAAGGGCGGCGACCTGAACGTCACCGTCCGCGCCACGGACGCACTGACCCTCAGCGCGGCTGTGGGCTACACCGACGCCTACTACGACAGCACGATCATCGTCGGCACCTCGCCCTTGGTGTTCAAGGGGCAGACCCTGGGCGCCACGCCGTGGACGCTCAACCTGGCGGCCGAGTACGCCTTCGAGGTCGCCGGTCGCGACGCCTTCGTCCGCGGGCAGTGGAGCTCCAAGTCGGCTAACGACGGGCCGTTCCCCTACCAGAACCCCGTCGCCTCCGTTTACGACCGGACCCGCACCGAGGGGCTGTACGCCACCAGCCAGCTCGATTTCCGGGCCGGCGTGGAGGTGACGCCGGAGGTCACCCTCGAGCTCTATGTCGAGAACGCGCTGAACAACGTGTCTTGGACGACGAACGCGCCGATCTACCAGGCCGGCCCGCTCTGGACCGGGAACACCATCAAGCCGCGGGTGATCGGCATCCAGGCGACAGCTCGGTACTGACCGCCCGCGGGCGGCGATCCTCCCCGTCGCTCCGGGCCGAGGCGCTCCCCCCGGGGAGCGCCTTTTCCATTCGCGATCCGTCGCGATCGCCGGGAGGTGACTTCCAGTCACCAATCCAGGCCCCGTTATCGCCTGTCGTCCCTCCGGCGAATTGTCGACCTTCGCTCAAGTTCTGCAACCAAGAGTCATCGCCGTGCCCGCCAACGCCGACCTACACGCCCGCCGCGCCTCCGCCGTTCCCCGCGGCGTGGGCAACGCCACCGCCGTCTATGCGGCGCGCGCCGAGAACGCCGAGCTCTGGGATGCGGAAGGCCGCCGCTATGTCGATTTCGCCGGGGGGGATCGCCGTCCTCAACGTGGGACACCGCCATCCGCGCGTGATCGAGGCCGTGCAGCGGCAGCTCGACCTCTACACCCATACGGCGTTCCAGATCGTCCCGTATGCGCCCTACATCGAGCTTGCCGAGCGCCTGAATGCTCTGGCCCCCCATCGACGGCCCGGCGAAGACGATCTTCTTCACGACCGGCGCCGAGGCGGTGGAGAACACGGTCAAGATCGCCCGGGCCGCGACGGGCCGCTCGGCGGTGATCGCGTTCGTCAACGGCTTCCACGGCCGGACCCAGCTGACCATGGGCCTGACCGGCAAGGTCGCGCCGTACAAGCGCGGCTTCGGGCCGGCGCCGGCGGAGGTGTATCACCTGCCGTTCCCCAATGAGCGCTACGGCGTGTCGCTGGACGATACGCTGCGGGCGCTGCAGTTCCTGTTCGCGGCCGATGTCCCCCCCCGACCGCGTTGCGGCCATCATCCTCGAGCCTGTCCAGGGGGAGGGCGGCTTCAACCCTGTCCCCGTGGAGTTGATGACGGCGATGCGGGCCGTGTGCGACGAACACGGCATCCTGCTGGTCGCCGACGAGGTGCAGACCGGCTTCGCCCGCACGGGCAGGCTCTTCGCCATGGAGCACTATCCGGTGAAGGCGGACCTGATCTCGGTCGCCAAGTCGATGGCCGGGGGCTTCCCGCTCTCGGGGGTCATCGGCCGGGCCGACGTCATGGACCGGGTGGAGCCAGGCGGCCTCGGCGGCACCTACGGCGGATCGCCGATCGCCTGCGCCGCGGCCCTGGCGGTGCTCGATGTGATCGAGGCCGAGGATCTGGTGGGGCGGGCGAACGCCCAGGGCGCCGTCCTGACCGAGCGCCTGCGCAGCTTCACAACGCGGAACGATCTGGTCCCCGTCTCGCCGCCGCGGGGCCCGGGCGCCATGGTGGCCTTCGACGTCCTGGCGTCCCGCGGCAGCCGCGAGCCGGACGGCGCCGCGGCGAAGGCCGTCACGGCGCGCGCCCTGGAGCTGGGGTTGATCGTCCTCTCCTGCGGGCCGTTCGGGGAGACGATCCGTCTCCCTGGCGCCGCTGACCGCCTCCGACGCCATCCTCCACGAGGGGCTGGACCTTCTCGAGGCGGCGCTCGCCGCGCCACAGGGCGCATGAACGCCGTGGCCCAAGCCGACGAACGCCAGCGCCTCGCCCTCCGGCGCCCCGACCTCCTGCGGGAGGCGGGCTTCGTCGACGGGACCTGGCTGGAGACCTCCGAGCGCTTCGAGGTCAGCAACCCCGCCACCGGCGGGGTGCTGGCGCGGGCTGCGCGGCTGGGCGCGGCGGAGGCGGACGCCGCCGTGGCCGCCGCCCACGCCGCGTTCCCCGCCTGGAGCGCCCAGCCCGCCAAGGCGCGGGCCGACATCCTGAAAGACTGGCGCCGGCTGATCCTCGAGCATGCCGAGGACCTGGCGCGGCTGATGACGGCGGAGCAGGGCAAGCCGTTATCGGAGGCGCGTGGCGAAGTCGCCTATGCGGCGGCCTTCGTCGAGTGGTTCGCCGAGGAGGCGCGGCGGGTTTACGGCGTGACCATCCCGGGCCATCTCGCCGACAAGCGGATCGTGGTCACGCATGAGCCGGTGGGCGTCGTGGCGGCGATCACCCCCTGGAACTTCCCGGCGGCGATGATCACCCGCAAGGTCGGCCCGGCGCTTGCGGTGGGCTGTACGGTCGTCCTCAAGCCGTCTGAGCTGACACCGCTCTCCGCCCTGGCCCTCGCGGTGCTCGCCGAAGAGGCCGGTTTGCCGGCCGGCGTGCTCAATATCGTCATGGGCGACGCGCCGGCGATCGGCGAGGTGCTGACCACCGATCCGCGCGTCCGCAAGTTCACCTTCACGGGCTCGACCCCCGTCGGCAAGATGCTGGCGGCCCGCTGCGCGGCCACCGTCAAGCGGGTCAGCCTTGAGCTTGGCGGCAACGCGCCCTTCTTGGTGTTCGACGACGCCGACCTGGATAAGGCGGTCGCCGGCGCCATCGCGTCGAAGTTCCGCAACACCGGACAGACCTGCGTCTGCGCCAACCGCTTCTACGTCCAGGCCGGGATCTACGACGCCTTTGCCGCACGCCTGGCCGAGGCGGTGGCCGAGCTCCGCATCGGCGATGGCCTGGAAGGTCCGACGGACCAGGGGCCTCTGATCGACGACCGCGCCCGCGGGAAGGTCGCGGCCCATGTGGCCGACGCGCTTCGCGACGGCGCCCGCGTGCTGACCGGCGGCGCCCCCGCCGAAGGGGCCGGCGCATTCTACCAACCCACGGTGCTGGCCGATGTTGCGCGAGACGCGCTGCTCTGCCGGGAGGAGACTTTCGGTCCAGTCGCCGGCCTGGTGAGGTTCGAGACCGAACAGGAGGCCGTCGCGCTGGCGAACGCCACATCCGCCGGCCTTGCCGCCTACGTCTTCACCCGCGACAACTCGCGGGTCTGGCGGGTGGGCGGCGCCCTGCAGTACGGAATGGTCGGGATCAACACCGGGCTGATCTCCACCGAGGTGGCGCCGTTCGGGGGCGTCAAGGAATCCGGCCTGGGGCGGGAAGGTTCGCTGTTCGGCGTGCGCGACTACGTGGACACCAAGACGCTTTGCCTCGAGGTAGAGCCCGTATGAGCCCTGCGGGCCGATGACGCCGCCCCCGGGAGAGTCCCGGCGGGCCGTGCTGGCCGGCCTCGGCGCGACCGCCGTGGCAAGCGGCTGCGCCCGGCCGTCGGAGGTCCGCCGCGCCGGCGGCTTGGTGGTCGGATCGACCGCCACCGGCGTCCCCCTTCAGCTTCTACGACGTTCGAACCAACACCCTCACCGGGGCCATGGTGGACATCGTCGAGGCCGTCGCCGCGGAGGCGGGCTTTCCGGTCGAGGTGCAGGTCACCGCGTTCTCGGCGCTCATACCGTCGCTTACCGTCGGAAAGATCGACCTGATCGCTGCGGCGATGCTCCGCACGCCGGCTCGGGAAGCGGTCGTCGACTTTACCGACCCGGTCTACGCCTACGGCGGAGCCGTGGTCGTAGGAGCTGCGGATAGCGGCCCCTATCCGGACCTCGCCAGTCTCTCCGGCAAGCGGGTGGGCGCCCAGGTGGGCTCCCGCTTCGTCGATCAGCTTGCGGAGGCGGGCGTGCGGGACGTCCGGACCTACGACAACCTCGCCGACATCCTGCGGGACCTGCGGCTGGGCCGCCTCGACGCGGCCTACGGCGACGAGCCGATCATCCGCTACTATCTGCGCGTGACCCGAACCCAGGCGCTGCGCCTGGCGCACGCGTTCGCACCCGGCGCGCGTGAGGAGGTGTGCCTCATCCTGCGCAAGGGCGAGCCTCAGCTCGCCGCCCGCCTCAACACGGCGATCGCAGCGATCAAGGGCACGCGCATCGCCGAAATCGTTCAAGCCTGGGGGTTGTGATGCCGGAAGATTTCCTGCCCCGCGCCATCGAGTTCCTGCCGATCCTGCTCAAGGGGGTCGTCGTGACGCTCCAGGTCACGGTGGGAGCCTTGCTGCTGAGCATCGTCCTGGGGCTCGTGTGGGCGCTGATGGGGCGCTCGCGGCTGAAGCCCGTGCGAGTGCTCAGCCGCACCGTGATCAATGTGGTGCGCGGCGTCCCGATCATCGTCCAGCTGTTCTATGTCTATTTCGTCCTGCCTGAGTTCGGGTTGAGCCTGGACGCCCTGGCGGCCGGGATCATCGGCCTGGGCCTCGCCTATTCCGTCTACCAGGCGGAAAACTTCCGGGCCGGCTTCGAGATCCGTCGATCCCGCGCTGGTGGAGGCGGCCCAGTCGCTCGGCATGAGCGAACGGAAGATCCTGCAACGGCTCATGATGCCGCTGGCGGTCCGCACGGCCCTGCCGCCGTTCGGCAACACCTCCATCATGCTCCTCAAGGACTCGTCGATCGCCTCGACCATTACGGTGGCCGAGCTGACCCGGGCGGGGCAGCTGCTCGCCGTGTCCACCTTCCAGAACATGACCGTCTACACGCTCATCGCGCTGCTCTACCTCGCCATGAGCCTGCCCCTGACCCTCGCGGTCCATCAACTCGAGCGACGGATGGCGCGGCGATGATCGAGGTTTCCCACGTCAGCAAGGCGTTCGGCGCCAACCAGGTGCTGCGCGACGTGAGCTTCGAGGTGGCGCGCGGCGAGGTGGTCTGCCTGATCGGCCCGTCGGGCTCGGGCAAGTCCACGGTCCTGCGCTGCATCAACGGCCTCGAGCGGCACGACGGCGGCGTCATTCGCGTGGACGGCGTGGAGGTCGGCGCCGCCACCCTCCCGCAGGTGCGCGGAAAGCTTGCGATGGTCTTCCAGCGCTTCAACCTGTTCCCCCACCGCACCGTGCTGGATAACGTCATGGAGGGGCCGATCCATGCGCAGGGTCGGGCTCGCGCCGAGGTTTCCGCCGAAGCCCGCGAACTGCTCGGCAAGGTGGGGGTGGCCGACAAGGCCGACGCCCTGCCGTCCTCGCTATCGGGGGGCAGCAGCAGCGGGTCGGGATCGCCCGCGCGCTGGCCATGCGCCCGGAGGCCATCCTGTTCGACGAGCCGACATCGGCGCTCGACCCGGAGCGCGTCGGCGACGTGCTGCGGATCATGCGCGACCTGGCGGACGAGGGCATGACCATGGTCATCGTCACCCATGAGATGGGTTTCGCCCGCGAGGTGGCCGACCGGGTGCTGTTCATGGACGGCGGCGAGATCGTCGAGGCCGGACCTGCGCGCGAGCTGCTGACCGAACCGCGGGAGCCCCGCACCCGCACCTTTCTCGACCGCGTGCTGCGGCCGCTCTGACCTGGCTGACCCGGAGTCCTACATGCCGATTGTCTCGTTCCGTCCCGATGACCTCCTGCAGGTCCTCCCCGACGCGGTTCCGGTCAAGGTCCCCCTTGGCGAGCCGGTGGCCGCCACGCGCAGCACCAGCTTCAACGGCGCGGCGGCCTCGAGGGCGGGCGTGTGGGAGTGCTCGCCTGGTGACTGGCGGCGACAGGTGATGCAAGCCGAGTTCTGCACCTTCCTCGAAGGCGAGGCGGTGTTCGAGCCGGACGACGGCGAGCCCCTGACGATCAGAGCGGGCGATGCGGTGTATTTCCCCGCCGGCACCGGCGGAATCTGGCGAATTCGCAAGACCCTGAAGAAGGCCTTCGTGGTGTTCGACGAGACGCCCTGAGATGCCGCGGCACGACTATCAGGGCTTGAGCTTCTGGCTGGAGACGGCGGGCGAACCGTTGACGCCCCGCCGTGCGCTCTCCGGGAATGTCACCGTCGATGTGGCGATCCTCGGCGGCGGCTACTCGGGGCTCTGGACCGCCTACTACCTGCTCCGGGACAACCCCGGCCTGGAGGTCGCGATCGTCGAGGCGGAGATCTGTGGATATGGCGCGTCGGGCCGCAACGGCGGCTGGTGCTCGAGCCGCTATCCGCTCCATCCGTCGACCCTTGAGGCGCGTTACGGCGCCGACGTCGCCCGCGAGACCATCCTCGCCATGTACGACACCGTCGACGAGGTGGGACGTGTCTGCGAGGCCGAGGGGATCGATGCCGACTTCCGGATGAACGGCATCCTGAGCCTCGCGCGCGGCGAGGCGCAGCTGGCGGCGGTGCAGGCGGCCCATGCCGCCTATGAACGGCTCGGCTTCGGTGAGGGCAATCGCCTCCTGGGCGAAGCGGCCGCGGGCGAGCGGGTGCGGGTCAGCGGGATCAAGGGCGCGCTGTACACGCCGCGCAGCGCCGCGGTGCATCCGGCCAAACTCGTCCGCGGCCTCGCCAAAGCCGTCGAACGCCTGGGCGGGGCGATCTACGAGCAGACGCGAGTCCGACGGCTTCGGACCGGCGCCGACGCTGCGCTCGAGACGGAGAGCGGCCGCGTGAGCGCCCGCAAGGCGGTGATCGCCGCCGGCGAAGCCTACCTACCCAAGATGCCCGGCTTCGAGCGGGCGCTGGCGCCGATGTCGTCCAGCATCGTCCTCACCAAGCCGCTTAGCGAGGCGCAGTGGAACGAGATCGGCTGGTCCGGCGGGGAGGGGCTGGGCTCCCAGGCGCACACCGTCGACTACCTCACCCGCACGGCCGACGGCCGCATCCTCTATGGCAGCCGCGGCGCGCCCTATCTGTTCGGTTCCGCCACCGAAGGCGCTGAGGCCGCGTTCGCCAGGACCTCCCAGCAGATGCGCCGACAGCTGACCGGCTGGTTTCCCGTCCTCCGCGACGTGGATTTCAGCCACGCCTGGCATGGCTTCCTGGGCGTGCCGCGAGACTGGAATCCGAGCGTCAACTTCAATCCGGCGACCCGCCTGGGGGTGCTCCACGGCTACACCGGCCGGGGCGTGTCGACCACCAACCTGGCCGGACGGCTGCTCGCCAGTCAGGTGCTGGGTCGCGAGACGCCGCTTGCGCGCTTGCCGCTCGCTCGCCATCGGACGCGACCGTGGGAGCCCGAACCGTTCCGCTGGCTGGGAATCCGCTACGTGCAGGACGCCATGAAGCGCATGGACGCCGCGCGGGATGCGGGACGGCCCCCGCCGTTCGACGCCCCTCTGGCCAAGCGGCTCTCCGACCAGTAGGTCCCGGCGGGCGGTGCGGGCCCTCACACCGCGCCGCAGGACTTGGCGATGATCCACCAACCTCGGGGACAGGCGGCCGGGCCGATGCTGCTGGTGCTGGCCGGCCTGCTGTCCCAGAACCTCGGCGCGGCCTTCGCCAAGCAGCTGTTCCCGCTTGTGGGCCCGCTCGGGGCCACCGCGCTGCGGGTCAGTCTGGCCGCGCTCCTCCTGGGCCTCGTGTGGCGGCCTTGGCGCACACGCCGCACGCCCAGCCAATGGCGCGGCCTCGCTCTTTACGGACTCAGCCTCGGGCTGATGAACATCCTCATCTATGGGGCCTTCGCGCGGATCCCCATCGGCCTCGCCGTGGCCATCGAGGTGACGGGTCCGCTCGCCGTGGTTCTGGTGAGGTCGCGGCAGGTGGTCGATCTGGTCTTCGCGGGTCTGGCCGCCGCCGGCCTTCTCCTGTTGCTGCCGATCGTCAGCCCGGCAGGTGTGGACCCCATAGGCCTGGCGTCTGCGGGCGGTGCAGCGGTCACCTGGGCGGCCTATATCCTGCTGGGCGCCGGCGTCGCAGGCGACGGTCGCAGCGGGGAGACGGTCGCCCTTGGTCTCGCCGTCGCGGCCCTCGTGGCGGCCCCGATCGGGGTATTGCAGGCCGGGGTCATGCTCCTCCAGCCGGCCGTGCTCGTGGCGGGCCTCGGTCTCGCGATCCTCTCCAGCGCCGCGCCCTACAGTCTGGAGATGTTCGCCCTGCGTCGCCTGTCGCCCAAGGTCTTTGCGCAGCTGGTCGCCTCCGCGCCGGCGGTCGCCGCGCTCGTCGGATGGGTGACCTTGGGCGAACGCCTCACGCTCATCCAATGGGCGGCCATCGGTCTCATCACCGTGGCGATCGCCGGCGCGTCCGCGGTCGATCGCCCGCGCGGCCAAAGCGGGGAGGGATCATGACAGCCGGCGTTGCGCCTCCCGATGGGCCGCGGCTCGGCGTCATCCGTTGAATGCGAAGGCCGGCGCGGCGGCGCAGCGCTGAGGTCGCACGGCGGCCCGGCCACGCGAGGCGTCGCCGGGCCTTCCCGCTGGGCTAGAACTTGTAGCCGAGACCGGCCGAAACGACCCACGGATCCAGGTTGACCTTGGACTTCACCCCGTTGAAGCGGTCGGTGGCGTCCGTCTCGAAGAAGACCTTCTTGACGTCGGCGTTGAGGCTCCAGCGGTCGCGCAGCGCGACGTCGACGCCGGCCTGCAGCGAATAGCCGAAGCCGTCGTCCACCTTCAGGCCAAAGCCGTTGTCGTCCTTCTCGCTGTAGAACAGCATGTAGTTCACGCCGGCGCCGACGTAGGGGCTGACCTTGGCGGCCGGGGCGAAGTGGTACTGCAGCGAGACGACCGGGGGCAGCACCCAGGTTTCCTGCACCTTGACGTCGGTGGCGCCGCCCTTGGCCCGGATCGTGTGCTTCGTTGTGCCGGCGATCACCTCCACGGCGACGTTGTCGGTGAAGAAGTAGGTGAGTCCGATCGTCGGCATGACGTCGTCGCTGATCTCGGCCTTGAGGCCGGTCGCGCCGCCCGAAAGAGTGGTGATCGGATCGCCCGCGTCAGGCGAGACCACGCTGAGGCGGGTGTTGAGCATGATCGTGCCCGCGGTCTTCGGCTGGAACTCCTGGGCGAACACCGGCGTCGCGGCGGCGGCCAGCAGCGCTGCGCCCGCGGCGGTGGCGATGAACTTGGCGTACATGAGACTTATCCCCTTGTTGTCCGCGGCCCGGGGAGGGGCCGCGCCAGGGGGGATCGCAGGCGACGACAAGCTTCGCCTTGATATCGCGCAATCTCAGCAGGCCCGGGCGACGCAGGCGGGAAGGCTGAGCTTGCGCTGGGTGTCCTTGTCCGCCCTGGCGAGCGCCTCGATGTAGGCGGCGATGTCGAGGGCATCTCGTGAGGTCACCGGCGTCGAGGGCATCGCGAAGTGATTTCCGACCTGGACGTCGGCGAGGACCGTCTGCAACTGGGCGGGCGTGTAACGGCCGGCGAGGTCTCGCAGAGGCGGGGCGGCGGAATACACGCTGCGGCCGTCCGCCCGGGCGTTGTGGCAACCGACGCAGTGATTCTGGACGTAGAGGCGGCCACGCAGAACGGCGGGCTTCATAACCCGCGGCGTCTCGGCGGCGGAAACCTGTGCGCCCCCCGCCAGCAGGGCGGCGACCGCCAGGACGATCAGGCGCACGCCTTCGCCCGGGCGGGCCGGAGCGCGGCGAACAGGGCGGCCGCGCCCATGACAACGAACCCGGCCGCCGCATAGCACCAGCCGCAATGCGGCGCGTCGGCGCCGCCGCAGAGGCTCGACAGCAGGGCCATGTGCGCGCGGGCGGCGTCGAAGGCGAGGGCGGCGCTGGCCAGCAGCACGGCGGCCAGCAGGGCAAGTCCGCCGCGCAGCAGCGTTTCCTCGTCGGTGATCTTGCGGCGCAGCATCAGGGCCTCCGGTGGGTGTCCTGCCGCCTTGTCTCGCGTCGAAGCCAGGTGGTCGTTGACCGATATCAAGGCCCGAGATTCCGCAGCGCGGCATGGAGGCTGCAGTTCCTCAACGGCTGTTCGGATCCATGACGCAGGCAGTTGCAACCCGAGACGAGGCGTCGCTCGACACCATCGTCCTCTACACGGTCACAGGGCTGCTCGCCCTGGGATCGATCCTGGCGACGGCGTTCTCGCCCGACCCCTCATTCCGCTTCCACGGCTACGTCATGATCGCGGGCTTCGTGACCGCCTTCTGCGTCATGTCCGTGGGAATCGGCTCCGGCCGCTTCCGCAGCGATCCCAGCCGCTACAGCGACGGGGTGGTCCGCGCGGGCGTCATCGCCACGATGTTCTGGGCGATCGCGGGCCTGGCGGCCGGCGTCGTCGCCGCGGCCCAGCTCGCCTGGCCGAACGTCTTCTATTTCCCGGACGCGGGCTGGCTGAACTTCGGCCGGCTTCGTCCACTGCATACCAGCGCGGTCATCTTCGCCTTCGGCGGCAACGCGCTCATCGCCACGTCCTTCTACGTCGTCCAGCGCACCTGCAAGGCGAGGCTCGCCGGCGGCGCCTGGCCGTGGTTCGTCTTCTGGGGCTACCAGCTGTTCATCGTGCTGGCGGCCACCGGCTACCTGGCCGGCATCACCCAGTCGAAGGAGTACGCCGAGCCCGAATGGTACGTGGACCTGTGGCTGACGGTGGTCTGGGTCGCCTACCTGCTGGTCTTCCTCGGCACGATCTGGAAGCGCAAGGAACCCCACATCTATGTGGCCAACTGGTTCTATCTGGCGTTCATCGTCACGATCGCCCTGCTGCACGTCGTCAACAACCTGGCGATGCCGGTAGGCCTTCTGGAGGCCAAGAGCTACTCGGCCTTCGCCGGCGTCCAGGATGCGCTGACCCAGTGGTGGTACGGCCACAATGCGGTGGGCTTCTTCCTCACCGCCGGCTTCCTGGCGATGATGTACTACTTCGTGCCCAAGCGCGCGGAGCGGCCGGTCTATTCGTACCGCCTGTCCATCGTCCACTTCTGGTCGCTGATCTTCATCTACATCTGGGCGGGCCCGCACCACCTCCACTTCACGGCCCTGCCGCAGTGGACCCAGACGCTGGGGATGACCTTCTCGGTCATGCTGTGGATGCCGTCGTGGGGCGGCATGATCAACGGCCTCATGACGCTCTCGGGCGCCTGGGACAAGATCCGCACCGATCCCGTGATCCGCATGATGGTCGTGGCCATCGCCTTCTATGGGATGGCCACGTTCGAAGGTCCGCTGATGTCGGTCCGCGCGGTCAATGCGCTGTCGCACTACACCGACTGGACCATCGGCCACGTCCACTCCGGCGCGCTGGGCTGGAACGGCTTCATCACCTTCGCCTGCATCTACTGCCTCGTGCCGTGGCTGTGGAAGAAGGAGCGGCTCTGGTCGAACACCCTCGTCGAGTGGCACTTCTGGATCGCGACCACCGGCGTGCTCCTCTACATCTCCTCGATGTGGGTGTCGGGCATCATGGAAGGCCTGATGTGGCGTGAGTACACGCCCCAGGGCTACCTCGCGAACGCCTTCGTCGAGACCGTCGCGGCCAAGCACATCCCCAACATCATCCGCACGCTCGGCGGGCTCATGTTCCTCGTGGGCGCGCTGATCATGTCCTACAACCTGTGGCGTACGATCCGCATGCCCAGCACCGCCAAGGCGGAGCTGGAGAGCCCGATCGCCGCCGCCCCCGCGCCTGTCGCGATCGCGGCTGAGTGAGGCTCCGCACATGTGGCACAAGCACAAGAAGTTCGAGCGCAACTCGATCATCCTGACGATCGGCATCCTGATCGTCGTCTCGATCGGCGGCCTCATCGAAATCGCTCCGCTCTTCTACCTGGAGAGCACCGTCGAGAAGGTGGAGGGCGTCCGGCCCTACACCCCGCTGGAACAGGCCGGCCGCGACATCTACGTCCGCGAGGGCTGCTACGTCTGCCACTCGCAGATGGTGCGCCCGCTGCGCGACGAGGTGGAGCGCTACGGTCACTACAGCCTGGCCGCCGAGAGCATGTACGACCACCCGTTCCAGTGGGGGGTCGAAGCGCACCGGTCCGGACCTCGCCCGTGTCGGGGGCAAGTACTCCGACAGCTGGCACCGCGATCACCTGGTGGATCCGCGCTCGGTCGTGCCGGAATCCAACATGCCGCCTTACCGCTTCCTCGCGGAGAAGGACCTGGACTACCGCGCCATCGAGGCCCGGCTGATCGCGCTCCGCAAGGTCGGCGTGCCCTACACCGACGCCCAGATCCAGAACGCCAAGGCGGACCTCGAGACCCAGGTCGATCCCTTCGCCGGCGAGAAGTCGGGCCTCAAGCAGAGGTACGGCGCGAAGATCTCGCAGCGGGACTTCGATGGTGACCCGGAGAAGCTCACCGAGCTCGACGCCCTGGTGGCCTACCTCCAGATGCTCGGCACGACGGTCGATTTCCGGACCTACAAGGCCGAAGACCCGGAGAACCTGCGATGAGCGGCCTGACCTACGAGGCGGTCGCGCGGTTCGCCCAGCAGGGTGGGACCCTCTACTTCGCCGCCATCTTCATCGCCGGCCTGATCTACGCGCTCTGGCCCCGCAACAAGGAGGCGTTCCGACGCCTCGCCCATCTGCCGCTCGAGAAGGACGAGAGCGATCATGTCTGAGCGCGAACGCGACGAACATTCCGGTATCGAGACCACCGGCCATGAGTGGGACGGGATCAAGGAGCTCGACAATCCGCTCCCACGCTGGTGGCTGTGGGTGTTCTACGGCTCGGTCGCCTGGGCCATCGTCTACTGGGTGCTGATGCCGGCCTGGCCCGGCCTCACCGGCTACACCAAGGGCCTGCGTGGTCACTCGGATCGCGCCGGCGTCGCCCAGGAGTTGACGAAGCTGGACGCCGTGCGCGGCGCCCAGGGCGCCAGGCTGAAGTCGGTCAGCCTGCAGCAGATCGAACAGGACCCTGAACTGCAGGCTTTCGCCCTGCAGGTCGGCCAGTCGGTGTTCGGCGACAACTGCGCCACCTGCCACGGCGCGGGCGGGGCGGGGGCCAAGGGCTATCCGAACCTGCGTGACGACGTGTGGCTCTACGGCGGCACGCTTGACGACATCCACCGCACCATCCAGGTCGGCATCCGCTCCGGCCATCCCCAGGCGCGGGGCGAGACCGTCATGCCGGCCTTCGGCCGCGACCGGATGCTGGACCAGGCCCAGGTCCAGGACCTGACCGAGTACGTGGTGGCGCTGTCGGGCCGCAAGGCTGACACCGCGGCCGTCGGCCGGGCCACCCAGACGTTCGCGGACCAGTGCGCCTCGTGCCACGGGGCGGGCGGCCAGGGCGACCTGACGAAGGGCGCCCCGAGCCTCACCGACGCCGAATGGCTGTACGGGTCCGACCGGGATTCCATCCGCGAGCAGATCTGGAACGGCCGCAACGGCGTGATGCCGACGTGGGAAGCCCGCTTCAGCCCCGAAACCATCAAGGCCCTGTCCGTCTACATCCATGCCAATGCCGGCGGGGGTGAGGAGGAAGTCGCCGCGATCGGAGGCGCTACCGCCAGATGACCATCGTCATCGACCGCGTGTCCCGGCCGGAGCCCACCCCCAAGGCTCCGGTCTCGGCCGCCGAGCGGGTCCGGAAGAAGGACCGCGGCGGCGGCCTCTACAAGCCGCGCACGCCGATCTATCCGAAGCTGGTGCACGGCCCTTGGCGGACGCTCAAGTGGGCGCTGCTGATCGTCATGCTGACGATCTACTACGTCACGCCCTGGATCCGGTGGGAGCGTCCCGGCGCCCTGCCGGACCAGGCGGTGCTCGTCGATTTCGAAGGCGCGCGGTTCTATTTCTTCGACATCCAGCTCTGGCCGCAGGAAGTGCACTTCATCACCGGCCTGCTGGTGATCTCGGCGCTCGGCCTCTTCCTGGCGACCGCGCTGTTCGGCCGGCTGTGGTGCGGCTACGCCTGTCCGCAGACGGTCTGGACCGACCTCTTCATCTATGTGGAGCGCGCCTTCGAGGGCGACCGCAACGCCCGCATGCGCCTCGACGCCGCGCCGCTGTCGTTCAACAAGGTCTGGCGCAAGACCGGCAAGCACCTGACCTGGCTGGCCATCGGCTTCGCGACCGGCGGCGCGTGGATCTTCTACTTCCACGATGCGCCGACGCTCATCCAGCAGTACTGGGTCGGACAGGCGCCGGCGACGGCCTACATCTTCTCGCTGCTGCTGACGGCGACGACCTATGTCTTCGCGGGCCACATGCGAGAGCAGGTCTGCATCTACATGTGCCCCTGGCCGCGCATCCAGGGCGCCATGCTCGACCACCATTCGCTGCAGGTGACCTACCGCTACGATCGCGGCGAACCCCGCGGCGCGCACAAGAAGGGCCAGTCCTGGGAAGGCCGCGGCGATTGCCTGGACTGCAACGCCTGCGTTGTGGCCTGCCCGATGGGCATCGACATCCGCAACGGCCCGCAGCTGGAGTGCATCAACTGCGGCCTGTGCATCGACGCCTGCGACGAGATCATGCTGCGGGTCGGCCGGCCCACGGGCTTGATCGCCTACGACACCGACAGCGCCGTGGCCGAGCGTCAGCGCGGCAACACGCCCCGCTACAAGCTGGCGCGGCCGCGCACCGTCTATTACGCCGTCGCCCTCGCGGTGGTCTCGACCCTGATGATCTGGGGGCTGGCCAACCGCAGCCCGCTGGACATGCATGCCCTGCGCGACCGCAATCCCACCTTCGTGCGCCTGCACGATGGGGCGATCCGCAACGGCTACACGCTGAAGATCGCCAACCGCAGCTTCGAGCCGATGCCCGTCGAAATCCGCTTCAGCGGCGTCGCCGGGGCGCGGGTCCGCAGTCCGGGCAAGCCCGCGGCCGACGCACTGCACGTCGTGCTCGAACCCAATGAGGTGACCGCCGTCCGGGTGTTCGTCACCGCCGAACCCGAGGCGCTGAACGCGTCCAGCCTGCCCGCCGCCTTCGAGGTGCGCGGCGAGGGGCGCACGTTCCGCGCCAAGACCACCTTCCTCTCCGGAGCCGCGAACACCCTATGAGCGCGACCTATCCCGCCCCGAAGCCCGGCTTTCGGATCAACGGCTGGCACGTCCTGGGCGGCGTGACCGCCTTCTTCGCCGTCGTGATCGCCGTCGACGTGTTGTTCACGGTGCTGGCGGTGCGGACCTTCCCCGGGCAGGTCTCCGTGACGCCCTACGAGGACGGACTGCTCTACAACAAGCGCATCGCGCAGGAGCAGGCGCAGACGGCGCTCGGCTGGCGCGCAGCGGCCGAGGCGCAGCCTGGGCTGGTGGCTCTGACCCTCCGGGACGCCGAGGGGCGGCCGCTGCGCGGCCTCGCCGTGACCGGGCGCCTGGAGCGTCCCGCCACCGAGGCTGACCGTCGCCAGCCGCGCTTCGTGGAGACCGCCCCAGGCCGCTACGAAGGCACGACAGGCGCCATCGACGGCGCCTGGGACCTGACGGCCGAGGCGGTCGACGCCCAGGGCCGCCGCTTCATCGCCGAGCGGAGGCTGACGTGGCCCTGACCTATGAAGCCGCCGGCGGACTGGCCGGCCGGCCCGATCTCTCGGCCTTTCTCAAGCGTGGCGCCGACGGCGCCTCCTCCGTGGAACTGCTGGTGCGCGGCGCCCGCTGCGCCGCCTGCCTGTCCAAGATCGAGCGGGAGGTGCGCAGCCTGCCGAACGTCTCCGAGGCCCGGCTGAATCTCACCACCGGCAAGCTGACCGTGGGTTTCCAGGGCGCCGGCGCCGACCCGGCGCGCGTCATCGAGGCGCTGGAGCGCCTCGGCTATCCCGCGACGCCGTACGATCCAGGTCAGGCGCAGGCGGCCTACGACCGCGAGGGACGGGCCCTGATCCTCGCCATGGCGGTGGCCGCGTTCGGCGCGATGAACACCATGATGTTCTCGGTGCCGCTCTGGGCCGGGCTGTTCGGCCAGGAGTTGGGGCCGGCGACCCGCACGGTGATGATGTGGCTGTCGGGCGCGGTGGGCGCCCCCTGCGCGATCTATGCCGGCATGCCGTTCTTCAAGTCGGCCTGGCGGTCGCTGAAGGCGGGCCGGGCCAATATGGACGTGCCGATCTCGATCGGCGTCATCCTCACGCTGGCGATCAGCTTCTCCGAGACGGTGCTCAAGGGGCGCGACGCGTATTTCGACGCGGCCGTCTCCCTGCTCTTCCTTCTTCTGATCGGCCGTTGGCTCGACCACCAGCTCCGCGCCAAGGCGCGGAGCGCCGCAGGCGACCTGCTGGCCCTCCAGGCTCCGGCCGCCACGCGTCTGGACGATGGCGTGGAGCGCCGCGTGCCGCTCAGCGAACTGGTCCCCGGCGATGTGCTGCTGGTCCGCCCGGGCGAGCGACTGCCGGTCGACGCCGTCGTGGAGGACGGT
The DNA here is from genome assembly GCF_024699945.1 of Phenylobacterium sp. J426. Classification (GTDB taxonomy): domain Bacteria; phylum Pseudomonadota; class Alphaproteobacteria; order Caulobacterales; family Caulobacteraceae; genus Phenylobacterium. The sequence continues at coordinate 4,063,092 of NZ_JAJOMY010000001.1, read as the reverse complement.
GTCTCCGAACTCGACAACGCGCTGCTGACGGGGGAGACCGCCCCGGCCGCGGTGGGGCCGGGCCAGCTGTGTCGGGCCGGGGCCGTGAACCTGACCGGCCTCCTTCGGCTGAAGGTGGCCGCCCGTTCCGAGGACTCGGCCCTCGCCGGCATCGCCCGGCTCGTGGAGGCCGGCGCCCAGAGCCGTTCGCGCTACGTCCGCCTCGCCGACAAGGCCGCCGCCGTCTACGTGCCGGTGGTCCACACGGTGGCGGCGCTCACCTTCGTGGGCGGCTGGGCGCTGGGCCTGGGCCCGCGGGAGGCGCTCATCCGCGCCGTCGCCGTGCTGATCGTCACCTGTCCGTGCGCCTTGGGGCTCGCCGTGCCGGCGGTTCAGATCACCGCGTCGGCCCGCCTCTTCCGCAAGGGCGTTCTGGTGAAATCGGGCGCCGCGCTGGAACGCCTGGCCGAGGTGGACCACGTGATCTTCGACAAGACCGGCGTGTTGACGGAGGGCGCGCCGCGTCTGGTTGACCCTGCGCCGGCGGCGGTCGCGCTCGCCGCGCCGCTGGCCCGCGCGTCGCGCCACCCGCTCGCCCGGGCGCTGTCCGCCGAAGCCGGAACGGGGCTGATCGCCGACGACGTGCGCGAGCACGCCGGATTGGGCGTCGAGGGCGTGATTGGCGGCCGGCGCGCCAGGCTCGGCCGGGCCGCATTCGTGGGCGTCGAACAGCGAGACGGCTCCGAGACGGAGCTGTGGTTCGGCTTCGAAGGCGACACCAAGATCCGCTTCCGCTTCACGGACGCGGTGCGGCAAGACGCAGCCGAGACCCTGGCCGCGCTCCAGGCCCGCGGCCTGACGGTCGAGGTTCTGTCGGGCGACGTCCCGGCCGCGGTCCGGCGCGTCGCCGCCGACGTCGGAGCGCCGGCCTGGCGCGCCGGTCTGACGCCGCAGGAAAAGGCCGAGGCGGTCGATGCGCGCGCCGCCGCCGGCCGCAAGGTTCTGATGGTCGGCGACGGCCTGAACGACGCCGCCGCGCTCGCCAAGGCCCATGCCGCGATGGCGCCGGGCACGGCCCTCGAGGCCAGTCAGAACGCCGCCGACCTGGTGTTCTCCGGTCATGGGCTAATGGCGGTCGTCGATGCGATCGACGTGGCGCGTTCGGCCCGCAGCCGCGCGCTGGAGAACTTCGGCTTCGCCTCGCTCTACAACCTCGTGGCGGCCCCGGCGGCTATCCTGGGCTTCATCAACCCGTTCGTCGCGGCGCTCGCCATGTCGGGCTCGTCGCTGGTGGTCACTCTCAACGCGCTTCGGACTGGAGGTCGCTGATGGACATCCTGCTGATCCTCGCCCCGTTCTCGGTGGGCCTCGGCCTGCTCGCGGTGGCGGCCTTCTGGTGGACCCTCCGCGACGGCCAGTACGAAGATCCTGTCGGCGACGCCAACCGGATCCTGGTGGACGATCCCGACGACCGACCCGCCCTCTAGGCTTGATCCAGATCACGGCGCGGCGGTTCGAACCGCGCGATCAAAGGCCATGAGCCTCGCCCCCGACACCCCGATCCCGATCGCCGATCTCGTCGCCAAGTACGACGGCCGCGCGCCCCGCTACACCAGCTATCCGACGGCCGTGCAGTTCACGCCGGCGGTCGACGACCAGGTCTATCGCAGCTGGCTGTCCGCCCTGGCGCCGGAAGACCCCGTTTCGCTCTACGTGCACATCCCGTTCTGCAAGCGCCTGTGCTGGTACTGTGGCTGCAACACCCGGGCGGTGAACCGACACGAGCCGGTGGGCGAGTATGTCGAACTGCTGCTGGCCGAACTGGCGTTGCTCCAGCAGGCGTTGCCGGCGCGGATGAAGGCCAGCGCCGTCCACCTGGGCGGCGGCACGCCCAACATGCTGACCCCGGACGAGCTCGGGGCGCTGTTCGGCGCCCTCAAGCAGGCGTTCCGCTTCACCCCTGGCTACGAGATCGCCGCCGAGTTGGACCCATCCGTGCTGACCCGCGAATGGGTCGACGCCGCAGCTTTCCACGGGCTGAGCCGCGCCAGCCTGGGCGTCCAGAACCTCGATCCCGAGGTTCAGGCCGCGGTGAACCGCCGGGAGAGCTTCGAGGAGATCGCCCGCTGCGTGGGGTGGTTGCGCGAGGCCCAGATCAGCTCCATCAACCTCGACCTGATGTACGGCCTGCCACACCAGACGACGGCGGCCACCCTGGCGACGGTGGATGCCGTCGCCTCCCTGAGGCCCGAACGCATCGCACTGTTCGGCTATGCGCATGTGCCGTGGATGAAGAGCCACCAGCAGCTCATCGACGAAGCGGCTTTGCCAGGCCCCGCCGAGCGGCTGGAGCAGAGCGAGGCGGCCGCCGAGCGGCTGGCGGCGCTAGGGTACGTGCGCGTCGGCCTCGACCATTTCGCGGCGCCGCATGACCCCATGGCTCGCGCCCTCACCGAAGGGCGTCTGCGTCGCAACTTCCAGGGCTACACGACCGATGCGGCGCAGACGCTGCTGGGCCTGGGCGCCTCGTCCATCGGCTCGCTGCCGCAGGGCTTCGTCCAGAACATCACGCAGGAACTCGGGTGGCGGGCCGCCGTGAAGGACGGGCGTCTGCCCGTCGCCCGCGGCGTGGCGGTGACGGCCGAGGACCGGTTCCGGGGCGAGATCATCGAGCGGCTGATGTGCGACCTGGACGTCGATCTGGCCGAGGTCTGCAGCCGCCACGGCCGCGACAGGGGAGAGCTCGCCGAGCCGCTGTCGCGGCTGGCGCCGTTCGCCGCCGACGGGCTCGTGCGCATCGCCGGCGCCCGGGTCACGGCGACCGACGTCGGGCGGCTGGTGATCCGCTCGATTGCGGCCGTGTTCGACGCCTATTTCGCCCCCGAGGCCGTGCGGCACTCTCGGGCGCTCTAGGCCGATCAGGACATGCTGGCGGACAGGACCTGGACGATGGCCGGTCCGATCAGCACCACGAAGAGCGGCGGCAGGATGAAGGCGATCATCGGAACGGTCAGTGTGGCCGGCAGGCGCGCGGCCTTCTCCTCCGCCTTCATCATCCGGGTGTCGCGGAATTCGCTAGCCAGCACCCGCAGCGCCTGAGCCAGCGGCGTGCCGTATTTCTCGGTCTGCACCAGGGTGTTGACGAGGCCGCGGACCTGCGGCGTCGGGACCCGCCGGGTGAGGCCCAGCAGGGCTTCGCGCCGGTCAGGCAGGAATCCCAGCTCGACGGCGGTGAGGCCGAGCTCGTCGGCGAGCTCGGGCGCGCTGGCCCCGATCTCCCGGGCGACGCGGGTAAGCGCGGCGTCGAGGCTGAGGCCCGCTTCGGCGCAGATGACGAACAGGTCCAGCGCGTCGGGCAGACCCTTCTGGATCTTCAGCTGGCGCTTCTGGATCAGGTTCTTGAGCAGCAGGCGGGGCAGGAACAGGCCCGCGCAGGCCCCGCCGGCGGTCACCGCCATCCGCCGTAGCGCGTCATCGTCGTGCAGGATCGACGGTCCCAGCATCCAGGCCGCCGCGGCGAGGCCCAGGGGGGCCAGGACGCGCAGCGCCAGAAAGACGTGGGTGGCGTCGCTGGTGCGCAGCCCGGCCTGGACCAGCAGGCTCGCCGCCTTCTTCGCCTCGTCGCCGCGATTGAGGTTCAGCGCCTCGACCAGCCGCCGAGCCAAGCCCACCGAGCGTGCGCGCTCGCTGCGACGCGGCCGCAGCAGCTCGGCGCGCAGCTCCTGGCGGCGCCTCGCGTGCGCGCGGGCGCGGACCGCGACCGGATCTCCCGGGGACAGGGCGCGTAGAACGGCCAGGATGGCCAGGAAGTTGGCGACGCCCACGGCGAGGACGACGGCGCCGGCGCCGGGCAGGGCGAAGACGTCAGGGCTCATATCTCGAACCTCACCATCTGACGCATGACGAGCGCGCCGACGGCGAGGCTGGCGAACCCGCCGGCCAGCATCATCCGGCCCAGCGGCTCGGTGAACAGGACGCGCATGTAGTCCGGGCTGGTGAAGGTCATCAGCGCCGCCATGACGAAGGGCAGGCAGCCGATGATCAGCGCGCTGGCGGTGGCCTCCGACGACATGGCCTTGATCTTCAGGCGCATCTGCTGCCTGCGGCGCAGGATCTGTTCGAGGTTCTCCAGCGTCTCGGCGAGGTTGCCGCCGGTTTCACGCTGAACCGACAGACTGATGACCAGGAAGTTGAACTCGGGCAGGCCGATACGGCGGGCCGACTGCCACATGGCGTCCTCCACGGCGAGGCCCAGGCGCACCTGGTCGGCCACGCCACGGAACTCCTCGCCGACAGGATCGGCGATCTCGCGGCCGACGACGCCGAGGGTCTCGGTCACGGGCAGGCCAGCGCGCAGACCGCGGACGATCAGCGCGATGGCCTCCGCGAAGGCCTTGAGGAACTTCGCCCGGCGGCGGCCCATGAGGAAGCCGACCACGAGGTGGGGCAGGACCACCGCCTCGGCGAGGGCGGCCAGCACGGCCAGGGCCGGCGGCGCGCCGACCATAAGCCCGAGCGCCAGCGACGCGACAGCAATGGCGGCCGTGGCGGCGCCGTAGTGGCCGATGGTGATCGGCAGGCCGGTCGCCTCGAGGCGTGACCGCAGGACCGCCGGTTTCGGCAGCAGCCGCTGCGCCAAAGCATCCAGCCGGGTGGCCCCGGGCCTGGCCAGGCGGACGGCGCGGCCCTCGGGCGCGCTCTTCCGGCCCGCGCCCAAGGCCCGGGCGCGGCGCGCCAGCCGGCGCCTTCCGGTCGACGGAAGGGCAAGGCCCGCCAGCACCAGGGCCGCGCCGGCCATGAGCAGGAGCAGCAGCAGGGTCATCCGACGGCTTCCAGCAGCATGCGATCGAGACCGAAGTACTCGGCGCGCGGCGTGAAGTGGGGGCGCAGGCCGGCGGACTCGAAACGGCCCTTCAGCTTGCCGTCGGCCCCTTCGCCCTCGAACTTGAAGCTGAACAGCTCCTGGGTGGTGACGACGTCGCCTTCCATGCCGACGACCTCGGTGATGCTCGTCACCCGGCGCTGACCGTCACGCATGCGGCTGATCTGGACGATCAGCTGGACGGCGGCGGCGATCTGGGTGCGCACCGCCTGGGCGGGTAGGCTGACTCCCGACATGCCGACCATGTTCTCGAGGCGGGTCAGCGCTTCGCGCGGCCGGTTGGCGTGGATGGTGCCCAGCGAACCGTCGTGGCCGGTGTTCATGGCCTGGAGCATGTCCAGCGCCTCGCCGCCGCGGATCTCGCCCAGGATGATGCGGTCGGGCCGCATCCGCAGGGCGTTCTTCACCAGGTCCCGCATGTGGATCTCGCCCTTGCCCTCGAGGTTGGCCGGGCGCGTCTCCAGACGGACGACGTGCGGCTGCTGGAGCTGCAGTTCGGCGGCGTCCTCGATGGTCACGACACGCTCGTCGGCGGCGATCATCTGGGAGAGAGCGTTCAGCAGGGTCGTCTTGCCCGAACCGGTGCCGCCCGAGATCAGGATGTTCAGGCGCGAGCGCGAGGCGATCTTCAGGACGGTCGCCATCTCGGGCGACACGTTGCCCTGACGCGCCATCAGGTCGAGGTCGATCCGACGCTTGGAAAACTTGCGGATCGAGATCGACGGCCCGTCGATGGCCAGCGGCGGGATGATGATATTGACCCGGCTGCCGTCGGCGAGCCGGGCGTCCACCAGGGGCGAGGACTCGTCCACGCGGCGACCGATCTGGCTGACGATGCGGCCAGCCACCGCCATGACGTGGGCGTTGTCGCGGAAGCGGGCGTCGGTGAGCGTCAGCTTGCCGCCGCGCTCGACGTAGATCTGCCTCGGCCCATTGACCATGATGTCGGTGACGGCGTCGTCGGCCAACAGGGGCTCCAGCGGGCCCAGGCCCAGCATGTCGTTGAGCAGGAGAGTGACGAGGTCGGTCTGCTCGCGGCCGTTCAACTGCAGCTTCAACTCGGCGACGAGATGGGCGACGACCTCCGCCAGTTGCCGGCCGAGGTCCTCCCGCTCCAGCCGGCTGGCGGCTTCGCTGTCGATGCGCTGGAGCAGCAGCGGCTGCACCTGGCGGGCGGCGTCCTGGATCTTGTCCTCGCCCGCGGCCTGCGGCTCGGGCGCAGGATCCGGCCGCAGCGACGGCTCCGGCCCGGCGGGAAGGTTGTCGTTGGTGAGCACGGTCAGGTGCGGCCGCGCCGCGGCCGGGACCTCGGGCGTCGCGCCCCGCCTTCCGAACATCGTGCTACTTCCCCAGGATCTTCTGCAGCCAGGATCCGGCGGCGGCCGGAGCCTTGGCCTCGGCGCCGCCCAGGGCCCGGCCGGCGAGACGGCGCAGCTCGGCGCCCAGCGGCGCCGCCTGGCCAGCGGCGGCCAGCAGCGGCCTGGCCTGTTCGGCGGCCGCGGCGGCGATCTTGGCGTCGTGGATGAGCATCGCGTCCAGCTTGCGCCCGGCGCCCCGCTCGAACTCCGCCTGCGGGACCTCACCTGCGACCCCGCCGATGCGGTTCGCAACCACCAGCGTCTCGCCGGTCCGCAGATGTCCCAACAGGCCCAGCAGCCGATGCGAGTCCCGCATGCCGGGCAGGCTAAGATCGGTGACGATCACGGCCACGTCGGCTCGGGCAAGAGCCGCCCGGCCCAGGGCGTCGAGGCGGCGGGGGACATCCAGGACGACCGTTTGGTTGTCTTGCGCCAGCGCCGCCAGCAGCGCTTCGAGCCCGTCGCCGCGAAGGCTGAGTTCGGTTTCCAGCGGCTCCTCCGCGGCGAGCACGCGGAACTTGTCGCCCACGGACGCCAGGGCCGAGCCGATCAGAAGGCTGTCGATGCGCGCAGGGTTGGCCAGAAGCTCGCGCAGACCCCGGCCGGGCTCGACGTCGAGGGCAAGGGCGGCGGCGCCGAACTGCAGGTCGAGGTCGAGAAGCACCGTTCGGGTGTGGCGCTCGTGAGCGGCCGCCCAGCCCAGCGAGGTCGCGACGGCGGTCGCGCCCACCCCGCCGCGCGCGCCGACGACGGCGATCGTCCGGCAGGTGGCCGACTTCGGCCCACCGGGGCGCTCGCGCGCCTCGGCCTCGCTTAGCGCCTCCGCCAGCACCTCGGCGCTCACCGGCTTGACCAGGTAGTCGCTGACGCCAAGGCCGATCAGCTCGCGATAGAGACGCACATCGTTGGTCGCGCCGATGGCCACCACGCGGGTGTGCGGCTCGCAGACCTCGGCCAGCGCATCCATGCCGGCCAGCACGTCCTCGCTGTCGGAGACGTCGACCAGCAGCACGGCGGGAGCCGGGTTGGCCTGCAGGTGGGCGATGGCCGCCACGAGGCCGCCGTCGCGCACGCGGTTCAGCGGCCAGCCGAGCTGGACGGCGACCTGGCGAAGGGTCTCGCGAGTGACGTCGTCGCAGGCCAGCGCCAGGACGTCGCGGGGCGTCTCGCCGCCGGGGGCGATGCGGGGCAGGGCCATGGCTATCGATCCTCGCGCGTGATGATCTGGGTGAGCGGCTTCTGCTTGCCGGCGCGCAGGCGCTGGACCGCGGCGAGGCTCTCGTCGCCCGAGAGCGCCGGGGTGTCCGAGCCGCGCTCGAGATCGGCGGCCTCGGCCACCATCAGCCTCAGGTTCTGGTCGTTGGCGGCGGTGAGCAGGTCGGACGGCGTCGCCAGCTTCTGGTTCGAGGGCTTCACCAGATAGGGCGTGACGATGATGACCAGCTCGGACTGGTTCTTCTGGAAATCCCTCGACCGGAAGAGCTGGCCGAGGACTGGAACGTCGCCGAGCCCTGGCATCTTGCGGACGAGGTCGTTCGAGGTGTTCTGCAGCAGCCCGGCGATGGCGAAGCTCTGGCCGCTGCCGAGTTCCACCGTCGTCTCGGCCCGGCGGGTGGTCAGGGCGGGGAGCCGCAGCTGGTTGATGGTGACCGCGCCGGCGTCGGAGAGCTGACTGACCTCGGGCCGGACGTTGAGGCTGATGCGGCCGCCGTCCATGACCGTGGCCACAAAGGCCAGGCTGACGCCGAAGGCCTTGTATTCGACGGTGATCTTGTCGTCCTCCTGGGCGACCGGGATCGGATATTCGCCGCCGGCCAGGAAGCTGGCGGGCTCGCCGGAGACCGCCGTCAGATTGGGCTCGGCCAGGACCTTCACCAGCCCCTTGCGGTTCAGCAGGTCGACGAGGACGTTCACATCCACGTCGCCGTCCCTGTACCCGCCGACGACGGCGTCGGAGCCGATCTGGCGGATGAAGGCGTCGCGGCCGGTGGCGAGGCCGACCACCCCGTTGCCGAGCTGGCCCACCGCGTTCCAGTTCACGCCGATGATCTCGCGCGCCTCCCGGGAGACCTCGACCACGCGGACGCGCAGGTTGATCTGATTGGTCTGCTGGACGGCGATGCGGTTGATCAGGCGCGAGGCCCTGGCTTCGCCGTCGCCGGGCACGAACTGGGCGGCGATGCGCAGCACATCGGCGCCTTCGGACGCCGAGCCGGCCTGGCCCGACAGGATGAGGGCGCCGTCGACGCTCTCCACCTTGATCTGGCTGTTCGGCGCGTGACGCTTCAGCGCGCTGGCCAGGCGGGCGGTGTCGATGCCGACATTGACCGCCAGGTTGGCGATCATCTGCTCCTTGGCGTCGAGGGCGAACAGGCTGGTCGTCCCCGGCGCCTTGCCCAGCACATAGACCAGCGTCGGCGACTTCACCTGCACGTCGGCGACCTTCGGGTCGGCGATGAAGACGGTCTTGGCGGGCCGGTCCAGGCGGATCAGGCGGCCCTTGCCGGCCTCGACCTGCAGGTCGGTGGAGACATCGCCTAGCACGACGACGTCGGCCAAGGCGGCCTGGGGCGCGACGGCGCCAAGCGACAGCGAAAGCGCCGCGGCAAGTGCGGTCAGGCGTCTCACGATGAGGCTCCCTCGGTGCTGGAGGCCGAGCCGCGCACGACTTCGACGGCCGGTGCGGCGGCGCGTGGGGAACGAGACGTCGGCGCCGCGGCCGGCGCGGCGCGCGGGGTGCTCCCGCGTGTGATCTCGTGGTCCCAGGTGCGGGTGACGGCGTGGTCCGCTGGGCCAGCGTCCGCCGGCGTGGCCAGGCTGCGGAGGCTGAGCGACAGCTTGCCCAGCTCGGTCACCATGGTGACGACTTCGGCCTGCTTGGGCGTGACTTCGAGCGTGGCCGTCTGGGGGACCAGGACTTCGCTGTTCGGGTTGGACGTGCGCTGGTCGATGCCGACCACGCGGACATCGGTCAGGACGGTCTCGCTGACGAAGCGCTTGTCGCCAGCCTCACGGCTCAGCACGAGGTCGACCTTGTCGCCCGGGAAGATAAAGCCGGCGACGCCGGTGCTGGCCGAGACATTGACCGTGACGGCGCGGCGCCCGGGCTTCAGGACGGCGGCGAGGAAGCCGCGCTCGCCTGGCTGCACGACACGCTGGGCGGTCAGCGGTTCTCCGGCCGCGAGATCGGTCCGGGCGACGGCGCCGGCGATCTGGGCGGGGCTGGATGCGACGTTCGTCAGATACCCGTCGGCGGCGCCCGCCGGCCAGCTCTGCCAGCGCACATCGGCCGGCTTCAGGATGGTTCCGGCCGGCAGCGGCCTCGCGGCCACCAGCACCTGGGCGGCGACGGGGGCGGCCGGCTGGCCCGATGTGGCGGCCTGCGAGACGCGGTCGAGCTGTCCCTGCAGCCATTGCTGCGTCAGGTAGACGGCGCCAACGGACAGCAGCGCCGCGGCGCCCAGGTAGGCCAGGCGACGTGAGGAAACCACCGGGCTCTCTCCCTCAGAAGGTTGCGGTCAGGTGCTGGAGCAGCACCCACAGGCCGCCGGCGGCCAGAGGCGCGCCGAACGGCATCGGCTGGGCGAAGCCCGTCTGGGCTTCCGAGCCGGCGGCGCGCGGCATCAGGCGGCGCGCCGGGCTCAGCATCACGAGCGCCAGGGCGACGCCGGCCAGCGAGGTCACGAGCATGAATCCCGAGAGGTGTTCGACGCCGGCCCAGGCGGCGATAGGGGCCGCGAGCTTCACGTCGCCGCCGCCGACCAGGCCGCGGGCGAAGAGCACCAGGCCGAGACCGAAGGCGAGAAGGCCGATCGCCAGACCCGCCAGCCAGGGGCCCATCGGAAAGGTCGTGACCACCAGGCCATAGCTCGCGACGAGCAGCAGGCAGACCCGGTTGGGGATCAGGAACCTGGAGAGGTCGCTGGCCGCGGCCCAGAGCAGGGCCCCGGCGGAGAGAGCGAGGGCGGACAGGAGCGCCGCGTCGGCAACGTGGGTCATCGTCCGCCCTCGGTTTCAGAGGTGGGGCGGACCTGCAGGAGGTCCGCTCAGCTCATTCGTCTCGGCTTACTTGCCGAGTTCCGTTTCAACAGCCGCGAACTTGGTCCCCAGCGCGGTCTTGATGCCCGGCAGGGCGGCGGTCATGGCGAGCGCGATGAAGGCGGCGATCAGGCCGTATTCGATGGCGGTGGCGCCCTTGCGGTCACCGGCGAGCTTCTTCAGCAGGTTCATAGCGGAGTTCCTCAATTTGACTTCCCGGCACGAGCGCTCTGAAGCGGCCCCGTCGGTGGATGTCTAATTAAGTGTGGCATTAACCTGTCGCAATGGTTGCAATGTGCGACATAAAGTACACCAAAAGAGGGTAATGGAAGTATAATTCCCCAGGCGCACCCGTATCGAAGGCGATAAGGCTAAGCTTGAATCTCAAATGTATGGGGCTTGATTAGGATAAACTGTCGCAGGCCTTCGTGGTTACTCCACAAGCAATGGCCGTCGACCGCCTGCAGGTCGCACGCCTGTGCCTTGGCAATTCAGCGCCAGTCGCGCATTGCCTAAGAAGTGCACCTTGCTGGCGACCACCTGCGTGCATCCTCCGCTTTCGCTCCCGCCGGCGAACGTCACCGTCTGCGAGGGAAAGTAGAGGGCGCCCGCGATCTGCTGACTTGAGCCGCCGTTCAGCTTGTTTTCGCCCCACGCTGGCGCGCGGCGATCCTGCATGAAGGCCAGTCCCGCGGTTGGCCCGGCCGTGGGCGCCGAGAGGTTGACGACCGCGCCCCCGCGTATGTCCACGGTGGCGTAGTCCGCGCCGGTCGAACTGGTCAGAACGATGGTGACCCCGTCGCCGCGGAGCGTCGCATTACCGTTCACGAGCAGCGCGCCACGATCGATCACGTGGACGCCGGGCCTGAGGGTCACGCTGGCGCCGGCGTTGATGGTCAGGCCGTTGCAATAGACCGTCGGGCGCCCGTCCGTGCGGCCGTAGGTTCCGGAGGCGAGCTTCGCTCCATTCATGGGGCAGGAGGTCTCGTAGGGCGGTACGCCAACGTCCTCATAGGGGTCGCCGATGGCGGCCTGCCCGGTGTTCACGCCCTCGGTCGTGGTGATCGTCGAATTGCTGCTCTGGCTGTAGCCGCCGACGAGATTGACGCTCTTGGCGGTCAGCCGCGCGCCGCCGCTCAGCTCCAGCGCGCTCTGGCTGGTGGAGTTGGCGAACAGGGCGCAGCCATCAAGCCGCACATCCGCCGACCCCGTCTCGGACGCCGAGGCGCTGGCGTTGGCGTGCAACGCCACGACGCAGGCGTCGCCTGTCCGGCCGGTGCGCGCCACCGCCCGGGCGCGGATCGTCTGCGGCGCCCCCGCGACAACGCCGGCCAGGAACCGCCGTCCCGGCCGTTGGACGAGGACTTCGATCGCGCCCGCGGATCCGGCGTAGGCGCCGGAGACGGGGGGAAGGTTCACCGTGACCTGTGCGGGTTGCAGGCCGTACTCGGCGGCCACGCCCCAGGCCTGCGCCGTCGGATCGGCCGCTCCGGCCGTGAGGGCGACGGCGGCGCTGTAGGCTGCGCTGTCGGCCGCGTGCTGGCTGCTGCGGCGCTGGAGATAGCCGTGGCCCAGATCGACCGCCAGACCGGCGAACCCCAGCAGCGCGACCAGCCCAAGCGCCGTTGCGGGCGCAGCGGCGCCGGAGCGGTCATTGAGGAGGTTGGGGCGCGTCATGTCAGCCGACCAGCACCGTCTTGCCCCCCGCCTATGGCGCGGACGCCGACGCCGCTGCAGTTCAGCGCCATGCCGGAGGAGCCGGTGAACTTGATGGTGCTGGCGATGACCTGCACGCAGCCCGACGTCTGGGACGTCGAGCCGTGGTAGTCGAGGGACTGGTTCGGCAGGTAGATCGCGCCTTCGATGACGCTGTCGCTGCTGCCGGTGAAGGTATTGTCGGAGTCGTTCTTGCTCACGGGCGCCTTGCGGCTTTGGTAGATGGCCAGGCCGGCGTAGTCGCCGTTCGAGGGCGCCGTGATCTTCACGGTCGTCGACCCGGTGATGTTGAACCGGGCGAAGTTCGAGCCGGTGCTGCTGGTCAGGATGAAAACCGAGCCCCGCTCGGCCGTGATCCTCGAACTGCCGGAGAAGCTCAGAACGCCCCGATCGATGACGTAGATTCCGGGCTTGAAGGTCACCTTCGCGCTGCCGTTGATGGTCAGCCCTTCACAGAAGATCCTGGGCGTCGACTTCGCGGGGAACTCGTGTGTGTCGCTGCCGCCGATGTTCATCTTGCGATGATCGCAGCCGTGGAAGTCCTCGAACTCCCGGACGCCCAGATAGGGATCCGCGGTCGGGGGTCGGTTGAAGAGGGGAAGGTTCCGGTCCTGAGTGGTCAGCTTGAATGAACCGCTGCGGGACCAGTCGGACCCGCCCACCAGGACGTGAGGGGCCGAGAGGCTCGATGAGCCAGACATCTTGAACCCGCCGGCGTTGCTCGAGTTGACCATCAGCGAGCAGCCGTTCAGCCGCACTTCCGTGGAGCCGCTGAGCTCCACTGCGTCCTTCAGGCTGGGATGCAGCGCCAGGACGCAGCCCTCGCCTGCGCCGCCGACACGGGCCACGGCGCTCGCCCTGATGCTTCGTGCGCCGGTCAGGAACAGTCGTGAGAAGAAGCGCCGGGCCGGTTCCTCGACAATGACTTGCACCGTGGCCGCGCCGTCCGCGCTCTGGCCCTGGGCGACGGTGACCTTCGCACCCGCCTGGCCGTCCTTGACGCCGTAGGTCGCGACGATCGCCTTGGCCTGTTCCTCGTAGTCGGAGCCGCCGGCGACCATGGCCGTCGCGGCGCTGAAGGCGGCGGAGTCCGCCGCATGCTGAGCGTCACGACGGGCGGCGTACCAACCGGCGACGTCGGTCGCGAGGCCGGCGGCGCCGAGCAGGACGACGGCGCCGAGGCCGACGAGCACCGTGCTGGCGCCCGAACGGTCGTCGCGGACCTGACGCAGGAAGGTGGACGCTCGGCGCATTCTCAGGCCCGGCACACCTGCGCTCGTAGGGTCGTGGTCCTGCCGAACAGGTCGGTCAGGAAGCGGCCTGACATGGCGCGGTACGGGTGGACGGCCGCGACGCGGACGCCGCAGGCCTGGCCGGTGGCGACGGTGAACGCGCTGGCCGGCACGCCGACCGCGGCGACCTTGGCCGCGGCATAGGCCTGGATCTGCGCTGTGGTCCCGCACTGGCCGGGGCGTACGACGGCGCAGCGGGCGGCCTCCTGCACGGCGAAGTCGAGGGCCGACTTGGTCCAGGCCATGCGGCCGAACTCGAAGATCCCCAGGATCAGCAGCAGAAGGAGCGGCAGGATGAAGGCCGCCTCGACGGCCGCAGCGCCACGCCGACAGCCCGCAAGACGGGCGAGGAGCTTTCGCGGCGGGGTCACTGGACGCGCACCGTGGCCGTGGCGGAGAGCGTGTTCGGCAGCACGCGGCCCGGCCAGGGAACCACGCCCTTGAACGGCGCCCGCGCCGCGACGGTGACGAACTGACCCGGCGCGATGTTGTTGGCGCAGTTCGTCGACTGCGCCGTGATCTTCCCGTTGACCACGCAGCCCAGGCTGCGCGCCGGCGCAGGCGCGGCGCTGACGCCCTGCAGGGTCGTGGCGCTTGTCACGGCGGAGGCGATGCGGGTCGCGTCCCACCCGTTGCGCTGCGCCCAGTCTGCGCCGGCCTGGGCCGCGGCTCGAACCTGCATGGTGTGGGAGATCAGGCGCGAGACGTCGACCAGTCCCGCCAGCAGCAGGAGCAGCATCGGCAGCAACAGGGCGAACTCCACCGCCGCAGACCCGTCGCGGTTCTGCATCAGGGGGCGCATCGTCAAGCGCATGATCGCGGTCCCAGGTTGGCGGGAAGGTCCCGCGGGACGCGGTCATATGGCTCGCGCAGGTTGTATTGATACCCGTAACGGCCGCACTGCGCGCGTAGGTCGCAGAGGCGCGCGCGCAGGTTGAGTTTGAGCTGACGCTAGCGGGCCGAGCGCCGCGCCGCGTTCACGACAGCCCTCGCGATCACGAGCTCCTCATCGGTCGGTACGACCAGAACCTTCACCGCGCTCTCCGCGGCGCTGATGCGGCCCCGCCCGGAGGTGTTGGCGTCGGGGTCGAGCGCGACCCCCAGCCATGCGCACCGCCGGCAAACCCGCTCGCGGATAGACGGCGCGTTTTCTCCGACGCCTGCGGTGAACACGAGAGTGTCCAGGCCGCCGAGGCTCGCGGCCAGCGCGCCGACTTGTCGTGCGAGGCGATGAACATACACGTCGAGCGCCTCCCGCGCGCGCGGGTCCTCGCTGGCGAGAAGCGTGACCATGTCGCCGCTGACGCCCGAGAGGCCCAGCAGGCCGGATCGGTGATACAGCAGATCTGCGATCTCCTGGCCGCCGAGGCCCTTGGCCTGCATCAGATAGAGGAGCACGCCCGGGTCAAGCGACCCGCTCCGAGTGCTCATCGGGGGCCCGTCCAGCGCAGAGAAGCCCATTGTGGTGGCGACGCTGCGCCCGCCGTCCAGCGCGCAGAGGGAAACGCCGCTGCCGAGGTGCAGCACGATGGTGCGGCCGCCGGCTTGAGGCCCCTCTCGCTGCTTCAGAACGCCGGCGATGTACTCGTAGGACAGTCCATGAAACCCATAGGCGATGACCCCTTCGTCGATCAGGTCGCGGGGCAGGGCGTAGAGGCGGGCGACGCGGGGCTGCGCAGCATGGAAGGCCGTGTCGAAGACGCCGACCTGCAGACTGGACGGGAAGCGCGCCTGCGCCCGCGACACCGCCTGGAGGTTGAACGGCTGATGCAGCGGCGCCAGCAGCGACAGGCGATCCAGCCGTCCGACCGCATCCGGCGTGAGCACGGTCGGCCGGGTGAACTCCAGGCCGCCATGGACGATCCGGTGCCCCACGGCCGCGATGTCCAGCGACCAGCCGGTGTTGTCCATCCAACCGAACAGGCGCTCCAGCACCGCGTCGAGGCCGACGGTGGGCCAGGCTTCGTCGGCAAGGCTCGCGCCTTCGGCGCGGGCCCGGAACCTGGGAGCGACGCCCAGGCCCGAGACCTGGCCGGACATGAGCAGCGGGGGCTCGGGCTGCAGGCCGTACACGGCGAACTTCAGGCTCGACGAGCCCGCGTTGAGCGTGAGCAGCCGCGGCCCGCTCATCGGACGTATTTGCTCGGCGCCTGCTGGGTGACCAGGATCGCCAGCGCGCAGGAGGCGAGGCGGGAAGCCTCCGGGTCGGCGCGGCTGGTCAGAACGATCGGAACCCGCGCGCCCATGACGATCCCGGCCGACTGGGCGTGCGACAGATAGGAGAGCTGCTTGGCGAGCATGTTGCCGGACTCGATGTCGGGCACGATCAGGATGTCGGCGTGGCCGGCGACGTCCGAGGCGATGCCCTTGGTCCGCGCGGCCTCCTCGGAGATGGCGTTGTCAAAGGCGAGCGGCCCCTCCAGCCGGCCGCCGACGATCTGCCCGCGGTCGGCCATCTTGCAGAGGGCTGCGGCGTTTACGGTGGAGGTCATCTTCGGGTTCACCGTCTCGACCGCCGACAGAATGGCCACCCTGGGCTCGACGATGTCCATGGCATGCGCGCAGTCGATGGCGTTCTGCACGATGTCGCGCAGCGTCATCAGATCGGGCGCGATGTTGAGGGCGGCGTCGCTGATGAGGAGCGGGCGAGGGAAGCCCGGGACATCCAGCACGAACACGTGGCTCATGCGCCGGTCCGTGCGCAGGCCCGAGTGCTCCGCCACGACCGCCTCGAGCAGCTCGTCCGTGTGCAGCGCGCCCTTCATGATCGCGCGGGCCTCGCCGCTCGCGGCGAGGGCGCAGGCGCGGGCCGCCGCCTCATGGCTGTGCTCGACATCGACGAGGCGGTAGCGGGACACGTCCACGCCGGCGGCCGCAGCGGCGGCCTGAACCCGTTTCGCCGGGCCGATCAGGATGGGCTCGATCATTCCGCGCTCGCCGGCCTCGGCCGCCCCGCGGATCGACAGCGCATCGACGGGATGCGCCACGGCGGTGGGCAATGGCGGACTGGCCTCGGCCAGCCTGAGCAGTCGTTCGAGCTGCGAGCCGGCCGCATGGGTCGAGGGGGACACGGGAGAAGCTCCGCAGCTCTGGCAGGGTGCGAGCGTGGCTCGCCGGCGAAGCCTAGGGTGCGGCGCCCCGGCGGCACAAGGTCCCGCCGCGCCCCTGTCGCTTTGCGTTCCAGCGCAAGGCGTGGTTCTTGCCGCCGCGCAGGGCCACGCCCCATCTGCAGGGGTGGCGAGGGATAGACGCAGCCGGTGACCTTCGAACCCCACAGATTTTCCGTCGCGCCGATGATGGGCTAGGCGGAGAGAACTAAAATACATCAATGACTTACGAGATATCGGGTGCAAAGATAGTACGCTGAGTTCACGTTCGCTTCTAAGCGCAGCCTTAGGCGGCGGCTGTCGCGGCGCTCCGTGACCTTTGGCTGCAGGCGGTCTCAGGGTTGATCGGCCTGAATGGATGGAAGATGCGGAACGCTGAGCGCGTGCGGCTCGTCTGGCGGGGCAGGGATCACAATCCGCTAGACGACGGCGGATCGCCGGTCTCGCGAGCGCAGGCGGCCAGAAGCCAGTCGCGGAAAGCCAGGACGGGGCCGCGTGTTTCCGCCTCACGGACCAGCGCCCAGTAGGCATGGGTTCCGGCGGCGACAATCGGGAAGGGCTGGACCAGATCGCCGGCCGTGATGGCGTGCTGGAAGAGGCGCGGCGACAGCAACGCTACGCCAGCGCCCTCGATCGCAGCCGCGGCGGCGAGGTCCTGCGTGGGAAAGCCGGTCTCCGCCAGGGCCGCCGGCGCTGCGGCCGGCACGACATCGGCGGTTGCCAGCCAACGGGGCCAATCATCGTTGGCGATCAGCCGGCAGCGGAGGAGGTCCGCCGGCGCTTCGAGCGCATCGGGCCGATAGCGCCGAGGATTGTAGAGCGGCGTTAGATCAAGTGAGAACAAGCGCGTCGCGGCACAGCCCGGCCAGGCACCCGCGCCGCTGCGGATGGCCACGTCGAACTGCCCAGCCGCGCGCAGGTCCATCGATGGATCCAGCGACACCGCGACACCGTGGCGCTCGCTAAAGTCAGATAGGCGGGGCGCTAGCCATCTTGACGCGAACGTCGGGGTCGCGCTGACGCGGATAACCTTGGGACGCACGCACTCAGCGAGCGCCGTCGCGAGCTCCTGCATCGCATCGCCGACCCGCTCAGCCAGACGCGCGCCGTCGGCCGTGAGGCTGATCCGGGGACCGTGCCGCTCGAAGAGAGGGACGCCGAGGTCCAGCTGAAGATTGCGCATCCGCTGGCTCACCGCGGCGGGGCTGACGCCAAGCTCAGCGGCGGCCCTGGTGAAGCTGCCGTTCCGGGCGCAGGCCTCGAACACGCGAAGCGTTTCCAGGGACGAAGACCGGAGGATCACGCGGCATTGTAAGCCCGCGTTGAAATGATCGCCAGGATCATCGTTATGGCGGCGCGTGAGGCGCCGCTAACCAAGGCCGCAATGATGAGCTTGGTACGTGGACCAACCCGCCGTGCGTTCGCCGCCGCGCTGCCCTTCCTAGGTGCTGGCGGGCGTGTGCCGCGGCCACGCCTGGATCTCATCCTCGCCCCGAGTAACCTCGGCCTACGGCCTCCTAAGGCCGGTGCGCAGCCTGGGGTCTGGGCGGCGCCGACGGCGCTACGCGTCGCGGGCTTGGTCGAGGCCCTGTCCGCCGACCGGGTCTCGGAGCTGCCGCGGCCACCGTACAAGTTCGGTGCGGAAGCCGGCACACGGATCCGCAACGGCCGCGAGATCCGCGCCTTCAGCGAGCGGCTAAGCTTTGAAGTCGGTCGGACCCTGCGCGACGGCGGCTTCCCATTGGTCGTCGGCGGCGACTGCAGCATCCTGCTGGGGTGTCTCCTCGGCTCCGGCGCCGCCGGCGACATTGGCCTGCTGCATGTGGACGGACACTCCGACTTCTTCCATCCCGGCAACTACGACAGCCGCCGGCGGCTTGGCAGCGTCGCGGGCATGGACTTGGCGCTTGCCGTCGGCCGCGGCGAGCTCTCGCTCGCGCTCTGGAGCGGCCGCCCCCTCGTTCGGGATCGTGACGTGGTGCAAATCGGCGAACGCGAGGCGCTGCGCGAGGGCGTGGGCTATGGCGACATCGTTCGGACCGAGATCCGCCGGCTGCCGATGAGGACGGTCCTGGAGCAGGGCGTCGCGCGTACGGTCGCCGCCGCCTTGAAGCCCGTCGACGGGGAGCGCCGCAGGCTGTGGCTGCACATCGACCTCGACGTGCTCGACCGGTCGGTCATGCCGGCGGTGGACTCCCCCGGATCGCCCGGTCTCGATTTCCCCCAGTTGGCGGAGCTCACCGCAGGCCTGCTCGCATCCGGTCGGATCGTTGGCGCGGACGTAGCGATCTTCGATCCCGAGCTCGACCCCGCCGGCGTGCACGCGCGCGCTGTCGTAGACTGCCTCCGGCAAGGCTTCGCCGGCCTGATGAGCCCGGTATGAAACGGGCGGCGTCGCTTTTCGCCAGCGTCCTGCTGGCGGCCTTTGCTCCCGCGCCAGCGCCCCCGCATGGGGAGCCCGAAGTCTGGACGCCGGCTGAACTATCGGCGGCGGCCTACGAGTCGACGCCAACCCTGTCGCCCGACGGTCGCGAGCTGATCTATCTGTCGGCGGACCCAACGTTCAGGAACTGGCGGCTGCTGATGTCGCGATGTGAAGCCGGGCGGTGGACCACGCCGGGCGCCGCCGCCCTTCGCTGCGCCCGCCCCGGTGATCGAAGCTGACGCCGGCTACACGCCGGACGGTGAGGGGCTCTACTTCATCTCGGCTCGGCACGATCCGGCGAACGAGGATTTCGACATCTGGTACGTCCGGCGCGGCGCAGGCGGCCGCTGGGGCGATCCGGAGAGACTCCCGCCGCCAGTCAACTCGCCCGCGGCGGAGCTGCTGCCCCGCGCCGATAGCAAGGGGCCTCTACTTCGGATCGAGCCGCCCCGGCGGGCATGGCGAGAGCGACATCTATGTCGCCGAGCGGCGCGTGGACGGGAGTTGGGCGGTGCGTAACATAGGCCCACCGGTCAGCACGGCGGCCAATGAGTACGAAGCTGAGGTGTCCCAGGACGGCGGCACGCTGATCGTGGTGGCGGACCGAGGCGATCGTTCGCACCTCTACAGGTTCGAGCGGACCCCCTCGGGGTGGGTCGAGATCGGCCGTGTGCCGGCGAGGTCCGATGTGTTCCAGGTCGGCCCGCTGCTTTCGCCCGACGCCAGATCGCTCCTGTTCGGGCAGGCGCATGGGGAGCGATCGGGCGAGATTTTCCGGATTGATCTGGGCGCCGCCGGCGCCGTCAACCTGGCCTAGCCCCTGTCACGGGCGCGCCCCATGAGCGCCGAAGTCACCCGCCGAGGCGCGACGGCGACCCTGCTGTCGCTACCCGGGGCGGCCGGCGCGCCGCTGCGCCGCGGCCAGCCCATCGAGCCCTCCACCACCGGCTACGCCCAGGCCTGGCTCATCGAAGGCGCTTCAAGACTGCTGTTCGTCAGCGGCCAGACGCCCACCGACAAAGACGGTCGCGCGCCGGATAGCTTCGCTGCGCAGGCACGGCTCGCGTGGGCGAACGTCCGGGCGCAGCTGCACGCCGCGGGAATGGACTTCGCCAACCTCGCCAAGGTCACGATTTACCTGAGTGATCGGGCCCATCGCGCGGAAAACACCCGGATCCGCGCCGAGGTGCTGGGCGCGGCGACCCCCGCTATCACCGTGATCATCGCCCACATCTTCGACGAAGCCTGGCTCGTGGAGATCGAGGCCATCGCGTGCGGTTAATCATGGAGCTTCGGGAATGAAGACTTATCACGGGAGTTGTCACTGCGGCCGGGTCCGGTTCGAGGTGGACCTCGAGCTCGAACGCACCAGCAAATGCAACTGCCGCTTCTGCTGGAAGCAGCGGAACTGGAACATCCCGAGCCTCGCGCCGTCGCAGTTCCGCCTTGTGGAGGGTGAAGCGCAGCTCGGCGACTACGCCCGGAGCGGCGAGGGCTTCGAGCTGCACCATCGGTTCTGCAGAACCTGCGGTACCGCCACCCACGGGCACGGGTTCATCGCGCAGGCCGGCGGCGCCTTCGTCGCCGTTCGCGTGGCCGCCTTGGACAACCTGGATCTCGCCGACCTGCTCGCGGCGCCGGTCACCTATGGCGACGGGCTGAACGACAACTGGTGGGAGCCGCCGAGCGAGACGCGGCACCTCTAGTCGTGTTCCGCCGGCGCGTAGGGGCTCGCGCCGAACTGCATCGAGAACCGACATCGGAGATCTGAAGATGAGCATGGCCGTCTCGCAATCCCTCGTGCGGCATCTGTGGCTCAAGATGGGTGCGGACACCGTGTTCTATCGAGAGGCCGGGCCGGACGACGGCCCGGTGCTGCTGCTGCCTCACGGTTATCCGTGCTCGTCCTACGCCTACCGCAACCTGATACCGCGTCTGTCCGGAGACTGGCGGTTGATCGCGCCCGATTTCCCGGGTTGCGGATACAGCGACACGCCGCCGGACTTTGCTTACGGGTTCGACGGCTATGCTGCCTTTTTGGAGCGCTTCTGCCGGGCGCTCGGCGTCGAACGCTTCGCCCTCTACCTCCACGACTTCGGCTCGCAAATCGGCCTTCGGCTGGCGATCCGCCAGCCTGCCCGTATCCTTGGTCTGATCATACAGAACGGCGACATCTACGAGGATCAGCTGGGACCGAAGTACGCGCCGTTGCAGGCCTATTTTCGTGATCCGACGCCAGAGGCCAAGCTCGCGCTCGGCCATGCCGTCAGTCGGGAGGGCTTCCGGGACGAGTTCCTGAACCAGCTCCAGGATGAGCATGCCGACCTCATCCCACCTGACCTGTGGGAGCTGCATTGGTCGCTGATGACGCCCCAGCGACGGGAGATCGCTGTCGACCTGATCGCCCGGCTGAAAGATAACCTTGGCTGGTTCCCGCGCTACCAGGCCTATCTACGGGAGCAGCAGCCGCCGACCCTCATCGTCTGGGGGACGAATGACGGCTACATGCCGGCGGGCGCCGCCGAAGCTTATCGTCGTGATCTGCCGGGCGCCGATCTGCACCTGTTCGAGGGCGGCCACTGGCTCCTGGAAACGCATCTCGAGGACGTCGCGCCCCTGATAGGCGGCTTCCTTAGCGGGATTCAGCAGCCCCGCGCATGAGCTCCGGCCGCGCCGTGCGCGCTCGGGAAAGCAGTGCGAGCGCCGGCCGGCGCTGCCCACGTGGACGCGAAGTCAGACGATCTTCTGCGGTTCGGCCTCTCCGAACACCATCGCGTAGCCCCCCAGGGTGTCCATGTACTCCCGGATGCGGCGGACCCGAGAGCCGTCGACTCCTAGGATAAGGAGATAATCGTTCTGGTAAGTGCGGCCGTTCGCCAGAAGGGCAGTCTGCCGCTGTTATCGGCCATAGCGTTCGAGAGCGGCGCTGGTGTCGATGAACCGCTCCGCCCAGGCTTCGATGTCCTCGGCGGAGGCGCCCAGCCTCTCGAGCTCTTCCTCGGTCGGCCGCCGATCCCGCTCCGAACTCTTGCCGACAAGACCAAGCCGACGGAGCGCGACCCGCGCCAGCTCCACGGGCTCCGCCGAAACGTGAAGGCCGTGGATCGCGGCTGCATCAAGAATGACCGTCCTGATAAAGCTAAGATCCATGGACAGGGTCACTGGACCAGCGCCCTCGGCCGCGCGCTCGCGACCGAAGCGGAGCAGCCTCTCCCGATCGAGTTGATCCACGCTCAACCCGCCAAGCCGCGCCTTGAGCATCCGCAATGTTGCCTCTTTAGAGCGGCCGGGAGCTTTGCCGACGCTCTTCATGTCCGCAACGTGAAGGTCTATGGGCTGCCCGAACGTCGATAGTCGCGCGATGCGTGACGGCTTGGGTGATCCACCGCGGTCGATCTGCCGTTCGGCTTCCGCGACCCAAGCCTTCGCGTCCTCGCGGCGAGCGAAGGTCTCACTGAGGCAGTGGCCCTTGCGCCGGACTTGCGCCCGCCACCGCCCGGACTTCTGCTTGCGGATGGAAGCCATATTTTGCGTGCAGAACGGGTGCGGTACGGTGTCGAATTCCAGCGAACAGGATCGAAAGTCCGCGCACGATCGGGGGATTCACGCTCGCCTACTCGATTGAAGAATAACGAGAATTCATTGAAAAAACAACATAATCTACTTTGTATAGCACCTATGATGGAGTGGACCGATCGGCATTGCCGGATGCTGCATCGAACGCTGTCCGCGCGGGCGCTGCTCTACACCGAGATGCTGACCACGGGGGCGATCCTCCACGGCGACCGGGCTCGCCTGCTGGCCTATGATCCGGCCGAGCATCCTGTGGCGCTGCAACTCGGCGGCTCGGAGCCTGCGGACCTCGCGGCGGCCGCCCGGATCGGCGAGGCCGAGGGTTATGACGAGATCAACCTGAACGTCGGCTGCCCTTCGGATCGGGTGCAGTCCGGCCGCTTCGGCGCTTGCCTCATGCGCGAGCCCGAGCTGGTGGCGGAGTGCATGGCCGCCATCGGGGGCGCCGTGAAGGTCCCCGCGACCGTGAAGTGTCGGATCGGCGTCGACGACCAAGACCCCGAGGAGAGCCTCTTCGCCCTCGTCGACCTCTGCGCCAAGGCCGGCGTCACGACGTTCGTCGTTCATGCCCGCAAGGCCTGGCTGCAGGGGCTGTCACCGAAAGA
Source organism: Phenylobacterium sp. J426 (assembly GCF_024699945.1). Lineage (GTDB taxonomy): Bacteria > Pseudomonadota > Alphaproteobacteria > Caulobacterales > Caulobacteraceae > Phenylobacterium. The sequence continues at coordinate 4,040,117 of NZ_JAJOMY010000001.1, read as the reverse complement.
GAACCGGGACATCCCGCCGCTGGACTATCCGCTGGTCTATCGGCTGAAGCGCGAGCGGCCGGACCTGACCATCGTCATCAACGGCGGCGTTGGGTCGCTCGACGAGGCCGAAGCGCATCTGGCGCAGGTCGACGGCGTGATGCTCGGCCGCGCCGCCTACCACACGCCCGACCTCCTGGGGGACGTGGACGCCCGCATCTTCGGCGAGGCGCGGCGGATGACAGCCGTGGCGGCGGTCGAGGCCTACAAGCCCTATATCGCACGTGAGCTGGCGGCTGGGACGCACCTCGCCGCCATGACGCGACATATGCTGGGCCTGTTTCACGGCGTGCCGGGGGCGCGGGCCTGGCGCCGCATTCTCACGGTGGAGGGCGTGAAGGCGGGGGCCGGCCTCGAGGTGATCGACCGGGCGCTGGCGGCGATCTCAGGGCTGCAGGAACAGCGCCTCGCGCGTGGCCTCGAAGCGGGCGAGGCGGCCTAGGTAGCTCATCCCCAACAGGGACGTATCGAGCCCCTTCTCGATCACCAGCGCGCCGACATCTTCGAGGCGGGCCCCGTCCACGGAAACGGAGGAGAGGGTCACGGCTGCGGCGCGCGAGCGCCCGCCCGCGGTGGTCACGCGGTAGGCGTAGTTCAGGTCCTGCGGCCGGAAGCCGAGCCGCTCGGCGTCCTGCGGCGTCAGCGCCACGGCCGTCGCCCCGGTGTCGACGAGGAAGCGCACAGGCTGGCCGTTGACCTGCCCTTCGGCCCAGTAGTGCCCATCGGCGCCCTTCAGGACGGCGGCGGAGGGGGCGGCCCCCAGGGTCTCCAGCCGGAAGTCCGGAGCGGCGAGCCGGGCGACACGCAGAGGCGTCGGCGCGAGGGCGAGCATGGCGCCGGCGCTGATCGCGGCGGAACAGCCCGCCACCATCGCCACCAGACTGTATCTCGCCAGGGTCGACACGCGGGGCGGTCCGTCATGACGGCCTTTCGGCCCATCCAGGCGGCGGAGACTAGGGCGCGAGCGTTTTCAAGCGATGAACGGCGAGCGGCTCAGATCAGGCCCAGCTTCTCCGGCCGGATCAGGGCGCGGCGGTCCGGCAACTCGGCCATGATCCGTTCGCGTTCCTCGGCCGTGAGCCGGGCCCAGGTCGCCACCTCGTTCAGCCGACGGTAGCAGCCGAGGCACAGGCCGCTCTCGCCGTCGACCACGCATACCTTGATGCACGGCGTCTTGATGGGGGCAGGCGGCTGGCTCATCCGGGTATGGCGTAGGTGACGTTGGCCTGGGCCGCCAGACGGTCGGGCGCTTCCGTCCACAGGCGGATGTCGCAGACCGCCAGGCGCCGGCCGAGGCGCAGGAGTTCCGCGTCGGCGGTGATGTCGCCCGGTTGCGCCCCGCGCAGGAAGCTCATGTTCAGTTGCGAGGTCACCGCCATCAACTGGTCGCCGATGTGGGACAGGACCAGGGCGTACGCCGCCGTGTCGGCCAGGCTCATCAGGGTCGGACCCGAGATTACGCCGCCCGGACGCAGGAGCCCTTCGCGGTAAGGCAGCACGACCCGCACGCCGCCCGGCCGGACGTCGCGGACGTAGGGGCCTGCGCGTCCGATGTCGGGGAAGGCGACCTCAAGCAGGGCGTTGACGCCGGCGGCGTCCAGCTTCGGGGCGGTCATCATGTGTCTGTTTCTTGCCTGCCGGCCGTTTCATTACAAGGAATTTATCGTAACAGGTAACATCGACGTATCATTACTAAAGAGTCATCCAATAATACTATTCATTGCAGCTTGTTCATTTGAATTGCCGCGGGCGGCGCGACAGATTTCCTCCAGGTTCCTAGGGAGAAATCTCATGAAGTTCGCCGCCATCTTTGTCGCCGCCGCCGCCCTGGCCAGCGCCGGCTCCAGCTTCGCCTCCGAGCGCGTCTCGGACATGGATTATATGAAGGCCAGCCGCTGCAAGGGCCTCGCCACGACGCTCACCGGCGTGGTCGACGCGAGCTCGATCGACGCCTATCTCAAGTCCGCCCGCAGTTCCCGCTCGCCCGCGGTCTACGAGCGCGCCGACAGCGAGTTCGACAAGGCCAAGCGCGAAGCCCGCAGCGAGGATCGCAAGACCCGTCTGACGGCCGAATTGACCGGCCCCTGCTCGGCCTACCTCGGAGCCCCTGCGAGCATGGCCAAGCGCTGATCGCGCTCCCATTCCGCCACGGCCCCTCACGACCCCTCCCGCGCGCCGCCGACGACCCCGGCGGCGCGCTTTTGTCTTGCGCAACGGCCGGCGGAACCGCACCTGAGCCGTAGGCTTTCCTCAAGGCCCCGCTGGGGGCGGGCAAGGGCAAGGACGCGGATGACGATCTTCAGACCCGGAGAGACGTGCTGGCGCACGGCGGGCGCGGATCGCGTGGCGTTCCTGATCGACAACGAGGCCTATTTCACGGCCGCGTTCGAAGCCATGCAGAAGGCGCGGCGTTCGATCCTGCTGCTCGGCTGGGGGTTCGATCCGCGCACACGCCTGTTCCCCGACGGCTATGACGGGCCGAGCGACCCGGACGAGGTCGGGCGCATCCTGCTCCGCCTGTCCGAAGCCCGCCCCGACCTCGACATCCGCCTGCTGATCTGGAAATCCGCCTTGCCGGTCAGCGCCAGCCAGCAGTTTTTCCCGCACAAGGCGCGGAAGTGGTTCGAGGGCACGAACATCAAGTTCCGCCTCGACGACCAGGTGCCGTTCGGCGCCTGTCATCACCAGAAGGTGCTGGTCATCGACGATCGGCTGGCGTTCTCGGGCGGCGGCGACATCTCCGTCGACCGGTGGGACACGCCAGGCCACCTCGAGCACGATCCGCGGCGGATCATGCCGGACCAGGACTACCACGCGCCCCGGCACGAGGTGATGATGATGGTGGACGGCGAGGCGGCGCGCGCCCTTGGCGACCACTTTCGCGAACGCTGGCGGCGGATGGAGAAGGAAGAGCTGTCGCCGCCGCCCGACGCCGGCGGCGACCCCTGGCCGGACCATGTGCCGCCGCACCTGATCCACGCCCCGGTGGCGATCGCCCGCACGGAGCCCGCCTGGAAACAGGCCGAGACGGTGGCCGAGATCAAGGCCCTGACGCTCGAGTGCATCGCCGAGGCCAGGGACATCATCTATCTGGAGAACCAGTATTTCACCTCCCCCTGGTGGCCGAGTCGCTGGCGGCGCGGCTGGGCGAGCCGGACGGGCCCGAGGTGGTGCTGATCACGACCGGCAAGTCGCCCAGCTGGTTCGACCAGCTGACCATGGACCGCGCGCGCGGCGCCATGATCTGGCGGCTGCGGTCGGCCGACATCTTCGGCCGGTTTCGGGCCTTCTACCCCCGCACCAGCGGCGGCTCGAACATCATCGTCCATTCCAAGGTCAGCATCTTCGACGACCGGATCGTCCGCGTCGGCTCGGCGAACCTCAACAACCGCTCGTTCGGCTTCGACACCGAGCTCGAGCTGGGCGTGGCTTGCGACCACGATGACGCCGCCCGGGTGAATGTCTCGGCGCTGCGTGACCGACTGGTCGGCCACTTCCTGGGCGTGACGGGCGACGCCGTCGGCAAGGCCCGCGCAGAACTGGGCGGCCTCGTCCCCGCGATCGACACACTGAACCGCGAGGGGCGGCTTGTGCCGGTCGACCCGTCCCGCCGCTCGGCCTTCGAGGAGTTCATCGCCGCCTACCACGTGGGCGACCCCACCGAGGTGTCTGACAGCTGGCGGCTCGGACGTCGGCGCGAGCGGTTGTTCGACGAGGCGCGGGCCCAGGGCGAGCGGCGGGCCGGCGGCTCGGCGGTGCGCTAGACGACCTCGAAGTCCATCACCAGCGGCAGATGGTCGGAGGCGACCCGGGTCAGCGGATCGAACGGGGCGAAGACGTCCTGCACCTGGATGCCGGGACTGACGAAGACGTGGTCGATCCGCAGCACGGGAAGCGGCGACGGAAAGGTCGAGGTGGGCGTTTTCCGGGGCGAGAGGCGCCGCGCCGGCTGCAGCTTCGCGGTAAGGGTCCGATAGACCACCGACGTGGCGGTGGCGTTGAAGTCGCCCAACAGTATGGTCGGCCAGCTGCAGTTCGGATGATCCAGCCAGGATGTCCCGGCCAGATGCGCAGCCTGGATCTGTTGCTCGCGAGGCACCAGCCCGAGATGGGTATTGATGACCTGCACGGGCTTGCCGTCGATCTCCACCTCGACCCAGAGCGCGCCGCGCGGCTCCAGCCCCCGCATGCGGTCGTAGCCGGGCAGGGGGCCGACCTTCACCAGCCGCTCCGGATAGGCGGTCAGGATGGCGTCGCCATAACGCTCCTCCTCGACCGTGAAGGCCGGGTGGAAGTGGCTCGTCATCTGGAGCTGTTCGGCGATCTCGTGTGCCTGGTCGGCATAGTTGGTCCGACGACGGCCCACATCCAGCTCCTGCAGGGCCACGATGTCGGGATTGAGCGCCGCCAGCACCGCGGCGATGCGCGGGACGTCGAGGCGGCGGTCGTTCCCGACACAGCGATGGACATTGTACGTGACGATGCGCGGCATGGGGCGGGAGGTCTGGCCGTGAACGGCGGCAAAGGCAAGGTTGCCAACCTTCGGGAGCCCTGCTGAGTTGCGGCCGGGAGGATCTTCAAGTGCCAGTTGCTTTCATCGCCGCCGCGCTGCTGCAAGGCGCGCCCAGCGCGCCCAGCGCGCCCAGCACGCCCAGCACGCCCAGCACGCCCAGCACGCCCAGCACGCCCAGCACGCCCAGCGCGCCGCCGCCACGGCTGCCGAAGACCTTCGACATCCGCACGCACTGGCCGACCAGCGCGCACCGGGCCAACATCGAGGGCCGAGCGGTCGTCGAGTGCAAGGTGAAGCCCGACGGCGTCGCTCACGATTGCGCCGCCGTCAGCGAGGCGCCGGCCGGCATGGGCTTCGGCGTCGCGGCGGTTCGCGCCTACGAGGGGGCGAAGCTCGAGCCTGGCGCGCCCGGGGCGGCCTTCCCGCCGACGGCGCGGTTGCCGCTCAACTTCATCCTGACGCCGCCGGCCCCCTACATCCGCGTCGTCGCGCACGATGGCTGGGCCGTCGTCCAGCAGTGGGAGCGCTGGCGGGACTTCTACCCCGGCAAGGCCCGCGGCGCTGGCGTCTCGGGCCAGGCCGAGGTGAAGTGTTCGGCGCGCGAGGACGGCAAGGTCGGCTGCGAGGTCGTCAGGGAGACGCCGGAAGGTCATGGCTTTGGCGAGGCGGCGCTGAAGATCCAGTCGCGGCTCGCCCTCAGTCCGCCGCCGGGCGGCGCCAAGGCCACCGGTCGCAGCGTACGCACGACCGTCGAATTTCACGCGAGATAACGCAGGGATGACAAGTCTTCCGCTGATGTTGCTCGCGCAGACCGTCGCAGGGGCGGCCGCTCCGGCGCCCACGGCGGCGCCAGCCGACGCCTGGCTCACCCAGGCCGTGGGTGCGCCGGCCGAGCGCCAGCGACATGGCGCGGCGCTATCCTGACCGCGCGGCGCGCGACGGGCTCTCTGGGGCCGCAGTGATGGTGTGCCGCGTGGATGCACAAGGTGGGCTCGGCGACTGCGGGATCACCGAGGTCGATCCGAAGGAGCACGGCTTCGGCGAGGCGACGCTCAGGCTTTCGGCGCTTTTCAAGATGCGCCAGAGCACGGATGACGGCGCGCCGACGCTTGGCCGCCTCGTACGTATTCCAGTCCGCTGGATGCTTTCGCCCAGCAGCGAGCGGGCCCTGACCGTACGCTACGGGGGGCAGGTGGGGCGCGCTCAAGTGAGTTGCCGGTCTCGCGCGGGACGGCTCGACCAGTGCATACCTATTTCCGCCGATCCAGAGACGCCTGACCTCCTCGCGGCGGCGCACGACGTCGCGGTTCAGGTGGATGCATCGGCCGCCAGAATAGCTCCGGGGCCTGTCACATTGCACATAACCTTCGCGCCCTAGATCCGCCGAGGCGGGCGGAAACTGACCGGCGTTTACGTTGACGTTAGCGTCACCTTTTCAGGCGCGTGAGGCCCGCGTATAGGGTCGGCCGAAGCGGCTTCAAACGCTTGTAAGGGGAGACGGCCATGAACCTCGACTTCACGCCCGAAGAGAACGCCTTCCGCGAAGAGGTTCGCGCCTTCATCCGCGACAACTATCCGGCCGAGCTGCGCAAGGCGCAGGACGAGGGCCGGCAGCTGACCAAGGAAGAGTACCTGCTCTGGCACAAGGTGCTGGCGAAGAAGGGCTGGGTCGCTCCGGGCTGGCCGAAGGAACTGGGCGGCACAGGCTGGACCCCCACCCAGAAGTACATCTGGTCGGAAGAGACCGCGAAGGCCGATTGCCTCCCCATCCTGCCGTTCGGGATGTCGATGCTGGCTCCGGTGATCTACACCTTCGGCACCGACGAGCAGAAGAAGAAGTTCCTCCCGGACATCTACAACGGCGACATCTGGTGGTGCCAGGGCTACTCCGAGCCGGGCGCCGGCTCCGACCTCGCCAGCCTGAAGACCAAGGCCGAGCGGATCACCGCCGACGACGGCAAGGAATACTACATCGTCAACGGTCAGAAGACGTGGACGACGCTTGGCCAGTACGCCGACTGGGGCTTCTTCCTGGTGCGCACCGACCCTGACGCCAAGCCGCAGTCGGGCATCTCGTTCCTGCTGATCGATATGAAGACCCCGGGCATCGAGGTCCGCCGGATCACGACCCTGGAAGGCGGCCACGAGGTCAACGACGTCTTCCTCGACAATGTGAAGGTGCCGGTCGAGAACCGCATCTTCCACGAGAACCAGGGATGGACCTGCGCCAAGGCGTTGCTGGCGCACGAGCGCACCGGCATCGCGGGCGTCGCGCGCTCCAAGCGGAATCTCGAGAAGCTGCGCAAGATCGCCAGCACCGAGCGCTCGGACGCTGGCGGCTCGCTGATCGGCGACGCCTTCTTCCGCCGCAAGGTGGCGGAACTCGAGATCGACCTGACCGCGCTGGAGTTCACCGAACTGCGCACCCTGGCGGGCGAGTCGAGCGGCAAGGGCCCCGGCCCGGAGAGCTCGATCCTGAAGATCAAGGGCACCGAGATCCAGCAGCGCCTGCAGGAGCTGGCGCTGGAGGCGGTGGGCCACTACGGCGCGCCGTTCCTGCGCGACCTGCGCGGCTCGAACCTGGGCGTCGGCCCCGAGTACGCCGACGGCCTGGCCGGCGAGTACTTCAACGGCCGCAAGACTTCGATCTACGGCGGGTCCAACGAGATCCAGCGCAACATCATCGCCAAGATGGTGCTGGGCCTCTAAGGCTCAGCCACCGCCCATTCTCGCAGACACACATATTTTCTGAGGAAGCGTCTCTCCGATGGATTTCAGCTTCACCGAAGAACAGTCGATGCTGCGCGACACCGTCGCGAGCTACCTGGCCGACAACTACGACTTCGACAAGCGCCGCGCGGCGCTCGCCAAGGCGCCCAACTGGCGGCCCGACGTCTGGAAGGCCTTCGCCGAGGAGCTGGGCATCCTGGGCGCGCCCTTCTCGGAAGAGCTGGGCGGCCTGGGCGGCGGTCCGATCGAGAACATGGTCGTCATGGAAGAGCTGGGTAAGGCGCTGGTCGTCGAACCCTATCTGCCGACCGTGGTGATCGGCGGCGGCTTCCTGAAGCACTCGGGGTACGCCGGCGCGGCCGACCTGATCGGCGGCATCATCGGCGGCCAGAACATCTTCGCCTTCGCCTACGCCGAGCCGCAGGGCCGCTACAACCTGGCCGACCTGACGACCACGGCGAAGAAGGACGGCGCGGGCTACGTGCTGAACGGCCACAAGGCCGTGGTGATCGGCGCGCCTTACGCGACGCACTTCATCGTCACCGCCCGCACCGCCGGCGGCCAGCGTGACGCCCAGGGCGTCTCGGTGTTCCTGGTGGAGCGCGGCGCGGCCGGCGTCTCGACCCGCGACTACCCGACCGTCGACGGCTTCCTGGCCTCGGAGGTCTATTTCGAGAACGTGTCGCTGGGCGCCGACGCCCTGATCGGCCCGGCCGACAACGGCCTGCCCCTGGTGGAGAAGGTGGTGGACGAGGCCATCGCCGCGACGTGCGCCGAGGCTTGTGGCGTGCTGCGCCGCCTGCAGGAAGGCACGGTCGAGTACACCAAGCAGCGCAAGCAGTTCGGCGTGCCGATCAGCTCGTTCCAGGTGCTGCAGCACCGCATGGTCGACATGTTCATCAACCTCGAGCAGTCGATCTCGATGACCTACATGGCCACGATCAAGCTCTCGGACGACGCGGAGCGGTCGAAGGCCGCATCTGCCGCCAAGGTGCAGATCGGCAAGGCCTGCAAGTTCGTGGGTGAGCAGGCCATCCAGCTGCACGGCGGCATGGGCATGACCGACGAGATGGCCATCGGCCACTACTTCAAGCGCGCCACGATGATCGCCAGCGCCTTCGGCTCGGTGGACCACCACCTGAGCCGCTACGAGTTCCTGAGCCTGGGCCAGGCGGCCTAGCTTGGGCAAGGAGGCCCACGTCCGCGCGGTCTTCCCCGGTGTTCCGGGAGCGGGCGGCGCGGACGAGGGCCGCCTGCAGTACGAGGCGCCGACGCTGGTCTTCCGCGGCCGTGAGCGGCGCGTTTTCGACGCCGAGGCCCTGACGGGCGTCCGCGCCCAGGGCGCCGAGCTGGTGTTGGCCGACGGCTCGCGCTTTCAGCTCGGCGAGAGGCAGGCCGCCAGCTGGGCGGACGCGATCCTCAATCCGAAGGGGCGGCTGGAGAAGATCGGCGTGAAGCCGGGCATGAGGGTCGCCGTGATCGGCGTGGCCGACGAGACCTTCACCTCCGAACTTCGCCACAAGGGCGCTGTCCCCGTCGAGGAGCTGCAGGACCTCGACCTGCTGTTCTACGCCGCCGACAGCGCAGCCGAGCTGAACCGCATCCCCGAACTGGTCCAGACCCTCTCCGAGCGCGGGGCCTTGTGGGTCGTCTCGCGCAAGGGCAAGGCGGCGACGGTGAAGGACGTCCAGGTCATGGCCGCGGCCAAGGCCGCCGGCCTCGTCGACAACAAGGTGGTCGGCTTCTCGGACACCCTGACCGCGCTTCGCTTCGTACGGCGCAAGTTACCTGTGGCGTAATCGACGCCGCTACCGCGCCCAGGCTTCCCTCCCGTCCTCGCGAAGGGAGCCGAAGACATGAACCGCCGCCACATCCTGACCTCGGCGCTGGTCGCCGGGGTCGCCGCGCAGGTCGCAGCCCCAGCGCTTGCCGCGCCCAAGCGTCGGATCAGCCAAATCGTCGCCCGCGACGGGACGCGGCTGCATCACCGCGACTTCGGGGCGGGCCCGAAGACACTCGTCTTCACCGCCAGCTGGGCGCTGGACAGCCGGATGTGGGACTACCAGGTCGCCCACTTCGCGGCGCTGGGCTACCGCTGCATCGCCTGGGATCGGCGCGGGCACGGCCGCTCGGACGTCACCAGCGCGGGCTGGGACATGGACACCCTGGCCGACGACCTGGCGGCTGTGCTGGAGCAGCTGGACCTCCGCGACGTGATCCTCGTCGGCCATTCGATGGGCGGCGCCGAGACCATCCGCTACCTCGCGCGCCACGGCGCCGCGCGCGTTCGAAAGGCGGCGCTGATCGCCCCGGTCGGTCCGTTCCTGCTGCAGGCCGGCGACAACCCGTATGGCGCGCCGCGGTCCGTCTTCGAAGGCGTGTGGGCGCAGTACGCGGCCGACTTCCCGAAATGGGCCTACGAGAACCAGGCGGCCTTCTTCACGCCGCAGACCTCGCGGCCGCTGCAGGAGCAACTGACGCGGCAATTGCTCGAGGTGCCCGCGCCGGTGGCCATCGCCGCCCAGAAGGCGCTGATCACCGCGGACCTTCGGGGCGACCTGTCGAAGATCGGCCGGCCCGTGCTCATCCTACACGGCGACAAGGACGCCTCGGCGCCCCTGGCGGCGACCGGCGCGCGTTTCGCCGCCGGCATCCGCGGCGCGGAACTGAAGGTCTATCCTGGCGCGCCTCATGGGATCTGGGTCACTCATCTGGCGCAGGTGAACCGCGACCTCGAGGCGTTCTTCGGCGGTTGACGTTTCGGGCGAGGTTGCGGGGAGGGGGCGGGGCGGCCTAACCGAAGGCGATGTCTTTCCGCGACTTCGGACTGCTGGTGCTCGTGTGCCTGCTCTGGGCCTCGAACAACATCATCTCGAAGTATGTGGTGAGCTACCTTGAGGCGCCGCCGCTGTTCTATGCGGTGGTGCGGTTCGCCGTGGTGGCGCTGGCGGTGTGCCCCTGGCTGTTCCCGATGCCGCGACCGGCCTGGCGCATGATCATCGTCTGCCTGCTGATGGGCGGCGGCAACTTCGCGCTCCTCTTCGTCGGCCTGAAGATGACCACGCCGTCGGCGGCGGCCGTCGTTGGCCAGGTGGGCGTGCCGATCACGACGCTGCTCTCGGTCCTGATGCTGGGCGAGAAGATCCGCTGGCGGCGCGCGGTGGGCATCCTGCTGACCCTCACCGGCGCCCTCGCAGTGATGTGGGATCCTCACGGCTTCACGCTGTCGACGGGGCTGATGTTCGTCGTCGCGTCGGCCTTCGCGGGCTCGCTGGGCGCCGTGATGATGAAGCAGATGGAAGGGGTGAAGCCGCTACAATTCCAGGCATGGGTCGGCGCCACCTCGATCCTGCCGCTGGCGCTGCTCTCGGCGATCTTCGAACCTGGCCAGGTCCAGGCGGGCGTCGCCGCCGGCTGGCAGTTCTGGGTGGCGGCCGTCTACTCCGGGATCGTCGTCTCGGTCGGCGCCCACACCCTCTATTACGCCCTGATCCAGCGCTACGAGGCGACCCTGATCTCGCCGTTGACGCTGATGACGCCCCTGGCCACCATCGCGCTCGGCGTGGCCCTCCTGGGCGACCCCTTCGGTCCGCGCATGGTGGCCGGCACGGCGCTGGCCCTCGCCGGCGTGCTGATCATCGCTCTCCGCCGCAACCAGGTGATGCCGCTGCTGCTCGCCGTCTGGAACCGCTCGCAATGACCTTCATCGAGGCGCCGTCCCCCAACTTCGACGCCCGCACGGCGCCGCCCGACACGCTGATCATGCACTATACCGGCATGGAGACGGGGGAGGCGGCGCTGGAGCGCCTGCGCGACCCCGAGGCGAAGGTCTCGTCCCACTATCTGGTGGAAGAGGACGGGCGGATCTTCCGGCTCGTGCGGGAGGAGCGGCGGGCCTGGCATGCCGGCGTCTCCTTCTGGAAAGGCCAGCAGGCGCTGAACGGAACCTCGATCGGGATCGAGATCGTCAATCCCGGCCACGAGTTCGGATACCGGCCGTTCCCCGAGGCGCAGATCGCCGCCGTCATCGCGCTCACCGCCGACATCCGCAGCCGCTGGATGATCGAGGACGCCCGCATCGTCGGCCACTCGGATATCGCCCCCGACCGCAAGATCGATCCGGGCGAGCTCTTCCCCTGGAAACGGCTGGCCGAAGCCGGCCACGGCCTCTGGGCGGAAGCGCCGCCGGCTCCGGGCGCTGCGATCGCGGAGGGCGAGGAGGGGGCCGCGGTCTTCGCCCTGCAGGCGGGGCTGACCCGGCTGGGCTACAACCTGCCGCCGTCCGGCAAGTACGACCGTGACACCACCACCGTGGTCAGCGCCTTCCAGCGCCACTGGCGGCCGGAACGGTTCGACGGGATCGCCGACGGCGAGACCCGCGCGCGCCTCATCGCGCTGCTGCGGCTGGCCGGCTGAGCCGGGCCAGAGGTTGACCTCGGTGTCATCCGGTCCCAATTTCCGCGCGGATCAGACGGCCGGGCGGTCGCGGGCCCTCCATTCACCTGGCGGGGCTCGAGGAAAGTCCGGGCTCCACGACGACATGGCGGCGGGTAACGCCCGCCGGGGGCGACCCCAGGGATAGCGCCACAGAAAGCAAACCGCCTCCGCTTGCGGAGGTAAGGGTGAAAGGGTGGGGTAAGAGCCCACCGGGTCGCTGGTAACAGAGGCCGCATGGCAAGCCCCGCCAGGAGCAAGACCGAATAGGGATCCTGCGCCGGAGCAATTCGGCAGGGCCGTCGTCGGCCCGAGGGATCCGGGTTGGTCGCGAGAACCGTCCCGCGAGGGGCGGTCCAGAGGAATGATCGCCGCGCCCGCAAGGGCGGCACAGAACCCGGCTTACAGGCCGTCTGATCCGTTCATCCGCAGCCCCAACCCGCCGCCTCCGGCAAGCTTGGCCATAGGTTCTTTGTATGTTCTGTGGATAAGTAGAAGTTGCCCGTCCTACTCATCCGGACCGTCTCTGTTTTGCGCTCAGAGAGTCATCCAGAGTCATTGTGTCCCAATTGATCCCATGATACCCCAATCAACGTCTCGCTAACCAAAAGCTGCGTTGGGGCGGCGCTGCTGGGTTTGGGCGAGGGTGGCAGGGGACTGGGGCGAGATGTTTCTCTCGACCTTCGAGAAGCAGCTGGACGCCAAGCGGCGCATCGTCGTGCCGCAGGAATTCCGCGCGCTCGCCGCCGGCCCCTTCGACGGCGTGTTCTGCTTCCCCTCCATCGAAGCCGACTGCATCGAAGGCGGCGGCAAGGCCCTGTTCGATCGCTACAACGGCGTCATCGAGGAGCTGGAGTTCGGCGATCCCCTCCGCACCGCCCTGGAAACCTCGGTGCTGGGCGGGATGGCGCGGCTTTCGTTCGATACGGCGGGCCGTATCACCCTGCCTGAGAACCTCTGCCAGATGTTCAGCCTGACCGACTGGGTGACCATCGTCGGTATGGGGGACCGCTTCCAGATCTGGGAACGCGAGGCCTTCAACGCCCACCGCGCCGCCCAGCGCGAGATGGCCCGCCAGGGCCTCGCCGACCTCCGGGCCCAGCAGCGGGCCGCCCGCCTCGGCCAGGCGGGCATGGGCCAGGCCGGCGTGGGGCAGGGGGGCGCCGGATGACGCGGCCGCACGTCCCCGTCCTGCTGAATGAGGTCGTGGACGCGCTCGCCCCCGCGCCCGGCCAACAGATCGTCGACGGCACCTTCGGCGCTGGCGGCTACACCCGCGCCATCCTGGCGACCGGGGCGGCCGTCATCGCCTTCGACCGCGACCCGACCGTGACGCGCTTCGCGGAGGACCTGCCCGCCGACCGCTTCCGCCTGGTGCAGGCCCGCTTCTCCGAGATCGCCGACGTGCTGGACGAGAGCTCTGTCGGCGGCGTGGTCCTGGATATCGGCGTCTCGTCGATGCAGCTGGATCAGCCCGAGCGCGGCTTCTCGTTCATGCAGGACGGGCCGCTGGACATGCGCATGGGCGACACCGGGCCCACGGCCGCCGACCTGGTGAACACCGCCGATCCGGCCGAGCTCGCGCGGATCTTCTTCGTCTATGGGGAGGAGCGGGAGAGCCGCCGCATCGCGCGCGCCATCGCCAAGCGTCGTGAGGAGCAGCCGTTCAGCCGCACCCTGGAACTGGCCGAGTTCATCGAGAAGGCCCTGGGCGGCCGTCGGGGCGCCAAGATCCACCCGGCGACCCGTTCCTTCCAGGGGCTGCGCATCGCCGTGAACGAGGAACTGTCGGAGCTGGAGGCGGGCCTGGCGGCCGCCGAGCGCGTGCTGAAGCCGCAGGGACGCCTCTGCGTCGTCACGTTCCATTCGTTGGAAGACAGAATCGTGAAGAGTTTCCTGCAGGTGCGAGCGGGTAGAACGCCGGCGGGATCGCGCCATGCGCCACCGGTCGAGAAGACTGCGGCGCCGAGCTTCCAGCTCCTCTTCAACGGCGCCCGCGGGCCGTCGGAAGCGGAGACGGCGGCCAACCCCCGAGCCCGTTCGGCGAAGTTGAGAGCGGCCGTGCGCACGGAAGCGCCGGTCTGGAGGGATGCGGCATGAGCCTGCTGAGCCGGAGGATTCGCGGCTTCCGCCTCGTCGACCTGGTGGGCCTGGGCCTGCTGGTGCTCATCATCGTGGGCGTCTACCTGGCCAAGACGATGGCGGGCCGCGAGCGCGCCGAGATCGCCACCATCGAGCGCCAGATCAAGGCCGAGAAGACCCGCATCCGCCTGCTGCAGGCCGAGGTCGCGCACCTCGAACAACCCGGTCGCATCGAGCGGCTGTCGGTCAGCTATCTGAAGATGGAGCCGGTCACGGCGAGCCGCGAGGCCACGCCGGACCAGATCATCGATCTCGCCGCCAAGGGGCCGCCGAAGAAGGACAAGGCGCCCTCGGCGGTCGCCGCCATGGTCAACGGCGGCGACGCGATCCCGGGCGTGCCGCCCCCGCCGCCGCCGGAAACGATGCCTATGCGTGTGGCCGAGGCCGGCCGATGAGCCTGGGCCAGGCCTCGCTGCGCGCCTCGCCGCTGTCGCGCTGGCTGTCCGAGCGCGTGTGGGGGCTGGAGCACGCCTTCGAGCGGGCGCGTGCATCGGGGAAGGCGGAGGACGACACCCGCCTGCGCATCTTCTTCATCCTGGCGCTGTTCGCCCTGGGCTTCGTGACCCTGGCCGTCGGCGCGACGCGCGCCGCCATGTTCTCGGGCGCGCGGCCCGACGGCCGTATCGCCCCGGCGGCGACAACGCGCGCCGACCTCGTCGACCGCAACGGCATGCTGCTGGCCGCCGACCTGCTGCACTACGGCCTCTACATCGATCCCCGCGAAATCTGGGAGCCGGCCGAAACCCGCCGCGCGCTGCTCGCCGCCCTGCCGTCGCTGGACGCCAACCGGCTGGAGCGGGCGCTGCGCGGCAATCGGCGGATCTTCGTGCTCGGCGCGCTGACGCCCCAGCAGCGCAATACCGTCCACGCCCTGGGCCTGCCCGGGGTCAGCTTCGAGCCCGAGCAACGCCGCGTCTATCCTCTCGGTTCGTCGGCCGCGCACATCATCGGCTTCGCCGACGGCGGCGGCGAGGGCATCTCGGGGGCCGAGGCCGCGCTGAACGAGGAGATCCGCGCGGGTGCGGGCGGCGAGATCCCGCTCTCCATCGACCTGCGCGTCCAGGGCGCGCTGGAGGACGAGCTCTACAAGGCGGTCCACGAGTTCACGCCCAAGGGCGCGGTGGGGCTCGTCACCGACGTCCACACCGGCGAGATCCTGGGGATGGCGAGCTGGCCGGTGTTCGATCCGAACAAGCCGGGCAGGGCCGGGGTCTACGCCCAGACCAACCGCGCAGCGGCGACCGTGTTCGAGATGGGCTCGACGTTCAAGGCGTTCACCGTGGCCATCGGCCTGGACGCCGGCGTCGCCACGCCGACCACGATGTTCGACGCCACCGTGCCCTACAAGCTGGGCTACCGGACCATCAACGACTACCACGCCGTGCGGAAGGTGCTGAGCCTCGTCGAGGTGTTCCAGCACTCGTCCAACATCGGCACGGCCAAGCTGGCCGTCGGCATCGGTCCTGAGCGGATGGGCGACTACTTCAAGCGCCTGGGCCTGACCGAGCCGGCGCCGGTGGAGCTGATCGAAACCGCCCGGCCGCTGACGCCCAAGGTGTGGAACGAGGACGCCGTCGCCTCCACCTCGTTCGGCCATGGCATCAACGTGACTCCGCTTGCGCTGGCGCGGGCCTATAACACCATCCTCAACGGCGGCCAGCTGATCCCTCTGACCATCCGAAAGAAGGAACCCGGCGCCGTCGTGGAAGGTCGACGGGTGATGTCCGAGCGCACGTCCCTGCAGATGCTGTCGATCATGCGCGCCAACGTGGCCGGCGAGGCGGGCAGCGGTCGTTCGGCCAACATCGCCGGCCTCTCGGTCGGCGGCAAGACCGGCACCGGCGAGAAGTACGACCCCGCCATCCGCGGCTACAACCACAAGCGCCAGGTCTCGTCGTTCGCTGCGGTGTTCCCCCACCAGCGGCCCAATCGAGGCGAAGCGCTATTTCGTGCTGATCCTCCTGGACGAACCGCACGGCACGGCGCGTTCCGCGGGCTACGCCACGGGCGGGTGGGTGGCTGCGCCTGCGGCCGGCCGGGTGATCGAGCGGATCGCACCCTTCCTGGGCGTGCAACGCCAGCCCGAGATCGTCGAGACCGCGGCGGGACCCGCCCCGGCCGGGAACGGCCAGTGATGCGCCTGTCGCAGATCGTAAAGCGCAGCGTCGGACCCGACGCCGAGATCTCCGGCGTCACCGCCGACAGCCGCAAGGTGAAGCCCGGCGTCCTGTTCGCCGCCCTGCCGGGGACCAAGGTGGACGGCGCCAGCTTCGCCCCGGCCGCGGTCCAGGCGGGCGCGGCCGCCGTCATCGCCGAGCGCGACCTGGGCCTCCCGGTCCCGACCATCGTCTCCAAGGACCCGCGCCGGGCCTATGCCCTGGCCGCCGCCGAGTTCTACGGCCGCCAGCCGCAGGTCTGCGTCGCCGTGACCGGCACGAACGGCAAGACGTCGGTCGCCAACTTCTGCCGCCAGATGTTCGCCCGCGCCGGCCGCACCTCGGCCAGCATGGGCACCCTGGGCGTGACCGTCTCGCGCCCTGGCGGCGCGGTGGAACAGCTGACGCCGCCCGGCCTGACGACGCCGGACGCCGCCGATGTCGCCGAGTGGCTGGCGAGGCTGGCGGGCATGGGCGTCAGCCACTTCGCCATGGAGGCCTCCTCTCACGGCGTGGACCAGCGCCGCCTCGACGGCGTGAGGCTGACCGCCGCGGGCTTCCTGAACCTGACCCAGGATCACCTCGACTACCACGGCACGATGGACGCCTATCAGGCCGCCAAGCTGCGCCTGTTCGACACCCTGCTGCCGCGCGGCGGCACGGCGGTGCTCAACGCCGACTCGGACGCCTTCCCCGCGTTCGCGGCCTCGGCGGTGATCGCCGGCCAGTGGGTGATGACGGTCGGCGAGACCGGCCAGCACATGAAGCTGGTGAAACGCGAACTCCTGCCCGAAGGCCAGCGCCTGCGCATCCAGTGCGAGGGCCGCGCGTGGGACGTGCGCCTGCCGCTGGCGGGCGGGTTCCAGGCCTCGAACGCCCTGGTGGCGGCGGGGGCTCTGCCGGGCGGCCGGGCTGACCCTGGAGGAGACCTTCGCCGGGCTTGAGGCGCTTGAGGGCGCGCCGGGGCGCCTGCAGCGGGTGGGGCAGGGGCCGCGGGGCGGCGAGGCCTATGTCGACTACGCCCACACGCCGGACGGGCTGGAAACGGTGCTGAAGGCGCTGCGCCCGCACGTGCGGGGGCGGCTGATCGTGGTGTTCGGCGCCGGCGGCGACCGCGACCGCGGCAAGCGCCCGATCATGGGCAAGATCGCCGGGGACCTGGCCGACGTCGCTATCGTCACCGACGACAACCCGCGCTCGGAGGTCCCGGCCGCGATCCGCGCCGAGGTGATGGCCGGATGCCCGCAGGCGAAGGACATCGGCGACCGCCGCGAGGCGATCCGGGAAGGCGTGGCCATGCTGCGTGACGGCGACATCCTCGTGGTGGCTGGCAAGGGGCACGAGCAGGGCCAGATCGTCGGCGGCGTGACCCACCCGTTCGACGACGTGACCGAGACCGCCCAGGCGCTGGAGCTGGTCCACCATGGCTGAGCCGCTTTGGACCGCGGCCGACCTCGCCGCCGCCACGGGCGGTAGGGTTACCGCTGGTTTCGAGACCGCCGGCGTCTCGATCGACACGCGCACCCTGGAGGCGGGCGACCTGTTCGTGGCGCTGGCCGGCGTGCGCGACGGTCACGAGTTCGTCGCCCAGGCCATGGCGGCGGGGGCGGCTGGCGTGCTGGCGTCCGAGCCGGTCGACGCGCCGTCCGTGATCGTTCCGGACACCTTGAAGGCGCTGGAGCAGCTGGGCGTCGCCGCCCGTGAGCGGGCGCCGCACGTGAGGCGCGGCGCGGTGACCGGCTCGGTCGGCAAGACCAGCGTCACCCAGGCGATCATGGCCGGCCTCTCCCTGGCTGGTCCGGCGCACTCGTCGGTGAAGAGCTACAACAACCACATCGGCGTTCCGCTGACGCTGGCGCGGATGCCGCGGACGGTGGACCGCGCGGTGTTCGAGATCGGCATGAACCACGCCGACGAGATCCGGCCGCTGTCGAAGTTCGTACGGCCGCACGCCGTGGTCGTGACCACCGTGGGGCCCGTGCACACCGAGAACTTCGCCGACGGCGAGACCGGCGTGGCCCACGCCAAGGCCGAGATCTTCGAGGGGCTCGAGCCGGGCGGGATCGCGGTGCTCAACGCCGACAACCGCTGGTTCGACCTGCTGAAGGCCGAAGCGAACAGGGTCGGGGCCACGATCCGCACCTTCGGGACCGCCGAAGGCTGCGACGCCCGCCTGATCGACTTCCAGATTCCGGGGCCGCACGCAGTGGTCCAGGCGCGGCTTGATGGCGAGGCGTTGGACTTCCCGATCCTGCAGACGGGCCTCCACTGGGGCCTGAACAGCATGGCGGTTCTGCTGATGCTGCGGGCGCTGGACGTCGACCTGAACGACAGCCTCGCGGCGCTGGGCTCGTTCGAGCCGCTGGCCGGCCGCGGCGCCGAGGCGACGATCGCCAAGGGGGCGGGCGCCTTCACGCTGATCGACGAGAGCTACAACGCCAATCCGATCTCCATGGCCTCGGCGATCAAGACCCTCGGCGCCCGCGAGGCCGCCGGCCGCCGCATCGTGGCGCTCACCGACATGCTCGAACTCGGGCCCGAGGCGCAGGCCTTCCATGCGGGGCTCGCCGAGCCGCTGGAGGCTGCGTCGATCGACCTCGTCTTCTGCGCCGGTCCGCTGATGAAATCCCTCTGGGACGCCCTTCCGCCGACTCGGCGAGGCGGGTACGCCGAAACCGCTGCGGAGCTCGCGCCGCAGGTCGTCCAGGCCGTAGAGCCCGGCGACGTGGTGATGGTGAAAGGGTCGAACGGGTCGAGGGCCGGCGCCATCGCGCAGGCCCTGTCTGCGCTCGCGCCCGGCTCGGGGAGGCGGCCTGATGTTCTACTGGCTGTACGAACAGTTCGCGGCCTCGGGCTACGTCCCGATCCTCAACCTGCTGAAATACCAGACCTTCCGCACGGGGATGGCCATCTTCACGGCCCAGTTCATCGTGGTCGCGATGGGCTCGCGCTTCATTCGCTGGATGCAGGCCAAGCAGGGCAAGGGCCAGCCGATCCGCGCCGAAGGCATCGAGCGCCACGTCATCGAGAAGGCCGGCACGCCGACCATGGGCGGGGTGATGATCCTGGCGGGCCTGCTCGCCGGAACCCTGCTTTGGAGCGATCTTTCCAACGTCTATGTCTGGGCCGTGGTGCTGGTCACCGCCGGCTATGGGCTGCTGGGCTTCATGGACGACTACGCCAAGGTCACGCGGCAATCGACCGCCGGGGTCTCGGGCAGGGTGCGGCTGGTGCTGGAAGCGGGCATCGCCATGGCGGCGGTGGCGCTGATCATCGTCTTCGCCCAGAAGCCGGCCCAGACGCCGGAGCTGCTGACCTCGGTCACCTTCCCGCTGTTCAAGCAGTTCTTCCTCGACCTCGACTGGTTCTACCTGCTGTTCGGCGCCTTCATCATCGTCGGCGCGGCCAACGCCGTGAACTTCACGGACGGGCTGGATGGGCTGGCGACGGTTCCGGTGATGATCGCCGCGGCCGCCTACGGGCTGATCGCCTACCTGGTCGGCAACTTCGTCTTCTCGAACTACCTGCAGCTCCACCACGTGCCGGGCGTCGGCGAGATCTCGGTCTTCTGCGGCGCGCTGATCGGCGCAGGACTGGGCTTCCTCTGGTACAACGCGCCGCCGGCCAAGATCTTCATGGGCGACACGGGTTCGCTGGCGCTCGGCGGCGCCGTCGGCACGGTCGCGGTCGCTACGCGGCACGAGATCATCCTGGCGGTGATCGGCGGACTGTTCGTCGCCGAGACCCTGTCGGTGATCATCCAGGTCGCCTGGTTCAAGCGGACCGGCCGGCGGATCTTCCTCATGGCGCCGATCCACCACCATTTCGAGAAGCTGGGCTGGTCGGAATCCACCGTCGTCATCCGCTTCTGGATCGTCGCCATCATGCTGGCCCTGCTGGGCCTCGCCACCCTCAAGCTCCGGTAGGGAGGTCGCGCGCACGCCATGATCCCGGTCCGCGGCTTCGAAGGCAGGACGGTCGCCGTGTTCGGCCTGGCCCGTACGGGCCTCGCCGCCGCGCGCGCGCTCATGGCCGGGGAGCCCAGGTGGCGCTGTGGGACGATAACCCGAAGTCCCGGGCGGCCGCGGAGGCGGACGGGTTCGAGCTCACCGACCTGACCCGGGCCGACTGGAGCCGGTTCGCCGCCGTGATGCTGTCGCCCGGCGTGCCGCTGACCCACCCCGCGCCGCACTGGACGGTGGAGCGCGCCCGCGAAGCCGGCGTCGAGATCCTCGGCGACATCGAGCTCTTCGCCCGCACCGTGAACGCGGCGCCCGACCACAAGCGGCCGAAGATCGTCGCCATCACCGGCACCAACGGAAAGTCGACGACCACGGCGCTGATCGGCCACATCCTCGCCGAGGCCGGCCGCGACGTGCGCATCGGGGGGCAACATCGGCTACGGCGTCCTGAGCCTCGAGGACATGCACGGCGGGGCGGTCTACGTCCTCGAGCTCTCGTCCTACCAGCTGGACCTGACGTCGAGCCTGCACCCCGATGTCACCGTCATCCTGAACATCTCGCCGGACCATCTCGAGCGGCACGGCTCGATGGAGAACTACGTGGCCGCCAAGCGCCGCATCCTCGCCAACCAGGGCAAGGGCGACACGGCGGTGATCGGCGTGGACGATCCCTGGGGGCAGCGGATCTGCACAGAGATCACCGCCGCCAACCGCCGCACCATCGTGCCGATCTCGGCGTCCAAGGCGATGAGCCGCGGCGTCTACGCGCTCGACGGCCTGCTGTACGACGCCACCGGCGAGCGCGCCCATGAGGCGGCGGACCTGAAGCGCGCCCGCTCGCTCCCGGGCCGGCACAACTGGCAGAACGCCGCCGCCGCCTACGCCGCGGCCAAGGGGCTGGGCGTGCCCGGCGACGAAGCCGCCCAGCATTTGATGACCTTCCCGGGCCTCGCCCATCGGATGGAGACGGTGGCGACCCTGGGCAAGGTGCGGTTCGTCAACGACAGCAAGGCCACCAACGCCGACGCCGCGCGCCAGGCGATGTCCAGCTATCCCAAGTTCTTCTGGATCGCCGGCGGCCTCGCCAAGACCGGCGGCATCGACAGCCTGACCGACCTGTTCCCGCGCATCGAGAAGGCCTACCTCGTCGGCGAGGCCGCGCCGGCCTTCGCCCAGACGCTCAGGGGACGCGTCGCCGCCGTCGAGGCCGGCGTCATCGAGACCGCCGTCCAGCAGGCGTTCGCGGATGCGAACGCCACCGGACAGGACGCCGTCGTCCTGCTGTCGCCGGCCTGCGCCTCGTTCGATCAGTTCGCCGATTTCGAAGAGCGCGGCGAGGCTTTCCGGGCGGCCGTCCAGCGGCTGGCCCAAGCCCAGGTTTCCGCCGCATGACCACCGTCAGCCAGGCTCACGCCTTTCCCCGTTCCGACCGCTCGCCGCTGGGCGTGTGGTGGTGGACGGTCGACCGCTGGATGCTGGGCGTCGTGGGTCTGCTGATCTTCATTGGCATCCTGATGTCGTTCGCCGCGAGTCCGGCGGCCGCGGCGCGCATGAATCTCGGCGATCCCTTCCATTTCGCCGTCCGCCAGTGCGTCTTCGCGGTGGGCTCCACCGTCATCCTGATCAGCATCTCGATGCTGGACGTGAAGAACGTCCGCCGCGCCGCCTTCTTCATCTGGCTCGCCGCCATCGCCGTGATGGTCGCGCTGCCCTTCATCGGCCACAACGCCAAGGGGGCGACCCGCTGGATCGAGTTCGGCGGCTTCACCTTCCAGCCTTCGGAATACATGAAGCCGGCGCTGATCATCCTGGTCGCCTGGATGTTCGCCGAGGGCCAGAAGGGGCAGGGCGTGCCGGGCGTCTCGATCGCCTTCGGTCTCTATGCCGTCTCGGTGGGCCTGCTGCTGATCCAGCCGGACGTCGGCCAGACCGTGCTCATCACCGTCGCCTTCGGCGCGGCGTTCTGGATGGCGGGCGTGCCGCTGTCCTGGGTGATGCTGCTGGGGGCTATGGCCGTGGCCGGCCTCTCTTCGACCTACTTCCTGTTCCCGCACGTGGCCAGCCGCGTCGACCGGTTCCTCAGCCCCGACAAGGCCGACACCCACCAGGTGGACCGCGCCGCCGAGGCGATCGCAGCCGGCGGCTTCTTCGGCCGCGGCCCCGGCGAGGGCGTGATGAAGCGCCACGTGCCCGACCTGCACACGGACTTCATCTATTCGGTGGGCGCCGAGGAGTACGGCCTGGTCTTCAGCCTGCTCCTGATCTCGCTGTTCGCCTTCGTGGTGATCCGCGGCCTCTACCGCGCCATGAAGCTGTCGGACCCGTTCGAGCAGGTCGCCGCGGCGGGCCTGTTCGTGCTGGTGGGCCAGCAGGCGATCATCAATGTCGCCGTGAACCTCAACCTGATCCCGACCAAGGGCATGACGCTGCCGTTCATCAGCTACGGCGGGTCGTCCATGCTGGCGATGGGGCTGACCCTGGGCATGGCTCTGGCGCTCACCCGCCGCCGGCCTGGCGCCTATACCCCGACCGAGGGGCTCGCCAAGGCGGGCGCCTTCGCCTAAGCGTCCCGCCAATCATGCGTAAGATCGCCGTCGTCGCCGCCGGGGGCACCGGAGGCCACCTCTTTCCCGCTCAGGCGCTCGCCGAGGCGCTGATCGCCCGCGGCTGGGGCGTCGTGCTCGCCTCGGACGAGCGGGTCGCCGGCCTGGCCCAGGACTTTCCGGCCGAACGCCGCATCGGCCTCTCCGCCGCCACGTACAAGCCGGGCGATCCGATCGGCATGATGCGCGCGGGCTTTGCGGTCATGCGCGGGGCCATGCACGCCCGCGCCGCGTTCCGCGAAATCGGCCCGAACGTGGTCGTGGGCTTCGGCGGTTATCCCTCGGCGCCGGCGCTGGTCGCCGCGCTGCTGGACCGCCGCCCGACGGTGATCCACGAGCAGAACGCGGTCATGGGCCGGACCAACCGGCTGCTGGCGTCGCACGTGAAGACCGTCGCCTGCGCCTTCCCGACGCTGAAGAAGGCCCCGGAGAAGGTCGCCGCCCGGGCCGTCGTGGTCGGCAACCCTGTTCGGCCGCCCATCCGGGCGCTGGCCGACGTCCCCTACGTCCCGCCCGAGCCGAACGGACCCGTGCGCCTGCTGGTCACGGGCGGCAGCCAGGGTGCGCGCCTGCTGTCGGAACTGGTGCCGGAGGCGGTCAAGGCGCTGCCGGAGGACCTGCGCCGGCGGCTGGCGGTCCAGCAGCAGACCCGCGCGGAGTCGATGAACGCCGCGCGGCGCGCCTATCGCGACGCGCTGGTGGACGCCGAGATCGCGCCCTTCTTCCGGGACATCGCCAGCCGCCTGCGCGACGCCCACCTCGTGATCGGCCGGGCCGGCGCGGGCACGGTGTGCGAGTTCGCGGTGGCGGCTAAGCCCTCGATCCTGGTGCCGCTGGCCATCGCCATCGACGACGACCAGGGCCAGAACGCCAAGCTGCTGGCCGACGCCGGCGGCGCCGAGGTGGCGCGCGAGCACCAGCTCACGGTCGACAGCCTGGCCAACGCGCTGGAGAAGCTGCTGAACAACCCCGCCCGCCTTCAGCGGATGGCGGACGCGGCCCGCTCGGTGGCGATCCCGGACGCGGCCGAGCGCCTGGCCGACGTGGTGGAGCAGACCGCCCGCGGCGGCTAGCAATTGCTCACGAGGGCGGTCGGCGGTAGCAGATCGCTATGAATCGCCGCCCCGTACCCTTCGCGATCGGCCCCGTGCATTTCATCGGCATCGGCGGCATCGGCATGAGCGGCATCGCCGAGATCATGTTGCGCACCGGCTACCAGGTGCAGGGCTCGGACGCCAAGGCCAGCGCGAACACCGAGCGGCTGGAGAAGCTGGGCGCGAAGATCTTCATCGGGCACGACGCCGCCAATGTCGAAGGCGCCTACGCCATCGTCTATTCAACGGCGGTGAAGCCGGACAATCCGGAGATGGTCGCCGGCCGCGAGAAGCGCCTGCCCTTGGTGCGCCGGGCCGAGATGCTGGCCGAGCTGATGCGGCTGCAGTTCTCGGTGGCCGTGGGCGGCACGCATGGCAAGACCACCACGACGTCGATGGTGGCGACGCTGCTGGACGCCGGGGGGCTCGATCCGACGGTGGTCAACGGCGGCATCATCAACGCCTACGGCACCAATGCGAAGGTCGGCGCCGGCGACTGGATCGTGGTCGAGGCCGACGAGAGCGACGGCACGTTCCTGAAGCTGAAGTCGACGGCCGCGGTCGTCACCAACATCGATCCCGAGCACCTCGACCACTACGGCGACTTCGAGGCCGTGAAGAAAGCCTTCCAGGACTTCGTCGAGAACATCCCGTTCTACGGCTTCGCCGCCGTCTGCACCGACCATCCGGAAGTCCAGGCCATGGCCGCCCGGGTCGAGAACCGCCGTCTCGTCACCTACGGCGTCAATCCGCAGGCCGAGGTGCGGGCGCACAACATCCGCATGGGGCCGGAAGGCGCGCGTTTCTCGGTGATGATCCAGCCGCGGGACGGCAGCTTCACGTCCTACGATGACCTCCTGCTGCCGATGGCGGGGCAGCACAACGTCCAGAACGCGCTGGCCGCCATCGCCGTGGCCCGAGAGCTCGGCGTGGCGCACGACGCCATCCGCAAGGGGCTGGCGGCCTTCGGCGGGGTGAAGCGTCGCTTCACGACGACGGGCGTGGCCGACGGGGTCCGTGTCCTCGACGACTACGGCCACCATCCGGTGGAGATCGCCTCGGTGCTGAAGGCGGCCCGCGCGGTGACCGAAGGCAAGGTGATCGCGGTGGTCCAGCCGCACCGGTACACGCGCCTTCGCGACCTCTTCGACGACTTCTGCGCCTGTTTCAACGACGCCGACACTGTGGTCGTGGCCGACGTCTACCCCGCCGGCGAACAGCCGATCGAGGGCGTCGACAAGGACGGCCTCGTCAGCGGCCTGCGCCGTTACGGCCACCGCCGGGTCGTGCCGCTCCCTGCGCCGGGGGAGCTCGCGAAGCTCGTGCGCGAGGAAGCCCAGAGCGGCGACCTCGTGGTGCTGCTGGGCGCCGGCGACATCACCAGCTGGGCCTACGCCCTGCCGGGCGAACTTGAAGCCCTGGGCCAGGCCGCGCAATGAGCTGGAAGGACAAGCTTCCGCCCGTCCGTGGCAAGGTGCTGAAGGACGAGCCGCTCGGCCCCTTCACCTGGTTCCGCGTCGGCGGGCCGGCCGACGTGATCTTCCTGCCGGAGGACGAGGACGACCTGGCGGCCTTCCTGAAGGGGCTGCCGGCGGACGTGCCGGTGACGGTCCTGGGCGTCGGCTCCAACACCCTGGTCCGCGACGGCGGCGTGGACGGCGTGGTTATCCGGTTGGGAAAGGCGTTCGCCAAGGTCGAGCCGCGCGGCGACAACCGCATCTATGCCGGAGCGGCGGCGCTCGACGCGGTGGTGGCGCGGGAGGCCGGCAAGGCGGGGATCGCGGGGCTCGAGTTCTATCGCGGCGTGCCCGGGACGATCGGCGGGGCGCTGGTCATGAACGCCGGCTGCTACGGCTCCGAGACCAAGGACGTGCTGGTCGAGGCCTATGCGCTGACCCGGGGCGGGGAGCGGATCACGCTCTCCAACGCGGACCTGGAGTACGCCTACCGCAAGTCCGCGCGGGCGGCGGCGCAGCAGCTGATCTTCCTCGGCGCGCTGTACGAGGGCGCGGCCGACGAGCCGGCCGCCGTCGAGGCGCGGATGGCCGAGATCACGGCGCGTCGCGAGCAGACCCAGCCGATCCGCGAGAAGACGGGCGGCTCGACCTTCAAGAACCCGCCGGGACATTCGTCCTGGAAGCTGGTCGACGAGGCCGGATGGCGCGGGAAGCTGTTCGGCGGGGCGATGTTCTCGCCGCTGCACGCGAACTTCCTGATCAACACCGGCGAGGCGACGGCGGCCGATCTCGAAGGTCTCGGCGAGGCGGTCCGGGCCGACGTGAAGGCCAAGTTCGGCGTTGACCTGGATTGGGAAATCAAGCGTATCGGGCGCCCGCCGCAAGCTTGATCCGATGCTGCCGCCAAGCTTTGGCAGCAGACGCGCTTGACGGGAATCCCCCGGCCGCGCACGCGGAGGTCATGCGCAACTTCGCCCTCATGACCGTAGCCGCCGCCAGCCTGCTGGTCGCCGCCGCGCCCGCCTCCGCCCAGGATCTGGCCGCCAGCGCCGCCGCCGTTCGCGACAAGGCGCTGACCGATCAGACCGCCTGGACGATCGCCGAATCCCTCACCACGGAAATCGGGCCGCGCCTCGTCGGCTCGCCCGCCATGGACCGGGCCAAGGACTGGGCGGTCGAGACGTTCAAGCGCCAGGGCTTCCAGAACGTGAAGGTCGAGACCTTCACCGCCTCAGGCTGGTTCCGGGGCGAGGAGAGCGCGGAAGTGGTCGGCCCCTATCCGCAGAAACTGCATATCCTGGGGCTCGGCCGTTCGTCGTCGACGCCGAAGGGCGGGATTACGGCCGAGATCGCGCTGTTCCGCAGCTACGACGCGTTCCTCGCCGCGCCGGAGGGGTCGCTGAAGGGCAAGATCGCCGTCGTCACTGGCGTGATGACCCGCGCCCAGGACGGTTCCGGCTACGGCGCCATCAACGCCCAGCGGAGCCGCGGCCCAGTCGAGGCCGCCAAGCGCGGCGCCGTCGCCTATCTGATCCGCTCGCTGTCGACGGACGACACCCGCCTGCCGCACGCCGGCGGCGCCAGGCGGGCGGCATCCCGGCTGCGGCGCTGTCGACGCCCGACGCCGACCTGCTCGAGAACATGGTCGCCCGCGGCAAACCCGTGACCGTCAAGCTCAACATGACCTCGCGGTTCGAACCCAAGGTTCCGGCCTACAACATCTCGGGCGAAATCCCCGGCGCGGACCCCGGAGCCGGGGTGCTGATCGTCGGCGGACACCTGGACTCCTGGGATGCGGGCACGGGCGCGGTGGACGACGCCGCGGGCATCGCCATCACCACGGCCGCCGCCAAGCTTGCCGCCTCGCAGGGGCCATTGAAGCGGACGCTCCGCGTGGTGATGTGGGGCTCGGAAGAGCAGGGCGGCTCCAGCGAGGCCTATCTCGCCGCGCACAGGGACGAAGTCGCCCAGATGGTGGTCGTCGGCGAGAGCGATTCCGGGGCCGGCCGCGTGTGGCAGGCCCGCCTGCCCAAGGGGAGCCTGGACCATCCGGCCATGCAGGCGTTCCGGGCGACCATCGCTCCGCTGAAGGTGATCGTCAGCCGCGAGGCTCCGCGGTTCGGGGGCGCCGACGTCTCGGGCCTGATCTCGGCCGGGGCCGTTCGTGGAGTTCGACCAGGACGCCAGCCGCTACTTCGATCTGCACCACTCCGCCGACGACACGCTGGACAAGATCGACCCGGCGGAGCTGTCGCAGAACGTGGCGGTCTGGGCCGCATTCCTGCACGCGGCGGCGAACAGCGACATCGATTTCCGGGCGCTGGCGGCGAAGCCCTGAGGCCTCCCGCCGCGGCGCCGTTACGGAACGGGCTTCCGTAGCCGACCGGAGTTGCGTCGCGCCCTCGTCCCGCGCGACCCTGGCCGTCATGCCGGACGGGCGCCGCCAAAGCTCACCTCTACAAGCCCAAGCTCGCCACCGCCCTGAAGGAGGGTTACAGCGCCGGGGCGCTGCGACGCGACGCGATGGCCGGCCTGACGGTCGCGATCCTCGCGTTGCCGCTGTCCATGGCCATCGCCGTGGCCTCCGGCGTTTCCCCGGAGCGGGGCCTGTGGACGGCCATCGTCGGCGGGTTCCTGGTCTCGGCCCTCGGCGGGAGCCGCTACCAGATCGGTGGGCCTGCCGGCGCCTTCATCGTCCTGGTCTCCGCCACCACCGCGAGGTTCGGCGTCGAAGGCCTGCTCCTGACGGTCCTCATGTCGGGAGTCATGCTCGCGCTGGTCGGGCTGCTCCGGCTGGGGTCGCTGATCCGCCACATCCCCCACGCGGTGACCGTCGGCTTCACCGCGGGGATCGGCGTCACCATCCTGGCCAGCCAGATCAAGGATCTCGCCGGCCTGACGCTGCCCGGCCGGGAGCCGGGCGAACTCGTGCCCAAGCTCGCCGCGCTCGCCGCAGCGGCGCCGACCGTCACGCCGGCCGCCCTGGCCTTGGGCCTCGGTGTCGCGGCTTTCATCCTGGGTCTGCGCCGGTTGAGGCCCGGCTGGCCGGGGATGCTGTTCGCCGTCGTCGGCGCGACGCTCCTCGCCGCCGGGCTGCACCTGCCGGTGGAGACCATCGGCGCGCGCTTCGGCGACCTGCCCCGCAACCTGCCGGCGCCCGGCCTTCCGCCGTTCACCCCCGGGCTGGCGCTGCAGGTGCTGCCCTCCGCGCTCGCCTTCACCTTGCTGGGCGGAGTCGAGAGCCTGCTCTCGGCCACGGTCGCCGACAGGATGACGGGCCGCGTGCACAGGGCGAACATGGAACTCGTGGCGCAGGGGCTCGCCAATGTGGGCTCGGCGCTGTTCGGCGGTATCGCCGTGACGGGGACCATCGCGCGGACCGCGGCCAACATCCGCGCCGGCGCCCGCAGCCCGTTCGCGGGCATGCTGCATGCCCTGTTCCTGCTGCTGTTCATGCTGCTGGCCGCGCCGCTGGCCAGCTACATACCGCTCGCGGCCCTCGCCGGCGTGCTGGTGGTCGTGGCCTGGAACATGGTCGAGAAGGATGAGCTCGCGCGTCTGGCGCGCGACTGGCGGACGGGCGCGGTGCTGTTCGCCACCTTCGGGTTCACGATCCTGCACGACCTGACGCTGGGGATCGTCGCCGGCTGCCTGCTCGCCGCCTTCATCAGCCTGTGGGAGCGCGGCCGCGCGCGCACTTGACCCGGGGCCCCCCGTGGGCGACGGCGGACGCCAGACCACCCAGCCCCACGAGTCGTCACAATGACCGCCCCCCCTCTCCGGACACCACGTCGCCGTTCTGCTGGGCGGCCTATCTTCCGAGCGCGAGGTGAGCCTCGTCTCGGGCCGCGAGTGCGCCGATGCGCTGGAGCGGCTGGGCCCCGCGTGAGCCGTGTCGACGCTGGCCGCGACGTCGCGGAGGTGCTGGCGCGGCTGAAGCCGGACGTGGTGTTCAACGCCCTGCATGGCGCGTGGGGCGAGGACGGCTGCGTCCAGGGCATCCTCGAGACGCTGCAGGTCCCCTACACCCACTCGGGCGTGCTGGCCTCGGCGCTGGCGATGGACAAGGCCAAGGCCAAGGCGGTGCTGGCGGCGGCGAGGGTCACCGTCCCCGGCGGCGGGCTGTACAACCGCTTCGACGTGGCCCGCGATCACGTGATGCCGCCGCCCTACGTCGTGAAGGCCAACGCCGAGGGATCGTCGGTCGGCGTCTATATCGTCCGGGATCGCGCCAACCGGCCGCCGCAGGAAATCCTGGAGCCGTCCTGGACCTACGGCGACGAGGTTATGGTCGAGCCCTTCGTGCGCGGGATGGAGTTGGCGGTGGGCGTCATGGACGGCAGGGCCATGACCGTGACCGAAATTCTTACCGAGCGAGAGTTCTACGACTACGACGCCAAGTACGCGGAGGGCGGCTCGCAGCACATCGTTCCGGCCCGGATGCCGCAGCATGCCTTTGAAAAGGCGAAAGAACTGTCCGAGCGCGCACACGCCGCTCTTGGTTGTCGGGGCGTTACCCGGGCGGACCTCCGTTATGACGACATTAACGACATTCTGGTCCTCTTGGAGGTCAATACCCAGCCCGGCATGACGCCCACCTCGCTCGTCCCCGAGCAGGCGGCGGCGCAGGGCGTGGATTTCGACCGGCTTGTGTTGTGGATCACGGAGGACGCCTATGCCCGCGGCGGAGCGGGGAGCATCGCGAGTCGCAGCGACGCCCCGGCCCAAGGCAGCCCCCGCCAGGGCGTCGGGCGGGCAGGGTAGTCCCAGGCGGTCACCCGCCAAGGGCGCGGCGGCCCCGCGCGGCGGCGCCTCCCCCAAGCTGATCCTGTTGGCCGCGTCCGGCGTGCTGATCGCCGCCGTCACCGCCACGCTCGCCACCGGCGGTCGCGGCGAGGCCCTGGCGCACAGCGTGACCGCAGCGGTCGACGGCCAGTTCGGCCAGGCCGGGTTCCGCCTGCAGGCCGTCCATGTCCAGGGCGCGTCCAAGATGGCCACCCCGGACATCGTCCGCGCCGCCGCCGTCCAGAAGGACCAACCGCTGCTGGGCATGGATCTGGACGCCTTGCGCGCCCGGGTCGAACAGGTGGGCTGGGTGAAGGAAGCCAAGGTCGTGCGCCTGCTGCCCGACACCCTGGTGATCGCCGTCGAAGAGCGCCGGCAGCTGGCCGTCTGGCAGCACGGCGGGCGTACGGTGGTGATCGACGACAAGGGCGCCATCATCCCCGAGGCCGATCCGGCTCGCTTCCCGACCCTGCCGCTGGTGGTGGGCGCGGGCGGCGCACAGCACGCGGGCGAGATCCTGCCGGTCCTGGCCCAGCGGCCAAAGCTGATGCAGCGCCTGGAAGCCCTTGTCCGCGTCGACGATCGCCGCTGGGACCTGCGCCTGAAGGACGGTTCGCTGATCCAGCTCCCCGCCGCGGGCGAGGAGGACGCGCTGGCCCAGCTCGAACAGCTCGACCTGCGCTCGCGCATCCTTGAGCTGGGCTTCGAGCGCATCGACCTGCGCAACCCCGACGTCGTGGCCGTCCGGCCGCGCGCCCCCATCGGTCCCACCGCGCCGGGCGGCCTGGTCGCCGCCGGCGTGTAACGAAGAGAAGAAAAGCCCCGCAGATGCTCAAGCTGCCGACCCGACCCGAAGCCGCCGCCAAGGACAGCCGCGATGGTCTGAAGGCCGCGCTTGCGCCGCCCAAGGTGATCGCCGCCGTCGACCTGGGCGCCTCGAAGGTGACCTGCTTCATCATGAAGCCGGAAGGCGTGCGCAAGGCGGACCGGACGCTGACGACCTGCGGCGTGGGCTACGTCCAGTCGCGCGGCGTGCGCGGCGGCTCGATCGTCAACCTCGACGAGGCGTCGGAAGCCATCGCCCAGGCGGTGGAGCGGGCCGAGAACGTGGCGGGCGTGAACGTCCAGGGCGTGGCGGTGGCGACGGCTGGCGGCCAGCTCTCATCGTCTCGCGTGGCCGGCCGCGTCTCGATCGGCGCTCGTCCGATCGCCGACAACGACCTCGTCCGCGCCATCCAGAACGCATTGGCCCAGATCAAGCTTCCGGGCCGCCGCGCGGTCCACATCCTGCCGGTCGCCTGGTCGGTGGACGGGCAGGGCGGGGTGCGCGATCCGCGCGCCATGTTCGGCAAGACGCTGGGCGTCGAACTGCTGGTCGTCTCGGTCGCCGAAACCGTCTTCCAGACCCTCGGCGCCTGCGTCGAGCGCGCCCACCTCCAGCTCGAGGGCGTGGTGGCCGCGCCGTTCGTCTCGGCCCTGGCTGCGCTGGAAGAAGACGAGATGGACCTTGGATCGGTCTGCATCGACATGGGCGGCGGCTCGACCTCGGCGGCGGTGTTCACCGGCGGCAGCCTGGTCCACGTCGAGACCGTGCCGGTCGGCGGCCAGCACGTGACCCAGGACATCGCCCGGGGCCTGTCGACCTCGATCGCCGGCGCCGAGCGCATCAAGACCCTGCACGGCTCCGCCATCGCCTCGGCGAACGAGGACCGCGAGATGATCGAGGCGCCGCCCCGCGGCGACGATCCGGGCGCGGGTCCGGTCGTGGCGCCGCGCTCCCTGCTCAAGGGCATCATCGCCCCGCGCGTCGAAGAGACCCTGGAACTGCTGCGCGACCGCCTCAAGGCGTCGGGCGCGCCGGTGGAGCCGGGCGCGGGCCTGGTGCTGACCGGCGGCGCCAGCCAGCTGGCGGGCGTCCGGGAAGTCGCCGTCCGCGTGTTCGATCGCCCGGTGCGCCTGGGCCGGCCGCGCCGCGTGCCGCACCTGGCCGACGCCGCCTCGGGCCCGGCCTTCACGGCGGCCGCCGGCATCCTGCACCGCGCCGCCTTCGGTCCGCGCGAAGCGGTCTCGGCCAAGTCGCTGACCTCGGCCAAGCTGCGCCGGGAGCCGCTGGACCCCCGCGCCAATCCGGTGGCCAAGGCCGCCGCCTGGCTGCGCGAGAACCTCTAGGACGGCGCCGCTTCACCCCGGGCGATCCTGACGATCGCCTCGGCGCTTTGGGCGATCAGGGTGGCCCGGGCCTCCGCGGCCCCGCCGGTCGCTTCCCGGGTGACGGCGAACTGGCGCAGGGCCGCGCCGCTCGGTGTCGTGATGCTTACCTTGACCGTCATTCGGGCGGTCTTCGCGTTGCGGCCGGCCGGGCGGTAGTCCGCGATCACGAAGACAAGCCGGGCTGCCGGCCCGCCCTGCGGGGCCCGGCCGACCTCCGTCCGCACGGCCTCGGCGAGGGTCTGGGCCGTCCCAGGCGGCGTCCTGACCCCGGACGCCGCCGATCCGCTCACATCCTGGATGTCAATGCGCGCCGAGAAGGCCGGCGGGGCGGTCGGGGCCGGCGCGGTCCTGGGCAGGGCGGAGCAGGCGGCAAGGGCCGAGGCGATGGCCACGGTCAAGGCGATCGTCCTGAGCATGTCGTTCTCCGGGTCCCCGTCCCGCAACCGAAACGAGCTTGACCAGAGCCGGTTCCGGCGGCGGCTAGTCCTCGACCTCGATGAAGATCGGGTTGGCGTAGAACCAGAGGTCGGCCCACGGGTCCTCGCCGATCGCGTCGGGGGCAGGCTCGAGTTCGGCGCCGTTCGTGCCGCGGATTCGTACGTAGCCGTCGGCCGTCACGTTCCTCAGCGTGTAGACCATGTTCAGCCGCTCGCCGTCCCGCGCCCAGTCGGCGGGGCCGAAACGCTTCTCTACGCGTGCGGTCGGGTTCTGGTCGGCGCTGCGGTCGGCGGCCGGACCCGTGACGTCGCCGCGGATCAGGTCGATGCGGGCGACGCTGGGCGTGGAGCCGCCGAAGTTCTCGCCCGCGGGATCGCGAACGCGGATGACGATGGCGACGTCCGAGCCTCTCGGGACCTTCAGCGCGCCGCCGATTTCGGCCCGGCGCCGGCCGTCGGCGGTCTGGGCGGTGACGTCGACCTCGGACACGAGGTCGCCCAGGGTGACGAAGACCCGGCCGTTGCGCAGGCCGTCCAGCACGTCGTCGTAGGTCCGTGTCGCCTTGACATAGGTCTTGGAATATTCGCCGGGCCAGAAGTCGGAGCCGCCCTCGGTGTAGTGGCGGTGCGAGTCGGAGGTGGCGGTGATCCACCAGCGGCGGCCTTCGCCGAGCATGGAGTCCCAGACGCCGCCGACGATGGCCGCCATCTGGTCGAAGCCGCCCATCGTCGGCGCGCGACGATAGGCGCCCCGAGCACGGTGCTCCTCATCGGCGCTTCCGGGCGAGAGCAGGGGCCCTGCCTGGTGCCCGGGCGCGCCCTCCATGCCGACGGCGACGGTCGGCGCGGTGTCGTTCCAGTTCCGCAGTTCGTGCGGGCTGACCTTGCCATACTGGCCGACGCCGTCGGCCGTGCGGGACGGATGATTGGCGATCACCACGGGCGGCGCGGGCAACGCCCGCATGTGGGTCAGCGCATCGAGCATGCGCCGTTCGGTGTCCCAGGTGGGATCGGCGGGCCAGGGCTCGCGCCGATTGTAGCCGCTTTCGATGCCGAACAGCGTGTCGCGTTCGGCCGGCGTCTTCGGCACGATCACGCTGGAGTGTTCCGCGCCCGGCGTGTCCAGCTCCATGCCGAAGAACAGGATCAGGCCGGGGGTTTCCCGCCGGGCCTGCAGCACCTCGGGATAGGCCTGGTCCCTGTTCAGCTTGGAATGGTTGGGGCCGCCGTGGTCCGTCGCCGCCATCCAGGCCAGGCCATGCTCCGCCGCCCGCTTGGCGTTGGTGC
Source organism: Phenylobacterium sp. J426 (assembly GCF_024699945.1). Lineage (GTDB taxonomy): Bacteria > Pseudomonadota > Alphaproteobacteria > Caulobacterales > Caulobacteraceae > Phenylobacterium. The sequence goes on along the minus strand of NZ_JAJOMY010000001.1, from coordinate 4,006,267 downwards.
GGATCGTGTTGTTGCTGTCGCCGCCGATCACCGGCTCGGGGGCGAACGTCCGTCCGTCGCGTCTTTCCAGTCGACGCTGAACCAGCTGTGGACGTGATGGTCGCCCGCCAGCCACGTGCGCTTCGCCGGATCGGCGCCGCTGGCCTTCGCGCCCGGGACCGGCTGGAAGTGCTGATGTCCGGGGTGAGCGCTCGCCGGGGCGGCGAGGGCGGCGAGGGCGGCGGCGAGCGCCGCGCCGGCCAGGATCGCGTGGCGTCGCCGCATGGCTGAGCTCTCCTAGAACGTCATCCGCGCGACGAGCTGGAACACCGGTCCGGCCTCCTCGGCCTCCCGCTCGAACTCGTCGTAGTCCCGGTCGATCTGATCCTCGATGGTGTTGAACTTATCGAAGGCTTCCCTCTTCTTGCCGTCGAGCAGGTTCGAGCCCGTGAGGCGGATCACGAAGCGGTCGCTGAGGCGCTTCTCGACGAACAGCTCGAGATCGGCGCCGTAGGTGGTGGTGACCTCCTCGCCGATGATCCGGCCGAAGGCCTTCCCCTGCTTGCGGTAGGTGGCCCCGAATGCGGCGCCCCATTCGGGAAGGTCGTGGATGAAGCCGGCGTTCAGGACAAACTTGGCCTGGTCGTTGAAGCGGCGGCCGCCGAACTCGTCGGTGATGTCGCTGTCGAGCCAGGAGTAGTTGAAGAACACCCCGGTGTTCTCCAGCCCCGCGAAGGTCAACGGCGTCGAGAGGTCGAACTCGATGCCCCACACCTTCCCGTCGCCCGTATTCCGGGGGCTGAGCACGAACGTGCCGGGGCCTTCGCTGCCTTCCTCACCGGTGCCGGCGACCTCGATGAGGTCCTTCACGTCGCGGTAGAAGACGTTGACGCCGGCGACGCCACGACGGCCCATGCGGCGCTCGTAGCCGAGGTCGAGGCCCCAGGCCGTCTCCGGCTTCAGGTCGGGATTGCCGAAGAAGTCGTTGTCGCCCAGCTCGGCCTCGAGCAAGGCCGGCGAGATGAAATTGAAGTTCGGCCGGCGAACGGTGCGCGCGACCGAAAGGTTGATGCGGTCGGCGGCCGACAGGGTCCAGCGCAGGTGCGCCGACGGCAGCAGGAAGCTGTAGTCGTTCTTCACGTCGCGCGCGCCGGCCGCGGCGGTTTCGTCCTCGATCGTCGTGTCGGTGTTCTCCCACCGGACGCCGGCTTCCCAGACGAAGGCGCCGGCGTCGCCTGTGACCATCAGGAACGGGTCGATCCGCTCTTCCCGGATGTGGTTCAGCCCGCCCGCTTCCGGCAGGAACGGACCGTAGTCGCCGGGCAGCGTCGGCCGCGGCGCCGGCGCGTTGGGGATGGTGATCCGGTTGCGGTCGGTGGTGATCGCGGTGTCCCGGTCCTTCCGGGCGTATTGGACGCCGAATGCGAGCTCCGCCCCGCCCAGGTCTCGCCTGTGCGACAGCTCGCCGGTGATCTCCTTGTCTTTCAGTCGGGTGAAGGTCAGGTCGCCGGTGAAGCGGTCATCCTCCGGGAAGGGCCGGGTGTCGCGCAGGTACTCGTACTCCTCCTCGACCTCATCCTGCCGGTCGCTCAGCTCGGCGTAGCCGATCTTGAAGCGGGTGCGGCCCCCCGCCATGTCCTGATCGAAGCGCGCGCCCAGCGACCAGTTGTCGGTGCGGATGTCGACGTTGTTGTCGTTGTAGGTCAGCAGGTCGGCAGGACCGATGCGCCCGCCGGCGTACTCGATGGAGTCCTCGTCCTCGTAGCGGCTGGTGCGCACGAAGAAGCCATCGAGCTTCAGCGCGCCCGTTTCGGTCCTGAGGTCGTAGCTGCCGTTCACCGAGTAATCGGTCCCGTCGCGCAGGTCGCTCTGCAGCTCGATGTCGTCCAGCGTCCCGCCGGGTTCGGAATAGCGCCAGCTGGTCTTCTGCTTGGGATTACGACGGCCCTGCACATTGGCGCCGACGATGAAGCGGCCGGGACCGAACTCGCCGGAGTAGACGCCGCCCACCGTCCCCTTCACCCGCTTGTCGTCGAAGTGGAGCGCGCCGACGCGCAGGTAACCGCCATCGACCGAATAGCCGTCCCGCAGCACGATGTTCAGGGCGCCGGCCATGGCGTCGCCGCTTCGGTTGGCCGAGGCGGACCGGACCACCTCCACGCGCTCGATCAGCTCGGCGGGGATGCGGTCGACGAAGAACGAGCGGTCGAGGCCGGCGCCCGGCACGCGCTCGCCGTTGATCAGGATCTGGGTGTAGCCCGGATCGAGGCCGCGCAGGCGGGCGCCGTCCGATTCTGAGGACATCCGAGAGGAAGGCGACGCTCGGCACGCGCTTCAGCGCATCGCCGGCGGTCAGGGGTTCGAACCGCTGGAAGTACTCCAGGTCGTACGAGAGGACCGGCTCGGGCCCCTCGACCCGGTTGCGGAAGGCGATTTCGCCGGTGACGATCAGCTCTTCGACCGTCTTGGTGCGATCGGCGTCGTCGGCGGCCGCAGCCGCGTCGAGCGCGTGCGCTTGGGCGGCAGACAACAAAGAGATCGCAGATGCGACCGCGTAGAGCGAGCGCTTGGTCATGTAGCTATCCCCCGTACTGGCCGGTTGACCTAAGAACTCGGCCGGATCTATTCGGGGGGCTGGAATTAGTTTTCGATCGAAACGGGGGCCAGTGATGTTTAGGCGTCGGATCAGTGACAGTTTTGTGTCGGTTCTGGCGTCATCAATACTTCTCGTGTCGTGTGGTTCATTCGAGGCGCAGTCCGACTCTCCGAAGATGACCGTGGGCGCGGGCACGCCGGTCCCGGCTGCGGCCGAGACCCCGCCGGTAGGAACCACGGCCGCCGACGCCGCCGACGATCCGGCCATCTGGGTCGATCCTGCGAACTCGTCTCGGGGCGTGATCATCGGCACCGACAAGAAGTCGGGCCTCTATGTCTACGACCTGGCCGGGCGGCAGACGCAGTATGTGGCCGGCGGCTTGCCGAACAACGTCGATCTCCGTGGCGGCTTCCCGACGCCGGCGGGACCGCGGGTGCTGGTCGCCGCCTCGGATCGGGGACGGCCCGGCGCCGGCGCGGCGCTGTTCCTGCTCGATCCGGCGACGCTCAAGCTGGACTTCTGGGCGGCGATCCCGGTCGACCTGGCGGAGCCTTACGGCCTGTGCATGGCCGATCGCGCCGGGACCTTCCTGGTCATCGTGAACGGGACGGACGGCCAGGTCCGCCAGCTGAAGGTCTCGGCGGGCGCCGACGGCAGGCCGCAGGTCGTGGAGGAACGGCGGTTCTCGGTGCCGACCCAGCCGGAGGGGTGCGTGGCGGACGAGGCGGCGAACCGCCTGTACCTGGGCGAGGAGGGGGCCGGCATCTGGCGCTTCGACCTCGGACCCGTCGCGACGCCCGGCCAGCTGTTCGCCAGGGCCCCGTCCGCCGAACTCGTCCCGGACGTGGAAGGTCTGGCGCTGCTGAGGGACGGCCCGGCCACCTGGCTGATCGCGTCCAGCCAGGGCGACAGCGCCTTCGCGGTGTACCGCGTCGACGGACCCGAGCCGGAATACCGCGGTCGGTTCAGCGTGGTCGCGGCGAACGGCGTCGACGCCGTGACCGGCACCGATGGCGTAGCGGCGCTGGGCGGCGCCGTCGGAGCTTTCCCGGAGGGGCTCATCGTCATGCAGGACGACGTGGATGAAGGCCCGCCCGGCGCCCGCCAGAACTTCAAGCTGGTCGACTGGCGCGAGGTGAAACGGGCGCTCGGCCTCTGAATCGCCTCACCTTTGAACGGCGCGGTAACCGGGCCTAACGCGCCGCTAACCGGTCGCGCGCGGACGCGTTGCCGCAGGCTTGCCGGGGCGGAAGCTGAGTCCTTGAGGGACAAGCGGAATTTTCCCTGTGGCTAAGCTCGCCGGAATCGCGACTCGCGCTATGGGCTTAACGCTCGCTTAAGGATGTCGGTCCCCAAATAAACCCATCCTTAAAGAAGGGTGCGTCAGGCGGGCGGGTCGCCGGCGCTCTGACCGTATTTGGGAAGGACGCAGGGTCCATGGCCATTTCTCTCACCGCGCCGCGCGCCACGGAACTCAAGCCCCGGATCGTCGTGTTCGGCGTCGGCGGCGCGGGCGGCAACGCCGTCAACAACATGATCGAGGCTGGCCTGGAGGGCGTGGAGTTCGTGGTGGCGAACACCGACGCCCAGCAGCTTCAGTTCGCCAAGACCGATCGCCGCATCCAGCTCGGCGTGCAGGTGACCCAGGGCCTCGGCGCCGGCGCGCATCCCGAAGTCGGCATGAGCGCGGCGGAGGAGAGCATCCCGGAGATCGGCGAGCACCTCGACGGCGCCCACATGGTGTTCATCACCGCCGGCATGGGCGGCGGCACCGGCACGGGCGCGGCCCCGATCATCGCCAAGTGCGCCCGCGAGCGCGGCATCCTGACGGTGGGCGTGGTCACCAAGCCCTTCCACTTCGAGGGCCGCCACCGGATGCGCCTGGCCGACGCCGGCATCAACGAGCTGCAGCGCTACGTCGACACCCTGATCGTCATCCCGAACCAGAACCTGTTCCGGGTGGCCAATGAGCGGACGACCTTCGCCGAAGCCTTCGGCATGGCCGACCAGGTCCTGCACTCGGGCGTCCGCTCGATCACCGACCTGATGGTGCTGCCGGGCCTGATCAACCTCGACTTCGCCGACGTCCGCACGGTCATGACCGAGATGGGCAAGGCCATGATGGGCACCGGCGAGGCCACCGGCGACGACCGCGCCCTGATGGCCGCCCAGAACGCCATCCAGAACCCGCTGCTGGACGAGGTCTCGCTGAAGGGCGCCAAGGCCGTGCTGGTCAACGTCACCGGCGGCCTCGACATGACCCTGCTGGAAGTCGACGAGGCGGCCAACGCCATCTCGGAACAGGTCGACCCCGAAGCCAACATCATCTTCGGCGCGGCCTTCGACCCGACCCTGGACGGCAAGATCCGCGTGTCGGTGGTCGCCACCGGCATGGACGGAGCCTCGATCGCGTCCATCGAGCCTCGGGTGGAGCGTCGCTCGCTCACCGCCGAGCCGCTTCGCGCCACGGTGACCCCGAAGGCCCCGGAAGCCGACCCGGTCATGGCGGCGAGCGCGCCCGCCGTGGAGCCTGCGGCCGAGCCTGCGTTCAGCCTGGACGCCCGCGAGGAAGAGCAGCCCGACATCTTCAGCATGCCCGCGGCGGCCGAGGCGGAACCTGCGCCGGCTCCTGTCGCCCGGACGTTCGAGCCTGTCGCCCAGGCCCCGGCCGACGTGGACGAAGAGCCGCTCTTCGCCGAGCCGGCCTACGAGGCGCGCAAGCCGCGCGGCGGCTTCCTGAGCCTGTTCGGCGGCCGTCCGCGCTACGATGCGCCCGCCCAGGCTCCGCAGCAGGCCCGCATGGACGCCCGTCCGGCGGCCGGCCCGGTCGCCACGGCGGCGCCGGTGCGTGGCGGCGCTCAGCCGCTCGAGGCGCAGCAGTACGAGCAGGAGCCGGATACGGCCGAGGACCTCGAGATCCCGTCCTTCCTCCGCCGCCTGGCGAACTAATTCTGGCCACGCCACCGGGCTAAAGTCGGCATCGTCACACAAACGAGAAAGCAGGGAGCTCACGCTCCCTGCTATTGTTTTGGCGTCCAACCAACCGGGAGGGCGGACAATGACCTACACGAAGGTGATCTGGGTTTCCCCATTGGCGGACGGCTGGACCGTGCGCTGCGCCGAACTGGAGCCGCTTGTGTTCCGATCCGGACGCCAGGCCGAGGCCCAGGCGAGGGCCCTGGCGCGCTGCCTGTCGGGTCTCGGACGCGACGCCCAGGTGCGGATCCAGGACCGCGCCATGAACCTGGTGGGCGCCCAGGACTATCCGGCGGGCTGACCCCTCGCGGCCTGCGGGCGTCACGGAAGCGAGATGGACTCGCGTCAGGCAAGGCCTGAGCCCGAACGCGGCGAAACATAGCGAAACAGCAAGTGTTTTGCTGCACTGCATCGAAGCATCCTATGCAGCAGTTGTGGGGCTCTAGCTCGGTCATCCGTGACCGGACTTCTTGTGTTTGTGGAAGGTCCTCAGGCTTCGATGGCGCCCGTGTTCCAGCATACCGTGAAGGCTCCGGCCCTCTTCGCCGGCGTAGGCGTCCACACCGGCGCCTACACGCGGGTGGCCGTGCGCCCCGCGGCGCCTGACGCCGGGATCGTCTTCGTGCGCAGCGACGTCACCGATCGCGACAACCGCGTGCCGGTGTCGCCCGAGGCGGTCTGCAAGACCCAGCTCGGCACGGTGATCGGCAACGCCGCGGGCGTGACCGTTTCGACCATCGAGCATCTCATGGCCGCCCTCGTGATGCTGGGCGTCGACAACGCCATCGTCGAGCTGGACGGGCCCGAGATGCCGATCATGGACGGCTCCAGCCTGCCGTTCCTCCGCGTGCTGGACCGCGCCGGGGTGCGCCAGCAACAGTCGCCGCGCCGCTACATCGAGATCCTGGAGACGGTCGAGGTCGTGGACGGCGACAAGCGTGCGACGCTCAAGCCGGCCGAGCGGTTCGAGGTCGCCTTCGAGATCCGCTTCGACAGCGCCGCCATCGGCACGCAGGTGGTCGACCTGCCGATGGATGAGGCTGCGTTCCGCGACGAGCTCGCCGACTGCCGGACCTTTGGCTTCCTGCACGAGGTCGAGGCCCTGCGCGCCATGGGCCTGGCCCGCGGCGGCTCCATGGAGAACGCGGTGGTCATCGACGGCGGCCGCGTGCTGAACCCCGAGGGCCTCCGCCGCCCCGACGAGTTCGTGCGCCACAAGGCGCTCGATGCGATCGGCGATCTTTTTCGTGCTTGGCGCGCCCGTCCTGGGCCGCTTCGAAGGCGTGCTCGCCGGACACGGTCTGAACAACGCCGTGGTGCGCGCGCTGGTCGCCCGGCCCGGCGCCTGGCGAGTCCGCACCTTCGCCGAAGATTTCGCCGAAGCGGTCTGACCCGCTGCGACCGCGCCGCCGTTTGCTCGCCACAGTCGGTGGTGTAGAAGCGACTCTCCGCGTGGGGGCGCGCGCGTTGGTCTTGAGGTGAAGGTGTCTCCGGTTCGAACTTCTACGCGAGTGGTTCTCGTCGCCGCCGCCTGCGCGCTCGCCCTGTCCGCCTGCGCAGGCCAGAAGAAAAGGCCGCGGCTGGTCTATGAGGAACGGCCGGTCGAGCTGCTCTACGCCACCGGGGCGAACCGCCTTGACCGGGGCCTGTGGAACCAGGCCATCAACTACTTCCAGGAAGTGGAGCGCCAGCACCCGTATTCGGAGTGGTCGCGCCGCGCGATCCTGATGCAGGCCTACGCCCACTATCAGTCCAACGACTACGCCGAGGCGATCGGCGACGCCGACCGGTTCATTCAGCTGTACCCCGGCAACCCGGCGGCGGCCTACGCCCACTACATCAAGGCCATCTGCTACTTCGAACAGATCGTCGACGTGGGCCGAGACCAGGCGGCGACCGCCCAGGCGCTCGAAGCCCTGCGCACGGTCGTCCAGCGCTATCCGACCACCGAGTATGCCCAGGACGCGCGGCTGAAGATCGACATGGTCAACGACCAGCTGGCCGGCAAGGAGATGACCGTCGGCCGCTGGTATCTGCGCAACGGGGACACCCTGGCGGGCGTGAACCGCTTCAAGACCGTGGTCGACCGCTACCAGACCACGACGCACACGCCGGAAGCCCTGTACCGTCTGGTGGAGGGCTATCTGACGCTTGGCCTGCTGGACGAGGCCCGGAAGAACGGCGCCGTGCTCGGCTTCAACTATCCCGGCGATCCCTGGTACCGTGACGCCTACCGGCTGCTCAACGACCGGGGGCTGCGCCCGGCGGTGGAGCCCACCGGCGACGGCAAGCGGGGCCTGCTTCGCCTGCCGTTCCGCAAGGACAAGGGCCAGACCATCCGGCCGCCCGCGGCCGAAGCGCCGGCCGCCAGCACGGACGCCGCCGCGAGTGCGGCGGAACCGAAGGCGAACTGAGCCCTTTCCGGGCGCCCTGATTCCGTACGATCCTGAGCGCCATGCTGATCGGCCTGCAGATCCGCGACGTCGTCTTGATCGAGGCCCTGGACCTGTCCATCGGGCCGGGCCTGACCGCGCTTACGGGTGAGACCGGGGCGGGCAAGTCGATCATCCTGGACGCGCTTGGCCTCGCCACCGGCATGCGCGCCGACTCGGGCCTCGTGCGGCGCGGCGCGTCCCAGGCCGTGGCCACCGCCGTGTTCGCGCCTTCGCCCCAGCACGCGGTCTGGGATCTGCTCGAAGAGAAGGGCCTTTCCTACGCCCGCGACGAAGATCTTGTGCTTCGCCGGTCGCTGTCGGCGGACGGCCGCAGCCGCGCCTTCGTCAACGACCAGGCCACCGGCGTCGGCGTGCTGAAGGAGATCGGCGAGCTGCTGCTGGAGGTGCATGGCCAGCACGAGACGGTTGGCCTGCTGGACGCCCGCACCCACCGGCCGATGCTGGACGCCTTCGGCGGACTGGAGCCGCTGGCCGCCGAGGTCGCCGCCCGCCATCGGGACTGGCGCGCCGCCCGCGAGAGGGTGGAGGCTTTGCGCGAGGACGTCGCCCGCGCCGCCGCCGAGACCGAGGAACTGACCTTCCGGCTTTCGGAACTGGACCGCCTCGACCCGAAGCCGGGCGAGGAGACCGCCCTGGCCGAAGAGCGGGCGCTGCTGGGGTCGGCCGAGAAGGCGCTGGCCGACATCGCCGCCGCGCGCGAGGTGTTCGACGGCCTGTCGACCAAGGTCGCCTCAGCCGTGCGCGCGCTGGAGCGCGCGCGGGAGAGGGCTGTCGCCGCGGGCGCCGGGGCCGACAGCGCCGCAGTGGCGTGCGTCAGCCAGGCCTCCGAGGCGCTTGATCGCGTGCTGATCGAGGCCGGCGAGGCGGAGGCGGCCATCGACGCCGCCGCCGCGGCGTTCGACTTCGAGCCCGACCGCCTGGAAAAGGCCGAGGAGCGGCTGTTCGACCTCCGCGGCCTGGCGCGGAAGCTGAATGTCGCCGTGGAGGAGCTCCCGGTGCTGCGCGTCCGCTTCGCCGAGCGGCTGCGGGCGGTGGAGTCGTCCGAGGAGACCCTCAAGGCCGCGGAAGCCGAGCTGGCCGCCGCCCGGACCCGATACCTGGAGGCCGCCGCCCGGCTCACCGACGGCCGCCAGACCGCGGGCGAGCGGCTGGCCCTGTCCGTGATGAGCGAGCTTGCGCCGCTGAAGCTGGACAAGGCCCGCTTCCGCGTCGCGGTCGAGCCGCTGGCGGAAGACCGCGCCGGCCCGGCCGGCCTGGATCGTGTCGCCTTCGAGATCGCCACCAACCCGGGCGCGCCGTTCGGCGACCTGGGCGCCATCGCCTCGGGCGGCGAGCTGGCCCGTTTCGCCCTGGCGCTCAAGGCGTCGCTGGCCGGGCGCGCCGCCGGGCCGCAGCCGCTGATGATCTTCGACGAGGTCGACCAGGGCGTCGGCGGCGCCGTGGCCGACGCCGTGGGCCTTCGGCTGAAGAAGCTGGCCGGGAACGCCCAGGTGCTCGTCGTCACCCACAGTCCGCAGGTCGCCGCTCGCGCCGAGGCGCACTGGCGGATCTCCAAGGCCGGCGATGCCGAGCGGATCCGCACCGCCGTGGAAGTGCTGCCTCCCGCCGACCGCGAGGAGGAGATCGCCCGCATGCTGGCCGGCGCCCAGATCACCGACGCGGCCCGCGCCGCCGCCCGGGCGTTGATCGGCGCCTGACGAGGCGGGCGGGGCAGGCTAGACCTTGCCGCGATGAAGCCGCCCAAATCGCTCCCCGAAATCGAGGTCGCTGACGGAGGCCGACGCCGTCGACGAGCTGACCCGGCTCGCCGATGAGATCGCCCGGCACGACATCCGCTACTATCAGGAGGATCAGCCCTCGATCTCCGATGCGGACTACGATGCGCTGAAGCAGCGCAACGCCGCGATCGAGGGCCGCTTCCCCCATCTGATCCGCGAGAACTCTCCGACCCTGCGGGTCGGCGCCGCGCGGTCGGAGCAGTTCGCGCCGGTCGAGCATGGGGTTCCCATGCTCAGTCTCGACAACGCCTTCTCCGACGAGGACGCGCTGGAGTTCGACGCCCGGGTGCGGCGCTTCCTCAAGCTGGAGGGCGAGGTCTCCTATACGGCCGAGCCGAAGATCGACGGCCTCTCGTGCTCGATCCGTTACGAGAAGGGACGGCTGGTCCAGGCGGCGACCCGCGGGGACGGCCGGGTGGGGGAGGACGTCACCGCCAACGTCTCCACCATCAGCGAGATTCCCCAGAGGCTGGCGGGGGCGCACTGGCCCGAGGTGATCGAGATCCGCGGCGAAGTCTATCTCGGCCACGCCGAATTCGCCGCCCTGAACGCGGCGGCCGAGGCCGCCGGCCAGAAGACCTACGCCAACCCCCGGAACGCCGCCGCGGGCTCGCTCCGGCAGATCGATCCGAAGGTGACGGCCCAGCGGCCGCTGCGCTTCTTCGCCTATGCCTGGGGCTACGTCAGCGCGCCCTTCGCCGAGACCCAGTGGGAGGCGCTGGAGAAGCTCAGGAGCTGGGGGTTCAAGGTGACGCCGCAGTCGCGCTGCGTGAAGGACGCGGACGGGCTGCTCGCGGCCTACCAGGCGATGGAGGCCGAACGGCCGCATCTCGGATTCGACATCGACGGCGTGGTCTACAAGGTCGACCGCCTCGACTGGCAGCAGCGCCTGGGCTTCGTCAGCCGTGCGCCGCGCTGGGGCATCGCCCGCAAGTTCCCGGCCCAGCAGGCGCGCACGGTGCTGGAGGCCATCGACATCCAGGTGGGCCGCACTGGGGCCCTGACCCCCGTCGCGCGCCTCACGCCGGTGACGGTCGGCGGGGTCGTGGTGACCAACGCCACCCTGCACAACGCCGACGAGATCGCTCGCCTCGACGTCCGGATCGGCGACACGGTGATCCTGCAGCGGGCCGGGGACGTCATCCCGCAGATCCTGAGCCACGTGCCGGAGGAGCGGCCCGCGGACGCCACGCCCTACGCGTTCCCCCACGTCTGCCCGTGTCCGCTTCACACCGAGGTCGTGCGCGAGACCACGGCGTCGGGCGCCGAGACGGTGGTGCGCCGCTGCTCGGGCGAGTTCGCCTGTCCGTTCCAGAAGCTGGCGCACCTGCGCCACTTCGTCAGCCGCCGGGCGTTCGACATCGAGGGCTTGGGCGAGAAGCAGCTGGTGCTGTTCAACGAGAAGGGGTGGCTGACCTCGCCCGCCGACATCTTCCGGCTGCACGAGAAGCGCGACGAACTGCTGGAGCTGGATCGTTTCGGAGAAACCAGCGTCGCCAACCTGCTGGCCGGGATCGAGGCCCGCCGCACCATCGCCCTCGACCGCTTCATCTACGGCCTCGGCATCCGCCATATCGGAGAGACGACGGCGGTGGTGATGGCGCGCGGCTACGGGAGCGTGGACGCCTTCCTGGCGGCCATGGACAAGGTCGCCGAGCGCGACGCCGAGGCGATGCAGGAACTGGACGACCTCGATCAGATCGGCGGCGCGGTGATCGAGGCGGCGGCGGCGTTCTTCGCCGAGGCGCACAACCGGGCCGTGGTGCAGGACCTGAAGGCTCAGCTCACCGTGCTGGACGCCGAGAAGCCCAAGACCGACACGGCGGTGGCCGGCAAGACGGTGGTCTTCACCGGCAGCCTCGAGCGGATGACCCGCGACGAGGCCAAGGCCCAGGCCGAGCGGCTGGGGGCGAAGGTCTCGGGCTCGGTCTCCAAGAAGACCGATCTGGTGGTCGCCGGGCCTGGCGCGGGCTCGAAGCTGAAGACGGCCACTGAACTGGGCGTCCAGGTGATGACCGAGGACGAATGGCTGTCCCTGGTGGGCGCCGCCTAGAGCGTGGCGCTTTCCAGCGGCGTCCGGATCGTGCAGCGCACGCCGTCCGGCTCGTAGCCGACCGTCACCTCTCCGCTCAGCTCGGCCGCCAGGCCGCGCTCCAGCAGGCGTGAGCCGAACCCGCGCCGCTCGGGCGGCAGCACGGCCGGCCCGCCGCTCTCGGCCCAGCGCAGCTCCAGGATCGGGGACGCCGCCGGCGCGATGCTCCAGCCGAGACGCACCTGGCCCTCGGGGCGGCTGAGGGCGCCGTACTTCAGCGCGTTCGTTCCCAGTTCGTGGAAGGCCATGGACAGCGCCAGCGCCGCCTTGGGCGTCAAACGCACCTCCGGCCCCTCGAGCCGCACCTGCGCCCCGGCGCCGTCCAGCGCCTGGAGCACGCCGCGGGCGATATCGGCCACTCCGACGCCGTCCCACTGTTCGCGGGTCAGGATGTCGTGGGCCGCGGCGAGCGCCGTGATCCGCTGGAGGAAGGCCTCGCGCGCGGCTTCGGGCGCCTCCGTCCCGCGCAGGGTCTGCACCGCAATGGCCTGAACCGTCGCCAGGTTGTTCTTCACCCGATGGTTCAGCTCCAGAACCATCAGCTTGAGGTGCTCTTCGGCCAGCGTCTGTTCGTGGATGTCTTCGGTCGTGCCGTACCAGCGGACGATCTCACCGCGCGCGTCGCGCCGGGGATAGGCGCGAGAACGGATCCAGCGATGCTCTCCGCTCGTGCGGCGCACGCGATGGACGATGTCGTAGGGCTCGCCGGTGGCCACGGAGCGGCCCCACACCTCGAAGGTGCGCTGCACGTCGTCGGGATGCAGCGCATCGGCGTAGCTGGAGCCCAGACCGGTGGTCCCCGTCCATTCCATCCAGCGCGCGGCGACGCGATCCAGCTGGCCGTCCGGCAGGGCGGTCCACGCGACCTGCGGGTTCAATTCGGCGGCGTGGCGATAATCTTCCTCGGCCTCGCGCAGCTGCGCCTGGGCGCGGGCTCTCTCGGTGACGTCGGTGAGGGCCACGCTGGCGCCCGCCGGCGCGGAGGGGCGTGATGCGCAGCTCCACCGTGCGCCCTGGCCGGAACGCCGATCCGGCCTCCATCTGCGTGCCCACGCCTTGCGACATGGCGCGATCGCAGGCGCGGCCGAACTCCGTGTCGCGGCCTGCGGGCCAGATGTCCCAGATCGAGCGGCCCAGGACATCGCGCCGCGGGAAACCGAAGAATTCCTCGGCGGCGCGGTTGAACACCACGATCCGCCATTGCCGGTCTACGGCGTAGAACGCGTCGCTGACGCTCTCGATGAAATCGTCCAGCCGCCCCTCGGGGGATGCCGGACTCTCACCACGCATCTGGCCGTCGTCGCTCACCCACGCGCTCCTACGAACCCCCTGCGCAACTAACGTGAGCGATGGCCGGCCTTCAACTCCCCAGCGTTCGCGCCGAGACGATCCACGTCGCGGAGTCGAGTTTCACGCCATCCTCGCCGACGTGATGCGCCAGGGCGTCGCGCACGACCTCGACCACCGCCTCCCGCTTGTCCGGATGCTCGCGCAGGAGGCCGCCCAGGGGACCCACCCTCAGGGCTAGCTCGAGCGCCGCGTCGAGGTCGCCGGCGCCGATCTTCTCGTCATGACGCGCGATCTCGACCGCGCCGAAGCCGGCCGTCCCCAGGATGTCGAGCACGCGGTTGGGGTCGGCGAAGGCGAAGGGGCCGGGGGCGCCAGGCTCAGGCGGCGGCGGGGGTTCCACGATACGGGAGGCCGCGGCCATCGGCAGCGTCATGATCGGGTTCTCGGCGGGGGTCCGCCAGCAGATGAAGACCAGTCGTCCGCCGGGCCTCAGCGCCAGCCGGATGTTGGCGAACGCAGCTACCGGATCCGCAAAGAACATCACCCCGAACCGCGAGAAGGCCGCGTCGTAGGCGCCCGGCGGGAACACATGGGTCTGGGCGTCAGCCTCGACGAAATCCATGCGCCCCGGCGCGCTGCGGGTCCGGGCGATCTCCAGCAGCGGCCGCGAGATATCCAGCCCGGTCGCTTCGCCGTCGGGCGCCGCGGCGGCGGCCAGTCGCGCCGTCGTCGCGCCGGCGCCGCACCCGATATCCAGGATTCGCTCGCCGGGCGCCGGGGCCAGCGCGCGCAGGGCGGCCTCGCCCAAGGGCTCCAGCTGCCGATCCAGCAGCGCCTGCAGGCTCGCCCAGGTCGGGCCGGCGGACTCATTCCAGTAGGCCGCCTGAGCGGCGTTGGGCGCGGCGTGCGGCGCGGCGGTGGGGGGCGCTTCGCTCATGACGTCAGACCGGCGCCGTCGCCTCGTCGAGCCACGCCCGGACGTCGCCGTCCAGCAGCGGTCCGACCGTCTCGCGCACCCGCGCGTGGTAGCCGTTGAATTGCTCGCGCTCCTCCGGCGTCAGCATCTCGGCCACCACCAGACGCCGGTCGATCGGCGCCAGGGTCAGGGTCTCGAAGCCATGCATCGGGCGCTCGCCGCCCTGGACCTGCGCCGCCTCGGTGACGAACTGCAGGTTCTCGATGCGGATCCCGTACTCGCCTTCCTTGTAGTAGCCGGGCTCGTTGGAGACGATCATGCCCGGCCGCAGGGCCACCGTGTTCGGCGCCTTGGCGATCCGCTGCGGCCCCTCGTGGACGCCGAGATAGCTGCCGACGCCGTGTCCGGTGCCGTGGTCGTAGTCGAGGCCGGCCTGCCACAGCGGGAAGCGCGCCAGCGCGTCGAGCTGGCTGCCGGTCGTGCCGGCCGGGAAGCGCACCCGCGCCAAGGCCAGATGCCCCTTCAGCACCAGGGTGAAGCGCTCGCGCATCTCCTGCGTCGGCTCGCCGATGGCGACGGTCCGGGTGACGTCGGTGGTGCCGTCGAGGTACTGGGCGCCGGAGTCCACCAGCAGCAGGGCGCCCGGCTCGGTGCGCTTGTTGAGCCGCGCGGTCGGCCGGTAGTGGACGATCGCGCCGTTCGAGGCCGCGCCGGCGATGGTGTCGAAGGACAGATCCTTCAGCGCCCCCGTGGCCTCACGAAAGGCCTCCAGCTTTGTCACCACCTCGATCTCGTCGGGCGGGTTCGTCTGGCCCTCGGTGGCCAGCCAATGAAGGAATCGGGTGAGCGCGGCGCCGTCGCGGATGTGCGCCTGCCGGCTGCCCTCGATCTCGATCGCGTTCTTGCAGGCGCGGGGCAGGGCGCAGGGGTCTTCGCCCCGAACCACCTCGGCGCCGGCGGCCTGCAGCGCCTCGAAGTACCAGGCGGAGGACTGCGCCGGGTCGACGACGACCTTCTTGCCCTTCAGGTCGCCCAGCGCCTGAGGCAGGTCCTCGGGCGTCTCCAGCCGCACCTGGTTTCCGAGCCAGGCCGGCAGCTCGGGCGTCACCTTCTGCGAATCGAGGAAGAGGCGGGCGGAGCCGTCCTTGTTCACGATGGCCTGGCCTAGCGGCAGGGGCGAGCGGATGACGTCGCCGCCCCGGACGTTGAAGAGCCACGCGAGGGAGGCGGGCGCCGTCAGCACCGCGGCGTCGGCGCCCTTGCCGGCGATGATCTCCCCGATGCGGGCGCGCTTGGCGTTGGAGTCTTCGCCGGAGTACTGCGCCGGATGCGGCACGACGGGCGCCACGGGCTGCGCCGGGCGGTCCTGGCCCCACGCGGCGTCCACCGGATTGGCCTCGACCGGCGTCAGCTCGGCCCCGGCCTTGGCCGCAGCGGCCTTCAGCCAGTGCAGGGCGTCCGGGCTGTGGAGTCGCGGGTCATAGCCGATCCTCTGGCCCTTCGCGGCGGCCGTCTCCAGGTAGGCGGGCACGCCGCCTTCCACCAGATCGCGGATCTCGAACACGCCCGGGTCCACCTGATCGCGCACCTGCAGGGTGTAGCGGCCGTCGACGAAGATCGCCGCCTTGTCCTGCAGGATCACCGCGGCGCCCGCAGAGCCGGTGAAGCCGGACGCCCAGGCCAGGCGGTCATTGGCCTCGGGCAGATATTCGTTCTGGTGCTCGTCCTCGTGCGGCACGAGGAAGCCGTCCAGGCCCTGCTGCTGCATGGCCTTTCGGATGAGGGGGACGTGCTTGGCCCCGAAGGTGCGGTCGGTCGTCTCGTCGAAGGTCTGGCGCATGGCCGGCATGTAAGCCGTTCGCCCGCCGCCGGCAAAGGGGCGGCCGAGCCATAATTATACCCGGGTGAAATTGACGGGGGCGCGAGCCTGGGCTAGAGGGCCGCGATGGAAAAGCCGAACCGCCGCCAGCTCGTGCGCGACTACAAGGAAAAGCGGACAGCCGGAGGGATCTACGCCCTGCGCTGTCCGGCGGCCGGGGCTGTCTGGGTGGGGGGTCTCGAACAACATCGACGCCCAGGCGAACAGCGTCGGCTTCGTGCTGCGGATGGGGACGCACCCTAACCGGGACGTTCAGGCGGCGCTGAAGGCCCACGGCGGCGACGCCTTCGGCTACGAGGTGCTGGAGCGGATCGACGACCCGGACCTCACGCCGCTCGGCTTGGCGGACCTGCTCAAGCGCCGCGAGCGCCACTGGATCGAAGCGCTCGCGGGCAGGAAGCTGGCCTAGACCTCTTAGTTCGGGACCTCGTCGGCCGCATCCTGGGCGGCGTCGGTCGCGGCGTTGGCGACGTCCCGCGTGCCCTCGGCCGCGGCCTGGGCCGCGTTCTCGGTGGCCGCAGCTGCGCCGGCGGCGGCGTCCTGCGCGGCCTGCGCCGCCGCAGCCGCGGCCTGCTGAGCCGACGCGCTGGAGGCGGCGATCGAGGCCTCGGTCCGGCCCTGTTCGCGGGCCGCCTGCAGGTCGGTCGCCGTGCGATTGCTGTAGACGAAGAAGACCGCGACGATGGCCACGACCGCCACGAGGGCCGCGACCCACCAGCCGGCGGCGCCGCCGCTGCGGCGGACCTCGACGGTGCGCGCAGGTTCGTTGGTGACCGTGGTGCGTTCGTACTGTTCAGACATCTCGACGCTCCAAGCTGTGCCGTTCAGCTGGGAAAACGTGAGGCGCGACAGAGGGTTCCGTCTCAGCCGCCGCGGCGCAGCACCAGGGTGGCCCAGGCGTCGCGGTGCAGGCGCCGATGCAGGCGGAAGCCCTTCGACATATAGGCCGCCAGCACCCGCCGCTCCTGGGTGCGCAGCAGGCCCGACAGGATAGCGAAGCCGCCGGGCTTCAGCGCCGTCTTGATCTCCTGGGACAGCGCGACCAGGGGCGGGGCCAGGATGTTGGCGAAGACCAGGTCATAGGGACCATCGTTCCGCACCTCGGGGTGGTTCAGGCCCGACGCGTGGACGAACCGCGCGCCGGCGTTGTTCAGCGCCGCATTCTCGTTGGCGATCCGGACCGAGGGCTCGTCGATGTCGGTGCCGACCGCGATCCGCGAACCCGTGCGCGCCGCGGCGATGGCCAGCACCCCCGTGCCGCAGCCCACGTCAAGGACCCGCTCGAACCGACGCGACTTCAGGAGGTCGTGGTAGGCCTGCAGGCAGCCGACGGTCGTGCCGTGATGGCCCGTGCCGAAGGCGGCGCCCGCCTCGATACGGAGGTTCACCGTGCTGGCCGGCGCGAGGCCCTTGTCGTGGGCGCCGTAGACGAAGAAGCGTCCGGCCCGCACCGGCGGCAGGCCGGAAAGCGCCATGGCCAGCCAGTCGGCGTCGGCCAGCTTCTCGACGACGGTGCGCAGCCCGGCGAACGTCGAGAGCACGCCCTCGATCGCGGTGCGCTCCTCGTCCGTCGTCGGGAAGGCGTCGATCCGCCAGACGTCGTGGTCCTCGTCCTCTTCCAGGATGGAATAGGTCAGGGCCTCGGTGGCGGGCTCCGCCTCCAGGGCGTTTGCGGCGGCTTCAGCCTCGCGGCGCGGGCCGCGGGCGATGATCTGGACGGCCTCGTCGCTCATGGGCGTGAGGCTCTAGCGGGCGAAGCGCCGAAAGGCGAGGGGAGAAGCGGTCAGCCGGGCGTCGCCGCCGCCAGTTCGGCCGCTTCCGGATCCAGCGAGGTCTCCATCGGCTCGGTCGCAACCGCGGCCGTCGCGGCCGCCGCGACCGCCTGGGCGGCGAAGGCCTGGCCGCCGTCCATGGACGGATATCGCGTCGGCTCCCGGGGCGCCTCTTCATACCTGGCGACGGCCGCCGGCGCGTATGCGGGTTCGTCGAAGGCGTAGGCGGAGGCGTCGTCGGCGAACGCCTCGTCCGGCGGCGGCGGGGTGTCGTACTGCGGCGGCTGCAGCCAATCGGCGCCGATCACATAGTCCGGGATGCCGTTCGCATAGCTCGTCCAGGCTGCGCCGGCGTCGGCCAGTCCGTAGGCGCGCGGGCCGGACACGCCGGCCTGCAGTTGCGCGCCCTCGGCGTCGCCCGGCGCGCGGAGATCCGGCTGCATCGCGGCGCCCAACAGGAGGCCCACAGCTGCGACGCCGGCCGCGCCCAGCATGAGCGACTTCACGTCCTGGGTTCGGATCAACCTGTCCATCGTCTGCCGAAGCGCGCCTTTGAGGCTCAGGTTCCGCAACATCTTCGGGCGCCGATCGCGCCGGCGCGCGTTAAGGCGCCATGAGCAAGTACAAGCCCCTCTCCGATCGCCTGTCCGGCCACGAAGCGCCCGAGTGGCGCGCCAGCTTCGCGGAGCTGGAGGAAGTGCTGGGCTTCCCGCTGCCCAAGGGCGCGCGCTCAGGTCGCGCCTGGTGGGGCGACGACAAGCGCGGCTGGCGCGAGCACGGCTGGCGCGCCGACGACATCGATCACGCCGGCGGCTACGTCACCTTCAAGCGCGACGGCCAGACCACGGCCGCTGTGGCCGAGTCCGTCGTGGGCATGGACGAGCCGCAGACCGACGTCGAGGCGAGCCACGGTGCGACCGCCCCGCCGCTGCCGCCGGGCCAGGCCGTGGCCATGGGCGCGATGCCGCGGGCGACCCTCGGTCCCGTGCGCCGCGCGGGCGCTGCGGCGCCGATCGTCGCCGGCGTGGCGGTCGTCGCCGGCCTTGCCGCCCTGGTGGCGCGGACGGTGATGAGGCGCCGGGCTGTCTAGCCCTGCTTCTCCACGAAGCTGTCGATGACCTTCTTCTCGCCGGCCTTGTCGAAGTTCACCGTCAGCTTGTTGCCCTCGATGCCCCTGACGGTGCCGTAGCCGAACTTGATGTGGAAGACGCGGTCGCCGCGGCTGTAGTCGCTGTTGGCCTCGGATCCCGTGACGACCAGCCGGCCGTCGCCCTCGATCACCTGCTGCCGGCCGGGGTGGCTGCCCTTGTAGTTGGAGGCCTGGGCGCGGCGCCATCCCGGCGAGGAATAGCCCGCGCCGAACGTCGGGGTCTCGTCCCAGCGGCTGCCGTGCTGCTGCATGCCGGGGCCGCCGCCGTAGTAGCCCGTCTCGGAGCTCGCCTCGACATTGGCGATCGGCAGTTCGTCGACAAAGCGCGACGGGAGCTGGCTGGTCCAGCGGCCATAGACCTGGCGATTGGCGGCGAAGCTGATGCGGGCGTCCTGGCGGGCGCGGGTGATGCCCACGTAGGCCAGCCGCCGCTCCTCCTCGAGGCCCTTCTCGCCCTTCTCGTCCATGCTGCGCTGGGACGGGAAGACGCCTTCCTCCCAGCCCGGCAGGAAGACCAGCGGGAACTCCAGGCCCTTGGCCTGGTGCAGGGTCATGATCTGCACCCGGTCGTCGCCCGAGCTGCGGTCGAGGTCGAGGACCAGCGACACGTGCTCCAGGAAGGCCTCGAGGGTGTCGAACTGGCTCATCGCGTTGATGAGCTCCTTCAGGTTCTCGAGCCGCCCCTGGGCCTGCGGGCTGCGGTCGAGGCGGAGCGCATCGGTGTAGCCGCTCTCTTCCAGCACCGTCTCCATCAGCCGGTAGTGCGGCATCTGAGGGATCTGGGACCGCCAGCGGTCGAGGTCGCGCAGGAAATTGGCGAGCGCCGTCCGCGTCTTGGCCGCCAGCTCGTCGGTGAGCACGATCTGCCGCGCGGCGCGGCTCGCGGAGACGCCGTTGAGCCGCCCGGCCTGCAGCAGCTTCTGGACCGAGGTGTCGCCGATCCCGCGCTTGGGCGTGTTGACGATCCGCTCGAAGGCCAGGTCGTCGTCCTCGGAATAGATCAGCCGCAGGTAGGCCACCGCGTCGCGGATTTCGGCCCGCTCGAAGAACCGCGGACCGCCGATCACCACATACGGGATCTGCAGCATCACGAACCGCTCTTCGAACGCCCGCATCTGGAACGAGGCGCGGACGAGGATGGCGATGTCGCTGTACTTGCGCCCGGCCTTGCGGGCGCGCTCCACCTCGTCGGCGATCAGCCGGCTCTCGGCCTCGCCGTCCCAGACGCCGCGCACGACGACCTTCTCGCCCTCGTTGGCCTCGGTCCACAGGGTCTTGCCCAGCCGGCCCTTGTTGGCGGCGATCAGGCCCGAGGCCGCGGCCAGGATGTGGCTGGTCGAGCGGTAGTTGCGCTCCAGGCGGACGACCTTGGCGCCAGGGAAGTCGCGCTCGAAGCGCAGGATGTTGTCCACCTCCGCGCCGCGCCAGCCGTAGATCGACTGGTCGTCGTCGCCCACGCAGCAGAGGTTCTGGCTCTTCTGCGCCAGCAGCCGCAGCCACAGGTACTGGGCGACGTTGGTGTCCTGGTACTCGTCGACCAGCAGGTACTTGAAGCGGTCGTGGTAGTCGGCCAGCACGTCGGGCTGGCTGGTGAAGATGGTGATGTTGTGCAGCAGGAGATCGCCGAAGTCGCAGGCGTTGAGGATGCGCAGCCGCTCCTGGTACAGCCGGTACAGCGCCTGGCCGCGACCATTCGCGAACGCCTGGTTCTCGGCCGGCGGCAGGCGGTCGGGCGTCCAGCCGCGGTTCTTCCAGTGGTCGATCAGGCCGTTCAGCGCCTTGGGCGTCCAGCGCTTCACGTCGATGTTCTCGGCCTCGAGGATCTGCTTGAGCAGCCGCTCCTGATCGTCGTCGTCGAGGATGGTGTAGTTCGATTTCAGCCCCACCAGCTCGGCGTGGCGGCGCAGGATCTGGGCGGCCACCGAGTGGAAGGTCCCCAGCCATCGCAGGCCCTCCGCGGCGGGGCCGATGATCTGGGTGATCCGCTCGCGCATCTCGCGCGCAGCCTTGTTGGTGAAGGTGACGGCCAGCAGTTCCCACGGCCGCGCCCGGCCGCTCGCCAGGATGTGGGCCAGGCGGGTGGTCAGCACGCGGGTCTTGCCCGTGCCCGCGCCAGCCAGCACCAGCACCGGGCCCTCGGTCGCCTCGACGGCCTCGCGCTGTTCAGGGTTCAGGCCCTGGAGGTAGTCGAACGCCGCCGCCGGTTGCGGGCGGGCGAGATCGCTGATGCGGGGGGCTGGCGCGTTGGCGGGCGGATCGCCCAGGGGCTTGGGGGACTCGGAAGACATCGACAGCCAATTAGCATGGGGCGTGCGGGAATGGCGCCCCGGCGTTCGTGGTGCGTTCCGGCTGATATAGGCGCGCGCCGGCCTGGACGTACAGGGTGCGGCCCGCTATCGCGGCCGCTCACTGCCGGAGTTTTCGCCGTTTGAGCCCGCCGCCGGTTTCCGCCGTCTATGGACAACCGCTCCCTGAGCTGGCGCTTGCGCCGCCGGGGGCTGTTCAAGTCTCGCCGCTGGTCCCCGGATCGGCCGCGCTGGACGAGATCCCGCCGGGCAGCGTCGAGGCGATGGTCGTGGCCGCGCCGCCGGGGACGATCGAGCGGCGTTACGTCCTCGCCCTGGCGCTGCGGGCGCTTCGACCTGGCGGCGCGCTGACCGCCCTGGCGCCCAAGGAAAAGGGCGGCTCCCGCATCGGCAAGGAACTCGCCGCCTTCGGGTGCGAGGTCCATGAGACGCCCAAGCGCAAGCAGCGCATCTGTGAAACCACGCGGCCGGAGACCCTGGCGGGGCTCGATACCGCCATTGAAGCCGGCAGGCCGCGCATCGCCGAGAGCCTCGGCCTCTGGACGCAGCCCGGCGTCTTCAGCTGGGACCGGCCCGATCCGGGCAGCGTCCTGCTGATCCGCGCGCTGCCGAAGCTGACCGGCCGCGGCGCGGACCTGGGCGCGGGCGTCGGCCTGCTGTCCCGGGCGGTGCTCACGAGCCCCGACGTGACCGAGCTCGCCCTGGTCGAGCTCGACCGTCGCGCTCACGAGTGCTCCCGGCGCAACGTCCTCGACGCGCGGGCGAGCTTCCACTGGCAGGACGCGCGCACGGGCCCCGAACTCTCCGGCCTCGACTTCATGGTGATGAACCCGCCGTTCCACGACGGCGGGGCCGAGGACAAGTCGCTGGGCCAGGCCTTCATCCGTCGCGGCCACGCCATCCTCCGCAAGGGCGGGTCGCTATGGATCGTGGCCAACCGGCACCTGCCGTACGAGGGCGTACTGGCCGAGCTGTTCGCGTCCGTGGCGCTGCGGGCCGAGGGCGGCGGCTTCAAGGTTTATGAGGCGCGCAAATGAGCGGGGCCGTCCGGCTGGACAAGCTGCTGGCCAACATGGGCTACGGCTCGCGGCGCGAGATCCAGGCGCTCGCGCGGCTGGGCGCCGTCACGCTCGACGGCAAGCCGCTGTCCAAGGCCGACGAACGGATCAAGCTTTCGCCCGACCTGCCGGAGCGGATGCTGGTGGACGGCCGGCCGCTGGACCCGCTGCCGGGCGTGGCGCTGATGATGCACAAGCCGGTGGGCGTCACCTGCTCGCACAAGGAGGCGGGCGAGCTCGTCTACGGCCTGCTGCCGTCGAGGTGGCGGATGCGCGATCCAGCGCTCTCCACCGTCGGGCGCCTGGACAAGGAGACCTCGGGCCTCCTGCTGCTGACGGACGACGGCGACCTGCTGCACCGGATCATCTCGCCCAAGCGCCACGTGGCGAAGCGCTATGTGGCGACGCTGGCCCGGCCCCTCCGCGGCGACGAGCGTGCGATCTTCGCGGCCGGCGACCTGATGCTTGAGGGCGAGGAGAAGCCGCTGGCGCCCGCTGCGCTCGAACCCCTGAGCGACACCGTCGCCCGGCTGACGATCACCGAGGGGCGTTATCATCAGGTCCGTCGCATGTTCGCGGCCGTCGGCAACCACGTGGAAGGGCTGCACCGCGACCGCATCGGCGGCCTCGACCTTCCCGCCGACCTTGAGCCCGGCCGCTACCGGATCATGGGCGAGGCCGACCTCGCCGCCATCTTCGCCTAGGCGGTGGTTTCCGGGACCTTTGCCGGCGCGATCTGCGTTGATTTCCGACGGCCTGCCCCCCGGCGGGGCCGAGCGGGATGCCAGATGGTTCAATCGCCGGCTGCGACCGTGGACGCCTACCTCACGGAGGTCTCGGCGATGCGCGTTCGGGATCTCGTCCGGCTGCGCGAGATCGCGCGCCGCGTGCTCACCGGCCACCAGGAACAGATGCTCTGGGGGCGGCCAACCTATCTGCGCGAGGGGCGCGCCGTGTTCGGCTTCGCCGAGCAGAAGCAGTACGTCTCGCTGTACTTTGGCGAACATGCCTTGCTGGACGGCCATGGCGAGGCGGTGGCCGACGTCCGCCGCAGCAAGGGCTGCCTGCGATACCGGAAGTCGGCGCCCATCGACTGGGGCCTCATCGAGCGGCTGCTGGCCGAGGCGGCCGCCTGACGGGCGGAACTGCCCTTCCGGGGGTTCGTTACCCGGCCAGGAGATTCCCGTGGACCGCACAGACCGCAGGACCGCGCCGTGGATGGCGTTCTGCGCCGGCGCCGTGGCGATGCTGGCCCTGGCGCTCGCCTGGGCGGCGTTCAGCCAGCGCGACGCGGCGGAGCGCGCCGCCCGCCTGGCCCTGCAGGCCGCCGACGCCGTCCCGGCGCTGGCCCCGCCACGCCTGCCCGACGCGCCACGGATCCCGAACACGCCGGTCCCCCGACCGCAGTAGGAGCCCCTTCATGACCGACCCGCGAACCTCACCCTCCAAGCCCGGCCGTCGCATCCCGCCGCTTGTCTGGATCGTGCTGGCGGGCCTGGTGGCCTGGGCGGTGATCATGATGGTCCAGCGAGGCGGGACCCACCGGACGCCCAGCGGCGGCGAGATGCCCATGGCCGAGCAGGGCCCCTCCATCATGCCGCCGGCGCCCGCCGAAGGCACGACGCCGGCGACGCCGGGCGGGGTCGCCAACGCTCCGGCCGCTCCGCAGTAGGCTAGGCGCTGCGGGCGTAGCCCAGCGCCGCCACCCGGCACGCCGAGGCGAGGGGACGCCCCGCTCGGCCGCGGTCTATGCCGACGATCAGCGCGGCGAGGCTGACGCCGCGGCGCTCGGCCATCTCGTCCAGCACCGCCCAGAATTCCGGCTCCAGGGCGATGGACGTCGCGTGGCCGGAGAGCAGGACGGAGCGTTTCTTGAGTTGCGGCATGGCGCACGCTGTTTACGGAAACAGGCGGCGTCAGCGCCAGCCCCCGTCAGCCTCCTTGCTAACCCTTTGGGCAACCCTCTTGGGGCCAACCCTCCTGGGGCCAATCCTCCTGGGGCCGATCCTCTTGGGCCTAACCCTCACGCCAATCCCCCTTGCCAAAAGGTGACGGGGTCGTCACTTTTATCGCGTCCTGTTTTTCGAGGTTCTCCCCAACCATGGCCATGGCCGACGTCACCGCCGACTTCCGACCCGCGCCCCGGAACTCCGCCAAGCTGGACTGGCCGCATGCGATCCGCTCGCTGCGCCGCCTGCTGGCCGACAAGGAAGATACCCGTCAGGTCTTCGAGATCATGCGCGCGCTGAACGGCGCCTCGACGGCCAAGGGATACCATCGCCTCCTGGCGACCGCCGAGGGCGGCCGCATCGCCTATGAGCGGGAGGAGTTCGCCCGCAAGCTGATGGACGACGCTTGGCTGGACAGCCTGCCGGAGGGCAGCGTCGGGGCGGCCTACCGCCAGTTCATCCGCGCCGAGAACCTGTCGGCCGAAGGCCTCGCCATGGTGAGCCGCGAGGGCTTGCAGGAGATCGAGGAGCCGCATCCCTACGCCTGGTTCGGCCGCCGGACCCGCGACGTCCACGACATCTGGCACATCCTGTCGGGCTACCATCGCGACGGGCTTGGGGAAGCCTGTCTGGTGGCGTTCTCGTACGCGCAGACGCGGGGGCTCGGCTGGGCCCTGATCGCGCTGGGCGCCATCTCGCGCACCCGCGGGGCGAAGTATCCGTACGTCCGCGCCATCCTTCAGGGCTACAGGCGCGGCAAGGCGGCCAGGTGGCTGCTGGGCGAGGACTACGACCGGCTGATGGCCGAGCCGCTCGAGGCGGCCCGCCGCCGCCTGAACATCACGCCGGCCACGATCTACGATTCCATCCCGCCGGAAGCCCGCGACGTGCTGCCCGCCGCCTGATCGCTGGCGTCAGTCCTCGCGCTTCTTGCCCTCGAGTTCCCGCCGCGCGCGCTCGGCCTCCAGCTTCGCGGCGAGGCTCTCGGCCTTGGGCCGGCCGAACCGCACGCGGTTTTCGGCCGCGAGAGACCGCGCCTTCTGCTTGTCACGGGCCTTGCGGACCTTGTTGAGGTTGATCGGTTCGGCCATTGGCTCCAACACCGGCGTGTGGCGTTCAGGCTAGGTCAGCGGGATCGTCCGCGCTAGTCCGCGCCCATGCCCTCAAGTGGAGCCGTCGCCTAGGGTGTCTGAGCCCAGTCTCATGAACCGATTGGGTTTGCCGCGCACCCTGCCGGCGCTCGTGCTCGTGGCGGGTCTGCTCGCCAGCCTCGCGGCTGGGTGGCAGGTCGAGCGGATGGCCCGGGCGAAGGATCGCGAGCGGTTCAACCAGGCGGTCGCCGAGGCGCATGTCACCGTCGCGGCGCGACTGCAGACCTATCTCGCCGCGCTGCGGGCCGGCGCGGCCCTGTTCGCCCCCCAGGGCGGCGAGGTGACCCGCGACGAGTTCCGCGCCTTCGCCGAGCGCCTGGATCTGCCGAACGTGTACCCCGGCATCCAGGGGCTCGGCTTCAGCGTCCGGCTGCCCGCGGCGGAGGGCCCCGAGACCGACGCAGCGCTGCGGCGCCTCGGGACCCCGGAGGTCGTCGTGAAGCCCGCCGGGCCACGGCCGGAGGTCCACGCGATCGTCTTCCTCGAGCCGCTGGACCGCCGCAACCAGAACGCCATCGGTTTCGACATGTACTCGAACCCCGTCCGCCGCGCCGCCATGGCCCGGGCCCGCGACCTGGGCGTCAGCGCCATGTCGGGCAAGGTGGAGCTGGTGCAGGAGATCGACCGCGACAAGCAGGCCGGTTTCCTGATCTATCATCCTGTCTATGGCGGCCGCGGCGCGCCCGCGACCGAGGCCGAGCGCCGCGCCGCCCTGACGGGGTTCGTCTATGCGCCATTCCGGGCGGGCGACCTCCTGCAGGGCATCCTCGGCGAACGCGAGGACCCCCGCGTCCGGTTGGCGGTGTACGACGACGCTGTCTCGCCCGAGAACCTGCTTTACGGCCCGCGACCGGACTCGCCGAGCCGGGCCGACGGCCGCTTCTCCACCGTCCGCCCGCTGGAGATCGCCGGCCGGCGCTGGATGATCGACTACCGCTCGACGAGCGCGCTGGAGGCCGGCTCGAGCCGGGGCCTCGCCCTCGTCACCTTCCTGGGCGGCCTTCTGGCGACGGTGCTGGTCGCCGCCGCCACCGCCCGTCAGGTGAGCGCCCGGCTGCAGGCCGAGAGCGAGGTGGAGGCCCGGCGGGCCGCCGAGGAGGCGCGGGAGCTGCTGGTCGCCGAGCTGAACCACCGGGTCAAGAACACGCTGGCCACGGTCCAGTCGATCGCCGCCCAGAGCCTTCGCGAGGGCCGCCCGGCCGCCGAGGCGCGCGAGACCTTCGAGGCGCGGCTGGTGGCGCTCAGCCACGCCCACGATCTGCTGACCCGCGAGAACTGGCGAGGCGCGGAGCTGTCCGAGATCGTTCGTGAGGAGACTCTGCCCTACGCCGACCGGATCACCGCCGAGGGCCCGTCGGTGACGCTTTCGCCCAGCACGGCCCTGGCGCTGGCGATGGCGCTGCACGAACTGGCGACGAACGCCGCGAAGTACGGGGCGCTTTCGACGCCGGCCGGCCACGTCCGGATCAGCTGGAAGCTGCCGCCCGGGCGGCTGGATCTCACCTGGCGCGAAGCCGGCGGGCCGCCGGTGGATGCGCCGGCCCGTCGGGGGTTCGGCACGCGCATGATCACCCAGGGCCTGAGCCGCCAGCTGCAGGGCACGGTCGACCTCGCCTTCAAGCCCGAGGGCGTGGTCTGCTGCATCGACATTCCGCTAGCCGAAGAAGCGCCGCCGCTCGCCGCAGAGTGAACCGGTTCCCGGCGCCGCTCGTTCGGAGGCTGTCCAACACGGGAGCCAACGCATGGTCCAGCCCTCCGAGATCGTCCAGCACATGGAAGTCGTGGGGTCCGGCGGCGGTCACGTCGGCCGCGTCGATCACGTGGTCGGCGACGAGATCGAACTGACGAAGCTCGACCTGGCCTCGGGGCTGAAGCACCACATGATCCCGCTCAGCTGGGTGGACCGCGTCGACGACGACACGGTCTGCCTCAACCGCACCAAACAGGCGGCGAAGGCCGCCTGGCGGACCAAGATGTGAAGCCCTCGAACCGGCCTATTTGACGTTGGCGCAGAACCGCTGGATGCGCTCGCAGGCGTCTTCCAGGACCGCGTTCGAGGTCGCATAGCTGATCCGGAAGTGCGGCGAGAGGCCGAAGGCCGCGCCGAACACCACCGAGACGCCCTCGGTCTCCAGCAGCTCGACGGCGAAGTCCTCGTCCGAGCCGATCACCTTGCCCGACGGCGCGGTCTTGCCGATCAGGCCGGCCACCGACGGATAGACGTAGAAGGCGCCTTCCGGCGTCGGGCACGTGACGCCGCTGGCCTGGTTCAGCATCGAGACGACCAGGTCCCGGCGGCCTTCGAACAGCTTGGCGTTCGGCTTGATGAAGTCCTGCGGCCCGTTCAGCGCCTCGACGGCGGCCCACTGCGAGACCGACGACGGGTTCGACGTCGTCTGGCTCATGACCTTGGCCATCGCCTTGATCAGCGGCTCGGGCCCGCCGGCGTAGCCGATCCGCCAGCCGGTCATGGCATAGGCCTTCGACACGCCGTTCATGGTCAGCGTGCGGTCGTAGAGCGCCGGCTCCACCTGGGCGATGGTGAAGAACTCGAAGTCGCCGAACACCAGGTGCTCGTACATGTCGTCCGTCAGGATCCAGACGTGCGGGTGGCGCAGCAGGACGTCGGCCAGTTCGCGCAGCTCGGCCTTGGTGTAGGCCGCGCCCGACGGGTTCGAGGGCGAGTTCAGGATCACCCACCGGGTCTTGGGCGTGATCTTGGATTCGAGGCCCTTGCCGGTCAGCTTGAAGCCCGTTTCGGCGGAGGTGGGCGCCGCGACGGGCTGGCCGCCGGCCAGCAGCACGATGTCCCAGTAGCTGACCCAGTAGGGCGTGGGCACGATCACTTCGTCGCCGGGGTTCAAGGTGGCGATGAAGGCGTTCCAGATCACCGGCTTGCCGCCGGGCGAGACGTTGATCTGGCTGGGCTTGTAGGTGAGGCCGTTCTCGCGCGCGAACTTGGCGCAGATGGCCTCCTTCAGCTCCGGGATGCCGTCGACGTTGGTGTACTTCGTCTTGCCCTCGCGGATCGCGCGGATCCCGGCTTCCTTGATGTTCTCCGGCGTGTCGAAATCGGGCTCGCCGGCGGCGAGGCTGATCACGTTCCGGCCCTGCGCTTTCAGCTCGCGGGCCTTCGCGTCGGCCGCCAGGGTGGCGGACGGCTTCACGCGGGAAAGCGCGGCGGATTCTGAGCGACATGGGGCGGGGTCTCCCTCGGGGACTGACGAGATTGCGCCGGGGTTTAGACCATGCTGCAGCGCACGCAAATAGAGCCGGCTGCCGGAACGTGGCTACAGGCGGAGCCGTTGGAGGCGCATGCGCCCGCTTATGCTCGTCCTGCCCGTCATCGCGCTCGCCGCGTGCGAGCGCGCGGAACCTCCGAAGGTGACCGCCGCCGCCGAAGCGCCGGCGGCGTCGGCCACGCCCGACGTGCGGCGGCAAGCCCCCTTCGTCGGGCGCTGGGCGGCTTCGCCCGAACTCTGCGCCGACGGCGCCTGGGTGTTCCGGACCGACGGCGTCTCGACGGCGGGCGAGGTGAGCTGCCGGTTCGCCTCGGTCGAGCCCTCGGCCAGCGGCTACCGCATCGCGGCCGCCTGCTCGCACGAGGGCTCGGAGAGCGAGGGCGAGATCGGGCTCTCCATCACCGATCCCGCGCCTCCGGAGAGCATGACGGTGAGCGGCGGCCCCTGGAACGGGCCCGTGACGCTGCGCCGCTGCCCTGCCTAGCCGGCGTCAGACGAAGTTCGCCAGGCTGATGTCGTTCAGCGTCCGGCCGACGAGGACGACGGCCATGTCGGCGCCGTCCGCCGGATCGCCCGCATCGTAGAAGACGATGACGTCGGCCCCGACCTGCGCGGCCACGTACTTCGCGCCCGCGCCCGAGATGTGCTCGTTGGCGATCCGCAGCGCCTCGGCGTAACTCGTGGCCACGAACTCGGAGTAGCTCTGCGGCAGGATCGACGCGGTCGACAGGATGCCGACGTCGGCGAAGCTGATCGTGTCGTGGGCCTCCCAATCCATGATCAGGTCGTCATGGCCAGGGTTCGGGGCGGAGTTGGCGACGAACTCGAAGCGGTCGCGGCCTTCGCCGCCCCATAGCCGGTCCTGGCCCGAGCCGAACGCCGTGAGGGTGTCGGCGCCCGCGCCGCCGCGCATCGTCGTCCCCTCCGGTCCCTGGGTCACGAGCCGGTCGTCGCCGTCGCCGCCGTTCAGATCGTCGGCCCCGAAGCCGCCTTGCAGGGTGTCGTCGCCGGCCCCGCCCACAAGGGTGTCGTCACCCAGGCCGCCCGACAGCTCGTCATCGCCCAGGTCGCCGCTGAGGTAGTCGTCGCCGTCGCGGCCGGCGAGAGAGTCGGCGCCTTGGCCGCCGTAGAGCCAGTCGTCCCCCGCGCCGCCGTAGATTTCGTCGTCGCCGAGGTTGCCATGGGCGAAGTCGCCGGCTTCGCCGTGGACGCCGGTGACGCCGTCGCTCGTGAAGATCACGTCGGCCCCCTGGCCGCCGTAGATGCTGTCCGCGCCCTGGCCGCCGATCAGCACGTCGTCGCCGCTGCCGCCGTGGATCAGGTCGTCGCCGGCGAGGCCGGAAAGCTGGTCGGCGCCCGGGCCGCCGTAGAGCCCGTCATCCAGGGCCGTGCCGACGGCGCGCTGGCTGCCGGCGTCGCCGATCAGCAGCTTCGACCCGTCGGCCATCACGATCCCGCCCGCGTTCGACACCTCGGTCAGGCCGACGCCGAACTTCACGGTCTTCCCGCCGAACGTGACGAGGACGCTCGGGACCTCGGGCGTGAGGATCAGCGGATCATAGGACTGGTAGACCGCCGACACGAGCCGCGCCGGGCCACCGTTGATCGTCAGCGTGTCGCCGAGGCGGATGTTCAGCGCCTGCTCGGGCGTGATCGTCTCGAACGCGTATTCCATGGTTCAGCATAGCTCCGTTAGGCGAACGCCCCTCTTGCCGCATCACATGGTGCAGGTTGCGTAAAAACGCAACTGTGGAAAATGCAATCCCGCCCGCTCGCCTGCCTCCCGAACCGGGCGCCTGCGCTTGACCCGACCTGCCGCATCGGCGACCTCAGGGCCCTGATGCGCCGCCTCCTCTCGTTCCTCTCCAACATGGACGCCCAGGCCTGGCGGGCGCTGGCGATCTCCTTCGTCCTGTTCGGCGGCGTGGGCCTGGTCTTCGTCTTCGGCGCCCAGGTGCTGGGGTTCGGCGGGGAGGCCGCCGTGGAGCGCTGGCTGGGCGCGGCGCACGGCGTGTGGGCCTTGCCGGTGGCGGTGCTGGCCTTCGCCGTGCTCGCCTTCGTCGGCGTGCCCCAGTTCATGCTCATCGCCGCGTGCGTGGTGGCGTTCGGCGCCTGGACCGGCTTCGCCTACTCTTGGATCGGCACGATGGCCTCGGCGATGATCGGCTTCTATCTGGGGCGCTTCGCCGGGGCGCGGACGCTGGCCACCTTCCAGGGCGAGGGGCTGCGGCAGTTCATGGACCTGGTCGGCCGCAACGGCTTCTTCGCCAGCCTGATCGTCCGCCTGGTGCCCTCGGCCCCGTTCATCGTCGTCAACATGGCGGCGGGCGTAACGCCCATGCGGGCCCGCGACTTCACCGCCGGCACAGCGCTGGGCATCATCCCCAAGATCGCGCTCACCGCCTTCGCGGGAAACTCCGTCGCCCAGGTGATGCGCGGGCAGGGCGGCTCTGGACACCTGATCGCGCTGGCCGGCATCGCCGCCCTGTGGCTGGCGATCGGCTGGTACGCGCGCCGCTGGCTGAAGGCCCGCGAGGCGGAGGCGGGGCGCGACAAGGACTGACCCTCGGCTCACGGCGTGAGGGCAAAAACTTCCGATCTGACGGGGCTCTCGGGTGGTTTCATTCTCGGCCGGCCGAAATACCGCGGTGACGCGCAAGATGGTTGCGTCGAGCCGCCTCTTTGGGTAGAAGCCGCCTCGATGCGCACGCAGGCGAACAACTCGCTTCTTCTTCTGTCGCTGGGGCTTAGCCGCCCCTGGGCGACCCTTTAGGCACGCGCATCTTCGCGGCCGGGCGCCCAGGGGCTTCGAACCTCCGCCCGACGATCCAAACCTTCGCGAAGAGCCCGTAAGACCATGACCCCCGTATCTACCGCCGCTTCCGAGCGCGACCGCGTCATCATCTTCGACACCACCATGCGCGACGGCGAGCAGTCGCCTGGCGCTTCCATGTCCCTGGAAGAGAAGCTGGAGCTGGCGAAGATCCTGGAGGACATGCGCGTCGACGTGATCGAGGCCGGTTTCCCCATCGCCTCGAACGGCGACTTCGAGGCGGTCCGCCAGATCTCCGAGATCGTCACCGAGAGCGTGGTCTGCGGCCTGGCCCGCGCCGGCGTCCAGGACATCGAGCGCTGCGCCGAGGCCATCCGCAAGGCCAAGCGCGGCCGGATCCACACCTTCCTGTCGACCAGCCCCAGCCACCGCGACCACATCCTGCGCGCCAGCCAGGACGACATCCTGGAGATGATCACCGGCTCGGTGACACACGCGCGCAACCTGTGCGGCGACGTGGAATGGTCGGCCCAGGACGCCACCCGCACCGAGCAGGACTTCCTGCGCCGCTGCGTCGAGGCGGCGATCCGCGCCGGGGCCACCACGATCAACATCCCCGACACCGTCGGCTACACCTATCCCTCCGAATACGCCGAGGTCTTCCGCGACCTGATCGAGAACGTGCCCGGCGCGGACACGGTGATCTTCTCCACTCACTGCCACAACGACCTGGGCCTGGCGGTCGCCAACAGCCTGTCGGGCGTCCAGGCCGGCGCGCGGCAGGTCGAGTGCGCCATCAACGGCATCGGTGAGCGGGCCGGCAATGCGGCGCTGGAAGAGATCGTCATGGCGCTGAAGGTGCGCGGCGACCGGTTGCCGTACCACACCGGCATCGAGACCCAGCACATCACGCGCGCCAGCCGCTACGTCTCGGCCATCACCGGTTTCCCGGTGCAGTTCAACAAGGCCATCGTCGGCAAGAACGCCTTCGCCCACGAGAGCGGCATCCACCAGGACGGCATGCTGAAGGACCGCGGCACCTACGAGATCATGCAGCCCGAGGACGTGGGGCAGGGCGCCTCGAACCTGGTGATGGGCAAGCACGCCGGCCGCGCCGGCTTCCGCGAGAAGCTGAAGGAACTGGGCTACGAGCTGGGCCAGAACGCGCTGAACGAGGCGTTCCAGCGCTTCAAGGACCTGGCCGACAAGAAGAAGCACGTCTTCGACGACGACATCGTGGCCCTGGTCGACGACGCCCTGGCCAGCCAGGCCGACAAGATCCAGGTCAAGCACCTGCGCGTCATCGCCGGCACCGAGGGCCCGCAGGAGGCCTTCCTGACGGTGACGATCGAAGGCGCCGAGAAGTCGGCCAACGCCACCGGCGACGGCCCGGTGGACGCCGTGTTCAACGCCATCCACGAAGTCTATCCGCACGCCGCCACCCTGCGCCTTTTCCAGGTGCACGCGGTGACGGAAGGCACCGACGCCCAGGCCCAGGTCTCCGTGCGCCTCGAGGAGGACGGCCGGATCGCCACCGGCCAGGCTGCCGACACCGACACGCTGACCGCCTCGGCCAAGGCCTATGTGAACGCCCTGAACAATCTCGTCGCCCGCAAGGAGAAGACCGCGCCGGCCCGGATGGTCAGCGGGTTTTAGGTCTCCGTCCCTCCCTGAAGAGGAGGGACCGGGATTTCGCACTTGCTCTGGATCGTCCTCACCCTGATCGCCGCGCCGCTGCAGGTTGCGCGGAACGCGGCGCAGCGGGGGCTGGTCGGCGACGCCGGGCCGTGGGGGGCGACCCTGGTCCGCTTCCTGTTCGGCCTGCCGTTCTCGATCCTCATCTTCGCGGCGGTCGCCGCCTTCACGCCCGACGCGGCGCCGGGCCTGTCCTGGCGCTTCTGGACCAGCGTCGGCTTCGGCGCGGTCAGCCAGGTGGCCGCCACCGGCTTCCTGCTGATGGCCATGCACCGCTCGGGGTTCGCCGTGGCCACCGTGCTTCAGCAGTCGTCGCTGCCGCTGGCGGCGGTGATGGGCCTGGCCCTCGGGGACGCCTTGTCGGTCCAGGCCTGGATCGGCGTGGCGGTGGCCAGCGCCGGCCTCGCCGTCGTCTCCTGGCCGCGCCGCGACCAGACCCACCATGCCTTCGTCGGCGGCCTGCTGGGCCTCGCGGCCGGGGCGGCGTTCGCGGTGTCCTTCAACGGCTATCGGCAGGCGGGGCTGGCGCTGGATCCGGCGCACCCGATCTATTCGGCGACCGCCGCCGTGGTCATCGCCCAGGCGCTGCAGACCGTGGGCCTGGGCCTGATCCTGGCGCTCACCCGGCCTCAGGCGATCCGGGCGGTGGCGACCTCCTGGCGGCAGTCCCTGGGCGCCGGCTTCTTCGGCTCGGCCGCCTCGGCGTTCTGGTTCGGCGCGCTGGCGCTCGCGCCCGCGGGGCCGGTCCGCGCCGTCCGCCTTGATCGAGACGCCGGTCGCCGCCGCCGTCGGCCGGCGGCTGTTCAAGGAACGCCTCAGCCTTCGCGCCATCGTGGGTGGCGTGCTCACCGCCGCGGGCGTGGCTTTGACGGCGCTAGGTTGACGAGCGGGAGCTGAACGCTCTCATGGCGGCATGATCGACCGCCGCACCGTCCTCGCCGCCGCCGCCCTGGCCGTTCCCGCCGTCGCGCGCGCCGCGGCCCGTTGGGAGCCTCGCGCCGATGCGCCCTGGCCGGTGCAGGAGGTCTACGGAACGGTGCTCGGCAAGCGCATTGTGATCGCCGGCGGCATGGCGCCGGGCCCAGGCGGGCTCGGCGGCGGGATCAATCCGCAGGACCGCACCGGTCTCTACGACCCGGCGTCCGACCGCTGGTCCGAGGGGCCGAAGCTTCCGTTCGCGCGGCATCATCCGGTCCTCGCCACCGCGCGAGGCCGGGCCTACGCCTTCGGCGGTTTCCGCGTCACCGACGCGGGCGGCTGGGTTGCGATCCCCGACGCCCTGGTGCTGGACGGCGAGGCCTGGAAGACGGTCGCGCCGATGCCGAAGCTTCAGTGCGAGACCGTCGCCGTGACCCTGGCCGACCGCATCCACATCGCTTCGGGGCGCGGCCCGAAGGGCGAGGGCAACCGCAACTGGAGCGACCAGGGCGATGTCGCCGACCACCAGGTCTATGATCCGCGCGCCGGCCGCTGGAGCAGCGCCGCGCCGGTTCCGGAGGCCCGGAACAGCGCCACCGGCGCCGTGATCGACGGCCTGTTCTACCTGGCGGGCGGCCGGCGGGTGGGCGAGGGCAACTCCGCCCGCCTCGACCGCTACGATCCCAGGACCGACCGCTGGGAGACGCTGCGGCCGATGCCCCGCGCCTCGGGCGGTCTCGCCAGCGCCGCCCTTGGCGGGCGGCTCTACGTCTTCGGCGGCGAGAACCCCGGCGTCATCCCCGAGACCTGGTCCTACGATCCGAAGACCGACCAGTGGCGCGCCGAGCCCGCGATGCGCACGCCGCGCCACGGCCTCGTCGGCGTTGCGACGGGCGGCAGGATCTACGCCATCGGCGGCGGCGCCAAGGCGTCCGGCGGCCAGGTGACGTCGGTCGTCGAGGCGCTGGTCCCGTAGCCCTCGGGATCGGCTAAGCTTAGACGATGCTTCGGCTCCTCGCCCTGCTGCTCGCCGTCATGGCGCCCGCGCTTGCGCACGCGGGCCAGGCCCACGCGGGCCAGGTGCAGGTCGCCGTCGCGGCCAACTTCACCGAACCGGCGAAGGAGATCGCCGAGCGTTTCGAGCGGAGGACGGGCCACAGAGCGGTCCTGAGCTTCGGCGCGTCGGGGCAGTTCTACGCCCAGATCGCCAACGGCGCGCCGTTCCAGGTCTTCCTCTCGGCCGACGCCGAGCGGCCGCAGAAGGCCGAGGCCGACGGCCTGGCGGTGGCCGGCTCGCGGTTCACCTACGCCACCGGCCGGCTGGTGCTCTGGAGCCGCGAGCCGCAGCGTGTCGACGCCCGCGGCCAAGTGCTGGCCCGCGGCGGCTTCGAGAAGCTGGCGATCGCCGATCCCAAGGCCGCGCCCTACGGCTCGGCCGCCATAGAGACCCTGCGGAAGCTTAGCCTGTACGACGCCCTGCGGCCCAGGATCGTGCAGGGCGCCTCGATCACCCAGGCCTATCAGTTCGCCAGGACGGGCGCGGCGGAGCTGGGCTTCGTCGCGCTGTCCCAGGTTATGACCGAGAAGGGCGGCTCCCGCTGGCTGGTCCCGGCCAACCTGCACACGCCGATCGATCAGCAGGCGGTGCTGCTGCGCACCGGCGCGGCCAACCCGGCGGCCAGGGCCTTTCTCGCCTACCTGCGGAGCCCCGAGGCCAAGGCGGTGATCCGCAAGTACGGCTACGAAGTGAAGTGAGCAGCCTGCTGCCCATCCTCTGGCTCACGGTCAAGCTGGCGACGGTCACGACGCTGATCCTGCTCGTCGTCGGCACGCCCCTGGCCTGGTGGCTCGCGCGCAGCCGCGCCTGGTGGACCGAGGCGGTGGGCCCCTAGTGGCGCTGCCCGTGGTGCTGCCGCCGACGGTGCTGGGCTTCTACCTGCTGATCGCGCTCGGTCCGGACAGCCCGCTGATGGCGCCGTTGCAGGCGCTGGGCGTCCGCACCCTGGCGTTCACCTTCACGGGGCTGGTGATCGGCTCGGTGGTCTACTCGCTGCCCTTCGCGGTGCAGCCCTTGCGCAACGCCTTCCGGGCGATCGGCCGCGAGAACCTGGACGCCGCCGCCACGCTGGGCGCCTCGGGGTGGGAGACGTTCGCGAGGGTCGCCCTGCCGCTGGCGGCGCCCGGCTACGCCGTCGCCGCGGTGCTGACCTTCGCCCACACCGTCGGCGAGTTCGGCGTGGTGCTGATGATCGGCGGCGGCATCCCGGGCCGCACCGACGTCGTCTCGATCGAGATCTGGCGACTGGTCGAGGCGCTGGAGTGGGAACGGGCCCACGCCCTCAGCGCCCTGCTGGTGGTGTTCGGCTTCCTGGTGGTGCTGTCGTTGCTGCTGCTCGACCGACGGATTTCCCGGCCGGCCGACGAGTGACCGCCCGCCGCGACCAGAGGGCTGATTGCCGCCGCGCCTTCCGCCCAAACCGGGCCTCTCACCGCCCGTTCCCGCGATTGCGGGAACCCGGGCGTTCGCGCCTCCATGAGCGCGACCCGCGGCTGCCTCGGATTCGTGGCGCCGACAAGGCGAAACCCGGTGCGTGAAACTCGCGCGCGACGCGAAAGCGCACACCGCTCTTTAAACCTTGAAATGGCAAATCGGGCAGGGCAGAGGGACGTTAAGCCTGCCAGACAGATCGTAGCGACTCGACGCATGGTGCTTGCGTCAGTCGGGCCGCCCAACGGTCTTCGGTGACGCGACCCTCAAAGCCCCCATCGACCAGGGCCCTGCATGATCTCATCCCTCTTCGGCGCGATCTCGAACGACATCGCCATCGACCTCGGAACCGCCAACACGCTCATCTACATGAAGGGCAAGGGCATCGTGCTGAACGAGCCCTCGGTCGTGGCCCTGCGCAACGTAGGCGGACGAAAGGTCGTCCACGCCGTGGGCATCGAGGCCAAGCAGATGCTGGGCCGCACGCCGGGGCACATGGAAGCCATCCGCCCGATGCGCGATGGGGTCATCGCCGACTTCGAAGTCGCCGAGGAGATGATCAAGTACTTCATCCGCAAGGTTCACAACCGCAAGGGCTTCGTGAACCCGAAGGTGATCGTGTGCGTGCCGTCGGGCGCCACCGCCGTGGAGCGCCGCGCCATCAACGACAGCTGCCTGAACGCCGGCGGCCGCCGCGTGGGCCTGATCGACGAGCCGATGGCGGCGGCGATCGGCGCCGGCCTGCCGATCCACGAGCCGACCGGCTCGATGGTCGTCGACATCGGCGGCGGCACCACCGAGGGTGGCCGTCCTGTCGCTGTCGGGCATCGTCTATTCGCGCTCGGTCCGCGTCGGCGGCGACAAGATGGACGAGGCGATCATCAGCTACATGCGCCGCAACCATAACCTGCTGATCGGCGAGACGACGGCCGAGCGGATCAAGAAGGAGATCGGCACCGCCCGGGCGCCCGCCGACGGCGAGGGTCTGTCGATCGAGGTCAAGGGCCGCGACCTGATGCAGGGCGTGCCGCGCGAAGTGCGCATCTCCGAGAAGCAGGCCTCGGACGCGCTGTCCGAGCCCGTCGGCCAGATCGTCGACGCTGTGAAGATGGCGCTGGAAGCCACCCCGCCCGAGCTCGCCTCGGACATCGCCGACAAGGGCATCATGCTCACCGGCGGCGGCGCGCTGCTGCGCGGCCTGGACGCCGAGATCCGCGACCACACCGGCCTGCCGGTGACCGTGGCCGACGATCCGCTGTCCTGCGTGGCCCTGGGCTGCGGCAAAGTGCTCGAGCATCCCAAGTGGATGAAGGGCGTGCTGGAATCGACCCTGGCGTAAGATAGCCGCCTGGAGTCGTAGGGCGCTCGGGGATCGGGACCCGGGTGCGGCTGTTGGGGGCGTGAACGTCGATGTCCTTGCGGGACAATCCGCTCGGTGAACTGAAGGTCCCGCTCACCTGGACGGCGGGGATCGTCTTCATCGTCGTTCTCATCGCGACGGTGGCGATCCTCCTCTCCGACCGTCGCGAGGCCTTCGAGACGGACGCCTACGGGCGCACGCGCACCGCGACGGACAAGGCCCTGGAGCCGGTGGGCAACGTCCTGTCGGCCCCCGGTCGCTGGACCGGCGCCGGCTTCGAGACCGTCCGCGGCTATTTCTTCGCTGTCTCCGAGAACCGCCGGCTCAAGGCCGAGCTGAAGGAGATGCGCCAGTGGCGCGATGTCGCCATCGCGCTGCGCGACAACAACGAACGCTATCGCGCTCTCCTGGGGCTGAAGACCGATCCGCCGATCCCGATGGTCGCCGCCCGGATCGTCACCGACAGCCGCGGCCCCTTCGCCAATTCGCGGCTCGCCAACATCGGCTCGGAGGCCGGCGTCAAGATCGGCCATCCGGTGATGAGCGAGAACGGTCTCGTCGGCCGGGTGGTCGGCGTCACCGATGGTGTCAGCCGCGTCTTGATGCTGACCGACGTGGCCTCGCGCACGCCGGTGATGATCGATCGGACCAATGCGCGGGCCATCCTGGCGGGCGACGGCGGTCCCAACCCGCGGCTGGAGTATCTGCGGGGGCAGGAGCCGGTGCGCGACGGCGACCGTGTTCTGACGTCCGGCGACGGCGGCGTGTTCCCGCGCGGCCTGCCGGTCGGTCGCGCCGTGAAGGGCTTGGACGGTCGCTGGCGGGTGGTGCTGGCCTCGGACCGCGCCCCGATCGACTACGTCCGCATCCTGCTGTTCGAGGACTTCACCCAGCTCGCCAATCGGTCGGCCCTCGACCGCACGGCGGCGCCGCCGCCGACCCCTGGCGCGCCGACCTTGCCGCCGCCCGAGGCCGCCCCGGCCACGACCGGCGCGCCGCCGGCGGCGGCCGCCCCGCCGGCGACGACCACGGCCGCGCCGGCGACGACGACGCCCGCGCCGAAGACGACGGCGCCCGCGCCGAAGACGGCGGCGCCCACGCCCACGCCCAAGGCCGCCGCGCCAGCGCCCAGTCCCGCCGCCCCGGCGCCGAAGACGTCCGCGACGCCGCCCGCTGGAGCCGGACGATGAGCGGCGGCGCCCGGTCCCTCGAGCCGTGGCGCTGGCTGGGCGTGCCGATGCTGCAGGTGATGGCCGCCACCCTGCTGTTCGCCCTGCCGATCCGCCTCTGGGGCCACGGACTGCCCGAGCCCGTATTCGCGCTGCCGGTGGCCTTCGCCTGGGCGGTCATTCGGCCCTCGATGCTGGCCCCGTTCTGCGTGGCGATCCTCGGCTTCTTCCTCGACCTCGTCTGGGGCGGCCCCCTCGGCCTCTGGGCGGTCTGCCTGCTGATCGCCTACGGCGGCGCCCTCGGCGGGCGCGCCTTCATGGCGGGGCAGGGGCGTGCTGCGATGTGGGGCTGGTACGGCGTGCTGGCGACGCTCGCCTTCGGCGCCGGCTATCTCTTCGTCATGCTGGACGTCCACGGCATGCCCAGCCCGCTCTCGGTGTTCTGGCAATTCCTCGCCACAGTCATCCTCTATCCGTTCGCCGACCGCCTGATCGAGCGGTTCGAGGACGCCGACGTCAGGTTCCGATAGTCGCATGGCCGAACCCGCAATCTTCTTCGAGGAGGTCAACGAGCGGCAGGGCGTGTTCCACCGCCGCGCCATCCTCATGGGCGGTTTCGCCGGCCTGGGGATCGCCGCGCTGGGCAGCCGGCTGGCCTATCTCCAGCTGCTCGAGACCCAGCGCTACGAGAAGCTCGCGACGTCGAACCAGTTCAACTTCAAGCTGGTGCCGGCGCCCCGAGGCGTGATCGTCGACCGCAACGGCGCGATCCTGGCCGCCAATCGCCCGAACTTCCGGCTGCTGGTGGTCAAGGACAAGGAATTCGACACCGAGGCGACGCTGCAGACGCTCGCGAACTTCGTGCCGCTGGACGATCGGCGCCAGCAGCGGCTGCTGCGCGAGATCAACAGCGCGCCGCGGCGGGCGCCGGTGTCGGTGATGGAGGACATGAGCTGGGAGCAGTTCTCCGCCATCAACGTCAGGTCCGCCGAGATGCCGAACGTCACGGCCGACATGGGCGAGGTGCGCGTCTATCCGCACGGCGGGGCCTTCGCGCACGTGATCGGCTATGTGGCCAAGGTCAACCAGGAGGACATCGAGCCCACCGGCCCGAACGCCGACCCGATCATGTTCCACCCCGGTTTCCGGATCGGCAAGCAGGGCATCGAGAAGGCGCTGGACCTCCAGCTGCGCGGTCGGCCCGGGGCGAAGAAGGTCGAGGTCGACGCCCGGGGGCGCGAGGTGCGCCACGACGAGGCCGGCGACATCGCCGCCGTGCCGGGCAAGGAGGTCCAGCTCACGCTCGACGTGGACATCCAGAACCGGGCGCTGGAGGTGTTCGGCGGCGAGAGCGGCGGGGCGGTCCTCATGGACTGTCGAACCGGCGACATCCTCTGCATGATGTCCGCGCCCAGCTTCGACGCGAACCGCTTCGTGCGGGGCCTGACCGGGGCCGAGTACCGCGCC
Organism: Phenylobacterium sp. J426; assembly: GCF_024699945.1. GTDB lineage: Bacteria > Pseudomonadota > Alphaproteobacteria > Caulobacterales > Caulobacteraceae > Phenylobacterium. Next base: position 3,965,807 of record NZ_JAJOMY010000001.1, on the reverse strand, counting down.
CTGGCGAACTACGAGCGCAAGCCGCTGCTCGACAAGTGCCTGTCCGGCACCTATCCGCCGGGCTCCACCTTCAAGACCATGACGGCGCTGGCGGCGCTGGAAGCGGGGATCAACCCGGCGCTGACGGTGAACTGCGGCGGCGGCATGAACTTCGGCGGGCGCTACTTCCGCTGCCACAAGAAGGGCGGTCACGGCCCACAGAACATGCAGGACGCGATCAAGAACTCCTGCGACGTCTACTTCTATTCGGTGGCGGTTCGGATCGGGCCCGACCGGATCGCCAAGGTGGCCCGCGAGTTCGGCTTCGGCCAGACCTTCGACATCGGCATTCCGGGCCAGAAGAAGGGCATCGTGCCCTCCACGGAGTGGGTCAGGAAGAACCGGCCCAAGGATCCCAAGTGGCACGCCGGCGAGTCGCTCAGCTACGGCATCGGCCAGGGCATGCTGACGGCCAATTGCCTGCAGCTGGCGGTGATGACCGCCCGCCTGGCCAACGGAAAGAAGGCGCTGAACCCGCGGCTGATCAAGTCGATCGGCGGCAAGGAGCTGCCCAGCGGCGCGGCCGTCCCCGACCTGCCGTTCAGCCAGGAGCACCTGAACTATGTCCGCGCCGGCATGGCGGCGGTGACCGAGGCCGGCGGTACGGCGTTCCGGGCCAGTCAGCTCGGCCTTGGCGACATCCTGATGGCCGGCAAGACCGGTACGGCGCAGGTCTACACCTACAAGGCCGGCGGCCACCGGGGCAAAGGCGGCCCCTGGCGGTTGCGCGACCACGGGCTGTTCGTGGCGTTCGCCCCGCTGGACGCGCCGCGCTATGCGCTGGCGGTGATCGTCCAGCACGGCATGGGCGGTTCGACCGCCGCCGCGCCGCGCGCGCGGGAGATCATGCGCGTGGCGCTGCTGAAGGATCCTGAGCTCCGGGCCCGCATCGAGAAGCCGATGCCGATGCCTGAGTTCCAGCCCGACCCTGAACTCGACTCCGTGCCGGACGAGCCTCTCTTCGCCGAGCCCGACAACCTGCCGACGCCGGCCTCAGGCGCCCCGCTCACCCCGCCCGGACGAGGCCCCGCATGACTGTCTCGGCGCTCACCCGGCCCGGCGAACGCGACCGGCTGATCGTCAAGCTGGCCGAGATCGACTGGCTGTTCGTGCTCGTGCTGAGCCTGATCGCCGGGGCCGGGGCCCTGATGCTGTTCTCGATCGCGGGGTCGTCCTGGGACCCCCTGGGCCGCCAAGCATGTGATCCGCTTCACCCTGTGCGTGGCCTTGATGATCGGCCTGGCGCTGATCGACATCCGCGTCTGGTTCGCGGTCGCCTACCCCGTCTATGTGATCGGCCTGCTGCTGCTCGTCGCCGTCGAACTCGTCGGCGACACCCGCCTGGGGGCCCAGCGCTGGCTGTCGATCGGCAGCTTCAGCTTCCAGCCGTCCGAGGTGATGAAGCTGGGCATCGTGCTCGCGCTCGCCCGCTACTACCACGGCGCGTCTGCAAAGCGGGCGCGGCTGTCTTGGTGGCTGCTCGTCCCGGCCGGCATGATCGCCCTGCCGGTCCTGCTCGTGGCCCACCAGCCGGACCTTGGCACCGCGATGCTGATCCTGATGACGGGGGCGGCGATCGTCGTTCTGGCCGGCCTGTCCTGGAAGATCATCGCGGCGGGGATCGCAGCCTTCGTCGCGATCGTGCCGCCCTTCGTGATGTTCGTGATGCACGACTACCAGCGCCAGCGCGTGCTCACGTTCCTCGATCCCGAGAGCGATCCCTCGGGCTCGGGCTATCACATTCTCCAGTCGATGATCGCCCTGGGCTCGGGCGGCCTGCTGGGCAAGGGCTATGGCCTGGGCTCGCAGAGCCAGCTGAACTTCCTGCCGGAGAAGCAGACGGACTTCATCTTCGCCACCCTGGCGGAGGAGTTCGGCTTCGTCGGCTGCGTGTCGCTTCTCGTCCTGTACGCGGCCGCGATCTTCATGGCCCTGCGGACCGCCTACCTCAGCCATTCCCACTTCGGGCGTCTGGCGACGGCCGGCGTCACGGCCACCTTCACGCTCTATCTGCTCATCAACGGCGCCATGGTCATGGGTCTGGCGCCGGTGGTGGGCGTGCCGATGCCGTTGCTGTCGTACGGCGGCACCGTCATGCTGACGGTGATGATCGGCTTCGGCCTGGTGCAGTCGGCGCGCGTGCATCGCTACGCCGAAGTGACGAAGGGCTCGGGCCTGCTCTGAGGCCCGAGCCCTCCGTCGCCGCTACTTGGCCACCATGTCCCGCTTCAGCCAGCGGCAGGTGATGAAGAAGAACAGACCGCCGACGGCATAGAGCGCCGAGGTGATCAGCATCGAGCGTTGCAGGCTCTGCGGATGGGCGATGGCGCAGACCTCCTGCTGGGCGACCGCGAGGGCGGCCCGCGCCGCGCCTTCGCAGGCCTTCCGGGTCAGGTCGGGCGCGCCGAGGCTGGCCACCTGCATGTTGAAGATGAGGTCGCTGAGGGCGCCGATGAACAGGGGGCCCAGGCCGTAGCCCAGCAGGTTCACCACGAAGAGCAGGATGGCCGTCGCCACCGCCCGGACCTGGGCGGAGACCACGCCCTGACCGATCGTGTACTGCGCGGCGAGGTAGCCGTACTTGATGGCGCCGCCGATGACGAGGCCGACCAGCGCCAGCGACAGGTTCTGCGTCGTGAACGCCAGGAAGTAGAACGGGACGCTGGCCGTCAGGCCGATGCCGGCCAGCCAGGCGATGGCGGTGGGATGCCGCTTGGAGATCTTCTCCGCCAGCCAGCCGGTGGCGAACGTCCCGACCGCCGAGGCTGCGGCGACGGGGGCGTTGATCATCAGCGCGGCCTCGCCCGCGGTGAGGCCGAAGCTGCGGTTCATGAACAGCGACTGGAACGAGGCGATGCCGTAGCCGCAGAAGGCCGCGATGGTCGCCGCCACCGTCATCGTCCAGAACGAAGGCTTGGAGGCCAGCTCCTTGAGACCGTCCGAGAACTTGGGCTTCTCCCGCCGCACCGCGCCGGGCGGGTCGGTGTAGCCCCGCGGCGGCTCCTTGACGGTCAGTTTGAAGATCGCGGCGACGAGGATGCCGGGGAGACCGACCACGAAGAAGGCGATCCGCCAGCCGTAGGCGTCCGTGACCGGGCCGCCGATCAGGTTCGCCAGCAGGCCGCCAAGCGTCACGCCCATGGCGTAGTAGCCAAGGGCCGTCGAGCGGCGGCTGGGCGGATAGTAGTCGGCGATCAGCGAGTTCGCGGGCGGGGTGCAGCCCGCTTCACCGATGCCGACCCCGACGCGGCAGGCCAGGAGAATCCAGAACGCCCCGATCGTGAGCGAGCCGATGGTCACCGGCGCGGCCAGGCCGCAGAGCGCGGTCATCAGCGACCATAGGGCCACGCAGACCGTCATGATCCAGACCCGGTGCCGGGTCTCGGCGTACTGCGCCAACGGAATGCCGACGACGGTGTAGAGGAGGGCGAAGCCGAAGCCGGTCAGCAGGCCGAACGCCGTGTCCGAGATCCCCAACTCGGGCTTCATCTGAGGCGCCACGACCGACAGCAGCCCTCGATCGACGAAGTTGAGGATGTAGATCAGGAGCAGCGCGTTCAGCACGTAGCTGCGGTACGGCTTGGAGCCGAAGCCGTGGATGTGGCCGTCGCCGCCGGCGACGGTGCTGGTCGCGCTCATGCTCTGTCGTTTCCCCTTGTTACCCTTCGTTGGGCGCGACCCTAACGAGCGTTCGGTAAGCGGGAAAGAGCCGAAATTCCGGTATGGCTGTTCGCTGACGCGAGCGTCAGAAGGGCTCGAAGCAATCGTAGTTGCGTTGCCGCCGGATGCGGTCGCCCTGGAACTCGAAGAAGACGGCGAACCGCGCCTTCATCGCGTCACCGGGCTTCAGCGAGCGGAGCGGCACGGCGAGCACGCCGCGCCACAGCACCTCGGCGGCCACGATGTCGCCGGCCTCCAGAAGATTGACGATCTCGTAGGTTTCGGAGGTCAGCACGTCCTGGCCCCGGGCGGCGGCCGATTTCAGATCCTCCAAGGTGCGTCGCGCTCCGGCGGGCGCCAGGGCGTTGGGGAACTCCTCCTGCACCGCATCCTCGGTGAAGAACGCCAGCGAATCGCCGCGGCTCTCGATGGCCCTGAGATAGGCGCGGACGATCTCGGCCCGGCTCATGCGACGGCTACAGCCTCAGCGCCTGGTCCGTGGCCCGCACCAGGCCGTCGACGATCCCCGGCTCGGTGGACGCGTGGCCTGCGTCCCACACCACCTCGAAGCGCGCGGCGGGCCAGCCGGATTTCAGCCGCCAGGCGCTCTCCATCGGCGTGACCACGTCGAAGCGGCCCTGAACGATCCAGCCGGGAATGTCCCTGATTTTGTCGAGGTTCTCGAGGATCCAGTTCTTCGACGGGAAGAAGCCGCCGTTGACGAAGAAGTGGCACTCGATGCGGGCGAAGGCGATGGCGAAGTCGATCTCGTTGAACTTGGAGGGTCGAGCCTCGGGGCCGCGGATCGAGATGGTGTCGCCTTCCCACTGGCTCCAGGCGGCCGCGGCCTCGGCCTGGACCCGGCGGTCGGGGCTGGTCAGGCGCTTGTGGTAGGCGGCCATCATGTCGCCGCGCTCGGCTTCGGGGATCGGGGCGCAGAACCGCTGCCAGGCGTCCGGGAACAGCGTCGATGCGCCGTCCTGGTAGAACCAGCGCAGCTCGCGCTCGGTCAGCAAGAAGATGCCCCGCAGCACCAGGCTCTCGACCCGCTCCGGATGGGTGATCGCGTAGGCCAGCGCCAGCGTGGAGCCCCACGAGCCGCCGAACACGCACCACTTCTCGACGCCGAGATGCTCGCGCAGCCGCTCGATGTCCTCGATCAGGGCCCAGGTCGTATTGTCGTCGAGGCTGGCGTTCGGGCGGCTCTTGCCGCAACCCCGCTGGTCGAACAGCGCCATGCGCCACTTCGCCGGGTCGAAGAACCGCCGCATGGTCGGGTTGATCGCCCCACCCGGGCCGCCGTGCAGGATCACGCACGGCTTGCCTTGCGGGTTGCCGCACTCCTCATAGAAGATTTCGTGCGGGCCGCCCGTCGAAAGCCAGCCCTGGGCGAACGGCTCGTTGTCGGGGAACAGGCCGCGGCGATGCTGGGGAGAGGAGACGGCGGGGGCCGGCGTGCTGCGTTCCATGCGGACCAATCTACTTCGGGAAGCGTCTGTCCAACCAGTCGAGGATCAGACGGTTCACCTCGCCCGGCTTCTCCTGCTGTGTCCAGTGGCCTGAGCCCTCGACCATCGCCATTTCAAGGTCGCCGACCAAGGCCTTCATCGGCTCGGCCATCTCGGGCGTCAGGACGGCGTCGAGTTCGGCGGTGATCATCAGGCAGGGCAGGCCGTCCAGCCGGTTGGGCAGGTTCGCCTGCCGCTCCCAGTTCCGCGTGAAGTTCCGATACCAGCTGACCGGCCCAAAGAAGCCGCCCTCCCGGAACGCGTCTGCGAAAACCTTCAGCTCGTCGGGCGTCAGCAACGGGTCGCCTCCCGTCTCGCCGTCCCAGGCGCGTAGCAGGTCGCGGAAGGCGAAGGTCGAACCTCCCTCGGTCGGCTGGGTCGCGGCGCGCATGGCGGCGGGCTTTCGCATGAAGAAGCGCATGGTCTTCTCAGGATCTTCGCCGAGCACCGCCTCCGGCTCGTCGCGGGTCTGGAACCAGACGATGTACATGTCGGGCCCAAAGCGGTGGCGGAAGATGGTGATCGGATCCACCGGCGCACGGGGCAGGAAGGGCGTGTTCAGGCCGATGACGCCGGCGACGCGCTCCGGGTGCATCAGCGGCATCTGCCACACGACGATGCCGCCCCAGTCGTGGCCGCAGAAGATGGCCTTCTCGACGCCCAGATGGTCGAGGAGGCCCACGAGGTCTGCGGTCAGGTTGGCCATATCGTAGGCTTCCACCTCGCCCGGCTTCTCGGAAAGGCCATACCCCCGCTGGTCGGGTGCGATCACCCAGCGGCCGGCGTCGGCGAGGGCCTTGATCTGGTGGCGCCAGGAGAACGCCAGCTCCGGAAAGCCGTGGCACAGCACCACGGGCATGCCTTCGCGGGGACCGGCCTCGTAGTAGGCGATGTCGACCCCGTTCACCCGAACGCGGTTCGGCTCCGGCATCATGGTTTCCAGCGCGGACATGGCGTTCCCCTCCCAATTCGCGGGTTCCGGCAGCTTTGCCGCAAATCGGCTTTGGCCGGAACCGTGGATGGCACTAGGGCATGCCTCTCGTGACGTACGCCAAGCCGCCATCTGCCTCGCCCGCCGCCACCCCCTGGGGTCTCGTCGTCATGCTAGGGGCGCTGACCGGCATGGGGCCGCTGGCGATCGACATGTACCTGCCAAGCCTGCCCGCCATAGCCGAGGGCCTGAGCGCCACGTCCGGCCAGGCTCAGGCGACCGTCTCGGCCTTCCTGGCCGGCATGGCCATCGGACAGTTCTTCTACGGCCCGGCGGCGGACCGGTTCGGACGACGCCCGGCCATTCTGGTCGGCGTCGTCATCTTCCTGGTCGCGTCGGTCGGGTGCGCCCTGGCGACGTCCCCGGCGCAGCTTCTGCTGGGCCGCTTCGTGCAGGCGCTGGGGGCGTGCGCCGGGGGCGTGGTCTCACGGGCGGTCGTCCGCGATCAGTTCGACCACCGTGACACGGCCCGCGTGCTCAGCCTGCTCATGTTGGTGATGGGGCTGGCTCCGATCCTGGCGCCCCTGCTCGGCGGCTTGCTGCTGACCTTCGGCGGCTGGCGGCTGAACTTCTGGTTCATGGCGGTGTTCGGCGCGCTGCTGGCGGTCGCCGCCGTCCTGCGCCTGCGGGAGACCCGCACCGAGGAAACCACGCTCCAGGCGCAATCGGAAAGCCCGCTCCAGGCCTATGGCGCGCTGCTGCGCCAGCCGCGACTGATCGGCTATGCCCTGGCCGGCGCGCTGAACGGGGCGACCCTCTTCACCTATATCGCCAGTTCGCCCGAGCTGCTGATCGAGACATACGGCTTCTCGCCCCAGGCCTTCGGCTGGATCTTCGGCCTGAACGCTGTCGGCATCATCGGCGCCAACCAAGTGAACCGGTGGTTGCTGCGGACCCGGACGCCCGACCAGGTGCTGTCGGTGGTCAGCGTGGCCGCCTTCGCTTTCGCGATCGCCTTGATGGTCGCGGCGCTCACCGGCCTAGGCGAGCGCTGGACCGTGCTGCCTCTGCTGTTCCTGGTGCTCGCGAGCTATGGGCTGATGGGCGGCAACACCACTGCGGGCGCGCTGAGCATCGATCCGCGCCGGGCCGGTTCGACATCGGCGCTGCTGGGCGGCCTTTCATTCGGTGCGGGGGCGCTGGCGTCCAACCTGGCGGGGGTCTTCCACGACGGCACGCCGCGGCCGATGGCGATCGTGATGCTGCTGGCGCTCGGCGGCTCGATGCTGGCGCTGCGCCGCCTCGCGCTGCCGGAGGCGATGGGCAAGCCTCAGGCCTGACGGCGGGCCAGCGTCCAGGCCAGCGCCGCCCAGCCGGCCATGAGGCTTAGGCCACCGATCGGCGTGATCGCACCGAACCACCGCGGCGCGCCAAGCGCCATGGCGAACAGCGAGCCCGAGAAGATCACGACTCCCGCAATGAACAGCGTCGGCGCAAGGGGCGAGCCGTAGCGTTCTGCCGCATAGACGGCGAGCACGTGGACGAAGCCGTACATGGCGCCGGTGCGGAGCCATTCCTGGGCCTTGGGATCGCTGATCCCATGCGCGCCGAAGGCGCCGAAGCCGACGCAGGCCAGGCCAAGCAGGGCCGCGACGACGAGCATGGCGCGCATCAGCCCCAGACCTGCGGGCGGCGATCCTTCCACGGCGCTTCCGTCTCGAGCTGGGCTGCGAGCCGGAACAGCGTAGCCTCGTCGGCGAAGCGCCCGCTGAACATCATGCCGATGGGCAGGCCGTCGACCGATTCCCACAGCGGCACGGACATCGACGGCTGGCCGGTGAAGTTGAACGGCGGCGTGTAGGGGTAGGTGGCGGCCTGGCGGCGGTCGAACTCGCGCAGATCCTCCATCAGCGGATCCAGCCAGTCGGCGCGCGGCGCGGGCGTGGCCATCACCGGCGACAGATAGACGTCGAAGTCCTCGAAGGCCGCGAGGATCTGGCGGTTCATCAGCCGCAGCTGCTGGAAGCCCCAGAACGCCTGCTGGCCCGTCAGCCGTTTGCCGGCCTCGTAGCCGCGACGGGCGAGGGGGCCAAGTTCGTCATCGGCGGGCTCGCGGCCCAGCGCCTCGATCCAGCGCTGGACGTTGGCCGAGAAGTTCGACGCGCTGGCCAGGCCCTGGGCGCGGTAGAGCACGCGCTGGTCGACGCCGAGGCCGCGCTCGAACACCTCGTGACCCAGGCCCTTCAGCAGATCGACGGTGCGCAGCAGGGCGGTCTGCATCTCCTCGGGGATGGGCCGGCCGCTCGGGGTCTCGGCCGACCAGGCGATGCGCAGCTTGCCGGGGCTCTTGCCGAGTTCCTCAAGGTAGGGCCGTTCCTTCGCCGGCGCCTGGAACGGGTCATTGGCCTGGGCGTAGCCGGTCGCGTCGAGCATGGCGGCGCTGTCGCGCACCGTGCGGCTGACCACATGGTGCACCGAGAAGCCCAGCGCCCCGTCCGACACCTCGCAGATCGGGGTGCGATCGCGGGTCACCTTCAGGCCGAAGAGGCCGCAGCAGGCGGCGGGGATGCGGATCGAACCCAGCCCGTCGCTGGCGTGCGCCATCGGCACGATCCCCGCCGCCGTCGCCGAGGCGGCGCCGCCGGAGGAGCCGCCGGAGATGTGATCGGGGTTCCAGGGATTGCGGCAGGAGCCGAGGCGCTCCGAGTGGGTCACGCCCGGTATGCCGAACTCCGGCGTGTTGGTCTTGCCCAGCAGCACCACGCCCGCGGCCCGGTACCGGCGGACAAGCTCGCTGTCCTCGGGGTCGGCGGCCACCTGCGCGAAGCGGCTGCCCGACGTGCGCGGCCAACCCTTCACCTGGGCGCCGAGGTCCTTGATCAGGAACGGCACGCCGCGGAACGGGCCGTCCGGCAGGTCGGACGCCGCTGTCGCGCGCGCCTCGTCATAGGCCTTGTGGACCACGGCGTTGAGCGTCGGGTTGTGTTGCTCGATGCGGGCGATCGCCGCCTCTGCGAGTTCGGCGGGCGTGACCTGCTTCTTCGCCACCAGGTCGGCGAGGCCCAGGCCATCGTAGTCGGCATAGTCGTCCATCAGCGGGCTCCGGCGGTCAGGAAGGCGAGTTTCTCGACCGGCGGCAGGGCGCTCGCCTGGCGCTTCAGTTCGGCGAAGGCGCCGTCCGCGGCTTCGAGGGCCTCGTCAATGTCGGCTTCGGTCATCGCCGCGCACATGAACATGTTGTGCCAGGGGTGCACATAGACCCCGCGCTCCAGCATGGCTGCCGCAAAGCAGAAGCCTTTCCGCAGGTCCGGATCGTCGTCGAACAGGAAGAGCGGCAGGGTGACGGGGCCGGTCTGGCGGAAGCCGAAGCCGGCAGCGCGGGCCCGCTCGTCCAGGCCCGCCCGCAGCCGTTCGCCGAGGGCCGTGATGCGCTCCAGATAGTCGGTCTCGCGGACCAGTCGCAGGGTCTCCAGCGCCGCGGCCATCGGCGCGGCCTGGTACCAGAACGAACCCGTCGAATAGACCGAGGCTGCGGCGGCTCGGGCCTTGTCCGAGCCGAGGAGGGCCGACAAGGCATGGCCGTTGGCGATGCACTTGCCCCAACTGGACAGGTCCGGTTGCACCCCGATGCGCGTCCAGGAGCAGTCGCGGGCCAGGCGGAAGCCGGCGCGTACCTCGTCCACCACCAGGAGGGCGCCGCGTTCGTCGCAGAGCTCCCGGGCGCGGCGGGCGTAGGCAGGATCGGGCTCGGCCTGGTCGACGAAGGCGTCGTGGCGGAAGGGCGCGGCGAAGATGCAGGCGAGGTCGTCGCCGGCTTGCGCGACCGCGGCCTCGAGGCTGCCGACATCATTGTAGTCGTAGAAGATCTGGTGGGCGCGGTCGCTGTCGATGACGCCAGCCGGCCTGGGCGTGCACCAGGCCGCCGCGCCGTGGTAGGCGCCCTTGGCCCTGACGACGACGCGACGCTTCGAATGCGCCCGCGAGATGGACAGCGCCATCGAGGTGGCGTCCGTGCCGTTCTTGCAGAAGATCGCCCAGTCGGCGTGGCTGACCAGGCCCGTCAGCGCCTCCGCCAGCTCGACCATCAGCTCGGTGGGGCCGGTGAGCGTGTCGCCTTGGCCCAGCTGGCGGACGAAGGCGGCGTCGATCTCCGGATGGGCGTAGCCGAACAGGTTGGGTCCGTAGGCGCACATCAGGTCCAGGTAGCGGCGCCCGTCGACGTCCCAGATGTGGGCGCCTTCGCCGCGCTCGAAGAACTGTGGGTAGTCGTCGGGCAAGAGCGCCGTCGACTGGTGGCCGTACATGCCGCCCGGGATCACCGCTTCGGCCCGGGCGCGAAGGGCCCGATCCCGGCTGTTCACGCGATCCATCACCGCCTCCCTTGTCGTCTTTTGCCGAGAGCTTACGTCGCCGCGCGGGCCTCGGCGACTCCGTGTATGCGGCCGGCCATGTCGTCTCCCGTGAAGATGGGCCTGTACTATGCGGCGATCTTCGTCGGGACGGGCGCGAGCTCGCCCTACATGCCGGTGTGGTTCGCCCATCAGGGCCTTTCGGGCGCGCAGATCGGCCTGATCCTGTCGCTGCCGATGCTGGTGCGGGTAGTGTCGGCGCCGCTCATCGCCCTCTGGGCGGATAGCTTCGCCCTGCGCCGGACGGCGCTGATCTTCCTGGGCCTGGGTGTGGCCCTCCTCTACGGCCTGATGGCCCTGCCGCTCGGCTTCGCCGGATGGGCGGTGCTGTGGTTCGCCGCCTCCACGGCCTTCTCCACCATCTCGCCGCTGACGGACGTGATCGTGCTCAGCCGCGCCCGGCGCGACGACTTCAACTACGGCTGGCCGCGCGGCATCGGCTCGGCCGCCTTCATCGTCGCCAATCTGGTGGTGGGCTGGCTGCTGACGAAGGGCTCGGCCGAGGTGGTGCTGGTCTGGATCACCGGCGCGGCGGCGCTGGCCGGGGTCACGGCGCGCATTCTGCTGCCGCCCGATCCGGTGCACGAGACGGGCGGGCGCGCCGTGCTGGCCGAGCGCTGGGCCGGCCTTGGCGACCTGCTGCGCGACCCGGTCTTCATGCTGACGGTGGCGTCCGTCGGCGCGATCCAGTCGGCGCACGCCTTCTACTACAGTTTCTCGGCCCTCTCCTGGCGCGCGGAGGGCATCCCCGAGAGCACCACCGGTGTCCTCTGGGCCGTGGGCGTCGCCGTGGAGATCGGCTTCTTCTGGTTCCTTGAGCCCTGGCGGCGCAGGCTCGGCGCGCGGCGGCTGCTGGTGCTGGGCGGGATCGCCGGCGTCGTGCGCTGGGCGGCGTATGCGTTCTCGCCGCCGCTGTGGCTGCTGTTTCCGCTGCAGGCCCTGCACGCCCTGACCTACGCCGCGACTTTCCTGGCCGCCCTGCAGCTGACCGAGCGCCTGTCGAACCCGCGCAACGCCTCGGCCGCCCAGACCATCAACTCGGCGCTGTCGTCCGGGGTCCTGATGGGTTTCGCCACGCTCGCCTCAGGCCCGCTGTTCGACCACTTCGGCGCCAAGGGCTACCTGCTGATGGCGGCCATGTGCGTGGCCGGAACGCTGGGCGCGCTTCGGCTGTACGGCGTCCCACGACTGGACCCGGTCTGACACCAGGGCCTACGCTCCTCACAGAGGGAGGCAGAGGCCATGACCATCCGGCTCTTCGGCTGCGTTTGCGGCCAGTTCCACAGCCCGGGCTCAGGGCTCGGGATGGACGTCGAGCGCGTCGCCGTGCCGATCCCCTTCTATGTGGTGGAGCATCCGGACGGCGTGGCGCTGTTCGACTGCGGGCTGCATGCGGAGCTGTGCGATCCGGCCGATCCGTATCGCCAGCGGCTGCAAGGCCAGGACCTGGACTCGCCCGTGGAGGCGCACGAACTGGCGGCGGCGCATCTGGAGCGACTGGACATCGATCCCGCCAGCGTCCGCTACGTGGTGCTGTCGCACCTGCACTTCGACCACGCCGGCGGGCTGCACCAGCTGCGGAACGCGACGGTGGTCGTGCAGGCGCGCGAGTGGGCGGCCGGGGCTGATGCGGACATGCGCCAGCGCTATGCGCTGCCCAGGCGATTCTTCGACCTGGGTCACGACGTGAAGCTGGTGGACGGCGAGCACGACCTGTTCGGCGACGGGACGGTGACGCTGCATCCCAGCTTCGGCCACACGCCGGGCCACCAATCGATGCGGGTGAGGAGCGCCGCGGGCGACCACATCCTGGTGGGCGACGCCTGCTATCATGGCGGGGTGGTCGAGACGCGGGCCTTCCCGGCGCATGCCGACCACGCGGCGATGGGACAGTCGCTGGATGCGCTGCTGGCGCTGCGTGGGCCTGACACGGTGATGGTCTTCGGCCACGACCCCGCCCAGTGGGGCGAGCGGCCGGTGCTGCCTTCCGCCAGGGACTGACGTGGCGACACCGTTGCGGAACCGCTGAACGGCTCTCCATGATGCCTCCCAGGCGGAGGAACGAAGATGCGAGCGCTGCAGGTCACCACCCCTTGGGGTGCGGACGCCATCCAGGTTGTCGAGGCCCCGGAGCCGAAGGCCGGTCCCGGCCAGGTGCTGGTGCGGATGAAGGCCTGTTCGCTGAACTACCGCGACTTCCTGATGATCCACGGCATGTACGGCCGGGCGGCGGCCACGGCCAACGACGTGATCACGCCCTTCTCGGACGGCTGCGGCTACGTCGAGGCGGTGGGCGAGGGCGTGACGCGGTTCAAGGTCGGCGACCGCGTCTCGACGCTGTTCTTCCAGAACTGGATCTCGGGACCGCCGGACCTGGCGAAACTGTCCAGCGCCCTGGGCTTCCCGATCCCGGGCGCGGGGGCGGAGCTGCAGGTGTTCAGCCAGGAGGGGCTGTCGAAGGTCCCGGAGTTCCTGACCGACCACGAAGTCGCGACGCTGCCGTGCGCGGCGCTGACCGCCTGGCGGGGCCTGTTCGTGGACGCCAGCCTGGAGCCGGGCGACACCGTCGTGCTGCAGGGCACCGGCGGCGTCTCGATCTTCGGCCTGCAGTTCGCCGCGGCGGCGGGCTTGCGGACGCTGATCACGTCTTCGTCCGACGCCAAGCTGGAGCGGACCCGGACGCTCGGGGCGGACCACACCGTCAACTACAAGGCCACGCCCGCCTGGTCGAAGCCGGTCCGGGAGGTCACCCAAGGTCGGGGCGCCGACTTCATCATGGAGGTCGGCGGCGGCGGCACGATCCAGGAGAGCATGAAGGCGATCAAGATCGGCGGCCACATCGCCATCATCGGCATCGTGGCGGGCGCCGGCGAGCCGTTCAACCCGGCCGCCCTGATCGGCAACTCGGCCAAGCTTCAGGGCCTGTCGGTGGGCTCGCGCGACATGTTCGAGGCCATGTGCCGCTTCATCGAGCTGAAGCAGATCCGGCCCGTGGTGGACAAGGTCGTGCCGTGGACCGAGGCGAAGGCCGCCATCGCCGCGATGGGCGCCGGCGAGCACTTCGGCAAGATCGTCCTGGAGTTCTGAGTCGGCGTTCTCCGGCCCCTAGGCGACCCCGGTCAGATGCCGGGGTCGAAGCCGCCTTCCAGCCGGGCGAAGATCTGCTCGGCCGCCTGGTCTGGCGAGACCTTGGTGGTGTCGATGACGATCTCGGCGTTCTCCGGCGGCTCGTACGGGCTGTCGATGCCGGTGAAGTTCTTGAGCTCGCCGGCGCGGGCCTTCTTGTAGAGCCCCTTCACGTCCCGCTTCTCGGCCTCGGCCAGCGGGGTGTCGATGAACACCTCGACGAACTCACGCTCGCCCATCAGCTCCCGGGCCATGCGGCGCTCGGCGCGGAACGGCGAGATGAAGCTGACGAGCACGATCAGGCCGGCGTCGACCATCAGCTTGGCCACCTCGGCGACGCGGCGGATGTTCTCGACGCGATCTTCCTCGGTGAAGCCCAGGTCCTTGTTCAGGCCGTGGCGAACGTTGTCGCCGTCCGAGGATGTAGGTGTGCCGACCTTCCGCGTGGAGGCGCTTCTCGACCAGGTTGGCGATGGTCGACTTGCCCGCGCCGGAGAGGCCGGTGAACCAGACGACACGCGCCTTCTGGCCCTTGGCCGCCGACCGCGAGGCCTTGTCGACGTCGAGGGCCTGCCAGTGGATGTTCTGGCTCCGCCGCAGAGCGAAGTGCAGCAGCCCCGCGCCCACTGTCCGATTGGACAGCCGGTCGATGAGGATGAAGCCCCCGAGGTCCTTGTTGTCGACGTAGGGGTCGAAAGCGATCGGCGCCGAAAGCGCCAGGTTGCACACGCCGATCTCGTTGAGCTCCAGCCGCGTCGCGGCCAGTTTCTCCAGCGTGTTGACGTTCACCTTGTGCTTGGGCTCGGTGATCTGGGCGGTGACGGTCCGCGTCCCGAGCTTCAGCAGATAGGGCCGTCCCGGCAGGAGCGGTTCGTCGTCGAACCAGACGATGGTGCTCTCGAACTGGTCGGCGACCTCCGGCGGCTGGGCCGCCGCCGCGAGCACGTCGCCTCGGCTGACGTCGATCTCGTCCGTCAGCGTGACGGTCACCGACTGGCCGGCGACGGCCTGATCGAGGTCGCCGCGCAGGGTGACGATGCGATCGACGGTGCTCTCACGGCCGGAGGGCAGGGCCTTCACGCGATCGCCCGGCCGGATCACGCCCGAAGCGACGAGACCGGAGAAGCCGCGGAAGTCGAGGTTCGGCCGGTTCACCCACTGGACCGGCATGCGGAAGGGCTTTTCCTGCAGGTCGTCCTCGACCGGCGCCTCTTCCAGCCAGCGCATGAGCGGCGGCCCGGCGTACCAGGGCGTGTTCACCGAGGCCTCGGTGATGTTGTCGCCTTTCAGCGCCGACATCGGGATGGCGGTGAACGCCCGGATGCCGATCTGGGCGGCGAAGTCGTGGTAGTCGGCGACAATCGCGTCGAAGGTCTCCTGGCTCCACCCGACCAGGTCCATCTTGTTGATCGCTAGCACCACGTGGCGGATGCCCAGCAGGCTGACCAGGAAGCTGTGCCGGCGGGTCTGGGTCAGCACGCCCTTGCGGGCGTCGATGAGGATGACGGCGGCGTCGGCCGTCGAGGCGCCCGTCACCATGTTGCGCGTGTACTGCTCGTGGCCGGGCGTGTCGGCGACGATGAATTTGCGCTTGTCGGTCGAGAAGAAGCGGTAGGCCACATCGATGGTGATGCCTTGCTCGCGCTCGGCCGCGAGGCCGTCCACCAGGAGGGCGAAGTCGATGTCGCCGCCCTGGGTGCCGACCTTCTTGCTATCGGCTTCGAGGGCCGCCAGCTGGTCCTCGAAGATCATCTTGGAGTCGTAGAGCAGGCGCCCGATCAGCGTCGACTTGCCGTCGTCGACGGAGCCGCAGGTGATGAACCGCAGGAGGCTCTTCACCTCGTGCTGCTTGAGGTAGGCCTCGATATCCTCGGCGATGAGCGCGGACTGGTGGGCCATCAGAAGTAGCCCTCCTGCTTCTTCTTCTCCATCGAGGCCGACTGGTCGTGATCGATCACCCGGCCCTGACGCTCCGACGTCGTGGCCAGCAGCATCTCCTGGATGATCTCGGGAAGCGTCGCCGCCGTGCTCTCGACGGCTCCGGTCAGCGGGTAACAACCCTGGGTCCGGAAGCGGATCGAGCGCATCTGCGGGACCTCACCCGGCCGCAGGCGCATGCGGTCGTCATCGACCATGATGAGGTTGCCGTCGCGCTCCACCACCGGCCGCTCGGCCGCGAAGTAGAGGGGCACGATGGGGATGTCCTCCAGGTAGATGTACTGCCAGATGTCGAGCTCGGTCCAATTCGAGATCGGGAAGGCGCGGAGGCTTTCGCCCTGCGCCTTGCGCGTGTTGTACAGCCGCCAGAGTTCGGGCCGCTGGTTCTTGGGATCCCAGCGGTGCTCGGCGGTGCGGAAGGACAGGATACGTTCCTTGGCCCGGCTCTTCTCCTCGTCGCGGCGACCGCCGCCGAAGGCGGCGTCGAAGCCGTACTTGTCCAGCGCCTGCTTCAGACCCTCGGTCTTCCACATGTCGGTGTGGAGGCTGCCGTGGTCGAACGGGTTGATGCCCTTCGCCAGCGCCTCGGGATTCTGGTGGATGAGCAGCTCCATGCCGCTCTCGCGCGCCATCCGCTCGCGCATCTCGTACATCGCCCGGAACTTCCAGGTGGTGTCCACGTGGAGCAGCGGGAACGGCGGCTTGGACGGATAGAAGGCCTTCTGCGCAAGGCGCAGCATCACGGCCGAGTCCTTGCCGATGGAGTAGAGCATCACCGGCCGCTCGCACTCGGCGACCACCTCGCGGAAGATGTGGATGCTCTCGGCCTCGAGCCGCTGCAGGTGCGTGAGCGTCTGGCGGGACAAGGCGCCTTCGGGGGTCGTTGATCGGGCAAGGACGCGGGCGTCCATGAGCGGACCTTACAGCAAAGAATGAAACATTCCCGTGCGCATGGCGCGCCCGAGTATCGGCCCGGCGACTGAGTTAGAGGAGGGCCCATGAGCGTGCAAGGCGAGGCCCGCCCAGGAATTCTCCACACGCCCGCAGATGCATTGGCGCCGGACCGCGAAGGGTTGCGCCCGGAAGCGGCTTCCGGTTCAAGTCGCCCAACGGGGTGGGGCGAGAACAGGAGTGTTCCGCCAGTGCTTTCGGCTGCCTGCAAACCTGAGCGCGCCAACAGATCCTTGGCTGGGCGCCTGCGGCGGGAGACGGCCGACGCCCACCACCGCCTGGAGACGCGGCTCGACCTGCTGTGTCGGCCTGTCGACAGACAGCGGTTCGTGCATGTGTTGCACCGTTTCCTTGGTTTCCACACGGTATGGGAGTGCGCTGTGCGCCGCCATGCAGGCTTACGGGCCTTCACGGATGCGAGGACGCGCCTGCCGCACCTGCGGCGGGATCTCGTGGCGCTTGGCTGCGACCCGGCGGAGCTGGACCAGCTGCCGCTGTGCCTTGCGGCGGGCGAGCTGGCGGCCTGCGAGGCGTCCGCCCTCGGCTCGATCTATGTGATGGAAGGCTCGACGCTGGGCGGCCAGCTGATCGGTCGCGCGCTCACCGAAGTCGATTGGCTGCCCGACGGCGGCCTGGCGTACTTCAATCCCTATGGCCGGGAGACCGGGGCGATGTGGCGGGCCTTCCACGCGTTCGCGGACGCCCGGCTGCCGGCGCAGGCGCATGGGGCCGCGGTCGCGGGGGCGCGACGCACCTTCGAGGTGCTGGAGGCCTGGGTCCCATGAACGACGTCACGACCGATCCGACGATCGACCTCGACGCCTGCGCGGCGGAGCCGATCCGCATTCCCGGCGGGATCCAGCCGCATGGCGCCTTGATGGTCGTCGATCCGGTGACGCTCGAGGTCCTCCAGGCGAGCAGCAATCTGCCGGACGTGACGGGCCTCGTGGGTGGGCTGCCCGAGGCGCTCGCGGCCGAACTTCGCGATTGGGCCGCCTCCGATAGCCCCGCCTTCATGCGCACCATGGCGGTAGGGGCGCGCAATCTCCAGGTTTCCGCCCATCGGACGGCTCAGGGCCTGATCGTCGAGTTCGAGGAGCCGCCCGCCTCAGGCGTAGAAGCGCGCGACATGCTCTATCTGCGCCTCCGGCAGTTCCTGGAGGCCGTGGGGGAGGTCGATGACATCCCGGCCATCGCCGCCATCGCTGTGCGAGAGGTTCGCGCCCTGACGGGCTTCGACCGGGTCCTGCTTTACAGCTTCGACGCAGAGGGCGTCGGGACGGTGCTGGCGGAGAATGGAAACGAGGTCCTGCCGTCCTATCTGAACCTTCGCTTCCCGGCCGCCGACATTCCAGCGCAGGCCCGCGAGCTGTACAAGCTGAGCCGCCTGCGGCTGATCCCTGACGCGAACTACGAGCCTGCGCCGATCGAACCGCCGCTGAGCCCGCTCGACGGGCGGCCGCTGGACCTCAGCTTCGCGGCCTTGCGCAGCGTCTCGCCGGTGCATCTCGAATACATGCGCAACATGGGCACCGGCTCGTCCATGTCGATCTCAATCCTGGTCGAGGGCGAGCTGTGGGGCCTGATCTCCGGCCACAGCCGCGATCCACGCCGGGTGGACGCCCAGGTGCGCACGGCCTGCGACGTACTCGGTCAGATCCTGTCGCTCCAGATCGAGGCGCGGGAGCAGGCGGTTCGCACGGCCGACCGGCTCGCCCTGAAGAACGTAGAGGCCGAGCTCGTCGCCAAGCTGTCGACCGCGCTGAACTACCAGACGGGCCTGGGCGACAACGCCGAGCTCTGGAAGCAGCTCGCCCGAGCGGAAGGCGCCGCGGTGGTGACCGAGGAGGGCGTCCTGTCGGTGGGGAGCGCCCCGCCCGAGGACCAGATCCGCCGGATCGCCGAGCGCCTCAGCGAGATGGATGTCACCGAACTGGCCATTGAAAGCATGGCGCAGCGATGGCCCGAGACCGAAGCGTTCGCTGAGCGGGCCAGCGGATTGCTGGCGGTATCCATCTCCCAGATCCACTCAAACTGGCTGATGTGGTTCCGGCCCGAGGTCATCCGGACCGTCGAATGGGCCGGCGAACCGCAGAAGCAGCGCGAACTGGGCGACCGGTTGCACCCACGGAAGTCGTTCCAGCTGTGGAAGGAACAGGTCCGTCTGCGCGCCACCCCGTGGGGACAGGTGGACGTCGAAAGCGCCCGCAGCTTCCGCTCGTCGATCCAAAACTTCGTCCTCCGTCGCGCGGAGGAGCGGGCGGAGCTGACCAACCGCCTCGTCGAGATCAACAAGGAGCTGGAGAGCTTCTCCTACTCCATCTCCCACGACCTTCGTGCGCCGTTCCGGCATGTCGTGGGCTTCGCCGAGTTGCTGAACGACCGCGCGGGAGAGCGCCTCGACCCCACCTCGCGACACTACCTGCAGAGCATCACCGACGCAGCGCTTTCGGCCGGCCAGCTGGTCGACGACCTCCTCAATTTCTCGCAGCTCGGGCGAGCGGGATTGAAGTTCTCGCGGGTGGACGTCAGCAAGCTCGTCGCCGAGGTGCGCCGCTCCATGGAGCCGGAGCTGGAGGGACGGGAGATCGAATGGCGCGTCGGCGCCCTGCCGAGCGCCTGGGCCGACCCGGCGATGATCCGACAGGTGCTGCAGAACCTCCTGCACAACGCGCTCAAGTACTCAGCGGGCCGCAACCCTGCGATCGTGACCATTGAGGGCGAGGACCTGAGCGACTCCACGTCCTACACCGTGTCGGACAATGGCGTCGGTTTCGACCCCGCCTATGCGCACAAGCTGTTTGGCGTCTTCCAGCGCCTGCACCGATCCGAGGAGTTCGAGGGCACCGGAATTGGCCTCGCCCTCGTCAAGCGCGTTATCGACCGGCACGGCGGAACCATCACGGCGCACGGCGTTGTCGATGGCGGCGCCTCCTTCACCTTCACCCTTCCAAAACGCCTGCGGGCGGAACATCCGGAGTAACTGAGTTTGGCTGACCTTAGGCCCATCCTGCTGGTCGAGGACAATCCGCGAGACCTCGAACTGACCTTGGCGGCGCTCGCGAAGTGCCAGCTCGCCAACGAGATCGTGGTCGCCCGCGACGGCGCCGAGGCTCTGGATTATCTGAACGGCCGCAATGCCTATGCCGACCGCCAGCCCGGAGATCCGGCTGTCGTGTTGCTGGACCTCAAGCTGCCCAAGGTGGACGGCCTGGAGGTGTTGGAACAGGTGAAGACGAATCCGGTGCAGCGCCAGATCCCGGTGGTCATGCTGACGTCGTCCCGCGAGGAGCGGGACCTGCTCCGCAGCTATGAGCTGGGCGTGAACGCCTTCGTCGTGAAGCCCGTCGACTTCAACGCCTTTTTCGAGGCGATCCAGGATCTCGGCATGTTCTGGGCGATCCTCAACGAACCGCCGCCCCGGGGGAATGGTCATGGCTGACGGCGGCGCGCGGGGGCGGGCTCAGGAGATCTGCATCCTCCTCCTGGAGGACAGCGCGATCGACGCCGAGCTGCTCTCGGCGCACCTCGAGAAGACGGGTCTGAGGTTCAGCGTCCGCTGGACGACAAACCGCCGGGAGTTCGTCCACGCCCTCGAAGAGGAGACGTGCGACATCATCCTGGCCGACTACTCGCTGCCCGACTTTGACGGCCTGTCGGCGCTGAACATCGCCCGGGCCCTGCAGCCGGAGATCCCGTTCATCTTCGTGTCGGGCGTGGTCGGCGAGGAATTCGCCACCAATGCTCTGAAGCGGGGCGCCACGGACTATGTGCTCAAGCGCAACCTGACCCGCCTGGCCACGGCCGTGGAACGGGCGCTGGAACAGGCCAGGGAGCGTGAGGAGCGCCGTCGCGCCGAGGAGGAGCTGGCCCGCATTCAGATGCGGGCGACGCTGGCCATGGAGGGCGCAGGGCTCGGCGCCTGGGACCTGGATCCCCGCGATGGCCGGCTGGAGTGGGACGAGCGATGCCGGGCGCTGTTCGGCCTGCCGGCGGACGCCGCGGCGGAGCTCGACTACCGCCGATTCCTCAAGATGGTGCATCCCGACGACCGTCGGCGGCTCGAGCGTGCGATCAGCCGGGCCACCACCTGGCGCGAGGAGGGCCACGAGCCCTTCCTGGAGGAATTCCGCACGCTGCCGACGCACGGCCCGGAACAGTGGCTGGCGCTGCGTGGCCAGGGTCAGTTCGTCGACCAGACCTGTACGCGGTTCGCCGGCGTCGTGCGCGACGTGACCGAGGAACGGCGCGCGAAGCGGGAACTCGAGAGTTTCGCCCACAACCTGGAGCAACAGGTCGCCGAACGGACCGCCGAGCGCGATCGCATCTGGCGGCTGAGCCGGGATCTGTTCGTCGTGGCCTCGACCGACGGACGCCTCCGCCGCGTGAACCCCGCTTGGCAGGTTGGCCTCGGCTATGACCCGGCCGCCCTGGTCGGCAGCGACTTCAACCTCCTGATCCACCCCGAGGACGCCGCCGAGGCGGCCAAGTCGGTGAAGATGCTCGCGGCCGGGCTCGTGCCCCCGCGTTTCGAGAGCCGCGTGCGCCATGCGGACGGGGCCTGGCGCTGGATCTCCTGGACAGCGGCGCCCGAAGGCGACGCCTTCTATGCGGTGGGGCGCGACATCACGGAGGAGAAGGCCGCGGGCGCGGCCCTCGCCGAGCGCAACGCCGAACTCGCCAACCAGATGGCCGAGCGCGAGCGAGTGGAGAAGGAGCTGCGGCAGATGCAGCGGCTGGAGGCTGTCGGCCAGCTCACCTCCGGCGTCGCGCACGACTTCAACAACCTGCTGACGGTGATCCTCGGCAACGTCCGCTTCATCGAGCGGGCCATCGCCCGCGGCGGGCTCAGCGGCGAGATCGCCGAGCGGATCGGGTACATGCGGACCGCGGCCGAGCGCGGCGCCAAGCTGACAGGTCAGATGCTGGCCTTCTCGCGCCGTCAGAAACTCGAGCCGAAGGCCGTCGACCTCAACGACACCGTCGAGAGCATGCGCGAGCTCCTCCAGAGCACCATGGGCGGCACCGTGCGCCTGGAGACCGTGCTGAAGCCCGACCTGTGGTCGGCGCTGGTCGACCCGACCCAGATCGAACTGATCATCCTGAACCTGGCGATCAACGCCAGGGACGCGATGGAGGTGGGCGGCAGCCTCACGGTCGAGACGGCCAACGTCACGGTCGACCGCGAGCCGGCGCGTCCCGAGGAGCCGGGGCCCGGCGACTATGCCGTCCTGGCGGTAAGCGACACCGGCCATGGCATGAGCGAAGAGGTCTTGGCCAAGGCGTTCGAACCGTTCTTCACGACCAAGGGCGTGGGGCGCGGTTCGGGCCTCGGCCTGGCGCAGGTCTATGGTTTCGCCAAGCAGTCGGGCGGCGGCGTCAGCATCCGCACCCGGCCGGGCGAGGGGACCACGATCAGCGTCTACCTGCCCCGCGCCGCCGCCGCGCCGGCGCGCCAGGCGCCCGCTCGCGCCTCCGAGGCGCCGCCGGCTCCGTCCGGGATCACCATCCTGCTCGTCGACGACGACAGCGCCGTGCGCGAGATCACCGCCTCCCTGCTGCGTGAGTTCGGCTACAACGTCGTGGAGGCCGGCAGCGGCAACACCGTCCTGGACGTGCTGCGCGGGAAGACGGCGGTGGATCTGCTCCTCGCCGACTACGCCATGCCCGGCATGAACGGTGTCGAGACGGTGAAGGCTGCGCAGGCGCTCCGGCCGGGCCTGCCGGCGCTGTTCATCACCGGCTTCGCCGACCTCGCGGCGCTCCGCGAGGTGGGAGAGGATCGGATCATCCAGAAGCCGTTCCGTGACGATGAGCTGGCGCGAAAGGTGGCGGCTATCGTCGGGGCCGGCGGTGCGGCCGGCGGCAAGGTCATCCCCCTGAGGCGTTGAGCCTCTGCGCAAACCGGCTTGGCGCGACGCGCGGTTCCTGCCAAGAGTGGCGGCGGAAACGCATACCCGTTTTTCGAGCCGGAACGCCGGCCTGCGGGTGACAGGGGGAAGTAATGAACGTCGACGCCGTGCAGGCGCCTAAGGTCTCGGGCAGCTATCGCTATCTGGTCGTCTGGCTGCTGGCCGTCGTCTATACGCTGAACTTCCTGGACCGGCAGATCGTCTCGATCCTGGCTGAGCCGATCCGGAAGGACCTGCAGCTCACCGACACACAGCTCGGCATGCTGGGGGGGATTGTCTTCGCCCTGTTCTACACCGGCTTCGGCATTCCGGTGGGTTGGCTGGCCGACCGCGTCAAGCGCGTGTGGATCATCTCGGGCGCCTGCGCCCTGTGGAGCCTGTTCACGGCGCTCTGCGGGACGGCGACCAACTTCGTCCAACTCGCGCTGTTCCGGATGGGGGTCGGCATTGGCGAGGCGGGCGGCTCCCCGCCCTCTTATTCGTTGATCTCCGACTATTTCCGCCCCGAAGAGCGCGGCACCGCGCTGGCGATCTACTCGCTGGGCGTGCCGGCCGGCTCGATGCTGGGCGCGGGGTTCGGAGGCTGGATCGCCGCGGAACACGGCTGGCGCACCGCCTTCTTCGTGATGGGCGTGCCTGGCATTGTCCTGGCGCTGGCCGTCCTGTTCATCATCCGCGAGCCGAAGCGCGGCGGGCTGGATGCGTTCGCCGACGGCAAGGACAGCCACGAGGCCGCGCCGTCGATCGTCAAGGCGTTCAGCGGCTTCTTCAGCAACCGGACCCTCGTGTTCACCGCGATCGCGGCCGGTCTGTCGGCCTTCGTCGGCTACGCGGCCCTGACCTGGAATCCGCCGTTCCTGATGCGGGTCAAGGGCATGAGCCTGACCGAGGTCGCCGCCTACTACAGCCTCGTGCTGGGCATCACCGGCATGATCGGCACCTTCGGCGCCGGCTGGCTCGCCGACAAGCTGGGGGCGAAGGACCGACGGTGGTTCGCCTGGGTGCCGGCGATCGCCTTCGCCATCACCATCCCGTTCTGGATCGGGCTGCTCTACGCCCCGACCTGGCAGATCGCTCTCGCGTTCATGGCGGTCCCGGCCTTGCTCAACAACTGCTACCTCGCGCCGGCCTTGGCCGTCGTGCAGAACGCCGTGGCCCCGAACCGCCGCACGATCTCGGGCGCGATCCTGCTGTTCGTCCTGAACCTGATCGGCCTGGGCATCGGGCCCGTCTACGTCGGCCGGATTTCGGACATGGCGAAGGCGGAGCACGGCGACAACTCGCTGATGATCGGTTTCGCCTGGCTGATCCCGGTGATCATCATCACGATCCTGGCCCACCTCATGTCGGCCTGGTCGATCGCCCGCGACAAGCGACTGGCCGCCGCCATCGGCTAGTTCTGAGCTGTGGATAGGCGCGCACGCCGCATCCCGCGGCGTGCGCAAGCCGTCTATTGTCAGCGCGTGGGCGTTCCTGATTCAGAGTAGATTGCCGTGCGCGAGACTTCCGACCCTCTTTGGATCCGCAGCTATGCGCTGACCCCCCGCCGGCTGACCGAAGGCGGCTGGGTGTGGCTGAAGCCGTACGAATGGCGCTGGCAGCGTCCTTCGGCCGACACCCCGAACGCGGTGAACCCGCCGAAGCTCGAGACCCGCAAGGCGGTGCTGTCCAGCTGAGGGCTTGCAGCTGAGGGCTTGCAGCTGAGGACTTGCAGCTGAGGACTTGCAGCTGAGGGCTCGCAGCCGAGGGCTCCTCGGCTGGGCGTCAGGCGGGCGACATTTGTTGTCCGAAGACCGCGACCGCCACCCCATCTGTGTCCGAAAACCGCGAGACTTGCCCGGACGCCCGGCGCATTCTCGCGAACATGGATATGGATTTCGAAGCCTGCCGCCGCGCCTTCGTCACCCGGGATCACCGGTTCGACGGGCGCATCTTCGGCGCGGTCAAGACCACCGGCATCTACTGTCGCCCGATCTGCCCGGCGCGGACCCCCAAGCCGGAGAACATGACGTTCTATCCGGCGGCTGCGGCGGCCCAGGAGGCCGGTTACCGCCCCTGTCTGCGGTGTCGGCCCGAGGCCTCTCCGGACCTTGGCGCCTGGCGTGGCACATCCAATACGGTCTCGCGCGCCCTCGCGCTGATCGAGGCCGGCGCGATGGACGCCGGCGACGTCGACGCGCTGGCGGCCAGGCTTGGCGTCGGAGAGCGCCAGCTGCGACGTCTCTTCCGCCAGCACCTCGGCGCCTCGCCCGTCTCGGTCGCCCAGACCCGGCGCGTGCTGCTCGCAAAGCAGCTCATCCAAGAGACCCGATTGCCGATGGGCGAGGTCGCTCTCGCCTCGGGCTTCGGCAGCGTGCGACGCTTCAACGAGACGTTCCAGCAGCTGTTCGGCCGCCCGCCGGGCGAACTCCGCCGCTCGCGGCAGGAAGAGGTCCCCGCGGCGGACGGCATCGTCGTGCGGTTGCCCTACCGGCCGCCTTACGACTGGGAGGCGATCATCCGCTTCCTCGCCGATCGGGCGATCCCGGGGGTCGAGCGCGTCGAGCCTCGCCGTTACGCCCGCACGCTCGAGGTGGACGGCGTCCAGGGCGTAGTCATCGTCACGCCGCGGGCGGGGGATCAGGCGCTCACGGCGGAGATCCGCTTCCCGAAGCTGAAGGCGCTGCCAGCCGTCATCGCTCGCGTCCGACGGGTGTTCGATCTCACCGCAGATCCGGGCCTGATCGGAGACCACCTGAGCCAGGATCCGGCGCTCGCGCCGCTGATTGCAGCCCGCCCCGGGCTGCGCGCGCCCGGTGCGTGGGACGGCTTCGAGCTGGCGGTCCGCGCGATCCTCGGGCAGCAGATCACGGTCGGCGCGGCGCGCCTCCTCGCCGGCAAGCTGACAATGGCTTACGGCGACACGACTCACGACCGCGCGGCGGCCGAACTCGGCCTGACATACGTCTTCCCGCGCCCTGAGCAGCTGGTCGGCCAGAACATCGCCGCCCTGGGGATGCCGCGGGCGCGAGGCGCGGCCCTCGAAGGCCTGGCGCGCACCGTCGCCGAAGACCCGACCATCTTCACGCCGCGCGCGGACCTGCCGAGCGCCGTGGCCGCCCTGAAGGCGCTGCCCGGCGTCGGCGAGTGGACGGCCCAGTACATCGCGCTCCGCGAGCTCCGCGAACCGGACGCGTTCCCCGGGGCCGACATCGCCCTGTTGCGGGCCATGGCGGACGAGACGGGCCGTCGGCCGACGGCGGAAGAGCTGCTCGCCCGGAGCGAGCGGTGGCGTCCCTGGCGCGCCTACGCCGCCCAACACCTCTGGGCCCACGACGCGGCCCAGCCAGAGACCAAGAGGACCAAGACCGATGCCAAAGTCGACCGCCGCGCCGCAGCCTGAAACCTTGACCCTCGACCGCATCGAGACCCCCCATCGGCGTGGCGATGGTGGTCACCGATGAGGCCGGCGTGCTCCGCGCGTTCAACTGGACCGACTACGAGGATCGCATGCGGGCCTGGATCGCCCGCCGCTATCCGAAGGCCGCCCTGAGGGAGGGGCGCAGCCCCGCGCGCTTCGCGCTCGAGCGGTACTTCGCGGGCGACGTCGCAGCGCTCGCCGAGGTGCCTTGGCACGGCGCGGGAACCGACTTCCAGCGCAAGGTCTGGGCGGCGCTTTGCGACATCCCGGCGGGCGAGACCTGGACCTATGCCAGGCTCGCCCAGGCGATCGGCAGGCCCACCGCGGTGCGAGCGGTCGGGCTCGCCAACGGCTCCAACCCGGTCGCGGTGGTGGTGCCCTGCCATCGGGTGATCGGGTCCGACGGTTCGCTGACCGGCTACGGCGGCGGCCTGCCACGGAAGACCTGGCTGCTGTCGCACGAGGGCGCGACGTTCAGGGCCGCCTGACCGCGCGGCAACATTGCGGAAATTTAAGGAACCGGCCCCCGTGCGGCGCAGCTTCCACTCACGTATAACACCGCTCGGCGGAGTCGCGCTGGGATCGGGAGAGGGCCGATGGCGACATTGACGGAAGTTGTGGCCGCGGTGGTCGTGCATTCGTCCGCCGTCGCCTTCTCGCATTTCGGCGTGACCCTCGACGCCCCGATCGTCGAGCGGCCCGCGGCCCCGGTGGAGCAGCGCGTCGTCGCCCGTTCGCCCCGCAAGAGCCAGAAGATCTCCGACAAGGCGGTCGCCGACTGTCCCGACCAGCGCAAGCCGATGGTCGTCCGGGCCTGAGGCCCTTTCGTTCCGCGACAATCCGACCCGCTGACCCGGCGATTCGCGGCGGCTGTTTGCGTCCGCCCGCCAGCCGAGTAATCCTTCCCCGGCTTAGTGGGGAAGGGGACGGCCGCGCATGAAGTTTCCGAAGCGGCGACAACCGGTGGATTTTGGCGCCCAGCCCGGGCTCGAGACAGCGCCCCTGTCCGAGGCCATGTCCGAGGTCGAGCCTTCGGGCGGCGCGTTCGCTGCGCCCAAGTCCGAGCCCTGGGCCGAGACCCAGCCCCAGCCCCAGCCCCAGCCCCAGCCCCAGCCTGCGCCGCCTCTCCAGCCGCCGCCAGGGGCCTCGGCGGTCGCCACCCACGGGGCCCGCACGCCCGCGCCGCGCCCGGAGTTCCAGCCGGAGCCCGGGTATCAGCCCTCGGTCATGGATGAGCTGACGCCGCCGTCGGGCTGGCCGATCTGGGTGGCCGCCGTCGCGGTGTCCGTGCTTTGGGCGCTCGCGCCCATCGCCTTTGCGGTGGGCTATCGCGGCGGGGTGGCGCCGCTGCAGAATGACGGTTTTGCGCTCGCGGTGTTCGCCCTGCTGGCCATCGGTCCCGCCGCGTTCGTTTGGGCCGCGGCCTTCATGATCCGCCAGGGGCAGAAGCTCGCCTTCGAAGCGCGCCGCGCCAAGGCGATGGCCGAGGACATGCTGAGCCCAGCCGTGGTCGCCGCCGCCCGCGCCGGGCACGTGGCGCAGTCCGTTCGGGACGAGATCGCCCGCGCCGGCGCCGCGGCCGAGGATGCGCGCGAGACCCTGCTGGCGCTGCGCGACGCGCTCGCGCTGGAGACCGAGCAACTGGCGGGGGCGACGGCCCAGTCGGTCCGCACCGCCCACGACCTGGCGGGCACGCTGGGCCGCGAACGCACCGAGATGGGCGAACTGGCCCGCACGCTGGACGGCCAGGCCACCCGGGTGGCGGACGCCATCACCCAGCAGGCCAAGATGGTCGCCGATGCGGCTGGCCTGGCCGAGACGCAGATCCGCGAAGCCGAGACCGCCCTGGCCGCCCGCGCCGCCGACCTGGCCGCCGCCGCGGGCGAGGCCAGCGACGCGGCGCGAACCGCCGGCGAGGACCTGACCCGGCATATCGCCCGCCTGGAGACGGCCGGCGTGGGCGTCGCCGAGCAGGCCCGGGCCGTCGAGTCCGGTCTTTCCGAACAGCGCGCCGCCCTGATCACCCTGGCCGCCGCACTGCGGGCCGACCACGAGGGCTTCTCGAGCGAGGCCGAGGCTCATGCCGCGCGGCTGTCGGAATTCATCGGCCAGGCCCGACTGTCGGCCGCGGAAATGAGCGACCGGGCGACCAAGGGCGGCGAGGCGCTGCGCCAGCTGATGGCCGACGCGGCCCTCCAGTTCCGCGACCTGGCCGAGACCGCCAAGGCCGAACGCGAGGAGTTCGGCCAGTCGACGCTGCACGCGCTCGAGGCGGTCTCCGCCGCCGCCGCGGACCAACGCGCGAAGCTGGAGGCTCAGACGCGCGCCGCGATCGACGCGCTGGCCGCCGCCGCCGAGGAGACCCGCGAGGCCGCCGCCCGCCATGCCACGACCGCGCGCGAGCAGGTGGATCAGCTTTCCGAAGCCGCGTTCACCGCCGGCCAGAAGGCCAACCAGGTCTTCGAAGCCCGTCTCGAGGAAGCTCGCGCGCTCGTCGAACAATCGTCGAAGATGGTCGAAGAGGCCGGCGCCGCCACGGCGCGGAAGCTGGAGGAGGGCGCTGTCGCCGCTCGCGCCACGCTGGACGAGCTGGCCGCCATGCTCGGCGAACTGGAGCAGCGCGCTTCTCGCCTTCCGGCGGCCGCTCGTGGCCAGGCCGAACAGGTCAAGGCCGCCGTGGCTCACGGGATGGACGAACTGATGGAGCAGGCCCGCCGCACGGCGGAAGAGGCGCAGGCCATCGACGCCGCGTTCCAGGACCGCGTGCGCCGGAACTTCGAGATGCTGTCCGAAGCCGTGCGCCTGATGGGCACGGTCGCCTCGGCGCCCGCTCCGCTGACCGCGGCCGCTCCGTCCCCGATCAAGCCGGCCCCGCGGCGCGCCCCGCCGCCACCGTTGGCCGAGCCGCCCGCACCGGTTGAGCCGGGGCCGATCGCGGCGATGGTCGAAGGCGACGAGCCGCTGGAACTTGATGCGCCTGTGCAGGTGGAGGCGCCGCCCGCGACGCCCGAAGCCGCCGCGCCGGGCGGCGTGCTGGCCCAGCAGCTCGGCCTTCGCGCCCGGTTGAAGCTGACGCCGACGGCCACGGACCGTGAGTTCCAGGCGGTGTTCGCCGCGGCTGGCGGCCCCGCGCCGGACGCCGTGGCCGCCGCGGGCGCCTCGGACGACGAGGAGGACGACGAGGCGCCGCCCGAGGGGGAAACCTGGACCTGGAAGGACCTGCTGGCGTCGCTGGACGGCTCCGAAGGCGAGGGGGAACGCCTGGAGACTGCGCTTTCGGCCGAGCTTGCGCGGATGGGGGTCGACCCCGCCAAGCTGCTGCCCAAGGGCCGCATCGAGGAGATCGCCGCCGCGGTGCAGACGGGCGACGAGGACGGCGCGCGGCAGGTGGTGAAAAAGCTTGCGCCGGCCGCGACCCGCCGCATCGCGCGACGGCTGTTCACGGACGAGGCGGTCAAGCGGCAGACGGAGATCTATCTGCGCCGCTACAAGACCCTCATCGACGACGCCGTGGTTCGCGATCCTCAGGGCTTCCTGATGGCCGAGCTGCTCGCGGGCGAGCCCGGACGGCTCTACCTGCTGCTCGACGCCGCCGCTGGCGGGATGCTCTAGGGGCCTTGGGAACCTGGGCCGGGGCGGCCGGTTAGTCGGACATGGAGGAGAACCGCGCCCACACCGCCTGGCGCCGCGCCGAGCGGATCCGAGTGCTCTCGGACCGGATGCTCGGCATAGGCCCCTTCGGCATCGGCATCGATGGTGTCCTCGCCTGGGTGCCGGTGGCCGGGACCGCCTACTCCGTCGGCGCCGGAGCCCTGTTGTTCTCCGAGGCGATCCAGGCCGGCGCGTCGCGGGCGACGCTGGTCAAGATGGCGTTGTACCTGGGCGTCGATACGGCGAGCTCCAGCGTACCGCTCGCAGGCTGGGCCGTGGACACCCTGTTCCCGGGCCATGCCATGGCCGCGAAGGCGCTGCAGAAGGACATCGAGCGTCGCCACGGACGGCCTGTGAACCTCGACGACGAGGCGCTTCGGGCGAGTCGCGCTCGCCCGGTCGGCCCGCGGGCCGTCCGCTGAGGCCAAGCCCGGACTTGCCGAACCCCTGGGGACCCGGCATGCGTGGAGGCCGCGTGGGGAGTCGTGGGCCTTGGTGCAGCCTTATCCGATCCTGCTGTCCGTCGTCGTGCCGCTCCGAAACGCGGCCGGTCGCGTGCGCGCGCTCATCGAACCTCTCGTCGTCGAGCTTTCGGCGCACGTAGAGGATTTCGAGGTCGTGGTCGTCGACAACGGCTCCGACGACGGCTCCGCCCGGGAATACGCCGACCTGGTGGGCGAGGGCGGCCTGCCCAACCTGCAGATCTACCGGCTGATCCGCGAGGTCGACTTCGAGATCGCCGTCTGGGCTGGCGTCGAGAACGCCCTGGGGGATTATGTCCTCGTGCTCGATCCTCTGAATGAAGATCTCAGCTTCCTGCCCCAAGCTCTTGAGAAGATTTCGGAAGGCGTCGATCTCGTCACGATCCGAAACACCACGCCCAAGCCCATGTCCGGCCCGGAACGGCTGCTCGACCGCCTGTTCCGTGGCGCCTACCGCAAGCTCGTCGGGGTCGATCTGGCCACAGAAGGCGCAAGCTGCCGGATCATCAGCAAGCGCGTGGTCAGCTTCCTGATGGAACAGCCGAAGCCGGCGCTCCGCTATCGCGCGCTGCCGGCGCTGGCCGGCTTCCCCAAGGCGAGCCTGGACTATCCGGGGCCGCGTGCGGCGAAGGACCAGGCGGGGCTACGGACCAAGGCCAGGCGGGGCCTGAACCTGCTGTTCGCCCAGACCATGCTTCCGCTCCGCCTCGCGTCAGCCCTGGCGATCACGGGGGCCACCCTGAATCTCATCTACTCGGGCTACGTGATCCTGATCCGGCTCTTCAAGGCCGACGTCATGCCGGGTTGGACGACGCTGTCGCTGCAACAGTCGGGCATGTTCTTCCTGCTGTCGCTCGTGGTCTTCATCCTCGTGGAATACGTCGCCCAGATGCTGGTCTGGACGCTGGAGGGGCCGTCCTACTACCTGGCGGGAGAGCACACGAGCACGGTGATGACCCGCCGGAGCCGGCTGAACGTCGAGGCTGACCGGAAGCCGGCGCTGAAGCGGGCCAGATGACGCGCGCCATCGTCGTGGGCGGCGGCTTCTACGGCGCCGCGATCGCAACCTACCTGAAGACGGTGCGCGGTCTGGCGGAGGTGCGCCTGTTCGAATCCGGTCCGCGCCTGCTGGGCGGGGCCTCCTTCATCAATCAAGCGCGGGTGCACGCGGGCTACCACTACCTGCGCAGCTTCACGACGGCCTATCGCAGCCGGGTGAACTATCCGCGCTTCCTGACGGCGTATCGCGAGGCGATCGTCGGCTTTCAGGCCATCTACGCCCTCGCCGCGCGCAACTCGAAGGTGACCCCGCGGCAGACAGAGCGGTTCTGCGCCGACATCGGAGCGGGGCTCACGCCGGCCCCGCCCGAGATCGCCCGGCTGTTCGATCCCCGCACCGTCGCACGCGCCTATCTTGCCGAGGAGGCCGCCTTCGACGCCGAGCGGCTCGCGGCGCTCTGCGAGCGCCAGCTGGTCGGCGCGGGCGTGGACCTGCGCCTCAACGCCGAGGTCACGGCCGCCACCGCGGATGAGGCCGGCGTCGCTGTGACGGTTCGTGGCGAGGCGCATCGATCGGACCTGCTGTTCAACTGCGCCTACAGCCGTCTCCAGGCCTTCGCCCCGGGTCCGCCGCTGGCGCTGAAGCACGAGCTGACCGAACTGGCGCTGATCCGCCCGCCCGCCGCCCTGGCCGGCCTGGGCGTGACCGTGATGGACGGAGCGTTCTTCTCCTGCATGCCGTTTCCGCCGCGCGGGCTGCATTCCCTGAGCCACGTCCGCTATACGCCTCACATGAGCTGGACGGAGAGCGGTCAGCGCGACCCGCGCGCGGTGCTGGACGCCTATGAGAAGCAGACCCGCGTCGACCGGATGCTGCGCGACGCGGCGCGCTATGTGCCGGTGATGGCCGAGGCCGAGCCCGAAGACTCGCTGTTCACCGTCAAGACGGTGCTGGCGCGCAACGAGGGCGATGACGGACGGCCCATTCTGCTTGAGCGTCGAGGCGCCGGTGGGCGGCTCGTCAGCGTGCTGGGCGGCAAGATCGACAACGTCTTCGACGTGCTCGAACGTCTCGATCGCGAGGCGCTGCCATGACCGATGTCCTGGTCGGCTGGAGCGGATTCGTGGGCCAGAGCCTGCTGCGGCAGCGGCCGTTCGACCGGCGGTTCCGCTCGACGGACATCGCCGAGGCTCGCGGCCTGGAGGCGGAGCTCCTCGTCTGCGCCGGCGCGCCGGCTCAGAAGTGGGTCGCCGATCGCGAACCCGAGGCCGATCGGGCGCGATTGCAGGGGCTGGCGGAGCATCTGGACCACGTCCAGGCGCGACGCGTCGTGCTGATCAGCACGGTGGATGTCTTCGCCGACAGTCGCGGGGCCGACGAGGACAGCGACCCCGACGCCCAGGCCCCCGGCGCCTACGGCGCCAATCGGCGCTGGCTGGAGCGCTGGGTGCTGGGGCGGTTTCCGGGCGCGCTGATCGTGCGGCTGCCGGGCCTCGTGGGCCCCGGCCTCCGGAAGAACGCGATCTTCGACCTGCGCAATGACAACAACCTCTCGGCCATCGATGCGCGCGGCGTCTACCAGTTCTACCCGATGGTGAACCTGTGGGCGGACTTGCGGACGGCGCTTGAGGCCGAGCTGACGGTGCTGCACCTGACGGCCGAACCGGTGTCCGTGGCCGAGGTCGCCGAGGCCGGCTTCGGGCGGCCGTTCGACAATCGCGTGGAAGGCCGCACGCCCCCGGCCTATGACCTGCAAAGCCGGCACGCGGCCCTGTTCGGCGGCGCAGGGGCCTACCAATATTCGAGGCGCGACAGCCTGCTGGCCATTCGCGCCTACGCCCAGTCCGAGCCCCCGGCGCAGCCGCCAAACGCGACGACGGGCGCCTGATGCGCCTCTCGGTCTCCAACATCGCGTGGGATATCGCCGACGAGCCTGCGGCGGCCGAGCTGCTGGCCGCGGCGGGCGTCGCCTGCGTCGACGTCGCCCCCGGCAAATACTTTGCCGATCCTGCGGCGGCGAGCGGCGCCGAGGTCCAGGCTGTCCGCCGGTGGTGGGCGGACCGCGGGTTCCAGATCGTCGGCCTGCAGGGCCTGCTGTTCGGGACCACCGGCCTGAATCTCTTCTCGGACGACGGGACGATGCTGGCGCGTCTCGCCGCCCAGTGCCGTGTCGGCCAAGGGCTGGGCGCGCGGGCGCTGGTGTTCGGTTCGCCGAAGCAGCGAGATCGCGGGGCCCTGGCGGACACAGAGGTCCGGCGGACCGCCGTGGACTTCTTCCGCCGGCTCGGCGACGCCGCAGCGCGGCACGACGTGGTCGTCTGCGTCGAGGCCAACCCGACCATGTACGGCTGCAACTTCATGGTCCGGACCGCCGAGGCTGCGGCCATGGTGCGCGCGGTGGATCACCCGGCCATCCGGCTGCAGCTGGACGTCGGCACGATGGCTGCGGAGGATGAGGACGTAGAGGCGACCGTCGCGGCTCATGCGCCCCTGTTCGCCCATGCCCACGCCAGCGAGCCCGGGCTGGTCACCCTTGGCGAGGGCGGCGCGCCGCACGTCCGGGCCGGCGGAGTCATTCGCCGGCTCCGGCCGGACCTGACGGTGACCGTGGAGATGGCGACCCAGCCCGACGGCCTCGCGGCTGTCGCGCGGGCCGTGGCCGCCGCCCAAGCCGCCTATGGAGAGGGCGCATGACCTGGCTGCTGATCCTCGTGGGCGTCGTCGCCAACGCCGCCGCCAGCGTGCTGGTCAAGCTGAGCTCGGAGGGACCCCTCGACCTTTCCAACCCCTTGGCGATGGTCGGAAACGGCCGCCTGTGGCTCGCGGCGATCAGCTACGGCGTGGCCTTCCTGGCCTATGCGGCGGCCGTCACCCGGCTGCCCCTCAATGTCGCCCACCCCGTGGCGACCGCCGGCGCCATCGTCCTCGTCGGCGCTTGCTCGGCCCTGATGATCCGCGAGACGTTCACGCCGTTGCACGGGCTGGGCTATGGCCTGCTGCTGGCCGGGATCGTCGTCCTCGCCCTGACCCGGTCGCCGGCATGAGGCCAGCATGAGGTACGTGCCAGACCATGTCGTGGAGCGGTGGACCGGCCGCACCCGCGACCATTGCGTGGTCATCCCGGTGATCAACGAGGGCGAGCGCATCGGACGCCTGCTGGGTCGGATGGACAGTCTCGGGATCGCCGACCTCGCCGACATCCTTATCGTGGACGGCGGTTCGACGGACGGCTCGCTGGCGGGTGAGCGCCTGGAGGCTCATCGTGTCGCCGGCCTGATCCGCAAGACCGGTCCGGGCAAGCTGAGCGCGCAGCTTCTTTGCGCCTACGCCTTCGCGCTGGAGCAGGGCTACCAGGGCGTCGTCACGATCGACGGCAACGACAAGGACGATCCCGACGCGATCCCCGCGTTCCTGGCGGCCCTTCAGGCGGGCTACGATTTCGTCCAGGCCTCGCGATATGTGGCAGGCGGGGTGGCGGAGAACACGCCGGTGGCGCGCGATCTCGCGATCCGCCTCATCCACGCGCCGGCGCTCAGCCTCGCCTCCGGATTCCGGTGGAGCGACACCACCCAGGGCTTCCGCGCCTATAGCCGGCGGCTGCTGGCCGATCCGCGCATGGCGATCTTCAGGCCCGAATTCCGGGACTACGAACTCCTGGCCTACATGAATTACCGCGCGCCGAAGCTGGGCTTCCACTGCGTGGAACTGCCGACGGCGCGGCGCTACCCGAAGGGCGAAAAGGCGCCCACCAAGATCCGGCCGTTCCGCGGGGAGCTGGACCTGCTGAAGACCCTGGCCAAGGTTTGCCTCGGCCGGTTCGACATCCCGGCGGAGGCGGCCCCGTTCGGGTCGCTGGCGGAGGCGCGGGACTGGTACGTGGACTGGCTCCACGACGCTGCTCTGCCGCTGTGGAGCACCGTTGGCGTCGACCCGACCAACGGCGGCTTTCGCGAGGCGCTGACGCAGGAGGGCCGGCCGCATGAGCCGCGGCGACGTTCGCGCAGCATGGCGCGGCAGGTCTATGTCTTCGCTGCGGCCGCGGCGGAGGGCCTCGACGGGCCCTGGTTCGAGCGGGCCGTGGCGGGCTTCGAATTCCTGCTTCAGCACGCGCGCCGGGCGGATGGCCTGTTCGCCTATGCGGTGACGCCTGGCGGCGAAGCGCTGGACGAGACCGGCCACATCTATGAACAGGCCTTCGCCATGCTGGCGGCCTCGGCGCTGCACCGCGCCGAACCGCACAACCCGCGGTGGCTGGCCGAGGGCGAGGCGATGCTCCGGGCGCTGGAGCCGCTGCGGCACCCGCCGGGCGGCCTCCGCGAGTTTGGAGACCGCCCGTTCCAGGCCAATGCCCACATGCATGTCCTGGAAGCGGCGCTGGCGTGGGAAACGGCGGGCGGCGACGCCCGCTGGCGGTCGGTGGCCGACCACATCGCCGAGCTGGCGCTCGACCGGTTCATTGACCCGGCGACAGGCGTGCTGCGGGAGTTCTTCGACGAAGGCTGGAGCGCCGTGGAAGGGGAGGCGGGGCTCGTGGAGCCCGGCCATCAGTTTGAATGGGCCTGGCTGCTGGAGCACTGGGGCCGCCGCCGCGCCAGCGCCCGCGCCCGGACGGCGGCGCGGGCGCTGTACGCCGTGGGCGCGCGCGGACTCGTGGGCGACGTCGCGGTGAACGCGCTATGGGAGGATCTGCGGGTGCGGGACGGCGGCGCGCGGCTATGGCCGCAGACGGAGCGTCTGAAGGCCGCCTTGATGCTCGGCGAGACGGCCGACGCGCTGTCGGCGGCCCGGGGCCTGGCGACGTATCTGCAGACGCCGGTCGCCGGGCTGTGGCGAGACAGGCGGGATGCGGAGGGCGCTTTCGTGGAGGAGCCCGCCCCTGCGACCTCGCTCTACCACGTCCTGGGGGGCCGTTCTGGCCCTGAGGAGCGCCGTCTAGGGCCTCGGTCGCACGTGACGACCACCGCGAAGGCGCCGCTCGACGCGCCGGCTGCGCAGTCGCTCGATCCGAGGCGTTGATCTCGCGGACCACCTTCGTCGACGGCCGCGCGGGCGCGCACGAGCCTGGCGGCTCTTCACGCTCCCGGTGCGAACCATGCTAGGCAGCCTGCGATGGTGCAGAACCCCTTCGCCTCGGCGCCCGCGCGCATCGCCGTGATCGGACTCGGCTATGTCGGCCTCCCGCTGGCCGTGGCCTTCGCGCGTCACCATGAGGTCGTGGCGTTCGACATCGACCAGGACCGGATCGCGGAACTGACGGCAGGCCGCGATCGCACGCTGGAGGTCCAGCCAGAGGCTCTCGCCTCGGCCGAGCGGCTGGCGTTCAGCGCCGATCCCGCGGCCCTCAAAGCCTGCAACGTCTTCATCGTCACGGTGCCGACGCCCATCGACGAGCACAAGCAGCCCGATCTCTCGGCCCTGCGCGCGGCGAGCCATACGGTCGGCGGGGCCATCGGGCGCGGCGGCGTGGTGATCTATGAGTCCACCGTCTATCCCGGGGCGACGGAGGACGATTGCATCCCGATCGTCGAGCAGGTCTCGGGCCTTGCGTTCAACCGCGACTTTTTCGCGGGCTACAGCCCTGAACGCGCCAATCCCGGCGACCCGCACCACCGCCTCGAGAACATCGTCAAGGTCGTGGCGGGCTCGACGCCCGAAGCGGGTGACTTTGTGGAAGCGCTCTATGCCTCGGTGGTGACGGCCGGCGTGCATCGGGCCAGTTCGATCAAGGTGGCCGAGGCGGCCAAGGTGATCGAGAACACCCAGCGTGACCTCAACATCGCCCTGATCAATGAGTTCGCTCTGATTTTCCACCGGCTGGGCGTCGACACCCAGGAGGTGCTCGCAGCCGCGGCCACCAAGTGGAACTTCCTCAATTTCCGGCCGGGTCTGGTCGGCGGCCACTGCATCGGGGTGGATCCCTACTACCTCACCCACAAGGCGGAGGCCCTGGGCTATCACCCCGAGGTGATCCTGGCCGGCCGGCGGATCAACGACGGGATGGGGGGCTATGTCGCGCGCGAGCTGATCAAGGAGATGATCCGCCGGGGCGTGATGGTGAAGGGCGCCCGCGTGCTGGTGATGGGCCTCGCGTTCAAGGAGAACACGCCCGACCTGCGCAACACGCGGGTGATCGACATTGTGCGCGAGCTTGCCGACTATGGTGCGGCGGTGGACGTCTGGGATCCGTGGATCGCGTCGGCGGATGCGCGCCACGAATACGGCCTGGACCTGATCGAGAAACCGCGGGCGGGCGCCTACGATGGCGTCGTTCTGGCCGTGGCGCACCGCCAGTTCGCCGAAATGGGCGCGGATTCGATCCGGGCGCTTGGCAAGGCGGGCGCCGTGCTCTTCGACGTGAAGGCGGCGCTGCCCAGGGCCGCCGCCGACCTCCGACTGTAGATCCAGCGCCCGATATTCGGGCAGGCGCCTAAAGCTTGGGCGTTTGGGTGACCGGTGTCTGGATCGAGGCGATTACGTCTTTGTCCCGTCACAGTTACAGGTCAGAGGTGGTCCTGCCCTTCGGGGCGTTTCCTCCCTTAACTGGCCGCGCCCAAAGGCGCGGCTTTTTGTTTGCGCTATGGTGTCCGCGTCCTGCGGAGACTCCGATGCGCAAAACCCTTCCCGAAGCCGGCGCCGACTGGGCCGACCTCAAGTCCCGTATGCTGCAGATGGCGCACGGCGACGTCCGCTGGCGCGAGGGCAAGACCGCCGTTTACGTCTTCAACGCCGGTCCGGAGGTGGAGCAGGTCCAGAAGGAAGCCTACGGCCTCTTCATGTCGGAGAATGGCCTGGGGCCGGCGGCCTTTCCGAGCCTGGCGGCGATGGAGCGCGAGGTCGTCGGGTTCGGTCTCGGTCTCATGCATGCCCCGCCGGAGGCGGCGGGCGCGCTGACGTCCGGCGGCACGGATTCCATCACCATGGCGATCAAGGCGGCGCGCGACTTCGCGCGGCGGGAGCGCGGCGTCACGGGTTCGCTCAATGTGGTGCTGCCGCGGTCTGCGCACCCGGCGTTCGACAAGGCCTGCGCCGTCATGGAGATCGAGGTCCGGCGGACGCCGCTGAAGGACTATCTCGCGGACCCATCAGCCATCGTGGCGGCGGCGGACGCCGCCACGATCATGATCGTCGGCTCCGCGCCCAACTTTCCCTACGGCCTGATCGATCCGATCGAGGCCCTCTCAGATCTCGCCATCGCGCAGGACCTCTGGCTGCACGTCGACGCCTGCGTCGGCGGCTATCTCGCCCCGTTCGTCCGCATGAACGGCGGGGACATCCCGCCCTTCGACTTCGAGCTGCCGGGGGTCCGTTCGATGTCCGCCGACCTGCACAAGTACGGCTATGCGGCCAAGGGCGCTTCGACCGTGCTGTTCCGGTCGGAGGCGCTGAAGGCGTTCATGGTGTTCGACTTCAAGGATTGGCCCGGCGGGCGGATGGTGACGCCCACGCTGGCCGGCACGCGGCCGGGCGGAGCCATTGCGGCCGCCTGGGCGGTGATGAACTTCCTGGGGGTCGAGGGCTACCGCGAGAAGCAGCGGCAGGTGACCGCGGCGCGCGAGGCGATCCAGGCGGGCGCGGAGGCCCTGGGCTTCACGGTGCTGGGGCGCCCGGCGCTGGGATTGCTGGCGTTCACCCGGAGCGATGTCGATTGCCTGGCCGTCTGGGCCAAGCTCCGCGAACGCGGCTGGTTCACCGGGGTCACCACCGAGCCGAAGAGCCTGCACCTGATGCTCTCACCCTTCCATGCCGCGGTCGCGGACGCCTACCTGGCGGACCTCGCCTGGGCCGTGGAGGCGGCGAAGGGCGGGGTCGGCGGGGAGGCGCGTTATGCCTGACGCGAGCTGCGGGCGGCCCGAGGACCGCCCGCTTCCCGGGGTCAGAAGGTGACGCCGACCCGGGCGTAGTAGAAGCCGCCCTGCCAGTCGACGATCATGTCGGACCGGTAGATCCGCCCGTTGGTGGCCGACTCACCGATCTTGTCGCGGTCGGGGTAGTTGTCGAGGATGTTTCGGACCCCAAGCGTGAGCGTCGTCCGCTCGGTCACGGCCCAGCTGCCCTCAAGGTCGAGGAAGATCTCGGGGTCCCACTTCTGGATCACCCCGTTCAGCGTCTGACTGAACATGTTCTTGTAAGGACCGTAGATCGAGGCGCGTGCGACGGCCGTGAACGGGCCCGCCTTGTGGACGCCCGTGAGCACGCTGCGCCAGCGCGGTTCGGCGTGCTTGAAGTCGTAGACGTACTCGCCGTCGAAGAACGTCCGCGTGACCCCGGACGGATCGACGATGGTCTTCACCGCCTTCACGACCGGCATGTTCCAGTTGAACGAGGCCGTGAGGTTGGTGCTCTGGCCATTCTCCCAGACGTGGGCATAGGTCGCCACCACGTCGATGCCCTGGATCTCGGCGTCGAAGGCGTTCTGGAAGAAGTTCACCTGGCCGATCGTGTCGGCGCCCGGCACACCGGCTGCGATCAGCGCCGCCTGCAGCGCCGGCGTCACCGTGATCGGCGTCACGGCGTAGAACATGTCGTCGATCTTGATGAAGTAGGCGTCGGCCGAGATCGAAAGCCCCGGCAGCGGCTGCGCGGTGACGCCGAAGGAGAAGTTCTGCGATGTCTCGGGTTCCAGCGGCTCGGCGCCCAGGAACTGGGCGACCGGATTGGTGGCTGGGAAGAGCCCCTGGGCAACCGGCTGGCCGTTGTTGACCACCGTGGAGACGATGGTGGTGAAGTTCTGGCCGGTGGTCGGCGCCCGGAAGCCGGTTCCGACGGAGCCGCGGAGGGCGAAGACGTCGTTGATCTCGAAGCGCCCGGCGACCTTGTAATCGAGGGTCGAGCCGAAATCCGAGAAGTCCTCGGCTCTCAGCGAACCCTGCAGGAAGAGCCGGT
Source organism: Phenylobacterium sp. J426 (assembly GCF_024699945.1). Taxonomy (GTDB): domain Bacteria; phylum Pseudomonadota; class Alphaproteobacteria; order Caulobacterales; family Caulobacteraceae; genus Phenylobacterium. Next base: position 3,925,917 of record NZ_JAJOMY010000001.1, on the reverse strand, counting down.
CTGTCAGGTCGGTGGAGACGTCGACGTAGGCGGCTTTGGAGTTGCGGGTCAGGCGACCGGCATACTGGGGCGAGAAGCCCGGCGCGCCGTTCGATCCCACGCCCAGCACCGCATAGACGGGATTGGTGAAGGTGCGGCCGTCGATCACCTGGGTCGTCGAATTGCAGACGATGCCCGCGTTCTGCGGCGCCGTCGGCCGCAGAGTACGTAGGGCGACGCTCGCCTCGTTGGTGCAGAAGTCGTAGGGGTCCTGCACCGCGTAGGGGCCGGCGATATAGGCGTTCACGTCGCCGGACCGGATCTCGTAGCCTTCCTTGCGGTACTCGAGGCCGAAGGCGATGGCCACGGGCTCGGGCGTCAGGCCTTCCCAGGCGTAGGTGAAGTCGGCGTTCAGCGCGACTTCATCGGACACCAGATCGCCCTGGTGGAACTCCGTCGGGCTCTTCTCCCCGAGCGAGAAGTTCACGGTGTTGTCGAGGTCGTAGCGCAGCTTGTCATAGCCGTACCGGGCGGAGAGATCGTAGCTCAGGCCGCTGATCTCGCCACGGTAGCCGCCGATGATCGACCAGTCGGTCACCGTGCCGAAGTACTCGGGGGTGAAGCCCAGCGGAAAGATCTGGTTGGCGCGGAACAGCTGGCCGTTCTGCATGCGCACATAGTCGTCGAGATTGTTCGTCGAGGCGCCGACGTCCACCGGGTTCCGGTAGTTGAAGTCCTCCTTCATGTGGCTGCGACCGTAGTTGCCGAAGGCGTAGAGTTCGCCGACGCCCAACTCCATTTCGCTGTTTGCAAAGACCCGGATCGCCTCCGCCTCGGGCTGACCCCACTTCTGCGGCGTGCGCCTGTAGAGGCCGAGGTAGTTCACCTGCTGCGCGTAGGCCGCTGTGTAGGCCGTGCCGGGATTGGCCGCCGTGCCCGCGGTTTCGCTGGCGAAGACGGGGATGCAGAAGCCCGCCGACTGGTTCGGGATATTGCGGTTGCAGAAGGTCTGCGCCCGCGAGCTCGGTTGCTCGGTGATGTACTCGAACGAGACGTTGATGGAGCCGTTGTTGGGAAGCGGAAGCCCCTTGTTGCCGCTGACGATGATGGAATCGCCGTCCTTCTCGTAGTACTCGCCGGCCTGGACCTGCAGACTCCCACCGTCGGGGCCGTCCTTCAGGATGAAGTTGATCACGCCGGCGATGGCGTCCGAGCCGTACTGGGCGCCCGCGCCGTCCCGCAGCACCTCCACGGACTTCAGCGCGGCTGCTGGAATCTGAGCGGCGTCCTGGGCCTGAACGCCGGACCCGCCGGTCACAACCAGCGCCGAGCGGTGCCGACGCTTGGAGTTCACCAGCAGCAGCGTCTTGTCCGACGGCAGACCGCGGAGCGACGCCGGCCGGATGAAGGTGGCGCCGTCGGAGATCGGCTGGCGGGTCAGGGTGTAGGACGGCACCAGGGTTTTCAGAAGGTCCTGGGTGTCGGTGACCGCGCCGGCCGAGATGCCAGCCAGCCACAAGCCGCGCGCGTATGCGGGCCGAGCGGCGCGGCCGCTCGTCTTAAGTACTGCTTTCACCTAGGACCCCCTCTTTGCTGTGGGCCCTTTCGCAGCGCACCTCCCCAACCCCCGTGCGCATGTTGATCACACGTCACTTGCATGACAGGACCGCGTGACTTCCTGGGAGAGTCAAGAAGACGGGTTGGGCGGTCCGATCGATTGCGCACGCGGTGAGCAGTAGGTCTGAAATGTGAGCAAGGATCAGACGGGAATACTTATTTCGTCTTGAGCGTCAATTTGGCGGCTCCGTACAAAACGGCGTTCCGCTGGCGCGTTCGCTACGCCCGGAGGCTAAAATTCAGGCGCCGGTCTCAAGGGCGCTGCGCCAGCGCCCACGGGACTCGTCGGCAGGGTCGCAGATGGCCTAGCTTGCGGCATCCACACCAGCCGATCGTCACCCGGGAGTGCTCATGCATCGATCCGTCTTCGCCGCCCTTGCCCTCAGCGCCTGCGCGGGGGCGACCGCTCAGGCCCAGAACGTGCACGTCAACCCGCAGAACAGCTTCATTTCCCAGGCGGTGAAGGTGCCTGCCGGCTCGGAGATGCTCTATGTGAGCGGCATTACCCCCGACACCGTGCCCGGTGCGCCGCCGGCCACGCCGTTCGGCGACACGAAGACCCAGACGCTCAGCGTGCTCAACAAGATCGGCGCGATCCTGACGGCCCAGGGCTACGGCTTCGAGGACGTGGTGATGATGCGGGTGCTGCTCGTCGGAGACCCGGCCAAGGGCGGTGGGATGGACTTCGCGGGCATGATGGAAGGCTACAACCAGGTCTTCGGCCCGCTGAAGAACAAGCCTGCGCGGATCACCTCGCAGGTCGCCGGGCTGGTTCGGCCCGGCATGTACGCCGAGATCGAGGTGCAGGCGGCGAAGAAGCCTTGATCGCCGGGCTCAGCGCGCCGCCATTTGGGGCATCTGCTCCCGATAGATTGCCGAGACGGCAGGCGCATTCAGCGCGCTGACGGTCCGGGCGAGGGTCTCCTGGAAGCAGGGCCCTTCCCGGACCGCTCGCTGCAGCTCGCGAACGCTGACCTTCGAGGCGCCGCAGGCGGAAAGGGCCGCGCGATCGATCCTGCGCATCATCATGGCTGCGTCGTCCGACCGCGATAGGTCGAGATCGCCGTAGCGAACCACCGCCGTCAGCGGTGCGGCCGAGCCGGCGGCCGGTGCGGCGCAGGCGATGAGGGCGATGGCGATCAGGCGCTTCATGTTGGGCTCCCTAGGCGGCCGGTCTCGCGCCGGCTCGATCAATGCGCCGAAAGTTTAGTCGCCGGGCGCTCGCGTCGCCAGCAGAACGCTGCCGGCGCAGGCAAATCCTCGTGAGAATCGGCGGGTCTGCGCAAAAGTCGTTGCAGGTCCTGCGGACTTGAGCGGGGCGGGAAGTCAGGACAGCTTGGCCGCCATGGACCGTCGCAGCCTTCTCGCCCTCGGGGCGTCATCCCTGGCCTTGAGCGCCTTGCCCGCCTTGCCCGCCTTGTCCGCCTCGCCAGTCCAGGCCGCCGGTCTCGCGCCCCTGGCGAACCCGCCGCCGCCGATCGGGCCCGCAGAGCGCGCCGCGCGGCTCGCCAAGGCTCAGCGCCTGATGCGCGAACAAGGGCTATCGGCTCTGCTGATCGAGCCTGGCGCGAGCCTCGTCTATTTCACCGGCGTCCGATGGGGGCGGAGCGAACGCCTGACCGCGGCTGTCATTCCGGCGGAGGGCGAGATCCTGGTCGTCACGCCGTTCTTCGAAGAACCTTCGGTCCGCGAAAGTTTGGCGGTCCCTGCCGAATTCCGCACCTGGCAGGAGCATGAGGACCCGCTGGCGCTGGTCGCCGGCTGGCTGCGGGACAGGAAGCTCGCGAGGGGCGCGGTCGGCGTCGAGGAGACCGTCCGCTTCTTCGCCGTCGAGGGGCTGCAGAGGCGCCTGCCCGGGGTCGAGGTGCGGTCAGGCGCGGGGGTCGTCCGCGCCTGCCGGATGATCAAGTCGCCCGCCGAGATCGCCCTGATGCAGCACGCCGCCGACATCACCGTAGCCGCCTATCGCCACACCGCGCCGCGCATCGAGCGCGGCATGACGCCTGGCGATATCGGCGCGATCATGAACGGCGCGACGCGTGCGCTGGGCGGCGCGCCCGAGTTCGCCCTGATCCTGCTGGGCGAGGCCAGCGCCTATCCGCACGGCTCGGGCAAGCCGCAGGCGGTGCGGGACGGCGAGGTCGTGCTGATGGACTGCGGCTGCACCTACCAGGGCTACCAGTCGGACATCTCCCGGACGCTCGTCTTCGGCGAGCCGACGAAGCGGCAGCGGGTCGTCTGGGAGCACATGCGGCGCGGCCAGCAGATCGCCTTCGAGGCGGCCCAGGTCGGCGTCGAGGCCGGGAGGGTCGACGACGCGGTGCGCGCCTACTACGCCTCGCTGGGCTACGGCCCCGACTACAAGCTGCCCGGCACGTCGCACCGCACCGGCCACGGCATCGGCCTGGATGGACACGAGCCCATCAACTTCGTGCGCGGCGAGCGGACGAAGCTGGCGCCCGGCATGTGCCTGTCGAACGAACCCGGCATCTACATCCCCGGCGAATTCGGGGGTCCGGCTGGAGGACTGCCTGTACATGACCGAGCGGGGGCCGAAGTGGTTCTCGCAGCCGCCCGCCTCCATCGACCGGCCGGTCTAGCGTCAGACGCCGTAGTACTCGCGGTACCAGTCGACGAACTTGCCGACGCCGACCTCCACCGAGGTGGAGGGGCGGTAGGCGAGGGCGGCTTCGGTTTCCGCGGTGTCAGCTTCCGTGCGGGCGACGTCGCCGGCCTGCATCGGCATCAGGTTGAGCTCGGCCTTGCGGCCAAGCTTCTCCTCCAGCACCTCAATGTAGCGCATCAGTTCGACACGGCGGCCGGCCCCCAGGTTGAGCACGCGCCACGGGGCGACGCCGCTGGTCGCCGGATCGGGCGCCTGGGCGTCCCAGGCGGGGTTCGGCGCCGGCGGGCGGTCGAGGGCGGCGACGAGGCCGTCGACGATGTCATCCACGAAGGTGAAGTCGCGCTGCATCTTGCCCTGGCCATAGACGTCGATCGGCTGCCCCCTGAGGATCGCGTCGGTGAACTTGAACAGCGCCATGTCCGGCCGGCCCCAGGGCCCATACACGGTGAAGAACCGGAAGCCCGTGGAGGGGATGCCGAACAGGTGCGAATAGCTGTGAGCCATCGTCTCGTTGGCGAGCTTGGTGGCCGCGTAGAGCGTGATGGGATGGACGGCGTGGTCGTGGACGTTGAACGGCAGCTTGCCGTTGGCGCCGTAGACCGAGCTCGTCGAGGCGTACAACAGATGGCGCGGCTGCACCGCCCGGCAACCTTCGAGGATGTTGAGGAAGCCCACCACGTTGGAGTCCACGTACGCCTCGGGCTTCTCGAGGCTGTAGCGCACACCGGCCTGGGCTGCCAGGTTCACGACGCCTGTGGGTCTCGTCTCGGCGAACAGGGCGGCCACGCCGTCCCGGTTGGCGAGATCGAGCTTGGCATGCCGATAGCCCCCGTAACCCTCGAGGATCGCCAGGCGCGCGGCCTTGAGCTTGGGATCGTAGTAGGCGTTCAGGCTGTCGAGGCCCACCACGACCTCGCCGCGCTCCAGCAGCCGGCGGCTCAGGTGAAAGCCGATGAAGCCGGCCGAGCCGGTGACGAGAATGGTCAAGGTCTCACTCCAGACGCCGCCTGCGCTTTGGGCACGCCTGGGTAGCGCCAGGCGGCGACGAAGTCGACGGTCGAGGCCTAGCCGGCGGCCTGGCGAAGCCGGAGCGGCTGGGCCTGCAACCGGGCCGCCTCGGCCTCCCGGGTCGCGAGGAGGTCGGCCGCGCGCAACTGGATGAGCACAGGATAAAGGCCCGAGAGCAGCGCCACGATCAGTCCCAGGCGGCCTTCCCGCCAGCCCTGGCGGAGCAGGTAGCTGTGGGCAGCCGCGCCGAGGCCCGAGAGCAGGGCGCGGGCGAAGCCGCCGATCCGCCCGGCGTCGGCGCTATCTTCGGCGGCGGCGCCGGTTTCGAGGTCCAGCCGCGCGACCAGCTGGCCCAGGTCGCGGCCGGCCATACGGCGGATCGCGCCCTTCAACGCCCCGGCGGTTTCCCCCAGCACGACGGTCGCGCGTCGCCCAGGCCGCCAGGACTTCACCCCGCGCCGGGCCAGACGCACCCCCGGTCGGCGCCGAGCGCCCCGGTCCAGCCCTGCCGCACGAGGGTTTCCCCCACGTAGTTGTCGATCGGGATTTCAAACCAGTCGCCCTGCGGACGCATCTGAAGGGCCGCGCGGATTTCCCAGGCAAGGGCGCGGTCGACCTGCTCGTCCGGTTCGATCTCGAGCACCCAGTCGCCGGTGCAGACCTCCGCGCCCGCCACGCGGGCCTGGCTGGGAAGCGGGAAGATGCCGTCGACCACATGGGCGCCGGCGCGGCGGGCGGCCTCGCGGGCGCCTTCGGCGCCGCGGTCGAGGACCACGACGATCTCGTCGCAAAAGCCGAGGCTGCGCAGGCAGGCGGCGAGCTCGGCTTCGCCATCACGCACGCAGACAAGCGCCGACAATCTGACCACGTCCTCTGCGCCTCCAGCCGAGCCTTCCGGCTCATGCTGATGAGACGCCGCCGGCGCAGCGCACCCCCCGCTCTAGGGTCAAAGAAATGTTTAGAAGTTGGCCGCGAGCCTGACGCCGACGGTCCGGGGACGTTGTGGCGTCACCTGGCGCACGGCGCGGAAGCTGAACGGATTGCCGTAGGCGAAGGTGTCGCTGTCGTCGTCGAGCGGGTTGCTGACGAAGACGGCCGCCGTCCAGATATCGCTGGCCACTTCAGCGCTGATCTTGGCCCGCACGTAGTCCCCCATCCGGCGTGTCGCGGCGGCGTCGAACGAGATGCTGGAGCGGCCGACGTAGCTGGCCTCGCCGACGAACCGCATGACGAATGTCCCGGGAAGCGGCCGCTGATAGACGGCGACCACGCCCCCCGAGGCCGCAGGGATCCCCGGCAACTCCTCGGCGACCGGACCCGTGAAGTTCGGATTGGGATTGGCGAGGCGCGAGTCGGTGAGGAGGGCGTTGACCTGCACTGAGAGCCCGAAATCCCAGTCGTAGCCGACCTCGGTCTCCAGCCCCACGATCCGGGCGTCGCCGACGTTGGTCGTGTAGGAGAGGCCCGTCGGGCGATACTGGTCTGTCTGGATGTCGTTCCACTCGTCGTAATAGACGGCCGAGCGCAGGGCCATGCGGCCCTCGAAAAGGCGCAGCTTGGCGCCGATCTCATAGTTCCTCAGCCGGTCGGGTTGGAAGAAGGTCCGCTCCTGGCGCAGATAGGTGACGCCGGCGGTGTTGAAGCCGCCGGGGCGATAGCCCTCCGAAACCAGGGCGTAGGCCAGGCTGCCGTTGGCGAACGCCCGCTGCAGGGCGAGCTTTGGCGAGAACCCGTCGAAGGAGCGCGCGTAGCCAACCACCCGGGAGCGCGCCAGCGGTATGCCGGGCGCCACCTCGATCTCCGCCGAGGTGCGAACCCGGCTGCGGAACAGCCGGCCTCCGAGCGTGGCCTTCCATCCGTCCGCGAATGCGTAGTCGGCTTCCCCGTAAAGCGCGGCCTCCTCGAGCCGGTCCTTCCGGAATTCCTCGTAGGTCGTCACGGTCCGTCCCGCGGCCGAGACGAAGTTCGCCTCCGAGGGCGAGCGCTCCAGGGTCAGCGAGCCGAAGGCTCCGGCGAGCCAGTTGAAGCGGCCTCCCGAGCCGGATCGGATCAGCAGATCCTCCACGAGCATGTTCACCCGGGTGTTTTCCAGGTAGGCGCCCGTTTCGCCGGGACGGTTGAAGACGCCGGCTTCGCTGGCGTCGTACTGGCTGGTGAAGGTGTGGTGCACGTAGGCGGTGGAGGAGGAGAGCTCGATCTCGCCCACCCGCCCAGCGAGGCTCAGCGCCGCGTGCGAGAAGTCGTTGTCGTGGCCCTCGCGGAACGGCGAGACCCGCCGGACGCCCATCGCCGGGAAGATGTACTGGGCGTCCTTGGTCCGCAGATGCTGGGTGGCGGCCCGCAGGTTCATTTCCCAGTCGTCGCTCACGCGAAGCCGCAGCGCGAGGCGTCCGCCGTTGCGGACGGTCTGGTCGACATCCTTCTCGCCCGTGCGCGTGTCGTCGAGATAGCCGCCGCGGTAGTCGTGGTAGGCGGCGATGCGCAGGGCCGCGTGGCCGGCGGCCAGCGGCACGCTGAGGTAGCCCTCCACCTCGCGGCTAGGCTCCCCGTCCTTGGTCAGCGCCAGCGTGCCGGCCAGGCCGCCTTCGAGGCTGTCGAGGTCCGGCTGGCGGGTGATGATCCGGTAGATGCCCGAGACGGCGCCCGATCCGTAGAGCGCGCCTTGTGGCCCCCGCACCACCTCGATGCGCTCGACATCCACGAGCCGGAGGTCCGGATCGGGCGCGTTGTAGTTGATCGGCGCCTCGTCAAGGTAGGTGCTGACCGTCGAACGCGCGCGGCCGGTGAAGGCGCCGTCGGACAGGCCGCGGATCAGCAGCTTGTCGCGGCCCGGCCCGAGGTTGGTGGTCAGTACGCCCGCAACCTGACCCACCGTCTGGCCGACATCGGCGGCCCCGGTGACGGCGATCTGCTCCCGCGAGATGGCGCTGACGCCGGCGGGCAGCAGGTCGAGGCTGGCCGGACGCTTGGCCGCCGTCACCACCAGCTCGGAGACCAGCATAGGCTGGTCGGCAGGCAGCCGCGCGGGCGGCGGAGCCTCGGCCGCCGCGGCGGCGGTGATGCGGACCGTACGGGCGTCCACGATGCGATACTGGCAGGGCGCGTCGGCGAGCAGTCGCTCCAGCGCCTGGCTCAGACTGTATCGTCCCAGGAGCTCGACGCGGCCGCCGCGGCCGCAGGCCGAAGTGCCGACGATCGAGACATTGGCTTGCATGCCGAGGTCGATCAGCGCGTCCGCATAGGGTTTCGGGGGGATCGAGAGACGCAGGCGCGCGTCGGCGGCCTCAGCGGCCGTCGCGGAACACGCGAGAAGACCGCCGGCCAGCAACGCCCGAAGAGGCCTGCCTGGAGGTGATATCGCCCCTGAACCCCAAAAGCGGCCCGATCACCGGTCCGGCGCGCCCTCGCGCCGCAGGACCAGGCCTGCATCGGAACGTACTGCTCTTATGGGAACCAGCAAGGCCAGGCGACGGATAACCGCATCCTGGTCGTCGAGAACCAGCACGCCGGAGATCGGCGTGGCCGCGAGCGCAGGGTCCTCGACATGTATGGGCGTGGAGAACTGGTGGTTCAGGTCGGACACCACCTGGCTCAGCGGCTGCTCGCGATAGACCAGCCGGCCCGTGCGCCATCCGAGCACTTCCTGGGCGTCGACCGTGGCCAGATCGACCGTCGTGTCCCCCTCGCGGTGGTCAAGTCTTTGGTCGGGATGTAGCCGGTAGGCGGGGCCCGACGACCCCGCCGCAGGACGAACCTCGACCGCGCCGCGGGCCACCGTGACCGACAGTTCGCCGCCGCGGCGGCGGACGTCGAACTGGGTGCCGACCACCCTGACGGTCCGGTCTCCGACGGCGATCTCGAACGGCCGGCGGACGTCGTGCGCGACATCGAAGATGGCTTCGCCCTCCTGCAGCGTCACCTCGCGCCGATCCCGGCGGAGCACGACTGAGAGCTTGGTCGCAGCGTTCATCTGCAGCGTCGAGCCGTCGGCCAGGGTTACGGTGCGGTGCTCGCCGATGCCGGTGGCGTAGGTCTGGGGCTGCGGCCCGCGGAGCGGAGGCGTAAGGATCAGCAGGCCCGCGGCGGCGGCCGCCGCGGCGGCCCCATGGCGAACCACGCCTGTCGACGGCTGGGGCTCACCGCGCGGCGCCGGCTCAGCGCCTCGGTCAGGGCGTCGGCGTTGCGCGCGTATTCCTGAGAAACCGCGAGCGCCTCGTCGTAGGCCTGCGCATTCGCAGCAGAGGCCGACAGCCAGGCGTCGAAGGCCATAGCGTCGGCTTCGTCGACGTCGGCGCCCTGCAGTCGCACGACCCAAGCCGCGGCCGCTTCGCGCCGGGGCTCGTCGTCGGCATGTCGACGCAGTTGGCTCATCATCCGTCCCAACGCCGCCCCGCAGAGCCGCCTTCTGAATGCATAGACGGCGCCGCCTCCGCCCGCCCCCCGGTCCGAGAAAACAATTCCTGGTTGATCATGGGCGAACTCTCGCGGTGAGCGCCTTCAGCGCCGCGCTGATGTGCTTTTCGACCGACTTGACCGAGATCCCCATGGCCTCCGCCGTCTGCGCGTGGGACAGCCCGTCCAGCTTGTGGAGCCGGAACGCACGTTGCATCTGCGGCGGCAGGACGGCGACGGCTTCGACGAGTTGGCTCAGCCGCTGCCGCGACGCCAGGGCCTCGTCCGCGGGCGGCGCATCGGCGATGTCCTCGCCTCCCAGGCTCTGGTGGGCGGTCTGACGCCACGCCGTCTCGCGGGCGGTGGCGCGCTGCTCGGCCCGCGCCCGGTCCAGCATGAGGTTGAGCGCCATCCGGTAGAGGAGGGCGGTCGGGTTGTCTGCGGCCGCCGCCGGCTCCCGCGCGGCGAGCTTCAGGTAGAGCTCCTGGGCCAGGTCTTCGGCGGCGGCCGGCGAGCCGCTGCGGGCGGCGAAGAACCGGACAAGGTTCGCCCGGCGCTCCAGGTAGACATCCAGGAGCGGATCATGTGCAGCCGATTTGCTCCGACCGGCCATGGCCGACACACATGCCCCATTCGCCGAGCCTCGCCAACCGCCGGGCCGATTCTGTGGAAATCCGCGCTCCTCCCGTTGCGTGAGCCGGTGCAATTGACCGTGAACTGCCGTGGCCGCTTCGCGTTGTGGGGCGTTGATGCAACGGCACAGCCGTCCAGGACGCGTCCAGCGGTAGGCAGACGCGTCTTCGGCGGTTAAGGAGTTGCTCACGTGTAAGGAGCGTTCGGCCCGCCCGGGCGCGTCAGTTGGGGCCAGGGAGTTTTCGTCTATGAGCCAACCCACCGTCCCGGGACTTGCGCCCGCGCCGACGAAACACGCCAAGCTCGTCCAGTGGGTCGGCGAGATCGCCGCGCTGACGAAGCCCGACCGCGTGGTGTGGTGCGACGGGTCGGATGCGGAATGGGATCGGCTGACGGCCGAACTCGTCGCCGCCGGCACGTTGAAGCCGCTGAACCCGGCCAAGCGGCCGAATTCGTTCTACGCCGCCTCCGATCCGCGCGACGTCGCCCGTGTCGAGAGCCGCACCTTCATCTGCTCGGAGAAGCCCGAGGACGCCGGCCCGACCAACAACTGGCTGGATCCGGGCGAGATGCGGGCCGACCTGAAGCAGCTGTTCGACGGCGTGATGCGCGGTCGGACCATGTACGTCGTGCCATTCTGCATGGGGCCGCTCGGATCCCAGATCAGCGCCATCGGCGTTGAGATCACAGACTCTGCCTATGTGGCCGTATCCATGCGCATCATGACGCGGATGGGCCAGGCCGCCCTCGACCAGCTCGGCGAGGACGGCTTCTTCGTGCCGGCGGTCCATTCGGTGGGCATGCCGCTGATCGACGGCGCCAAGGACGTCGCCTGGCCGTGCAACGAGATCAAGTACATCGTCCACTTCCCGGAGACGCGGGAGATCTGGTCGTACGGGTCGGGCTACGGCGGCAACGCCCTGCTGGGCAAGAAGTGCTTCGCCCTGCGGATCGCATCGGTCATGGCCCGCGACGAAGGGTGGTTCGCCGAGCACATGCTGATCCTGAAGCTGACCTCCCCCGAGGGCCAGGTCCGCTACATCGCCGCCGCCTTCCCCAGCGCGTGCGGCAAGACCAACATGGCCATGCTGCAGCCGACGCTCGAGGGCTGGAAGGCCGAGACGATTGGCGACGACATCTGCTGGATGCGCTTCGGCGAGGATGGTCGCCTCTACGCCATCAATCCGGAAGCCGGCTTCTTCGGCGTGGCGCCCGGCACCGGCGAGACCACCAACAAGAATGCCGTGGATGCGCTGCACTCCAACTGCATCTTCACCAACGTGGCCCTGACTGATGACGGCGACGTCTGGTGGGAAGGCTTGACCGACGAGGCGCCGGCGCACCTGACCGACTGGAAAGGCCGCTCCTGGACGCCCGACAGCGACGAGCCGGCGGCGCATCCGAACGCTCGCTTCACCGTGCCCGCCTCGCAGTGCCCGGTGGTGGCGCCGGAGTGGGAAGACCCGGCCGGCGTGCCGATCTCCGCCATCCTGTTCGGCGGCCGCCGCGCCTCGGCGGTGCCGCTGGTGACCGAGGCCCGGGACTGGCGCCACGGGGTGTTCATGGCGTCCAACGTGGCGTCGGAAGGCACGGCGGCGGCCGAGAACAAGATCGGTGAGCTGCGGCGCGATCCCTTCGCGATGCTGCCGTTCTGCGGCTACAACATGGGCGACTACTTCGCTCACTGGCTGGCGATGGGCGAGAAGGCCGACACCGCCAAGCTGCCGCGGATCTACTTCGTGAACTGGTTCCGCAAGGACGAGCGCGGCAAGTTCGTGTGGCCGGGCTTCGGCGACAACTCGCGTGTGCTGAAGTGGATCGTGGAGCGGCTGGAAGGCCGCGCGGATGCGGTGGACACGCCGATCGGCAAGGTGCCGACCAAGGACAGCCTGGACCTGTCCGGTGTCACGCTCACCGACGCCCAGCTCGACCTTCTGCTGACGGTCGACCCGAGCATCTGGGCCCAGGAAGCGGCGCTGATCCCCGAGTTCTACCAGAAGTTTGGCGAACACACGCCGAAGGGCCTCTGGGAAGAGTATGAGGCGTTGGTCAAACGCCTCCAGGGGACCAAGTCGCCGGAAGTGGTCGCCGCCGAATAGCGGCCCGCCCGCTCTCTAGGATTGCGAAGGCCGCGGCGTATCCGCGGCCTTTTGCGTTTCTGCGCCGCCCGGCGCGGCTTCCGGCTGCGACTGGCCGGAAAAGCCGGCCTGCCAGGCCTCGAACGTGTCGGCCGGCTCGACGCGCGCCGGCGCATTCACCGGAGACGGGCGCAAGGCTTCGAGCCGCGCCTGGCGGCGCCGACGTTCGGCGCGGCCCGTGTAGCGAACGATGGCGGCGACGGCGGCCATTGGCGCGGCGAGACCGATCAGACCGGCGGCATATCCCATGGTGCGGGGCTATTCCTGCGAAAGGTGGCGGAAGGTGGGCCGGCGGGCTCAGCCGCCGGCGATGACCCGAAGGTTGGGGGCGCCGCCGGGCTTCTCGCCGCGGACCTGCGACACCAGAGCGAAGAGCGCATCGCGAACGCGGTCGACGTCGCCTTCGTTGGCGAGGGCCTCCAGCTCAGCCAGATGCGACGGCGTCACCCGCAGGGCGGAGTTGCTGATCACCTCCAACACCTTGGGCGCGCAGGGAACCGAGCTCTCGGTCTCGTCGAGCAGCGCCTCGGTCAGCTTCTCGCCCGGGCGGAGGCCCGTCACCTCGATGTCGATGTCGCGGCCCGGGGTGCGGCCGGACAGGGCGATCATCTGACGGGCCAGGTCGAGGATCCGCACGGGCTCGCCCATCTCCAGGAGGAAGAGGCGGGCGTCGCGCCGCTCGCCCTCCGCCGACGTGGCCGTCGCGTGAAGCACCAGTTGCGCCGCCTCCGGAATGGTCATGAAGAACCGTTCCATGTCGGGATGGGTGATGGTCACCGGGCCGCCGCGCTCGATCTGCGACTTGAAGATCGGCACGACCGAGCCTGCCGAACCCAGCACATTGCCGAACCGCACGGCCGAGAACCGCGTGCCTTTGCCGCTGGATTGCTGGGCCTGGATCACCGCTTCGGCCATGCGCTTGGTCGCGCCCATCACATTCGTCGGATCGACCGCCTTGTCGGTGGAGATCAGCACCATCTGGCCAGCGCCCGCGGCCTTGGAAGCCTCGGTGACGTTCCAGGTCCCGATGACGTTGGTGAGCACGCCCTCGGAAGGGTGATGCTCGACCATGGACACATGCTTCAGCGCCGCGGCGTGGAAGACGAGGTCGGGTTTCTCGGCCTTGAAGGCCGCCGTTAGTCGGGGCGCTTGGCGCACGTCGCACATCACCGCCTTGCGCGGAATGTGCGGGAAGGTCTCGCGCATCTCGCGGTCGATCTCGAACAGGGCCGTTTCGGAGATGTCGAGCAAGGTCAGGTGAGCGCAGTCGAAGGCCGCCACTTGCCGGCATAGCTCGGCGCCGATGGAGCCTCCCGCCCCAGTGATCAGCACGCGCCGGCCGCGGATCAGTTTGGCGATGGCGCCGCGATCCAGCTCGATGGGGTCGCGGGCGAGCAGTTCTTCGATGTTGATGTCGCGCATCGGCAGCAGGGTGACGCTGTCGTGCTGCGGCAGTTCGACGATAGAGGGCAGGCGAAGCAGACGGATGCCGTCGTTCTTGAGGCGGCCAAGCTGGTCGGCGGTCAGCCCTTTCAGGCGCGCCGGTTCCTCCAGGAACAGGATGGCCCGCGGGTAGCGGTTCCAGCGGCGGAGCTCCGCCAGGGCCTCGTCTAGGCGATCCAGCGTGTCGAGAATGCAGACGCCGCGCACCTGCTGGCCCACGTCCCGCTTCTCGGTGGTGACGATACCGACCGGCGTATAGGTGCGGTCGTGGCTACGGGCCACGTCGCGCAGATAGGTGTCGGCCAGGGAGGGGGGCCGATCAGCAGGAGGGTCGGGGCCTGCGCCAGTCGGTCGGTGACCGTCTTCAGCGGGGAGAAGCTCTCGAGCGCGCGCTCGTGCAGGGCGCGCCGCGTGATGCGGACCCCCATCGAGAAGACCATCTGGAAGAGCGGCGCCATGAACAGCGCGGACCGCGGAACCCCTTGAGCCCGGGTCAGGACGAAGACGCCGAGCAGGAAGACACCGACCGTCAGCAAGGCGCTGCGCGCCAGGACCAGGGCGTCCGGGATCGACACGTAGCGCCAGGGCGACAGCTCCCGGCGGAACAGCAAGGCGAAGATGCCGGCGATCCCGCCGTAAAGGGCCGTCAGCTGGACGAACCCTGCGTCCGACAGGGAGGCGAGGTCGAGGCCGGCCTGGTTTCGGGCGATGACGAAGGCCAGGGCGAACGCCAGCGCCGCGAGCGCCACGTCGGCCACGACGGTCTGGGCTCGGAAAGCCACACGCTCCATGCGCCGCACTCCGCTCACCTTCCCGATCGCCAGACTTGGAGGCCGGATGCGGCCGCCCGGAAAACTCGACAGACTGGACTACGACGGCGCGAACGGCGCCGACTCCTATGTCTGCGTAGGCGCACGAACTTAAAAAGAGGCGTTCCGGCGCGCAAACGAAAAGCCGCCCGGGGCTGGCCCGAGCGGCTCTGCGCATTCCGCGTCGGCGGATCAGAAGGCGAGTTTCACGCCAGCCACGACGCGGCTGTCGTACAGCTTGCCGTAGCTATGCTCGTCCGTGTCCCAGTACCGGACATCGAAGCCGATGTTGTCGGTCAGCGCGAAGCCCAACCCAACGTTCCAGGTGGTGTAGTCGCCGGGGCCATCCACGTACTGGTGGCCAATGGCGCCGCTGATCGAGAACTTCGTCTCGGGAATGGCGTAGGTGGCGTTCGCCTCATAGTACCAGGCGTCGTCGGTCGCGCCGAAGAAGTTCGGCGAGTAGAACACGGCGGCGCCAAGCGTCGCCGGGCCAGCCGGCACGGACGCGGCGATCTTGCCCTCCCAATAGTCGTAGTCTGCGCCGGAAGGCTGGTCGGCGTAGCCGTAGTAGATGACGCCGATGTCCAGGGAGACCGCGCCCAGCGTGGGCCTCACGCCCGCATAGATGTCATACTCGAAGTCGGTGCCGTCGCCGAAATCCACGTTCGACGCCCAGACGCCTGCATAGCCGATGGAGCCGAGGGTGGCGTCGACGCCGCCGAAGACCTGCGGATCCTCATCGGTCTGGCTGACCCCCCGGAAGACGTAGTCGGTGGCCGAGCCGATGTTGAAGGACAGCGAAACGGGGCCTTCGTCCTGGGCGTGAGCGACGCCCGAAATGGCCAGAGAGCCGACAGCGGCGAGAAGCGACACTTTCAGCTTATTCATTCGAGTATCCCCTTTTTTGTGTCTCGATCCGACCTCGGCCTGACCGTGCGCCGGCCATCGTTGACCGCCGCTCGACCAGATCAACGCGGAGGGGCCGCTCAAGCTCGGCCTCGACCAGGCTGGTTGAAGTCTGGGCGCCGCGGCAGCCCGGCGCCGCAAATTTGTGCACGTCGTCAGCGGGCGACGAGCGGCGCGAATCCCAGATGCGTTCCGGCGTCGACCAGCAGGGTCTCGCCGGTGATGTGGCGGGGAGGCGGGCGACGCGAGGAACACCGTCGAGGCGGCGATGTCCTCTGGCGTCGAGGCCGCCCTCAGCGGCGTGGTGGCCTCGGCGTTGGCCCGCAGCTTCTCGACGGCCGCGTCGGGCATGCCCTTGCCGAACCAGGGTGTGTCGATAAAGCCGGGACACACGGCGTTGACGCGGATCTGGGGCGCAAGCGCCCGAGCCAGCGAGAGGGTCATGGTGTTGAGGGCGCCCTTGGACGCGGCGTAGGGCACCGACGAGCCGATGCCGGTGACGCCCGCGATCGAGGCGGTGTTGACGACGGCGCCCGGCCTTGGGCCGGCCTCGAGCAGGCTGCGGCAGGCCCGGATCATCTGGTAGGGACCGATGACGTTGACGGCGTAGAGGTCGAGGAAGTCCTGAGCCGAAACGGCGTCGAGGTTGGCGTGGCCGGCGAAGCGGGTCACGCCGGCGTTGTTGAAAAGCGCATCGATACGGCCGAACGGCTGGGCGGCCGCGGCGATCTTCCGGCAGTCCTCATCGGAAGCGACATCGCCCTGGACGAGGATGGCCTCGGCGCCGTGCGCGCGGACCTGACGGGCGGTCTCCTCGGCCTCGTCAGCGCTGCGAGCGTAGTTGACGATCACGGTTTGCGCGCCTTGGCGGGCGGTCTCGACCGCGACGGCGCGACCGAGCCCTGTGGACGCCCCGGTGACCACCACCACGAAGCCTTCGAAATCGCCCGCCATGCGCCGCTCCCTTGAATGTGCCCTTGGGCCTTGTTGTTTGGGGACCTAGTAGCCGCTAAAGCCGCGCGCATGGAAGAGACCCGCCTAAGCCAGCTCGGACGCGACGTCCGGGGCTTCGAAAGCCCCGAGGCCGCGATCCTGGAGCGCGTGCCAAACCCGCACGCCGACACCGTCTATCTCGTGCGTTTCACAGCGCCGGAATTCACCTCGCTCTGCCCCGTGACGGGACAGCCCGACTTCGCCCACCTGGTGATCGACTATGCGCCCAGCGCCTGGCTGGTGGAGTCGAAGTCCCTGAAGCTCTACCTGGCGTCGTTCCGGAACCATGGCGCCTTCCACGAAGACTGCACCGTCGCCATCGGGCGGCGCCTGGTGACCGAACTTGACCCTCAGTGGCTGCGCATCGGCGGCTACTGGTATCCGCGCGGCGGCATTCCGATCGATGTTTTCTGGCAGACGGGGGCGCCGCCGGAGGGCCTGTGGCTGCCGGATCAGGGCGTCGCTCCGTACCGGGGGGCGGGGTTGAGTCCGCGGACAGACCCGCGAAGGGTTTCGACGCCTCCAATGCTTTTGGGCTGAGGGGGGGCGGCGAGAAGAGTCCTGGTTAACGGGCCTGCTCGGCGGGTTGGTCCAGAGCTCGCGTGAGACCCGCGTGAGGCGTCCTACTCACCTAGAGGGCGAATATAAGATCGCGAGCGTGGCGGAAGCCCGTTCGGGCTTCCCAAAAGCGGCTTAGAGGCCTATACGTGAGCTTGCCCAACTCTCCTCGGGCGTGTCACCTCAGGCCGGGCGGCGCGGCGCGCCGTCCGGCCGCTGTGTCTCTGGCAGCCGATTCCAATCCGCAGCTTGGTTAAGGCGTCCATCGGCTGACGAGGGGCGCCAGGTCCGGGCGTTCCCGCTCGAGCGGCGGCTCGCCGGGCGTCCCCAACATCATGAAGCCGGCGACCCGCTCGCCGTGGGCGAGCCCGAGGATCGCAAGCGCGTCCTGGTCGAAGCTGTACCAGTCCGTGATCCAGTTGCAGCCGTAGCCCATGGCGAGCGCGGCGTTGAGGAAGTTGGTGCAGACCGCGCCGGCCGAGAGGATCTGCTCCCACTCCGGGATCGCGGCGGGCTTCACCCGTGAGATGATGACCACCGTGAGCGGCGGGATCCGCAGCTTGGCAAGCTTGCCGACCAGATTGGCGTCGCCGCGGCTGCGCGCAAGGGCCTCGAGCCGGTCGGCGAAGGCGGCCTTGTCGGGACCCTCGAGGACGACGAAGCGCCACGGCGCCAGCTTGCCGTGGTCCGGGGCTCGGGCGGCAAGCCGGAAGAGCTGGTCGAGTTCGGCGTCGGTGGGCGCGGGAGCTTCGAGCGTAACCGCAGCTGTAGAGCGGCGCAGCGCAAGGAAGCGGAGCACCTCCGGAGCTGGCGTGACAGGCAGGGCGGTCCCGAACTCAGGTTCGGGCGGCAGGTCTTGGCTCAAGGCGGCGGTCTTCGCGTTTAGGGAAACGAAAGGGGCCAACCCTTTATGGGGGCGGGCGGCCATTCCGCAAGGCGAGGCGAAGATGACCGGCAGAGCTGCGTGGCTGAAGGCGCACGGCCGACCCTGGACGCGCGGGGATGGGCGGCCGATCTACGAGAACCCCTGGATCCGCGTCACCGAATACGACGCGATCGCCCCGACGGGCCGCCCGGCGCTGTATGGCCTCGTGAGCTTCCGCAACATCGCCATGGCGGTCCTGCCGCTCCACGACGACGGGACGGTCACCCTGGTGGGCCAGCACCGCCTGCCGCACGCCGACTACAGCTGGGAGATTCCAGAAGGCGGCGCGCCGCCCGGCGAGGACCCGCTGGACGCCGCCAAGCGGGAATTGGCCGAGGAGACGGGGCTGCAGGCCGCCGAGTGGCGGGAGCTGATGCGGGTGCAGCTTTCCAACTCGATCACCGACGAGCGGGCGATCGGCTACCTTGCGCTCGGGCTTTCAGAGGCCGACGCCGACCACGAAGCTGACGATACCGAAGCGATCGCCCTGGTGCGCGCGCCGTTCCGCGAAGCGCTCGACGCGGCGCTGGCCGGAGACCTGCCGGACGTGCTCACGGTGGCGATGCTGCTGCGGGCTTACCATATGGCCCGTGAAGGGCTTTTGGCGCCCGCGCTGGCGCGCGCCATGTTAGGCTGAGGGAGAAGCCTATGGGTCGGGAGGAACCGATGAGCCGCCTCGAGGTGGTGAACCCCGCGACGCCGCCGCCCGTATGGGCCGCGCTGCGCAACGAGGCCTATGCCGCCGCCAAGAACGAGGCGGCGCTGGCGAGCCTGCTGGCGGCGGTCATCCTGAACCACGAGACGCTGGGCGACGCATTGTCGTACCAGCTCGCGCGGAAGCTGGGCGACCAGGAACTGCGGGCGATGAGCCTGCGCGACACGATCGAGGAAGCCTACGGCAGCGATCCGCGGATCGTGGAGATCGCCGAGGCCGATCTGAAGGCGGTGTTCGAGCGCGACCCGGCCTGCAAGGGCTATGTCCAGCCGTTTCTGTTCTTCAAGGGCTTCCTGGCGCTGCAGACGCACCGCGTGGCGCACTGGCTGTGGCGTGAAGGCCGGGAGACCATGGCCTTCTACCTGCAGAGCCGTTCGAGCGAGCTGTTCCAGGTGGACATCAATCCGGCGACGAAGATCGGCCGCGGCGTGTTCGTCGACCACGGCACCGGCATCGTCATCGGCGAGACCGCGGTGATCGGCGACGACGTCTCGATGCTGCAGGGCGTAACGCTGGGCGGCACGGGCGCGGAGCGCGGCGACCGGCACCCGAAGGTCGGCAAGGGCGTGCTGCTGGGCGCGGGCGCCAAGGTGCTGGGCAATATCACTATCGGCGACTACGCCAAGATCGCTTCGGGTTCGGTCGTGCTGAAACCGGTGCCGCCCGGCTGCACCGCGGCGGGCGTGCCGGCGCGGCTCGTGAACTGCCCGACCTGTGAGGAGCCGGCCAAGCGGATGGACCACACCTTGGCCGACGCTGTGTACGACTACGTCATCTGAGGTTTCCCTGATCGCGCCGAGACGGTAGGTTCGCGCCCGATTTCCGGACCGTAATGGAGCGTTGGGCGTGGACGAGAAGACCATCCGCAAGATCGAAGGCCATCTGCGCGGGACCTTCGCCAATGCGCGGATCACCCTCGTGCCGCGGCCGAAGCAGAAGGACTCCTGCGAGGTCTACATCGGCGAGGAGTTCATCGGCGTCGTCTTCCAGGACGAGGACGAGGACGGCTCGTTCATGTTCGAAATGGCCATCCTGGCCGAAGACCTGCCGTAAGCGCGATGAGCTCCGCTCCGGAGAGGCCATCAGGCATCCGGAAGGCGGACGCCGTGGGCGCTCGCGCCGTTGGCGTCTCGACCGCCGGCGCGATCAGCGCCGGCTCGGGGATCTTCGGAGCGGTGGCCGTGGGCGCGCTGGCGTTCGGGGCCGTCGCGGTGGGCGCGTTCGCCATCGGTCGCCTCTCGGTGCGCAAGGCGCGCGTCGGTGACCTCCACATCAGGCGTCTTCGCGTCGACGAGCTGAGCGTCGGCCGTCTGCACATGGATGACGCGGGACGTCGCTGAAGCTCAGCGGACCTGGGTGACCCTCAGGCTGCCGGCCGGCAGGGGCGCGATGGGCGGCTGCTCTTCGGGCGGGCCCAGCCAGGCGGCCCATTGTGAACGCGGCAGGATGGCGATCTGCCGGTCGTGATAGGGGACGACGTCGGGACCCGGTTCACAGGTCAGCAGGGTGAAGCGGTCGCCGCGGACGAGCCCGGCCACGCCGAGCATGTCTCCCTCGATCGGTTCAAAGAGCCATTTGGATTTCGGCGCCTTCGCACCGGTGAACTCGTAGAAGCCGTCGATCGGAACCAGACAGCGGCCGGTCGGGAAGCGACGGCCTTCCGACCGGAAGTTGATCACCGGCCCGCCCCGCGGATTGGGGAAGCCCCAGCGGAGCTCCTTCAGGCGTGCGGCGCCGTCCTCGCCGACGATGATCGGGGCAAGGTCCGTTGGCCGTACCGACGCCCGCGGCTCAAGGTTCGGCCGGCCGCCGGCGAACTCCAGCGGAATGTTGACCTGCCCGAACTCGCGCAGGAGGTCGTCGAGGGCGCGCTGGGCCCTGAACTCGTTGCACATGGTCTGAGAGGTGGCCGTCAGCAGGCGGCTTGGCAAGGCTCTCGCGCGCACTCCGCGCCGGCGTCGGGGACCTTGTGCGAGATGGGCTGCGCATGCGGCCGGACCGGATCGTGGTCGGCGAGATGAGCGACGGCGCCGCGGCGCTGGAGACCCTGAAGGACTGGAACACGGCCACCCCAGGGGCTCTCGACCTTGCACGCTAACCCGGCGGCCGAGGCGCTGCTGCGCCTGGAGGATTGTTGTCTGAAGTCGTCACGCATGGGGACAGCTATCGGCTGTCGCCGCAAGCCGGGGCCCCGTAACAGGCGCCCGCCGCTTGGCCCGGGCGAGGAGCCTCGCCGGCCCGAGCGCGCCGACACTAGGGCGCGCTGAAGCGCTCCAGCCCCAACTCCGCCAGCGACCGCCGGATCGGCGTCGCCCAGCCTCTTTCGCCGCGCGTGAGCGCGTCCTCGAGCGCGTCATCCAAGGCGAAGCGGTCGTGCTCGACCAGGGCCTCGACGAGGGCCTTGGCCTGGGCGAGGTCCTTGGCCCGCTTCAGCCGACCGGAAGGATCGCGCCGCTGCGCCAGGATGAGCTTGTGCACGGCGAAGCGCGCCGGCTGCGGGACGTTGACCAGCACGCCCGCGCCCCAAAGCGCAACGGTGCGGACCGGCGCCTCGATCAGCCATGCGAGGTGCTGCAGCGGCGTTGCGCCTGCGTCGAGCTCCCGCACGGCGAGGGGGTTGGGGTCGTCGCGCGACCGGACCGGCGTCACCAGGTCCACCAGGTAGCCGGCGGCGTTCCGGAAGCGGGAAGGGGGGCGCCTTGGCCGTCAGCTGCGGGATGCCCTCGAAGGTCGGATCGGCCCGTTTCAGGATCGCCTCGAGGCGGTCGGGCGGTTCAGCGGAGAGCGCGAGGCTCGCGGTGGCGATATCGACGTCGCCGGTCATCAGGGTGGGGGAGGGCAGGCGACGCCCGACCAGGGGTTCGCTGACGAGATAGGCGGCGGTGCCGATGAGCACGGCGCCGTTGTGGAACAAGCCCGCGTGAGCGAGGACGTCGAGGATCGCCCCCATGGTTCGGTCCGGGGCGGCGAAGCGTTGGCTCCGGAGCGCCGAGACCAGGCGGCGGCGCTCCACGGCCAGGGCGGCCCCCGTCCGCATCGCCGCGGCGCGCGCCTCGGCCTCGGGATCGCCGGACTTGCCGACAAACTGATCGACGCGGCCGGCGCCCACCCGGACCTTGGCGTAGATGTAGTCATGGCCGTCGGCGGTGCGGCGGTAGACGGAGCCGGCGAGGGGCGCGGTCTCTACCTGTTGCACCAGGTCCGCGAACATCGTCTGCAGGGTGGGGCTGATCGGCGCCAGGCTCATACAGACAGTTTCGCCAAAGCTGTCTGCATTTACAAGTCCTACAGACAGAAAGGCCGAAGTTGTCTGTAGTTGCGCCGCGGAGGCGAGGCGCAGCGGCTGGCCGACCTTCCGAGTGTCAGCTCTCGGGCATGTACGCCGAAATCGTCTGCTCTCGGGCTCTGAGCCAACCTCCGCTTTCGACCGACGCGGACCTCGACGCGTCGCCTCGCGCTCTGGCGTACGCGCCCCGCTCGCCAGCCAAACCGGCCACGCGAGGGGCCTCAAGCTTCCGCTCCAGCCGCTTGCTCTCCGCCGACAACGACTGTCGCAAAGCCACCGCCAAAGGGCGGGTCATCTCTGTATTTAAGATGCGCCTCGGATGATCCGGCGGGCCTGGAAGGGCGGGATGATGGCCGTGATATGCGCGGCCCAACGCAGGCGGGCGTCGCGCCGCGTAGGACCGGCCACGCTCTCCAGGTCGTACAACCCTGGGCGCGAACCGCGGAGCAGCCGCTTGACCAGCACCTCGTCGGTGTCTGTCTCGACCACCACGACATGGCCCAGCATGTCCGGCGTCGGCGGCGTGCGCTGATCCTCGAAGTAGATGAGCGCGCCATCGTCGGCGACGCCGCGCATGGAGTGGCCAACCACCTTAAGCGCCGCCGCCTTGTCGGTGCCGCCGGGCGGTATCGGCGCCAGTTCGGCCGGATCCTGACCCGTCGCAAAGAGGACGGCGCCCTCCGGATTGGCGCCCACGCGACCCACCACCTGGACGAAGCCCGGCTCGGATGAGCCCGTCATGGGACCGGCGGCGTCGTACAGCCACTCGGGCCGGACGCCGAAGGCCGCGGCATATTCCTTGGCGCGGCGGTAGGAGAAGGGCGCATTGCCGTTCTCGTTGGACGCATAGGTATTGCGGCTCCAGCCGAAGGCGTCGGCCGCTGCGGCGGCGGTCTCGAACCCCTTGTCGAGGCGGGCTTGGCGCAGGCGCTCGGCGCGGCCGTCCATGGTTCGTCCTGTGGCGTCTCTGTTCTGTATATAACATGCAGGACTCCGTCGCACCAAGCACAAGTAGACCATCTGTAGAGACCGCCAGTCACCGACGGCGCCGGGGCCGTGTGGCCGATGCGCTGCGACCGCGGAACCCGCCGCGCCGCACTCCCAATGAACTGCGCCTGCGCGTCAGTATCGGTCGCAGGGCGCGGGGCGGCCTGCCGCGGCTGGTTACCCGCGCGAGCGCCGTCCGCGGTTCGCGGACCCAAACACTCATGGGTCCCGCCGTCGCAGCCTGAGGATGCCCGTTCCCTAGGCGTGCGCTCACCCGGATCGTCCGCGGGGCGAGGAGGGCAGAGGTTTCGCCGCGAGATATCCACGGCTCGGAGATTTAGGACGGATGTCCGGCGGCGTTGATCCGTGCGCCGCCTGGGGCTCAGCAGGGCGCGGGTTTCGACAACTCCGCCTCAGCCAGAGCAAGCCAAGCCTCAACGATGCGGCAGACCGCGGCGCGCTCGTCGAGGTCCGTGAGTTGCGGCAGCAAGCCCAAGGCCTCTTCGGCGCGGCTAACGTAGCCGGCCGCCGCCGAAGCCTGGGCGGCAGACTGGCGGGCCGACCGGCGGGCGCGGCGCGCATCGTCGAGGAATTCTACGTCGCCAGGCATCGGAAGCACCTCGCAGTCGAGGGCGAAAGCATGACAACGCCGAGAGGCCGATGAGCCGGCCGGTCGACGCCTGGATCGTCACCTAACGGGAAGAGACCCTAGCACCGCGAGACGGCGCCCGCTGTCGAAATCCGACAAACCGAGCGCCGCAGGCCGCCGCATCAACTGCCGTTGCGGCAAGGGCGAACGGAGACAGGCTCGCACGCGCCGTGGGCGGCGAAACGTGTCCGAAGGTTGCGCGCCGGCGCAGCCCCCAGCGAGTGCAGGCGGGTTGGGACCGTGCCGGGAGAACCGCTCTCGTGAATCGACGAGGACGGCGGCGCCGCGGGCCGCGGCGGGCGGTGCGGCGGCGGCCACCATCCCTCGGGGTGAGGAGCAGGATGGTCGATGGGCTCGTGAAGGCCGCCGCGCGCTGGCGGACTGCACGATGCCGGCTGAACGCCAAGTGACCTAGGGCGAAGCTCCGCGGGACCCATTCCGGATGCCCCGCGCAGCCAACTTACCGCAAAAACGCCCCGGCCAGACCCGGCCGGGGCGCCTTCGATGTGACACGCGGCGCGAATAGGGGGCTCGTCCGCGCCGCCTCCTGATAATCCCTGATGGTTTCGTCGAGTTCCCGACGCAACCGGGACGTGCATCGAGGCAACCCGGGGTTTGTTCCCGTTCGTTTGCGGCGAGCGTAGGCGCGGGACCTCACCCCAGGTCGCGAATGGATCTGCGCAAAGTCCACTTCCTTGTCATCGAAGACAGCCACCCAACGGTGTTGCTGGTCCGTTCGGTGCTGGGCGCGTGGGGCGCGGCGGTGGTGCATGAGGCGAGCACCGTCGAGCGCGCGCTCGACATGCTGACCACGACGCGTCCCGATCTCGCCATTCTCGACCAGCGGCTGGGGCTCGACGACGGCCTGTCGCTGCTGCGCTTCATCCGCCACGAGGGGGCGGATCCCTATCTCCCGGTCATCGTCCTCTCGGCCGACGGAAGACCCGTGAAGGTCGCCGAAGCCCGCGACGCCGGCGCCAACGCCTTCCTGGTGAAGCCGTTCACGGCGCGCGGACTTTACGACAAGCTGCAGTCGGCGATCCTGCGGCCGCGCCCGTTCGTACGGTCGAAAGAGTATTTCGGGCCGGACCGGAGGCGGCGTGACGATCTCGAGTACGCCGGACCGGAGCGGCGCACCGGCGGCGCCTGACCCTCAGATCGTCAGCGATGCGGCGAGGATGGCGAGGGACGACAGGGCGGCGCCCAAGGCGAGGCCGCCCAGGACGCTGGCCAAATACTCCAGAAAACCCAGGGGCCGCCACCGCATGGCGGGAAGCTCATGAGCGCCGTGATTCTACGCTACGCCGCAAAGGTTGCGCGCCACACCCTGGCGTTGGCTGCGGCTCCGCTCACGCGCTGCTGATGAAACCTTGGCCGAGGCTTCGCATTACGGCCGGCGCACACAGAGGAGACTCGCTCATGGATGGCGTTGGCATTATCGGCGCAATCATCATCGGTATCTTGGCCGGCTGGATCGCTGAAAAGGTGATGCGGCGGAACCACGGCCTGCTCACCAACCTGATCGTCGGCGTGGTGGGTGCGTTCCTCGGCAGCTTCGTCGCGACGATGCTGGGTTTCGACACCGGCGAGGGGATCATCCCGAGCCTGCTGGTCGCGACCGTCGGCGCGATCCTGCTGCTGTTCCTGCTGGGCCTGTTCCAGCGTCGGCGCGCCTAAGCGCTTCGAAGCCGACATCGCGGGGCCGGCGGCGGACATCGCCGCCGGCCTTTGCACGTCCGGCGTCCAACATTCTCGTGAACGACCAAGGGGGGCAGCGGAACGGGGGAACCTTGGCTGCGCGCTAGGACTTGAACCGCACGTCGAAACTCAGATGGAGACTGACGAATGCGTGCTGCAGTAAGCGCCGTCGCGCTGGCCGGGATGCTGGGCCTCGCCGCCTGTGCGTCCAACAACGACCGCATGGCTGAAGCCGACGTGGGCACGTCGATGAACACATCGGCGGCCGCCCCTGCCTATGACCCGGCTCCGGCTCCGGCGCCCGCGGCCACGCCCGCTCCCGCGGACACCGGCTCGGCGGCCGACACCACCGCCACGACGCGCGCGGGGGAACGCGGCTGACGCGAACGGCGAACACGTGCGCGGCCGGACCCCGTCGGTCCGGCCGCGTGCGGCTGCCCATGGCGCTGGCGGCCGCGCTGACGCTGAGCCTTGGCGGGCTCGCTGCGCCGGCGGCGACCGCCCAGCCGTGGCTCGAAAGCCCTATACGGTCGGCCAGCCGCTCGGCCGTCACCGAGGCCCTGCGCGTGCAGATCCAAGGCGGCGAGATCGACCCCGCGGTCGCGGCCTTCTACCGAGAGCGCGGCTATCGCCCGGTGTGGGCGCCTGGCCGTCTTCGGCTGGATGTCGATCGGTTGGCCGAGCGGCTCGGCGTTGACGCGAGCGCGGCCCGCGACGACCCCTGGCGCATGGCCGAGGTGGAGCTGGCGATCTCGACCGCCTACGTGGCGCGCGAACGCGGCGCCGCCTTCTCCGGGAACGACGAGGTGCTGGCCTACGTCGATCCGCTGATCAAGGTCAGCGCGAACGCTGCCGAGAGCGGCCGCGCCGCCCTGGAGTTCGCCGCCGCGGCGCCGACAGTCGCAGACCTGCTCGAACCGAGGGGCATGGGCGGCGCAACGCACAACAGGCTCTACGACGACATGATGCGCGGGCTCGAGCGCTACCGCGTGCAGTGGGCCGGCCTGCCGGACATCAAGATCGCAGCCGGTCCGGAACTCGGCCTGGGCGACCGCGGGCGCCGGGTGGAGCAACTGCGGACCCGGCTCGGCCTGCCCGAAACCGGGGGCCTTTCGATCCAACGCTGGACGCCGCCATCAGCGCCTTCCAGGCGGCGCACGGGCTGACGCCGACGGGACGCGCCGATGCCGCCACCATCCGCGCCCTGAACGTTGGCGCGCCGCACTACGAGCGGATGATCGAGGCGAACCTGGTGCGGGCGCAGGCTCTGCCGGCAGACTTCGGCGACCGGTTCATCGTGGTCGACGTCGCGGCAGGTCAGCTCTGGTTCTACGACGCCGGCCGGGAGGTGACGACGATGAAGGTCGTAACCGGCAAGCCCGAGCAGCCGACGCCGATCATGGCCGGCATGGCGCGGCACCTCATCTTCAATCCGTACTGGAACGTCCCGGAGGATCTGGTGCAGACCTCCATCGCGCCGAAGGTGCTGGCGCAGGGGCTTGGCTACATCGAAGCCGAGGGGCTGGAGGTGTTGTCGGACTACTCCGAGGATGCCGTGGTGCTGGACCCGGCACAGGTGGACTGGAAGGCCGTGCGGGCAGGTTCTGTCAGCGTGAGGGTCCGGCAGCGGCCGGGCCCGAAGAACATGATGGGCAAGGTCAAGCTGATGTTGCCGAATCCGCTCGGGATTTACCTGCACGACACGCCGCACAAGGGCGACTTCGCCAAGTCGCAGCGGCTGGCGAGCTCAGGCTGTGTCAGGCTTGAGGACGCGATGAAGCTGGCCCGGGAGCTGGTGGGCGAAGAGGTGGCGGAGACGGCGGTTTCCGAGGGCGGTGAGGAGCGGCGGGTGGATCTGGGAGAGCCGGTGCCGGTCTTCATCACCTATTTCACCGCCATGCCAACGGACGAAGGATTCGTCTTCCGGCCCGACGTCTATGGGCGTGACGCGGCCTGGGAGGCCCGGCAAGCGGCGCGCGGACATACGATCGCCGCCGCCCCCTGGCGCCGCCGCCCCCAGGGCTTGGCCGGTCACCAGTTGCAGCTGGTGTCGATCCAGAGGGTCATGGATCCCAGCCCGCCGGCGGCGCCCCTTCTCCATCATGCAAGCCGCGAGCGCCCGCTGAAAGGCGGACCAGGGGCCGACCGCGCCGGTGAGCAGGGCCGGCGTCACCACGGGATCGGCGGCTCGCACCGCACAGGCGCGCGCCGCGTCCAGGGTCGCCCGGCGGGCGGGACCCGATCCGCGCACTTCGGCGACAAGCTCGCCGCGGCGCAGCCAGACCCCGCGGCGGACCGGCGTAGAGACGGCGAGATCGCCATTCGGCGCACCGGCGCGGGCGCTGCAGGCCTGGACGGGCAGTGCGGCGTTCCAGAGCCGGTCCGGCGGAAACCACATGAGGTGGCTCCGCGTCGACGCGGCGTCGCCCTCCGCGTTCGCAGCCTGGACGGTCCCGGCCAGCATGGCCATGCCAACGCCCAGTCCGAGCCATGCCCGTCGCATCTCGCCCCCCACGTCCCCGTCGCCAGACGAGCGGACGAGAGCTGGAGAGTCAATTATTTCCGAAGATTGTACTATCCGAACTCGCGCATCCCCCCGAAATACTATCCAAAATCACGATCTGTGAATGGAGATGTTGACGCTGTTCCGTCGTTCATGATGCCTGATGCGACGTTTCACGCTTCGAAGGTTTACTGGATGCTTACTAAAAGCCTGAATCTCGCAGATGTAATCTGCGGGCATGCCCGCCATGGCTAAGGCTAGACAGGCGTTGACCCATCAGATGGTCGATGAGGCCGGGCCTGGCCATCGGGACATCTGGCTGTGGGATCCGACGGTTGCCGGGTTCGGGGTCAAGATCACCCCCGCCGGGCGACGCATCTATGTGCTGCAATACCGGTTCGAAGGGCGCAGTCGCCGCTACACGATCGGGCGTCACGGCTCGCCCTGGCGGCTGGAGACGGCCCGCGCCCGCGCCCGGATCCTACTGGCCGAGATCGCCAGCGGCTCGGACCCGCAGGAGGGTCCGCCGGAGCGAAAGGCGCTCACCGTGGCGGCGCTCTGCGACCTCTATCTGCTGGAGGGGCTCGCCACCGCCAAGAAGACCTCCATCGCCCCCGCCAGGTCCAGGATCAAGAACCATATCAAGCCGCTGCTAGGGACCAAGCCGGCCTCAGGGGTGTCCCGGGCCGATGTCGAGCGGATGATGGTGGCCATCGCCGAGGGCGCCACGCGGAGGCGCATCGCGGGGCCGAGGCGCGGCGAGACGATCACCGTGCGCGGCGGGCAGGGGACCGCGAGCGCCAGCGTGGCGGTGCTGTCGGCCGTCTACAGCTTCGCGGTCCGCCGCGAGCTCGCGCCCAGCAACCCCGCCTACGGCGTGCGCAAGTACAGGGGGCGCAAGATGGAGCGCTACCTGAGCCCCGAGGAACTGAGGCGCCTGGGCGAGGTGCTCTCCGCGGCGGAGGCGCTGGGCGTCCAGAGCCCGTATGCGCTCGCCGCCATCCGGACGATCCTGCTCACCGGCTGCCGGGTGCGGGAGGTGCTCACCCTGCAGCACGCCCATGTGGACCGCCGGCAGAAGCTGTTCCGGCTGCCGGACTCCAAGACCGGTCCCAAGGTGGTGCACGTCGGCTCCGAGGTGCTGGCGGTGATCGATGGCCTGCCGCGGATCGAGGGCAATCCCTATGTGTTCGTGGGGCGTAGCGGGGTCGGGCCGCTGGTCTATCTGCACTCCGCCTGGGAGCGGGTGCGGCAGGCGGCGGGGCTTGGCGACGTGCGGCTGCACGATCTGCGCCATTCCTTCGCCAGCATGGGCGCGGCGAGCGGCGACAGCCTGCTGGTCATCGGAGCCTTGCTCGGGCACCGGACCGCCAAGTCGACCGAACGCTATGCGCACCTGGCCGACGGCCCGGTGCGGGGCGCCGCCGAACGGATTTCCGGGGAGATCGCCCGCCTGCTGTGCGCCGCCACGGCCGCGCCGGACGCTGCGGCCCCCGCGACCAGCCCGATGGACAGCGGGCCGGATGAGATGAGCGTGCTGCTCGGCCGGGTGGGGCGCACCCGGTGGCTGGACACGCGCGGTGCGGCGTCCCGGACCGGCCTCAGCGTCGCGACCCTGTCCAACTACCGTTGGCAGGGCGTGGGGCCGCCCTACCGGAACCTGCACAATCGGGTGGTCTATCCGGAGCCTGAGCTCATGGCCTGGATCGAGGCGCGGACGGCGGGCGAGGCGATCGCCGACGCCCCGTTCAAGGCCTGAGGCGGCGCTCGGCGCCAGCGAAGGCGGCGAGGTAGCGGCGGATGTCGGCAGGCCAGCCGGCGATCGCCGCGTCGAAGGCGCTGTCGTCTCGGGCGTAGAGGGCGCGCAGGGCGTCCTCGTAACCGGGAAGGTCGCCGGCCAGGGCGGTCATGGCCCGGTGCAGGGCCTCCTGCGCCTGGCGGGCGTCAGCGGCGACGGCGCCGTCGCGGCGCGCGCCCTCCACAAGCCGACGCAGGGCGGCCGAGGCCCCGCCGGGCTGGGCGGCCAGCCAGTCCCAGTGCCGCGGCAGCAGGGTGACCTCGCGGGCGACCACGCCGAGCTTCGGGCGGCCGCGCGCGGGCTTGGGGGGCGAGGGCCGGCGGCTCCCGTGGCTCCGGCGGTTCTGGTGGCTCTGGCGTGGCGGACGGCGCGCCGGGCCGTCGGCGAAGGTCGAGGTCGACGGTCCGGCCGGTTTCGTCGTCGAGGATCAGGATGGGGTCGCCAGCTTGCAGGCGGGGCCCGATCATGGTGCGCAGGGCGTCGAGGTCGCCGGCGGCGAGGCGGTCGGGGCCGAGGAAGGCGGTGCAGGGCATGAGCGGCTCCGCGTGAAGCCGTTCGCTTAATATCCATCCGGGTAAAAGGCCAGCTCTGAAGCGCTTCGCAGGGAATCGCGCGGAGGCGCCCTCCCGGCTCGGCGTCTCGCGTCCAGCCAGCCGACAGTCTCGTGGTTCCGGGGGCGTCCCGTGCTGACCATGCGTCGTCGCTGCGCTCCGATCGGCGCGTCCGTGCTCCGCTGGAGGGCGAGGGCTCAAACGGATCGCCCGCCGCGTTCAGGGCGGCCGACGCCGCCTTCGGCTAGGGGCGGAGGGGAATGGTGATGCTGGCGCGGAACGGCGTGGTCACCCGCGGGAGCAGCGGGATGTCGAAGGCGTGCTGGTAGACGGCGGTGACGATCGCGACCGTCTGCACCGCCCCAGGCTCACGGCTGACGAGGATCTCCACCTGGTTGTTCCGGGGGCCCAGGCTGGCCATCGCGATCTGGAGATGGCGGGCGGTCTCCGTGTCGGAGGTCTGGGGGCTGATCAGCAGCCGGCGGCCGGCGTCCTCCAGCGCCCAGCGCACCGACGCGGCGCAATGGAGGGCCCAGCCCACCTGCAGGACGCCGACGAGGAACGCCGCCAGCACCGGCAGCAGCAGGGCGAACTCAACGACGGTGGCGCCGCGGTCGTCGCGCCGGAAGCTGACACGTTTAGCGCACACGCACGGTCTCCTCCGCGGTCAGCGCTCGTTGCAGCACGGCGCCGTTGAAGGCGCTGCTCGCCGTGAAGCGGATCTCGGCCGCCGGCGGCGACCCTGTCGGGCAGAGCTGCTCGCAGGGCGCGGCGGCGTCGCCGCAGCGGCAGCCCAGCGCCGCGTCGATCCGCGCGCCGGACGGCTGCGGCCGCCAGGCCTGACGGGCGGTTTCCCGGGCGAGGTCAAGATCGCCGCCCCCGGCCTGGTAGTAGCGCGCGCCTGCGTGGGCGGCCGACTGCATCACCGCCTGCTGCCGAGCTAGCAGCCAGACGTCGACGCCCACGACCAGCAGTAGGACGAGGATCGGCAGGATCAGCGCGAACTCCAGGGCGGCGACGCCGCCCTCGTGGCGCCGGAAGCGGGCAAGCCGGCGGCGGACGTCAGGCCACAAGGCGCACCACCTGGCGGGCGTCGACGGGATCCATGCCGGCGGCGCGGCAGTCCGCGGACAGGCTCACGCTGCCGATGAACTCCACGGTGTCGGCGACGATGTGGGTGCAGCCGTTGGCGCCGGAGAAGTTGCCTCGGTACTCCACCGCCTGGGCTGGGAAGTAGATGTGACCCGTGAGCCGGCTCGACGAATTGCCGTTCAGGACGTTGACGCCGCCGGAGGCGTTCCGGTCGCCGAAAAACAGCATGCCTGCATAGGGTCCGGTGGTGGGCGCCGTCAGGTCGAGTTCGGCCGAGCCGTTCATCCGCACGGTCGCGCCGTCCGTGAGCAGGAAGGTGACGCCATGTCCGGAGACTCGGGCGTTCGCGCCGAGGTTGATGCCGCCGCCGCCGACATAATAGACGCCCGGCGCCAGGGCGTAGCGGCCGTCGAGCCGCAGACCGCTGAGATAGACGCCGGGCTCGAGGCCGACCGTCTCGTTGCTTCTGGCGCGCGGCGCCTCGCGCGACGCGCCGGCGGGGCGGGTGAGCGCGAGGTCGGCGAAGGGGTCCTGCACCGGCGGCGCCAGGGTGACGGGGGTGCGGCAGCCCTGCAGCTCGAGCCCCGCCTTGCCGGCGACTCCGCCGGCGCTGATGGCGCAGTCGGCCTTCAGCGTCGCCGAGCCCCAAACCGAGATCCCGTTCCCGGCCACGGAGTTGGACGCCACGTCACAGCCATTGAGGGTGACCGACGCGGAACCCGAGACGTTCACCGCGCGGCTCGCCGACCGGCTCAGCGCCAGCACGCAGGCCTGGCTGACGTTCTCATAGACCGCCACGCTGCGGGCTCGGGCAAGGATCGGCTCGGCATCGAACAGGCTGGTGAAGTAGCGCTCCAGGCGGCGCTCCACCTGGACCTCGACCGCCTGGCCGGACGGCAGCCCGGCCCCGGCGGCGGCCTCCACCCGAAGGTCCCCCTCCGCGGCCTGCCAGCGGTTGGCGACGGCCGCCCGTTCGGCGGCGCGCTCCACCTCCGACCAGCCGCTGCGCCGTCCTCGCTCGAGCGCGCCGGCGTTCCCGGGCGGCCGTGGCGTCCGAGGTCATCACCACGGTGAGCCGCAGGTCCGGAACGATGTAGAGCATCTGGCCGCCATAGCACCTGGCGCAGCCGCGGGTCAGGGGCCGCAGGCGCCTCGCTCCCGAGCACCGAGAGCACGGTTTGGTCGGCGCCGGTGAACACGCGCCGCGAGATGGCCACACCCGCCAAGGCCGACAGGATCGATTTCGAGGCCGACTTGATGTTGACCGGCCGGTCCAGCGGCGGACCGTCGTTGAAGCGGCGGCCGGCGACGGTCTCCCCGTCGCGCAGAACCAGAAGCGCGCGCAGGCGGGGCAGCCGCCCCGCCTCGCGCAAGACCTCATCCAGCCGCGCCGGCTCCAGTCCACGGGTTTCCGAGCCGCCGGGGAAGGCGGCCGCCCGGCCAGATACCGCGGTCGGCTCCGACGAACACGCGCTCGGGATGGGGGCGGCCGCGGCGAGCGCGAGGCCGGCGAACCTGCGCCGGGTCACCGAGAAGGGGTCGCGTGGGGCGGAGGGCGCCATCCGCCTAGATTGGCATGGAAACCCGACAGAAGCTGGGCGATCCGAACGACGCCGGCGCCGCGCCGGTGGGCCTCAGGCCGGCGGCGGCGTGAACCCATCGGGCAGGAAGCCGCGCAGCAGCGCCTCGACCGCGACCGTGACCGGGCCGGTGAGCTGACGCTTCCCAGATTCCATCTCGAGGATACGGCTGGCCCCATGGTTCTCGGCGAAACGCAGGGCTTGCGCCAGATCGGCCGGCGACCAGCCCATGGCCTCCCTGGCCTGCCGAAGATGCTCGCCTGTCTCGATCATGGTTCGGGCTCCTGACGCTGCGGGCGTGCCACGCGCGGCGCCGCGTTGTCCACCCTGCATGCCGCCGCCTCCGAGGCCATGACGTCTCCCCCCACAGAGTCCGGCCCTTCTGGGGCCTCGCCGGGGGGATCTGACCGGAGCCGGCCGGTCCGACAAAGCGGGCCTGCGGCTTTCACTCCCCGGGGCTTAGCGCCCCTTCCTCGCGAGGCAAGAAAGCCGCGGCCCGCCTCCTTCGCTGCGCTGCGGGACCTGCGGTCTGCGGCCCGCC
Source organism: Phenylobacterium sp. J426 (assembly GCF_024699945.1). Taxonomy (GTDB): domain Bacteria; phylum Pseudomonadota; class Alphaproteobacteria; order Caulobacterales; family Caulobacteraceae; genus Phenylobacterium. The sequence goes on along the minus strand of NZ_JAJOMY010000001.1, from coordinate 3,892,487 downwards.
CCTGAGGGCTCCGGTCGGCCGATCCCGTCGAGGCCGCATCGGGCGGCCTTGCGGAACAGGAGACGAGACATGGCCACCATTGGCGCCTTCACCAGCAAGCGGCACGGGACGAAGGTGGCCCGTCTACACGGCTGGGACAGCGCCGGTATGCGGCTGGCGGACGCCCGCAGCCCGAAGACGCTCGAGGTGACGCCGATCGGCTGGAGCGGCGCCGAAGGCCCCCGCGCCCGGCCCGGCGGGTAGGCGCCGGAGGACGTGCGGAGATCGCCCGCTAGAGGGTGGGCGGGGCCTCGCCCAGGGAGGGCGACGGCGGGCATATGTGGATCAGCCGGATGTCAGGCGGCGCGCGCGGCGCGAAGCCCGCCGCCGAGCGGGCGCATATCCCAAGGCCGTCAGCTCCGGCCTCGCGATTTCGCGACAGGCCGTACCGTGCGCCGGCGTCCGCGTCCCCGCGTCGGATGAAGCCGGCGAGACTGCGTCCAGACTGCCGCTGGCCATTCCGACGAAGAGCACGGCTCCGGCCATCATGTTCAGGAAAGCGCCGCGCATGGGCGAACTCCGCCTTGAGGCCAAGGCCGGGTTGGCGCGACGCCAACCCCGGTGTGGCGGCGCCTATTCGTGCTCGGCGTGCGGGTTGCAGGCGTCGCCCGGATTGAAATCACGGGGGTCGAGCCCGAACATCTGCATCGTGTGCCCCCAGTTCTGGACGTTGCCGGGCGGATTGCCCGGGGCGCCTTCCGGATTGTCGTTGAGGCCCGAGAAGGCGCAGATCGACCGGGCGTGGTCGGGCGCGGCCGTCGACTTGCCCTTGCCGGTGACTTCGCCGGCGGACGCGGCGCCGGCGGCGAGCAGGGCGGCGGTGGCGGCGGCCGCGGCGAGGGGGGCGAGCAGAGCGGGTCTCATGATCAAGGTCATTACGTTGCGGCCGCGGCCGATCCGCCGCCGTCGGAGGGCCGCGAGGGCGACCGAGGCCATGCTGTCATGGCCCAGGACCTGGTGCGGTGATGGGGGTCACATTCCTCGATCGCACGCCGCACTTGCGCGGGAAGGCATGCGCCCTAAAGGCCAGCCGTCCGGCCACGGCCGTGGTGGGCGGCGACATCGATCCGGCGTCGCTCCAGCTGGCCCTGGCCAATGCGGCGGCCCTGGGCCTGGAGCTGCGTCTGATGGATGATTGCGGCGCTGAAGCATAGGCGCAGCAGGAAAGCCCTCCGGCGCGCGACAAGGCGCGCGCGTTCACATCCCATCCATACCGGCGGAGCCCCATACCGGTTCACGTTCGGCGCGCCTCGTCGCCCTCTGGCGGACAGGGGCTGGAGAGGGGACAACGACGTTGTTGAACAAGATTATCGGGGGCTGCGCGTTCGGCGCCGTCCTGCTTTCGCCGCTGGCGACGGCCCAGGCGCAGACCTTCGCCGGGGGGGCCAACATCGGCACGCCGGGGGTCGGCGTTCAGGTCTCGGCGCAGGCCAACGAGATGCTGGTGATCCGCGGCGCCGTCGACGGCCTGAGCTTCGGTCGCAACGAGACCTATTCCGACGTCCGCTACGAAGGCGACGCCAAGCTGCTGACCGGCGGCCTGTTCGCGGACCTGCATCCGGGCGGCGGCGCGTTCCTCCTGTCCGGCGGAGCCTACTTCGGGAAGCGGAAGCTGGAGCTGGTCGGCCGGCCCACTGGCAATGTCGAGATCGGCGACGTGACCTACACGCCGGCTCAGGTCGGTCAGCTGAACGGCGAGGCCAAGCTCTCCAAGGTGCAGCCCTTCCTGGGCGTCGGCTACGACAACACCTTCACCGGCGACCGGAGCTGGGGGTTCCGGGCGCTCGTGGGCGTGGCCTTCAGCAAGAAGCCCGACGTGGAGCTGACCGCCTCGGGCGGCACGCTCAGCACCAACGCGGCGTTCCTGGCCGAGCTGGCCGAGGAAGAAGCCGAGGTCCGCGAGGACGCGAAGGACTTCCGCTACTTCCCGGTCGTCCAGCTCGGGATCACCCGCCGGTTCTGACCTTCCCTGCAGACTGCCGCCGTCTGCGGACGGCGGCGTCCTTTTCTCTGGAGCGACTTCCATGGCGATCTTCACGGCCGGCGTCGCCGGCGTCAATTTCGACGATCTGCAGGTCGGCGACCTGCTGCTGGGCGCGGTGGTGAGCGCCACGCCGACGAGCTTCGTCCTGGTGGACGGCCCGTGGCGCGAGGAGTTCTCCGGCCAGTTCACTTACAGCAACAACGAGATCAGCGGCGGTACGGTCACCGGCTGGCGCGAGCTTTTGAACGGTCAGACGGTGTTCAATGTGCAGGGCTTCTCGGTCCCGGCCACCACCTTCATCACCTGGGCGGCGACCAACAACAACGAGACGGCGCGCCAGACGATCTTCGGCGGGTCGGACACGTTCAACGGCTCGGACGCCGCCGACCGCATGTACGGCTATGCCGGCAACGACACCCTGATCGGCGCCGGCGGCTCGGACTATCTACGTGGCGGCGACGGCGACGACAGCCTCTCGGGCGGGGCGGCCTTCGACGACCTGCACGGCAACATCGGCAACGACACCGTCGACGGCGGCCTCGGCAGCGACTGGGTGGTCGGCGGCCAGGGCAATGACCTCCTGAGGGGCGGCGACGACGCCTCAGACGATGTCGTCTACGGCAACCTGGGCGACGACACCTGCTTCGGGGGCGACGGCATCGACTGGGTGCGCGGCGGCCAGGGCGACGACAGCCTATCGGGCGGCGGGGGAGCCGACCTCATCTGGGGCGATCGCGGGAACGACACCATCAGCGGCGGGGCCGGTGCGGACATCTTCTCCATCTTCGGCGAGGCGGGGATCGATCGCATCCTGGACTTCAGCGTCGCCGAGGGCGACCGCCTGCGGATCGAGGCGGGCTACACCTACACGACCGCCCAGGTGGGCGCTGATGTCGTCGTCACCTTGAGCGGCGGCGCCCAGGCGGTGCTCGTAGGCGTCGACCTGAATGCGCTGGGCTCGGGCTGGATCATCACCGGCTAGGCCCCGCCAGATCCGAAGGGAGAGCACACCAGGCCGAACGGTGCCCCGCCGGTCTGGCGGCGCGGGCCAGGGCGGCGAAGGCGCCGTCCTGCCCCGCGGACGTCTGGCGCAAGGCGCGGCCGCCGCTACTGTGCCTCGGAGCGGGGGCGATGAACATGCGAAACAGGACGCGCGGGTTGCTGGCGGCGACGGCGGCTCTGCTGGCGAGCGGCTGTGCGGTCTTCCCTTCGGGGGGACTCTTCGACAGCTCGACGCCGGTTGGCGGACCTTGCCAGACCCTCGCACTGCCCGGCGGTCCGGAAGATCTCGCGCTGGACCCAGGCGGCGGCCTTTATGTTTCCGTGTCCGACTGGCGGCGACGCGCCGACGATCCGCCGCCCGCGCGCGGACGCATCTTCCGGCTCGAGATCGATCCGGCCACCGACGCGGCGCGCCTGACGGACGTCACGCCCGCCGGGCCCGACGACTTCCAGCCCCATGGCATCGATCTGTGGACGGGTCCCGACGGAAGCCAGCGGCTCTTCGTGGTCAACCATCCGCAGCTGGGCGCGTCGCGCGTCGAGATCTACGCGGTGACGGCCCAGGGCCTCGTGGATACCGGCGAGGGCGGCCGCTGGGACCTGCTGCATCGTCCGAACGACGTGGCCGCTTTCGGTCCGCGGAGCTTCTTCGCCACCAACGACCACGCCATTCCGAGGACCCGTTGGTTCGACCCCAGCCTGCGCGAGACGCTCTCGGACGTCACCGGCGAGAGGAACGGCTACGTGGTCCGGGTCGCCGACGGGTCTCCCACGGTGGTGGCGGAGCGGCTGTCGCTGCCCAACGGCGTCGCCCTCTCGCCGGACGGGGCTCGGCTCTATGTGGCCGAGAGCACGCGGGGCCGGATCCGGGTGTTCGAAGGACTGTCTGGCGCGAGGCTTCGGGAGACGGCCCGGCTGAAGCCCGGCCCGGGGCCCGACAACATCGTCGTCGACCCGCAGGGCGACCTCTGGATCGGCGGCCACAACAACGGGCTCGACTTCCTCCGCCACGCGACGGACCCGCGTCATCCCTCGCCTGGCCGGGTCGAGCGGGTCTCGCCGGACGGCCGGCGCACGCTGGCCTACCAGTCGGGCCGCAAACCTGCGGCCTCGTCCGCGCCGCGCCTGTGGAGCGTTTCGGTCGGCGCGCCGGACGGCCAGGGTGGGTTGGTGGTCGGCGCGATCTTCCCCCGCGAACTCCAGCGGTGCGCGATTCAGCCCGCTTCGGCGAGGCGCTGAACCAGTTCCACCTGGCGGCCGACGCCCGCCTTCTGCAGCACCGCCTTCACCTGGCTGCGCACGGTGGACACCGCCACGTCCCGCGATCGCGCAATGTCCTCGACCCTTGCGCCGTCCGCGATGGCCGCGCCGATCGCCGCTTCCGCGGCGGTGAGGCCGAACAGCCGTTGCAGCACCTCGCAACGCTCTTCGTGTGACGGCTTCGGCGACGGCAGGAGAACGACCGCCACCGGGCGCAGGGCCTCCGGCGGTCGCAGCACCGGACGGACCTCCACGAAGACCCGCCGGCCGTCCCCCGTCAGCGCAAGACGACGCCTATGACCGTCGAGGCCAGCGGCGCGCAGGGCCTGGCGCAGCAGGAACTGGTCCTGCGTGTCGTTCGCCGAGAGCTGGCCGCCGCGCGATGCGAGGCCGGAGGCCTCGAGCGCCAAGGCCGCGGCGGAGGCGGGCGCCAGCAGGGCGCCGCTCGGCCGGCAGAGCAGGACCCGCCGCCGGCCGGAGGCCAGGACCTCGCGGACGACCTCGACGACCCGGTCCTCGAAGCCGAACTGGGCGCGGCAGGCCGCTTCGAGCCGCCCCAGCGCGGCGTCGGCGGCGCGTGGATCGAAGAGGCGGCCATGGAGCGCCAGGCTCAGGCGGCCCGTGGCGTCGGACAGCACCGGAAGGACCTGGGAGGGTCGGTCATGGCAGGCGCCAGCGGTCGCGAGGGCAAGGCGCTCGCCGCCACCTTCGCGCCACTCGAGCGCAGCGCCGGCGAGGCCCGTCTCGACGAGGAAGGCGGCGAGGGTCCTGCGCCAGTCGGGCTCCGCCGGCGACGATGCCGCCTCGGCAATGGTGATGGCGCGCTGCACCGACATGACCGTTCCTCCCCATCCGAGGCAGGCAGCGTGGCGATTGCGCGCGGCGGGCTCCATGGATGGGATGTTGACAGCGATCTCGGATATCCCGGTATTTGGATTTCGGTCGCTGGTCGCGCGGTGGCCGGTCTCGTGGGGGCGAGTGGGCGTTGTCGCGTAGCTTGAGCATCGTCGTGGTCGAGGATGAGCCGCTGACCCGCGCCACCCTCGTCGCCTTCCTGGAGCGTGAGGGTCACGCCGTGCGCCCGGCGAGCTGCGTCGCCGCCTGCCGCGCGGCGCTGCGCGACAAGGCCGCCGACGTGGTGCTGCTCGATATTGGCCTGCCCGGCGAGGACGGCCTGAGCTACGCCCGGGAGCTTCGGAGCGCCGGCGCAACCGGGGTGATCATCGTCAGCGAGCGGGGCGAGATCGAGACCCGGATCGCGGCCCTGGACGACGGGGCCGACGACTATCTGACCAAGCCTGTCCACCTGGAGGAGCTCGCCGCCCGGGTCCGGAGCGTCGCCCGCCGCCGCGCTCCACAGGGGGCGCGACTGAGCTTCGGGCCGGTGGTGCTCGACCAGGCGGCGCGGAGCGCCGTTGCGGCGGGCGTGCCGGCGGCGCTCACCCGCGGTGAGTTCGACCTCCTGTGGGCCCTCGCCGTGGCTGAAGGAAAAATCGTGTCCCGGGAAGCCCTCAGCGAGGTGGTCTCCCGGGGCGAGGGCGACCTCCGGTCCGTCGACGCCCTGGTCAGCCGCCTCCGCCGCAAGCTGGCCTCGGCCGACGAGGACGGCCTGATCGTCACCGCCCCCGGCTTCGGTTACCGACTTCGACCGCCGGTGACACGCGCTTGAGGCGCGGCGTCCCTCATTCGGAGGATGCGGCGCGAGGGCCGCGACCGGTAGCGCTTGCAGCATGACCGCGCTCGACCCCCCGCCGCGAACGCGCGCGTGACAGCCCCGGCCCGGCTGGTCGGACGGGACGAGCAGCTGGCTGCGGTCCGCGCCGCCCTGGCCGATCCGGCGACGCGGGTCATCGTCGCGGCAGGGCCTGCGGGGGCGGGCAAGACCGCGTTGCTGCGGGTCGCGGTCGAGGAGGCCGTCTCTTCGGGAGCTCTGTCAGGCCTGGGGAAGTATGCCGAGGGCTACGCGGGCCGGGACCTCGACCCGCTGATCGCTGCGGTCGAGGGCGCCGTGACCGCGGGCCTGGAGCAGCTCTACGATCCCGACGCCGGCCTCCGCGATCTGGCCGCGGCGCTGGGCGAGAACACGCACGTCTTTACGAGCGTCGCCGGCAGCGTGCTGCGGACTCTCGCCGGCGCGGCTCCCAACGCCCCCTGACGGCGCAGGGCGCTGACGCGCAACTGGCCGAGGCGGTGGTGGGCGTGCTGCGCTGGCTGGAAGGCTTCGGCGCGCCGGTCCTCTTGGTGATCGACGACTGGGGACGCGCTGGGCCCCAGGCGCAGCGGGTCCTGCGGCGGGTGACGGCGGATGCCGGCCTCAAGCGAACGCGGCTGCTGGCGACCCAGCGGACGGAGGAGCCATTCTCGTCGGCCCTGAGCGCGAAGATGGAGATCATCGAGGTCCCGGGCCTTTCGGCGCCCGCGCGGCTCGAACTCGCGCAGGCGGTGTTGGGCGCCCAGGCCGCGGCGGCGGTGGATGTCGTGGATTTCCTTGGTCCGGCCGCGGAGCGGCCCTTTGATCTGATCGAGGTCTGTTCGCGTGCTCACCGCCGACGGGGCCATCGTGGCCCGCGGACCCGGCAGCTGGCGCCTGGACCGCGTCCGCGGCGGCCGCGCCCTGGCGGGGGCCGCGGCCGCATCGGTGGTGGAGCGCGCTCTTGAGGCCGCTCCGGCCGCGCCGCTTGTGGCCCGACTTCTTGCGGTGCATGGCGACGGCGCCGAACCCGAGGACCTCGCCCGGGCGGCGGAGCTGGCCGACGGCGAGGTCCGGCGAACCCTGACGGCGCTCGCCGACCGGGGCCTCGTCCGCTGGACAGGCGCCGGCGTGGCGTTCGCCCACGACCGGCTTCGCGCCGAGGTGCTGCAGCGCATTGCGCCAGAGGCGCGCCGCGAGCTTGCGGGCCGCTACGCCGATGCGCTGGTGCGAGGCGGGGCGGCGGCCGGAGACGGCGAGCGCGGCATGGGCCTCTTGTGGCTGCGTCAGGAGGCGGGTCTCGCCGACGTAGAGCCCCGGTGGTGGCGCGACGCTTTCACCGAAGGCGCCGTCCGCGCACGGGAGATCGGCGACCGCGGCGCCGCGGAGCGCTTCGTGGCCTCGGCGCTGCAGCTGGCTGGAGCCGGGGCGGGCTTCAGCTATCGGCTGCTCGGCGAGGCGGCTTTCGCCGCGATCACCCGCGGCGATGACGCCGAGGCCCGGCGGCACGTGGATCGCATGGAGGCCTATGCCGCCACGCCGCAGGAACTCGCCGCCGCCCAGGAGCTGCGGGTGTTCGCCCGGCGCGCCTCGGGCGATCTCGACGGCGCCCTCGACGTCGCCAGCGAGGTCGTCGCCCGCAACGGGGTCAAGCTGCCGCGACGGCTGACGCCCTGGGACCTGGCCTATGCGGTTGTCCGCTGCTTCACCCTGGATCCCCGCCGGGCGGTGCGCCCCTTGGACGAGGCCACCCTGGCGACCGAGGGGCCGATGATCCGCGCCATCAACGGCATCGGGTCGCTGATCTTCGAGCGCAATCCGCCGCTCGTGGTGGTCTGGGTGACCCGGACCCTGCGGCGCGAGCTGGTCTATGGCACCGCCGCGGGAGCCGCGACGTACAGCCTGATTTCCTGCGCCTTCGGCGACTACCGGAGGGCGGCGGCCTGGGCCGAGGCGGCTGATCGGCTGCAGCGCCCGGATCAGCCTTTGCGGGCGGTCGCCAAGCAGTACTCGACCAACTTCGGGCACGTCTTCGTCCGGCCGCGTCCAGAGACGCGGAGCCGGGGCGACGAGATGGCGGCGCTCGCCTATGCCGGCGGCGACCTGGCGGTCGCCGCCTACGGCAACCGGGACAAGGTGCTGGACGCCCTGTTCAGCGACGATCCGCTGGAGGCGACGGAAGCTGTCGCCGACGAGGCCATCCGGGTGGCCGAACGTCTCGGCGACGCCGCGACCATCCCCCATGTGCGGGCGCTGAGGCAGTTTCTCGAGCAACTGCGGCGGGCCGGCCCCGACGGCTGGCGCCTCGACGGCGGCTATTTCGACCATGCCGCGCAGCGTCGCAGCCTCGAGGCGGAGGGGCTCGCCAACACCGGACGCGGGATCGCCGCCCTGGAGGCGCTGCTGGGCGTGCTGTTCGGCCGTTACGGGGAGGTCGCCGAGCTCAGCCGGCGGCGGTGGCCGACGTTCGGCGCGGCGCCCTTCCAGGCGCAGACCCAGATCTGGGCCTTCGCCACCGGGCTTGCGCTCTACCGCACCGGCGGGGCTCCGTCGAAGCTCGCCCTCTGGAATCTCCGCCGGCTGGGTCGGCTGAACCCGAACGACTTCCGGCACCGGATCCGCCTCCTGGAGGCCGAGCGGGCGCGGGTGCGGGGGCGCCGCCGCGCAGCGATGGCCGCCTACCGTGAGGCGGTGGATGCGTCAGCGCGATCCCGCTGCCTGGTGGAACATGGCCTGGTGGCCGCCGCCGCGGCCGAAGGCGCCGAGGCGCTCGGCGAAGCGGGCGAGGCCCGATTGTGGCGGGAGGCTGCGATCGCCGCCTGGCGCCGCCTGGGCGCGGACGCGCTGCTCGTCGCCCGATATGGGCTGGCGCAGCCGGCGTCCCTCGAGGCGAGGGCCGACGCCGCGGACGCCGCCGAGCGCGCCAGCCGCGCCAAGTCCCGGCTCCTCGCCACGGTGGGGCACGAGCTGCGGACGCCGCTGCAGGGCGCCTTTGGGGCTGCTTGAGCTGGCGCAGCGGCCCGGGGAGCACGTCGACCTGCAGGATCTTCAGCAGGCGATCCGGGGGCTCGCGGGGGTGGTGGAGGACCTGACCGACCTTGGCGCCCTGGACGGCGGACTGATCGCCATCCGCAAGGCGCCCATGGATGTTCGCGCGGTTGTCCGATCGATCGCGGCCTTGCATCAGGCGCAGGCGGCGGGCGCGGGGCGAACGTTGCAGGTGGCCATAGCGGACGGGGCGCCCCTGTGGGTGACGGCCGACGAAGTTCGCGTCCGCCAGGTGCTCGGCAACCTGGTCGCCAACGCCTTGCGCCACGGCCAGGGCGCGGTCGAACTTGGGGTGGACGCAGCAGGACCGCGCCTGCGGTTCTGGGTCGCCGACGAAGGGCCCGAGCTCGATCCCGGCGTCCTCCGACGGATCTTCGAGCCTTTCGAGCGGGGAGTCGAGCGCAACGACGGCGGCCTCGGCGTGGGCCTGTTCCTCGGCCGGCATCTCGCCCTGGCTATGGGCGGCGACCTGCGCGTCGTGGCGAAGCCGCTCGGCAAGGCCTTCGAGCTGGAGATCGCCGCTCCATCGGCGCCGCCTGCCGCCGCCGCCGCCGCCGCGGTCGAGCCCGCCCCCGACCTCGCCGGGCTGAAGGTGCTCCTCGCCGAGGACACCGACCTCAGCCGGCGCGTCCTGGCGGCCCTGCTTAGAGGCGAGGGCTGCGACGTGGTCGAGGTCGTCGACGGCCGCGCCGCGCTAGACCTCGCCGGCGCCCAGGCGTTCGACCTGCTGCTCCTCGACCAAAGGATGCCGCAGCTCACGGGCCTTGAGGTGGTGGAAGGGCTCGCGGGCCGCCAAGGCGGCGCCAACGGCCGCGGCCGCATCGTGCTGATGTCCGCCGGCCTAGACCCGGACCTGCGGCGGCGCGCCGAGGCGCTTGGGGTCGACGAAGTGCTTTCCAAGCCCGTTCTCCTGGAAGATCTCCGGCGTGCGGCGGCTCCGCTCGGGCGGCCGGGGCAGGCGCCGCCGGACCAACGCCGCGTCGACGAGCTCCGGCGACATCTCGGGGCGGCGGCTGAGCCGTTGCTCGCGGCCCTGCGACCATCGCTCGAGGCTGAGTTCGAGGCCCTGGAGGCGGCGATGTCGAGCGGCGATCCCGCCAGCGTCGAGGCTCGGCTTCACCGCCTGCGCGGCCTGACGGCGCACTTCGGTCTCGATGGCCTCACCGCGCAGCTCGAGGAGACCCGTCAGGTCGATATTGCGGCGCTGAGGCGCGCGGCGGCGGACCTCGACTGGGACGGGTTGATGGCGCCGGTCGCCTCCGGGTGAGCCATCGCTCCCGGCGGCGCGCCTTGGCTGACGCGTCGTTGAGCGCGTCGTGCGCAGTGCTTGCACATCCACGCCTGCGTCACCGTATCCGCCGCAGTCGGCGCCTGTGTGTAAGCCTCCGGTAACCTCTCGGGAGGCGAAGCTGCGGCGGCTTCGCGCCGAGTTCCGTGTGCGTGTGTTGAGTGGAGGCGTCGTGCGGCGTTGGGTGGTCCTTCTGGCGAGCGTCTGCGTCGTCGCCGCGCCGCCGGCCCAGGGGCAGCCCCAGTCTGCGCCTGCCGCAAGCCTGGCCAAGGCGATCGAGGATCGCGCCATGGCCACCTCGTTCGACGCCCTGCGCCGCTTCGGCGACGCGGCGGCCGCCCGGCATGACCGGGAAGGGCTGCGGCGCCCTGAACTATGTCGCCACCGTCTATCGCAACCAGCTCGAGCTTGCCCGCTTCGAGCACTACAACGAGATGCTGGCGGAAAACGCCCGCAAGCTGGGCGATGAGCGCTATGCGGAGGTCGCCCGCCTCAACCAGCTCGCGCGGCGCATCGACGAGGGCGACAACGCCGCCGTGAGCCAGCTTGAGGCTCAATTGAAGACCGAGACGGACTGGTTTGCGCGGATCCATGCCCAGTCCATCTGGACCCGCGTCCTCCGCGACCGGCGCGAGACCGGCCAGGCCCTGAAGCATCTCTACGCCGCCGAAGACCTGATCGACTGGGGCGACCCGGACAGTCATCACGCTGCGGCGTCCATCTGGGAAGCCATCGGGCTTTCGCTGATGAGCCTCAACGACCTCGACGGCAGCGCCCGGGCGTTCCGGAGAGCCCAGTTCGAGTACGGCGATCCCGCCTATCCGAAGCCGGATTTCGACGCAGTCTACAATCTGGGCGTCCTTGCGATCCGGCTGGGCGACGAGGTCACCGCCCGTCGCTTCCTGGCGACCCACCACAAGCTTTCGATGCGGCCGGACCTGCCCAGCCTGCGGGGGTGGGACGCCTATTTCTGCGGCCTCTACGCCGAGGCGTTCCAGGGGGCGGGCGAGGTGCTGGACTGCCTCGCGCCCTTGACCGCGGAGCTCAGGGGCGCCGAGCACTTGGCGCCGCGGCTGCTGCCGATGCGCGCCATCGCCCAGGCCCGCACCGGCAACCCGGCCCTGGCCAAGGTTGACCTGAAACGGCTGGTGGCGCTGCGCGCCGCTGGCCGGTTCAAGGACACCGCCTTCGTGCGGGTGCCGGAGGTGGAGGCGGAGATCCTGGCCGGGGAGGGCCGTCACCGGGAGGCCTTCGCCCAGCTGCGCGCCTATGAGCACGAGCGCCGCGTCACCCAGGCCCGCGACACCTATGGCGCCGTGCGGCAGATCACCGGAGCCCTCCAGGGCGAACTCGCCAATGCGCGCAAGGAGGCCGACCTGCGCGCCCGGGCGGTCCGCGCCCAGCGATGGGTGATCCTGCTGGGTCTCCTGCTCGCGGTGGGCGGCGGGATCGCCCTGGCCCTGCAGGTTCGGACCACCCGCCGGCTGCGGGTCGCCCAGGCCCAGGCCGAGGCCGCCAACGCCGCCAAGAGCGCCTTCCTGGCCACCATGAGCCATGAGATTCGCACGCCGCTGAACGGGGTGTTGGGCATGGCCCAGGCCATGGCGGTGGAGACCCTGGAGCCGCGTCAGCGCGATCGGCTGCAGGTGATCCGCCAGTCGGGCGAGTCCCTGCTGGCCATCCTCAACGACATCCTCGACCTCTCGAAGATCGAGGCGGGCAAGCTCGAGTTGGAGATCGTCGACTTCGATCTCACGGACCTGGCGCGAGGCGCCTATTCCGCCTTTACGGCCGTCGCCAACAAGAAGGGCCTGTCCTTCGCCCTGGATACTCGGGCCGCGGCCGGGCGCTACCGCGGCGATCCGAGCCGGATTCGCCAGGTGCTCTACAACCTGATCTCCAACGCCCTGAAGTTCACCGACCAGGGCGAGGTCCGCGTCGTCGCTGAGCACAAGTACGGCACGCTGACGCTGACGGTGACGGACACCGGCCAGGGCATCGCTCCCGAGGCGCTTCCCAAGCTGTTCTCCAAGTTCGACCAGCTGGACAGTTCCACCACGCGCCGGTTCGGCGGAACGGGCCTGGGCCTGGCCATCTGCCGGGAGCTCGCCCAGCTGATGGGCGGCATGGTCACGGTCGAAAGCGAGCTCGGCCGGGGTTCCCGCTTCACCCTGCGCATCCCGCTGGAGCGACTGGGGGATGAACAGGCCCCGACCCCGGCGCCGCCGCCAACCCCCGAGCCCGCGGCCATGGCGCTGCGCATCCTGGCGGCTGAGGACAACGCCGTGAACCAGTTGGTGCTGAGGACCCTGCTGCACCAGCTGGGCATCGACCCGCACATTGTCGAGGACGGTCGCGCGGCCCTTGACGCGTGGCGCACCGGGCATTGGGACGCCATCCTGATGGACGTGCAGATGCCGGAAATGGACGGCCTCGCCGCGACGGCAGCGATCCGGGCGGCCGAAGCGGCGGAAGGCCGGCCGCGAACCCCGATCATCGCGCTCACCGCCAACGCCATGGCCCATCAGGTCGAGGCCTACCGCGCCGCCGGCATGGACGGCTTCGTGGCCAAGCCGGTGGGTCGCGGCTTTGTACCAGGCCCTGGTGGAGGTGCTCCAGGCGGAAGCAGCCGCTGGGGACGAGGCGGGGGAGACGCGGGCGGCGGGTTAGTCCCGCCGCGCCCCTTAGGAGTTTTACAGTATTCAGCGGACCGGCCGCACCGGTCGATAACGGCTGCCGAGCCGCCGCGAACCCATGTCGGGCGATACGCGGCTCGGAGAGCGCGGACATGCCATCGCCGCCACCGATGACGAGCCTCTGCGGCCCGAAGATCGCATACCCCCGCGAACCGCGGCCGTCGCCCCGCACGCCGGCCCCACACCGCCTGGCATGGCGCCGGCGCCCGGAAGACCGCGAGGCCCTGGCCCGGCGGCGCGCCCCATGAGCGGCCGGCGCGTCCTCGTGGTCGACGACGACCCGCTGATCGTCGAGATCTTGATGCTCCGCATGATGATGATGGGCCATGACGCGGACTTCGCGCGGCATGGGATCCAGGCGCTGGAGAAGGTGCTGGCCTTCCGGCCGGACGCCATGATCCTGGACATCGACATGCCGTACCTCGATGGCTTCGCCGTCCTCCAGCGCCTCGGACCTGCGAAACTCGCCCGCCTGCCGACCCTCATGCTTTCCGGGCGCCGCCATCCGGCCGATGTCGCCCGCGCGGTCGGCCTCGGCGCGCGGGACTACCTCATGAAGCCGTTCGAGCCGGACGTGCTCCAGCAGCGTCTCGAGCGCATGCTGCGCAGCTGCGCGGCCGAGGCTTAGCCGTCGGGGACTTCGGCCCTCGGAGCCGCAAGGTGACGTCGACCATGATCTCTGGTCGAGATCCCCTCCAATACCCGCCCGGACCTGATAGGCCGCGCCCCCCGCGGCGGCGCCGTCGCCCCGCGGCGCTGTGGGGCCCGCCAACTCTTCATCGCCCACAGGACAGCCCGTGCCCAGTGTGGTGGGGCTGAACCGGCGCGGCGAGCGGTTCAACCTCTGTCAGGCCGGGCCCGCGGCGAGGGCGTGGCGCCAGCGCGCCAGCATGTCGGCGCGTCTGGCTTGGTCGAGGTTGGCGAGGAGGGCGGGACCCACACGTATGTGTCGCGCCCCGGGTGAGCCATCCTCGGTATGGTTGCGAAGCGGGCGAAGGCGCCCAGCCGTGAGCAGCCGCTGCCCTTCGTCGGAAAGCAGGTAGCCCAGGAACAGGCGCGCGGCGTTCGGATGCGGGGCCGCCCGCGTGACGAACGCGACGCTCGAAATCGCGAAGTGGTAGTCGTTGGGCTCTAGGAACCGGATGTTCGGATCTCGGTTGCGCGCCCACCAGTCGGCGTAGGTCAGCGTCATATTGTAGGCCAGGCGGTGCTCGCCGCTGGACAGCCGCCGCATGATCGCTCCGCCAGGAACATAGAGGCCAGGGCCTGAGCGCGCGATAGCCTCCAGGAGCTCCCACGCCTGGGGATAGATTTGCGTGTCTGCCGAAAGGTACATGAAGCCGACAGCGCTTTTCTCCGGATCGTAGAGCGCGATCTGGCCGCGCCAGGCCTTGGGGTCCTCGTGCAGGGCGCGGAGGAGGGCGGCGTGGCTCTGCGGGGCCTCCGCCAGGACACGGGCGTTGTAGGCGAAGCCCACCGGCTCGGCAGTGACGGCGAAGCCGCGATCGCGCCAGACGGCCCAGGGCGGAAGGTCCTGCGCCTCGCGGAGGCGCAGGCGCTGGGCGTAGCCGTCGTTGACCAGCTTCACCTGCAGGTCCATCGCCGTGCTCCAGGCGATGTCCGCGATCGGGCGGCTCCCGCGGTCCTCCGAGACGATGGCATCGCGGATGCCGACCGAACTGAGTTCGCGGAAGCGGACCTTCAGCCCGGGGTTGCGGCGTTCGAAGCCCTCCGCGACCGCGCCCGCCACGTCGTTATTGGCGTAGATGACGACCTCGCCCTCGCGCTTCGCGGCCCGCGCGACCCATGGGTCCTGGGCTTCGCCTGGAAGGCGGCAGCCGCCGAGGCAGAGCGCCGGGGCAGCCGCCAGCATGGCGCGGCGGCTCGGCTTGACCCCCGAGGGCGGCTGCGCTCCGATAATCAAGATCCTCCCGCCGTTCTGCGTCTCGTCCAAGCATCGCCATGAAGATCCTAGTTGTCGAGGATGACGCGCCGCTGTCGCGATCCCTCGCCGCGTCCTTCGCCGCCGCGGGCCACGAGCCCCACACTGTCGCCAGCGGCGCCGCTGCGCTCGGGGAGCTGGAGGCGCGTGCTTTCGACGCCATGGTCCTCGACATCGGCCTGCCCGACATCGACGGTTTCGAGATTCTCGCCCGGCTTCGGCGGGCGGGCTCTGACTTGCCGATCGTCGTGCTGACGGCCCGCGACGCCGTTCCGGACCGCGTGGCGGGCCTCGACATGGGGGCCGATGACTACGTGTTGAAGCCGTTCGAGCCAGAGGAACTCGCGGCGCGCGTCCGCGCAGTCGTCCGGCGCAAGCGCGGGGCGGCGGCCAATCTCCTGGTGGTCGGCGCCCTGACCTGCGACCTTGAGTCAGGCGCTGCGGCGGTTGGCGGTCGGCCGCTCGACCTGCGCCCGAGGGAGTGGACCGCGCTGAAGGTTCTCGCCAGCCGACCAGCGCGCGTGGTGAGCCGGGAGCAACTGGTCGCGGAGATGTTCCCCGACGAGGCGGCGGTGTCGCCGAACGTCCTGGACGTCCATGTCGGACGCCTCCGTCGAAAGCTGAAGCCGGACGGGCCAGGCATCCGAACGCTGCGCGGCGTCGGCTACAGGCTCGACCCTTGAGGTTGCCCTCCAGCCTGGCGGTTCGGCTGCTGCTCGCCCAAGTGCTCCCCCCTCGCGCTTCTCGCCGCGGCCCTGGCCGGGGGCGGAGCGATGCTGGCGCAGCGGGTGGTGGAGCGGACATCGGACCGCCTGCTGGCCGCCTCCGTGATGGCCATCGCCGAGCAGGTCAGCGCCCGCGACGGGCGCGCGACGGTGCGGCTCTCGCCCTGGTCGCTCGGCCTGCTTGACGGTCCGGAGCGGGACGCGGTCTTCTACGGCGTCCGCCAGGAGGGGCGACTCGTCACGGGTTACGGCGAGCTGCCGCAGTTGCCGAAGGCGCGTGTCGACGCCGTGGTGTTCGGCAACGGCCGGATGTTCGGCATGCCGGTGCGGCTCGCCGAGACGATGGTCGAAGTGCCCGGCCTCCAGGCTCCGGTCTCCGTGGTCGTGGCGCAAAGCCTCGATTCCCGCCGCGCCAGCGTGCGGGAACTCCTGCTCGGCCTGATCGCCCTTCCGGTATGTCTCGTCGGCGGGGCGGCCCTGCTGATCTGGCCAGCGACGGTGTGGAGCCTTCGCCCCCTACAGCAGCTGGCGGCCGAGCTTACCCGCAGGTCTCAGGAGCTGCGCGCCAACTATGCGCCTGCGTCCGTGGTCGGCGTCCCCGTCGAGGTCGCGCCGGTCGTCGGCGCCTACAATGGCCTGCTGGCCACCCTGGAACGTTCCGCCACGGGTCTGGCGCGGTTCGCGGCCGACGCATCTCACCAACTCCGCACGCCCCTGTCGGTGATCACCGCCAACCTCGCGCTGCTCTCCGGAGGACGTCTCAGGCAAGGCGAGGCCGCCGCCCTGGTCCGGGACTCCCGCGACGCCTCTGCCCGGCTGCATGTGGTGCTCAGTCAGCTGTTGGCCTTGGCCCGGGCGGAATCGACCGCCGTCGCCGGCTCGGCCGACGTAGCGCCGGCGGTGCGGCAGGCGGCTGTGGAGGTCATGGGCGCCCATCCGCGGTCGGAGGTCCGCGTGCGAGACGACGCGGCCGCCGCTCGGGTGCGTGGGGATCCCGTGCTGGTGGCGGAAATGTTCCGCAACCTGCTGTCGAACGCCGCCGTCTACGGCGGCGGGATGATCTTCGCCTGGCTGCGTCCGATGCCGGACGGGCGCGTGGCGGTGACCATCTGGGACCGCGGCCCCGGCATGCCGCCGGCCGAACTCGAGCGCCTCGCCGAGCGCTTCTATCGCGGCGCCGGGGCCGAAGGCACGTTGGGCGCGGGGCTTGGGATGGCGGTCGTACAGACCCTGGCTGACGCCTTCGGCGCCGAACTCACCGTCCGGAACCGCCCGCGACGAGGGTTGGCGGTGCAGCTGGTGTTCCAGCCTGCCTAAAACTGTGGCGCCGTAAGCACAGACTGCAGGCAAGCGACGGCTCGGTTCAAAAATCCCCGGGTGGGGGTGCGGGCCGAAAGCTGTCACCGACCTGTCAGCCGCAGACCTCGGCCATCGGCAATGCAACCAGGACGACCTGCTGCGAGATGTTCGCCGGCAAAAATGTGCAGTCAAATGACGGTGGGTGGAATTTGATTGCAGGAAACAGCCTTTTGACAGGTTGATCGAGGCTCAATCTACTCATTCCTGCTCTTGCGGGAGAGATCGGACCTCCCCCGACGCCGAAGGCGCAACCGCCCCGGAAACGCTCAGGCAAAAGGACCGCAGGGCACGGACTGACGCTGGAAAGCAGGTTGGCGCGCCAACCTCGCCGAAGGAGCAAGGGCGCTTGGCGCCTGAATCTCTCAGGCACGGGGACAGCGGGGGCAAGCAAGGCCGGAGGCGTGGACAGGCGCGGGGACCCGCGTGCCGGACGCGTCGTCTCTGGGGAGCGCGGCGCAGACCGCGCCTGCGGAGCCCGGCCACAACAGCTGTCGCTCGCGACGAAAAAGGGGATCTACCAATGTCGAATTCTCGCCGTAGGCGCTCGCGCCTGCTGATGGGCTGCAGCCTTGCGCCCGCGCTTTTTGCCGCCGCCTACGCTTCGGGCGCATTCGCCCAGGCTCCGGCCGCGTCCGGCGAGGTCGAGGCCGTCGTGGTCACCGCCTCGCGGATCGACGTGGCCGGATTCGAAGCCCCGACGCCCACTGTGCACGTGACTCCGGAGGAGCTGCTGGTCGGCGCCCGGCCCAATGTCGCCGCCGCGCTGAACGACATGCCGCAGTTCCGGGCGACGACGTCGCCACAGACCACCGGCACCAACACGGGCGCCGGCAACGCGCCGCTCGACCTGCGCGGGCTCGGGATCAGCCGCACGCTGGTGCTGCTCGGCGGCCGTCGCTTCACCAGCGAGAACGATCTCAACACGATCCCCACCGTCCTGATTGGCGGGGTGGATATCGTCACCGGTGGCGCTTCGGCCGCCTGGGGCTCCGGCGCCGTGGCGGGCGTCGTGAACATCAGCATCGACCGCGAGCTGGACGGCGCCAAGTTTGGCGCTCAGTACGGTATCTCCTCCCGTGACGACGCCGCCGAGATCCGCGTGGAAGGGGCCTATGGGGCCGAGTTCGCCGGCGGGCGCGGCCACTTCGTGGTGGGTGGCGAGTACCTCGACAACGACGGCGTGGTCCCGAAGATCTCTCGCAAGAACGTCGGCCGCTGGTCGCAGGTGGCCAACAGCGCCATCCCTGGCACCTTCATCAACGTGGGCGATGTCGGCTTCTCGAACGCGGCCTATGGCGGCCTGATCCTGTCGGGCGTGCTCGCCGGCAAGGCCTTCAACCCCGACGGCTCGCTGCGCGACTTCGCGCGGGGGCACGGTGGTCGGCACGTCGATGATCGGCGGCGAGGGCCCCTCGAACGACGACCTCAGCCCGCTGGTCACGCCGCAACGCCGCTACGCCCTGATGTTCGGCGCGACCTACGATCTGACGGACAACCTCAAACTGACCGCCGACGTCCTGCGGTCGCGGATGTGGAACAACTACATCTGGTTCGGCGACCATAACCGCGGCAACCTGACGATCAGCCGCGACAACGCCTTCCTCTCGCCGGAGGTCCGCAACGCCATGCTGGCGGCGGGCCAGACGACCTTCACCATGGGCCGGTTCAACTCCGACCTGTCGTACGGCACGATCGACTTCGAGCGGGTCAACACGCAGGTGTCGGTCGCCCTGGACGGCTCCTTCGCCGACGACGCGTGGCGCTGGAGCGCCTTCTACAGCCACGGCGAGTACCAGAACAACATCGATACGCCCGGCTTCCAGCTTCGCCAGGAGTTCGCTTGGGCGGTGGACTCGGTGATCAGCCCGACGACCGGCCAGCCGATCTGCCGGATCGCGCTCACCAACCCCTCGACCAACTGCGTGCCGCTGAATCTATTCGGCCTCGGCGCGCCGTCGCAGGCGGCCATCGACTACGTCACCGGTACGCCGCGGCAGCGCGCGACGACCAAGCTGGACGTCGGCGGCGTCAGCCTGCGCGGCGAGCCCTTCGCACTGCCGGCCGGCGACGTCTCGATCGCCGTCGGCATCGAGGCCCGCAAGGAGCAGATCAAGCAGACCGTCGGCGAGCTGGACGCGGCGAAGGCCTTCACGTCGTTCAGCTTCTCGGCCATGGCCGGCGAGTTCACGGTGAAGGAAGCCTTCGGAGAGATCCTGATCCCGGTGCTGGCCGATGTCCCCGGCTTCAAGAAGCTGGACCTGAACGCCGCCGCCCGCATCTCGGACTACGACACGACCGGCTCGATCTGGTCGTGGAAGGTCGGCGCCACGAACGAGTTCTTCGGCGGCTTCCGCGGCCGGGTCACCCTGTCGCGCGACATCCGCTCGGCCAATCTCTCCGAGCTCTTCACCACGACGACCACCGGGTACAACAACATCAACGACCCGGTGAAAGGCCAGACGGTTTATGTGCTGAACAACGGCGGCGGGAACCCGGAGCTGACGCCTGAGACAGCGGACACGTTCACGGCCGGCGTCACCTACCAGCCACCGTCGATCCCGGGCCTCAACCTCTCTATCGACTACTTCAAGATCAAGATCGACGACGTCATCACCACCATCGCCCCGCAGGACCTGGTCACCCGCTGCTTCAACGGGAACACCGACCTCTGCGCCAAGGTGGACCGGGACGCCGATGGCAATCTCGTCCGCACCCGCTCGACGTTCGTGAACCTCTCGAAGTACGAGACGGACGGGGTCGACGCTGAAGTGTCCTACCGCGCCGCAATGGAAGACCTGTTCGCCAGCGCGTCGGGCAAGCTGACCCTGCGCCTGGTCGGCACCTGGGTGAACAGCCTGACCACCGACGACGGCATCAGCGTGATCGAATACGTGCGGTCGCAAGGGTACTCGTTCGGCCTGGGCGTGCCCAAGCTACGCGTGATGGCCAGCGCCGACTGGAAGGGCGACGTCTTCGGCGGCTTCGCCCGCGCCCGCTACATCTCGAAGGGCAAGTACAACTCGACCATCAACATCGTGAACAACAAGATCGACGCCTACACCTACTTCGATGTGGGTTTGAACGCTCGACTGTCGGTCGATGACCACAATGTCGAGCTCTACGGCGCGGTGACCAATCTGTTCGACAAGGATCCGCCGCCCGGCTCGCTCTACTCGCCCTACTACGACGTGATCGGCCGCTACTTCACGGTCGGCGCCCGCGTCGCCTTCTGATGCGCATGGGCGGGCCGCGCCCCTGCGCCCGGCCCGCCGCCCTTGCCTACGAGAGTATCCCAATGCTGACCCGCCTTTCCGCGGCGATGGGCATGACCCTCGCCATCGCCGCGCCCGCCGTGGCCGCCGTCCCGCCGCCCGCCGCCGTCGTCGCCGACGAGCTCCCGGCGGTGCCGGAAACGCTGGTGGACGCCACCCGGCCTTACCTGCAGTCGCGTCGCGCCGCCTTCCTGGGCTGGAACCCCGCCGACCGCTCGATGCTGATCAAGACCCGGTTCGGCGCAACGGAGCAGCTCCACGTCGTGCAAACGCCCTATGGCGACCGCCGCCAGGTGAGCTTCGAGGACGAACCCATCATGTTCGCGGCCTTGTCGCCCGACGGTGCGACGACCGTGGTGCAGAAGGACGTGGGCGGCGGCGAGTTCTACCAGCTCTACACCCTGAAGGACGGCCGCCTGTCGCGGATCACCGACGGCGAAAGCCGCAATTGGTTCGGCGCCTGGGTCCGGACGGCAAGCTGATCGGCTACGCCTCCAGCCGCCGGAACGGCGCGGACATGGACCTCTACGTCGCCGATCCCACGACACCGGGCAGCGAGCGCCTCGTCGCGCAGGTGACCGGCGGCGGCTGGAACATCGCCGACTTCTCCGAGGACGGCCGCACCGCCCTGGTCGCCAACCGCACATCCATCAACCAGACCGTCATCTACGAGCTGGATCTCGCCAGCGGGAAGCTCACCCGCGTCACCGACCCCAAGGCTCAGGTCTCCTATCCCGGGGCCCGCTACGCGCCGGACGGCACGATCTGGACGACTTCGGACAAGGATTCCGACTTCCTCCGGCTGGGCAAGCTCGATCGGAAAAGCGGCCGGTTCACGCCCGTGAGCCGGGAGCCGAAGTGGGATGTGAGCGATTTCGCGATCTCGCCTGACGGCAGCTTCCTGGCCTATGCGATCAACGACGCCGGCGTCACGCGGCTCCGCGTAATGGACATCGCCACCGGGGTGACCCGCAACGTCGACGGGCTGCCGGCGGGGGTCCTCAACTGGAGCATCGGCGACCCTATCCATATTGCGCCCTGGGGCGACATCGGCCTGAGCCTCTCGTCGGCGCGCGTGCCGGGCGACGCCTTCTCGATCGATCCCAAGACCCTGGCGGTGACCCGCTGGACCCGGAGCGAAAGCGGCGGCCTCGACCCCGAAGCCAACGTCGAGCCCAAGCTGATCGAGGTCAAGAGCTTCGACGGCGAGCCGGTCTCCGGCTTCCTCTACAGTCCCGACCCGGCGAAATTTCCCGGGAAGCGGCCGCTGGTGATGGACATTCACGGAGGGCCTGAAGGCCAGGTCCGCCCCGACTTCATCGGCTCGTGGAACTACCTGATCAACGAGCTGGGCGTCGCGGTCTTCATGCCGAACGTCCGCGGTTCGTCGGGCTTCGGAAAACGCTTCGTCAACCTCGACAACGGCCCGTTCAAGCGCGAGGACTCGGTCAAGGACATCGGCCCGTTCTACGACGCGCTCGCCCAGGACCCGGCGCTCGACGCCAGTCGGTTCGGCGTCTCGGGCCTCTCGTACGGCGGCTACATGTGCTACGCGGTCGCGATCCGCTACGGCGACCGCCTGAAAGGCGCGAGCTGCACGGTCGCGATCTCCAACTTCGTCACGTTCCTGGAGAACACCCAGTCCTACCGGCGCGACCTTCGCCGGGTGGAATACGGCGACGAGCGCGATCCCAGGCAGCGCGCCAAGCTGCAGGAAATCTCGCCGCTTAGCTCCGTCGACAAGATCAAGATCCCCATGATTGTCGCGACGGGAGGCAACGACCCCCGCGTGCCGCCGTCGGAGGCGGACCAGGTGATCGCGGCGATCCGCGCTCGCGGCGGGTCGGTCGGGCACCTGCTTGCGAAGAACGAGGGGCACATCTTCCAGAAGAAGGAAAACGCCGACTACCACTTCTGGACGGTCCTCCAGTTCTGGCGAAAGAACCTGCTGGGGGAGGCGGTCGAATAGCCGGCCGCCCCCGGGAAGGAAGCCGCTGATGCGCCGGCTCACGAGCGTCGCCGCCGCCCTGGTCCTGTTCGCTTCGGCCAAGGTTGTCGCCGCCCAGCCGATGGATGTGGCGACCGACCACCACATGCATGTGCATTCGCCCGAGATCCTGGCGATGCTTCCGGCCTATTGCGAGAGCCCGCTGCGGAAGCGGCCCTGCGACCCGGCGTTCGTGAATCCCCTGTCCGTGGCCGACGCCCTTGCGGCCCTGGATGCGGCCGGCGTTCGACGGGGCTGGTTGATGTCCACCGGCTACCTGGCGGAGAGCGCGCTGATGGGGCCGGTTCCGGCCGACGCCCCGCAGCGCCTCCATGCCGCCAACGCCTTCACGGTCGGGCAGGCGCGGGCCCATCCTGACCGGCTTGTCGCTTTCATCGGGCTCAATCCGCTGACGGAGACGGCGCTCGCAGAGATCGCCGCTTGGCGGGCGGACCGCACCGCCTCGGGGATCAAGCTGCACCTGACCAACTCGGGTGTGGATCTGCGCTCCCCGGCCGACGTGGCGCGATTGAAGGCGGTCGTGCGCGCCGCCGCGGAGGCGCGGTTCGCCATCATGATCCACATGCGCACCAGCTCGCCGGACTACGGGCGCGAGGACGCCCAGACCTTCATCCGGGAGGTTCTGCCCGAGGCGCGCGGCGTGCCGCTGATCATCGCCCATTCGGCGGGGTGGGGCGGGATCGACGCCCCGACGCTGGCCGCGCTGGGCGCTTTCGCCGACGTGATCGCGCACGATCCGATGATCGCCAAGAATCTCTGGTTTGATCTGGCGCAGGTGTATCGTCCCGAGGCGACGCCGGCCGACCGGGCGGCCTTCTCGGCGCTGCTCCGGAGAATAGGTCCGGAGCGGTTCGTTACGGCGTCGGACTGGCCGTTCGCTGGCGATTTGCGTGCCTACTACGAGGGGCTTGCGGCAGAGACGTCGCTGACCGCCGCAGAGGTGAGGGCAATCGGCCGAAGCAAGGTTCCACTTCCTCGCGACGGCAAGCTTCCCCGCTTGCCATGATCCGTGGAGCGATGAGCACGCTCCTGGGGCGCCGCGCGAGCCCCAGTGCATTGGCGGCCTAATCGGCGCTGCACTCAAGTCTCAGTGAGTCCAGCCTCTCCACGATAGGGAAGATCGCCGCCGTCAGACCACGTAGCCGTCGCAGAAATTCGAGGTCGTGCCGCGGCGCCTACGCCATAGTGCGACGTTGCGCGCCAAAGTCCGCGTTGGGTCGTTAGCCGACGTTCCGAAGGTCCGCTCAAGTGCCGAAAGGCCGCCTTTGCTTTTCCCTTTTGTGGACATCCCTGCCTGGATCCGTGGGATAGGGAGGTCGGCCAAACGCCAGAAGACTACATTCAGCTCAGCAAAGGAGGCTCGTCGGGCGGGCTCTGGCCGCACGATCATGCTCCCGGCACAGGCGAATGTATGCGAGCGTTCGCCGAATTTCTGACTCAGGAGCCAAGATGATCAAAATCGCGCTGGCTCTCCTTGCGTTTACGGCAGCGGCGTGTGCGACATCTGTGAGTACCGTCGGCCCAGACGCAACAGACGTGACGACACAAGCCGATGGCTCGGTCGTTCGTACCTACCCCGGTGGTATTCGCAGCATGACCTTGCCGGATGGGTCGGTTGTAGAGTCCGACCACAGCGGCAAGACGCCGGTTCTCTGCGCCTGGCGCCTCTATGTAACGGTCCAGGAAGTCGGTGCTCGCTGTTTCCCCGGGCAAGACGCGGCCTTTCAGCGCGAACTGGCAACGTCGATCGGTCGGATCGAGGGCTTCATACGGAAGAACCAGTGGGGGCGACCAGCGGCCCAAGAACTGCTCTCGCAGAAGACTTATGGCGTCGCTGACATTGAGCGTATGGGACGTGACGAACTCTGCCGCTCTGACGCGGTCGAACTATACCGGGACATGAAAGGCTCGCCCGGCGACCTGCGTCGCGCGACGCAGGACATGCTGTCTACTCCCCGGAAACCAGTGACGAACCCGTGCGTCTGACGACCACGAGATGGATTTCCTTGGAGATTTCGGAGTTCCGCTTCAAGGCGTGGATCTAGCTTCTGCTTCCCGCCCGTTGCAGAATTCGCGTGCTCGTGACCAACTCTCGCTGAACAGGTTCGCTGTACCTGGAGAAGCACACATGCGCCCGTTTGACTCTCTTCGGCACGACGCTCGTCGAGACACCATGTGGCTGGGAAAGGGTACGCCCTGGCTCATGGTCGTCGGTGTGATCGTCATCGCCGCACTCGCAGCGTGGGCGCTGAACTAGGCCCGCTCTCCACCGTTGCGGCCCTTGAGCTTCACGGCTTAGCTGTGTCCATGAGCCAGCTGACGCTTGGGCATGTCCCGGACAACAACAACGATATGAACCGTCTAGGGCTTGCCGTGGAGACGGACCATTTTACCGGCCGCGGATGGTGCTGGACGGATCGTGCTTCGCTTGAGAGCTTCGCCGCTCATCGCCATGCGCCAAGGTCCGCGTTGGGTCGCGAGCAGAACTTCGCTCCAAGGCTGGAAGCAGACATTCGCGCGGACCGCCCCGACAGCAGACATGCCGGACGTCTGCTAGGGGTGATGGGGTGGACGCCCCCCGACGGCATCTGCGTGCCAGAGTGAGGTGTTAAGCTTCACTGGAGGGAGGCGCCCGTGGGCGAGATTACCACCATTGGCCTTGACATCGCGAAGTCGGTTTTCCAGGCGCACGGAGCTGATGCATCCGGCTCCGTCATCTTCCGCAAGAAGCTGCCGCGCAGCCGCCTGCTGAGCTTCTTCGGCAGCCAGCCGCCGTGCGTGGTGGCGATGGAGGCCCGCGCCGGTGCCCATCACTGGGGCCGCGAGCTCGCCAAGTTGGGGCACACCGTCCGACTGATCCCGCCGGCCTACGTGAAGCCCTTCGTGAAGCGGCAGAAGAACGACCAGGCGGATGCCGAGGCGATCTGCGAGGCGGCCCAGCGGCCGACGATGCGGTTCGTTGCAGTGAAGAGCGTCGAGCAGCAGGCTTCGGGCGTGGTCTTCCGTGCCAGGGACCTCTTGGTGCATCAGCGCACGCAGCTGATGAACGCCTTGCGGGGTCACCTGGCCGAGTACGGCCACGTCGCGCCGAAGGGCGTGATGCACATCGAGCGGCTGGTGGCGCAGATCGAGAACCCGGATAGCGAGATTCCCGAGGCGGCTCGGACGAGCCTGAAGGCCATGGTCCGCATGCTCGATCAGTTGGCCGCCGAGATCTCGGTCCTCGATGCGCAGATCGCGCAGCGGGCGAAGGAGGACGTCGTCGCCCGCCGGCTGATGACGATCCCCGGCATCGGCCCGGTCACGGCTGCAGCCTTGGTCGCGCTGGCCCCGGCGCCAGAGACCTTCCGGTGTGGCCGCGATTTCGCCGCCTGGGTCGGCCTCACGCCCGTGCAACGATCTACCGGCGGCAAGCAGAAGCTCGGCTCGATCACTAAGGCCGGCGAGCGAACGTTGCGGCGACTCCTGGTGATCGGCGCCAGCGCGGTGATCAAGCAGGCGCTGATCCGAGGCGCGCCGGCGGGCTCATGGCTGGCGCAGATGCTGGCTCGCAAGCCGCGGATGCTGGTGGCGGTCGCCCTGGCCAACAAGACCGCCCGGATCGTGTGGGCGCTGCTGGCGAGAGGCGGAATTTACAGAGCTCCGGCGCTGGCGGTCTGACCGCCGTCAGCTCCAGAGGCGTCGAGGCGTAAGTCGGACGATGGAGGGTATGGCGCACAGTCGGCGAGACGGGATCGGGAAAACCAGGGCTTTCCACCGTGCTTCACGAGCACGCTACGGGGAATTTGGACCCGGTCCGCGAACTCCCATACGGGCCAGCGCCGTCATGGCGGCGCATCACAGGCCGGACAGATGGCAGCAGCATCCGACGAAGCGTCAGAACCCCATCACGTCAGACTTGCGCTGAAGGGGGCGTCCACAGATGGTTAGCGGACCTACGTCGACGCCGTCTGAAACCGGCTGTGAGCCGCATCGAACCTGTCCGCTAGACGCAAATAGCTCTCAGACCATCCGCTACTTAACGCCACTTCGCAGATGGGCCCGGTCGCAGCGAACAAGACGTCGAGATCCACGCGGGAAGCGCTTCCGCCACCTTTGATAGCCGCGATGTGACCGTCGAGCTCTGCCAAAGCTGCGTTTGCGTCAGACCAGCTGGACCAAGCAAAGTCATTCTCAGGATGCGCCAGCGCGCTCCTCGCTAATTCCAACACTCCGATGAGCTCTGTGCGCGCATCCACCGGCGAAGGTTCCTCCTGGAAGGCTCATCGGGCAAGCGGGCTTTCCAGGTTCCGCTAAGGGTCGAGGCTGTGTAAAAACGCGAAGCAGGGCAGACTCCTGACACACGGGTCGGGAGGCGCTGATGAGCCGCTTCGTCGAGGGTGAAGATCGCCGTCAGCCGGTGCTGCTTCCCAGCTGTCTGGACGACTACGTCAGCGACGAGAACCCGGCTCGGCTGATCGACGTCTTCGTTGATGAGCTGGATCTCGGCGGCCTGGGTTTCGAGATCGTCCCGGCTGCGACGGGCCGGCCGGCGTATCACCCGGCGATGCTGCTGAAGCTATACATCTATGGCTACCTCAACCGGGTGCAGTCGAGCCGGCGGCTGGAGCGCGAAGCACAGCGCAACGTCGAGCTGATGTGGCTGACGGGGAAGCTCGCGCCGGACCACAAGACCATCGCCAACTTCCGGAAGGACAACGGCGCAGCGATCCAGGCGGCCTGCGCCCACTTCATTGTGCTGTGCCGTCAGATCGGCCTGTTCACTCAGGCGGTGGCTGCGGTGGACGGCAGCAAATTCAAGGCGGTGAACACCCGCGACAAGAACTTCACGCCGGCCAAGCTGAAGAAGCGGATCGAGCAGGTCGCGGAGCACATCGCCGGCTATCTCCAGGAGCTGGACACCGCCGACCGTCTCGAGGGCGAGGCGGTCGAAGCCCGCACCGTGAAGCTCAAGGACAAGATCGCCACGCTGCGGGCGCAGATGCAGGCGCTGAAGGCGATGGAGGCGCAGGTGGAGGCGTCCCCTGACGGCCAGGTATCGCTGACCGATCCGGACGCGCGATCCATGGCCACGAGCGGCCGCGGCAGCGGCATCGTCGGCTACAACGTCCAGAGCGTCGTCGACGCCGAGCACCACCTGATCGTCGCCCATGACGTGATCACCACGGGCAGCGATCGCCAGCAGCTCGCCGAGATGAGCGGCAAGGCCAAGGACGCCATGGGCGTGGAGCGGCTCGAGATGCTGGCCGACCGAGGCTACTTCTCCGGCGAGGAGATCCTGGCCTGCGAGCAGATCGGCGTGACGCCGTACGTGCCCAAGCCGCTCACCTCAGGTGCCAAGGCCGATGGACGCTTCGGCAAGCAGGACTTTGCTTACGTGCCCGAGCAGGACGCCTATCGCTGTCCCGGCGGGAGCCTGCTCCGGCGGCGCATGACGACCGTCGAGAAGGGGCTCACCCTGCATCGCTACTGGGATCGGGCGAGCTGCCAGGCCTGCGCGCTGAAGCCCCAGTGCACGCCCAGCGTCGAGCGCCGGATCACCCGCTGGGAGCATGAAGCCACGATCGAGGCGCTGCAGCGGCGGATGGATCTCGCGCCCTACGCCATGCGGGCCCGCCGGCGGATCGTCGAACACCCCTTCGGGACGATCAAAGCCTGGATGGGCCACACCCACTTCCTAATGAAGCGGCTCCCGAACGTGAAGACGGAGATCAGTCTCCACATCCTCGCCTACAACATGAAGCGGGTGATGCAGATGCTCGGAACGGGGCCGCTGATCGCGGCGATCCGGACCTGAGGGAGCGGCGCGTCTAGCCCGCCTGCCATCAGCGGCTCAGCGCCGGCAGCGAGTTTTTACACGGCCTCGGTCGATTGCGGACGTTGGCTTCCCACCGGAAAGCGGAAGTTCTGAAGTAGGCCATCTCGACCAGACCCTCTCGACCTCAGAGGCTGAACTTCGAAGGAGAGAGCCTCAGTCCTGGCAGCGGCTGCACCGCCCGTGAGCCTCCAAGGTCATGGCGCGGAGCTGAAAGCCGCCACGCGCCTTGATCGCCGCCATAACCTCCCCGACTGGCGCCTCGAACTCTTCCACCGCGTCGCAGCAGTCACAGAAGAGGAAAGACGCTGCGTGGGCCTCGCCGTCATGACGATGGCAAGCGACATAGGCGTTCCGGCTGGCGATGCGATGCGCGAGGCCTAGCTCGACGAGCGCATCCAGAGCTCGGTAGACCGTGGGTGGCGCCGTTTGGCCACCGGGCTGGAATGTGGCGACCAGGTCGTACGCCTTCACCGGGCCGCCGGCTCTTAGCAGCAGTTCTAGCGCCCGTTCGCGCTGCGGCGTCCAGCGCATGCCCGCCTTTGCAGCCCGTTCTCGAGCCTCGCCAGCGGCGGATCGCAATGCGGCGTCTGTGATCGGCGCCTTTGCAGCGTGGCGGCACGCGGCGGCCTCATGCTTGTCGCTCATCGGCCCAATGTAGTCCGCCGGGCCGGCTCTGCCTACGCGGCCGGTTCCGCCTGGCCCGCGGCGAGCTGTCCAACAACCCCCTTGCGGACGCGATACATTATAACATAACTGTCCGCCGCAGCTTTCTGGGGAGTACAGTCATGACGTCTCGCAAAATGATGATGGCCGCGGCCAGCGCCGCTGCGCTTTTTGCGGGATCCGCGGCCGCGCAGCCGCGCGCCGAAGGCAACGTTGTTGCGGAGGTGGTCGTCCAAGCGACGCCGCTCGGCCACGCGCTGGAGGAAGTCGCGACGCCCGTGGCTCAGCTTGCGGGCGACGAGCTGGTGCGCCGCCGCCAGGCGACGCTCGGCGAGACGCTTATGGGGCTGCCTGGCGTGAACTCCGACACATTCGGCGGCGGCGCGAGCCGGCCGGTGATCCGCGGCCATACGGCCCCTCGGGTGAAGGTGCTGTCGGACAGCTCGGAGTTGATGGACGCCTCAGCGGTGTCGCCCGATCATGCTATCACCACCGAGCCGCTGCTGCTCCGCGAGATTGAGGTTCTGCGCGGCCCCAGCGCGCTCCTCTACGGCGGCGGCGCCATCTCCGGCGCGGTGAACCTGATCGACATGAAGGTGCCCTCGGAAATCCCTGAGCGAGGCGTCGAGGGCGTTGCAGAACTGCGCGGCGGGACGAACGCCAAGGAGCGGGCAGGCGTCTTCGGCTTGACGGTCGGCGGCCATGGCCTTGCGCTGCATGCCGAAGGCGTCATGCGCAAATCTGACGACTACGAGGTCCCGGACTGGTCCGAGGATCGGGTCCACGGGACCTGGAATGAAACGTCCACAGCTTCTTTCGGCGGGTCCTGGATCGGGGAACGCGGCTTCCTGGGGGCGGCGTTCACCCGCCAGAAGAGCGAGTACGGGCTGCCGGGCCACAGCCACGAATACGAGTCCTGCCACCCGCATGGCAGCTCGCTGCATTGCGGCGGTCATGATCACGACGAGGATGATCACGATCATGACCATGACCACGAGCACGAAGAAGAAGCGCCCTTCGTGCGCCTTCGCAGCGACCGCTGGGATATCCGCGGCGAGTACCGTGAACCGATCGCCGGCGTGGAGCGCGTCCGGCTGAGGGCCGGCGTCACCAACTACCGTCACGATGAAGTGGACGAGGGGGCTGTCGCCACCACCTTCCGCAACAAGGGCCACGATGTCCGTGTCGAGCTGGAGCACAAGCCGATCGGCGGGTTCCGCGGCGTGTTCGGCGTGCAGACCGCCAAGAGCGACTTCAGCGCGTTGGGCTCGGAAGCCTTCCTTCCGGGCACCGACACCAAGACGACGGGCGTGTTCCTGTTTGAGGAGCTCGACTGGAACGACTGGCACTTCGAAGTCGCGGCTCGTCAGGACTGGCAGGAAATTGAAGGCGCGACGGTCGTCTCCACCGAGCACAAGCCGCTTTCGCTGTCCGCCTCGGCCCTATGGACCTTCACGCCGGGCTATTCGGTGGCGCTGGCGGTTTCGCGCTCCCCAGCGTGCGCCGACGGCCCAGGAGCTCTACGCGCGCGGCGTGCACCTGGCGACGAACACCTACGAGATCGGTGACCGGACCCTCGACGAGGAGACCGCCAACACGCTCGACCTGACCTTCCGCAAGACCACGGGAGCCACGACCTTCACGGTGGGCGCCTTCCACCATCGCATGGAGGACTACATCTTCGCCGAGACCCTCGACCAGTTCGAGGAGTTCCGTCTGATCCGCTATGCGCAACAGGATGCCCGCTTCACGGGCCTGGACGGGGAGATAACCCATCGCTTCACACCGGAGCTATCCGCTTCGGTGTTCGGCGACTACGTGCGGGCCAAGCTGACGGACGCCGGTGGGAACCTGCCACGCATCCCGGGCGGCCGGCTCGGGGCCCGCGCCAGCGGCGACTGGGGCGCCTTTAGCGGAGAGCTCGAGTACTACCACGTCTTTGAGCAGGGCAAGATCGCCGCTTTCGAGGAGGAGACGCCTGGCTACGACATGGTCAACGCCACCATCGCCTACAAGCTGCCAACGGCCGGGGCCGACCTTCAGGTCTATTTGCGCGGTACGAACCTCCTCGACGAACTGGCGCTGAACCACGCGTCCTTCCTGCGGAGCTCGGCGCCCCTGCCGGGGCGCACCGTGGTGCTGGGGCTGCGAGCCGCCTTCTAGGGCGCACCGCGCCGGCTGCGCCTCAGGAGGTGCAACCGGCGCGGGCCTGAAGAGGTCGCACCGGTGGTGGCCCCCAACCTGGACGTCGCAGCGGCTCTGGCGGCGGCTGAAGAGCATTGTCGGGGCCAGCAGGTGGCGCTGACCCCAAACCGCCGGTTCATGCTGCAGCAGCTGTTGGAAGCCGGACGGCCGATGAAGGCCTACGAGTTGCTGCCGCGCCTGCAAGCCGCGGGCCGCCCGAGCAACCCTGCGTCCGCCTATCAGGCGCTGCGGGCGCTGCAGGCGGCGGGGCTCGTTGGCCGGATCGAGACCCTGAACGCCTTCGTCGCTCGCGCTCCGGGCGAGGCGGGCCCCGCGGTCCTCGTCTGCCGGGCCTGTGAAGACGTCACCCCTGTTCACATCCGCATCGAAGGCGCGGCCCGTGCGGCGGCCCGCCGGCACGCCTTCGGCGTCGAGGGCTGGATCTGCGAAGTGGTCGGGGTTTGCGCCCGCTGCCGTGGGACCGCTCTGGCGCCCTAGAGGGAGATCTCGCCTTGCCGTCGCAGTTGTTCGACTTCCTCACCCGCCAGCACCAAGGGCCATGGGGGCGCGTTCTCGACGCGGGCACCGGGGTCAACTCGGCCACCTGGCTGGCGGGGCTGCCGACCGAGAGCCTCACGCTCGTCACCGGCTCGGAGCGGCACGCGCGCCAGGTGCTCGAGCGTGTGAAGCTCCGGCCGTCAGATCGGTTGCTTGTGGGGAACTGGGCGGATGGGGGGTTCCTGGTCGGCGAGCGGTTCGACACCGTGGTGGCGGACTATCTGGTCGGCGCCATCGAGGGTTTTGCGCCCTACTTCCAAGAGGCGCTCTTCGACCGGTTGGCGAAGCTGACAGCAGGCCGGCTCTACCTCGTTGGCCTGGACCCTTACGTGGTCCAGGAGCCGGAGGTCGAGAGCGGCCGGCTGGTGTGGGAGATCGGGCGCTATCGGGATGCTTGTCTGTTGCTGGCCGGAGAGCAGCCCTATCGGGAATATCCCGCGGAATGGGTTGTCGGGCAGCTTCAGCACGCAGGCTTCACCGTATCTGAAGCGCGACGCTTCCCCATCCGCTACAAGGCTCGGTTCGTGAACGCTCAGATCGACATGGCGCTCATGCGGGTGGCGCGTCTTCCCAACACGAAGCTTGCCGCCTCGCTCGTCGACCATGGTGAAGCGCTGAGGGCGCGTGCACTGAACCTTGCAGATGCCGAAGACGGTCTCCGCCACGGTTTCGACTACGTCATCGTGGCCGATCGGCAGGGCGGCGCGCCCTAGCTCCGCTCGGCTCAAGGGCGCGGAGCTAGGTCAAGCCCTGCAGGCCCAGCCACGCCAGGTGAACGCCGCGTAGAACAGTTCGACATCATGGAAGCCGGCCTCGCGAAGAACGGCCGCATCGTCCTCCGGAGTCAGAAGCTCGAGGTTTGCTGCGACGGCGGCGCGCGCGGTCTCCGCCTGCTCCGGCTCCACCCCGGACGAAACCGCGAATGCGGCGTAGCGCGACAGCCACCGATCCCGCACCGCCGGTTCCTGCGGGAAGCTGCTATGGGCGACGACGCAAGCACCGCCCGGACGCATGCGGCGGCGCAGTTCGCGAGCCGTGTCCACGCGGGCGCTGCGATCGAGGAAATGCAGCGTCAGCAGACATGTGGCGGCGTCGAATGGGCCGTCCGGCGCGGCGTCGATGTAGCCTTGCACGAGTTCGATGCGATCTGCAGCCGCTGCGGCGGTTTGGCGGGCGAGGCGCAACATCTCCGCCGACGGATCAACCCCGACGAAAGTCCAGCCGGGGTGCGACTCCGAAAGCGACCGCAGCTCCAAACCGCCCCCCGGCCCCCAGCACCAGCACCCGCGCGTCTTCAGGCGCGTGTTCCGCGAGGAGCAGGCCTGTCATGCGGTGCAGCGCGTCGAGCCCGGGCGTGAACCGGCGGGGCCCCTCCAGATAGCGCGCCACAGCAGCGGGATCGGTGAAGGTGTTCAGGAAATGCTGAGCTCCCTGATCCGCCTCGATGGAGACGCCGGACGTCATGCGGGCTGCGCGTCCCAGATGCGGTAGAAGATGCCCTCTTCGTTGTGCCCGCCGAGCTTCAGCGTGCCCTTGAGCACCTTTACGCGGTAGTCGAAGCCGAAGCCGACTGTCGACTTGATCTCGATGAACTGCATCGGGTTCGGGTTGAGGTGGAACGGGCAGTCCGGCGGATAGGCCAGCAGCACGAAATGCTTCTGCAGCGTCCCATTCTGCAGGGGCATCATATAGCCCGCGACCTTCACCGGCTTTCCGTCCAGCGCCTTCACCTTCGGCGGGAACACCGGCTTCGAGCGGATGTAGCCCTTGGCGTCGGTACGGGTGATCTCCTTTGTCGACTCCAGGAGCGACCAGGCGATGCCGCCGGGCGGGGTGTCTGCGGGCTTCCAGACGGCTTCCGTGGGCGCTGCGGGTCGCTGCTGCCGCTGCAGCGCATGCGCCGGTGCGGCGACCAGGCCAAGCGAGGAGACGAGGAGAGCGCGTCGGTCGAGCATCGAGAGTCCTCAGGCAGCGCGGGCGAGGGTGCGACTGATGTCGACGCCGAACACCCGAAGAGCGGGAATGAGGGCGGCGAGGGCTCCAGCGATCAGGGCGGCGAGCACGATCCAGGCCTCGGCCGGCTCGAAGCGCCACGCGGTAAGCCCGATCTCCTGCAGCCTGTCGAAGCTTGCGACGGCGGCTGCGACGACTCCGTGCCCGAGCGCGACCCCGAGAATGGCGCCGGCGGCCGCCAGGATCAGGCCCTCGGAGATCACCTGGATGAAGATCTGGGGGGCTTGGCGCCCATGACCCGAAGCATCGCCATGTCGGCTTCGCGCTGCCGTAGCGCCGTGTAGAGCGCCACAAAGATAGAAAGGCCGCCGGTCAGCATCAGAAGGCCGGCGAGCGCCCGCGCGGCGTCCACGCCGACGCCGACGAGGGACAGAAGCCGGGTCGTCTCGACCGCTGGGACGGCGGCCTGCAGCGCGGTCTGGCGATTGATGAAGGCTGGCAGCCGCACGGCCGCCAGAGCGGAGCGGTAGCTGACGAGCACCGCTGTCACCTCCGGCTCCCCGGCGTGCGCCGCCTGACTCGCGTTCGCCGGCGCGGGCTCTTCGTGCGCGTGGGCAGCGTCCTCCCCGGCATGCCCCGCGTGCTCGTCGTGGGCTTCCCCGGCGTGGTCCTCGTGCGCCGCCTCCGCCGCGTGCGCGATCCCGTGCACAGCCCAGACGCTCTCGACGGAGGTCAGGATCAGGCGGTCCAAAACGCTTCCGGTAGGCGCCATGACGCCAACGACGACGAACGGACGCTCATCGTGACCCTGGCCATCGTCGCCGCCGAGGCCGTGAGAGCCCACGAACTGCTGACCCAGACCGGCGCCGGTTCGCCGGGCGACCTCCGCCCCCATTACGGCCTCGCCGGGCCCGCTCCAGAGACGGCCCTGCGCCACGGCCGCGCCGTAGTGGTCGAGATAGGCAGGCTCCGTGCCGACGATCCGGAAGCTGCGAAAGTTGTCGCCGAGCGCCAGAGGAATCGCCTTGGCGACGGTGGGATCGGCGCGGAGGGTCTCAACCGTCTCCAGCGGGATGTTACCGGTCGGAACATCCACGTGGTAGACGCTCGAGAGGATGAGCTGCAGCGGCGATCCCTTCGCGCCGACTACCAGGTCCACCCCCTGCGCATCCCGGGTGAAACGCTCGCCGAGCTGGGCCGAGAACAGGACCAGCACCACCAACGTCGCAACGGCCAGGCTGAGGATCAGGACATTGAGCGCGGTGTTCAGCGCGCGGTCCCGGAGATAAGCGAAGGTCAGACCAGTCAGGGTCATGCCGCCAGCGCCGTCGGCTTCAGTTCGATGGCCTGCGGGAAGCGGCCGCGGATGCGCCGATCATGGGTGGCGATGATCAGGGTCGCCCCGGTGGTCCGCGCCGCCGACAGCATCAAGTCGACCATGGCCTGGGCATTGACGTCATCCAGCGCGGACGTCGGTTCGTCGGCGATCAGGATCGGCGGCTGGGTGCAAAGCGCTCTGGCGATCGCCGCGCGCTGGGTTTCCCCTTGGCTGAGCTCACGCGGTCTAGCATCGGCCCGATGCGCCAGCCCGACCTGCGAGATCAGCCTGTCGATGAGTTCGCGATGGACCGGGCCTGGACCCAGCCGTTGGGCCAAGGCGAGGTTCTGGCGCACCGTGAGGGACGAAATCAGCCGCAGGGTCTGGAAGACCAAACCGATCTTCTCACGCCGAAGGGCGTCCCGCGCCGTCGGCGAAATGCGCGCCATGGACGCGCCGTCGATCAGGACGTCGCCCGTTGTCGGCGTGAGCAGTCCAGCAAGGATGTTGATCAAGGTCGTCTTCCCGCTGCCGGACGGCCCGAGCAGCAGGTGGTGATCGCCGGCGGCGACCTGCAGCAGCGGCAGGTCGAGGATCTGCCGGTCAGCGATCCTGTGCGTCAGGTTGCGCGCTTCGATCAGCATCGGTCGGGACCGGCGCAGGCGGGCTGACGGACGCCGCCGCGAACTGTTGTGGAGCGTCCTCGGCCTTGATGTCGAACCGCGCGAGGAAGGACTGCCGCGCTTCGGCCATCGCCCGCTCGCGTTCGGCGAGCATCGCAGCCTCGCGGGCCTTCATTTCCTCGTAAGTCGCGTAGTTCTCGTAGCCGGAATACTCCCGGTAGTAGCCGCCGCCGTGGAAGTCGCAAGCGAGCGAGGGCGCGGCGATCACGGAGCTCAAGCCCAGGCCAATCAGCAGAGCGCGCATCGTGGACATCCTCGTGGGTGTAATGATATAACATCCGAGTTTAGTCCGCAGCGCAAGTGGGCTGGCTAGCGGCATGCAGCAGCCGACGGCGCCAATTCAGCACGTGCGCAGCGGCGACCAGCAGGGCGCCGAGCAACGTCGCGGTCCGCTCATGAGCGGCGGGCCCAAGCGCGCCGAATGCGAGCAGCGCCAGCCCGAGGAAGCCCATCGCCAGCAAGCCGGCTGATGGCTTCAGGCCGTGCCCCGGCCGTAACAGGGCGGTCGCCGCAAGCGGAGCGGCGATCATCACGAATAGCGCGTGCACCCACTCTGCTTCCGCCCAAGCGCCAAGGAGCGGCAGCGCGGTCGCCAACACGGGCAACGCGAGACAGTGGGCGAGGCAAAGGCTCGAGAGGCCCAGGGCGGCTCCATCCAGAACCGAAGCTGCTTGCCTCATTCGAACCTCCGCCTTGCCAATCGCTGTGATGTTATATCATAACGCTCCTCAGCTGTTACACAATAACATCTTGGGGGGCTTGGGGTGAGGACATACCGCTGGGCGAAGGCTGGCCTTCTTGCGGGCACGATCCTGGGCGGCGCCGCCCACGCGGAAGTTGCTCCGGCGAACCTGGAGGAGGTGGTCGTCACGGCGACGCGATCGGAGCGCCCGCTGCTCGACGTCCCAGCGGCCGTCGCGTCGCAGAGCCTTGAGGAGCTTCAGGCGCTCGGCTTCACCTACGGGACGGACGAGTTCCGCGGTGTGCCCGGGATCTTCTTCCGACGAGGAGAGGGCGACGGCGACGAATTCCCGTTCGTCTCGATCCGCGGCTCCAGCGGCGTCGAAGGCTATCTCGCCATGCTCGATGGCGCACCGTTCATGGGGCCCGACGAGGAGCCGCTGCTCGCCCAAGTCCCCTACGCCGCGCTCGACCGGGTCGAGATCGTCAAGGGCCCGACTTCGGCGCTCTACGGGCGTGGGGGCCTCTACGGGACGGTCAACTACATCACCCGCTCGCCGCGGGCAGACAACACGACGGTCGCGGCTTCGGTCGGCAGCGATGACTACTATCGGGGGAGGCGCAGCTTTCGCGCCGCTCCGGCGACGGCGGCGTGCTGGCCGCCCTGTCGTACGAGGACTACGGCGGCTGGCGCGAGAACAGCCGCAAGCAGCTTCTAAACCTGTTCGGCAGGGCGGATGTCGATCTCTCGCCGAGGACCGCGCTGACCGCCTCGCTGAACTACAGCGACCGCGACTCCGAGGTCCCCAACGCTATTCCAGTCGACCGAAATGGCCGCGTCGTCGACGTGATCGGCGGCGAAGAAACCTTCATCGGGTTCGGCGAGCCAAGGAACCAGACTGAAGGCCTGATCGGCCAGCTACGCCTCACCCACAAGGCCACTGAGGCGCTGACCCTGGCGGCGACCGTACAGGGCCGCCGGTTTGAGCAGGATCTGCGCCTGAACTTCTTCGATCCGTTCGGCACGGACCTCACGCGCAACGTGGCCGGCTTCAACGGCTTCCGCGGCCAAAGCGTACACAAGGTGCTGTTCGGCGAGGCGACGGCGGAATGGCGCGGCGGCGCCCATACGTTGATCGCCGGCGTCAGCGCCGAGCGCTCGAAGTCGCGCAGCCTTGATTCCTGGTCCGGCCAGAACGGCTTCACGCCGGAATGCGGCTTCGCCTTCTATCTCGTCGAGGTGGACTACACGACGGGCGCCGTCCTCAACGCCGACCATCCGTGCTTCGTGACAGACGACCCGCTCACGCGCGACCGCTTCGAGGACACCTTCGTCGGCGCCTTCGTCCAGGACGAGATCGCCCTCGGCGAGCGCTGGCGGCTGACGCTCGGCCTTCGCTACGACTCCTTCAAGCGCCGGGCCGTCGTGGCTTCTCCGCCGACGGCCGTCGAGGCTCCGCTGGAAGGCGACGCCGACGCTTTTTCACCAAAGGCGTCGCTGTCCTACCGGTATGACGGCGGCCAAGCCTACATCGCCTACGGCCGGGGCTTCAGCTCCAACTTCGGTCCCACGTTCGAGTGGGACGCGGTGCAATACGCCCGGCCCGACAACAAGCCGTCCAAGCTCGACAGCTATGAGATCGGCCTTAAGGGCCGGCTGCTCGACGGCGCTCTGCAATACGAGGCGGCCGCCTTCTACACCGAGCAGACGAACCGCCGCGCCGGCATGCCCAACCCGGCGGCGGAAGTCGACTTCACCGCGCCGGGCACGCTGATCGTCTTCGGCTCGAAGTACCGCAGCCGCGGCGCCGAGCTGGCGCTCACCTGGCGGCCGACGGACGCAACGCGACTGACGGCGCAGTACAGCTGGCTCGATCCGGAGTGGAAGGACTACGTCGTCGAGACCTTCGCCGGCCCGGTCGATCTTTCCGGGAGGACCCCGCGGGGCGTCGCGAAGAACGTCGTCTATCTGGCGGCCGAGCAACAGTTCAGCGACTGGATCAGGGGCCAGGCGACGCTTGAGGTCTACGACGACTACGCCGTGACCGAGGACAACCGGATCGAAGCCGGCGCCTACGAACTGCTCACGCTCAACGTTCGGATCTCGCCGCCGCAGACGCCGAACCTGACCCTCGACCTGACGGTCAACAACGCCCTGGACGAAGACTACCACTTCTACTTCGGCGGTCGCACGAACCCGACCTACGCAACGCCAGGAACGCCCCGCCAGGTCCGCGCCACCCTGCGGGCGACGTTCTGATGTTGGGCCTCCACAGACGCTCCGTCCTCGCCGGCACGCTGGCGTTGGCCGCCTGCGGCCGGACAGCCGGGGCGCCAGCCGAGGTTGCAGGCGGCCGCGAGATCCCGATGGCGCACGCCAAGACCTTCAAGGTCCGCGAGCGTGACGGCTATCGCATCGTGGATGTCGAGGCCTCGGTCGTGGCCTGGGGCGGCTCAGCGGGTGGCCCACCGCAGCGCGCCCGTCTCGTCCTCGTGCCGAAAACGATGACGGCGCCGCCGCTCACCGGCGATCTGGCCGGCGCCACGCTGATCCGGACGCCGGTCGCGCGCATCGCCGTCAACGACCAGCCGCAGGAGGCGATCATCCGCGCCCTCGGCGTGACGAGCCAGCTGGTCGCGGTCGGCGGCCACAACAGCTACGACGACGGCATCCGCGCCAGGGTGAAGTCGGGCCAGCTCCAGCAGGTGGGCTACGGCTGGCATCAGCCGCCCACCCTGGATGCGCTGGTCGCCGCCCGGCCCGACGTCTTCATCGCTCGCATGGCCGACCTCACGCACACCCAGCACATGGAGCGGGTGAAGGCGCTCGGCATCCCGGTCGTGCCGACCTTCATCGACGCCGAGCCGCACTACATGGGTCGCGTCGACTGGGTGCGGCTCGTCGGCCTGATGACGGGCCGCGAGCGGGAAGCCGACGCCTTCGTCGCGGAGGTGACCCGGGAAGTCGACCGCTGGAAGGCGCTCGCCGCGGCCCAGCCGAAGCGCTCGATGCTCTGGGCCTGGTACCTGAGCGCCGGCGACCGCTGGTCGGTCACCCAGCGCAACGGCGACGCGGCACTGATCCGGGACGCGAACGCCGAGGTGGTGATGGGCGCGCCCGACGACCCGGAACTCGACGCCTTCTCGCGGTTGTCCACCGAGCAGCTGCTTCAGGGCGGCACGGACGCGGACTGTTGGATGATCCGCGATCCGCTCTCCAACCCCTTCACGAACCGCACCGTGCTGGAGCGCTTCAAGGCGTACCGCGAGGGCGCCGTCTACTGGCAGCACGGGCTCAAGAACCCCAACGCCGACTGCTGGGAGATCTGGGAAATGGGCTCGATACGCCCGGATTGGGTGCTGGCCGACGTGGCCAAGATGGTCCACCCCCGCTCCGCGACGGGACGATGCGCTACCACGCCCTCGAGACCTGGGAGGGCGGCCATGCCGGTGCGGGTCACCACTAGCAGTCTCCTGCTGTTCGCCGCACTTGCGGCGCTGTCGCTCTACGTCCTGGCCTACGGGCAGATCGCCATCCCCCTGGGGGAAGCGGTCGCGGCCCTGACAGGCTCCGGCTCGGACGCGCTCTCCGCCCAGATCGTTCGCGAAATCCGCCTGCCGCGGGTTATGGCCGCCGTGCTGGCGGGCGGCGCGCTCGGCGTGGGCGGCGTGCTGATGCAGGCGCTGTTCCGCAACCCGGTGGCCGACGGCTGGTCTCTGGGACTGCTCGCGGGCGGCCAGTTGGGCGTGGCGCTCACCGTCACCGCCGCCGCTTTCGCTGGACCCGCCGCCGTGTCGTTCCTGACTGTCTTCGCCGGCCCCAGCATAACCCTTGCGGCGGCCGGCGGCGTCGCTCTGGCGGCGGCGACCATGCTGATGCTCGGCCGCAGGCTGGGCGCCATCACCCTGCTGGTCGTGGGCCTCATGCTGGGCTTCACCGCTCAGGGCCTCACCAGTGTGCTGCTGCACTTCGCGGCGCGGGCCGGCGGCCGGATCTACGGGGGCTGGAGCGATGCCAGCTTCGCAGGCGTCCAGCCGCAGAACCTGCCGTGGCTGGCGGTCCCCATCGTGCTCGGCCTTGTCCTGGCGGTTGCGACCGCCAAGCCGCTGTCCTCTCTGCTACTGGGCGAGAACTACGCCCAGAGCCTAGGCGTGCGCGTCGGCGCGCTTCGGCGGCTGGCGCTCACGGCCACGGTCCTGCTGGTCGCCCCTGTGGTGGCGTTCTGCGGGCCTGTGTCGTTCATCGGCTTGATCGTGCCGCACTTCGCCCGGGCGCTGGCGGGCAGCGCACGCATCCTGCCGCTGATCCCCATCGCCGCGCTCGGTGGGGCGCTGCTGGCCTTGGCCGGCGACGCCATCGTCCATGCGCCGTGGGAGCAGCACTTCCTGCATCTCAACGCGATCCTCGCGATCGTCGGCGCGCCCGTGGTGATCCTACTGCTGGTGTTCTCGCCAGCTCTGCGGGGGTGGCGCTGATGCTGAGCCTAAAGAGATCTCGACGTGGGCTACGCCAACGCACGCGGGTCGGTGCTGCGGGGCGTGACACTGGAGACAGCGCCGGGAGCGTTCGTGTGCATCCTGGGCCGGAACGGCGCCGGCAAGTCGACGCTCATGCGCACGATCGCCGGCCTGCAGCCGCCACTCGCGGGAGAAGCGAGCCTCGATGGCGAGGACATCGCAAGCATGCGGCCCGCGGCGCGCGCCCGGCGGATCGCTGTGGTGCTCACCGAGCGGCCGACCAGCCCTGCGCTTCGGGTCGATGACGTCGTCACCCTCGGCCGCCAACCGTTCACGGGC
Source organism: Phenylobacterium sp. J426 (assembly GCF_024699945.1). Lineage (GTDB taxonomy): Bacteria > Pseudomonadota > Alphaproteobacteria > Caulobacterales > Caulobacteraceae > Phenylobacterium. The sequence goes on along the minus strand of NZ_JAJOMY010000001.1, from coordinate 3,851,519 downwards.
TGGGCCGGGCGCCTATCGGTCGAAGATCTCCAGCTCGCGGAGGACGCTTTGCGGCGCTCGGGCGCGCTCGCCTTTCGCGGCCGCTACTTCGACCATCTCAGCGACGGAGAGCGGCAGCGGGTGATGATCGCCCGCGCCATCGCCCAGACGCCGAGGCTGATGGTGCTCGACGAGATCACCGCCTTCCTCGACTTGCCGGGGCGGGTCGAGGTGATGTCGCTGTTGCGCCGCCACGCCCGCGAGAGCGGAGCCATTGTCCTGCTCTCCAGCCACGACCTCGACCTGTCGCTGCAGCTGGCTGATGCGGTGTGGCTGCTGGACGGGAAGGGCGCGCTCCACGTCGGGCCGCCCAGCGAGCTGATCGCCGCCGGCCACGTCGGCGCCGCCTTCGACACGTCCGAGATCATGTTCGCGCCCGACCTCGGGCGCTTCCGGCTGCGCGCCTGACGCGCCGCCCAAGGGGATATTCATATGCGCTATCTGTTGTTCGCCGCCGTGGCTTCGACGGCGCTCTTCTCGGCGGCCGCCGCGCAGGCCGAGGACGCCTTTGCCGAAGCTGCCGGGGAGGTGGAGGCGGTGACGGTCTACGGCCGGCCGCTCGGTCGGGTTCCGGGCGAGACGGCCACCAAGACTGGGGCGCCGCTGATCGAGATCCCGGCGACCGTCAACGTCGTGCCGCGGGAGCTGCTCGATCTCCGCGGCGTGTCGAACATCGGGGAGGCCGCCGAGACGGTCAGCGGCGTCACCCGCACCATCGGGTTCGCTGGTAACCAGCGCTTCCGCATACGGGGGTTCTCCGTCGTCAGCACGCTTCGCGACGGCTTCCGCCAGAGCACGTCGCAGCCCGATATCGACCTCCAGGGCATTGACAGCATCGAGGTGCTGAAAGGCCCCGCATCGGCCCTCTACGGCCGCTTCGAGCCGGGCGGCGTGATCAACTTCGTCAGCAAGCGACCGACGCCTGGGTTCCAGGCCGAGGTCAGCGTGACCGGGGGATCGTACGACTACCTGCGGGCTGGCGTCGACGTCGGCGGACCGCTGTCCGGCTCTGGCACGGTCCTGGGCCGCCTGAACATCGGCTACGAGAACGCCAACAGCTTCCGGGAGCTGATCGACAACGAGCAGCTGTTCGTCTCGCCGGTGCTGGAGTTCCGGCCTGACGATCGCACCAGCGTGCTGGTCCGGGCCGAGTACCTGGAGCGGGACGCCGCCTTCGACCGCGGCCTCGGCAACCATCCGATCTTCCTGACGGTCCCGATGAGTCGGAACTACGGCGAGGCCTTCATGCGGATCCGCAAGGAGCAGTGGTCCGGCGCCGTCGAGGTCAATCGGGAGCTCAACGACGCCTGGCGCCTGCGCCTGGGGGCCTATGCCTCGGACGTGAAGGTTCCGGAGGAGGAGTTCTTCAACTACGGTTTCCCGGCGCTGAGCGGCACGACCGTGAACCGCAGCTTCTCCAGCTACCGAGAACGCCAGGAGGACAGCACCGTCCAGGCGGAGCTTTATGGGCGCTTCGACACGGGCCCGTTGCGTCACCGTGTGCTTTTCGGCGCCGAGTGGAGCCGGGACGCCCTGGCCTATCTCGACGGCCAGGTCGCCTTCGGCCAGCGCATCGACCTCCTGAACCCGGTCCGAACCGGGAGGCCCGCCGCCTACATCTATGAAGGCGACAGCCACTACGACTACGAGAGCACGGCGCTTTACGTGCAGGACGAGATCGCCTGGGACCGCTGGCGCCTGCTTCTGGGGGGGACGGCAGGAGTGGGTGGAGACGTACGCCTTCTCGGCGGGCTACGTGGAGCCAGGGGTCACGCGCGACGACGCGCCGTTCTCTCCGCGGGCCGGCCTCACGTTCCTGGCGACGCCTGATCTGTCGTTCTACGCCAGTTGGGCGAGGTCCTTCCGCAACGAGGCCGACGGCGGCCTGATCCGCGAGGGGGTGACGCCAAAGCCCACCCGCGGCGAACAGTTCGAGGTCGGAGCCAAGGCGATCCTCCTGGACGGGCGGGCGGAAGCCACGGTCGCGGTTTTCGATCTGTCGAAGACCAACGTCGTCGTGAGCGACCCGGTGGACTTCAACCGGGTGATCCAGATCGGCGAACTGACAGCGCAGGGCGTGGAAGCGGAGGTCTCCGCCCGTCCGCTCGAACCCTGGACCCTCGTCGCCTCCTACGCCTTCACCAAGACCGAGATCGAGGAGCACAGCAACACCTCGATCCTGGGCAACTGGCTGGCCGGCGTGCCGCGGCGCCAGGCGAGCCTCTGGACGTCCTGGCGCTTCGACGCCGGGCCGTTGGATGGTCTCACGGTCGGCGGCGGGGTGTTCCACGCCTCCAAGCAGGCGGCGACGACCGCGAACAACTTCTTCCTGCCCGGCTACACGCGCCTTGACCTCAACGCCGCCTACGCCTTCGGCGAAGGCTACGAGATCCGGGTCAACGTCGATAACGTCACGGACGAGAAGATCTACATCACGGGTGGCTTCTCCCAGATCTACCCGCAGGCGCCGCGCACCGCGCGGGTGACCTTCACCCGGCGCTGGTGAGCCCTTGCTCCGCCTGCTGTTCGCCACCGCCGCCCTGGCCCTGACCTCCGGCCAGGCGCTGGCGGAGGAGGCCGCATCCCAGCCCCCTTCGGATGCGGCCTCCTACCCGGCGACGTTCTACGCACCGTTCAATCCTCAGACGGCGCTCGACATCGTGCTGCGCACGCCCGGGTTCGTGCTGGACGAGGGACAGCAGCTGCGCGGTTTTGGCGGCGCGGCCGGGAACGTCCTGATCGATGGCGCGCGACCCTCGTCGAAGTCGGGCGGGCTCGAGGATGCGCTGCGCCGCATTCCCGCAACCCATGTGGAGCGGGTGGAGGTGATCCGCGGCGCCCAGATGTCCGAGGCGCAGGGCCAGGCGACCGTGCTCAACATCGTGCGCAGGCCTGACCGGTCCGGCGGAACCTGGTCAGCGGAGGTGGAGCGGAACGGCTCGGGTCTCATCTATCCCCGGCTCGAGGCCGCCATGACCCGCCAGCTGGGGGACTGGGATGCGACCGTGAAGGCGAACACCTTCTGGGAGCAGTATCCGTACCGCACTCTGCGCTTCAACCGCGACGCGGCGGGCCGGCTCACCTCCAGCTGGATCGATGATCGGCCGACGACGCTGACCGAGGGCTTTTTGTCGGGTGACGCCAGCCGCACGCTTGGCGGTGGCGTCCTGCGGCTCAATGGCCGCTTCGGCTGGCAGCGGTTCTACTACGACCAGGAGAGCGACATCTTCCTGGGCCGCGAGCCGGATGGCTCGCCGGACCAGGCGAACCTCTTCGAATACGACCGGGAGGACTGGACGCTGGAACTCGGCGGCGACTACGCCCGCGAGGTCCGTGGCTGGACCTGGAAGACCCTCGCGCTCGCCAACGCCAAGACCTACGGCCAGGAGCAGGCGGACGTGCGTCGCAGCGCCGATCGTCGCCTCGTTTCACGCTCTGACGCCCGGCTGAACCAGATGCCGGTCGAGGCGCTCGTGCGCAGCACCGTCGTGCGGTCGACGACCGGGGGGATACGGCCGGAGTTCGGAGCGGAAATCGCGTACAATCGGCTCGAGAGCCAATTCACCCTGACGGCCGACGACGGATCGGGGCCCAGGCCCGTGCCGCTGCCGGCCGCAGATGTGCTGGTGGAGGAGTGGCGGGGCGAGGCCTTCGCGAACGTCACCTGGCAGCTGTCCGAACGCCTGACGCTTGAAGGCTCGATGGCCGGCGAGGCCTCCCGGATCACCGTCTCGGGCGATGCCGACAACGAGCAGAGCTTCCTCTATGCCAAGCCCGCCGCGGCCGTCGTGTGGCGGCTATCCCCTCAGGCGCAGTTCCGCCTCGGCGCCGCGCGCACCGTCGGCCAACTGGACTTCTCAGACTTCGCGGCCTCCGCCGAGCTGCAGGACGATGAAACTGTCGCCGGCAACCCGGACCTGCAGCCCGACAAGACCACCCGCCTGTCCACGTCCATCGACTTTCGCGGGGGCGGAGGGCTCGCCCTCTACGTGGAGGCCTATCACGAGTGGCGCCAGGATGTGCTGGAGCTGGTCCGCCTACCCAGCGGCGCGCCAGGCCTCGCCAACGCCGGCGACGCGCGCGTCTCGGGTCTGAAGGGCAATGCTTCGATCCCGATGGATGCGCTGCTCTCCGGCTTGAGCGTCAAGGCAGAAGGCGAGGTGCGCGAGTCGAGTTTCGACGATCCGTTGATTGGCCGCGCCCGCGACCTGAGCAATCTTCGAAGCCCCAAGTTCAAGCTGGAGCTCCTCCATGCGCCGCTTGGCAGCGCCTGGAGCTGGGGCGTCAATTTCGCCAGCTACGACGGTGTGGAAGGCGCGCTCTACCTGGTCGATCAGATCGACTTCGCCCGGTACCGCCCAACCCTCGGCGGCTTCGTCGAGACGACGGCGCTCCCTGGCGTGCGCACGCGGCTGACCATCCGCAACGCCGCCACCGAGCGGCACTACCGCCTCCGGACCTTCTATGCGCCGGATCGCGCGGGCCAGGTGGTGGGGACGGACGAGCGGGAGAGCGCGCGCGGGGTGTTCACGACGCTGAGGTTCAGCGGGCGGTTCTGAACGCGTGCTCAACGCAGAGGCCGCAGAGGAGGACTGACGAAGGTCCCCCTAGGGTCCGTCGGCCCGCGTGAGCTGCGGCTTCGGCGCCGGATGTCCTCCACTCGCGCGGTGCGGTCGTTGGACCAGCAATTCCTCGGCGCGCGTGCTGGCGCCGGCCAGTACGCGGGAGCTGAAACTGCGCTAACCACGTCGCTTTCCGGCTCCTTCACCCGTCGGGCCTAGCCTAGCGAACTTGGTTCCCAGGAACGGGGCGCGAGATGAGCGGCGCAGAAGGCGTCCTGGTGCTGAACATCGCGGTCGCCAGCCTGTTCGCGGCGGCCTACGCCGTCATCGCGTTGACGAACCCATCGCAGCGCGTCGCGCTCGCCTTCACCGTCAGCTACATGATCGGCATGCTCGCCCCCGCCAGCGACCTGCTGCTGGGCATGTCCGAGGCGTCGGAAGCCTTGGAATGGCTCAGCTACTCCAGCTTCCTTGTGGCGACGCTGTCGATCTCGGGCGCCCTCAACCTCTATCGCGGCCGGCGGCCCCCGTGGGTCCTTCTGGCGCTGGTGCTGGCGGTCGGTCTCGCCGGGCGCGCTGCGATCTGGAACTGGCCGCGTGACACGCTGGCCTACGGCGCGATTTACCAGGCGCCCTTCGCCCTGGCCGCCGTTCTGGCGATGCGCACGGTGATGATCATCAATCGGCGCAGCCCTATGCATCTGGCGCTGGCCGCCGTGTTCGGCGCGCTGGCGTTGAACTTCCTGACCAAGCCCTTCTGGGCGCTGGCGTTCGGTGTGGGCAAGTCGCTGCGCGACTATACCGACACGGCCTATGCGCTGGTCTCCCAGGCAAGCTCGGGCGTCCTGCTTCTGGCCGCAGGCCTCATCCTCCTGCTGATTGTAACCGAGGAGGCCATCGGGCTCTCAGTGGCCGCGTCCGAAACCGACCCCCCTCTCGGGCCTCGCCAATCGGCGCGGCTTCGAGCGCGCCGCCGAGGCGGCGATCGCCCGCGCCGTCCGCCAAGGGCTTCCGGTGTCCGCGGCGGTGTTCGACCTCGACCACTTCAAGCGGGTGAACGACACCCTGGGGCACGCCGCCGGGGACGAGGTGATCTGCGCGTTCGCTCGGGTGCTGCGTCAGGCCTGTCCCGCCAACGGCGTCGTCGCCCGCACGGGCGGCGAAGAGTTCGTGCTGCTTCTGGAGGGCGGCGATCTGCCGGGCGCAGCCCTCGTGGCCGAGGCGGTGCGGACAGCGACTGCGGCGGGCCTTGGGCGCGGCTTGCCGCCAATGACGACCAGCGGTGGCGTAGCCCAGTTGTCGCGCGGGGAGGGCCTTGCCGGCTTATTGCGGCGGGCCGATGCGGCCGCCTACGAGGCCAAGACGTCAGGTCGAAATCGCATCTGCCGCTGGGACCTGCGTGAGGCCCCGCCGTCGGCGTCTCCGTCTCCGCAGCCCAACGGACCGCCCGACCTGCGCCTCGTGCACGGCTAAGCAGTCCCTTCAGCGCCTCAGAATTCAAACGGCGGCGCGATCTCACGCCCGCGCCCGCTGCCACGTGGCCATAAGCGCTTGGCAATGGTGCGGGGAATAGGCTGGCCGGCGTGCCAGAGCCAGATCACGACCGCCTGCGCTCCGCCGGCGAGGGCGAGCCTGCGACCGCCACATCTGGGGAGGCCCCCGGCAAGGAACGGCGTGGCGGCCGTGAAGGCGAGCAACTGGTGGCTGGCGCGCGGTGAAGAGCGCCGAGCGCTAGGCGCCGATGCTCGAACGAAGACTGGGCCCAGCGCGATGAGAGCGATCTGCAGGATGGGGGTCCAAGTCCACCGGGCGAACAGCTCTGCGGGAGAGGGCGCCGCGCCGCTGTAGGGCGCCCAAGCGGTCGTGGCGCTCCCCTGCTTTCCGTGGGCCGACACGCTAGGCCGATCGCTGACACGACGTCCGCCTTGCGGTTCGAACCTTCAGCTTCGATGGCCGGCGCTACTGCGTTCGGCTCGTGTTTCCCCCGCCGCTCACCTTATCGGGCAGGGCGAAAGCAACGACATGATCGCCGATGGGCGTCTCCATGAAATGGTGGCCGCCCGCCATGATGACGAGGAACTGACGACCCTCGATCTCATAGGTCATGGGGTTGGCCTGGCCGCCCGCGGGAAGCGGGGCCTGCCAAAGCGTCCGACCGGTGCGGGTGTCGATCGCGCGGATGAGATCGTCCGTCGCCGCGGCGATGAAGGTCAGCCCCGAGGCGGTGACCACCGCCCCCCGTTGTTCGGCGTGCCGATCGCCAGGGGCAACCAGCTCGGCAGGCCGAAAGGCCCGTTCTTGCGCGCTGTGCCGAGCGGCCGGTCCCAAAGGGTGCGGCCGGTGGCCAGCTCGATCGCACGGATCCCGCCATAGGGCGGCCGCTTGCAGAGCAGCTTGGTGAAAGGCACGCGCCAGCCGGCGTTCAGGTCGATGGCGTAGGGGACGCCTGCCTGCGGAACGCTCGAGCTGGCCTCGCCGCCCTCGGCGCCGGGCACGTCCAGGGGCTGGAGCTTCCGCTTCTCCGCCTCCTGGCGGGTGATGAGCCGGTTGTAGTTCGGGGTGTCGTTGTAGTTGGCCACGATGATCCCGCGGCTGGGGTCGACCGCCACGCCTCCCCAGTCGGATCCGCCGTTGTAGCCCGGATACTGGATCCAGCGGCGGTCCAGGGTCGGCGGCGTGTAGATCCCCTCATAGGCCGCGCGCCGGAACTGGATGCGGCACCAGAGCTGATCGAGGGGAGACATGCCCCACATGTCCCGTTCCGTCAGGTCGGGCTGGCGGAGGGTGTGGAACCTCGAGAACGGTTGCGTCGGCGACAGGCGCTGCGGCTCGACGCCCCCGCGCGGGACAGGACGCTCCTCGACCGGCGTCAGCGGACGTCCGGTCCGGCGGTCCAGGATGTAGATGTCGCCCTGCTTGCTCGGCAGCACCAGGGCTGGCGTGACCCCAGCCGCCGTCGGGAAATCGACCAGCGTCGCCTGGGAGCCGAGATCATAATCCCAGACGTCGTAGCGGACGGTCTGGAACCGCCACGCGACGGAGCCCGTGGTGACGTCGAGGGCCACCAGCGAGGTGGCGTACGCATTCTCGGCGGCGCTGCGGGTCCCGCCGTAGTAGTCGACCGCGGAATTGCCCATCGGCAGGTAGACGAGACCGAGCGCTTCGTCGCCGGAGGCGATGGTCCACATGTTGGGCGTTCCGCGCGTGTAGCTCTCGCCCTCTGGCGGGAGGCCCTTCCGGTCCGGGCGGGCGAGGTCCCAGGCCCACAGCAACTCGCCCGTGACGGCGTCGTACCCCCGGACCACGCCGGACGGCGCGTCGCGACGTTGTCCGTCCAGCACCTGATGACCGATGACCGCCACGCCGCGGACGATCGTCGGCGGCGAGGTCACGGCCACGTAGCCGGGCGTGGTGCGCCCGATGCCTGTCAGAAGGCTCACCTGACCGTTTGTCCCGAAGTCGGGGCAAGGCTGGCCGGTTCGGGCGTCGACGGCGATCAGCCGTGCGTCGAGGGTCCCTTGGATGATGCGGGCGGCGCAGGCGGCGCTCCAGTCGAGGGCGGGGGCGCGGTAGTAGCTGACCCCCCGGCACGAGGCGCTGTAGGGGATTGCGTCGTCCGGCACCTTGGGGTCGTAACGCCAGCGCTCTCGGCCGTTCGCCGCGTCCAGGGCGATGAGGACATTCTTCGCCGAGCAGAGGTAGAGGCTGTCGCCCACCTTCAGCGGCGTGGTCTCGGCGGCGTACTTCCCCTCGGCCGCATCGCTCGGCAGATCGCGGGTGCGGTAGGTCCATACGCGTTCCAGTCGCGCAACGTTCTCCGGCGTGATCTGGGCGAGCGTCGAGAAGCGGCGGGCGTCATAGCCCCCGCCGTAGGCCGGCCAATCCGCGGCGGGCTCGCCGGCGCCGGTCAGGGGTCGGGAGACCTCGCGCGCGCCCGGTCCTACGGGCGCGCCCTGCGCGGTGATGAGGAGCCCAAGAAGAGCGAGCGAGGCGATGAAGACGCCGCCGGCGGCCAGCGGCGCCACGCGCGCCCGGCCGCCGCTCCGCAGCGCCGGGACGCAGAACGCCAGGGCGACGAGAAGGACGCCCGGCGCCACGACCCAGGGGACGAGGCCCCAGCCGTCGAGGCCGACCTCCCATGCCGCCCAGGCGAGGGTGAGGATGTAGACGGCGACGTAGAGCCAGACGCCGAGCAGCCGCCGCCGCATCAGCAGAACGCCGGAGGCGAGCAGGCCGAGGCCCGCCAGCACGTAGTAGGCCGAGCCCCCGAGCACGAGGAGATAGGCCGCCGGCGGCGAGAAGGGCGCCCAGCAAAGCGACGATGACAGCGATGGCGAGCACGACGAACCGCCGCACTCGCGGAATGGACGTCTCCGCCATGCAAGAACCTCCCGTCCCTAGGACGTGAACGCCCGACCGGCGGCGAAGATGCCGAGCGACGGCCAAGGTCCTGGCTCGCCGTCGTGTCGCGGTGCGCAGCCAGGCGCATCGGCCGGCAGATGAGGCGGCGAGGGGCCCCGCCCCGCGCCGGGCCGGCGGCTATTTCCGATCAGTAGCGCGGCCGACCATCTTCCCAGTAGTAGCGGCCGTTCCGCGCGTCATAGAAGTAGTACCGGCCGGCGCGCTCGTCGTAGTACTGGCGCCGGTTCGCATCCCCGTCGCGGGGCGTCGTGGCCGCGCCCAGCGCTGCGCCTGCCGCGCCGCCGACGATCGCGCCGGTCACGGAGCTGTCCACCGCCGCGCCAACGGCCGCGCCCGCCAGGCCGCCGGTCGCGGCGCGCTCGGTCATCGTCGTGCCGCAAGACGCCAGGACGAGGCCGCCCGCCGCAAGGGCCGCAAAGGTCGCCATCTGGTGCATCATCCTCTCCACTCTCTTGGGTTGTCCCGCAGGAGAACCCCGAGGGAGCCGACAGGTTCTGGCGAACTGATCCTCACTGGCCCCCGGCCCTCCGGCCGGGAGGTCGCGACCATCAGCCTATGAAGAGAAAGCGCCTCACGCTCGAGCGGCGATGGAACCGGCGTCTCCGCATCGGATTGCCTTCGCATGAACCCCGTCTCGATTGCGGCCCTCGTGGCGGGGGCGATCGGCCTGGCCGGCTGCGACGGCTTCGCGCCGCCGGCCGGTTCCGGCGATCAGGTCGATTACCGTCCGGAACAGTCGGGGACAGTCGACCACGCCCTTTGCCTGCTCGGGTTCAGCGCGACGCCGCTGCAACGCCTGGTCACCGGACACCAGCTCGTGGAGGGCCAGGTGAACGGGAAGCGAGCGACCTTCCTCCTCGACACCGGCGCGAACGCGACGGTGATACATCGGGGCCACGCCGAGACGTTCGGGCTTGTGCCCCAGCGCGGCGTGTTCGGGACTGCGGCCGGACTTGGCGGCACGCTGCAGGCGTCGCGGGCCTCGGTCGAGAGCCTCCGGGTCGACGACCAGGAGATCCGCCAGTCACATGTCATGATCGCGGACCTCTCTCAGGTGGAGAACGTCCTCGGCCGACTCTCCCGGCAGCCGATCCACGGCATCCTCGGCCAGGACGTCATGCGCGAGCACCGCGCCGTCATCGATGTCGCGCGCCCGATGCTCTACCTGCGGGCGGCGGGTTCCGACCCCGCGCCGGCGCCCGCTGAGCTCTGCACCCGCGCTGGCGATGACCGCGGGACAGGCCGTGCAGAGTCGGAAAGCGCGGAACGATAGCCCCCCTCGGGCGGTTGCGAGGTCGCTGGCCGGCAGGGCGGAGCCCCCGCGGGGTGCCGCCCGCGGGCGCCGGCGCCATCACAGATGCAACGGAGGTCCCATGCCATCGCAAAACCCTGCGGCGAACGTTCTCAACAGCCTCATCGAAACCACCCTCGACAGCGCCAACGGCTACCGCGACGCCGCGGAGAACGTGGATCGGAGCGACTGCAAGACGCTGTTCGCCGAGCGCGCCGCTCAGCGGCAAGGTCTCGTGCGTCGGTTGCAGGACGAGGTTCGCGCCTTCGGCGAGGAGCCTGAGACGGATCAGTCATTCGCCGGCAAGGCCCACAACAAGTTCGTAGAGCTGAAGAACGCGGTCACGGGCGGTAGCGACAAGGCGGTCGTGGACGAGGTCGAGCGCGGAGAGGACGTCATCAAGGCCAAGTACGAGCAGGCCCTGCGCGACGACGATCTTCCCCCGAGCGCCCGCGCCTTGGTCCAGGAGGCCTACAACGCCATCAAGGCCGATCACGATGAAGTCAGCCGGCTCAAGCACCAGATGCACTGAACCAGCCGCCGCGAACGCGCGCCGCGTCTGGTTGGCGGCTACGCGCCCTGACCCCGACAGCCCCCGGGGATCAGGACGTCGTACCTGAGCAGGCGTTCTCTACGCGGGTCCGGGCCCAGGGCCTGCGCTCCCGAGCACCCCGGTCTTTGCCGGTCTTCGTCGCCTGGCCTCGGCTCCTCGTCCTGAGCAAGCTGCTGGCGCAATTTCGCCTCTCCAAGGGCGGCGCCAGCGGCCGTCAGGGTGCGGGGGCGGCGTCAGGGGAGACGTCAAACAGCTCCGGTCCCTGAACCAGACATGCCCGCGCCGGGCCGTCTGGACGTCTGCTCAGAGGCCGAACGCCACCGCCGATTCGGCGCGATCACGGGCGTCCCTTTCTCCCAAGAGCGCCGTCGCCGAGAGACCGATACCTCGCGGGCGGGTCCGCGCTGCTCGATGAGCTCTTGTCCACTAGCGGATCGCGACCGGGTTGATCACCACCTGGACCGTCCCTTGGAAGCGCGGCTGGCCCAGCACGAACAGGAACTCGGTGACGCCGTCGGCGGCAAGCGGACCGACATTGATGTTCTCCAGTATGTACACGCCCTTCTTCGCCAGCAGGGTCTGATGGACCACGAAGGGGCGGTTGGGGTTCTCGAACGGTATGGCTTCCAGCGCGATGGTGTCGGCGCCGATGGCCACAACGCCCTGGTCGGCGAGCCAGATCGCCGCCTCCAGGCCCAGGCCTGGCTCGGATTCCTGGAAGGTTTTCTTGTCACTCGCGAGCTTGTCGGCCATCCAGCCTGTGTGAAGCAGCACCACGTCGCCTTTGCCGACGGTGAGCTTCCGGGCCTTCAGCGCCGCTTGGATGTCGCCCTTCGTGAAGGCGTGACCGGCTGCTAACGGCTTGCCGAAGTGCTTCCTCATGTCGATCAGCACACCACGGGTGACGATCGGCGGAATGGCCGCGATGTCCAGCTGCTTGAAGTTCTCCTTCGCCAGGTCATCGGCCGTGAGGCCGTTATAGTGGCGACGGTCGATGCCCAGGTGCGCCAGCCCGTCCATCTGGGTGCCGATGCCCATGCTGGTGGTGACCTTCTCGTCGAACGCGGTGACCTTATTCTCGCCCAGCGGCGGCTGGCCGGCGGGCGGAGTCCAGAGCGCCTCGGCGTTGTACTTGCGCTCGCCGTACACCGGTGCGTCGGGCCCGGTGGGGATGCCCAAGGCATAGACCTTTCCGGTCCTCACTAGGGCGGCAGCCCGCTTCACGCCTTCGGGTGAAAGGTTGTTGACCGCGCCCAGGGTGTCGGCCGCGCCGTACTTCGATGGATGCCAAGTGTCCTGCGCCAGCGCCGCGCCAGTCGCGCACGCGGCCGCGATCATGCCTCCGATCAGGTTCCCAACCATGTCTCTCTCCCTGGCCTATTCCAGCGTGTCACGGCCTGCGCCTCAGCGCATTCGAAAGCTCGCGGCGTGGCCTTAGTAGGAGCTCGGGGCATTGCTGATCGTGCTCCTCGGCGCCGCTGCGGCGGTTCGTTTGCTGTCCGCAAGTCCCATCGGAAGATCCCAGGTGCTGGCAGCTTTGCGCCAGCATCAGACGGAGCCTAGGCCGCGGTGTCGGAGGCGTCCGAACCGAGAGACCTGGTGGACCTGACGATCTCAAGTGCGGCCATGAACGCCTTCAACCGGTTGGGCGCCGTGTCGCTTACGGACGGCGTTGGCCCAGCCCTATGCTGGCGGCCTGGGGACGCCAGGTTCACCCCACCTTTCAGGCCCGGCTTTGCGCGGCCCCCCACCGGAGAGGCGCTGCAGGGTATGCGTCTGCCGCCCGAGGACCTCTGTGGCGGGGCTCGCGCGTACTGGCCCCAGCCGCCTCCGCCGTCATGCCGGTGTGAAGCTGCGGGCGAACCGTCGCGAGTTCGCCAGGCCGGACTTGGGCGCCTGCAGGGGGCAGGGCGGTGACCGGCCCCAGGACCGGGCGGAGATGGTCGTGCAGTCGCAAGCCCTCAGGCAGCGACCGTGCGGCCCGGATCGGCAGTCCAATGAGATGGCTAAGGCGGCCCTAGACCGGAACAATCGCCTGCCTCACCTTTGCAGATCTTCGAATATACGGTACGAGCAAACGGCAAATGATCCCGGATGACACCGCCATGCAGCGGTGAAGGCGGAGCGAGGAAATGCTGGAGAGGGGAATGCCCCGGCGCGCCGTGCTCGGCGCGGCGGCGGCGATGCTGGCGGCCGGAGCGGCGCGGGCGCAGGGTGCCGCGGGTCCGGTCGTTGAGACGGCCCACGGACGCTACCGCGGCCAGGTGATCGACGGGGTCCAGGTCTTCAAGGGCATGCGCTACGGCGCCTCCACGGCCGGGGCCGGCCGGTTCATGCCGCCGAAGCCGCCCGAGCCCTTCGCCGGCGTCCGCGACGCGTTCGAGTTCGGCGATCAGACGCCCCAGGCGCGCGGCGGGCTGGCTGGTCCCCAGCCGATGAGCGAGGACTGCCTTCGCATCAACGTGTGGACGCCGAGTTCGGGCGACGGGCGCCGACGGCCCGTGATGTTGTGGTTCCACGGCGGCGGCTTCGAAGCGGGTTCGGGCGCCAGCCCGCTGTACGACGGAACCAACATGGTCAAGCGCGGCGACGTCGTGCTCTGCACCATCAACAGCCGCCTCAACGTGTTCGGCTTCTGCGACCTTTCGGGCTTCCTCGGACCCGAATTCGCCCAGTCCGGCAACGTCGGCTACCTCGATCTGGTGCGCGCCATGCAATGGGTGCGCGAGAACATCGCGGGGTTCGGCGGGGATCCCAACAACATCATGATCTACGGCCAGTCTGGCGGCGGTCGGAAGGTGACCGTCTGCTTCGCGGGCAGAGAGGCCAACGGCCTCTTTCACAAGGGCGTCGTCCAGTCCGGATCGCACCTCATCGTCCAGACCAAGGAACAGTCGCGGGCGTTGACCGAGGCGCTGCTCCGACGCCTCTCCATCGACCCGCGAAACGCGCGGGCGCTGCAGCAGGTCCCGCAGGAGCAGCTCTCAGCCGCCCAGCGCGAGGTGATCGGCGCCGCCGGATACCGGTTCGAGCCGAACCTCGACGGCGTGTCCTTCACCGCCCACCCGTTTATCCCGAATGCGCCGGCTCATACCGCCAAGGTCCCGATGGTGGTCGGCACGGCGCAGCACGAGCTTGCCGCCCAACTCGGCTCGACGCCCGGCGTCCATGAGATGGACGAGGCCGGCCTGCGGCGGCGGCTCGCCGCCTCCATGCCGGCCTCCGACGTCGATGAGGCGATCCGGGTGTTCAAGGCCTCGACGCCTTCGGGCTCGGCGCCGGAGATGTTCTTCAAGATCACCTCCTGGCGGTCCTACATCCGCAACGCCACGCTCATGGCGGAGAAGCGCGCGCAGCTGAACGGACCGGACAATCCGACCTGGATGTACCAGGTGACTTGGCGCTCTCCCGTGGAAGGCGGCCGGCGCTTTGCCCAACACTCGTCGGACCTGCCCTTCATGTTCGACAATGTGGCGCGCGGTTCGCGCTTCACGGGGCCGCCAAGCCCGGCGACGCAGGTGATGGCCGACAGCATGGCCGGCGCCTGGCTGGCCTTCGCGCACCGAGGGGATCCGAACCATCCCGGCATCCCACCCTGGCCGGCCTACGACCTGAAGGACCGGCCGGTCATGCAGTTCGACGCGCCGCCGCGGCTCGCCAACGATCCATACCGGAACGAGCGCCTGTTCATGGAGCGCTACTCGCCCGTCCGCGCCACCGCCAGCAGGGAGGGTTAGCCATGCGAGCCAGCCGCAGACAGGCGCTTGGCGCCGGGATCTTCGCCGTCGCCGCCCCGCTCGCCGGCACGTCTGTCGTCGCCCAGACGACCCCGGTCACGCGGCCGGAACCCGCGGTCACCGGCCCGCTCAGCCGCTTCATCGCCGGCAGCCAGGACCTTGCCATCGACGAGGAAACCCTCGACCTTGGCCGGCGGCACATCCTCGACACCCTGGCCTCTGCGGTGGCGTGCCGCGATCTGGAGCCGTCAGTGCTGGCGCGCCGCTTCGCCCTGGCCCAGTCGGGTGACGCGCGGAAGAGTGCGGTCATCATTCTCGCCACCCGCGAGCGTGCGGCCCTGATCGACGCCGTGTTCGCCTCGGCCATGACCGCGCATGGCGCCGAGATCAATGACTTCATCCCCTCGGCGCTGGTCCAGCCCGGGCCGGCGATCGTCAGTGCGGCCATCGCGCTCGCCGAACAGCGGAAGCTCTCCGGCCTGCAGGTCCTGAAGGCCGTCATCGTGGGCTACGAGATGGCGGGCCGCATGCCCAAGGCGCTCGGGCTGCGCAACCTCAGCCGGAGCGGAATGGCGAACCACGGCGTGGGCCCAACGTTCGGCGTCGCCGCCGCGGCGGCCTCGCTCATGGGCATCGAAGAGGCGCGCATCGGCGACGTCCTGACCTATTGCTCGCAACAGGCGTCGGGCTCTTGGCAGTGGATGCTGGACGTCGAGCACGTCGAGAAGTCGTTCGTCTTCGCCGGCATGGGCGCGCGCGCCGGGCTGCAGGCGGCGCTGATGGTCGAGCACGGCTTTCGCGGCGTTCGCGAGAACCTCGATCAGCCGACCGGCTTCCTGAACCAGGGGATGTTCTCGGCGGCCGGCGGCGACCTGAACCGCCGTTACCTCATCGAGGACCTGGGAACGCGGTGGGAGATGCCGCTCACCGCCTATAAGAAGTATCCCACGGGCGGCCCGACCCAGCCCGCGGTCGAAGGCCTGTTGCAGCTCCTGCCGCAGATCGACCGGACCAAGGTCGCCGCCGTGCGCATCGAGATGCCGGGCCGCTGGGACGCCTTCCGCGACGCCGCCATGCCGGCCCTGAACCTCCGCTACCTGAGCGCAATCATCCTGATCGACGGCCGCCTCGACTTCGTGTCGGCTCAGTCGCTGCCGCGCATGCACGGAGATCCTGCGGTCAAGGCGTTGATGGAAAAGGTCGACGTGGTCCATGACCCAGCGCAGGAAGCCGGGCCGGGGCAGCCGCGCACAGAGAGCGCCCGGGTGATCGTCACCGAGACGTCCGGTCGGCGCCGCGAGACCTACATCCCCTACGTCGTGGGCTTCCCCTCGCACCCCATGTCCAAGGCTGAAGTCGAAGCCAAGGCCAGGGGGCCTGCTCGAGCCCGTGCTCGGGCGGGCCCGTGCGGACAGGCTGATCGCCCGGGTCTGGACCCTCGACACCCTGCCCAACGCCGGCGAGCTCGCCCGGCTGATCGCCACCTAGGAGCGTTCGGATGACGACCTTCAACGCCGGCCGCCGCGCGGTCGTTCGCGAACTGTGGCCGCGCCACCGCGCGAGGACGGCGTGAGGCTCGCCCTGATGGCCGCGGCGTGGCTCTCGGCCGCGACCGCCCACGCTGCCGATGTCCGCGTCCGCACGACCTCCGGTGATCTGGTCGGGACCTCGACGCCCGCCGCCCAGGTCTTCAAGGGCGTGCCCTATGCGCAGCCGCCGCTGGGACGGCTGCGCTGGGCGCCGCCACAGCCCATGTCCTGGACCGGCGAGCGGCGGGCCGAGGCCTTCGGCATGCCGTGCCTCCAGCGCACCGATCCTGGCGGAGCCCCGAACGGCGGCGGGGTCAGCGGCCCGTCCAGTGAGGACTGCCTCTATCTGAACGTCTGGGCGCCGGCCAAGGCGCGCAAGGCGCCGGTGATGGTCTGGCTTTACGGCGGCGGCGGCACGATGGGGTCGGGCCATGTGCGCGCCTACCACGGCGACGCCTTCGCCCGCGACGGCGTGGTCCTGGTGACGATCAACTATCGCCTGGGCGCCCTGGGCGGCTTCGCCCATCCGGCGCTCAGCGCGGCCGCCGGCCCGGAAGAGGGCCTGGGCAACTATCACCTGCTCGACGCCATGGCGGCGCTGAGGTGGGTGCGCGACAATGCGGAGGCCTTCGGCGGCGATCCCCGCAACGTCACCCTGTTCGGCCAGTCGGCGGGCGCGACCATGGTCGCCAACCTGGTGACCTCGCCTATGGCCAAGGGCCTGTTCGACAAGGCGATCATCCAGAGCACGGGGTCCCTGCCGACTCCCGCCACGCCCATGGAACGGGCGGAGGCGCGCGGCGCCCAGCTGGCGACGGCGATGGGTCTGCCCGGCGCGAGCGCAAGTCTCGAGCAGCTCCGGGGCGCGAGCGCCGCCGACGTCGTCCTCAAGGACCGTGTGCTGGGCGCAGGGCTGCGCACAGTCCTGGACGGGCGTGTGAAGACCCAGTCGATCATGGACAGCTTCGCCGGAGGCGCGGCGATCGACGTTCCGCTCATCATCGGCACGACCAGCGACGAGGGTCGGTTGTCGGGCACCCAGCGCGTCGCCACCCACGCCATGACCGGTGCGCCTGTCTGGCAGTACTTCTTCGACTACGTCCCGGATTGGCGCCGCCCCGACCAGCCCAACGGCGTCCCGCACGCCGGTGAGATTCCCTATGTCTTCGACACCCTGGCCGCCGACCGGGCCGGCGCGCGAATGACGCCCGCGGACCACGCCGTCGCCGCCCGGGTGCATTCCTGCTGGGTCGCCTTCGCCAAGGCGGCGAAGGACGCCACCGGCCTGACCTGCGCCGAGGGCTTCCACTGGCCGGCGCGAACCGAAGCCAACGGCCGGGCCGTGGCGATCTTCGCAGAGAGGCCGCGGCTGGGGCGAGCGGCAGAATTGCGGTCGCCGCCAAACGGCGCGCCGCCCGGCCCCACCAGCCGCGACGAGGAATAGAACCGCCGGCCGATACACGGGGCCTCGAATTTTTCCCGTCGATTTCCGCCTTCCGCTCTGTCAGTCCTGGGTCATGACGATGGCGGCCAAGCAGAGCAAACCGAGCACCAGAGGCGTGCGCGGTCCGCACGCCGAGCGCACCGCGGCCATGCGCCAGCGGCTGATCGAGGCGGCGATCGCCTGCCTTTACGAATTGGGCTACGCGGCGACGACCTTCCAGGTCGTCACGGACCGGGCCGAGGTGAGCCGGGGGGCCATCCTCCATCACTTCCCGACCAAGGTGGATCTGATGGTGGCGGTGGCCGAGTACGCGGCCCTGTACCAGAACCGCGTCATTCGCGAGCGTCTCGCGGACACGCCCGCCGGCATGTCGCTCTACCTGGCGCTGACGTACGCTACGTGGGAAATCGTCATCCAGCCTCCGGCCATGGCGCTGATCGAGGTGATGATGGCGACGCGTGCGGACGCCGCCCTGGCCGAGCGGCTTCCCGCAGTGGTGACCGCGTTCGAGGCCCGCCAGCGGGAGGACGTCTGGCGGCTGGCCCAGCGCATAGGCATACGGGATCGCGAGCAGGTGGACACCATGGTCCGCCTGCACCGGGCGGCCATGCGCGGCCTGGCCATCGAGCTCAGCCTGACCGGCGACCGCGCGGCGGCCGAGGCCAGCATGCGCCTGCTCGAGCGCTACAAGCGGATGCTCACCGGCGAACTCGTGACGGCGATCGACTGAGGGACGTCAGCGCGGGGCCGTCGGCGGGAAGGCCGCCGCGTTCTCGGCCACGATCGGCGTCGCCGTCGCCACGCGCGACGTCTCGCCGAACACCGCGATGGCGTCGTTCTGCGCCGTTCGCGCCGGCCACACGAAACCGTCGGCGCAGGTCAGGGACGTCGCCGTCACCGGAGCCTTGGCGAAGGCCACCCAACAGGCGTTCATCCGGCGGGCCATGGCGCGGTCGGCGTCGGTCACCCGAGCCCCGCCCCCGGTGGTCGAGGTCGAGAGCGCGTCGAATGCATAGGGCAGTTCGGCCGAGTGCGGCGCGCCCTTGGGCTGCTCGGCCGTGCGCCAGTCCGGCACATAGGTGAAGTAGTATTGCCAGGCAGCCGCCTTGCCATGCGTCGAGGCGAGCTGGACGGCCTCCTGGGCGGCCCCGGCTCCGCGCTCGCCGTTGTTGCTCCCCACGATCAGCGGCACGTCCACGGTCGCGCCGCTGGCGAAGCCGTCGCGGGCGGCCATCGTGCGGATCTTGCCGTCAATGACCATGTAGACCCCGCTGCGCGACGCGGCGTTCGAGGTCATCGCCTCAGGCGAAAGGGCGCGGAGCTGTTCGAGCGTCGCGGCCTCGCCCGGAAGGCCGAGGGCGGAGGCGATCTTCACCCCGGCTGCTTCGGCTTCCGGCAGGCTGCGGCCGCCGCCCAAGAACGCCCCGGAGTGGATGATCGCCTTGTGGAAGAGGCCCCTGGCGGGCGGCGAAGCCAGCAGAGATGAGACCATCAGGCCGCCGGCCGACTGGCCGAAGAGGGTCACGTTGTTCGTGTCGGCGCCCAGCGCCCGGCCGTTGCGCTGGACCCACTCCAGTCCGGCGATGGCGTCCATCAGCGCATAGTTGGCGACCGGCTCGCTTCCGGCCGCCTTGGTCAGGGCCGGATGGGCATAGTTGCCCAGCATGCCGAGCCGATAGTTGAGGGTCACGACGATCACGCCCTGTTTGGCGAAGGCGCTGCCGTCATATGACCCCAGGTGGCCCGCCCCGAGGTAGCCTGCGCCGCCGTACAGCCAGACCATCACCGGGGCATTGCGGGCGTCCTTTGGCGCCCAGACGTTCATGTAGAGGCAGTCCTCGCTGGTCGGGCCGCTGACCCCGCCGCCGTTGGGGCGGCCGTCTTCGTTCGTCGGCTGCGGGCAGGGCAGGGCGAACTGGGTCGCCTGACGCTCGCCATCCCAGGAGGTGCGTTGCGGCGGACGCCAGCGGAGCTCACCGATGGGGGGCTTCGCATACGGGAAGCCCTTGAAGCTGTTCACGCCGCCTTCGGAGGCGCCGACGAGCGCGCCCGAGTCGGTCTTCAGACGCACCGGCTCGGCCGACGCGGTCGAAGCGATCGCCAGCAACGCCAGCGCGATGGACGCGGCCCTCATGTCTCCACCCCTCGTTCGGCCGTACAGCCGTTGTTGTGCGCGTTGCAGTCCGACCCGACGGCAAACGGCGTTCGTGCCGTCCGCACCTGTCGGCGGTACGAGCGCGCTGGATTTGTCTCCAGCGCCCCGAAGTGTTCCCCCACTCACGGGCCTGATCAAGTCCTCCCCGCAAGATTTTTCGAAAGCTCGGAATGATCATGTGCGAACACGGGTTGACGAACATGGTCGTTTAGCAGTCCTCTTTGACTGCAAACGCGACGGAGCCGCGTGAGACGGCCCGCGCATCCCAGGGGGGAACCATGGTCAGCTCACGCCACTTCTGCGCCGTCTCCGCGCTCGCGCTCCTTGCGGCCGGCGCCGCCAACGCCCAGGACGCGGGGCGGTCCGCCGCCGGGCCTGCAAACACCGTCGATGAGGTGGTCGTCACCGGCACCTTCATCGCGGGCACTTCCGAGGACGCCGCCATTCCGGTGGAGGCGCTGACCCTGGAAGAGCTGCGCCAGACCGGCTCGCCCTCGAACCTCGACCTGGTGAAGAGCCTCAGCGAGGTGGGCAGCGTCGCCGGCGAGGCCAACCGCTCGAACCTCTTCGCCGTCGGCGCCCAGTCGATCAATCTGCGGTCGGTCAGCGCCTCGCGCACGGTGGTGGTGTTCAACGGCCGCCGGATCCCCGAGCAGTTCTCCAGCTCTGTCGGACGCTTCAACAACGTCGCCATCATCCCCAACGCCGCCATCGGCCGGATCGAGACACTGAAGGATGGCGGCGGCGTCACCTACGGTGCGGACGCGGTCGGCGGGGTCGTGAACTACATCACCCGGCGAAACCTCGATGGCGTCGAGACGAACGCCAACTACCGCTACATCGACGATTCCGACGGGGACTGGGACGCCGACATCAGCTTCGGCAAGGTGGGCGAGCGTTGGAACGCCATGCTCGTGGTCGGCTACCAGCACCGCAGCGAACTCGACACGACAGACCGGGATTTCGCGCTCCAGCCCTACCTGATGAACCCGTCCGGCTGGACGACCTACGGTCAGCCCGGCTCCTATCTCTTCCAGCGGGCCGGACAGCTGGCCGCGATCACCCCCAGCGCGACGGCGGCGAGCGGCAATCGCTTCGCGGGCGATGTCCAGATGGGACCGACGGGCATCCTGCGCGATCCGTTCTGCGCGGACCTCGGCGGCTTCGCCGGCTTCAGCGCCACGCCGTCGCCGGTCTGCTACTTCCAGTCCGGACAGATCACGAACCTGGTCGAGCAGCAGGACACCTGGCAGGCCTATGCCGAGGCCAACTACGAGGTGAACAGGTACTTCAGGGTCCACCTCGAGGGCCTCTACTACCAGCTCGACGTTCCACACATCCCGCTGGACACCTTCGTGGCGGTGCCGCTGGTCTTCCCGCTGACGTCGACGGGCAGCTCCCAGACGATCGGCGGCAGCGCGGCCTATGCCGTGGCGGGTAGCAACCCGGCGGTCCGCCACCTGCTGCTCAGCACACGCAACTCGAACGGAACGCTGGCGTTCGGCGACCCCGACACGCCGGGAACGCAGGCCTACCAGATCGTCAACGGCGGCCGCGTGGGCCTGCCCAGCGCCACCTGGCGGCCCTTCGGCGTCGGCGGAGCTCCGATTCCGGAACTGGAACAGCAGCACAACACCAGCGTCGTGATGCGGGGGGACAGTCCAGTTCTCAGGCGACCTGCCGGAAATCTGGGGCACGGAGCTGAAGTGGTCGGCGGCCGGCACCTACAACCGCATCGCCTACGATCTCGACTTCAACGATATCCTCGCCACACGGATGCAGGCGGCGCTGAACGGGCTGGGCGGCCCCAACTGCTCCGGGACCACGCCGGGAGCCAACGGCTGCCTCTATTACAACCCCTTCGCCTCCGCGATCGCCGGCAACGTCTATACCGGACAGGCCAATCCCGGCTTCGTCGGCAGCGGCAGCTTCGCCGGCTATGCGCCGGGGCAGGGCCTGCAGAACAGCGAGGAGCTGGTCCGCTGGCTCTACGCGCCGATGTGGATGCACCGGACCGGCGAATACTCCATCTACGACGCGCTTCTGAGCGGGGTGACGCCGATCCGTCTCTGGGCGCAGGACGGCGTCGCCTTCGCCGTCGGTGGCCAGTACCGCTACTACCGTGAGGAATCCGACCTCAGCGACCTGGCGGACCGGGCGCTCAACCCCTGCGCCACGCCGGGCGTCATGACCTGCGCCAGCGCGTCGGGTCCGGGCCTGTTCAGCCGGGGCTCTGGCGTCAGCGGCCTGGGCTTCGACTACGACCGCCGTTACCCGGTCGCCTCGGCGTTCTTCGAGGTTCGGGCGCCGATCTTCGATTCCCTCGTGGCGAACTTCGCCGGCCGTTACGAGAAGTTCTTCTCGGACGTCAGCCCCGTCGACACCTCGGTCTTCGTGCCGTCCGGATCCATCCGCTGGCAGGTCAATGACTGGCTGGCGCTCCGCGGCACTGCCAGCGAGTCGTTCAGCCAGGTGAACCCGCCGGCGCCGCGCGCGCCCACCACGACCGGCAATACGGCGGCTCCGGCCCAGTTTGGCGGGACCGCGGTGACCTTCGGCACCGCCAACTTCCCGAACCTCGAGGTCAAGCCCGAGCGGGGCTTCAACTACAACGTCGGCGCGATCGTCAGGCTGGGCGGCTTCCGGGCGAACGTCGACTACTACAGCATCAAGATCAGGGACATCAGCCGGGCGCAGACCGCCGCCCAGCTCGTCAATGCGATCGTGCAGCCGGGCCAGACCGGACCGGGGGCGCTGATCAACTGCGCGAGCCCGCTTCTGACCGAGCCGCAGGCGCTGCTGGGCGGCCGCCCGTTCGTGCAGCTCAATGGGCCCTGCACGGCGGCTTCGGCGCTGAACAGCCCCGCCGGCGGCGGCGGCCTGGCCGGCGGCACGGTGAACTTCTTCGGCCAGCAGGGCACCCAGACGTTCCTGGTGAACGGGGGGTGAGCTGAAGACCTCAGGCATCGACGTCAGCGCGTCGTATCGGCTGGAAGACGTGTGGGGCGGCGACCTGACCGTCAACTTCGACTGGACCCACATCCTCACCTACGACGCCAGCGACTACGTCGTGGGCGGCGTTGTGGTGGCGGAGGGTTATTCCGGCCTTGGAACCGTGAACGAGCTGACGGGCCGCAACAGCCAGCGCGTGTTCGAGGACCGCGCCTCGTTGGGCCTGAACTACCGCCGCGGCATCCACAACCTCAACATCACGACGCGGTTCGCCTCGTCGCTGACCAACGACGATACGGCGGACTATCTCGAGAGCGGCGCCACCAACGCCAACGTCGGCGCCGCCAACGGTGTCGTGCCCTCGGGGGCGGCCTGTGTCGACCTGCCGAACAGTCCGCCGGTCCCGTCCGGCGCCGGCAGCGGCTCGCACGGGGCCAACTCGGGCGCCGTCGTGGGCTACTGCGCCGGCCAGAACGTCGCCGTGCTGACCGGCAGGAAGATCCCCGCCGCGTTCGTCACCGACGTCAGCTACCAGCTAGCCGTGCGCGAGGACACGACGGTCACCGTCACCGTCCAGAACCTGCTCGGCGAAGACCCGAACTTCACGCGCGATGTGCTGGGCTACGACGCCGGCGTGGCCAGCCCGCTGGGCCGCACAATCCGTTTCGGCGTGCGCAAGCGCTGGTAGTTCTTCCCCCACGCCGGCGAGATCCGGACGTGCAACTTGCCGGGACGCCTTCGGGCGCCCCCGGCCATCCTTTCCGCGGCGCCGGACCGTTGCGATGGACTCAGCGTCGCCAGGCCGACCCTCAGCCGGCGACTCCTGAGACGGCGTGTCCGGCCGTGAGGCCGTCCTGATCCTCGAGCGCGACCGCACGCGCTCTACGCCGGCAAGACCCAACCGTATCTGCGCACGTGGGGGATCGCCTAAGCCGATCGATTGCGCTGGTTCGGCCAAGGCGCCGTCCTAACAACGGGGCCGGGCCCGGTTGTCCGCCAAGCGAGCACCTGGGGCTTGGGCGATGGGGGTCAATGTTGAGCCCGTCGGGCGCTGATGTCGCGGGGTGGACGACGCCGATAGACCTTCAGGTGGCGGCGAGGGGCTGTGATCAACCGGCCGCGACCGAGCGGGGCGCCGGGGCCGGCGCGGTCGCCCTCGCAGGCACCCGCGCCGGCCGCCTCTCGCGCGGTCAGTCGGCGCGGGTCGGCGTCAGGGCGAGGTCAACCATGATCTCGGCAGAGATGGCTTCCAGCGCAGCCTGCACGTCGCCCAGCGCGCGGCCGGCGGGCAGCCGCACCCGGGCCTCCAGGTGGAACAGCTGGGCGCCGGAATGGGCCTCGAGGCTGAGCCGGGTGTCGAAGCTCTCGATGTTGACCCCGAGCCCGCTCAGCACCTTGGTGACGTGGTGCACGATCCCCGGCTGGTCCTGGCCGACCAGTTCGAGGTCCAGCATCTCTCCGGTGACGTAGGGGGCGGACGGCGCTGGCGCGATCCGCACCTCCAGGCCCTGGTCGTCCACCGCCTGCACCGCCGAACGCAGCGCATCCTCCCGATCCGCCGCCAGATCCACGAGCACCGAGCCGACATAGAGCCCGCCCAGTCGGCTGAGGTGGCTCTCGAGCCAGTTGCCGCCGGCGCTCAGGACCGCGCTCGCGAGGGCCTCGGTAAGTCCCGGCCGGTCGCTGCCAGTGACGCTGAGGATAAGGCGGGTCATGCGGGCTCCTGGGGATGGCCACGAACGGGAGGCGACGCTGGCGCGGCGCGTGAGCTTCCCAGGCTAGCGGCGGCGGGCGGCGTTGTCTCGCCGGGGCCGTCGCCCCGCCTTCGGCCTAGCCGGTCGCTGCTGGCGCGTGGGCGGGGTGGGTCGCCGAGCTCGCCGCCGCGGCTGCGATCGGCTCTATCAGCTGCACCGTGAGGGTCACGGTCAGTCCCTCGGGCGCGTAGGACATCTGTGACCGGCCGCCGAGTTCGCCGTCCACCGCCGCCCGCAGCAGGCGCGTCCCGAAGCCTTCGCGCGCCGGGGACTTCGCAGGCGGGCCGCCCCGCTCGCGCCAGAGCAAAGCCAGCCGCCCCGCCGCGTTGACCCCCCACACGACCTCCAGACGACCCTCAGGCGTGCTCAGGGCCCCGTACTTGGCGGCATTGGTGGCCAGCTCGTGGAATGTCATACCGAGCGCCAGAGCCTCCCGGGGCCGCAGCAGCACTTGCGGCCCGTCGAGATGGCACTGCCCCGCCGCATAGGGGCTGAGCTCTTCCTGCAGGAGCTCTTGCAGGCCGGCATGCTCCCAGCTGCTCCGGGTCAGGGCGTTGTGGGTCTGAGACAGCGCCATCAGCCGGCTTTCGAAGGCGGCGCGGAAGTCCGGCACCGATACGGCGCCGCGCGCCGACTGGCGGGCGATCGATTGCACGGCGGCGAGCGTGTTCTTCACCCGGTGGTTCAGCTCGTCGATGAGCAGGCGCTGGCGGCGTTCGGCGTCGGCCAGACCTTCGAAGGCCCGGCGCCGGTCCGTGATGTCGAGCACCACCCCCACCATGCGGCGGGGCGCCTCGCCGCGACGCTGCACCACGCGGCCCCGGATGTTCACCCAGCGCGTCAGGCCGTCGGGCAGGCGGATGGCGTGCTCGACGTCGTGGATGGCGCCGGGGGCGGCGGCCGCGGCCAGGAGCTCCGGTCGGCGAAGGCGGTCCTCCTCCGACAGGCTCGCCAGCAGGTCGGCATAGCTGAACGTCGCGTCGGGTCTGCGCCCGAAGATCGCCCGCGCCCGTGGCGAGGTCTGCAGCGACATCTCCGGCAGCGTCAGCTCCCAATAGCCGACGCCGCCGGCGTCGAGGGCGCTCATCACATTGAGGCGCTGGTCATAGAGCGAGGCGAGGAGGGCCAGGGCGAGGATCAGGATGGTGGCGCCGGCGACGCCGACGCCGAGGACGACGGGCGGGGGCGCCGGGGAGGGGCTGGCCGCTGTCCGGCAGGACGGTGAGGGTGAGACCGGCCATGGCGGTGTAGTGCATGCCGACGATCGCCAGGCCGAGGATCACCGAGGCGGCTGTCCGCCAGGGGAGCGACCGCTCGCGGCGGACGGCGAAGAGCGCGGCGGTGGCGGCCGTCACGGCGATCACGAGCGATGCGGCCACATAGCCCGGCCGGTAGCCGAGCGAGACGGCGGTGCGCAGCGCCGCCATGCCGACGTAATGCATCAGGCAGATGCCGAGCCCCATCAGCGCCCCGGCCAACA
Organism: Phenylobacterium sp. J426; assembly: GCF_024699945.1. Classification (GTDB taxonomy): domain Bacteria; phylum Pseudomonadota; class Alphaproteobacteria; order Caulobacterales; family Caulobacteraceae; genus Phenylobacterium. The sequence continues at coordinate 3,825,601 of NZ_JAJOMY010000001.1, read as the reverse complement.
GCAGGCGGCTCGTGCGGGGCGCCGGCGCGGGCGGCGGCGAAGAAGGCGGCGCAGGTGGCGCCCACCGCCAGGGCCAGGGAGAGGACCGTCAGCGGGACGTCGTAGCTGACTGGGCTGCCGGGATCGAAACCCAGCATGGCGATGAAGTGCATCGACCAGATGCTGGCGCCCATGGCGATCGCCGCCGCCGCCAGCCAGACGCGACGGCTCGCGCCGACGTGGGCGTGGACCCGCCGGAAGAGGTCGAGGGCCGTCCAGGAGCCGAGTACGGCCACGACCAGCGACAGGACCATGAGGATTGAATGGTGCGCGGAATGCATCGGCGCGATCTGAACTCTTCCCCCGGCGCGGCGCGGCTCAGCAGCGATCCGGCGACTAAGGATCGGCCGGCCCCCGCGCGCGCGTTCCGCTCCAACGCTCAAGCTTTGCGCATGTTCCGACGGATCGGCTAGATAAGGGGCGGGGATCTGGGCGCGGGGAACCTCCGATACGTCTAAGGCGGCTGTTAATCAGCGCTAACCGCTAGCTGGTGGGTGATCGCGGACAGGGCCGCGCCATCAGCCATGTCCTGGGCGATCCCGAGCCGCTCGGCGGTCTCGGAAAAAGGTGAGGCCCGCGAAGCGGCAGAGGACTGCGACCCAGCGTAGGTGCGACCGCAGGGCAGGAACGATCTGCTTGAGGGTGAGGGTTTCCTCCTGGTCCGCGGCCGCGCCGCCTTTCAAGTTGAAGGTCGGGTCGATGGCCGGGAGGTCGTCGCGGACCACGCTGCCGAGGTGGAGATCAAGGGCGGCGTTGCGGGGAATGGTGGCCAGCAGCCCCTGGGATGGCGGGGCCGCGGGTCGGGGTTCTGCTGGGCGGTCTTGAGGAAGGTCACCTGCGGCAGGCGCTCGGTGAGATGCCGACCGTACCGGAGCCGGAGAAAGGCGAGGAGCCAGCTCCGGTGGCGGCGGAACAGCGGCCCGAGGTGGTGCGAGGGAGGCGCTGTCTCGACTCACGTGCCGGCCACGATCACTGAGCCATAGAATAGATGATGGGGTCGGCAGCCACGGGCATCTTACCGACTGTCACCTTCGTGAAGGCGTTGCCATGCGGCTCGTACCAAGCCCCCGCCCCTGAAGCCCGGGCAACATGCGATAGAACGATATCACCGACCGTGTGAACTTGCTCGTGTGTTCAGAACCGCGCTCGAAGGCCTGATCGGTATATGAGGTGTGTCAACCGGATGGGAGAAGCCGGGTGCTGAGGCGAGCAAGCGGAGCCAGGTTCCGCCAGCTCACTCGCGTGTATGCGGGTACGGCCTCTGCAAAGACCCTGACTCCTGCGGTTCTGCACGCTCCTACTCTTCGGGAAAGCCCTCGTCGGCAGTAAATCGGTCCCTAGGTCAGGCAGGCTGCTGATCCCGATCTTGTGATGGAGAGCCTCTAACCAAAGGTCGAGTTCCTCCCAGGGCGCGCCAGGTAACCGCGTAAGCTCTCCGTGCATCCCGGCGGAAGCAAGCCGTGGGATGAGCGAGAGGGCCCGCGTAGGTGATCGTTTGACGCGCATCCTCATGCGTGGCCGGATGTCCGGAAGGGAACAAGGCAGGCCTCTCGCAAGAGCCTCGATCATGCTGTTTGGCAGGCCTTCGGCGCGAGCTGCCGAAAAAAGCACATCTGCACTGTTGCACCGTGCATGGACTCGCGCACACCCTGAGCATGCCCCGAAAATATGACACCATCGGCCAGGCAACTGCTGTTGTATCTATCTAAATAGTTCATTGCTGGGGCTCTTCGTTTATTCAGGGTAAGGCTGACTTCCGGGGATTAGCCGTGTCGACGCTATCTTCAGCTCGGCCGTACTGAACACACCGCGCGCGAGTGCGTTACCCGACCCTGCTTATCTGCCAGGACCACCATGCCTCCAGACGACCGCCGAAGCTTCTCGGCCAGCCTCGCACCCTATCAAGCGCCCGATACGCGGCGGAGTGTGGCGGAGGTCGCCGCGACGGGGGCGCCGCTCGTTCTTCTCTGGGCTGCGCTTTACCTGTGCGTGGCTCGCGGCTGGTGGTGGGGGTTGCCGCTGGCGCTGCCGACGGCGCTGTTCCTCTTGCGTCTGTTCATGATCCAGCACGATTGCGGTCATCGCGCGCTATTCCGTAGCCCTTGCATCAATACCTGGATTGGCCGATTGGCTGGCGTGCTGACTATGACGCCCTATGAGTACTGGCGGCGGACCCATGCGGTGCACCACGCCACGTCGGGGGATCTGGATCGCCGAGGCCTCGGCGCGATCGAACTCCTCACCGTCGCCGAATACCGGGCGCTGCCCTGGTGGCGGCGCGTGGCGTATCGCGCCTACCGGCACCCGCTGACCCTGCTTGGCCTTGGGCCCGCCTACATGTTCGTCCTGCAGCACCGGCTGCCGATCGGTCTGATGCGCGAGCGGTGGGCCTGGGCGAGCGTTCTCGGCAACAGCCTCGGGATCGCTGTGCTGGCGGCAGGCCTGATCGCGACCTTCGGCGTCCGCGCCTTCCTGGTGGCGCACCTTTCGGTGGTCATCCTGGCGGCTACGATCGGTGTCTGGCTCTTCTATGTGCAGCACCAGTACGAGACGACCTATTGGGCGCCGAACGTCGCGTGGGATCGCGAGAAGGCCGCGCTGGCCGGCAGCTCGCATCTAAGACTGCCGCAGCCGCTAGCCTGGTGGACCGCCCACATCGGGGCGCATCACGTTCACCACGCCGCCCCCCGGATTCCCTTCTACCGGCTGCCGGAGGTCGTGCGGCGGGAGCCAGCCGTCCGAGGCCCCCCGAGCTCAGCCTCCGCGACGCGATCCTGTCCCTGCGGCTGGGCCTCTGGGACGAGGCGCGCCAACGGCTCGTCAGTTTCCGAGAGGCCCGGGCGACGGGGCGCGAGGTCGTTCTATCCCAAGTCTAGGCGCCGTGCGGCGCACAACTGCTGGTGCGACCGATCGCCGGTCGCTATTCCGAGCGCTGCCCCGCCCCAAAGGTATAGTGGGCTGCGAGCCGATGCGCGTTAGAGCTCTTTAGGGTGCGTCGGATAAACTGGTTGGCCGCAATTGTGGTCGCCTCCGTGAGTCTCTTCGGTTTCGCGGTCGCGGCTTCAGCTGAGACCCTCAAGGCGACCACGGTCTGCGAGATCGTCGCCTACGAGCTGGGCTCGGGCGACAAGATCCGTTCGATCACCGTCGGAGAGGACGCCCTGACCGGTGAGTTGAAGATGGGCGGCTGGGCAAGGTTTCGTTGCCGCTCATCGGCGATCTGCAAGCCGCCAGAATGACTATTCGCGAGTTCCCGAAAGAGTTCGGGACCGCTCTTTTGGTCGGCTATCTGCGCGATCCTCGGGTCTCAGTGGATGTCCTCAGTCATTGTCGCTTCTGATCCTAGGCGAAGTTAACAAGCCGGGCGAGTGCCCCCTACAAAACCGGGCTGACCGTCATGAACGCGGTGGCGACGGCCGAGGGTTTCAGGTAACGTGCGAACACACGGCGGGTGTTCATCAAGCGAGCGGATAGCAATGCTGAGCAGGGCTTCCCGCTCAACAGCAAGACGCCTGCGGCACCTGGCGACACGATCCGAGTTGCGGAACGCTTCTTCCAGGCGCGTCACTGGGACGTGTGCTCCTGCTATGGGCCGGCGTCCCGCCAGCGGCTCGTGATTTGCGGGCACCTGGATTTCGTCTGAACGGCTGCACGTTTAGGAACGCGCAAGCCCGGAATCGAATTGGCCGCGACACCGGACAGGCCCGCAGTCTTGCAACGCTTGCGCGAACAGGGGGAGGCCTCGCCCTGTGACCGATTGGATTACCCTCCGGCGAGTAACGTCGCGGACTATCGCGCTTGGTCCATCCTCTCCTTCGAATCCGATGACGTCGTCGGGAGACGGCACATCGCCACCCGCAACACGGGCCGCATCGTGAAGGTGGTGCGGTTCGGTTCCTGCGCCCGCGGCGACTGGGAGGAATGGGCGAGCGGCTACCGCTCCGACTACGACCTGCTCGTGGTGATCAACCACGAGGAGCGGACAGACGTCGTCGAGTATTGGGCCGGCGGCGACGAGCACCTCCTGCGAGAGCACGAGACTACCAAGACGCTGTCGGCACCGGTCAACTTCATCGTCCATTCCCCCGCCGATGTGAACCGGCACCTCGGCACCGGCAGACCTTTCTACGTGGACATCGTCCGAGACAGGGTGCTCCTCTACCAGTCGCAGGACGAGCCGTTCTCGAAGCCGTGTTGGCTGTCGCCGGAGGAGGCGAGGTAGCGCGGGGCTACTATGAAGACGGGTTCGAGACGGCTGGGCAGTTCTACCGCCAGTTCGAGCGCGCCGTCGCTGATGGGGTGCCAGAGGTGGCTGCCTTCGATCTTCACCAAGCCACGGAGCGGCTCCACCACTGCCTGCTGCTGACACTGACGCTCTACAGCCTGAAGTCGCACACGCTCAGCTTCTTGCGGGCCCAGGCCGAGCGCCTGGCGCCCGACTGATTGACATCTGGCCTCGGACGAGCAAGTTCGAGCAGAGGTGATCCGAGCTGCTCCGGCGCGCCTATGTGGATCCCCGCTACTCGCCCCACTACAAAATCACTGCGGAAGAGCTCGCGTGGCTGAGTGAGCGCGGACCTGCAGTATCGTGTCCGAAGGGCTTGCGAGCCGAGACTGGCGGCCGACGACACGATCCAAGAGTGAGTTCAATTTCCCCTGAGCCGCGGTGGGCCGGCGCGCCTCCGGGGGGCTGAGGCTGGCCCATCGCGGCGGCGCGGCTTAGCCGGAGCGCGTCGGCGGCGGGGGGTAGACTTACGTCTCCCCAGTCCGGGCGTGGGTCGTCATCCTGCTGGCGTGGCGACTTTCACCATACAGGTCCCGAATGACGTGGCGCGGCGCTTCACCGCCCTCTGCGGGGACCGCGCGGAGCGCGAGGCGAGGCTTCGCCGACTGATCCTTGCGGACGTGACGCTCGCCGAAGAGCGGCGTCCGCTCACGGAGACGCGCGGTCGCGCGCAGCGCGTCATGGTCCGCCTGACGGCCGAGGAGACCGAAGCCGTCGACCAGCTGGCCGCTTCGATCGGGTTCGCGCGATCGGCCTGGGTGGCGGCCCTCGTGCGCCGGCGGCTGCTCGGCAGACCGACCTTCGCCCGGCCCGACGTCTTATCCCTGATGGCGATCCGCTCAGAGCTTCGACGTATGGGCCTCGCTCTGAAGCAGATGACTGCCTCGGTCCAAGCCGCGGTGGCGGGTCAGCAGTCCCTGGAATCCGAGCTCGCGGCCATCGGACGGCTGCAGCGTGAGCTTCACGACATCTGGGCGGGGCTTGGCCAAGCCTTCCATGGCAATCTCGACTACTGGGATCCCGTTGATGGATGACATGAGGGCCATTCCCGGCTTCGAGGACGTCTGGCGCGCGCCAGCTCGGCAGAGGCGCGTCGCGCCTGAGGCCTTGCTGCGGCCGCGTCGCCTGAACGCCAGCACGAGGGCGCGGCTTGCGCGGCTTGTGAACGGCGCGCCGGAAGTCGTGGTGAAGATCACGGGACGGGTGCGGTCGACCTCCCACCTTCGCGCCCACCTCGACTATGTCTCTCGCAAGGGCGAGCTGGAGGTTGAGGATGATCGAGGCGCCGTCCTGGCGCGCGAGGATCTCAAGGACCTCGCCGAGGAGTGGGGTGACCTCGCCCTGATCGATGGTCGCCACCGGCACGACTCCCCGTCGCAACATCGTTCGTGCTGTCTATGCCCGCGCAAACCGATCCGGAGGCCTTTCGCGACGCGGCGCGGGGTTTCGCGGCGGACGCGTTCTCAGGCCGCTTCGAGTATGTCTTCGTTCTGCACCGCGACACCGACCATCCGCACGTTCATCTGACCGTGCGCCCCTTCGGGTCCAACGGCGAGCGGCTGAACCCAAGCAAGGCCGATGTGGCCGTCTGGCGCGAGTTGCTGGCCGAACAGCTGCGGGAGCGGGGCATCGAGGCGGAAGCCACGCCTCGCCGCGCCCGCGGCGTCACCCGCAGGCGTGAACAGGGGCCGCTTCGCCGGATGGGCGATCGGTATGAAGCCGGCGGAGGTCCTGTCGCCGAGACGACCCGTGCGGCCTACCTCGAAGCCGGACTGGCGGCCGTCCGAGGCGATCACGTGCCTCGGCCGTGGGAGATCTCGCTTCTGCGACGGCAGCAACGAATCCGGGCGCTATATCTCGCGCAGGCTGAAGTGCTCAGAGCCTCCGATGCGCCGGGCGATCGTGAGCTCGGGGATGCGGTCAAGGCCTGGGTCAGAAAGATGCCTCAGCCAGAGTCCCGTCGCCTGGCCATGGCGCGCGAACTCCGAGGGGCCTGGGAGCGCGAGAGGCGTGAACAGCAGCGCACACGAGAGCGCGGGCGTGAGCGCTGACCGCCTCCAGGGACCGTCCCGGACGGTTCGTGTTGGCGAGCGCCGATCTCAACAGACGCGGGAGGCGGAGAGGGTCCTGGCCGCAACTAAGGCCCTTACCCCACGCTCGAACACCGCATCATCGACCGCTTCGGCGGGCAAGACCGCGGCGGCGAAGGCGCTGCGGCGCGGGCCCCGCAGCGCGAGGGGCGTTCCCGGCAGGCTCGTCCGATCTTCGCCGGAACGGCATACAGGGTGACCCTCGCGAATGGTCGAGGCCCCGCACCGGGGCTGTGTGCTGGACCGGCGCGCCAGGCGATCAGCTATCGGCGTACTTGACCGCGCAGCCGTAGGGCCGGCTCGTGGGCACAGAGACCGGTTTTCCCGCCTTCAGTTCCGTCAGCGCCGCGAGCACGTGGTTGCGGGCGCCCACGAGGTCCGCAGGGTTGGCCGTCGGCTTGTCGTCGATCCCGCCGGCGTAGACCAGCACGCCGGCCTTATTGATGACGTACATGTGGGGCGTCGTCTTTGCGCCGTAGCGCCGACCGGCCTCGCCGCGCGGATCCAGCAGATAGGCCGCCGGCTGCGCGCCGCTCTGGGCCACCTGAGCCCGGGCCTCGGCGCCGCTCATATGACCCTGTTTGCCCGGCGCCCCCGAGTTGATCGTCAGCCAGGCCACGCCATCGCGGGCGACGGTGGCCTGGGTCTTCTGCATGTTGCCGCTGTCGTAGTGCTTCTTGACATAGGGGCAGCCGGGATTGTGCCACTCGAGCACAACGGTCCTGCCCCGGAAGTCGGAGAGGGAGACGGCCTTGCCGGCCGCATCCGTCAGGCGGAAGTCGGGCGCGGGCTGGCCCACAGCGGGGGCGGCGGCGGCCGGGGTCACGATGGCGGCGGCCATCAGCACGGCGAGCATCATCTTCATCTGGAGGATCCTTCCATCAGGCTGGGGGAGGGGCCGGCGGTCACAGATCGACCGTCAGGCTCATCTGGAAACGGCGAGGCAGGTTGTAGAAGAAGCCCTCGCCCATGTTGTTGTAGCCGTAGGCGTTGTTGAACGAGGCCAGCTGGGCGCGGAACGTGGCCGGTCGGCCGGACAGGTCGAAGCGATATCGCGCGCCCAGGGCCGCGGCGTAGCGGGCGGGGATCACGAAGGTGTTGGCGGCGTTGGCGATGCGGTCCGACGTGCCTTCGTAGGCGAGATCCAGCGAGAGACCCTCCGTCCAGGGGACGTTCCAGTTCAACGCGCCGTTCACATTGACATTGATCGACCCGATCGGCCGCGGCCCGATCAGGCCGAGCTCGACGGCGTCCCCGCTCACCTTCGCGTCCATCAGCACCGCGCCCAGCACCAGGCTGACGCGTGGGTGGAGCTGGCCTGCCAGCGAGACCTCCAGGCCCCTATGGCGCCGCTCGCCGAGGTCCCGGAAGACGAACGCCGGATCAAGGGCGAAGTAGGACTTCCGGACGTCGAACACCCCTGTGACCAGTCGCAGCGACGGCGTGAGGGTCGCCCGGAATCCCGCGTCCATCTGCTCGGTCAGGATGGCCGGCGGGGCCTCGCCCCGGTTCACGGCGACGTCCGGGGCCACGGGGCTCTCCTCCAGGCCCTTGGTGTAGCCGGCATAGACGACAACGTTGGGCCGCGCGTAGACCGACAGGGCGGCGTTGAACAACCATGGGCTGGACTGCGAGACCGGCAGAGGGCCTGACGGACGGACGACCGCCTTCTCATAGGTCGTGCGCTGGACGCCTAGGCTGAGCTCGCCGACGTTGCGCCAACGGCCCTCGTAGCCCACGCCGGCCGTCAGTTGCCGCACCTCGTCGGTCGTCTGCGGCCCTGGCGTGAAGTCTGGCTCAGGAAGGTCGAGCGGCGCGTCAATCCGGCCGACGCCGAACCTGAAGCGCTGACCGCCTCCGTAGCGACGGTCCTGCAGGCGGCCGCGCGCCATCAGGTGCACGAGGTGCAGGCGATCGCCGTCGACCAGCTCCCGGGTGACGCGCAGCTCACCGGAGGTGGAGGCGAACTGCCGGTCGGTCTCCAGGAGGACGTCGCGCTGGGCCTCGCCTTCCGGAGACGCGCCGAGAAAGAACGGGCTGTAGGCTCGCAGCTGCTCCGAAACGGACCGGAAGGCGCCCGCCCGCACGGTCCACTCGCCAGAGCGGTAGCCGCCGATCATGCCGTAGTTGAAGCCCTGGTTGGCGTTACGCGCCCACGAGGGGCCGAAGTAGCGCCGGCGGTCCATGCGCGGCGGCAGATAGGCGCCGGCGGTGAAGATGACCGGTTGGGCCTCCTCGCCCCGGGTGGCCTGGCCGCTCCAGAAGGGAACGAGTTCGAGCGCCTCGCTGGGTCGCCAACGCGCCGTGAGGGCAGCGGTGACCAGGCGGCGATCGCCGCCGTGGTAGATCTCCTCTGACGCCACGCCCACGCCGCCGGCGACGCCCAGGTCCTCGCGGATCGGCAGTTGCGCATCGATCTCCGCATTGGCGCCCAGATAGGGCCCGACCCCGACCACCACGCTGGTGACCGGCTCTGGTCCCGGCAGCCGCAGCGAGAAGTCTGCGACCCCCGTCGGCGCGGGGAAAGGGTAGCCTTGCGCCGTGAGACCGACCCGCACATTGCTGCCGGACACCAGACGTTCGTTGAGACTCGTCTGGTAGTCGAAGTACAGGCCGTTGATCCGAACGTTCCCGGCCTGGACCGGGCTGAAGCCCCGCGCCATGCCGGGAGAATAGAGACCAACCTTCTCGCTGCCGACGCTTGTGCCGAAGGCGTCCTGGGCCGAGGCCACGGCGTTCTCGCCAGCCCGCTGGGCCCAGGCCGCGCCCGGGTTCGCCAGCAGCGCCGCTATGCCCGCGCCGATCAACAGTCCTGACTTCATTCGCGCCTCCTGCCGCCAGACTGGCGACAGACGCGATCAGGCGCCGAACCGATCGACGAACGTCTCTACGGGCCGACGAGCGTCAACGACGGAGCGGAATGCGCAGGATGTTGCGGAATCCCCCTTGCGGCAGATCCTCGGTGTCCAGCGTGGCGGCGTCCCCAGATCGTGAACGCAACCGGTGGCGGACATTGCGCAGGCCGACCGACTCCCCCTTGGCGGGACCGCCGGTCGCCTGAGCGTCGTCCTCCACCACGATCTCAACGTCAGGGCCGTCCAGGCGCGCGCGGATGCGGATGCAGCTCGGGGCTTCCGACCTCGCCACGCCGTGCTTGACTGCGTTCTCCACCAGCGGCTGGAGCAGCAAGGCGGGCACGCGCGCCTCGGCGCTCCCGTCCGTCAGCGCCACCTCGAACCGCAGGCGCTCGGGGAAGCGCGTGCGCTCGATCTCGAGATACAGCCGCTGCAGGTCGACCTCTCCCGCGAGGGTCACGTCCTCCCTGGGATCGACCGCCAGGCTGCGCCGGAAGAAGTCGGAAAGCTGGATCACCATCTCCTCGGCGCGATCCGGCGCATCGCGGACAAGGGCGGCGATGGCGTTGAGGGTGTTGAACAGGAAGTGGGGGTTGATCTGGTACCGCAGCGCGCGGACCTGGGCTTCCTGCGCCTGGACCGCCAGAGCGGCGGCATGCCGTTCCTGCTCCTGGACGGTGATGCTGTACGAGAGCGCGAGGTAGGCTGTGGTCCAGGAGAGGAAGAACCAAAACCAGTACATGGCTGCGTAGAGGAAGTTCGGCAGCCAGTTCAGCTCCCCCGATTGAAGAGCATGGCGTTCCCCGCCGCCTGGATGCAGGCCACAAGGAGGGCGAGGGTCGCGCCGACCGTCGCCTGACGCGAGAACGGGCTGCGCCGCAGCGGCCGCAGTCCGAGGTAGATCACCCCGCACATGGCGGCGCCGAACAGCGCGAACAGGAAGCGGCGCGGAAGCGCCTGCATCGGATCGTGGAAGCCAGGTTCGCCCGAGGCGTGGTTCAGATGGGCCCGGACCACCATGATCACGAAGTGGATCGTGCAGAACACCACGATGAGGATGAGCGCGCCCCGATGGAGGCGGTCGGTCGCGACGGTCCCGCGCCGGTGGCCGATGCTGTTCAACGAAGCCCCCTGAAAGTCGGGCGAAGCCCGCCGCCGCAAGTTGATCGCTCGCGCGCGGCGAAGCGATCGGCATTGGACAGGCGTGGCGCCTTGATCGACAAACGTTAGATGCCTGGCGCCGAAAAATCCCCCCCTGCGGCTGCTGATCGTCGACGACGAGCCGCTGGCCCGCCGTCGGATCGTCCAGATGCTGGGCGGTCGTTCGGATGTGGAGATCGCCGGCGAGGCCGATGGCGGCCGGGAGGCGCTTCGTCTGCTGGAGACGTTACGCCCGGACGTGCTGCTGCTCGACGTCGAGATGCCCGGCGTCGACGGTTTCGCGGTGCTCAAGGCGCTACCTCCCGGCGTCACCCCGGCGATCGTCTTCGTGACCGCCTTCCAGGACCACGCAGTGAAGGCTTTCGAGCTGCGGGCGACCGACTTCGTGGTCAAGCCGGTCGCTCGAGCGAGGCTCGCGGCCGCGCTGGACCAGGCGCGCCAGACCGTCGAAGGCCGGCGGGCTGGCGAACGGCTTGCGGAGCTGCAGTCCCGGCTGGCGCGGCTCGAGAGCCGCGCGCTTTCGGCCGCGGAGCCTTGCGTCTGGGTGAAGATCGGCAGCGACAAACGCCGGCTGGCGCTTGCGGAGATCCGCTGGCTGGAGGCGGAACGCGATTTCGTGCGGGTTCATACGACGAGCCAGACGCATCTCGTCAGCGCGCTGCTCGGCGAAATGGAGAAGGCCCTGGACCGGGAGGCGTTTCTGCGGGTGCACCGGTCGGTGATCGTGCGCAAGGACAAGGTTCGCGCGGTCCTGCGAGGGCGCTTCTCGGCGCCCGTGCTCGAACTCGAAGGGGGGCAGCAGACGCCGGTGGGGCGAAAGTACCGTGACGCGGTGCTGGCGGCTTTCAACGTCGGCGCTTAGCAACCCCGCGAGACGAACCGTGGCTCGGCCGCCGACCAGATGTCCAGGCCGCCGCAGCGGAAGGCGCGGCGGCTCGGGCTGGCTCGGCGCTGGCGCTGCTGCGGCGACGGTCGCCGTCATGCCTTGTGGGGCTGACACTCGAAGCCGATCACCTCCGGATCCCGGCGCAGCGCCTCGAGCAGCGCTTCGGCGGCGTCGCTGAACCCTTCGACGGTCGCGCTGTATTCTAGGGTGTCGCCCTGTATCGCCTGGTTCACGGCGGCCGTCTTCAGTCGGTGCGCGGCCAGCAGATCGCAGAAGGCGCGCCGGCTGACCGGCGCCTGCCGGCTGTATCGGATCTTGAGGTCGGCGTAGCGGCGCTGCGGCAGCAGCCGCTCCGTTAGCGCGACCGCGGCCAGGACGAGCAGAGTCGCCGCGCCGCCGGCGATCGCCAGGGCGTAGAAGCCGACGCCAAAGAGGACCCCCAGCGCCGATGTGGTCCAGAGCGAGGCCGCGGTCGTGAGGCCCCGCACCGTGAAGCCCTCGCGGAAGATGACCCCGCCGCAGAGGAAGCCAATGCCGGTCAGCACGCCGTGGGCCATCCGGACCGGATCGATGCGGATGATGTCGTGCGGCGTGTCGGTGAGCCAGCGCACCTGGTGGACCGCCGCCAGCATGAGTAGCGCCGAAGACAGGCAGACCAGGATGTGCGTCCGGAAACCCGCCGGGCTCGACCGGTATTCGCGCTCGATGCCGATGATTCCGCCGGCGAGAATGGCGCCCGCGATAGGCCACAGCAGATCAGGGTCGAACAGGTCCATTCAGGGCTCCGGGTGAGTGCAAACGCCAATGCGGCGCCCGCTTGAGGGTTCCTGCCGTGCGGAGCGAGGATCGACCCGGCGCGCAGCCCCAGCCCCTCAGAGGGGATCGAGCTGCGCCGTGCCCGCTGCAGGGCCGCAGATCCTGATGCCGGCGAGGCGGTTTGCCTCGGCGGGAGCGTTCGAAGGTCCGCCGGACGCGCCCTCGGCTCCCAGCGGCGGCGGGCGTGCAGGGCGCCGTCCGAAGCGATGCTCTGGCGAAGTGCTGGCTCAGACCGCTCCAACGGCGGCTGGCGAGGGAAGCCGGCCTCCAGGCCGCATGGTCACTCGCAGGAGACCTCGCGGTCTCGCGATGTCGTTTCCGCCGAGCACCTTGAGCGCCGACAGTGAATTGGCGCGAAGGTCGCGGCCGTGGCTCTGGGCGGGGCGGCCAAACGTGGAGACCGACCCGCGTCCCGGGCGGCTCTGCGGCGACCGCCGAACAGCAACGGTAAGCGTCAGCTGCCTCTCGGGGCGAGGCCGCGGCGCTATTCCGTCACGCGACCTTTGACGAGCTTAAGCTGGATGGCCTTGCCGGTCGGATCCCTGGCTTGAAGACTTAGCGGCGGTGACCGAGGGGCCAGTTCGGCGCCAGCGGGCTCACGTCGTCCCCACGACCGGGTGGCTAGTCTGCAAGACGGCGCCCGCACCCCGCCAGGGCCAGGACAAACTGGACCTTCCGACACCTGTTCCGGGCCGCGACTTCGCGGGCGGCGCTTCCTCTCGAGGCGCGGCGCCGCTATCGGGGTTGAGGGGAGCGGATTGCGCGTATGAGGACGGGTTCGAGGGAGCCGCGCCAGACGGCGCACGTCTATTTCGGCATGGCGTCCAGCCTGCGGAAGCTGGGCTATGCGCACGGCCACGGCCCCCTGCGCGAGGCGCTGCTCGAGCAGGCTTTCGGCTGGACCCTGCTCGCCAACACCGTGCTCGCCCGCGTACGCGCCAAGGCTTCGCTCCGTTAGGTCGCATCGGTTTTAGAGGCGTGGCCGCACCCGGTGATGGCCCGGTCCTGCGCGGGGGCTAGGGACCGGGGCACCCGCCGCGCGGCGCCGGGGCTGACAGGCTCGGCGACATACTGGCAGGAAGGCGTCCGCCGTTGGCCAACAGCGGCTGCAAGGGTTTTCTGGCAGGCGAGTCGGCTGGGGGAACTCCGTAGAACCGCTGTTTGCGGGGTTCTCCCAGGTCCGATTACCCGATCTGAGGAGCCGGTAAGGCTCCGTTGGCGACGACGGTCGATGTCTCCCGCCCATGAGCTACACGATCAGCGCCCAACGCGGCCCCATCGCCTTCGCCACCCACCGCGCGTCTCCCGCCCAGACCCTCGCCTGCGGCCGCGAACTGGCGGCCGACGGCTGGCGCAAGGTGACGATCGTCGGCGCAGCCGGGGTGTTCACCCTGCAAGCGTTAGCGGCGCGGGTGGAGGCGACGACGCCCGAGGCTGCAACCTGAGCCGGTTGTGGCGCGCACCGGGGGCGCGAGGCCGCTCGGAAGGGTCGGGGCGCGAGCCCAGGCTGGACCCAGCCTGGGGCGGCTTCGTGGAGCGCAATGCAACAGGGACGTTTGTTGGTTGTTCAGCATCCGATCCGCCCGACCCACAAATCGGGTAGTCTCGGCGCCCGTCAGAATTTGGCGAGCATGTTCAGAAGCAGGCCTCGGCTGAAGGACGGGGCGGTGAGGTCGTCCGAATAGTCGGTGCTGGTTTAGTGGGGGAACGAAGCTGCTGTTCAAGAGCGAGGTCGCCGGAAAGGCCATATCCGCCGCCCGTCGGCCTGACGCCTGCCCAAGGCGCGACAAGCGTCGACGCAGCACCTTAGGTCCCGGTCCTTCCCGACAGGGCCAGCGACCGCCCGCTGCGCGGCGGGATCAAGCCCGGCTTTGCCTGAGACGCACGATGGTCGCGGTCGTCGATAGCAGGGCGAGGACGAGAACGGGACCCCAGACCGATGGACTCCGGACGGCTGCGGCGATTGACGTTTCGTCTGCAAGTATCTCCCCAAGACCGGCGCCGAGGGTTGTGAATATGAGGGACGTCGGGATTGCCCCCAACAAGGTCGCACCCGCGTAGGGCCAAAGCGGGACCGACGCCATGCCGGCCGCCACGTTGACGGCGTTGAACGGTAGCACCGGCGTCAAGCGCGCGCTGAGCACGATGAGGAACGGCTGCCTGGCGGCGACCCGGACAAACCGGGCCACGCCCGGGTGCTTTCGTGCGCTGCTGGGCGCCAAGCCGAGGAGGACCGACCGCGCGAGGCCGTGGCCCAGGAGTGCAGCCAGGGTCGAGGCGGCTACGACGGCGACGCCGCCCAGCATCGCGCCGAAGACGGCGCCCGCCAACAACGTGAGCGCAAGCGCTACGGGCAGGCCCAGCCCGGCCAGCACTCCGTAGGCGGCGACGAACCCCATGAGGATCCATGTGGGGTGGGCCTCGTAGCGCAGGTGCGCCCACTCGCGGGTCTCGGCCAGCTTCTCCAGGCTCAGGGCGTCCAGCGCTCCGATCCACCAGAGGGCGGCGGCGAGGGCGACCGCCGCCGCCACGACTAAGGCTCGGACCGCCCATCCCCGGCTGGGACGCGGCGCGGACGGGCGCTTCAAGGCGCGCCGGGGCTTTGCGGTGGAGCTCACGGCAAGCTGAACGGTGTAAGCGCGCGGTGGTTCGCGCAGGCCTCAGGCTTGCGGGGCGAAGACCGTTGTTCCTGCCTCGGCCTGACGAGGGCGCGTCTAGGCGGGCCCGTTCGCTGGCGCGGTTGCGGAGCTTCAAACCCCAGGCGCCGCGCCGTTCGGCGCCGTGGACGGGGGCGCCGGTCCCCAAGATTCGCCAAGAATTCGCAAGACCATCGGTCCGATGGTGCTCCGCACGGGCGCGCGATTCGACGTGCTCGCGCGCTTGCTATGCGATTTCGAACGATTTTCGATTGTGCACGGGGGATGATGATGTTCCCCCAAGCCCTTGCAAGGCTTGGGGGAACGTGGTGCCGCCGGGCAGGATTGAACTGCCGACCTCAGCCTTACCAAGGATGCGCTCTACCACTGAGCTACGGCGGCGAAGGCGGGCGCTATACCGGGCCGAACGGGTCGCGTGAAGCCCTAAAAAAGAAGGCCACGCGGCTTGACGGGCCTGACGTCGCGCCGCACCCCTCGTGCATGGAGCCCAAGGATCACAACGGGAAGGCGACGCCCGACGCGCGGGAAACCAAGCTGGCGGCGGCGCTGCGCGCGAATCTCCGGCGCCGCAAGGCCAAGGCTCGATCGGCCGTAGGGCCTCCGGCGAAGCCGTCGACCACCGACTGAGGCCATTGCGCGGTTCGGCGCGCACGTTAGATATCGCGCAGGGCGACCGCGGCTTCGCGCGGCCCTGCGCTTGCGAAGGATTTGGATTGGACCGCATCGCCATCACCGGCGGCGCGCGGCTGGAGGGCGAAATCCCGATCAGCGGCGCCAAGAACTCGGCCATCAAGCTGATGGCGGCGAGCCTGCTCACCGACGAGCCGCTGCGCCTGACCAACATGCCGCGTCTCGCGGACACCCGTTTCCTTGGCAAGCTCCTGCAGCGGCTGGGCGCCGAGCTGGTCGAGCGGGACGGCCCGGACGGCTCCGAGACTGTGCTCACCACGCGCGAGATCGTGAGCGGCTTTGCGCCGTACGACCTGGTCCGCCAGATGCGCGCCTCGTTCAACGTGCTTGGGCCGCTGCTGGCCCGCTCGGGCCAGGCGAAGGTCTCGCTGCCGGGCGGCTGCAC
Organism: Phenylobacterium sp. J426; assembly: GCF_024699945.1. Classification (GTDB taxonomy): domain Bacteria; phylum Pseudomonadota; class Alphaproteobacteria; order Caulobacterales; family Caulobacteraceae; genus Phenylobacterium. The sequence continues at coordinate 3,809,737 of NZ_JAJOMY010000001.1, read as the reverse complement.
CATCGGGGCCCGCCCCGTGGATCTTCATCTGCAGGCGCTGGAGGCCCTCGGCGCGCGGATCGACCTGCATGAGGGCTACGTCTATGCGCAGGCGCCGCGTGGCTTGCGCGGCGCTGAGATCGACTTTCCCATGGTGTCCGTCGGCGCCACCGAACACACCCTGCTCGCGGCCGCGTTAGCGGAGGGCGAGACGGTCGTGCGCAACGCGGCCTGCGAGCCTGAGATCGAAGATCTCGCCGACTGCCTGAACAAGATGGGCGCCAAGATCACCGGCGCCGGCACGTCGGAGATCCACATCCAAGGCGTCAGCCGCCTGTCCGGAGCGACGCACGCGGTGCTGCCCGACCGGATCGAGACCGGGACTTATGCGCTCGCCGCGGCCATGGCCGGCGGCGAGGTCCGGCTGACCCGCACCCGGAGCGATTTCATCCAGGCCCTGATCGACAAGATGGTCGAGGCTGGCGTCGACGTGACGGCGCACAACGACGGGATGACCATCAAGCGCAACGGCTCTCGCCTCCGGGCCGTTGAGGTGGAAACCGATCCCTATCCGGGATTCGCGACCGACCTGCAGGCTCAGTTCATGGCGCTGATGACGTTGGCGGACGGCGAGAGCGTGATCCGCGAAACGATCTTCGAGAACCGCTTCATGCACGTCCCGGAGCTGCGTCGCCTCGGCGCCGACATCAGCGTCCAGGGCGGGGAGGCGAGGGTGCGTGGCGTCGAGGCTCTCCAGGGCGCCCAGGTCATGGCGACAGACCTTCGGGCGTCCGTCAGCCTCGTCATCGCCGGCCTGGCGGCGCGCGGCGAAACCGTCGTCAACCGCGTCTACCACCTCGACCGCGGCTTCGAACGCCTCGAAGAGAAGCTCGGCGCCTGCGGCGCCCAGATCCGACGCCTGAAGGGCGGCGGCGAGGCGGAAGGGGAGGAGTAGCCCATGGCCGACGCCGCGCCGCTCCGGCTCCTCGCCCAAGACGCCGACGACCTCGCCATCATCTCCGCGGCCCTGCAGGACGCCGTCGCCAAGATCGGTGACATCAGCTTCGAGCCGAAGGCTCGCCTGTTGACGGTCGCCTTCAACCGCTACCGGTGGGAAGCGGGGACGCGTCAGCGCGTGCGCGCCGCCTTGCAGCTGGGCTGCGTGCTCAAGGTGCAGGCGCGCAACGTTCGCCGCGACCGCCCCGATGCGGTCGTGGAGCTGCTTGCGCTGACGTTCGAGCCCGGCGACGCGCCCGGCGGGGCCGTGACCCTGAGTTTCGCGGGCGGCGGCGACCTTCGGGCCGAGGTGGAGTGCGTCGACGCCGTGCTGGCGGACGTCTCCGAGCCCTGGCCAACGCCGCGCACCCCCGGCCACGAGGCCTGACGCCGTAGCCTCGCGGCGCGCAGGCCGCTAAGAAGCGCGCCATGCGCCGTTTCACCTTCACAGACCCGGATTTCCAGGCCGTCTTCGCAGCCTTCGTGGCCGAGCGCCGCGAGACGCCGGAAGAGGTTGATGCGGTTGTGCGCGATGTGCTGGCCGCCGTCCGCGCGGAGGGCTTGCCGGCGTTGCTGCGTTTCGCCCGCGACTTCGACCGGGTCGAACTCACGGAGGCGACCCTCCGGGTCAGCGCCGATGAGATCGCCCAGGGCGCCGCGGCCTGCTCGCCGGAGGTGCGCGAGGCCATCGCCTTCGCCGCCGCCCGCATCCGCAGCTACCATGAGCGCCAACGCCCGGCGAACCAGCGCTTCACCGACGACGCCGGCGTCGAACTCGGCTGGCGCTGGACGCCCCTGGACGCCGTCGGCGTTTACGTGCCCGGCGGCCGGGCCGCCTACCCCTCGACCGTGCTGATGAACGCCGTGCCCGCCTCGGCGGCGGGGGGTCGGCCGCATCGCCATGGTGACGCCGCCCGGGCGCCTGCAACCGGCGGTGCTCGCGGCCGCCCAGGCCGCGGGGGTCACCGAGATCTGGCGTGTCGGCGGCGCCCAGGCCGTCGCTGCGCTGGCCTATGGCGCGGGTCCGATCCGCCCGGTCGACAAGATCGTGGGCCCCGGCAACGCCTTCGTCACCGCCGCCAAGCGTCGGGTCTACGGCGTGGTCGGCATCGACGCCTTGGCCGGCCCGTCCGAGATCGTGGTCGTCGCCGACGGCGCCAACGATCCCCAGTGGATCGCCGCTGACCTGCTGTCGCAGGCCGAGCACGATCCGGCCGCCCAGTCCATCCTCATCACCGACGATGTCACATTCGCCGAAGCGGTGACGGCGGCGATCGAGACCCAGCTCGCCTCTCTGGCGACGGGGGAAGATGCACGCGCCAGCTGGCGTGACCATGGAGCGGTGGTGATCGCGCCGCTGGAAGAGGCGCCCGCCCTCGTCGACCTCATCGCCCCCGAGCACGTGGAGTTCGCGGTCGAGGCCCCCGAGCGCCTGGCCGATCGCGTGCGTCACGCCGGCGCGATCTTCCTCGGTCGTTATGCGCCTGAGGCCATCGGCGACTATGTGGCCGGCTCCAACCATGTGCTGCCGACCAGCCGCGCGGCCCGCTTCTCGTCGGGACTCTCGCTCTATGACTTCCTCAAGCGCACCTCGATCGTGAAGTGCGACGCACGGTCGTTCGCCGCGCTTGCCCCCCGCGACCGTCGCCTTGGCTGAGGCCGAAGGCCTGCCGGCGCATGCGCGCTCGGCCTCGATCCGCCTGACCCCGTCCCGAAGCTGAACGGCCGTTCGGAAAGCTGAACAGTGGCTGTCTAACCGGCTCGAAGGCCGTTCAGGCAGAGCTTCGTAACTTCGCATCATCGATCAACGCGAAGGACGGAGAAGACCTATGCGTAACGTGATGAAGACCTCGATCGGCGGCGGCGCGGCCGCGGCCCTGCTGGCGGGCGTCCTGGCCCTGGGCGGCGCCACGACCGCGAGCGCCGGCGTCACCGGTTGCTCAGCGTCCGGCGGCAAGCAGGAGGTCGGCGCGGTGCTTGGCGCCGTCGTTGGCGGCCTGGTCGGCAACAAGGTGGGCGGCCGCCAGCCCGGCCTGGAAACCGTGGTCGGCGCCGGCGTCGGGGCGGCCGCGGGCTCGGCCATCGGTTGCGAGATGCAGAAGGACCGCGTCGAGAACCGCGGGACGTACACCCGGGGCGGCTATCGCCTGTCGTCGGACATCGCGCCGGCCGCCTACAGCCGCATCGGCCAGACCTTCGTGGCGACCGACGGCGTGAACGTCCGGGCGGCGCCCACCACCAGTTCGGCGCGGGTGGGCCGCCTGCGGGCCGGCGAGCGGTTCGAGGCCCTGGCCCACGTCCGCGGGACGGACTGGATCCTGGTGGGGCAGGGCGGCGTCGGCGTCGGCTACGTCCGGGACGACTTCGTCCGCCCCGAGGGCCGCCGGTACGCTCGCGGCTACTAGGGCTCCACGCCAGCGATTCGACGCCCGGCGCTCCGCGCGCCGGGCGTTTTCTGTAGCTGGTTCGCCGTTGTGTGCAGGTGGGGATGACGCGGCCCCCCGGTTTGCAATAAAGCTCGCGCGATCCTCCGCCCGGACCACATGGCCGACGACGCGCGCAACAAGCACCGCCTGCAGAGCGTGGAGCTCGACGAAGAGTCGCTCGCGGCGGTTTCGCGCGACCAGGAGCAGGAGCGCCAGATCGCGATCTTCGATCTGCTGGAGGAGAACTACTTCGCGCCCGAAGGCGCCGAAGGAGGGCCCTACGACCTGCGTATGGGGCTGGTGGAGAATCGGCTGGTGCTGGACGTCCGCGGTCCGTCGTACGAGCGGCGCCACATCCTCTCGCTGTCGCCGTTCCGCGGCCTGATCCGCGACTATTTCATGATCTGTGAGAGCTACTACCAGGCCATCCGCAACTCGACCCCCCAGCAGATCGAGGCCTTGGACATGGGACGGCGTGGCCTCCACAACGAGGCTTCCGAGCTCCTTCGCACCCGATTGGCCGGCAAGGTCGACACCGATCTCGACACGGCGCGCCGGCTTTTCACCCTGATCTGCGCCCTCCACTGGCGGGGTTGAGCCGGACATGACGGACGAGACCCGCCGGCTGCCGGACGCCGTGCTCTTCGCCTGCAATCTCAACCGGGTCCGATCGCCTATGGCGGAGGCCCTGCTGAAGCGCCTCGTCGGAGACCGGGTGTTCGTCGACAGTTGCGGACTGCGTGCGCCGACGGACGAGGCGGGGGCGGGCGTCGACCCTCTCGCGGCGACGGTGATGGCCGAGCTTGGCTGCGACCTGTCGGGTCACAGCGCCAAGACGTTCGACACGCTCAACGACGATTCCTTCGATCTGGTGATCTCACTCACGCCGGAAGCCCAGCACCGCGCTGTCGAGATGGCGCGCGGCCGCGCCGCCGAGATCGAGTACTGGCCGGTCCAGGATCCCACCCTGCATGAGGGCTCCCGCGAGGCCCGGCTGGAGGCCTATCGGCACGTCCGGGACGCGCTCGCCATTCGCATCGCTCAACGCTTCGGAAGCTGAGCGTGCGGAGAATCGACCTCGCGCGGCGACCTGCGTTATAATCGCTTGGAGATTCCGGCTCGCAGCCCTCAGGCGCGAGCCGTCGTTTTATCGCGGTCAGGAGCCCGCATGGCGAAAGAAGAATTGTTGGAGTTCCCCGGCACCGTCAGTGAGGTGCTGCCCAACGCGATGTTCCGCGTAAAGCTTGAGAACGACCACGAAATCATTGCACACACGGCCGGCAAGATGCGCAAGAACCGCATCCGTGTTTCAGCGGGCGACAAGGTGCTGGTGGAAATGACGCCCTACGACCTTTCCAAGGGCCGCATCACCTTCCGCGTCCGCTGACGAACGCCGGAGACGACGCCTTGCCGCCCGCGCCGCAGCGCCTCGTTCTCGCGTCTGCGAGCCCCCGGCGGCTCGATCTCCTGCGCCAGATCGGCCTTGAGCCCGACGCGATCGACGCCGCCGAGCTCGACGAAACCCCCCGATCCGACGAGACGCCGCGGCGGCTGGCGCTGCGCCTCGCCCATGCCAAGGGCGCGGCTGTCGCCGCCCGCCATTCCGGCGCTTTCGTCCTCGCAGCTGACACCGTCGTGGCCGTCCGGGCGTCGCGTGCTGCCTAAGGCCGAGAACGAAGCAGAGGTCCGCGCCTGCCTGACCCTGCTCTCCGGGCGGGCGCATCGCGTCCTGACGGGTGTGGCGGTGATCTCGCCGCAAGGTCGCCTGGCGGCCCGCCTCGTGGAAAGCCGCGTGCGCTTCAAGCGGCTGTCGCCATCCGACGCCGACAGCTACGTCCGGTCTGGTGAAGGCCTGGGCAAGGCGGGCGGCTATGCCATCCAAGGGCGCGCAGGCGCCTTCGTGGTGACGCTCCAGGGCTCCTATTCGGGGGTCGTCGGGCTCCCGCTCTATGAAGTCGGCTGCCTGCTCGCCGGCCAGGGATTCCGTCTGCCATGAGCGTCCGTCGACTTTATCTGGATCGCGGCGTCGGCGAGATCCGCGGCGTCGTCACCCTGGACGGTCAGCCGGAGCGTCTGATCCTCCGCCGCGATGACGACGACCCCCGCCTCTTGCTGGGGGCCCGGCTGGCGGCGCGCGTCGAGTCCGTGGAACCGGCGCTGAACACCGCCTTCCTGGACCTCGGCGGCGGGGCCGAGGCCATTCTGCCCTTCAAATCCGATGCGCGCCCGATCCGCGGCAGCCTGGTGGAGGTCGAGCTGCGCAGCGAGCCGCGCCGCGGCAAGCTGGCGGTGGCGCGTTTGATCGGTGAGGCGGACGGGGCCCCCAGGATCCTGCAATCCGCGCCGGACGCGCCCGAACAGCTCCGCGCCGCCGCCCGTGACGCCGCTATTGTCGAAGGCCGTGAAGCCCGTGAGATGGCCGACGAGGCCGAGGCCGAGGCGCTCGAGATCCTCCATCCGCTTCCGGGCGGCGGCACGCTCGCCATCGAACCCACCCGCGCCTTGACGGCCATCGACGTCGACCTGGGCGAGCGAAAGGGCGGCGACGCCAAGCGCGTGACACGCCAGGCGAACATGGCCGCGTTGAGGGAATCGGCCCGGCTGCTGCGCCTCAAGGGCCTGGGTGGGATCGTGGTCCTGGATCTGGTGGGGCGCGGCCACGACGGCAATGCGCTGCTGACGGCGGCGCGGGCGGCCTTTGGCCCGGACAATCCGGGGGTGTCGATCGGACCAGTGGGTCGTTTCGGCACCATGGAGATCTCGCTGCCCCGTCGCGGGCGCCCTTTGCTTGAGCAGCTTTGCCGAGCGGACGGGGCGTTGTCGGATCGCACGCTCGCTCAGCGCCTCATCCGCCGACTGCAGGCTGAGGGCGAGGCTCAGCCGGGCGCACGCCTGGTCGCGACCTGTGTTCCCGACGTCGCCGCGGCCGCGGCCCCGCTGCTCGGCCAGCTCGTGGGGCGGATGGGCGCACGTTTCTCGCTGGCCGAAGACGGTGGCCGTGCGAGGGACCGCATCGACGTGGCGGCGGCATGAGCAGGCCCGGTTGCCCGATCTGCGGCAAACCCGCCGATCCCGCCTACAGGCCCTTCTGCTCCAGGCGCTGCGCCGACGTCGACCTGCAGCGCTGGCTGGCGGGCGTCTACGCGGTCCCGGCGCACGGCGATGAAGCCGGGTCGGGCGACGAATCCGGAGACGAGTGACGCGGGTGCGAAATGTCTGCGCGGGCTCGCTGGACTTCCCGGATCTGCTCTTCTATAGACGCGGCTCCCGCGACGGCGGCCCTGTGCCTGGGTAGCTCAGTTGGTAGAGCAGCGGATTGAAAATCCGCGTGTCGGTGGTTCGAATCCGCCCCCAGGCACCACTTCTCCGAAAGCCGCCGCGCACCTCGTTCCCAGACCCTAGTTCATCGACTTGCTGCATTGCAGCAACGCAGAGCGCTGTTTGGTGGTGAAGTCGCAGGCGGACGGAGATTGCTTAGTGTGCAGCGCACAATTGTAGCGCCTGACACAATAATTTCGCGGTCCGGCGCAAGCTTCTGCCCCTTGACGCCTCGATAAGGGGTTGTCAAAGGACCCAAGCCGCACGTCTAACAAAGCGGTAAGACTTCGGTTTCCTCGCGGGGAGTTCGAAGTCGCCCGCCTTCGAAACGCCAAGTCCCACGTGAGTTGGGAGTACGCGTTCGGGTCGGGCGCAGCGACAGCGGCTCTGGGGTCCCAATCGGCTTAAGGCAGGCGGGGGGCGCCGGGCATGTTCAACTAGGGTGGAGACGCTCTCGCGCGACGACCCTCCGGCCAATCGTGCTAGACCAACCAGGAACTGGCGACAGATGCTCGACAACAAACTGAAGACTCCTTTCATCGCTCTCGTCGGCGCCGTTGCGCTGATGGCGAGCGCGCCGGCGTTCGCCCAGGACGCCGCCCCGGCCGCGCCTGCCGCCGCCGAATCCACTGCGGCCCCGGCCGCGGCTCCCGCCGACGGCGCGGCTGGCCCGGAATCGGCCGACCCGCCGACCATGAAGCACGCTGGCAAGCTGAACGTCGGCACGATGTTCATGGACGCCGACCCGGTCGTTAAGGTCATCATGATCGGCCTGGCCCTGGCCTCGGTGTTCACCTGGACCCTGCTGCTGACCAAGTCGCTTGAGTTCCGCGCGCTGAACCGCGTGACCGACAACTTCCTCGAAAACTTCCGCGGCGCGAAGTCGATCAACGACATGAACCGCATCGCGATGTCGGAAGAATTCGACGGCAACCCGCTGGCCGACATGGCCGCCGCCGCCGCCCAGGAAATCGAACTGTCGCGTCAGGCCGGCCTGCAGATCACGGGCGAGCACCGCGACAGCACCATCTACCGTGCGCAAGCGGCGGTCGGCGCCGTTCAGGCCTCGCTGGCTCGTCGCCTTTCGGGCGGCATGCAGTTCCTGGCCTCGGTCGGTTCGAACGGTCCGTTCATCGGTCTGTTCGGTACGGTGTACGGCATCATGAACTCGTTCATCGGCATCGCGAACACCAACACGACCAACCTGGCCGTCGTGGCGCCCGGCATCGCCGAAGCGCTGCTCGCCACCGGTCTGGGCCTCTTCGCCGCCATCCCGTCGGTTATCTTCTACAACTACTTCCAGACGCGGATTTCGGCCTACGGCGCTCGTTCGGAAGGCTTCGTCGCGGAACTGATGAACGCGATCTCGCGTCAGCTCGACAAGGGAGCCTAACCTAGATGGCCGCCAAACTCTCGAGTTCCGGGGGCGGACCGCTATCAGGAAGATCAGAACGCCGACATCAATGTCACGCCCTTCGTGGATGTGATGCTGGTTCTTCTGATCATCTTCATGGTGGCCGCGCCTATGGCGGCCGTGACGGTCAAGGTGGCCCTGCCGCCCGCCGTCGCACCGCCGGGCACGAACCCGCCGAAGCCGGTTTACATCTCGATCCAGCCCAACGGCGGGATCTTCATCCAGGACTTCCGGACGGACCTGTCCACCCTGGGCGACGATCTGCGGACGCAGCTGGGCGGTACGCGCAATCCGACGAAGGAACGGATCTTCATCCGAGCCGACAAGGATGTGTTCTACGGCGACTTCATGGGCGTGATGAACATGCTGCAGGACAACGGGTTCTACAGCGTGGCCCTCGTCGGCGAAGATCAGTAGGTGGTGACCCATGGCTGAGACATCACCTCATGAAGTCACCCACATCCGGCACAACCCGTTCGATGATCCGAAGCCCAAGCGCAGCAAGGGTGTAACGGTCGCGATCGCGGTTTCGGTCGCGGTGCACGCGGCTCTGGGCGTCTACCTCTGGAAGACGCGCTTCGAGCCGAAGTACAAGGAGTACTCGGACGAGGTCACGGATGTGGCGCTGATCAAGCCAGTGCCGCCGCCGCCGCCCCCCGCCGCCGCCTCCGCCGCCGCCGAACACGCCGCCGCCGCCGCCGCCGAAGCTGCAGCCGAGGCCGCCGGTCGCCGTGCCGGACATCCCTTCGATCCCGCCTCTGCCGGTTCCGCCGGTCGAGCGCCGGATCGAGACGCCCGAGCCGCCGCGCGCCCCGCCGCCGGAGCCGCCGCGTCCGTCGGTGATCACCAACCCCGACTGGCAACGTCGCCCGTCGGCCGAGGACCTGGCCCGGTACTATCCGGACCGCGCCTCGCGGATGGAGGTCTCCGGCAGCGCGACCATCAGCTGCACCGTGAACGCTCGCGGTACGCTGGAAGGCTGCTCTGTCGTGTCGGAAACGCCGGCCGACATGGGCTTCGGCGACGCCGCGATGCGTATGAGCCGCCTCTTCAAGATGCGGCCCCAGACGCGGGACGGTCAGCCGGTCGACGGTGGCACGGTGCGGATCCCGATCCGCTTCACGCTTCCGGACTAGGCTTGAAGCCAAGACCGACAAGAGCCCCGGTCGCGAAAGCGACCGGGGCTTTTTCTTTGCCCGCTATTCGGCCGGGGCGGGGGCCACGCGCCACGTCGTCGCCCGGGGCTTCAGCCCGAGCGGCAGGCGTAGCCAAGGCGTCGCCCGCGCCAAACCGTAGGTGGCGAGGCAGGCGGCGACGGTGATCGCCAGGATGATCGACGCCTCTGATAGAAGCGGGAGGCCGAGAGGCTTCAGAAGGTGGCCCGCCAGCACGATCGCCGTCTGGTGGGCGATGTAGAACGGGAAGACCGCCTCATTGAGCGTCGACAGGGTCGGCGATCCCGCGCGGATGTAGCGGCGGGCGAAGCCGAACAGTGTGCAGATGACCATCCAGGCGTAGGCTTCACGCAGGAACGAGAACGCAGCGCCTGGCCAGCCGGGGGAGCTCTCCACCCCAAGGCGCGCCAGCGGCAGGCCGATCGCGACGCATAGCGCCGCCGCGGCGAGCGTTCCAAGCCGGGCGCGAGCGAGGCGGTCCCACACGCTCTGCTGAGGCGCCAGCAACACGCCGAGGACGAAGGCGGTCCCGTACTGCAGATGCCCGTAGGCGTCGGCGAAGACGATGTGCGTCTCGCCCCAGGTGCGGCCCGCCGAGGCGAGGTAGGCGCCAAACGCGAGGATGGGGAGCACGAAGAGCCCCCAGCCGCCGAGCAGGCGCTCCGCAATGCGGTCGAGGCGCGGCAGCCACGGCGACGCCGCGGCCAGAACGACGGTGTAGACCCACAGATAGGCTACAAACCACAGGTGGTTGTAGGTCGGCAGGATGATCCCGAAGCTCTGATCGAAGGCCAGATACCGGGGCCAGAAGTCGAAGAAGCTGCCGGCGTAACCGTTCTTCTCGACCACCTCCGCCCAACTCTGCGGGGCCACCACCACCAGCATGCCAAAGACGAGCGGGATCAACAGACGTTGCGACCGCTGGGCCGCGAGCTGGCCGCCGGTGAGCTTCCCGAGCATGAACCGCGTGGCGGCGCCCGAGATGACGAACAGCAGCGTCAGGCGCCAGGGATTGAGCAGCCCCATCGGCGTTTCCAGGGCCGGGACGATATGGGCGCTCTTCACGTGCCAGTCCCAGGGCACGTAGAACATGCCGAGATGGTAGAAGATCAGCAGGAGGAAGGCGCCGACGCGCAAGGCGTCGAGGTCATGCCTGCGGGACGAGGCGGACATCTTGGGGGCTCCAGGTTTGAACCCGAAAGCTGATGCAGCGAGGGCGGGCGGGCGCCGCCAGCGCCGTGGTTCGTCCGGCGGCGCGGCTGTGACGGCTGGCGAGAGGCCAGGGACGAACGGTGGGCTGGCGGGGATGAGCGGGCGCCGGCGCGACGCACTGTTCCTGTGCGCCGTCCTGGCGGTCGGCGCGGCGATCGTGGTGGTGGACGCGTTTTCCGTCACCCACGACCTCGCGGAGGCAGGGCGTCCGATCCCGCTCTGGGAGCCGCTGGTCTGGGAATCCACCAGCGTCTTGATGCTGCTCGCCCTGACGCCGGCGCTGCAGGCGCTGACCCGCAGGGCGGAGCCGCTGCGGGCTCCCTGGAAGGTGGTGGTCCCAGTCCACCTGCTGGCGGCGCTGGCCTTCTCGCTTGCCCACATTACCGGGATGGGCCTGCTGCGTTGGGCGATCTACGCGGGGGTCGGCAGGTTTTATCCCCCCTTCGGCCCGCTCGCCGAGTTCCTCTACGAGTTCCGCAAGGATGTGCTCGTCTATGTCGCGATGGTGGCGCTTTACGCCCTGTGGCTTCGGCTGGCGGCCGCGGCTCAGCCAACCCGGGGGGCCAATGTCGGTGCTGGAGGTCCGGGACGGGGCAAAACGGGTCTTCCTGCCTCTTGCCGAGGTCACGTTCGTCGAGGCGGCGGGGAATTATGTGGAGTTGCACAGGGCCGGGGAGGCGGTGCTGCACCGGGCGGCGCTGGCGGATCTCGAACAGGAGCTCGCCGACGTGGGCTTTGTACGCATCCACCGCTCACGCCTCGTGCGCCGCGACGCCATAGCTCAGGTGGAGTCCAAGTCGTCGGGCGACTTCACGGTGCGGCTGGCCGACGGTCGCGAACTGGCCGGGTCACGCCGCTACAGGCGGCCGTTGCTGAAGCCTTGATCCGGCCGCCCGGCGCGACTAGAACAGCGCCCTCGCGTCGGGCCGCCCTAGCTCAGTTGGTTAGAGCGCCAGATTGTGGCTCTGGAGGTCTCCCGTTCGATCCGGGAGGGCGGTACCATCGCGAGACCTGGAAAGGACCCGGCAAGCGCCCGGTCCTTTTTCGTGATAGCGGCGGCTTCATGCGTCGTCTCCATTCCCAGACGCGCTGCAGCGCCTGATGTCGGTAAATCGGCGAGCTCCGGGTTGAATTTGCTGTCGAGCGGCAGTGTGCTGGTAAGATCTTTCACCAGGCTTGGTCGAGAAATTGCCCGCTCGGGATGGTCTCGGCAGCTGGACGGTCGTGCGCCCGAAATGTCCCGTTCGGGATATTCTTTTGACTGGCGGGCCAGGGGTGACGCGAATTACCCGAACGGGTAACTCTCATGATCACCTCAACAGAGATTGGGCTTGCGGTTCGCGAGGCCAGGCGCGCCATGGGGCTGCGCCAGCCCGAACTCGCGGCGGCCGCCGGGGTGGGGCTACGCTTCATTGTCGAACTTGAACGCGGAAACCCTCCGTACAGCTCGACCGTGTCTTAGCTGTCCTCCAGGTCTTGGGCCTGAACCTGCAGGTCATCCGACGTGGCGGCGGGGTGCAAGAGACGCCAGCGCCGTGATCGAGGATCTGGACGTCTCGTGGGACGGCGACCTAGCCGGCGTGAGGCGCCGTGAGCGCGCGGACGTAAGGCGCCCCCGCCCGGCGGGCCTTCTACACAGGGTGTTCCACAGGCGGTCAGGAGGGCCTGATCGAGGCGATGTGCTATCCCAGGACTGCGACGGTGTCCCGGCCGTCCGCGCCCGAGGCGCCGGGCGTGCTCTGCCGCACCCCGCGCCCCTAGCTGGCGGCGCCGGTCTCCAGGATGTCCAGGGCCTGTTCGGCCAGAGCCGGGGCGCCATTTTCCGCCGGGCGGTCGCTCGCCACATTGCCCGCCAGCACGCGCCGGTAGACGCCCTGCGAGATGGACGCCAACCGGAACACGGCGAAGGCCACGTAGAAGCTCCAGTCCTCGATCTCGGCTCGCCCGGTGCGGGCGCAGTAGGCGGCGACGTACTCAGCTTCGGTCGGGATGCCGCTCGCGGCGAAGTCGACGCCGTCCAGGCTGCCCCAGCCCGGCGCATGCGACCGCCACAGGAAGGCGTTGTAGCCGAGGTCGGCCAGCGGATGCCCCAGCGTCGAGAGTTCCCAGTCCAGAACCGCGATCAGCTGCGGCTCGGTGGGGTGGAACATGACGTTCTCCAGGCGGTAGTCGCCATGGGCGATCGCGACCTTGTCGTCCTTGGGGATCCGTGCGGGCAGCCGCTCGATCAGCGCCTCCATGGCCGGGACGTGCTCGGTCTCCGCGTCGCGGTACTGGCGCGTCCAGCGGGCGACCTGGCGCTGGAAGTAGTTCCCGGGCCGGCCGTAGTCACCCAGGCCGACAGCCCCGGGATCGATCTGGTGCAGCCGCGCGAGCGTCGCGTTCAACTGGTCGTAGATCGCTGCGCGTTCGGCGGGCTCGAGACCCGGCAGCGTGGCGTCCCGGAAGATCCGCCCCTCCAGATAGTCCATGACGTAGAACGCCGAGCCGATGACCGCGGCGTCCTCGCACAGCACGCGCATGACGGGGACCGGCACATGACCTCGCAGCGCCTTCATCACCCGGTGCTCGCGGTCGACCTGGTGCGCGCTGGCCAGCAACTCGCCCGGCGGCTTCTTGCGCAGGACGAAGCGGCGGAGCCCATCTGGACCCTCGGTGCTGAGCAGGAACGTCGGGTTCGAGGCGCCGCCCTGGAACTGGCGGACCTCCAGATTGGGGCCGAGCTCCGGGAGGTGCGGCTTCAGGAAGGCGTAGAGCGCCGCCTCGTCGAAGCGATGTTGCGGGCGAACGTCCTGGACGGGCGGTTCGGTGGTCATCAGCGCCCCGTGAACACGGCGGGTCGCTTCTCTAGGAAGCTGGCCACGCCTTCCTTGTGGTCCTCGGTCTGGAACAGCCGGCGGATCGTGTCGATGGCCCAGCTGCCGATCTCCTCCGGATCCCCGTACGCTGCCCGCTTCAGGCCGAGCTTCATGTAGCGCAGCGCCACCGGAGGATTGGCGGCGATGCGGGCGGCCAAGGCCAAAGCGGCGTCCATCAGCTGCTCATGCGGCACGACCTGCGTGACCAGACCGATCCGGAGGGCTTCGGCGGCGTCGATGACATCGCCGGTGAACAGGAGCTCGGCGGCCTTGGCAGGGCCGACGATCGCGGGCAGGCGGTAGAAGCCGCCGACGTCGCAGACCAGGCCGCGCTTGATGAACAGCTCGGCGAACTTCGCTCGCTCCGAGGCGATGCGGATGTCTGCGAAGAGCATGATCTCCATGCCCCAGCCCACCGCCGCGCCGTTGACGGCGGCGATCACCGGCCGGTCGCAGTTCAGCGCGGCCATGGCGGCCGGCGTCGGCGGCTGGCGGACGGTGGTCAGCGGCGGCGGCGGCGGCGGCGCCGCGCCCATCATCTCCTTCACGTCCTCGCCGGCGCAGAAGGCGGGGTCGGCGCCGGTGATCACCACGCAGCGGACCTCCGGATCGGCCTGGGCGGCGCGGAAGGCCGCCTCGAACTCCTCGTAGCCGCGGCGGTTCAGGGCGTTGTGCCGTTCGGGTCGGCTCAGGGTGACGATCGCCACGTGGTCGCGGACTTCATAGCGGACGGTCTGGAATTCGCTCGGCGACAGCATCTGGGGGCCTCCGGAAACGAAGGTTGGACGGCGCGGCGAAGTTATAAAGCGTTTTGCTTTTCCCCCAGGTCAGGGCGGCCGCTCGCCGCGCCGTGGGTCTGCGTCCAGCCCCCTTGCCTGACGTGGCGGCGGGCAAGTCAACTCCCGCCTATGGACCAGAACGACTTCGAACAGATGCCGACCCTGGGCGACGTCGCCCGCTACCAGAGCCGCCTGCGAGGATCTGCGATCGCCCTTGAGTTCGAAGGGCGCGAGACGACCTTCGCCGACTTCGATCGTCTGACGAACCGCGTCGCCAACGCACTGATCGCAGCGGGTCTCGAGAAGGGCCAGCGGATCGCCTACGTCGGCAAGAACAGCGACCACTATTTCGAACTGCTGGTCGGCGCGGCGAAGGCCGGGGTGGTCATGACGCCGATCGGCTGGCGTCTGGCGCCGCCCGAAGTCGCCTACATCGTCGAAGACAGCGGGGCGCCGATCGTCTTCGTGGGACCCGAGGTGATGGGCCATGCATCGGAGGTGGCGAACCTGCTGACGCGGGCGCCTCAGGTGATCGCCATGGAGCCCGGCAGCGAGCACCCACTCTACGAAGCCTGGCGCGACGCCGCGCCCGACAACGATCCTGGCATCGCCGTGTCGCCGAAGGACGTGGCGGTGCAGCTCTACACCTCCGGGACGACGGGACGGCCGAAGGGCGTGATGCTGGCCCACGAGAACATCCTGGGCGGGCGGCGCATCGCGGCCGAGGCCCAGATGGACTGGAACACCTGGAGCCCCGATGACATCAGCCTCGTGGCCATGCCGGTCGCGCACATCGGCGGCACGGGCTGGGGGCTGGTCGGGCTGATGAACGGGGCGAAAGGCGTCGTCGCCCGCGAGTTCGACCCGATGAAGGTGCTCGACTACATCGAACGCGACCGCGTCTCGAAGATGTTCATGGTGCCGGCGGCGCTGCAGATCGTCGTGCGCCAGCCGCGGGCCAGAACCGTCGACTTCAGCCGCCTGAAATACATCCTCTACGGCGCCTCGCCGATCCCGCTCGATCTCCTCCGCGAATGCATGGAGGTGTTCGGCTGCGGCTTCGTCCAGCAGTACGGCATGACGGAGACCTGCGGAACGATCGTCTACCTGCCGCCGGAGGATCACGATCCGGCCGGTAATCCGCGCATGCGCGCGGCGGGCGTCCCGATGCCCGGCGTCGAGATCAAGGTGATTGACGCGGAGGGCCGCAGCGTTCCGACGGGGGAAGTGGGGGAGGTCGCGACCCGCTCGATCGCCAACATGGCCGGCTACTGGAAACAGCCCGACGCCACCGCCAACACCATCGACGCCGACGGCTGGCTGCGCACCGGCGACGCCGGCTACCTCGACGCCGACGGGTACCTCTTCATCCACGACAGGGTGAAGGACATGATCATCTCAGGCGCCGAAAACATCTATCCGGCCGAGGTGGAGAGCGCGATCTACGGCCATCCCTCGGTGGCCGAGGTGGCGGTGATCGGCGTGCCTGACGAAAGGTGGGGCGAGGCGGTCAAGGCGGTGGTGGTGGCCAAGCCCGGCGCCGTGATCGACCCGCAGGACGTGATCGCCTTCGCCCGCACCCGCATCGCCGGCTTCAAGGTCCCCAAGAGCGTCGACGTGGTGGACGCCATCCCGCGCAATGCGTCGGGGAAGATCCTGCGCCGCGAACTGCGCGAGCCTTACTGGGCCGGGCGGGACCGCCGCGTGAACTGAAGTTGCGGTGTGAATCCTTGAAAGGTTGTGGCCTATGCTGACGTCGCCTGCACCGAGGCCCGGGCAGGCGTCATCTGCGGGGCGGCCGCGTAGAGCCATGCGCGAGACAGTCGTCGTGATCGGGGCCGGCATCGCCGGCCTTTGCGCCGCGCTCGCGCTTGCGGGCGACGCGCGGCGACTCATCCTCGTGGAGCGGGACGGCCCGCCGCCCGAGGAGGACCCGGACCAGGCCTTCCGCGACTGGAAGCGAACCGGTGTCGGCCATCTGCGGCAGAGCCATGCCTTCCTGGCCCGGCTGCGCACCCTGCTCAAGGCGCACCATCCGAGGCTCCTGGAGGAGCTCGCCCGGAACGGCGTCCGCGAGCTGCCGTTCGAAGGCATGGTCACCGAGCTGCAGCGGCCAACGTACCGGGCGACGCCCGAGGACGCGGAGCTCACCATCCTCACCAGCCGGCGCACCACGCTCGAACTGGTCATGCGGCGTTACGTCGAGCGGCTGCCCAACGTCGAGATCCGCACCGGCTTCTTCGTGCGCCGGCTGCTGATCGATCGGGACGCAAGCGGCCGACTGCGCGTCACCGGCCTAGCGGGCGACGAAGGCGGCCGGACGGCGGAAATCACCGCCGACGTCGTCGTCGACGGTTCGGGCAAGGGCGGCGATCTCGTCGAGCAGCTCCGGTCGGCCGGCGCCGACGTGCCCGAGTTCAGCGAGTCCGCGGGCATCCTCTACTTCACCCGCCACTACCGCCTGAGGCCCGGCAGGACCGAGCCCCCGCGGATCGGAAATCCGCCGACCACGGGCGACCTGGGCTTCCTGAAGTTCGGGGTTTTCCCGGGTGACAACGGCTGCTTCTCGATCACCATGTGCACGCCCGAGATCGAGTACGAGATGCGCAAGGCCATCGTGAACCCCGAGGTCTTCCACCGCATCGCCATGATGCTCCCCGGGCTCCGGCCCTGGGTGAACGAGGCGCAGGCCGAGCCCACCAGCAAGGTGTTCGGCATGGGCGACCTGATCTGCCGTTGGCGCGACCTGGTCGTGGACGGCGAACCCGCGGCGCTCGGCTATTTCGCCATCGGCGACAACATCGCCCGCACCAATCCGCTCTACGGCCGGGGCTGCTCGTTCGCGGCAGTGGCCGCCTGGAGCCTGCGCGAGGTGCTGGATGCGACGCGTGACCCGAAGGCGAGGGCGCTTGCCTATCACGAGGCGATCTGGCGCGAGCTGCGTCCGTTCTTCACGCTCATGCTGAAGCAGGATCGCGCAGCCCTGAGACGGGCGCGGGCCGAGCTGACGCCAGGCTATCGTCCGTCGTTCCGCGGCCGGCTGATGAAGAGTTTCGCCGAGGACGGGGTCGCCATCGCCATCCGGCACGACGTCGACCTGCTCCGCCAGGCCATGCGCGGCTTCCACATGCTGGAGCACCCGGAGGCCTGGCTGAAGAAGCCGGGCAACCTGGCGCGCGTGTTCAAGTACTGGGTCCGCGGCAAGGCGCGCAACGCCGCCGCCTATCCGCCGAAGCCAGGACCCCGGCGGGACGAGATGATGCAGGCGCTGGGGCTGGATCCCGAAGTCGACCGGCTTACCGCGGCGGCCTGACCCCAGCACACTGGCCTGAGCCAGCACAGCGGCGCAGGGGTTTGCCGCCAGTGCAGAAGCCTTCGACACCGGCGGGGGCCAGATCCGGAGTCTGGAGAATGGCGGCCGCGGAACCCCGGCGGCCGGGGGCAAAGTCGTTCTCTAACCAGGACCATTGATGTCCTGGGCAGGATTGAAATTCCGTAGCGCGTCGCGCAGCCTTTGAGTTGGAGGCGACCATGCGACAGTCCGGCTCACGACGACTTTCCGGCAGCGGAGAAGATGCGTTGCGGCGGGTGCTCGCCGGCCGTCGGGAAGGACGGATCCGTGACCTGCCGGACCTGAGCGGTCTAGACGCCCGGGCTGTTCGCAAGCGGCTGTCGGTGATGCGCCACGATGGGACGGCGACGTGGAGCGCGGTCTTCGTCCCCGCCAAGGTCGGGCGCCCGGTCGAAGCGATCAGCTACGTGAAGCTGGCCGATCCGTCCCGGGCCGGCCTTCGACGCTTCGAAGCCTACTGCCACGAGGACGGCGCGGTCGCGACGGCGGCGCTGGTGACTGGCGGCTACGACTACGTCCTGACCGGCTACTTCGCGGATGTCGGAGCTGCGCGGACCTGGCAGCGGGAGCTCAGCCTGCGGCCCGAGGTGGCGCGGGTGCAGCAGAAGATCATCCAGACCCGTTTCGGCCACGCCTTAAGCGGCGCGCCCTGGTTCTGATCGGCCAGCGGCTAGCGGCTAGCGGCTAGCGGCCCGCGCCAGCGGCGCGTCGTCGTTGTGCAACTCCATGAGGGACTCCATCAGGTCCTCCTCGGCGCTGGAGCAGACGCCCAGCACGACCGCCTCGTCGGTGCCTTCGGGCGCCGTGTAGGCGTGGCCCATGGTGCTGTCGATGTAGATGGACTCGCCCGTCTGCAGCACGACAGGGTCGTAGAACTCCGTGTGGATCTCCACCGGCCCCTGGAGCACGTAGATATACTCCTCGCCCTGGTGCCGCACGAGCTCGCCGAATTCCTCGACGCTCTTGGCGCGGATGCGGGTCACCGTGGGCACCATCCGCTTCCGGCGCAGCTCGGGGCACATGTAGTAGTAGTCGTAGTTCGGCGTGTTGACCCGGATTGCGCCGTCGAGCCGGCCGATCGAGCGGCGGGCGGTGATCGAGCCTCCGGCGCCGCGTCCGGTTCGGCGAAGAGCTCCGACATTCGCAGGTTCAGGCGCTGGGACAGCTGCAGAAGCTTGTCGTAGGTGAGGGTGAGCCGGTCATGCTCAACCTTCGAGAGCGTCGACAGCGGGATGCCGGTTCGCTCGCTCATCTCCTTCAGCGTCCAGCCGTTGCGGGACCGCAGGCTGCGAAGAAGGCTACCAAGCGTGGGGTGGCGGGCGGTCAAACGTGGATCCTCTCGCAGGAGCCGCGGCTCCATCCTGATCAGGACAAAGTCCCTCGCGGGCCGATTTTCCGATTCTGCAAAAACCCCACGCGGCGTCCAGCACATTCGCCCGCCGGCGCGCGCGGCGGAACTCAGCCGTGGCCGTTGACAATTCTCTAATGGGGATCACTATCGCCGGACCAGGATCGTTTCAGCTCCAGCGGCCATAGGGGGTTCGCATGCGTCTATTAGCCAAGGCCACGGCCTTGTTCGCATCCTGGGCGATCGTCGCCGCGCCGGCGGCGGCGCAGGCGCCGACACTGGCGCCGCCTCTGCAACCCGACGCCGAGACGACGACGGCGCCCGCGCCGATCCCCGGCGCCGCCGCACGGCCGTTGTCGGCCCCGGATGTCGAAGCCTGGCTCGACGGCTACATGCCCTATGCGCTGAAGAGCGGCGATGTCGCCGGCGCGGTGGTCGTGGTCGTCAAGGATGGCCAGGTGGTGGTGCAGAAGGGCTACGGCTACGCCGACGTCGAGAAGCTCACGCCGGTCGACCCGGACCGCACGCTGTTCCGGCCCGGCTCGGTCTCCAAGCTGTTCACCTGGACCGCAGTCATGCAGCAGGTCCAGCAGGGCAAGATCGACCTCGACGCCGACATCAACACCTACCTCGACTTCAAGATGCCGACCCACAAGAGCGGCAAGCCGATTACGATGCGGGACGTCATGACCCACACCGCCGGCTTCGAGGAGGCGGTGAAAGGCCTGATTACCGAGGATCCGAAGGCCGCCGTGTCCCTGGGGCAGGTGCTGAAGCGATGGACGCCGCGGCAGATCTTCGCGCCGGGCGCGCAGCCGGCCTATTCGAACTACGCCACGGCGCTGGCGGGCTATGTGGTCGAGCGGACCTCCGGCCTCGACTTCGACACCTACCTCGATCGGAACATCTTCGCGCCGCTCGGCATGACCCGATCGACGTTCCGCCAGCCGTTGCCGCCCGCGCTCGAGCCGCTGATGGCGAAGGGTTACGACAAGGCCTCGGCGGGCAAGGCGAAGAAGTTCGAGCTGATCCCGCTCGCCCCCGCCGGTTCGCTGTCCGCGACCGGCGCGGACATGTCCAAGTTCATGATCGCCCATCTTCAGGGCGGCGGTCCGCTGCTGTCTCCGGAGACGACCCGGATGATGCACGCCACCACGCGCACCGTCGTGCCGCCGCTGAACCGCATGGCGCTGGGCTTCTACGAGCAGAACACCAACGGACGGCGCGTGATCGCCCACGGCGGGGACACCCAGTGGTTCCACACCTACCTGTTCCTTTATCCGGACGACGGCGTCGGCCTCTACGTCTCGATGAACAGTTCGGGCCGGGAAGGCGCGGCGGGCAACATCCGCGCTGCGCTCTTCCGCGAATTCTCGGACCGTTACCTGCCGGGCCCCGGGCCGGAGGGCCGGGTGGACGCCAAGACCGCCGCCGAGCACGCCAAGCTGATCTCGGGCTCCTGGATCAACTCGCGCCGCGTGGAAAGCAGCCTCGTCAGCATCCTGGAACTGCTGGGCGGCGTGAAGGTGAGCGCCAACGAGGACGGCACGATCAGTGCGTCCCTGCTGCGTGACTTCGGCGGGGCGCCGAAGAAGTACCGCGAGATCGCGCCCTTCGTCTGGGCCGAGGTCGGCGGCAAGAGCCGGCTGGCCGCCGAGGTGAAGGACGGCAAGGTCGTCCGGTGGTCGGTCGACGATTTCTCGCCCTTCATGATGTTCGAGCGCGCGCCCGTCGCGAAATCGGCCGCGTGGCTGACCCCGGCCGCGGCGATCAGCTTCGGCATCCTGCTGCTGACCGTCGTGCTGTGGCCGGTGGCCGCCATCGTGCGGCGGCGCTACCGTGGGGCCTTCCCGCTGGAGGGGCGCGAGGCGACCGCGTTCCGGGCCGTACGCATCGGCGCGCTCGCCTCGGCCGGAGCCATCGCCGCCTGGGTCGGGACCGTGCTCGGCATGATGAGCGACCTCAAGCTCATGTCTTCGGCCTTCGACCCGGTGCTCTACGCGCTGCACATCCTGGGCACGATCGGCGTGGTCGCCGGCTTCCTGATCGCGATCTGGAACGTCTCGGTCGTCTGGCGCGGACGACGCAGCTGGTTCGCCAAGCTGTGGAGTCTGGCGATCCTGGCCGCGACGGCGGTCCTGCTCTGGGTCGCAGTGGCCTTCCATCTCGTCGGCCTCGGCGTGAACTACTGATCCCGCCCGGGCGTCCGGCTGCCGCCGGGCGCCCGCATCCTTGGTCTCCCAGCATTCCCGGAGGTGGCATGACCACCCTGCGCCCCCCGCCTTGCCCTGACCGTCGCCGAAGAGCCGGTCCATCTGGTCGAGCCGTTCCGCATCACCGGCTACGTCTTCACCGAAATGCCGGTGGTCGTCGTCCGCCTGCGTGAGGAGGGGGCGGTCGGCGAGGGCGAGGCCTCGGGCGTCTATTACCTGGGCGACGACGTGCCTGCGATGATCTCGGCCGTTGAAGCTGCGCTTTCCGAGATCGAGGCCGGGCTCGATCGGGAAGGGCTCCGCCGCCTCATGCCCCCCTGCGGCGGCCGCAACGCGCTAGACTGCGCGCTCTGGGATCTGGAGGCCAAGCGGCGGCGCCAGCCGGTATGGAAGCTGGCCGGCCTGGAGCGGCCGCAGTCCCTGGTCACCACGTTCACGGTGGGCGCGGCCGAACCTGCGGTCATGGCCGCCAAGGCCAGGGCCTACGCCCAGGCCCGCGCGCTGAAGCTCAAGCTTACCGGCGAGGCCGAGCTGGACGCCGAGCGCGTGCGCGCCGTGCGCGCCGCCCGGCCCGAGACCTGGATCGCCGTCGACGCCAACCAGGGTTTCGATCCCGACAGCCTGGAGGTGCTTACGCCGGCCCTCGTCGAGGCCGATGTCCGCCTGCTGGAGCAGCCCTTCGCCCGCGGCCGCGAGGACCACCACGACGGCCTGAAATGCCCCATCCCCATCGCCGCAGACGAGAGCGTCCTGAGCTTCGATGATATCGAACCGCTCGTCGGGCGGGTTCAGGTCATCAACATCAAGCTGGACAAGTGCGGCGGCCTGACCGAGGGGCTCGCGATGGCGCGCGAGGCCAAGCGCCTCGGCCTGGGCGTGATGGTCGGCAACATGGTGGGCACCAGCCTGGCGATGGGCCCCGCCTATCTTCTGGGCCAGCTCTGCGAGGTGGTCGACCTCGACGGCCCGATCTTCATCACCCAGGACCGCCTGCCCAGCGTCTCGTACGTCGACGGCCGGATCAGCTATCCCGAACATGGCTGGGGCAGCGCCCCATGAGCCTCGCATCGGCCGGGCAACCGTCCTGGTTCGGTCAGCCCCGCGGGCTGACCGTGCTCTTCCTCACCGAGATGTGGGAGAAGTTCTCATTCTACGGCATGCGCGCGATGCTGGTCTATTACATGACCAAGCAGCTGCTGATGGCCCAGGCCCAGGCGTCGCTGGTCTACGGCCTCTACACCGCAGTCGTGTACCTGACGCCGATCTTCGGCGGGCTCGTCGCCGACCGCTGGCTCGGCCGCCGCAAGGCGGTCATCCTCGGCGGGACGATCATGGCGTTCGGCCACTTCCTGATGGCGTTCGAGCCGGCGCTCTATGCGGCGCTCGCCTGCATCGCCCTGGGCAACGGCTTCTTTCTGCCGAGCCTGCCGAGCCAGATCGGCGGCCTCTACGCGCCGGACGACCCCCGCCGCGTGCGGGCCTACAACGTCTACTACGTGGGCGTGAACCTCGGCGGCTTCCTGGCGCCTCTGGTCTGCGGCACGATCGGCGAGCTCTACGGCTGGCACTACGGCTTCGGCGTCGCCGGCATCGGCATGCTGGCGGGCCTGGCGATCTACATCCTGGGGCGCCCTTATCTGCCGGCCGATCCGCCCCGCGCGGCGCGCGAGGGGCCGGCGCGCGGCCGGGCCAACATGCCCCTCACCATGCTGCTCGTGGGTGTCGGCCTGTCGGTCGTCGTGTTCCGGGCCGCCTACGAGCAGATGGGCAATACGGTCGCGCTTTGGGCCGACCAGGGCGTCGACCGGGTCGTCGGCGGTGGGTTCGAGATTCCGATGACCTGGTTCCAGTCGCTGAACCCGCTGCTGGTCTTCGCGCTGACGCCGTTCCTCCTGGCGCATTGGAGCCGGCAAGCCGCCCGGGGGCGTGAACCGCAGCCCTTGAGCAAGATGAGCCTCGGCGCGGCCGGCGTCGCCGCCGCCTTCGTGGTGCTGGCCGCCGTCAGTGCGACAGGGCAGAGCGCGGCCAGTTGGCTGTGGCTGGTCGGCTTCTTCGCCGTGCTGACCGCCGGCGAGCTCTTCATCCTTCCGGTAGGCCTCGGCCTCTTCGCGCGCTTCGCGCCGGCGGGCCTGGCCGCCACCGCTGTCGCAGCCTGGTTCCTCGCGGCGTTCGCGGGAAACCTGCTCGCCGGCGTGCTCGGGACGCTCTGGACCGTTCTCGGTCCGCCGGTCTTCTTCGCCCTCATGGGCGGGGTGGCCGGCTTGTCGTCACTGTCGCTCTTTGCGCTTCGCCCGCTCGCCAAGACGGCGGGCGCCGTCCTGTGACTGCGGCGCAATTCTCTGATCCGCCGTCATCGTGTTGACAATTCTCTAATTGGGATCATCGTGGTCTCAATGGATAATTCCCGGGCGGGAGGTTTGCGCCGGGGAGAGGCGGCGTCTCCCCTCGCTAGGGTTGGGGACGCGTGCCGGCCGACGACCAGATGGAGGGGGTGACGATGAGAATGCATGCGAAGCGGTCCGTGCTCGCAGCCTCGGCCGCGGTGGCGGCGCTGACGGCGACCGGCGGCGCGTGGGCGGCCGACGCGCCGGCCGCGGTCGAAGAGCTGGTGGTCACCGCCCAGAAGCGCGAGCAGGCGCTGATCGAGGTGCCGCAGTCGATCTCGGTGGTGTCCGGCTCCGACCTGGAGAATCTGCAGGCGACCACGTTCTCCGACTATCTGAAGCTGGTTCCGGGCCTGCAGGTGGTCCAGGCCAACCCCGGCAACGCGCGTCTCGTCATCCGCGGTGTCAACACCGGCGGCGTCGCCTCGACTGTCGGCGTCTATGTCGACGAGACCCCGTTCGGCTCGAGCACGGGCCTGGCGAACGGCGCGATCCTCGCCGGTGACTTCGACACCTTCGACGTGGCGCGTGTGGAAGTCCTGCGAGGGCCGCAGGGCACGTTCTATGGCGCCAATTCGCTGGGCGGCGTCCTCAAGTTCGTCACCAACGAACCCCGCCTCGGCGAGCAGCTCATGCGCGCTCGCGCCAACCTCGAGACCACGAAGGGCGGCGGGGAATCCTACGGCGCGGCGGCCGTGATCAACGTCCCGTTCGGCGATACCTTGGCCTTCCGCGCCTCCGGCTCGTACCGCGACACCGCAGGCTTCATCGATTCCATCGGCACGGCCGGGTCCGACGTCGAGAAGGACATCGACGATGGCCGCAGCTACGGCGGGCGCGCGTCGCTGCTGTTCGCACCGCTCGACACGCTTTCGGTCCGACTGTCCATGATCGCGCAGAATATCGAGACCGACGCGCCGACGATCGCCGAGGCGGATGCGACCACCCTGGAGCCGCTCTACGACAGGCTTTCCCAGTCGCAGTTCGTGCCGCAGTTCTCGGACGTGAACTATCGCGTCTACAACGCGACAGTGAACGCGGACCTCGGCTTCGCCGATCTGACGTCGTCCACCAGCTACAGTACGCAGAAGCAGACGCTGCGCGACGACCTGACCTTCAACCTCAGCGGGTTGATCCAGGCCATCTTCGGCGTGCCGAACGAGTTTCTGCTGGCCCAGAACACCAACCTGAAGAAGCTGACCCAAGAGGTGCGGCTGTCCTCCAAGGCCGAAGGCCCGATCGAATGGCTGGCCGGCGCCTATTACAACAAGGAAGACGGCCTGATCCGTCAGGAATTCCGCGCGGTGCAGCCCGGTACGCTCACCGACATCGCGGGCCTGCCTGTCCTCGGCGCGGTGCAACTGCCTTCGAACTATGAGGAAGTCGCCGTCTTCGGCAACGTCACCGCCCATCTCGGTGACCGCCTCGATGTCGATGTCGGCGGCCGCTGGAGCCGCAACGAGCAGAGTGCGGCGCAGACCGGGGACGGCGTGCTGGCCGGCGGCCCGCAGTCTTTCTCCTCGAAGTCCTCGGAGGAGGTCTTCACCTACTCGATCGCCCCGCGCTTCGAGCTGAGCGAGAACGCCTCCGTCTACGCCCGCGTCGCCAAGGGATTCCGACCCGGCGGGCCCAACGTCGTGCCGCCCAACGCGCCGCCGACCGTGCCGCGGTCGTACGATTCAGACTCGGTGATGAGCTACGAGGTGGGCCTGAAGGCCGAGAGCGCGGACCGTCGCTGGAGCCTGGACGTGGCGGCCTTCCACATCGACTGGAAGGACATCCAGCTGTTCGCCTCGGTGAATGGCTTCGGCGTGAATGTGAACGGGGGGAAGGCCAAGAGCCAGGGCGCTGAGTTCAACGCCGCCTTTCGCCCGATGGAGGGCCTGTCTCTGAGCGTGAACGGCGCCTACACAAACGCCAAGCTCAAGGACGACACCGATCCGCTGGTCGGCGGGCTTGACGGCGACCGACTGCCGTTCACGCCGAAGCTGACGCTGGGCCTCAACGCGGACTACCGCTGGGCGCTCAACGGCGCGACCGACGCCTTCGTCGGGGGCTCCGTGCGTCATGTCTCGGATCAGTCGGGCGCCTACGACGCGGCCTTCCGCGGCGCCAACGGCCGCCAGCGCGAAATCGACGCCTACCAGGTGGTCGACCTTCGCGCTGGGGTCGACCTCGACCGCTTCACCATCGAGGCCTACGCCAAGAACGTCTTCGACAGCGACGGCCTGGTGTCGACCGCCGCGCCCATCGCCAACGGCCTGCCGGTCTATCCGAACGGCGCCATGGGCGTCGGCGTGATCCGGCCTCGAACGGTCGGGGTGGCGGTGACGGCCGAGTTCTGATGCCGCGGCGGCGGCGGGCGTCGCCTGCCGGCCGCCGTCCGACCGGGGCGCTCGTCCGCGCCCGAAGGACCCTGTATGCGTTTCGAACCCTTTCTCGCGGCGGGAGCCTCCGCATGACCGCTGCGACTGCGCGCCTGGAGCCGGCCGTCGTGAGCTTGCCGCAGCCGTACCTGCTGTTCGTGGGCGACATCACCGAGCCCGGCTACGCCAAGACGGCCTTCGGCCTGCGTGACTGGGCCGGCGAACGGTGTGTCGGCGAGCTGGCCTGCTCGGACGAGGCGGTGACGACCGGGCTGCCGCGGATGACCCCCGAGGAGGCCCGTCGCCGCGGGGCCCGCGCCCTGGTGATCGGGGTCGCGAACCCGGGCGGCGTGATCAGCCCCGCCTGGATTCCGAGCCTGGTGGCTGCGCTGGAGGCCGGCCTGGACCTCATCGGCGGGATGCACGCCAAGCTCGAGGACATCCGTGAACTCAAGGCGGTGGCCGACCGCCTGGGGCGCCGTCTCATCGATGTGCGCAAGCCGCCTCCTGGCGTGCCCGTCGCCACGGGGCGCAAGCGCACCGGAAAGCGCCTGCTCACCGTCGGAACCGACTGCGCCCTCGGCAAGAAGTACACGGCGCTGGCGATCGCCCGCGCCTTCGGTGAGCGCGGACTCGCCGCCGACTTCCGGGCCACGGGGCAGACGGGGATCATGATCGCCGGCGCCGGGATGCCGATGGACGCCGTGGTGTCCGATTTCGAGGCCGGGGCGGCCGAGCTGCTCAGCCCCGACGCCGCGCCCGACCATTGGGACGTCATCGAAGGGCAGGGCTCTCTGTTCCATCCCGCCTATTCGGCGGTGTCCCTCGGCCTGCTGCATGGCAGCCAGCCCGACGTCATCGTGCTGTGCCACGAGCCGGGCCGCGCCCATCTGCTCGGCTTTCCGAACTATCCGACGCCGGGACTGACCGAAGCCATCGAGACCCACCTGATGATGGGCCGACTGACCAATCCCGCGATCCGCTGCGCCGGCCTGAGCTTCAACACCTCGGCCATGACCGCCGAGGAGGCTGAGGACGTCATGTCGCGGGCGTCGCGGCTGCTGAACCTGCCCGTCGCCGACCCGATGCGCGGCGGCGCGGCGTTCGACCGGCTGGTCGAGGCCTGCCTCGCGTGAGCAGCCAGGCCGCCAGAGGGCCGTCGTGGTTCCAGCGGTTCCTGCTGCCCGGCTTCGCCTTCAAGGCGGTGGTGATCGGCGGCGGCTACGCCACCGGCCGCGAGCTGGCCGAGTTCTTCCTGCCGAGCGGTCCGCGCGGCGGGCTGATGGCCATGGCGCTGGCGACGCTCATCTGGAGCGCCGTCTGCGTCGCGACCTTTCTGTTCGCCCGCGCCACCGCCAGCGAAGACTACCGGACCTTCTTCCGTCATCTCCTGGGACCCTTCTGGATCGCCTTCGAGATCGCCTACGTCGTCTTCAGCATCCTCATCCTCGCAGTGATCGGCGCTGCGGCCGGGGCAATCGGACAAGCGGTGTTCGGCTGGTCGGCCATCGTGGGCGCCCTCGCGCTCACTCTGGCGGTCGCGGGGGTCGTGGCGTTCGGCGGATCCGCCGTGGAGCGGCTTTTCAAGTATGCCTCGATGTTCCTCTACGCGGTCTACGGGGTGTTCCTCGTGCTCGCGCTGGGCGCCTTCGGACCGCGTATCGCAGAGGCGTTCGCGCGGCCGACGCCGATCGACGGATGGGTGGCCGGCGGCGTCACCTACGCGGGCTACAACATCGTCTGCGCGGTGGTGATCCTGCCGGTGCTGCGACACCTGACAAGCCGGCGGGACGCGGTCGTCGCCGGCCTGCTGGCCGGCCCCCCTGGCCATGCTCCCCGCCGCCATCTTCTTCATCTGCATGGCGGCCTACGCGCCGCAGATCGCGGGCGAGGCGCTGCCGTCCGACGTCCTGCTGCGGCGCCTGGACCTGCCCGTCTTCCACCTGCTCTTCCAGGCGATGATCTTTGCGGCCCTGCTGGAGACCGGGGTCGGGGCCGTCCACGCGGTCAACGAACGCATCGGGCATGTCTGGAGCCACGCCCGCCGCAGCGATTTCCCTCGGACCGCTCGCCTGGCCGTGGCCGCCGGCTTGCTGGTTGGCTCGATCTTCATCGCCGACCGGTTCGGCCTCGTCGCCCTCATCGGACAGGGTTACCGCCTGCTCGCTTGGTTGATCCTCGCCGTCTATGTGCTGCCGCTGATGACCTGGGGGCTGTGGCGCCTGTGGTCGGGCCGCGCGCAGCCTGCCGTCGCCGCCTGACCCGAAAGGACTCTCGGATGCGCCGTTTTCTCGTCGTCCTCGCGCTGATGATCCCCGGCGCCGCGCTCGCGGCGCCGCCGCCTGGCTTCGACAAGCGCGTGGAGTCCGTCCGACGCCAACTCGACGCAGCCGGCTTTGCGGTGACCATCGTCGAGAACGGCAAGGTCACCTTCGCCAGGGGCTATGGCGAGAAGCTGTTGGGCAGCGGCCAGAAGGTGGACGCCGACAGCCTGTTCCAGATCGGCTCGGTGACCAAACACTTCACCGCCGCCGCGCTAGCGACCCTGGTCGACGAGGGGAGGCTGAAGTGGGACGACCCGGTGATCGATCACCTGCCGGACTTCCGCATGTACGATCCCTGGGTGACCCGGGAGATGACGGTGCGCGACCTGCTGGCCCACCGGAGCGGCCTGGGTCTCGGGCAGGGCGATCTGATGTTCGTGCCGGCCACCAACATCAGC
The DNA here is from genome assembly GCF_024699945.1 of Phenylobacterium sp. J426. GTDB lineage: Bacteria > Pseudomonadota > Alphaproteobacteria > Caulobacterales > Caulobacteraceae > Phenylobacterium. Next base: position 3,781,195 of record NZ_JAJOMY010000001.1, on the reverse strand, counting down.
CGCGCCGAGGTGGTGCGGCGGATCCGCTACCTGAAGCCTGCCACCAGCTTCCGGTCCTCCTACGCCTACGACAACATCCTCTATGCGGTCGCGGGCCAGCTGGTCGAAGCGAAGACCGGCCAGACCTGGGAAGTCTATGTCCGCGAGCGGCTGTTGAAGCCGGCCGGCATGGCCAACTCCGTCACCAACGACCCCGATCGGTGGCGGGTGTCCAACCGCGCCCTGCCGCACGGCCAGCTCGGCGAACTCCGCGGCATGGGCGCGCAGCAGCCGCTGGACGAGCAGGCGGTCGCGCTGGGCCAGAACGCGGGGCCGGCCGGCGCGATCTCGTCCAGCGCCAACGACATGGCCAAGTGGATCCAGGTCCAGCTCGCAGAGGGAAAGGCGGCCTCAGGCGCCCAGGTGTTCAGCCAGGCCAGCGCGCGCGAGATGTGGAAGCCCGTCGTGCTGATGAACGCAAGCCCGTTGCCCGGGCCGCTGGCCGAGGCGAGCGCCCAGTTCAGCACCTATGCGCTGGGCTGGAACGTGAAGGACTACCGCGGCCACAAGATCATCAGCCACGGCGGCGGGACCTTGGGATTCCGAGCCGTCCTTGTGCTGATCCCGGAGAAGAACATCGGCTTTGCGATGATGGTGAACTCGGAGGAGAACGCCATGATCCCAGGCCTCACCAACGAGTTGCTCGACCACTATCTCGGCCTGCCGAAACGCGACTGGCCCAAGGCGTATGACGACTTCATGGAGAAGCGCTGGGCCGATGGCCTGAAGGCGGCGAAGGCGGCCCAGCAGTCTCGGCCAGTCTCCCAGCCCTCTCTGCCGCTGTCGGGCTACGCCGGCGCCTATGCCGATCCGTGGTACGGGCCGATCTCGATCACCGAGGCGGGCGGCAAGCTCGTCATCGACTTCCGCCAGACGCCCGGCATGACCGGGCCGCTGGAGCACTGGGCCTACGACACATTCGTGGCGCGATGGAAGGACGGAATCACCGAGCCCGCCTTCGTGACCTTCAACCTCGACGCCGCCGGAAAGCCGACGAGGATCACCATGAAGGCTGTCTCCCCGGTCGCCGACTTCAGCTACGACTACCACGACCTGGACTTCCGCCCCGTCCCGGTCGCGCCTTAAGCGTCGGCAGCGGTCGCATGGCCACATAGGCGTCGAACCGCGCGAGTTCGCGGTCCAGCCGGGCCAGTTCGTCCGGCGCACGCATCCGCGCGGCGAGATCGACAGCGCGATCCAGGGCGGCGGCGACCTCGTCCGGACCCGACACCGGCAGCCAGTGGTCGAGCGGCAGGCTGTAGCGGATGAGCGGCGGAGCATCGTCGTCCAGCGGCACGATCACCGGAAGATGCGCCGCCACGGCCTCCAGCTTGGCCTTGCTGCCGGTCTCGGGCTAGCTGGACAGGTACACGTCCGCCTTGCGCGCGACCCGTTCCTCCCCGAGGCTCCGGGCCCAGCCGGCGAAGACGTAGCGGGCAGGGTCGATGCCCGCCTCCTGCAGCGCCGCCGCCTTAGCCGCCTCGAGCCCCTCCGCGACACGCCCGATATGCACCAGCTCGGTCGCAGGCCGCTTGAGAACGGCGATGGCGTAGTCACGCCAGGTGAAGCGGCCGCGCCCGGCGAACGCGTTGGGAGAGCCCGAGGTGGCGATCCGGAGCGGCGCGCCGGCCGTTGGCGGCGCACGTCCTCCAGGTTCAGCATGGCGGCCATCCGCGGCGCGCGGGCGTCCAGGCCCTTGGCGAAAGAGCTGACGGCCGTAGATGTGGGCTCCCGCAAGCTCTGGTTGGGCTTCAGCACCTTGGTGAGCGCGGCCTCGAGGGCCGCCGCGATCAGGCGTCGGGCGGGCAGGCGCCGCGTATCCGGTCCAGCAGTCCGTCGCCGAGCAGCGGCTTCTCGATGATCGGCGCGCGCAGGGTCTCCGCCGCAAGGCGCGCCGACGCGGAGGGATTGGTGGTGATCACGAACGCCGGCAGATCCACGCCCCGGCGCCGCAACTGCGACAACGCGTCGAGGCCGGTCAGCCCCGGCAGCCGCTCGTCGACGATCAGGCAGGCGCGTTCGCGGGGAAGCTGCAACTGGAGCAGGGCCTCGCCGCTGCCGCAGGTTTCGACGCGATAGCCCTCGGTCTCGAATGCGAACTTCAGCGCCGCACAGAGGGCGACGTCGTCGTCGGCCACGACAACGAGGGGCAGTTCATGAGGGGGCGTCGTCGCGCGCATGAGACCACGTATGGACCACGCTTCGCGCGAGCGCTTTGACGGAACGCAATCTCAGAAGCGGGCGAGCAGGGCCATCCGGACGAGGTCCGACAGGCTGCCGGCGCCGGTCTTGGTCATGACGTTGGCGCGGTAGACCTCCACCGTGCGTGGGCTGATCCCGAGCTCGTGGGCGATCACCTTGTTCGGCTTGCCCGCGACCACGCCGTGCAGCACGTCCTTCTCGCGCGGCGAGAGCGCCGAGAGCATGGTCTCGAACTTCTGCCGCTCCGCGTCCTCCTTCTGGGCCTGGTCGCCGCTGTCCATCGCCGAGGCCACCGCCGCCAGCAGGACCTCGTCGTCGAAGGGCTTCTCCAGGAAGTCCCGCACGCCGGCTTTCATCGCCTCGACGGCGAGGGGCACGTCGCCGTGTCCCGTCAGCACGATCACCGGCAAGGTCACGCCGTGGGTTTGCAGGCGGCGGACCAGCTCGAGACCGTTCATGTCCGGCATCCGGACGTCGGTGAGGATGCAGCCATGCTCGAGGCCGGGAAGATGCTGCAGGAACTGCGGTCCCGATTCGTAGGTCCGTGCGGCGTAGCCGGCGGTGTCGAGCAGGAATTCCAGCGACTGCCGCATGGCTTCGTCGTCGTCGATGACATGGACAACACTGCTACTCAATTGCGCTCAACTCCTCGTCCCGCACGCGCCGAAGCGTGAAGTGGAAGATAGCACCGCCGGAGGGGTTGGGCTCAACCCAGATGCGGCCGCCGTGAGCCTCGACGATGGTCCGACTGATCGAGAGACCGACGCCCATGCCCTCCCGCTTGGTGGTGACAAACGGCTGGAACAGCTGATCTGCGACCTCCGAGCTCACGCCCGGCCCGCTGTCGGCGACCCAGACCTCGACCATATCGTCCTCATAGGGCCGGGCGCCCACCACGAGCTCCCGCCGGGGCATGCCCTCCATGGCGTCGATCGCGTTCCGCATGAGATTCAGCACCACCTGCTGGACCTGCACCTTGTCCGCCAGGACCAGGCCCACGTCCGCGTCGACCTCGAAGCGGAGCCGCACGCCGCGTTCCTTGGCGCCGACCATGGCCAGGGCGCCCGCCTGTTCGAGCATCGGCGGCAGGCTTTCCAACCGCCGCTCGGTCTCGCCCTTGGAGACGAAGTCGCGGAGCCGGCGGATGATCTGGCCGGCCCGCAGTGTCTGCTCGCCCGCCTGGTTGAGCGCCTCGCGGATCTTGGCCTTGTCCAGCGGCTCGCGGTCCAGCAGGCGCACCGAGCCCTTCACATAGTTCGACGTGGCCGACAGGGGCTGGTTCAGCTCGTGGGCGAGGGCGGAGGCCATTTCGCCCAGGGCGGTCAGCCGGGCGACGTGCACGAGCTCGGACTGCAGGTCCTGAAGGCGCCGTTCGGTCTCCTGACGCTCCGTGAGGTCGCGGACGAAGCCGGTGAAGAACCGCCGATCTCCCGAGCGCATCTCGCCCACCGCCAGCTCCATCGGGAAGGTGGAGCCGTCCTTGCGTTCGCCGACCACCACCCGGCCTATGCCGATGATGCGGCGTTCGCCGGTGGTGATGTAGCGGTCCAGATAGCCGTCGTGCGCGTCGCGGTAGGGGTTGGGCATCAGGATGCTGACGTTCTTCCCGATCGCTTCGGCCGCGGTCCAGCCGAACAGCCGCTCGGCCGCGGCGCTGAACGAGTGCATGACGCCGCGCTCGTCAATGACGATCATCGCGTCGGGCACGGTGTCGAGGATCGACCGCAGGTGGGCTTCGCGGGCCTCCAGGTCGTCCAGGGCATGCGCCGTGTGGGCCGCCGTGTGACGCAGCCGTGAGCCGGCGACCCCGCTCGCGACGCCGAGGCCCAGGAAGACGACCAGGCTGATCATGTTGGAGGTCTCGCGGACGAGAGCCTCGCCCAGCAACACGCCGTTGATGACCACCGCCAGGACGGTCGCGGCCAGCGCCGGCCCGATGCCGCCGACCGCCGCGGCGGCCATCAAGGCGGGCACGAAGAGGAGGAATCCCCGCACGATCCCCATAGACCGGTTCCAGCGCCACGCGCGCGCCGGCGCACACCACGGTCGCCGCCAGGGCCACTCCATAGCCCAGGGCGCGGTTCAGCCGCAGGTGCGTGACCGGCGCGGTCTCCGCGCCGATGGGCCTAGGCTTCAGATCGGTCGCCAAGCACATCCTCCACGTACACCATGCGCACAACCACATAGACCACCACCGCCAGCGGGGTTGCGAAGAGCACCCCGAGCGGCCCCAGCAGAACCCCCATGGCGAGCACGGCGAAGAGCGTCACCGCCATCGGCAGTTCCACCATCTGGCGCAGCACCAGGGGCGTGAAGAGGTTGGCCTCGAGCTGCATGGCTCCGATGTAGACGACCGCCGTCCAGGCGAGCGTGTCCCAGCCGGCGCTGGCGGCGAGGATCAAGCCCGGGATCGTCGAAACCATGGGCCCGATGACCGGCACGAACTGGCCGAGCCCCGCAACCACGCCCAGCGCGAGCGGTGACGGCACGCCCGCCAGCCACAGTCCCACGCCGGTGGTCACGCCGACCAGCAGCATCGAGATCAGCTGGCCCACCAGCCACCGGTTCAGCGCGGCGCCGCACGCCAGCAGGACCGTCTCGGTCCGCGCGCGCCAACTGCGCGGCGTGAGACGCACGAGGCCGCCGAGATAGGTGCGGGGGTGGAAGGCCAGGTAAAGACCGGCGAACATGACGATGAGCGCGGCCGCGGCGGCGGTCGCCGAGTCGCGGATCAGTCTGGGGCCGAGCTGCATCACCAGCCCGTCGGCGTGCTGCAGCCGCCGCAGGTCGTCGAGGATGTAGGCGCCCAGGATCGAGCGGGAGAGGTCGAGCTCCAGGGCTCGCCAGGCGCGCGGGATCAGTTCGCTGAGCGCCGCCAGCTGGATCGCCGCTTCGCGCCCGAACAGCCAGAGCGTGGCGGCCGTCGCCAAGACAAGACCGACGACGGCGGCGAACAGGGCCCATGGCCGTGGCATCGACGCCCGGCGCACCAGGGGATCGGCCAGGGCGTGCAGGAGAACTGCGGTGAGCACCGAGCCGAAGGCGAGCAGCAGCACGTCGGCGAGCCGCAGCACCAGGAGAGCCAGCACGACCAGCGCGCCGGCGATCGCGACGCGTCCCATCACAGGATCCGGCGATCGTTGGGAATGTCCGCTGCTCATCCGCCCACCTCCGGCGACATGCTCGCCTGATGCGGGCGGGCGCGCCAGTCCGAAGGCGGGAGCGAGCGGTGGATCAGTCGACGAGGGCGGCCAGCGCCTCGCGCCGGGTGATCTGGAAGCGGCGGAAGGTCGGGAAGGCCACGATGGCCTCGTCCTGCAACTGCGTCAGCATCCGGGAGACGGTCTCGATCGTGAGCCCCAGGTAGTCGGCCATGTCCTGCCGGCCCATCGGCAGTTCGGCGCCGTCGCCGTCGCGGCCGTCGGCCAGGCTCATCAGGAAGGCAGCGACCTTCTCGCGGGCGCTGCGGCGACCGAGCAGCAGGACGTGATCCTGGGCGCGCTGCAGTTCCCGACGGGTCGCCGCCAGGATGGCGCGGTCCAGCTCCACATCGCCGGCGAAGGCGCGGACCGAGCTGCGGCGAACCATCTGCACTTCGCAGGCGGTCAGCGCCTCGGCCGAGAACTGGTGATCCGGGCCGACCTCCAGGCCGAACAGGTCGCCCGGATAGTAGAAGTCGCCCACCTGCCGGCGGCCGTCGGCGTTGACCCGCGTGGTGCGGACCACGCCCGAAACCAGGCGGTAGAGGTAGTCCACCTCGTCGTCCTGGGCGTAGATCTCCTCGTCGCGGTCGAAGGCGGCCTTCGAGCCCAGGCGGTCCATCACCTCGGTCAGCGCGGCGGCGGGGCGGGCGGTGCGGGGGTCTTCGAGGTCGTAGGCGAGGGTCATCGGGGCGTCCTTCCTGATGAGGAAGGGGTACGCGCGGCCGCCCGGCCGGAAAATTCGTGGCGTTACCCTAAGCGTACGCCCCTAAGTAAACATACGGAGGCCCCGGCGGCCGCGGTTTGATCCGCGTCACAGCCTGGCTTCACCGGCGCGTCTACCTAGGTCCCGAAGCAAGGAGACCTGGGTCATGGAACTCACCGGAACCACCTGGATCGTCGCGGCCGATGCGGTCGAGGCGCGCGTGTTCGAAGAACGCGTCCGCGCCGGCGAGGTGCGCGAGCGCAAGGAGATGCGCCTCCAGTCCAACGGCGAAGACGAGCCGAAGTCGCACCGTCATATGACCACGGTTCACGAGAGCGGAGGGCCGGGACGCCATGGCGCCGGCGCCCGCGACATGGACCATGAGTCCGAGCGCCGGTTCCTGCGGCGGGTGGCCGCCGAGCTGGAGGCGGCGGCCAAGCGGGGGGCCTTCGAGCGGCTCGCGCTCATGGCGCCGCCGCGGGCCCTGGGCCTGCTGCGCGCCGAACTCGGCGCGGCCTGCGCTCGTCGTCTGGACGTGTGCGATGCGCACGAGCGCGTGCACGATGACGCCGAGGCCATCCGGCGCCGCCTGCGCGAAGCCCGCGCCCGCGCTTGACGCAGATCAAGGCGAAGCTGGGCTGGACCGATCAGGCTTCGTCCGACCTCCGATCCCGCACCAAGGAGCATCCCATGTCGAAGAAGTCGCTTTCCCGGAAGATCCGCCACGAAGTCGACGATACGCTCGACGATGTGGCCAAGGCCCTGCGCGAGGCGGCCGACGGCCTGAGCGAGGACGCCGAGAAGGCGGTCGCCAAGGCTTCGGTTGCGGTGCGTCAGGCGGCCGAGGAGCTCGCGCGCCGCGGCCAGGCGGTCGCGGAAGAGGCGATCGCCCGCACGCCGGCGCCAGCCAAGGAACTGGCGCGCAAGGCGGCCCAGGAGGTGAAGGAACATCCGCTCGCGTCCGCCGCCGCGGCGCTGACGGCGGCAGCTGCGTTGATCTCCCTGCTGTCGAACGGGCGGGACAAGAAGGCCGCCTGACGGCGACCCGCGGCCCCTGGCGCCTGCGAGTGACGAGCCCGAACCGCCCCCCCGTGGCGAGGGTTCCATCCGCAAGTTCCGGGGGCCGCCCTATCGCGTCAGGCCGCGCTCACGTTCAGGACGCGGTCGCCGCTGGCCTCGGCCAGCCTCGCCTGGGCGACGACCTCCCCGATCAGGAACACGACCGGAGCATCGCTGTCGGCCAGCGCATCCAGTGGCCGCAGGTCGCCGAGCCGCGCCTCGACGGCCCGGACGTTTGGACGGCCAGCGTTCTCGACCGCCAGGACCGGCGTGCCCGGTGACCGACCGGCGACGAGAAGCGCGTCGGCGGCGGCGTCCAGAGCCTGACGGCCCATGTAGAGCGCGAGCGTCGTTCCCGCGTCGGCCGCGCCGGGCAGGTTGGGCCGGACCATCGGCCCGCATGCCGGTCGCGATAAGCAGGCGGCGCGCCTCGCCGCGATGAGTCAGCGGGAAACCGAGTTGAGCGGCCGCGGCGCTGGCCGCGGTGATCCCGGGCACGATCTCCACCTCGACACCAGCGGCCCGCAGGTACGCGGCCTCCTCGCCGACGCGTCCGAACACCGACGGATCCCCGCCCTTCAGCCGGACGACCTCGAGCCCGCGTCGCGCGAGCCGCAGCATCAGCCGGTTGATGGTCTGCTGCTGCAGGCTGGCGCGGCCGAACCGCTTGCCGGTCTGGATCCGAAGACAGGTGGCGGGCGCCAGCGCCAGCACTTCGTCGCTGACGAGAGCGTCATAGAGCAGCGCCTCGGCGCCCTGGACGGCGCGCATCGCGCGCACGGTCATCAGGTCCGCGGCCCCCGGGCCGGCGCCCACCAGCCGAACGCGGCCGGGCTGGACTTCACGCGGCATGGCGCACCTCGGGCTTGGCTCTCGTGGCGATCAGGCGGGCGATTTCGGGACAGCAGGAGCCGCAGGAGGAGCCCGCGCCCGTGGCCTCGGAGACGGCGTCGACGCTGCCGGCCCCCGCGTCGATGGCGGCCTCGATCCGAGCCGCCCGCACGCTGCGGCAGGCGCAGACCAGCGGCCCGGCGTCCACAGCCCGCCCCGGCGCGCGGCCGACCAGCAGCGCGGAGCGTTCCGGCGGTGAAAGGGTCTCCGCGGCGAAGAGCTCGGCCAGCCAATCGCGAGGCGGCAACGCGCCGCCGGCGGTCGTGAACAGCACGCGCTCGAGACGGCCCCCCAGCAGGAAGGCCTCCCGGACGGTTCCGGACGCCGGGTCCTCGTAGCGGAGCACCTCAGCAGGGGCGCCCTGGACGAGGGCCTTGCGCGCCGCCTCGCGCTCGGTGTTGTCGCCGCGGCCGGCGAATTCGTGCAGCTGGCCGTCCGTTTGCGGGATGCGCCGCCAGATCAGGTCGAGGCCCTTCGGCGCGCACCAGGGCTCACGGGCGATGAAGAATCCACGCCAGGTCTCCCGATAGGGCCTCACCCGCGCAGGCGTATGCTTGAACTCCGGCTGACCCGAGCGCGGATCCACATTGGGCGCGACCAGCGGGTTCGCCCGGCCCGACGGCGCGTAGGCCGTCGTCCAGTGCATGGGCATGAAGATCGCGCCACGGCGCTGACGATGGCTGAGCCGGGCCACCGCGACAGCTTCGCCGTGCCGGGTGGCGATGCGGGCCAGGGCGCCCTCGGTCACGCCCTGTGATGCGGCGTCATCGGGGTGGATCTCGACATACGGCTCCGGCGCATGGCGGCAGAGTTCGGGCGCGAGGGCGGTCCGGGTCAGCGTGTGCCAGTGGTCGCGGACGCGGCCCGTGTTCAGCGCCAGCGGCCAGGACGGATCGGTGGCTTCGGCAGGGCCGGTCGCGATCAAGGGATGCATTCGGGCCCGGCCATCCGGCGTGGCGAAGCGGCCGTCGGTGAAGAGGCGGGGCGTGCCGCCGGCCGCGGTCACCGGCCACTGCACCGGCTCCAGGCCATCGTAGGCCTCGGGTGTCATGGTCGCGAGCGGGCCGAGGTTCAGCGTCCGATCGGTGTTTTCATAGGCCGTCAGCCGCGCCCACTCCCGAAAGACCTGGGCGGGGCTGCGCCAGCTGAAGGCGTCTCCGAAGCCCATCGCGCCCGCCACGTCGGCGACGATCCGCCAGTCCGCACGGGCCGCGCCCGGCGGGGCGAACAGCCGCCGCTGGCGCGAGATGCGGCGCTCGGAGTTGGTGACGGTGCCGTCCTTTTCGCCCCACGCCAGCGCGGGCAGCCGCACGTGAGCGAACGCCGCGGTGTCGGTCTCGGCCATGACATCCGAGACGACCACGAAGGGGCAGGCCGCCAGCGCCTCCCGCACCTTGCCGGCGTCCGGCAGGCTGACGGCGGGGTTGGTCGCCATGACCCACAACGCCTTGATCCGACCGGCCCGGATCGCCTCGAACATGTCGAGGGCCTTCAGGCCGGGCTGCTCGGCGATGGTCGGGGCGCCCCAGAATCGCTGGACCCGGGCGCGGTCGGCGGGGTCGAAGTCCATGTGGCCGGCCAGCGTCGTCGCCATGCCGCCCGTTTCGCGGCCGCCCATCGCATTGGGCTGACCGGTGATCGAGAACGGGCAGGCGCCGGGCTTGCCGATGCGCCCGGTGGCGAGGTGGGCGTTGAGGATGGCGAGGCCCTTGGCGACACCCTGCGCCGACTGGTTGGCGCCCATCGAGAACAGGCTGACGGTCCGCGGCGTCTCGGCGAACAGGCGGAAGAAGGTCTCCAGGTCAGCCTCGGCGAGGCCACAATCGCGGGCGACGGCCGCTGTCGACTGGTCCGTGCGGGCGAGTTCCGCCTCCACCTCGGCGAAGCCGGAGACGTGCGCGGCGACATAGCCGCGATCCACCGCACCCCGCCGCAGGAGGTCGGCCAGCAGCCCGTTCCACAGCCGCACGTCGGTCTGCGGGGCGATGGCGAGATGCAGGTCGCAGCCTTCGGCCGTGTCGGTCCGGCGGGGGTCGATGACCACGTGCCGCTGCCCGCGCGACCGGGCCGCTTCCATACGCCGGAACAGCACCGGATGCGTCCAGGCGGCGTTGTGGCCGCAGAAGACCACCAGGTCGGCGAGATCGAGATCCTCGTAGCAGCCGGGCACGAGATCGGCGCCGAAGGCCAGCTTATGGGCGACCACCGCGCTCGCCATGCAGAGCCGCGAGTTGGTGTCGATGTTCGCGGAGCCGATGAAGCCCTTCATCAGCTTGTTGGCGGCGTAATAGTCCTCGGTGAGCAACTGGCCCGAGACGTAGAAGGCCACCGAGTCTGGCCCGTGCCGCGCGATGGTCTCCCGAAACCTGCGCGCCACATGCCGGACGGCGTCGGGCCAGGCGACCTGCCGGTCGCCGATCATCGGCGCCAGCAGCCGGCCTTCCAGACCCACCGTCGAGCCCAGCGCCGCGCCCTTGGAACAGAGCCGGCCCAGGTTCGCCGGATGCGAGGCGTCACCCGCCGCGGCCAGCGCGCGGCCCTCCGGCTCGGCCTCGATCCCGCAACCGACGCCGCAGTAGGGGCACGTGGTCTTCACACCCGCCCCAGCAGGAGGCGACCACTCTCCAGCTTCAGCGGCACGACGGGCGTGCAGCCTTTGCCGCGGTCGGCGCCCATGGGCTCACCGGTGGCGAGGTCGATGGACCAGTTGTGCAGCGGGCAGGCCACGGCGTGGCCGTGCACGATCCCCTGGCTGAGCGGCCCACCTTTGTGTGGGCACCGGTCCTTCAGCGCGAAGACCCGGCCGTCGCCGGTGCGGAACACGGCGATGTCGCCCTCGGGCGTGGGGATGCGCCGGGCGCCCCGCACCGGTACGTCGGTGACCGCGCCGACGTCCGTCCACACGGTTGGATCCTTCACGAGCGCGTTCATGCGGGCTCCTTGGCCGGTTCGAACTCCAGACGTCGGGTGAGGGGATTGAACTCGGCCGCGTCACGGCCGGCGACGCGCTCGGCCCAGGGGTCGATGCGCGAGAACCGCTGGGAATAGGCGAAGCGGTCGTGAAGGGCGCGTCGGCGTTCGGCGTCCCCGACCTCGGCCCGGATGGCGTCGAGGCCGACGCGGTCCATCCACTTGTAGATGCGCTCCAGATACCAGCCCTGCTCGCGGTACATCTGGGTGACCGCGCAGATGGTCCACAGCGCCTCTTCCTCGGTGGCGACCTTGGCGAGCAGTTCGGTCCCGCGGATGTGCAGCCCCGCTGCGCCGCCGACGTGGATCTCATAGCCGCTGTCGACGCAGATCACTCCGATGTCCTTGCAGGTCGCCTCGGCGCAGTTTCGAGGGCAGCCGGACACCGCCAGCTTCACCTTCGCGGGCGTCCAGGAGCCCCACATGAACTTCTCAAGCCGCACGCCCAGGCCGGTTGAGTCCTGGGTGCCGAACCGGCACCAGTCCGTGCCGACGCAGGTCTTCACGGTGCGCAGGCCCTTGGCGTAGGCGTGGCCCGAGACCATGCCCGCCCGGTTCAGGTCGGCCCAGACGGCGGGCAGGTCGTCCTTCTTCACGCCCAAGAGGTCGATGCGCTGGCCGCCGGTGACCTTCACGCTGGGGATGTCGAACTTGTCGACCACGTCGGCGATGGCGCGCAGCTCGGCGGCGCTGGTCATGCCGCCCCACATGCGCGGGACCACGGAATAGGTGCCGTCCTTCTGGATGTTGGCGTGAACGCGCTCGTTGATGAACCGGCTTTGCCGGTCGTCGCGGTAGTCCCCGGGCCAGGCGCACAGAAGGTAGTAGTTCAGCGCCGGTCGGCAGGACGCGCAGCCGTCCGGGGTCGCCCATTCCAGCGCCTGCATCACAGCTGGGATCGACTTTAGGCCCTCGGCCACGATGCGGCGTCGCACTTCGTCGTGGCCCTTGTGCGTGCAGCCGCAGACCGGCGCGGGGCCGGAGCCTGCCTGGTAGGCGTCGCCGAGGGTCGCCTGCACGATCCTCTCGACGATCGGCGTGCAGGAGCCGCAGCTGGCCGAGGCCTTGGTATGGGCGCGGACGGTCTCCAGGGTGGTCAGCCCCTGGGCCATGATCGCCTCGACGATGGTCCCCTTGCAGACGCCGTTGCAGCCGCAGACCTCGGCCGTGTCGGCCATGGCCGCAACGGCGGCGCTAGGGTCGAGGCCCCGAAGGCCCTCCGTCACCGCCTGACCGAACACCAGGGTCTCACGGATGTCGCCCACCTCCGCGCCCTGGCGCATCAGGTCGAAGTACCAGCCGCCGTCCAGCACGTCGCCGAACAGCACCGCGCCGGCCACGCGGCCGTTCTCCAGCACGATACGCTTGTAGACGCCGCGGCCGGCGTCGCGGAACACGATGTCCTCGCAGCCCTCTCCGCCGGCGAACTTGCCGGCCGAAAAGACGTCGACCCCTGAGACCTTCAGGCGGGTCGAGAGCACCGAGCCCTCGTAGGCGGCGTCGCCGCCGGTGAGCGTGTCGGCCAGGGTCCGGCACATGTCCCAGATCGGCGCCACCAGGCCGTAGCACTGGCCGCGATGCTCGACGCACTCGCCGACGGCGAAGATGTCGGGGTCGGAGGTCCGCAGCCGGTCGTCGACGACCACGCCGCGGTTGACGTCCAGGCCGGCCGCCCGCGCGAGCGCCGCGTTCGGACGGATGCCGACGGCCATCACCAGGAGCTCGCAGGCAAGCACCCGTCCGTCCTTCAGGCGAAGCCCGGTGACGCGCCCACCTTCGCCCAGGATCTCCTCCGAAAGGGCGTCCAGCACGGTCTCGACGCCCTTGGACGCCAGCGCCTCCGTCAGCAGGAAACCGGCCGAGGCGTCGAGTTGGCGCTCCATCAGCACGTCCATCAGGTGAACGACGGTCGCGGCCATACCCCGGCGCGCCAGGCCGTAGGCGGCCTCGATGCCCAGCAGCCCGCCGCCGATCACCACGGCCCGGGCGTCGGGCCTGGACGAGGCGGCGATCATGGCCTCCACATCGTCCAGGTCGCGGAAGGTGACGACGCCCGCAAGGTCTGCGCCGGGCAGCGGCAGACGGACCGGGTCGGAGCCCGTCGCGAGGATCAGCCTGTCGTAGGAGAGCTTCAGCCCGCCTTCGCCGTGGACCACCTTCGCGTCGCGGTCGATGGCTACGACCCGGCGACCGGCGTGCAGGGCGATGCCGTTGTCGGCGTACCAGGCCTCGTCGTTCAGGACGATGTCCCGGAAGCTCTTCTCGCCCGCCAGCACCGGCGACAGCATGATGCGGTCGTAGTTCACGCGGGGCTCGGCGCCGAGGATCGCGATGTCGTAGCGGTCGGGATCGCGCTTGAGCACCTCCTGCACCGCGCGACAGCCGGCCATGCCGTTGCCGATGACGACCAGTCTCTGCTTGGCCATGACGCCCCTCCTAGAGCCGCAGCGCGCCGCCGGCGCCTGCGAGATCGGGCCAGGTCCGGCGCCAGCGCGCCTTCACGCCGGTGAGGCCGAGCAAGGCCAGCAGGGCGAGGCCGGCGAAGGCGAGGAGCCCCGGCTGATACGAACCGGTGGCCTGCTTGGCCCAGCCGAGGCTGGCGGCCAGATAGAAGCCGCCGATGCCGCCGGTCATGCCGACGAGGCCCGTGACCACCCCGATCTCCCGGCCAAAGCGCTGCGGCGCGAGTTGGAAGACGGCGCCATTGCCCATGCCGAGCACGCTCATGGCGAACATCATCAGCCCGAGCGCCACCCAGGGGCTGGCGTGGTGGAAGCTGGCGAGCGCAAGGCCCAGGCCGGCCAGCACATAGACCACCGACAGCGTGCGTACGCCGCCGAACCGGTCGGCCAAGGCCGCCGCCCACCGGCCGCAGGAAAGATCCTGCGAACACGCAGGCGGCGGTGAAGAAGCCTGCGGTGACGGCCGGCAAGCCGTACTCGGCGTTGAAATATATCGTCAGCGAAGAGGACAGGCCCACGAAGCCGCCGAAGGTCACCCCGTACAGGCCCATCAGCCACCAGGCGTCGCGCGCGGCGAGCACCGAGAGGTACTCGGCCAGCCGCTTCGGGGAGAGGGCGGTTCGGCGCGTCCTTGGCGAAGATCGCATAGACCACGAGGGCGACGGTGAGTGGCAGCGCGGCGAGGCCGATCACGTTCTGCCAGCCGAACGCCTGCGCCAGGCCCGGCGCGAAGAGGGCCGCGAGCGCCGTGCCCGAGTTGCCCGCGCCGGCGATGCCCAGCGCCAGGCCCTGATGCTCGGGCGGATACCATCGCGACGCCAGCGGCAGCGCGACGGCGAACGAGGCGCCGGCCACGCCGAGCAGGACGCCGAGGGCGAGCACCTGACTGTAGTCGCTCACGCCCAGCAGCCAGGCGACAGCGAGGCCGGTCAACACAACGATCTGGCCGATCAGGCCCGTCCGTTTGGGCCCGATATGGTCGACCATCACGCCTGCCACGAGGCGCAGCAGGGCGCCGGACAGCACCGGCACAGCAACCATCAAGCCCTTCTGCGCCGCGGTGAGGCCGAAGTCCTTCGCGATGGCGACGCCCAGCGGGCCAAGCAGCACCCAGACCATGAAGGACAGGTCGAAGTAGAGGAACGCGGACAGCAGCGTCGGCGGGTGTCCGGCCTTGAGGAAGGAACGGCTGAGCATAGGAAGGCCCTGCATCGGAATGGACGTGAGGCGGCGTCGCCGAGGGTTCGGGTGGGCTCGTCATCGAGCCGGTCCGAGGCCGCGAACGCCGTTGTCCTGGGCCTTGCACAAGAGGAGAGCGCCGCCCGGAGCGGCCGTCATCTTCGGCGCCGGCGCAGCGAGGCTCATTTTCGCCGCCGCGCAAATTGGCGGCGCCTGACGGCCTGGGGCGCCTAAATCAGGCGCAAAGATCGCCGCGGAACACGGCGCGGGCGAGGGCGTCGCCGTCCAGATCCGCCGGCGCGTGGCCCCAGCGGCGCATGTGCGCCAGCAGGTCTGAGGCCTCGCCCGGCTCGGCCGGGTCCGCGGCGAAGTCTATGTGGGTCAGTCCCGGCAGGATCACCTCCGCCGGCTGGTCCAGGCGCTCGGCCAGCAGATCGGCCAGCGACGCGCGGTTCTCTCCTGCTGCGCACCAGGCGGCCGCCCGCCTGACCGCGCGGATGACGGCGGAGAACCGCTGCGCGTCGGCCTCGGCCCAGGCGCGGCAGAATCCCAGAACCTTGTCCGGCGCGCCGGGCAGGATGGCCGCCGCGCGCGCCACGACGCGGCCGGCGCCTGCGGCTTCCGCGGCTGTTCCCCAAGGCTCGCCTGCGCAGAAGCCCTCGATCACGCCGCTGACCAGGAGTTCAGCCATCCGCGACGGCGCCGCCACCGTCAGGCGCACGTCCCGATCGGGGGCGACGCCGGCCGACACCAGCCAGGTGCGCAGCAGGTAGTTGTGGAGCGAGTAAGGGTAGACGACCGCCAGCGTCAGCGGGCTCGCACCCTCCACGGCGCGGCGTCGGACGATGTCGGCGAGGCCTGCGGCGTCGCCGAGCCGCCTGGCGAGCGCGATCGACGCGCCCCCCGCGGGCGATCACCAGCGGAGCGATGATTGGCGCGGGCGGCTCCAGCCCTGCGGACAGCGCCATCGGCGCCAGCAAGGGGGCGCCGGCGAGCGCGCCCAGCGTGACCTTGTCGCGCAAGGTGGCCCAGGAGACCTCTCGCGTCAGCTCCACCTCCAGGCCCTCCGCGGCGAAGAAGCCGAGCGTTTCGGCCGCAATCACCGCCCCGCTGTCGCTCAGCGGCGCATAGCCGAGCCTGACCTTCATGGCGTGTCCCCCCTCAGTACGCCCGCGTAGGCCAGCAGGTCGGCGGCCACCGCCCCGAGCGGCCGTCCAGTGTCCATCGAAAGCTTGCGCAACAGCCGGTAGGCGGCGTCCTCGTCCAGGCCCCGCTCCCTCATCAGCACGGCCTTGGCGCGCTCGACGGTCTTGCGGGACGCGAGGTCCGCCTTCGCCTTCTCGAGGTCCTGACGTAGCTGGTTCATCAGCTGGAACCGGCTCATGGCCACCTCGAGAACGGAGCGCACGCGGGCGGCCGCGAGGCCGTCGACGACGTAGGCGGACACGCCGGCCCGCACAGCCTGCTCGGCCAGGCCAGGCTCGGAGCGGTCGACGAACATCACCACCGGCCGCGGATTGGCCTCCGTCGCCTCGCGCAGGCTCTCGATGGTGTCGCGATCGGGGCTGTCGGACGCCACCACGATCACGTCCGGCTCGAAGGCGGCCGTCTCGGCCGCTGCGAACGTCGCGGCATGACGGACCTCCAGCGGCTCGACGCCGGACAGTCCCTCGGCCACCAGGGCCGCCCGGGCGGGATCCGGATCGACGACGAGCACGCGCATGTCTCGACTAGGCCGATCCCGACCGGCGAGGGCGCCCTGCCGAACGCTGCGCCGTGGGAACCGCGCGCCGAACGCCTGCGCGCGCGGCGCCGGGCGCCCGCTCTTTGGGCGCCGGGCCCCGACCACGACGTGATCTTCGGCAACCTTGGCAATGAGACCGTTTACGGCGGCGTGGCGATGGCTGGGTGGGGGGCGGCCAAGGTGACGACTGTCCACGGCGGCGCGGGGGGACGATTTCGTCGCCGCGACCGTGGCGCCGACACCATGTTCGGCGGAGCAGGCGCGGATCGCTTCCACAGCGTCGGCGAAGCGGGGATCGACCGCATCGAGGACTTCAACTTCGCCGAAGGCGACAGGCTGAACCTGCCGGCCGGAACGACCTACACCCTGACGCAGTCCGGCGCCGACACCGTGGTCAACATGGGCGGCGGCGGCATGGTGATCCTGGTGGGCGTCCAGATGTCGAGCCTGCCTGGCGACTGGCTCACCGTCGGCTAGCCGTCAGGCGGGGCGGCGCGCCAACTGCTTCAGGCGGGGCGCGTAGCGGCGCGAGACCGGCACCTCGGCCCCGGTCTCCAGGGTCAGCACGGCCTGCCCGCCCTCGGCGCGCGCCACCCGCACGATCCGCTCCGCGCGCACGAGGGCCGAGCGATGCACGCGCACGAAGTGGCGCGGATCGAGCCGCTGTTCCAGCTGCCGGATCGAGAGGCGGAGCAGGAAGCTGCGCCCGCCGCTGTGCACCCGGATGTGGTCGCCCTCGGCCTCGATCCAGTCGACCGCGTCGAGATGCAGGCGCACGCGTTCGCCGCGCGCCTTGACCCAGACTTCGGTCAGGAAGCCGTCCTCGTCGGCCTCCTCGGGCGCGCCGCGCGCGAGCGCCGCCTCGAGTTCGGCCAGCCGTTGGGCGGCGCGCCGGGACTCGATCTCCGCCCGGCCGCGGGTCAGCGCCTGGCGCAGCCGCTCGATCGAAACCGGTTTCAGCAGGTAGTCGGTCGGCGCCAGTTCGAAGGCGTCGACAGCGAAGCGGCTGTAGGCGGTGATGAAGACAAAGGCGGGCGGCGCGGCCTTGAAGCGCGAGAGCAGCTCGAGGCCGCTCAACCCCGGCATCTTGATGTCGAGGAGGACGATGTCGACCGGCGCGGTCTCCAGCACGGCGAGCGCCTCCTCGCCATCGGCCGCCTGTCCGACGATCTCCACGTTCTCGATCTCGGCCAGCAGCATACGCAGTCGGCGCAGGGCGGGGGTTCGTCGTCGACCAGCAGCAGGCGGAGCGGCGTGGTCACGCGGCGCGCTCCAGGGGCAGCTCGAGGCGGCACTCCCAGCCCCGGCCCGGACGCGGGCCGCACACCAGGCCCGCGGCGCCGCCGTACATCGCCTCCAGGCGAGACCGCACGTTCTCCAGACCAAGGCCGAGCTTCGGCGAGGCCTGATGGGCGCTGTTGTCGCCATCGTCCGCCACCGAGAGGCACAACCGGCCCGAGGTCTCCCAGGCCCGCAGCTCGATGGTCACGGGGCGGCTGGAACGGGCGACCCCGTACTTCACCGCATTTTCCACCAGCGGCTGCAGGATCAGCGACGGGGCGAGCGCGTCACGGACGCAGTCGGGGACCTCGGCGCGGAATGTCAGGCGATCCTCGAACCGGACCTGTTCGATCGACAGATATTGCCGCTGCGCGTCGAGTTCCTCGTGCAACGGTACCTTTTCGGGCAGTTCCTTCTCGAGGGTGTAGCGGAGGAAGCCGGAAAGCATCAGCACGACCTTCTCGGCGCGCTCGGTCTCGCGCGCGAGGATGAGGGCGGAGAGCGCGTTCAAGGTGTTGAACAGGAAGTGCGGATTGATCTGGTAGCGAAGCATTTGGTTCTGCGCCCGCGCCGCCAGGGTCTGGGTTCGCTCCAGCCGCAGCGACTTCTCCTTCAGCTGGTCCTCGTAGCCGAGAGCGAAGTGGACGGCTGTCCAGGCGAGGAACACCCAGATCGCCCAGAAGCCGGTCGAGACGAAGCTCATCCACCAGGTGATCTCGCCCCAACGAGGCCAGACGACGTAGAACGCCAGGTGATTGACCGCGCCATAGTACAGGGCCCCGAAACCGCGCAGAGGGCGGCCAGGCCGAGCTTCAGCGGCAGCCGGAGCCTCGAGCCGGCGTCCAGCACCAGCCCCACGCCGACGCAGAAGCCCGCGGCCGACAGCATGACCACGGCGCGGCGGATCGCCGAATCCACCGGATGCGGCATGGGCTGGATCATGACGATCAGGGTGGTGAGCAGGGTATAGGTGACCGCCCACAGCGCCAGATTCGCGATCAGATACCTGTAGAAACGCGGCAGCGGCCTGACTCCCGAAGTCGCCCAGTGTGACGATACTTCACCGAACTGCGCCGCGGCCAAAGACCGCTGATCGCGGAATTCCGACCGCTCGCAGATTTTCCAGCCGTTTGTCGCCGCCACGGCGCCATTGGCAGCAATTCGACTGACAAAGTCCGACGTTCGGCGACCATTCCCAGACGCATGAGTGGGAGTGGACGAGATGCCGGTGCGACCGCCGTCTCTCCGGGCCATAGCGGCCTTCGAGGCCGCGGCCCGGCATCAGAGTTTTTCGAAGGCCGCTGAGGAGCTGAATCTCACGCGCAGCGCGATCAGCCATGCCATCCGAACCCTTGAGGATCGGCTCGGCGTGAACCTGTTCACGCGCGCCGGTCCGTCGGTCCTGCTCACCGAGCCTGGTCGCATCTTCGCCGGCCGCCTCCGTCTCAGTCTTGAGATGATCTCCCAGGCGTTCGACATGCCGGCCCGCACCGACCGCGCCCTGCTGCGCGTAGGCGCCCCCGGCGACCTGATGCGACAAGCCGTGGCGCTGGGCCTCGCGGACCTGAGGGCCGGCCGTCCGGATCTGGACCTGGAGTTGCGCGCCCAGGGCGGCGTTTCGGATCTGCTCTCGGGCGCGGTGGACGTGCTGGTGATGCAGGCCGCCACTGCGCCGGTCGGCCTCCAGGCGCGGCTGCTTGCCCGCGAGACCCTCGTTCCCGTCGCCGCGCCGGGCCTGTTCGGCCGCATCCCGGTGAGCGCCGAGGAGGTGCTGAATGCGCCGCTGATCCACTGCCACACGCGCCCGTGGCGGCTGTGGTTTGAAGCCGCGGGCGTGGAAGCGCCGTCCTCGGCCGAAGGCCTGAAGGTCGACGACACGCCTGTGGCGGTCGAGTTGGCGCGTGCAGGCGTCGGCGTCTGCCTCGCGCCCTGGCTGGTGGTGCAGGAAGACCTCAAGCTGCGCCGCCTAATCCGGGTCAGCGAGGTCGAGGCTTATCTGCCCGAGGGCTACTGGGCGCTGTGGAATACGGGCTCCGCCAAGGGCGAGCTCATCAATGCGTTCGCCGACCGGCTTTGCGAGGCGTTGGCCGCCGAGCCCCTGGCGGCCCGACTGCAGCCCCGCGCGGCCTGACCTATCGCATCCGCAGCAAGCGAAAAGGGCGGCGACCTCGCGGTCGCCGCCCTTCGTCTTGATCCGTGGAAGCGGGGCGGCGACCGAAGTCGCCGCCCGCACCTTTTCTCCCGGCGGGGCTTAGAAGTCCGCCCGGACGCCGAAGAACATGTATCGGCCCAGAGCGTCGTAGGTCTGCGGGAAGGTGTTCCCCGAGCAGGGCCCCGACGGGCAGTTGTTGATCGCCGTGCCGCCCGAGCCCACCAGAGGCGGGTCGTTGTCGAAGACGTTGTTCACGCCCAAGCGCAGCGTGACGTTCTCGCGTACGGACCAGCTGGCGGCCAGGTCGAAGTAGTGCTGGGCCGCCAGCTTGGCGTCTGGACCCTGGGCGTGGGTCGGACCGGAGCCCGGGATATCGGCGTCGACCTTGACCGAGTCGGTGTAGCGCCAGGTCCCCGAGACCTCGAAATCCCACGGCGCCCGCCACGTGGTGCGCAGCTTGTGCCGCCACTGGGGCAGCGGCGCCGAGGCGGTGGTCGCCGAGCCGGTGCAGATCGAGCCGTACCGGCCCGCGCAATCGAACGGGTCGTCGCCCGGCAGCGACGTGACGAGGTAGTCCTTCAGGTAGCTTCCCTGGAAGTTGAAGGACAGGCCGCCGAAGTCGCCCAGGCCGCGCGTCATCCCGAAGTCGGCGAAGTCGAAGCGGTAGTTGGCCTCGATGTCCACGCCTTCCACTTCGAGCTTGCCGGTGTTGAAGGTGGTGTCGACGATGTAGCCGGCGGTGCCGAGCCAGAGCGACCCGGTCCCCGGCGCCCGGTTGATCAGGCTGCAGAGGAAGGTGTCGCCAGTCGTGGCGCACCGCTGGAGGATCGTGTCCTGGCCGATCTGGCCGATGCGATCCTCGACCTGGATGTTGAACCAGTCGATCGAGGCGGTGAAGCCGGGGATGAAGCTCGGCGTCAGCACCAGGCCGAACGACACCGTATCGGACGTTTCCGGGACCAGGTCCGGGTTGCCGCCGAGCAGGCCGTTGTACTGGCCGGCCAGGTTCGGCGCGATGTTGCCGTACTGGGCGGCCGTCACGCCGGTGCGGGCGCACTGCGCCAGGGTGAAGGTCGGGTCGTCGCCTTCGCAGGGGTCCGTCAGCCCGTTCAACGCGACGTTCGCCGTGGCGAACAGCTCGACCACGTTCGGCGCGCGGACCGCGCGGTTGTAGCTGGCGCGCAGGCGGAAGTCCTGGGTCGGCGACCAGTCGCCGGCGAGCTTGTAGGTGTCGGTGCTGTAGCCCTGCGAATAGTCCGACCAGCGGTAGCCGACCTCGGCCGAGAGGTTGTGGAAGAACGGCTGGTCCTGGACCAGCGGGATGCGGGCCTCGCCGAACAGCTCGTACACGTCGTATGAGCCGCCGGCCGGCAGCGTCGCGCCGCCCTGACCGCCGAGGTCGCCCGTCTGGAACGCCACGTCGGTGTTCAGGTCGAGGCGTTCGCGACGGTATTCCGTCCCGAACGCGACGCCGACGCCGTCGTTCGCCCAGGGCGTCTTGACGCCATATTGGCCCAGGTCGCCGGTGACGTTGGCGCTGACGATCGACTGGACGTACTCGCCGTTCTGGAAGCCCGGCGTCTGCACATAGTTGAGGGCGTCGGCGCTCGGACCCGCGATGCCGAAGATGTCGTAGGGACGGCACGCCGGATCGAAGTTCGAGCCCGCCAGGGAGGCCACGGCCGAACGGCAGGCCGCCTGGCCGGTCGCCGGGTCGATGACCACGTCGAGCGCCCGGGCCGAACGGGCCAGCGAGAACTCGTTGTAGTAGGCCTGCTGGTACACGACGACGCCGTACTGGCCGTAGACGTCATAGTTCCAGCCCGACACCAACTCGCCGCGCATGCCGATGACGCCGCGGTAGTCGGTGTGGCGCAGGTCCGCCTGGCGGCCGCCGCCTTCGATGTTGCGGCGCAGGATGACGAGGCTGGCCTGCTGGCCCGGCGTCGCCGCACTGGCGTCGGTGTTCAGCCCGATCGTGGCGGGATTGGTCACGTCGTCGGGCAACTGGTCGATGGTCGGCGCGCAGATCTGGGCCGCCATCGCGGCCGTCAGGTACGGGTTGCCTTCGCAGTTGATGTTGATCGCCTGGCCGAAGATGCCCGAGGGGGCGATCTGCGCCACCGTGCGGTCGTCCATGAACATGAGGTCGGCATAGACCTCGGCCTTGTCGCTGAACCTGTAGTTCGCGAAGGCGCCCATGGTGTAGCGCTCGTCGGGGCGCTGGAAGTAGTTGGTCGGGGCGAAGTTGTAGGCGTCGCGAGCGCCGTTGTAGGCCCGGAACGCGCGTCCGCCCGGCGCGCCGGGGTCGAGCGTCAGCGACGAGCCGTTGCCGCCGGCGGTGATGAACTGCGCCGGCGCCGTCGTGCCCGAGCCGCCGCAGGCGAAGCCATTGAACGACAGCGTGGCGTTGGTCGAGAAGTTGGCGTTGCAGGCCGAGTAGTCGCGGTCCGCCTGAACGACCTTCTTCACATTGCGGTAGCCCGCGTAGGCCGTGACGTTGCCCCGATCGTCGGGCGAGTTCAGCCCGATGACGATGTTGAGGTCGGTCGTGCCGCCGTCCCAGACGTCCTTCTCGGGCAGGGCGTAATCCTGCGGACGCAGCGCGCCGGCCTGCCGGCGCCGGATGACTTCCTGCATGAAGTCGTTGCTGTTGGTGTGCTGATAGCCGGAGTACTGGGCGTCGATGCGCACGCCTTCGAAGTTGCGCTGCATCTTGAAGTTCACGACGCCGGCGACGGCGTCGGCGCCGTAGACCGCCGAGGCGCCGCCGGTCACCACTTCGACGCGCTCGATGAGGGCCGCGGGGATGAAGTTCAGGTCGGCGGCGATCTGGGAGCCGTTGGCGGCGCCGGGCGTGCCGGGCTGCAGGCGTCGGCCGTCGATCAGAACGAGCGTGCGGCTCGCGCCGAGACCGCGAAGATCGACGGAGGCGGTGCCGTTCGCGCCGTTCGCATAGCTCGAGCCCTGGGCTGCGAACACCTGCGGAAGCTGGTTCACCAGGTCTTCCGTGCGGGTGATGCCGCGGGTGGCGACGTCTTGCGCGCCCAGCACCGTCACCGGGCTCGCGCTCGTCAGGTTCGGCTGCGGAATCCGCGAGCCGGTGACCACGACCTCGGCGACTTCGCCGGCCTCCTGGGCCTGGGCTTGCGAAGCCAGGCCCAGCATGGCCGCGCCACAGATCATCGAAGACGCCAGCAGGCGTTCTCGCATCGACTTGATTTTCAAGGTCAATATCCTCCAGCGGCCCCGCAGGTCGCGGGCCGAGCCCCAAAAGAAATCGGGCGCCAGCCGGGGCTGCGCGCCGATGGGCCGGACGCTAGTGAGCGCCGTTCACCGCCTTGAGTGAATTTGTCGAGCCGACAAGTTGAATTCTATTCGCCTTCACGGCGGGCACCGAAGCGCCGTCCGTCACAAGCCTCTGGAATCGCGAAGAAACTCAGGGATGTCCGCCTCGGCCACGCGCGGGCGGGGCGGGGCCTATCCAAGACTTAGGCACGGGCTGTTACTTCGCAGATGTTGCAAAAAGAAGACAGATGCCTAGGGGGCGGTCAGAGTGACTAAATCTTTCGTAATGTTGAGCGAGCTTCAACCACGATGTGACGAGATTTCGTCACACGGGTTCCTGGGGTCCGGCTATCCTCTCCGGCGACGCATCAGGAGGTCTCCATGGCCGGCTCGCTCGCCCAAAGCTCCGACGACCCCAGCCTCGGCCGCGCACGGACCTGGCCGCAGCCTGCGCGACGGCTGGCCTTCCGTCCGACCGGCGCAACCTTGGCCGCAGCCGCGGCGAGGCCGCCCGGCTTGCCGGTGGTGTTCTGGGCCGACCCGGACGCCGCCGCGGTCGAGACCCACATCCAGATGCTACGGCGCTCGGGCTTCGAGGTTCGTCGGTTCGACACCCTCGCGGAGCTGGAGAACGCCAGGGCGTTGTCGCAGCCCAGTCTCATCGTGCTCGAGACGGTCATGCCCGGCGAGGATCCCCTGGCCCTCTGCAATCGTCTCGCCGAGGAGGCCGGCGTGCCCCTGATGCTGTTCAGCGCCGCCGCGGACACCCTCGACCGGGTGGCCGGCCTGGAATCGGGGGCCGACGAATATCTGCACAAGTCGGCCCACGCGCTGGAGCTGCTCGCGCGCGCCCGGGCCCTCCTGCGGCGCGCGCACCGCGCCTCGGCGCGCGACGAGGCCGCCGGCGCCTGGACCTTGGACATGCTGACGGGCCTGCTGACCGGCCCGACGGGCCGCTGTGTGCGCCTCAGCCCCAGCGAGGCGGAACTGCTGAAGATCTTCAGCGAGCGTCCGAACGAGGTGCTCTACCGGCCCGAGTTGATGGCGCTGTTGCATGGCGCCGCCGCCGGCGGTCTGACGCCACGCCTGATCGACACGCGGGTCGCCAGGCTGCGCAAGGCGCTCGACGCCTGCGAGGCCGGCGGCGACCTGATCCGCACCCTGCGAGGCGGGGGCTATCTGTTCCACGCCGCGGTCGCCTGACGCGCCCGCCTGAGCCGTCGCCGGGCTTGACCCCGGCCGCCCTTCCGGCCTAGCGCGGGACCGGGGGCGAGCGGAGGCGCATGGCGCGAGCGGACGGACGATCGGGCGGCGCGGCTCGGGGGCGGCGGCCGAAAGGGCAGGGCCCGGATCTGCGCGAGGCCATCCTCGACGCGGCCGAGGCGCTGTTCTCCAGGCACGGCTTCTACGGCGTGACCGTGCGCCAGGTCGCGTCCGAGGCGGGCGTCGATACGGCGCTGATCCACTATTATTTCGGTGCGAAGCGCGAGCTGTTCGACAGCGTCTTCGCGCGCCGGGCCGAGATCCTCAACGCCGCCCGTCTGAAGGCGATGGCCGCATACAAGGCGGCGCATCCCGGCGGCCTCGAGGTCGAGGGGATCATCGAGGCCTTCATCGGCCCTCTGCTCGAGCTGTCGATGACGAACGACGAGGGCTGGAAGAACTACTTCCGTCTCGTGGCGCTCGTGAACAACACCCCCGCCTGGGGCGGCGAGACCATGCACCGCTTCTTCGATCCGGTGGTGCATGCGCTGGTCGACACGCTCAAGGAAGCCCTGCCGCAGGCGGAGGTGCGGGACCTCTACTGGTGCTACCAGTTCCTCACCGGGGCGATGATGCTGACGCTGTCGGAAACGGGGCGTATCGACCAGCTCTCGGACGGGCTCTGCCGTTCGACCGATCTGGAGGCCGTCAGGGGGCCGCCTCTACGCCTACTGCGCCGCCGGCATCAGCGAGGTGGTGGCGCGCAAGGCCTGAACTCCGGCGTCAGCGCCACTGTGGCGGAAATTCATCACCTGATCAAAAACAGGACCGAACCGTAGCTCTGCGGGTGGCGCTTCGCGCGCGGATCACCCAACACTCGCGACTAATTCGCCTGTCGGTGAAATTTCGCGGCGTCGACCGCCCCACAGGGGGGACGGGCACGGCGCCGTCGGGAGGATGCAGATGAAAGCCTTCGTGAAGGCGGCCCTCTTCGTGGGCGCCGCCTGGTCCGCCATTCCGGCTATCGCCCAAGCTCAGATCGCCACCGGCGCCGAGGAAGCCGGCTCGGTCGAGGAGCTGGTGGTCACCGCCCGTCGTCGCGAGGAATCGCTGAAGGACGTGCCCGTCGCCGTGAGCGCGATCTCGGGCGAGCGGCTCGCCGTCACCGGCGCGGTCGACCTGACCACCCTCCAGCAGTCGACGCCGAACACGACCGTGCAGGTCGCGCGAGGCTCGAACTCGACCCTGATCTCGTTCATCCGCGGCGTCGGCCAGCAGGATCCCCTGTGGGGCTTCGAGCCCGGCGTCGGCCTCTATATCGACGACGTCTACGTCGCCCGCCCGCAAGGCGCGGTGCTCGACATCTTCGACATCGAGCGCGTGGAAGTCCTGCGCGGCCCGCAGGGCACGCTCTACGGCCGCAACACCATCGGCGGCGCGATCAAGTACGTGACGGCCAAGATCGAAGGCGATCCGGAGCTGAAGCTCCGCGGCGCCGTCGGCTCCTATGACCAGCGCGACTTCGTCGCCTCGGCCAAGGCGCGCGTGAACGACATGGTGGGCGTCGGCCTGACCTGGGCCACCTTCAACCGCGACGGCTTCGGCAAGAACCTGAACACCGGCGCCGAGCACTACAACAAGGACGTCTCGGCGGCGCGCGCGACGCTGGAGTTCACGCCGACCGAGGACCTGTTCTTCCGCCTGGCCGGCGACATCGTCACCGATCGCTCGAACCCGCGCCACGGCCACCGCGAAGTCCCGGGTCTGAACATCCTGGGCCAGCCGGTCCCGACGGCGACCGTGCTGGACGACGTCTATGACACCCGCGCCGGTTCGGGCGACTACAACAAGGTCGAGACCCGTGGCGTGTCGTTCCTGGGCGAGTGGAATGTCTCGGACGTCATCACCCTGAAGTCGATCAGCGCCTACCGCGCCGGTGAGACGGAGGGCACGATCGACTTCGACAACGAGCCGTTCGCGTACCTGGATGTTCCGGCCCGCTACAACGACCACCAGTTCACCCAGGAACTGCAGCTGCTCTACACCGGCGACCGGATGCAGGGCGTCTTCGGCCTGTACTACCTCAACGCCACCGCGGCCGGCGCCTTCGACACGGTGCTCGGCGGCGCGAACCTGACCGTCGCCAGCGCCGGCTACGTGGACACTGAAAGCTGGTCGGCGTTCGGCGACCTGAGCTTCGACGTCACCGAGGCTTTCAAGGTGTCGGTCGGGGGACGCTTCACCCGTGACGAGAAGACCGGACAGGTCTTCCGCGCCAACTACCTGGGCCTGCGCAGCCCGATCTTCGGCAACAGCCAGGCGATCCTGGTGCCGGCCGCCGGCGTCGGCGCGCCGTACCTGACGAACTTCACCAATTCGAAGACCTTCGAGAAGTTCACGCCGCGGGTCAGCGCGAGCTACGACCTCAACGACGACCTCACGGGCTATGTCTCGTACTCGAAGGGCTTCAAGTCGGGCGGTTTCGACATGCGCGCCGACACCTCGCTGACGCCCGACTCGCGGGATGGCTACGACCCCGAGACCGTCGATTCGTTCGAAGGCGGCCTGAAGGGCTACTTCTTCGATCGTCGCCTGACGCTGAACTCGGCGGTCTTCTACGCGAAGTACAAGGACCAGCAGGTCACGCTTCAGACGCCGGTGGTTGTGGGCGGCGCCGTCCGCATCGCCAGCCAGGTGCTGAACGTCGGCAAGTCGCACATGTACGGCGCCGAGCTGGAAGGGTCGGCCGTGCTGACGGACGCGCTGCGCGCCAACTTCTCGCTCGGCTACATCAAGGCCGAGTTCGACGAGTACCAGGCGCTGAACCCGCTGACCGGCCAGATCGAGGACTTCGCCGATCGGCGCGTGTTCCAGAACACGCCCGAATGGAACGGCTCGGTGAACCTCACCTACACCCATGACATGGGCGACCGCGGTCGGCTGGCCTTCATCCCTTCGGCCTCCTACCGCTCGTCCTTCAGCATGTTCGAGGTGCCTTCGGTCCTCGACCAGGACGGCTACTGGCTGGTCGACGCCAGCGTTGTCTGGACCTCGGCCGACGACAGGTACCGTATCGGCCTGCACGGCAAGAACCTGACCGAGGAGGAGTACCGCATCGGCGGCTACAACTTCCCGGGCGGCACCTTCGGCAACTCGATCACCGCCTACTACGGCCCGCCGCGGACCGTGACGCTCTCGCTCGAAGCGAAGTTCTAGTATCAGCGGACGCCCGGCTCCCAGGAGCCGGGCGTTTCCCGTTTCCGGAGCAACCATGGCTCAAGACGCCCGCAGCGTGAGCGGCGGCTATCGGATCGTCGTGCTGGCGGTCCTGATCCTCGCCTACACCTTCAACTTCCTCGATCGGCAGATCCTCGGCATCCTCGCCGGTCCCATCAAGCAGGAGCTCGGCCTCACCGACAGCCAGCTCGGCCTCATGGGCGGGCTTGCGTTCGCGCTGTTCTACACCGGCCTCGGCATCCCCATCGCCTGGCTGGCGGACCGGTGGAGCCGCACCTGGATCATGACCGGGGCGCTGGCGCTCTGGAGCGCCTTCACCGCACTTTGTGGCCTCGCGGGCGGCTTCTGGCAGCTGTTCCTGTGCCGGATGGGCGTCGGTGTCGGCGAGGCCGGCGGCGTGGCCCCCGCGTACTCGCTCATCGCCGACTATTTTCCGAAGGAGCAGCGGGCGAGGGCGCTCGCAGCCTACTCCTTCGGCATCCCGATCGGCTCGTCCCTCGGCATACTGTTCGGCGGCTTGATCGCCCACAGCATCGACTGGCGCGCGGCGTTCATCATCGTGGGACTTGCGGGCGTGGCGCTGGCGCCGATCTTCCGGATTATCGTCAAGGAGCCGCCGCGCGAGGGCGCGACGCTGGCGCCGGCGGCGGCCATGTCGGATCCCGCCGCGCCGGCCGTCTCGGCCCCCGCCGCGCCGGCCGGAGTGCGGGAGCTTCTGCGCAAGCCCACCTTCTGGCTGATCTCGCTTGGCGCGGCGGCGTCGTCCGTCTGCGGATACGGCGTCGCCTTCTGGCTGCCTTCGTTCTTCGAGCGCAGCCTCGGCATGGACCTCGTCGACCGCTCGCTCTTCCTGGGGTCAATGACGCTGATCGGCGGGGTCGCCGGCGTCTGGCTGGGCGGTTACCTCGGCGATCGGCTGGGACGGGCGAAGCCAGCCTACTATCTGCTCGTGCCGGCGGTGGCCTTCCTGGTCGCACTGCCCTGCTTCTTCCTCGCCATCCAGGCCAAGTCGCTCTGGCTGGCGTTCCTGCTGTTCATCGTCCCGACGGGCCTGAACCTGGTCTGGCTGGGGCCGGTCATTACTGCGGTGCAGCATCTTGTCGCACCGGCGCAGCGCTCCACCGCCTCCGCCTGCTTCCTGTTTGTGAACAACCTGATCGGCCTCGGCCTGGGCACCTGGTTCTTCGGGGCGGTGTCAGATGCGCTGACACCACATTTCGGAGCGGAATCGCTACGTTACGCCATCTACTGCGGTCTCGGCTTCTATCTGGTCAGCGCCGCGCTGTTCGCACTGGCGTCGCGTCGTCTCGCCCGCGACTGGGTGGGGTAACGCCAGATTTCACACCGACATGAATTTGTGACTTGCGTGCAGTGCAGCAAAGGCGCATGAAGGTCTCGCCCTTTTGGGCGTTTCCTCCCTATGACTTTCGGCCGCGTCTCCGGACGCGGCCGTTTTTTTTGGCGGGCGCTCTTCAGCGCCTCGGCGCAGCTATGCGTCGCCGATCAGAGCGGTGATACGCCCGGTCCCGCCGCATTGACGACAAGGCGCGCCGGCGACTTGGCCGAAGCCGCTGCAGGCGGGGCAGACATGTTCGCCGCTCTGTGGCGTGCCGGGTTTCACCTCGTCCCCGGGATTCAGGTCTGGCGGCTCAGGCATGTCCGGCTCCTCTCCGTCGGAGAACCGTCCAGGCCCGCGGCGGTTGCCAGGACGCCGCGGTAGCGGGCGACCTGCGCAGGGTCACCGGCGAAGCTCCAGAGGCCGGCCTGGAAGGCGGGGTAGGCGAGGCGATGGAAGGCTACGAGCCTCGCGTTCGCGCCCAGCCGGGCGCACAAGGCGTCCACGCCGACATCGTCCAGACCCAGTTCCACGGCCGCGCCCGCGACGTCCCACGCGATGTCCTGTCCACCGATGAGGTCGTGCGCTCGGTGATGATCCAGGCCGTCGACCTTGACGAGGCGACCCTCTGGCGTGCGCAGCCATTCCCACGCGTGCAGCCGGCCGTCGATCGCGACGGGCGATCCGGCGTCGGCGGGCGGCTCCGGCGACAGTTTCAGTCCCAGCTCGGCGGCATTGACCCTGACCATCTCGGCGAGGCTCTCCAGTGAGGCGCCCGGCTCCGCGGGTTGGCGGCGTCGCAGGTCAAGGTAGGCGGCGAGTTCGCTGGCCGACGGCCGGGCGGTCCCGCCGTCCACCCACCGGCTCAGCAGGAAGCCTTGACGGAGCGCAACGGGCTCTGGCCCCATGCCTGCCGCGTGGAGCCTCCTGGCCAGGTTCAGCTTTGCGCCGCCGGCCTCGCCCAGCCCTGCGAACCGGGCCAGCCAGACGCCTTGCGGCGTGCTGAGGCGGAACTTCAGCCGCTCCTGCTGCGGGAAGGACGGCAGCCCACGCCCCCGCCGCCAGGCGCCGCCCGACAAGTCTTCGACCTGCGCGGTCGGGCCGATGAGATCATCGAACAGGCCATCGATGCCCAAGGGAGGGGCGACGACCCTGCGGACGGCGTTCCAGAGGCGGCGCACGTCCGCAGAGGCCTCCGCGCCCGGGGCGCCGGCGTGGCTGGGGAACAGCGTGATGCGCTCCGGTCCGACCCCAAGCCTTTCGAGCTCCCTCAGGACCGCGCCGAAGGCGCTCCCTGACAGTCCCGGGCCTTCATCGACCACCGCGTAGGGCCCATCGTGGGCGGCGAGCCGAGCGCGAAGTCGGTCCGACAGGCGTAGCTCGCGTCGAAAGGGCGGCCCCACCGGTCGTACGCTGACGACGAAGTCCGCCCCGACAGCCTCCGCGACCACCGCCGCCAGGCTCAGTCCGATGCTGCGCAGTCCTATGACCAGGGGCGGCGAGGGCCAGGCCACCTGCCTCGCGGCGTCGGCGTAGGCCTCAGGCGCAACCGCGTAGAAGGCGTAGCCCTCGGGCTCCTTCACCGTGACGCGCCGCGGCAGCATCCGCCGCGTCAGCGCGTCTGCGGCGCGCCCGGCGGCGAGCTCGCGCAGGTGCTCCACAGCGGCGAGGTGAAGGGGCGTCAGCTCATCGATCCCACGGGCTTGGAACTCGGCGTCCACCAGCCCCTGCGCCAGTTCGGCGGCCTGGAAGAAATCGCCGGAGGACAGGATGTCCCGCGTCGCGACCTCCCGGTGGCGGTCGCCGTAGACCAGCATGGCTCAGGCCTGTTGGGCGAGGTGGCGGTAAGCGACGCAGCCGAACTCGTGATAGCTGGGCGCCGGCAGGTGAGGCTTGCGTCGCCGCATCCAGGCCGCCCAGGCCTCGAACTGGGACTGGCTCGGGGAGACGAGGGCTCGGGCGTCCTTGGCGGTGATCAGGGCGTCCATCGGTGAAAGGCCTCGGTCGACCAGCACGCACAAAGCCACCGTGGCCGAGCGGCCGATACCATGCTGGCAGTGGATCAGCAGGCGCCGGTCTTGCGAGGCCGCGTCGCGGGCGAAGCGAACGCCTTCGTCCAGCATCGCTTGGCTGACGCCGCGCAGGTCCTCGGTCGGCAGGTGCAGGAACATCAGCCCGCACGCGGCGAGCTCCTCCGGGTCGTCGCATTCTTCTACGCGCACATCCACCACGGCGCCGACGCCGTGGTCCCGCGCCAGGGCCCTGGCGTGACCGCGGGGAAAGGCGCCGCCGACGGCGAGGTCGGGTGTGATCCAGCTGAAGTTCGGCCCCGACCGGCGCATCCTATTCCGCCGCGTAGGACGCCCGGGTCGCGGACGCCGGCGCGTAGCGACGCACCATCCGCGCGCAGAACTCCGCGAATTCCTCCGCGACCTGCGGTGGGCTCGTGTGATGCGGCTCGATGCCCCTGTGCTCAGGCGTGAAGCAGAAGGTGACGGTGACGTCGAAGTCCTCCAGCGCCTCCATCTGCCGATCGAACCAGCGGTCGGCGTCCGGGCGGAAGCTGTCGGCCCAGGAGAGGCCCGTTCGAAGCTGCCGGACGCCCAGCCGCTTCATCCAGGCGACGGCGTCCTCCAGCCGGTGATCCTCGAAGTGGAACCACTGGCAGAGGCCCATCTCGGCGGCATAGGGCGCGTAGGCCTCGACCGCCGGCTTGGGAGAGCCGTCCTCCCGCAGCAGGCCCATGTGGAAGTGCCGGTAGTACGACGAGCCTTCGGCTTCCTTGTGACGGGTGGTGGCCTCCCAGGTCCGGGGCAGGTCGTACAGCGAGTACCAGTGGATCGAGGGGACCTTGCCGATCAGCAGCTCAGCCGTCTTCCTCACGCCCCACGCCTGGACCTCTTCGGAGCCGAAGGACGAGACGCCGACCTCCGTGATCCAGATCGGCTTGTCCGTGACGGCCGCAATCTCATCCACTTTCGACGGCCACTCGTCGATCGACCACAGGTTCCAGTCCAACGGAAAGCCGTGGACCGCGACCACGTCGATGTTCTCCAGGACGCCGCGGGCCTCGAGGCGCCGGACGAAATGCGGGTCGATCGGCGACATGCCGCCAAGCACCCGCGTGAGCGCCGAGTTCTCCGCCGCGATGGCCTGGCCCGCCAGACACGTCATGCGCGCAAACAGGTCCCACTCCGGATCGAGGTTCGGGTCCCAGTGCGACTTGTTGTTCGGCTCGTTCCAGATCTTCGCGGCCTCGATCATGCGGCTCCCCTCCCAGCGCCATTGGTCTTCGGTCTTGCCGGGTACACCGCGCCCCACGGCTTCGGCCGTTCGGTCACGCGGCAGACGAACACCTCCTCCTCGGGGTGTTCCAGGATCTCGAAGCCGGAGCTGCGCAGCATGGCGGCCGAACAGGCGGCGTTCGGCGCCCACCAGTTCGTCCAGTCGCCCGCGTACTCGTGCTCGATGAAGTGCAGCTTGGGATAGCCCGGCGCGTCGAAGTGATCCTGCTCGAAGAAGTCGTAATCCGCCCGGACGGGCGGCTCCTCGGGCGAGCCGCGCTGCATCGACTGATAGATCATGAGGTCGCCCGCGACATGGTCGTGGATCAGGTCCAGCGCGAGCAGCGGGTGGCGCAGGTGATAGAGCACGCCCATGAAGAGGACGATGTCGAACCGCTCCCCCAGGTCGGCGACGTCATAGACCGACAGCTTGCGGAATTCGATGTCGGCGCCCTTCACCTCGGCGGCGAAACGGGCCTGTTCGAGGTACCGGTCGTCGAAGTCGACGCCTAGGACGCGGTCCGCGCCGCGGCGCTTCATCTCGATGGAGTAGAAGCCCGCGTTGCACCCGATATCCAGCACGGTCCGGCCGGTCAGGTCTTCCGGGATGGCGTGCTGGAAGCGACGCCACTTCACGTTGGGATAGTCGTTCAGGAAATGGTCGGGCGCGGTGGGCACGCCACCGAGGTCGATGTTGTGGAACCACGGGCCGAGCTCGGCCGCGCGGTCGCGGATCTCCGCCTGGGACAGACCGGTCATCAGGACGCCAGCCGCACCTTGGCGCGGACCTTCGGAGCCGCCGGCCCCGGTCCTGCGATGAACTCCAGGGTCCGCTCGCGCGCCTCGTTGTCGGTGTACTGCTCGGGCGGCGATTTCATGAAGTAGCTCGAGGGGCCGAGCAGGGGACCACCCAGCCGGCGGTCCAGGCCGAGCTTGGCGCACCGCACCGCGTCGATGACGATGCCGGCGGAGTTGGGGCTGTCCCAGACCTCCAGTTTCAGCTCGATGTTGAGCGGCGCCCCGCCGAACGTCGTGCCTTCCAGGCGGATGTGGGCCCACTTGCGATCGGACAGCCACGGCACGAAGTCGCTGGGGCCGACATGCACATCGTCGGCGTCGAGGGGCACGTCGAACTGGCTGGTGACGGCCTGGGTCTTGGACACCTTCTTAGAGTGCAGCCGCTCGCGCTCCAGCATGTTCTTGAAGTCGGTGTTGCCGCCAAAGTTAAGCTGGTACGTGCGGTCGATCCGCACGCCGCGTTCCCGGAACAGGTTGGCCAGCACGCGGTGGACGATGGTGGCGCCGACCTGGCTCTTGATGTCGTCCCCGATGATCGGGAGCCCGCGCTGCTCGAACCGCTTGGCCCACGTGGGATCGGACGCGATGAAGACGGGGATGCAGTTCACGAAGGCGCAACCGGCCTCCAGCGCTTGAGCTGCATAGAACTCGGTGGCCGCCTGGGACCCCACCGGCAGGTATGAGACCAGGATATCCGTCCCGGTGCGGCGAAGCTCCTCCGCCACGTCTACGGCGGGGCCGTCCGCTTCGGGGATGTCGCCGGCGAGATAGCGGCCCAGCCCATCCAGGGTCGGTCCCCGGCGGACCGTCGCGCCCGTCGCCTGAGGTCTGGCGAAAACGAGGGTGTTGTTGGGCTCCGCGAGGATCGCTTCGGACACGTCGCGGCCCACCTTGCCCGCGTGGATGTCGAAGGCCGAGGCGACCTCGATGTCGCCGACGTGGTACCCGCCCAGCTCCACGTGCATGAGGCCTGGCGGCGGCTCGTTGGCTGGCGCATCGGCGTAGTGCGTCAAGCCCTGGACAAATGACGAAGCGCAGTTGCCCACGCCGACGATGCCCACTCGAAGCTTCCTGCGGCTCATCGAAACCCCTCGCACGTAAGTACCTCGGAAACAGCTTTGCCAAAGCTTTGTTCCTCGCAAATCTCAGCGCCGGAACCTCGATAACAATTGTACGGCGGACAATTATCTCATTTGCTATGTTGCAAATGCTAATCTTGATCCCGTCGCGTCGCCGACATAAGGTAAAGCCTGATCTGAATACTGATCAGGTGCCGGAACTTACATGTAGATGAAGGGTTAGCTTGGCGGGAGTGGACGCCGAGGGACCCATGCAAGCAAACCAAACACCCACCACGGCCAGGGGCTAAGCGCCGTGGCCAAGACCATCCTGATCACCGGCGGAGCCGGCTTCATCGGCCGACACGTCGCCCAGGCGCTGCTGCAGCGCGGCGACCACGTCCGTATCCTCGACAGCCTGATCGAGCAGGTGCATCCGACCCGCAGCCGGCCGACGGAACTGGCGGCCGACGCCGAGCTCATCGTTGGCGACGTCCGCGATGAGGCCGCTGTGCTGAAGGCGCTCTCGGGTGTCGACCAGGTGATCCACCTCGCAGCCGAGGTTGGGGTCGGGCAGAGCATGTACGCCGTCGACCGCTACACCTCGGTCAACGACTACGGAACGGCGGTGCTGTTCCAGCAACTGATCGACAATCCGGTCGAACGCGTGGTCGTCGCCTCGTCGATGTCGATCTACGGCGAGGGCCTCTACCGCACTCGGGACGGCGTCCTGATGGAGGACGTGGTGCGCGGCGGCCGCAATCCGGACGGCAGTTGGGATCCGCTCGACGCCGAGGGCCGGCCGATGGTCCCCGTCCACACGCCCGAGACCAAGGCCAACGGCCTCAAGTCCGTCTACGCGATCGGCAAGTTCGTGCAGGAGCGGCTGACGCTGACCCTGACCCGACAGTACGGCATGGGCGGGTCTGCGCTGCGGCTCTGGAACGCCTACGGCCCCGGTCAGGCGCTCTCCAATCCCTATACCGGTGTGCTGGCGATCTTCGCCTCGCGCATCGCCAACGGCCAGGCCCCGATGGTGTTCGAGGACGGCCAGCAGCGACGCGACTTCGTGCACGTCCGCGATGTCGCCCGGGCCTTCCTCCTGGCGCTCGACAACCCTGAGGCCGACGGAGAGGTGTTCAACATCGGGTCTGGCGTCGATCGCACGGTCGAAGAGGTTGCGCGCCTGCAGGCGGAGGCCATGGGCCGACCGGACCTGAAGCCTGACATCGCAGGCAAGGCGCGGGCCGGGGACATCCGTCACTGCATTCCAGATCTGGCGAAGGCGCGCGGCGTCCTCGGGTACGAGGCGCAAGAGGACTTCGGCGAAGGTCTCGCCGAGCTGGCCGAGTGGGTGGCGCGACAGGAGGCCGAGGACCGCGTGCAGGAGGCCCGCCGCGAGCTCGAGATGCGCGGGCTGGTCGCATGAGGGCGCTGATCACAGGCGGCGCGGGGTTCATCGGGTCCAACCTCGCCGACCGGCTGGCCGGCGAAGGCTGCGAGGTCGTGGTGTTCGACGCGCTGGCCCGGCCGGGCGTGGAGCGGAATCTCACCTGGCTGCAGGACCGGCACGGCTCCAAGATCATCGATGTGCGGGCGGATGTGCGTGACGGCCGGGCGGTCGCGGAAGCTGCGCGCAAGGTCGACGTCGTCTTCCATCTCGCCGCGCAGGTGGCGGTCACCACCAGCCTGGTGGATCCGGTCGACGACTTCGAGATCAACGTCCGCGGCGCGCTGAACGTGCTGGAGGCGGCGCGGCGGGAGAACACCCCCGTCATCTTCGCCAGCACCAACAAGGTCTATGGCGATCTGGCCGACGTGCCGTTGGACCTGGTGGGAGAGGCCTACCGCCCGCAGGACGCAAGCCTGCGAGCGCGCGGCGTTTCCGAGCAGCGGCCGCTGGACTTTCACACGCCCTATGGCTGCTCCAAGGGCGCGGCCGATCAGTACGTGCTGGACTATGCGCGCAGCTTTGGCCTGCCGACGTGCGTGCTGCGGATGAGCTGCATCTACGGTCCGCGTCAGATGGGCACTGAGGACCAGGGCTGGGTCGCCCACTTCCTGATCCGCGCGCTCGAGGGCCAACCCATCGTCATCTACGGCGACGGACGCCAGGTGCGGGACATCCTCGACGTTGGCGATGCGGTGCAGGCCTACCTGTCCGCCTGGAAGCGGATCGGCCAGGTTTCAGGGCGCGCCTTCAACCTGGGGGGCGGGCCGGCCAATGCGATCAGCCTGCTGCAACTCGTCGCCTACATCGAGGAGCTCACCGGGCGAAAGGTTGAAGGCGGCTTCTCCGAATGGCGGGCGGGGGACCAGCGCTACTACGTCTCCGATCCCTCGCTTGCGCGTCGCGAGCTGCAACTGCCGGAGCCGCGGGAATGGCGCGCAGGCGTCGCGGCGCTGGCCGACTGGCTGGCGGTGGAACGCGGCCACGCCCCGGCGCGGCAACCCGCCGAGGCCATGTGATGCGCGTCCTGATGACCGCCGATGCGGTGGGCGGCGTCTGGACCTATGCGCTCGATCTGGCCCGTGCGCTCGGGGGCGCAGGCGTGCGCACCACGCTGGCGGTCGTGGGGCCTGCGCCGTCACCGGACCAGGTGCGGGCGGCGCATGCCGTTCCGGGCCTCACCTTGCTCGAAACCGGCCTGCCGCTCGACTGGATGGCCACCGAGCCCGCCGAGATCCTCGAGGTCGGCGCTGCGCTGCGCGGCCTCGCCCGTGGCGTCCGGGCCGACCTGATCCATCTGAACAGCCCGGCGTTCGCCAGCGTCGGCGACTTCCCGGCTCCGGTGGTCGGCGTCTGCCACTCCTGTCTCGCCACCTGGTGGAGCGCGGTGAAGGACGGCCCGATGCCGGCGGACTTCCGCTGGCGGACCCAGGCCCTTTGGCAGGGCCTGCATGCCTGCGACGCGTTGATCGCCCCCACCCGGGCCTTTGCCGACGAGACAGCGGCCGCCTACGACCTGCCGCGGCCGCACGCCGTCTGGAACGGCCGTAACCCCGGCGCGGCGAAGGCCTCGCACCGGGAGCGGATGGTCTTCACCTCCGGCCGGTTGTGGGACGAGGGCAAGAATCTCGCCGTCCTGGACGAGGCGGCAAGCCTCATGTCGGCGCCGCTCCATGCGGCGGGACCGGAGCAGGGCCCGAACGACGCCGGCGTGCGACTGAAGCACGCGCGGGTGCTGGGCCGGCTGTCGTCGCACGACGTGGCCGAGTGGCTGGCGCGAGCTCCGGTCTACGCTTCCTCGGCGCTGTACGAGCCATTCGGACTGGGTGTGCTGGAGGCGGCGCAGGCGGGCTGCGCGCTCGTGCTCTCCGACATCCCGACCTTTCGCGAGCTTTGGGACGAGGCGGCTGTCTTCATCGATCCCACGGATGCGCGAGGGTTCGCCGCCGCGCTGGAACAGCTTGTCGACGACGCGGCGGGTCGCGAAGCGCTGGCCGCCAAGGCGCTGGCGCGGGCGCAGCGCTACTCGGTCGAAGCCATGACCTCCGGCGTGCTCGATCTCTATCGCCAGCTTCATCCGGAGCTCGCGGCGGCATGAGGATCGTCTACTTCACCCACTCGCTGGCCTCCTGCTGGAACCACGGCAACGCCCACTTCCTACGCGGCGTGCTGCGGCAGCTGGTTCGACAGGGCCACGATGTCCGGGTCTTCGAGCCTGAGGCCGCCTGGAGCCTCGAGAACCTCCTGGCGGACCACGGAGAAGCGGGGCTTGACCCCTACAGGGCGGCCTATCCGGAGCTGAGTTCGACCACCTTCGGCGCGACGCCGGACCTCGCCGCCATACTCGACGGGGCGGACCTGGTGATCGTCCACGAGTGGAACGATCCGAAGCTAGTCGCCGCCATCGGGCGTGAGCGGGCCAGGGGCGGGCGCTTCACTCTGCTGTTCCACGACACCCATCACCGCGCCGTCAGCGAGCCGGACGCGATCCGCGCGTTCGACCTCGACGCCTATGACGGCGTGCTGGCGTTCGGAGAAACCCTGGCCGAGGTCTACCGCGGCTGGGGCTGGGGCCAGCGCGTGTTCGTCTGGCACGAGGCGGCGGATGTGACGCTGTTCCGACCGCCGGCCGAAGAGGGCGCGCGTGCAGGCCTCGTCTGGATCGGCAACTGGGGCGACGGGGAACGGACGGCTGAGCTGGAGAGCTTCCTGTTTGCGCCGGCCAAGGCCGCAGACCTTCCGCTCGACATCTATGGCGTCCGCTATCCCGAGGCCGCCAAGGCCATGATCCGGCGGCACGGCGCCAGCTATCGCGGCTGGCTGCCGAACGCCCGTGCGCCGGAGGTGTTCGCCCGACATCTGGCGACGGTGCACGTGCCGCGGCGGTTCTACACTCGGGTGCTGCCGGGCATTCCAACCATCCGGGTGTTCGAGGCGCTGGCCTGCGGCATTCCGCTGGTCTCGGCGCCGTGGGCCGACAGCGAGGGGCTGTTCCGGCCCGGCGCGGATTTCCTGTTCGCCCATGACAGCAACGAGATGGCCGCTCACCTGCGCGACCTCGCCGCCGACCCGGAGCTGCGGGCGGCGCTGGCCCGCTCAGGTCTCGAGACCATCCGCAACCGACACACCTGCGCCCACCGTGCCGACGAGCTGATGGCCGTCGTGCGCCGGCTGGCCGCGCCTGAAGTGGAAGTGGAAGCCGTCGAATGAAGATTGCGTTCTACGGATCGAGCCTGCTGTCCGCCTACTGGAACGGCGCGGCGACCTACTACCGCGGCATGCTGAGCGAGCTGGCGCGGCGGGGCTACGAGATCACCTTCTACGAGCCGGACGCCTTCGACCGGCAGAAGCACCGCGACATCGATCCGCCCGACTGGGCGACGGTCGTTGTCTACCCCGCCACCGAGACCGCGGCGGAGGCGGTGATCGGCGCGGCGGCCGAGGCCGACGTGGTGGTGAAGGCCAGCGGCGTCGGCGTCTTCGACGACCTGCTGCTGGACGGGGTCATGGCCCAGGCGCGGCCGCATGCGGTGAAGATCTTCTGGGACGTGGATGCGCCGGCCACGCTGGCGGCGCTGAGGGCCGGCGACGAAGCGACGCTCGCCCGCGTGCTGCCGAGGCTGGACATGGTGCTGACCTACGGCGGCGGCCCCCCGGTGGTGCGCGCCTACGAAGGCGCAGGCGCCCGTGTGTGCCGGCCGATCTACAATGCGCTGGACCCGAGCACCCATAGGCCGGCGCCGTCCGATCCGAGGTTCGCGGGCGACCTGAATTTCCTCGCCAACCGGCTGCCGGACCGCGAGGCGCGGGTGGAGCGGTTCTTCCTGGACGCAGCGGCCAGGCTGCCGGACCGGCGGTTCGTGCTGGGCGGCGCCGGCTGGGACGACAAGCCGATGCCGGAGAACGTCCGGCGGCTGGGCCACGTCGGCACGGGCGATCACAACGCCTTCAACCGCTCGGGCCTGGCGGTGCTGAACGTGGCCCGGGACTCCATGGCCGACGTGGGCTTCTCGCCGGCCACACGGGTGTTCGAGGCGGCGGGCGCGGGCGCCTGCCTGATCACCGACGCGTGGGAGGGCGTGGAGCTGTTCCTGACGCCCGGCGAGGAGGTGCTTGTCGCCCGCGACGGCCAGGACGTGGCCGAGCACCTGGAAGCGCTGACGCCGGAACGGGGGAGGGCGATCGGGGAGGCCGCGCGGCAGCGGATCCTGGCCGAACACACCTACGCCCGCCGCGCGGTCGAGGTGGACGCCCTGCTGAAGCAGGAAGCCGCCGCCAAACGCGAGAGGAGCTTGGCATGAAGCTCCTGGTCCTCGGTCTTTCGCTGTCGTCCTCGTGGGGCAACGGCCACGCGACGACCTATCGGGCGCTGCTGCGAGCCTTCGCCGCGCGGGGTCATCAGGTGACGTTCCTGGAGCGGGACGTGCCTTGGTACGCCAGCCACCGCGACCTGGCCGAGCCGGACTTCTGCCAGCTGGCGCTGTACCGCGACCTCGACGAGCTGAAGACCCACTGGCGTGGCGAGGTCGAACGCGCCGATGCGGTCATCGTCGGCTCCTACGTGCCCGATGGCGTCGAGGTGGGCCGCTGGGTGCAGGCGACGGCCCGCGGCGTGAAGGCCTTCTACGACATCGACACGCCGGTGACGCTCGCCAAGCTGGCGGCAGGCGACCACGAGTACCTGACGCCCGAGTTGATCGCCGGCTACGACGTCTATCTGTCCTTCACCGGCGGGCCGACGCTGACCGAACTGGAGCGGCGCTACGGGTCGCCGGCGGCGCGGGCGCTGTACTGCTCGGTCGACGACGCCGCCTACCGGCCTCTGCAGGTCGAGCGGCGCTGGGACCTGAGCTATCTCGGCACCTACAGCCCGGACCGGCAGCCGACCCTGGAGAGGCTGCTGATCGAGCCCGCCCGGCGTGCGCCGCAGCTGAGGTTCTGCGTCGCCGGACCGCAATACCCGGCTGACATCGCGTGGCCGGCGAACATCGAGCGGGTGGAGCATGTGGGGCCGGCGGATCACCCGGCGTTCTATGCCGCCAGCCGGTTCACGCTGAACGTCACGCGCGCCGACATGATCGCGGCCGGCTGGAGCCCGAGCGTGCGGCTTTTCGAGGCCGGAGCCTGCGGGACGCCGATCGTCTCGGATGTCTGGGAGGGCCTCGAGACGCTGTTCGCGCCAGGCGCGGAGATCGTGCTGGCCGAGAGCCCTGAGGCGGTGTTGGCCGCCCTCCACATGCCTGAGGCCGCCCGGGACGCGCAGGCCGAACGGGCGCGGGCGCGGATCCTCGATGGACACACGGCGGCCCACCGGGCGGCCGAACTCGAAACACATCTCACGGCGGCGACCGCCGGACACCGGGGACGGGCGGAAGGGGTTTTCGCATGAAGAACGGACATCAGAAGACGGTGCTGGTCGCCGGCGGCGCGGGCTTCCTGGGCTCGCATCTCTGCGAGCGCCTGATGGCCGACGGCGCGAACGTGGTCTGCCTGGACAACCTGCAGACAGGACGGCGCGAGAACCTCCGCAAATTGGAGGGGCGTGACGGCTTCACGTTTGTGAAGGCCGACGTGGTGGATCCGCTGCCGGCGAAGGTCACGCAGATGCGCTTTGACCGGATCTACAACCTGGCCTGCGCCGCCTCGCCGCCGCTGTATCAGGCCGATCCCGAGCACACCTTGCTGACGAGCGTGCTGGGAACCCAGCACCTGCTGAAGCTGGCGGAGGCCAGCAGGGCGCGGTTCCTGCAGGCCTCGACCAGCGAGATCTACGGCGACCCCGAAAGCCATCCGCAGCCGGAGAGCTACTGGGGCAACGTCAACTGCACGGGGCCGCGGGCCTGCTACGACGAGGGCAAGCGGGCGGCCGAGACGCTATGCTTCGACTACGACCGGCTCGGGCGGGCCGAGGTGCGGGTGGTGCGGATCTTCAACACCTATGGACCGCGGCTGGACGCCAGCGACGGCCGGGTGGTGTCGAACGTGGTCAGCCAGGCCCTGGCGGGCGAGGACATCACCGTCTTCGGCGACGGCTCGCAGACCCGGTCCTTCTGCTACGTCGACGACGAGATCGACGGGCTGGTCCGGCTGATGGAGTACAACGGCCCGCAGCCGGGGCCGGTGAACATCGGAAATCCGGCCGAGCGGACCATCCTGGAACTGGTCGACCTGGTCCTGGCGCTGACGGGCTCGACCTCGGAGGTGGCGTACCGGCCGCTGCCGACGGACGACCCGAGGCGTCGACGGCCCGACATCGAGAAGGCGCAACGGCTTCTGGGCTGGCAGCCGTCGACGCCGCTGGAGATGGGACTGCGAGCCACCATCGCATGGTTCGAGGCGCGGGACGGCGCGCCGGGCAAGCGGCGCGGAGAGGGACTGCGCCTCAGCGCCTGAGCTTCGATCGGAGGCGGTCATGACCGCGTCGGACCCTCCCGGCGGTCTCACCTACCCAGCCCCGGACGGTGGGGCGCAGGACATGGCGGCGGTCTTGCGCCGCAACATCGAGGCGATGCGGGCGCAGCGCCGACGTGAGGAAGAGACGGCGAAACCCGGTGAACGGATCGCCGAGCGGATCACCCGGTTCACCGGCTCACTCATCTTCGTCTACGTCCACCTCCTCCTGGTGGCGGCGTGGACCATGGTCAATCTGGGCGCGGCGCCCGGCCTGCGGCCGTTCGATCCCTCGTTCGTGATCCTCGCCACAGTTGCGTCGGTGGAGGCGATCTTCCTCTCGACCTTCGTGCTGATCAGCCAGAACCGCATCTCGGCGCTGGCCGACAAGCGGGCGGCTCTGGATCTGCAGATCGACCTGCTCGCCGAGTACGAGATCACGCAATTG
Organism: Phenylobacterium sp. J426; assembly: GCF_024699945.1. Taxonomy (GTDB): domain Bacteria; phylum Pseudomonadota; class Alphaproteobacteria; order Caulobacterales; family Caulobacteraceae; genus Phenylobacterium. The sequence goes on along the minus strand of NZ_JAJOMY010000001.1, from coordinate 3,738,818 downwards.
GTGAAGCTGACGACGGCGATCGCAGAGAAGGTCGGGGTGGACGTCCGCCGCCCCGAGATCGAAGAGATCAGCCGCGAGGTCGCGCCGGAAGCCGTGCTGCAGGAACTGGATGTGGACGCCGGGCCCGGGAGCCGCGACGCCGACCGGGGCTAAGCCTCTGCGCGCTCAGACCCTCGAACCCTCAGACCTCAAAGAGGGCGTATTCCACGCCCACGTCGCGGTTCAGAACCGGCTTGGCGACATTGTAGACGGGGACGCCTCGCGCCGTGCGGCCCTCGTAGGCGCCGCGGTGCGCATGGCCGTGGAAGGCGAGCTTCACGCCTTCGAAGCGATCGATGGTCTCGCCCATCCGCGCCGAGCCGAGGAAGGGGAAGATCTCCGGCGGTTCGCCCTCGACCGTCTCGACGACCGGCGAATAGTGCGTGACCACCACGATGCGTTCGGTGCGCAGCATGCGCAGGCTCGTCTCCAGCTTGAGGTTCTCGTCGACCGCGGCCTGGACGAACGACTTGATCTCGGGCTCGCCGAAGGCCGAAAGCATGTAGCGTCCAAAGCCTCCGATGAAGCCCTTGCAGCCGGCGAAGCCTACGCCCTCGATCTCGAAGGCTTCGCCGTCCAGCACCTTCAGCCCGGCCTGGTGGAGGATGCGGGCGACCTCCTGCGGCTGACCGCACTCATAGTCGTGGTTGCCGAGCACGCCCACGACGGGGATCGAGCAGGCCATCAGGTCCTCGGCCAGGATCTCGGCCTCGGGGGGTCTTGCCGAAGTTGGTGAGGTCGCCGCAGAGGGCGAGCACGTCGGCTTCCTGGCTGATCTTCGAGAACAGGTCACGGTAGGGATGCTTATGGTTTTCGCCCACGTGCAGGTCGCCGATCGCCGCGACCTTCAGGGGGTCGTCGACGATCCGTCAGGCGATAGGCTCATGCCGCTCCTCCAGGCCCTTGCCGACGACGTCGGCGAAGCCCCATTCGCTGATGTCCATGACGTAGTCCCGCGGGCTGAACAGACGACCGCGGCAGACCTTAACCCGCGCCGGCGGCAGACCCACCTGGGCCTGCAGGCGGGTGCTGAGCTCGTCCATCACCCAGCGCGGGATCAGGTCGCGCTCGGTGGGATAGATGAAGCGGAAGTTCAGGAGGTGGGTCAGCAGCACCTCCCAGTACGGCTCCATGTAGGTCATGAGCCGCTGCCAATCGATGTGGTCGTTGGCCCGCAGGATCACATGGACCACATCCGCGCCGTCGTAGCGGTAGCGGTCCTGGATGAACATCTTGGAGATCAGCAGCTCGGTCGGCGGCGTGATCTTGGCGACGGTGCCATAGACCTTGATCGTGTCGTTGTTCTGGAACCAGGCGTCGGTCACAGGGGCGGTGCCGTTCGACATGGCGAAGATCACGTCGAAGAAGCGGTTCTCCTGCCAGACCTTGGCGATCCAGCGTTCGTCCTCGACGTCGGTGCGGTAGCCGCGCTCCTGGAAGTAGGCGAGGATCTTCGGATAGTCCCCCGCCTTGCAAAACACGTCGAGGTCCTTGGTCGGCCGGACGATGCCGGTATAGGCGCTCACGGCGTAGGTGCCTGACAGGAGGTAGGGGATCCCCGACTCGTTCAGCAGCCGGAGGCTCTCGGCGTAGAACGCTTCGGCGTCCGGCGGCGGTTCAAAGGCTGCGGCGTCATAGGGCTGCGACATGCGCGTGAGGTTTCACCAATCCTGAGGCTTCATGGGACCTGACGCCCCGTGCCCAAACGGCGCCCGGAAGGCCAAGTTCCGAGGTCGCCCCGGTTGGCGGCGCGGGCCGGATGCAGTACCTTCCACGCCACGCAACCCTCTGAAAAATTTATTTTCAGCCAAGCTGGAACTCGCCGCAGGCGCCTACGTTGTCCCAGGCGGGCGGGGTGTGTCTTGGCGTCGTGATGAGCCTGCAGAAGGTTCAACGGCGGCCGGGTATCTCCCCCCAAGCAGCAATCGCATGCCCTCGGGGGAAATATGTCTGCCAACGTCGTTGCGAAGACCGCAAAGGCCAGCAAGCCGCGCCGCGCCCAAGCGGCGGCTACGGATGTCGACACCGGCCAGCTTCTTGCCGCGCTCCGCGCGTTTCGCCGGGGCGACTTCTCGGTGCGTATGCCGCGGGGGCTGACGGGTGTCGCGGGCGAGCTGGCGGAAGCCTTCAACGACGTCGTCGAGCTCAATGACCGTATGACCCGCGAATTCGAGCGGCTGGGCGACACGGTGGGACGTCAGGGCAAGATCAGCCACCGCGCCAAGCTGCCCGGCGCTCAGGGGTCGTGGTCGTTCGCCGTCGACGCGGTGAACACCCTGATCACGGACATGGTCCACCCCACCGCCGAAATGGCCCGCGTGATCGGCGCCGTGGCCAAGGGCGACCTGTCACAGACCATGGACCTCGAGAACGAGGAGCGCCCGCTGCGGGGCGAGTTCCTGCGGATCGGCAAGGTCGTGAACACCATGGTGGGCCAGCTTGGCTCGTTCGCCTCGGAAGTGACCCGGGTGGCGCGGGAAGTGGGCACCGAAGGGAAGCTGGGCGGCCAGGCGCAGGTGAAGGGTGTGGCCGGCACCTGGAAGGACCTGACCGACAACGTGAACTTCATGGCCGCGAACCTGACGGGCCAGGTGCGGAACATCGCCGATGTGACCACCGCGGTGGCCAATGGCGACCTGAGCCGCAAGATCACCGTGGACGTGAAGGGCGAGGTGCTGGAGCTGAAGAACACCATCAACACGATGGTGGACCAGCTGAACTCCTTCGCCTCGGAAGTGACCCGCGTGGCCCGGGAAGTGGGTACGGAAGGGAAGCTGGGCGGTCAGGCCCAGGTGAAGGGCGTCGCCGGCACCTGGAAGGACCTCACCGACAACGTGAACCTGATGGCGAACAACCTCACCGGCCAGGTGCGGAACATCGCCGAAGTGACGACCGCCGTGGCCCGCGGCGACCTGTCCAAGAAGATCACCGTGGACGTGAAGGGCGAGATCCTTGAGCTGAAGAACACCATCAACACCATGGTGGACCAGCTGAACGCCTTCTCGTCGGAAGTGACCCGGGTGGCCCGGGAAGTGGGTACGGAAGGCAAGCTGGGCGGTCAGGCCCGGGTGGAAGGCGTCACCGGCGCCTGGAAGGACCTGACGGACAACGTGAACTTCATGGCCGCCAACCTGACGGGCCAGGTGCGGAACATCGCCGAGGTGACCACCGCCGTGGCCAACGGCGACCTGTCCAAGAAGATCACCGTGGACGTGAAGGGCGAGATCCTCGAGCTGAAGAACACCATCAACACCATGGTGGACCAGCTGAACGCCTTCGCCTCGGAAGTGACCCGGGTGGCGCGGGAAGTGGGTACGGAAGGCAAGCTGGGCGGCCAGGCGAACGTGAAGGGCGTCGGCGGGACCTGGAAGGACCTGACCGACAACGTGAACCTGATGGCCGCGAACCTGACGGGCCAGGTGCGGAACATCGCCGAGGTGACCACCGCCGTGGCCAACGGCGACCTGTCCAAGAAGATCACCGTGGACGTGCGCGGCGAGATCCTCGAGCTGAAGACCACCATCAACACCATGGTGGACCAGCTGAACTCCTTCGCCTCGGAAGTGACCCGGGTGGCGCGGGAAGTGGGTACGGAGGGCAAGCTCGGCGGTCAGGCGCAGGTGAAGGGTGTCGCCGGCACCTGGAAGGACCTGACCGACAACGTGAACATGATGGCGGCGAACCTGACCGGTCAGGTGCGGAACATCGCCGACGTGACGACCGCCGTGGCCAACGGCGACCTGTCCAAGAAGATCACCGTGGACGTGAAGGGCGAGATCCTCGAGCTGAAGAACACCATCAACACCATGGTGGACCAGCTGAACGCCTTCGCCTCGGAAGTGACCCGCGTGGCCCGGGAAGTGGGTACGGAAGGCAAGCTGGGCGGCCAGGCGCAGGTGAAGGGTGTCGCCGGCACCTGGAAGGACCTGACCGACAACGTGAACTTCATGGCCGCCAACCTGACGGGCCAGGTGCGAAACATCGCCGAAGTGACCACCGCCGTGGCCATGGGCGACCTTTCGAAGAAGATCACCGTGGACGTGCGCGGGGAAATCCTCGAGCTGAAGAACACCATCAACACCATGGTGGACCAGCTCAACGCCTTCGCCTCGGAAGTGACCCGGGTGGCTCGGGAAGTGGGCACCGAGGGCAAGCTGGGGGGCCAGGCGCAGGTGAAGGGTGTCGCCGGCACCTGGAAGGACCTGACCGACAACGTGAACCTGATGGCCGCCAACCTGACCGGTCAGGTGCGGAACATCGCCGACGTCACCACCGCCGTGGCTAAGGGCGACCTGTCCAAGAAGATCACCGTGGACGTGCGCGGCGAGATCCTCGAGCTGAAGAACACCATCAACACCATGGTGGACCAGCTGAACTCCTTCGCCTCGGAAGTGACCCGGGTGGCCCGGGAAGTGGGCACCGAGGGCAAGCTGGGCGGCCAGGCGCAGGTGCCGGGCGTCGCCGGCACCTGGAAGGACCTGACCGACAACGTGAACATGATGGCGGCGAACCTGACCGGCCAGGTCCGGAACATCGCCGACGTGGTGACCGCGGTGGCCAACGGCGACCTGAAGCGGAAGCTGACCCTGGACGCCAAGGGCGAAATCGCCGCGCTGGCCGACACCATCAACGGAATGATCGAGACCCTGGCGACCTTTGCCGACCAGGTGACGAACGTGGCCCGCGAAGTGGGGTCCGAAGGGAAGCTGGGCGGTCAGGCCCGGGTGCCCGGCGCCGCCGGCCTGTGGCGCGACCTGACCGACAACGTGAACGAACTGGCCGCCAACCTGACCACTCAGGTGCGCGCCATCGCCGAGGTGTCGACCGCCGTGACGAAGGGCGACCTGACGCGGTCGATCACCGTCGAAGCCTCTGGCGAGGTGGAGGAGCTGAAGAACAACATCAACGAGATGATCCGCAACCTGCGGGAACAGACGCTCAAGAACACGGAACAGGACTGGCTGAAGACCAACCTGGCCCGGTTCACGCGGATGCTGCAGGGCGAGCGCGACCTCTCGACGGTGTCGAACCTGGTGCTGTCGGAACTGGCGCCGCTGATCAACGCGCAGCACGCCGTGTTCTACGTCACCGACCGGGACGACGAGGGCCACGCGGTCCTGAACCTCGCCGCCTCGTACGCCTTCAACAACCGCAAGCACCTGGCCAACCAGTTCAAGCTGCGGGAGGGCCTGATCGGGCAGTGCGCCTACGAGAAGTCGCGCATCCTGCTGGCCAACGTGCCGAAGGACTATGTGCAGATCAGTTCGGGCCTGGGCGAGGCCCCTCCGGCCAACATCATCGTCCTGCCGGCGCTGTTCGAAGGCGAAGTGAAGGCGGTGATCGAGCTCGCCACGTTCGGCGAGTTCAACGAGACGCAGATGGCGTTCCTCGACCAGCTGATGGAATCCATCGGCATCGTGCTGAACACCATCGCCGCCAACATGCGGACGGAAGGCCTGCTGAAGCAGTCGCAGCTCCTGACCTCGGAACTGCAGGCCCAGCAGGAGGAGCTGAAGAAGACCAACGACCGGCTGGAGCAACAGGCCGCCAGCCTGCGTCAGTCGGAAGAGCTGCTCCGCACCAAGCAGGAGGAACTGCAGCAGACCAACGCCGAGCTGCAGGAGAAGGCGCACCTGCTGTCGATTCAGAACCAGCAGGTCGAAGCCAAGAACCGCGAGGTGGAACAGGCCAAGATCGCGCTGGAAGAGAAGGCCGAGCAGCTGGCCCTGACCTCGAAGTTCAAGTCCGAGTTCCTGGCCAACATGTCCCACGAGCTGCGGACGCCGCTGAACTCGCTGCTCATCCTGTCGAAGCTGCTGGCCGACAATGGCCAGGGCAACCTGTCGGACAAGCAGGTCGAGTTCGCCCACAACATCCATGCGGCGGGCACCGACCTTCTCGCGCTGATCAACGACGTGCTCGACCTGGCCAAGATCGAGTCCGGCACGGTCACGCTGGACATCAGCGAGATGTCGTTCGCCAGCCTCAAGGACCACGTCGACCGCACGTTCTCGCAGATCGCAGCGGACAAGAAGCTGGAGTTCGCGGTGGAGCTGGACCCGGCGCTGTCTCGGTCGATGTACACCGACGACAAGCGACTGCAGCAGATCATCAAGAACCTGCTCTCGAACGCCTTCAAGTTCACCGACAAGGGCCATGTGAAGCTGAAGGTGGGCCGCGCGCACTCCGGCTGGAGCGCGGGCAACGACCACCTGAACACCGCGGGGCAGGTGCTGGCGTTCTCTGTCGAGGACACCGGCATCGGGATCCCCGAAGAGAAGCAGCGGATCATCTTCGAGAGCTTCCAGCAGGCGGACGGCACGACAAGCCGCAAGTACGGCGGCACGGGCCTGGGCCTGTCGATCAGCCGCGAGATCACCCGCATGCTGGGCGGCGAGTTGAAGGTGGAATCGAAGCCGGGCAAGGGCTCGACCTTCACCCTCTACCTGCCGCTGAACTTCAGCCCGGCGGCGCAGCCGCAGCCTTCGGCCCGCACGGCCGGCGCCTCTCCGCTGCCGCGGCCGATGATGATGCCTTCGGCGTTCTCCGACGAGCCGGTGGAAGCCGTCGCCGACGACCGCGACGCCATCAGCTCGGGCGACTCGGTGGTGCTGATCGTCGAGGACGATCCGCGCTTCGCCTCGATCCTGCTCAGCCTGGTCCGCGACAGCGGCTTCAAGGGCGTGGTCACGGGCGAGGGCGGGGCGGCCCCGTCGCTGGCCCGCCGGTTCGGCCCCGACGCCATCATGTTGGACATCGGCCTGCCCGACATGGACGGCCTGGCGCTGCTCGATCTTTTGAAGCGGACGCCTGAGACGCGGCACATCCCCGTGCACATGATCTCGGCGGACGACCAGAAGGGCCTCGGCCTGTCGATGGGCGCCTTCGGCTTCACGCACAAGCCGGTGGAGCGCGAGGTGGTGGTCTCGACCCTGCAGGGTGTGAAGACCTTCGTCGACAAGGCCGATCGGCGGATCGTGCTGGTGGGCCACGACGGCGAGGCGGCCGAGACGTTGCGGCAGTGCTTCACCGAGGTGGAGCTGGCCGACAGCTTCGCCGACGTGCTGGCCCGCCCGGCGGGCGAGCGGCCCGACGGCGTGGTTGTGGAAGCCTCCGCCCTGCCGGTGGCCCAACTGGTCGACCAACTGAAGCAAGCCGACGGGCGCTGCGTTCCGGCGGTGGTCTATGCCCCCGTCGAGCTGGAACCCGAGGACGACAAGCGGCTGCGGCTGGCCGTTTTCGGCGGCCTTGTGCGGATGGCGCGGACGGCGGACCAGCTGGTCGACCAGGCCACGCTGCTGCTGCATGCGCCCCTGGACAAGCTGCCTGCGCCAGCCAAGGCCAAGTTCAACCAGAACAAGCACGAGGACTCGGTTCTGGCCGGCCGGAAGGTGCTCGTGATCGACGACGACATCCGCAACATCTTCTCGCTGGCTTCGGCCCTCGAGGAGTACGGCATCGAGCTCAGCTACGCCGAAAGCGGACGGGCGGGGCTTGAATCCCTCGACGCGAAGGGGGATGTGGACGTCGTGCTGGTGGACATCATGATGCCTGACATGGACGGTTACGAAACCATCCGCGAGATCCGCTCCCGTCAGGCCCTGTCGGACCTCCCGATCGTGGCGGTGACGGCGAAGGCCATGAAGGGGGACCGCCAGAAGTGCATCCAGGCCGGCGCTTCCGACTATGTCTCCAAGCCGGTCGACATCGACCACCTCATCTCGGTGCTGCGCGTCTCGATCCAGCGTGCGGACGCGATGAAGCTGGCCAGCGACACGGTCGTGTCCCTCATGCCGCAAGCGAGCTGACTTGACGCCCCCAGCCGCCGCACGCGCGCCGGCGGGCGCCGGGGCGGCGGAGCCGAAAGCTCCGCCCGACCTGGATGCTCCGCTCAAGGCCCGGATTCTCATCGTCGACGACGATGAGCGGAACGCCTTCGCCGCCGTGCAGGCGCTGGAGGAGCTCGGCCACGAACTGGTGGTGGCCAAGTCGGGCGAAGAGGCGCTGAAGCGGCTGCTGGGCGAGGAGTTCGCGTTGATCCTGCTCGACCTGCACATGCCGGGCATGGATGGCTACGAAACGGCGGCCCTGATCCGGTCGCGGAAGCGGACGGCGGACACGCCGATCGTCTTCCTGACGGCGATCTTCCGGGACGAGGCGCACATCTTCCAGGCCTATTCGGCGGGCGCCGTGGACGTGGTCTTCAAGCCCGTCGACCCCTTCATCCTGAAGGCCAAGACCAAGGTCTTCGTGGACCTCTACCTGCGCACCCAGGAGGCCAACCGGCAGTCCGCGTACAAGCAGTGGCTGCTCGACGAGCATGCCCGGATGAAGCACGAGAAGGCCCAGACCGAGCGGGCGCTGCGCCGGGCCGAGATGCAGCAGCAGGCGATCCTGAAGTCGCTGCCGATCGTCTTCACGTCGCGCAGCATCGAGCCACCGTTCACGCCGCAATTCGTCTCGGAATCGATCTTCGAGATCACCGGATTCCCGGCGAGCCGCTTCACCGAGGAGGCGGATTTCGGCTCGAGCCGCATTCACCCCGACGACCTGGAGCGGACGATCGCGTCCTTCCGCAACGCGACGCAGACGGGCCAGTATTCGTGCGAATTCCGCTGGCTGTGCGCCGACGGCCAGTACCGGGTGCTGCACGACCAGGGCGTGGTCGCGCCTTCGGACGACGGCGAGGCCCGCGAAATCTTCGGCGTCATCCTTGACGCCACCGACCGCCGCAGCCTGGAAGAGCAGCTCGCCCAGGCGCGGAAGATGGAGGCCGTGGGCCAGCTCACGGGCGGGGTGGCGCACGACTTCAACAACCTGCTGACGGTGGTGCTGGGCAATATCGACATGCTCGCCCGCAAGCAGGAGGAAGAGACGCGTCGGGCCCGCCGCATCGACGCCATCCGCCAGGCCGCCGAGCGCGGCCGGGACCTGACCCGCCAGCTGCTCGCCTTCTCGCGCCGCCAGCACCTGTCGCCCGTGACCCTGGACGTGAACGCGCTGATCACCGACTTCGCGCCGCTGATGCGCCAGGCCGTCGGCGAGGCGGTGACCATCGATCTGGCGCTGGCCGACGAGGCTCTGAACACTCATGTCGACCCGACACAGCTCGAGACGGCCCTGCTGAACCTGGCGGTCAATGCGCGCGACGCCATGCCCGAGGGCGGCCGCCTGACCATCCGCACCAGCCGGCGGCGGGCCGAGCGCGGGCCCGGTTTCATCGTCGTCGAGGTGCGCGACACGGGCTTCGGCATGACCGCCGACGTGCGCGAGCGCGTCTTCGAGCCCTTCTTCACCACCAAGGAGGTGGGCAAGGGGTCGGGCCTCGGGCTGTCGCAGGTCTATGGCTTCGTCCGGCAGTCGGAAGGCGAGGTGGAGGTGGAGAGCGACGTCGGCGCGGGCACCACCTTCCGCCTGCTGCTGCCTGGGACTGAGGCGAAGGCGGAAGTGCGGCCGGCCCAGGCGCAGGCCGAGGTGATCGGCGGCGCCGAAAAGATCCTGCTGGTCGAGGACGACGCGACCGTGCTGGCGCTGACGCTCGATGTGCTGAGCGGCCTGGGCTACGCCGTGCGCACGGCGACCAACGCCGCCGAAGCTCTGGAAATCCTCCATTCCGACGCGGAGGTGGACCTGCTGTTCACCGACGTGGTGATGCCGGGCGGCGTGAGCGGCGTGAGCCTGGCCCGGACGGCGAAGGAGCTGCGCCCGGAGCTGCGTGTCCTGCTGACGTCCGGCTTCGTGGGCGACGGCCAGATCAACGAAGGCCGTGAATTCCCGCTGCTGGACAAGCCCTACGACACCCCGGTGATGGCCTCGATGCTGCGGAAGCTGCTGGATCGGCCTGAGCCGAAGACCAAGCGTAAGGCGACGGCGGCGGCCGAGTAGCCGCCCGCACGTCGACTTAGGGCTCGTCCTTCCAGGGATCCTTCGCCAGGCGCTTCAGGGCTGCTGAGAGCTTGCGCGCATGAGCCCGCTCGATCTCGGCGTCGCGAAAGCCGCAGGACAGCGTCTGGGCCATCTCCTCCAACTCCTCGACGCCGCCCTCGTTGGCGAAGGCCTTGGCGATGATGCGCGCCTCGCCCAGCAGCTCGGCCTTTTCTTCGGCCGGGCAGGAGTCGAGTAGCGCCTCGTCGAAGTCGATGACTTCGCAGGTCTCTTGCCTCTGTTCACTCTTGCGTGCGCGGTTCATGGCGCTGGGAAAGCACTACCCCCGCGAGCGGTTCCCCACGGCGTAGGCGCTCAACAGACAATCATAGGTTAAGCTTGCGCCCGGCTTCAGCCTGGCCATTCCGGTGTCCATCCCCGCGGGCCAGACGTCTCCGAACGGATCGGCGACGTTGAACTGCGGCTCGACGACGACAAAGGGCTTCTCCGGCGGCGCATACACCTGGACGGCCTTCACATGCGGGCTTTGGGAAGCGAAGCGGTAACCGATGCCGGCGAGGGGATCCTCCACCTCCACGACGACCCGGCCGTCCTGTCGCGCAAGTTCGGTGAAGCAGTCGTCAAGGAAGAGATCGCCCAGGGCGGGCCCTTCGCCGAAGTCATAGGGCGTGCCGGCGTTGGGGGGCAGGCGGCCGGTCGGCAGGACCTCGTCGTAGTTGTTCACCTCTGTGCGGACCTGGGCGGAAAGCCGAAGGCGCGCCTGGCGGCGATCACCTGAGGGCAGCGCCATGTAGGGATGGAAGCCGATGCCCAGCGGCAGGTCGGCGTCGCCGACGTTGCGGGCCGTGACGCCGAGCGCCAGCTCACCGTTCTCGAGGCGCCATTCGAAGTCGAACTCCGCCCGTCCGGGCCAGCGCCCGCCGAAGTCGCCGGCGTCGAGGCGTCCGGTCAGCCGGCCGGGCGAGAGGCGCTCGTACGGCACGGGTGTCTGGAGGATCAGGCCGTGCATGGCGTACTGCGCCGCGCCCGGCGCCTTGCCGCCCCAGTTGCGCGGCAGGCGAGCCGAGCGCCCGTCGACCGTCGCTTCGATCTCTCGCGCCTCGCCGAGGTCGCGCCCTCGGATGCGGTTGGCGTAGGGGATGAGCACGGCGCCGCCGAACGCGAAGGTCTTGTTGCCGGCGAAGTCGTCAGGGCCGCCGAAGGCGTCGGCGAGTTCATCGGGCGAGGGGGAGAACAGGGCGTCGACGATCTCGCCTGTGAGCAGCCGCAGCTTCGCCTGCAGCAGCATCATGCCGCGGCCGGGGAGGACCTGCGCCTCGACGAAGCCGGGCCGGTCGGCCGGCGCGTCGGCGCGCAGGGTGACGATCTCGATCCGCCCCATCCGGAGCGCCTAGCCGGTCTGGCCGCCAGATGCGAGTTCGACCGCCCGGAGCCGCCGGGCCTCCACCTGCTGGCGTTCCGCGCCGGGCTCGCCGTACTCGGCCGGCGGCACGACGGGCACCGTGAGGCAGATGCTCTGGGTGGGCAGCACCTCGCCCCAGTCCTTGATCAGTTGCTTGTAGGAGAGGCCCACCGGACGGATCTCACGGTTGAGGTCGTAGAGGCCCACCGGGTGCACCCGCATATTGGTCTCGCGCAAGGCAGTGTCCCAGTCCATCTGGTCGGTCAGCGAGTACCAGGTGAAGCCGACCGTCGGCACGCCATCGTTGCGGACGCGGAGCACGTTGGCCCACTCCTTCCAGAGCCAGTTCACGGCCTCGTCGCCGTTCGGACCCTCGACGATGTTGGTCTCGGTGTGCATCACCGGGAGCCGGTAGCGGTTGTAGTACTGCCGGGTGATCTCGGAGTAGCCGAAGATCTCGCCCGAGGCCCGGTGAGTCCCGTCGGCCGACACCCGGTGCTCGTTCGTCCAATAGTAGTCGTTGCCCAGGATGCAGTGGTGGCGCAGCGAATTGCCGAGGAAGAAGTGGTACTCCTCGCGCGTCATCCCGTTGTCCATCAGGTACTCGTACATCTCGCTGTCGACCCGGTGGCCGTAGTTGAGATCGAGTGAGAGGAAGCGGCGCGAGTTCTCGATCTCCGCCGGCTTGATGGCGGACGGATTCTCCGCGTGGAAGTACTCCGAGGACTCGCTCTGGATGAAGATCGCGTCGGGCCGGACCTTGAGGATCTCCTGCATGGCCAGCACGTTGGCCCGCACGATGTGCTTCAGCGCGGTGACGAAGGTGAGGTCCGTCGTGCCCTGCTCGTTCCACCAGCCGAACTTGGCCGAGAACTGGGCGCAGATGAACATCTCGTTGACCGGCGTGTAGAGCTGCACCCACGGGAAGCGCCGGGCGAATGCGGCGGAGTACCTGGCGAACTGCTCCGGGAAGTCGGGATTCTGGAAGTCGCCGATCCAGTCGGGCACGCCGAAGTGGCAGAGGTCGACGATGGGATTGATGTTGCGGCGGCGCAGTTCGGCGAAGGTGACGTCCGAGAACTCCCAGTCGTACCTCTCGGGTCCGATCAGGGTGGTGTGCAGCGGCGGGCCGTAGCGCAGGTACTTGATCCCCATCTCTTCGACGAGGTCGAAGTCCTTCCGCCAATGCCGGTAGTGACCGCAGGACTCCATCTGGTCCACCCGGACGCGGCCGTTCTGGATGCGGGGGATGGAGTTCTCGATCCCGGTGGCGAACATGAAAGCGGAGATGGCGCGTCCTCCCCTGGAAGTGGCCGGCTCGAAAGCGGCGCAGCCGTGTACTCGCGCGAGCGCGGTCGCTCGCTCCCCAAAGCGATAACTCCGGGGGCGGACCGGGGTTCAGAAAAATCAGGACGTTCTCCTCTCCCTCTCCCTCTCCGTTGTGGAGGGGAGAGAGGAGGAGATCGGCGCCTATTCCGCCGTTTCGGCGAGGCCGGGCTGGCCGTTGATCTTGCGGCAGCGGGCGAGGAGGGCGAGGTGGTCGGAGCCGTTCAGCACGTTCCGGACCCAGGCCTTGTCGCCATGGACGGCGAGAACCTCGAAGTGGGGATAGAGGTTGGGCCCCGTGCGGACGAGGTCGCCCGGGGAGATCGTCTCGTCGTAGCCACGCTCGTGGTCGATCGAGAAGACGTCGGAATAGCTGGAGAGCGACACTTGGGAGACCCCTACCGATTCTGTCGACTAAGATAGTAGGGCGACGACCCTGAACGGTATTGAAACGCGGCGGTCAGGGTGTCGCAGGTTAGGCGCGACCGGTCCTGGAAGTGTCTCATGATTCCCAGTCCGTTCGTCGGGAGGTCATCTGGTGGAAGTTCGGTGCGTGGTGAATGCGGCAGACCGCCTCGGGGAGGGCCCTCTCTGGTCGGCGGCCGAGCGAAGGCTGTACTGGTTCGACATCAAGCATCCCCGCCTCGCCTGGTTCGAGCCGGCGACCGGCGACAGCGGAACCTTCGACCTGCCGATGCGGGCGAGCGCGGCGGTCCCGCGCGCGGCGGGCGGCCTGCTGATGGCCACGGAGAAGGGGCTCGCGATCGTGGATCCGCAGGCCGGCACGATCGCGGTGACGCAGCCCTATGAGCTGGGCGCGGGCTTCCGCACCAATGACGGCAAGGTCGACATGCAGGGCCGCTTCTGGTGGTCGACCATGGACGACGACGGCGGCAAACGACCGGGCAGCGTCTTCCGGACCGACCGCGACGGCAAGACGACGCGCGTGCTGACCGGCATTCACATCCCGAACACGGTGTCGTTCAGCCCGGACGGCTCTGTGCTCTACATGGCCGACTCCAAGCTGCAGACCCTGTTCGCCCACCAGACGGCGGATCTGTCGCAGGTGCGCGAGTTCGCCCACACGCGTGGGACCAACGCCTCGCCGGACGGCTCGGCGGTGGATGCGGAGGGACATCTCTGGAACGCTCAGTGGGGCGGCTGGCGGATCGTGCGTTACGCACCGGATGGGCGGGTGGACCGGGTCGTCCAGGTCCCCGTCGAGCAGCCGACCAGCTGCGCGTTCGGTGGTCCTGATCTCGGCACGCTCTATATCACCAGCGCCTGGGACGAGCTGTCGGACGAGGCGCGGGCCAAGCAGCCGCTGGCGGGCGGGCTTTTCGCGGTTGACACCCTCACGGCCTGGGGCGTGAAGGGGCTCCCGCTGCCGGTGTACGAGGGCTAGGGCGGGCGCCTAGAAGCGTTCGGGCCGCAGGACTTCCACGTCGCTCAGGAAGACGATCCCGGGATAGTCGGCGAAGAAGCTCGCCAGGCGATCCAGCGCCCGCTGCGCGACGTCGGAGGTCGCAACCGCCACGATCAGCCGCCGTTCCTGCCCCGGCGTGAAGTCGCCGCTGCTCCAGTCGCCATGGCTGCCGTGGCCCTCGATGCTGGGAAGCACGGTCCAGCCTCGGACTCCGGCCTCGTCGAGAAACTGTTCGACGCGCCGCAGTACGGTCGCCTCGATGATGATCTCAAGCTTCTTGCGTCCGGTGGTCTGCATGGGTCACCCGATCATCGCCTGGGCTGCGGCCGTGTACAGCGGGATGCCGACCACGAGGTTGAAGGGGAAAGTGATCGCCAGCGAGAGGGTCAGATAGACCCCCGGATCGGCGTCGGGCAATGCGATGCGCATCGCCGCGGGCACCGCGATGTAGGAGGCGCTGGCGGCGAGGATCGCCAGGACCGCAGCATCCGCAGCCCCAAGGCCCAGGGCCAGCGAGATGGCGAGGCCCAGCCCGCAAGACACCAGCGGCATCACGAGGGCGAAGGCGATGAGGGCCGGGGTCAGGCTGCGCGCCGCTTTCAGCCGCCGGGCCGCCACGAGCCCCATGTCCAGGAGGAACAAGACGAGCACGCCCTGGAAGACGGGGCCGACGAACACCTCGAGCTTGGCCATGCCGGCGGAGCCGCTGATCGCTCCGATCAGGAACGACCCGATCAGCACGACCACGGATCCGTTCAGCGCCACCTCGCGGATCAACTCGCCGCGCAGGCCCTGGCGACCGGCCGCGCCAGAGCCCGCCAGCAGGAGGGCCGAAAGGATGGCCGGGGTCTCCATCAGGGCGACGACGGCGACCATGTAGCCGCCGAACTGCAGGCCCGACGCCCGTAGGAACTCAGTTCCGGCGACGAAGGTGACGATGGAGACCGAACCATAGTGGGCCGCGGTCGCGGCGGCGGTAGCACGGTCCAGCGCGCTGATCGCCCGGAGCACAAAGAAGCCGAGGACCGGGATGCCGAAGCTGAGGGCGACGCCGGCGGTCGCTGCAGAAGCGAAGTCTTGCGACAGTCCTGCCTTGGACGCCTCGACGCCTCCTTTGAAGCCGATCGACAGCATCAGGACGAGGGCCAGCGTCTTGGCGGCGCTCTCTGGAACCGTCAGGTCGGAGCGCAGCCAGCCAGCCCCGAAACCGAGCAGGAAGAAGAGGACCGCGGGGGCCAGGAGGTTCGTGAGCGCCAATTGCAGCGAGTCGAGCACGCGCCCTCCAACTCCAGTCCGCACAAAGCGCCGCGCGATAGCACGACGATGGTATCTGCACCACGCGCGGTAGGCCTGAACCACGGCCGGGCTGGCGGGTTTAATCTCTGGGCATCTAGAGAGAAGGCGAGGGGTCGCGGGAATGGCGAAGAAGCCGCTGCGCAGCCAGAAGAGCTACGGCAAGCTCGACCGCGACGGGTTCATCCATCGCAGCTGGATCAAGGGGACGGGCTTGCCGGACCATGTGTTCGACGGGCGGCCGGTGATCGGCATCTGCAACACCTGGTCCGAGCTGGTGACCTGCCAGTTCCACCTGCGCGACCTGGCCGAGTACGTGAAACGCGGCGTTTGGGAAGCCGGCGGCGTCCCGATCGAGTTTCCGGCCATGAGCCTGCCTGAGACCCAGATGCGGCCGACAGCGATGCTGTTTCGGAACCTGCTGGCCATGGAAGTCGAGGAGAGCATCCGGGCCAATCCTATCGACGGCGTGGTCCTGCTGGGCGGTTGCGACAAGACGACGCCGGGGCAGCTGATGGGCGCGGCGTCTGTGGACCTGCCGACCATGGTGGTGAGCTCGGGCCCGATGCTGAACGGCAAGTGGCACGGCAAGGACATCGGGTCGGGCACCGACGTGTGGCGGTTCTCGGAGGCGGTGCGGGCCGGCGAGATGACGCTGAAGGACTTCCTGTCGGCCGAGAGCTCGATGAGCCGCAGCCACGGGGTCTGCAACACCATGGGCACGGCCTCGACCATGGCCAGCCTGATGGAGGCGTTGGGTGTCTGCCTGCCGAACAATGCGGCGCTGCCCGGCGTGGACAGCCGGCGCAAGACCCTGGCGCACCTGACCGGGAACCGCATCGTCCAGCTGGTGAAGGACGACGTGAAGCTGTCGCAGATCCTGACGCGCGAGGCCTTCGAGAACGCCATCCTGATGCACGCGGCGATCGGCGGCTCGACCAATGCGGTGGTGCACCTGCTGGCGCTGGCGGGCCGGGTCGGGATCGAGCTCACGCTCGAGGACTTCGACCGGCTGGGCCGCGAGGTCCCGCTGCTGGTCAACCTGATGCCGTCGGGCAAGTACCTGATGGAGGACTTCTGTTACGCCGGCGGCTGTCCGGCGGTGATGAAGGAGCTGGGGCCGCTGTTCCGCCGCGAGGCCATCACGGTGTCCGGCCACACCCAGGGCGAGATCGCCGACGCCGCGGAGGTGTGGAACCGTGAGGTGATCGGCACGGTGGAGCAGCCGGTCGGGCCGTCGTCGGGCGTCTGGGTGCTGCGCGGCAACCTCTGTCCAGACGGCGCGATCCTGAAGCCCAGCGCCGCGTCGCCCGAGCTCCTGACCCACCGCGGCCGGGCGGTGGTGTTCGAGGACATCGAGGACTACCACGCCCGCATCGATGCCCCGGACCTGGAGGTCGACGAAACCTCGATCCTGGTCCTGAAGGGCTGCGGGCCGAAGGGCTACCCGGGCATGCCGGAGGTGGGCAACATGGCCCTGCCGCCGAAGCTGCTGCAGAAGGGCGTGCGCGACATGGTGCGGATCTCCGACGCGCGGATGAGCGGCACGGCCTATGGCACGGTGATCCTGCACGTTTCGCCGGAAGCCGAGGCCGGCGGGCCGCTGGCGCTGGTCAGGACCGGTGACGAGATCGAGTTCGACGGGCCGAACCGCACCCTGAACCTGCTCGTCAGCGAGGCGGAGCTGGCGCAGCGCCGCCGCGAGT
Organism: Phenylobacterium sp. J426; assembly: GCF_024699945.1. Lineage (GTDB taxonomy): Bacteria > Pseudomonadota > Alphaproteobacteria > Caulobacterales > Caulobacteraceae > Phenylobacterium. The sequence continues at coordinate 3,721,741 of NZ_JAJOMY010000001.1, read as the reverse complement.
GGGAGGCGGGGCTGCAGCCTTCCCGGTTCGACCGCGGCTGGTACAGGCTCTACATCGACACCGTGCTGCAGGCGGACCGGGGCGCGGACCTGGATTTCCTGGTCGGCAAGTCGAGCGCCGAAGTCACCCGCGAGAGCCATTAGATGGGCGAGGCGACCTATCCTAGCCTGGACGGCCGGACCGTCTTCGTCACCGGGGGCGCATCCGGGATCGGCGCCTGCTTCGTGGAGCGCTTCCACGGCCAGGGGTGCAGAGTGGCCTTCGTGGACCTCCAGGAAGACGCGGGCTCCGCGTTGGCCGCGAAGCTGGGTGAGCGGACCTGGTTTCGACGCTGCGACGTGACCGACGCCGACGCTCTGCAGGCCGCCATCCAGGACGCGGCCGACGCCCTGGGGCCGATCACCGTGCTGATCAACAACGTCGCCAACGACACCCGGCACGAAGCCGCCGAGACCTCGATCGAGGCCTGGCGCAAGGGGCTGGCGGTCAACCTCGACCCGGCCTTTGCGGCGTCCGTGGCGGCCTATCCGATGATGAAGGCGGCCGGCGGCGGCGCCATCGTGAACGTGAGTTCGATCAATGCCTTGTGGGGGCCGGCTCACATGGCGACCTATGTGGCGGCCAAGGGCGCGATCAACTCGCTGTCCAAGGGACTGGCCCGCGAATGGGGCCCGGACAAGGTGCGGGTGAATGCCCTGTCCCCAGGCTGGGTGATCACCGAGCGGCAGCTGGAGCTCTGGCTGACGCCGGAGGCCGAGGCGGCTTGGCGCGAGCAGGTGGCCCTCAAGGAGCGGCTATATCCCGACGACATCGCCGATGCGGCCCTGTTTCTGGCCAGCGACAACGCCCGGATGATCACCGGCCAGAACCTGATCGTCGACGCGGGGCGGCTCTGATGGCCGCGGCGGTGCTCGCCTGCGATTGGGGCACGACGAACCTGCGCGCCTGGACGCTGGACGCCGCCGGCAAGGTGGTCGGCGACCGGGACTTCCCGGGTCTGGGCGTCTCGAAGCTGGATCCCGGGGAGGCGGAGGCGCGGTTCCGGGATGAGGTGCGGCCCGCGCTCGCGGCTGACGGGCTGCCGGCGATCCTGTGCGGCATGGTGGGCTCGAACCTTGGATGGACGCTGGCGCCCTATGCCGACGCGCCGGCTGGCCTGGACGACCTGGCGCAGCGCCTGAAGGCCGTGGAGGGACCCGATTGGATCCGCATCGTACCCGGCGTGCGCTGTGGCGGCTTCAACGGCCAGGGCGATGTGATGCGGGGCGAGGAGACGCAGGTCTTCGGCTGGCTGGCGGCCGATAGGGCCCGCTGCGAGGGGCGGCGGCTGGTCTGTCATCCGGGGACCCACGCCAAGTGGATGCTGGTGGAGGACGGGCGGCTCACGCGGTTCGTCACCGCCATGACCGGCGAGCTGTTCGCGGTGCTGAAGACCCACAGCGTGTTGAAGAGCGAGGCTCCGGCCGACGACATGGCGGCGTTCGACGCCGGGACGGCGGCGGCGGGCGAGGGGGACGGCCTGGCGGCGCGGCTGTTCACGGCGCGGGCTCGGGTGGTGGGCGAAGGCCGCCCGGCTGAGGAGACGCCGAGCTATCTCTCCGGCCTGCTCATCGGAGCCGAGGTTGCGAGCCTGCCGGGGCTGCTGGGATGCCGCGGAGACGAGCCTGTGTCTCTGCTGGGCGATCCGCAGCTGTGCGGCCTCTACGCGCGCGCCCTTGCGGCGCGTGGCGTGTCGGCCGATGTGCACGACGGCGAGGCCGCGGCGATCGCGGGTCTGTTCGCGCTGTATGAAAGGGCGAGACGATGAAGCTGGAGGCCGCCCTGGCCGAAGCGCCGGTGGTCGCGATCGTGCGCGGCGTGCGTCCCGATGAGATCCTGGACCATGCGCAGGCGCTGTTTGAGGCCGGCGTGCGGGGCGTGGAGGTGCCGCTCAACTCGCCGGAGCCGCTGGACAGCATCCGCGCGCTGGCGGAGACCTTCGCCGACCGGATGGCGGTCGGCGCAGGGACGGTGCTCACGCCCGAGCGGGTGGAAGCGGTGGCCGAGGCCGGCGGACGGATCATCGTCTCGCCCAACACCCAGCCTGAAGTGATCCGGCGGGCGGTCGAGCTGGGGCTGGACCCGGCGCCCGGGTTCGCCACGGCCACGGAGGCCTTCACGGCGATCGAAGCGGGCGCCCGGCACCTGAAGCTGTTCCCTGCGGTGACCTACGGCCCGGCGCATCTGAAGCAGCTGAAGGCCGTGTTGCCGGCCGACGTGACCGTCTGGGCGGTCGGCGGGGTGGGCCCGGACGGCATGGCCGACTGGTGGGCGGCGGGGGCGCGCGCCTTCGGCCTGGGCGGTGAGCTCTACAAGGCCGGGCAATCGCCCGCCGAAACGGCCGAGAAGGCGGCGCGGGTGATGGCGGCGGTGCGTCGTTTGGCCTGACCCGGGCTGAACGAAAGGCGGTCTGGGTGGTTATGCCGATAGTCGGTCAGGAGGCCATCATGCGACAGCTCGCCAAGTTCTCGATCTCGGTCCGCGAGGAGGATTTCGTCCTGCATCTGGAGGACGACGCCGGCGAGAAGATGGACTTCGCCGCCAGCCCCGAACAGCTGGACGCGGTGATCGACGCCCTCGACGAGCTTCTGTCCGAGGCCGAGGAGGATGTCTTCGAGGTCGAAGGCGAGCACGACGAGGACGACGAGGACGACGAGGAGGTCGAGGAGGTCTCCTCCACCCGGAACTAGCGCATTTGCCTCAGGACAGCCGCGGGGGCCGCCGTTCGCGCGGCTCTGCCGGCATGAGGTCCGCGAGGGCTTCCGCCTCGGGCGCGAACTCCGCTTCGCGGACGAGGGCCGCGTGGCGAGCGATGGCGTTCTCGAGCGCCGGCATCACCCGGCCGCGTTCGGTGGCGAGCGGAACGTGCGCGGGTCGGGCCGCGGGCCAGCCGAAGCTCGCGCCAGGCACGCCAACGACCAGGTCCTCGTCGAGTCCGAGTGCGCGGGCCACCATCCGGGCGAACTCGGCCCAGCTGGCCTGGCCGTGGCTGGCGAGGTGGCGAAGGCCCGTTTCGCCATCCAGCAGGAGGTCGAGGCTGGCGTCCACCAGGTCGGGGACGTAGGTCGGCGAAACCACGAGATCCTCGGCGGCGTGAAGACGCTCGCCGGCGAGCAGCGTGCGCCGGACGTGGTGGGCGAAGTTGTAGGGATCGAAGGGCGAGAAGAACGCCGCGGTCCGGATCATGAGGGCCTGCGGATTGGCGCCCAGCACCCCGGCCTCGGCCAGCGCCTTGCTTTCGCCGTAGGCGTTGAGCGGTGCGACCGGATCGCTTTCGACGTAAGGACGGCCGGCGCCCCCGTCGAAGACGAGGTCGCTGGAATAGCCGATCACCGGCAGGCTGCGTGCGGCGCAGGCCTCGGCCAGGCGCACCGCGCCCTCGGCATTGGCGGCCAGGCACGGCTCGCGCGCGCTCTCCGCATCGTCCACGCGCACCCAGCCGGCGGCGTTGACCACGGCCCAGGGCTGAAGACCGTCGAGCGCGCCGGCGATGGAGGCGGGATCCGTCAGATCGAGCTCGGCCCGCGACGTGAGCCGATAAGCAAGGCCGCGCCATTCGCAGGCCCGGGCCAGGGCCTTGCCCAGGGTGCCGGTGGCGCCGGCGATCAGCAGCGGTCGGCCCCCCCTTCGGCGCGCCAGGCCGATCGGGGCTCCGGCGTCTCCACCTGGCGGAAGACAGGACGGAACTCGAGGCGGATGTCGCGCCGCCACCAGCCGGGCCCCAGCGTCCCCGGGTGGGGCTCTCCGCCATGCGCCAGCCGCTTGAGCTCGCGGACCAAGGCCGTCGGACGCGGCGTCTCGGGGCGCACGTCGAAAACGCCGACCTCGTAGTGGCCGTTGTTCTGGGTGAGCAGGCTGTTCCAGTCGTAGGCGCCGAGCAGCGCCCAGGCGGTCACGGCCCGGATCTCGACGCCGCGCCCGTGGAGGCGCTGGGCGGTGTCCCAGGCCTCGCGGATCCACCGGACCTGCTCCTCCCGGGTGCAGCCGTTGTGACTCTCGGTGACGGCCAGCGGCAGCCCGTAACGGGCCCAGGCCTCTTCGAGCACGCTCTCCAGTCCGCCTGGGGCGGGAAGCGCGACGCGGATCGCCTCGACATCGGCGTAGGCGACCTCGCCATTGCCGCCGTGGCGCTCGGGCGGATAGGCGTCGAGGCGGTGGTCGAGGAAGCGCTCACTGGTCAGGTAGTGGTTCACCCCCACGACATCGGGCGGGCAGGGGTCGTCGGCGATCGCCCGCAGCCGGTCGCCGAAGCCGCAGGCGGCCATGCGCTCGAACATGGGATGGTCCGGCGTCACCCGGCCCGTGAGCAGGTCCCAGGTGAGCCAACGCCGGTGGTTCTCGAACTCGGCCTGTCCGGCGAGCGGGCGCGTGGCGTAGGTGCGGCCGAGGTCCTCGGTCTGGATCAGACGCGCGCGCGGGTTCACGGCGCGGATCTCCCGCATGGCCATGCGCGTCCCGTCGATCTGGTTGAGCAGGGCGGCCCAGAAGAAGGGTTCGTCGCTGAGGTGCGGGTGCCAGAGGCCGTAGAGAGCCGAGAAGCGCGCGGTGGTGAGCGGCTCGTTGATCGGCGTCCACGCCTCGACCCACGGATAGCGCTCGGCCGCAGCGCGAGCATAGTCGGCGAAGAGGCGGCAGAAGCCGTCGTCTACGAGGCTGGTGTAGCGGGGACCCGAGCCGTGGTGCAGCAGGCCCACGATCGGCCGCATGCCCAGCTGCCGGATGCGGCCGAGCCGCTCGTCGGTCCAACGCCAGTCGCGGCTCTGCGGGACGTCGGGCGCCACCCGCTCCCACAGCACCGGATAGCGGAGCGCCTTCAGGCCAAGGTCCGCGAACCGGTCGAGATCGTCGAGCCTGTGGTGGTGGCCGGAGCGGACCGTCTGGTCATGGAATTGCGGCCCCACGCGGTTGACGGTGCATTCGTGCCCGCCCCACAGCTCGACTGTAGTTCGCATAGACCCTGGCTTTCCCGTCCATCCCGCGGCTTTAAGCCGTCGCTCTCCGGTTTCGTTCCCAAACTTGGCTTTAGTGCTGGAACTCGAGTGGAAGGCAGGGGATTAAACGCGCATGGATCGGGGATCGAAGCCCGCCGTCCTCGTGACGGGCGGAGCCGGCTACATCGGCGCACATACGGCGAAGGCTCTGAGCGAGCGGGGGTTCTTCCCCGTCGTCTTCGACAGCTTGAGTTCGGGGTTCCGGGAGGCGGTTCGCTGGGGCGCCTTCGTCGACGGCGACATTCGCGACGCGCGGGCGGTCGCCGACGCGCTCGACGAATACGGCGCCAGGTCGGTGATCCACTTCGCCGGTCTGATCGAGGTGGGGCGTTCGGTCGCCCAGCCGGATCTGTTCTGGGAGATCAATGTCGCCGGCACCACGAGCCTGCTGACCGCCATGCGCGAGCGCGGCGTGGAGCGGATGGTGTTCTCGTCCAGCGCCGCCGTGTACGGCCAGGGCGGCCGAGGTCCCCTGGAGACCATCCCCGAAGACGCCGTGAAGGCGCCGTCCAGCCCCTATGGCGACACCAAGCTCGCCTGCGAATGGATGATCCAGGCCCAGTGCAAGGCCTACGGGCTGAGCGCCGTGGCCTTGCGCTACTTCAACGCCGCCGGCGCTGATCCGTCGGGCCTCATCGGGGAGGCGCATGAGCCGGAAACGCACCTGATCCCGCTGGCCATCGCCGCGGCCTTGGGAGACGGCAAGCCGTTGACGGTGTTCGGCGATGACTTCGATACGCCGGACGGCACCTGCCTGCGCGACTACATCCATGTGAACGACCTCGCCGCCGCGCACGTGGCGGCCCTGGAGGTCGAGCTCGCAGCCGGCGCCTATGAGGCGGTGAACGTGGGCACGGGCAAGGGCGCTTCGGTGCGGGAGGTGGTCGAGGCCGTCGCCCGCGCCACAGGTCGCCCGGTGCCGCATAGCGTCGGCGCCCGCCGCGCGGGGGACCCGCCGAGCCTGGTCGCCGACCCCACGCGCGCGAGAGACCTGCTGGGATGGGAGCCGAACTGCTCGGGCCTTGACCGGATCGTCGCGGACGCGCTGCGCTGGGAGGCTCAGCCGGCGTATGGATCGGGACGTCGGGCGACCAGCCGAAAGATCGAAACCGCCAACTAAACAGTCGTGATCCCGACATAAGCTGATCTAAGGACTGAAGTTCGGCCGATTATCTTTTGATTACTGGCGTGAATTCTGCGGCTCGAAGCATAGCTGTGGAACGATCTGCGGCTAGCGGCGTTTTACCCCCGGGCTTCGTGTGTCTGTTTTCATTCCAGGGGATCGCGTCTTGAACACTCCGTGGGTTCCGAGCGCCGTTGGCGCTGCGCCGCTTCCGCCGCATGTGGGGGGGCGTTCCCACCCTCGAGAAACGCTAATCTGCTTTTCGCATCTGCGCTGGGACTTCGTGTTCCAGCGGCCGCAGCATCTGATGACCCGCTTCGCCCAGACCCGGAAGGTGGTCTTCTGGGAGGAGCCCATGCCCGCCCCGGCGGGTTCCCCGCCCACGCTCAGCAGCAAGGTTTGTCCCGACAGCGGCGTGATCGTCGCCACGCCGCAATTGCCGGAAGGCATGGATGGGGAAGCCCGCGAGGCGGCCCTGAAGGGCCTGCTGGACGCGATGCTGGCCGGCGTCGAAGGAACGCTCCTGCGGTGGTACTACACGCCGATGATGCTGCCGTTTTCGCGGCATCTGGCCGCCGCCTGCACGGTCTATGACTGCATGGACGAGCTGGCGAACTTCAAGTTCGCGCCCCCCGAGCTGACGATCCTCGAGCGCGAGCTGTTCGATCTCGCCGACGTCGTCTTCACCGGCGGGTACAGCCTGTGGGAGGCCAAGCGCGATCGCCATCCGAACGTGCACCCGTTCCCGTCCAGCGTGGATCGGGCGCATTTCGCCAAGGCGCGCCTCGTGCGCGAGGAGCCCCAGGACCAGGCGAGCCTGCCGTGGCCCAGGCTCGGCTTCTACGGCGTGGTCGACGAGCGGATGGATCTCGATCTGCTGGCGGCGCTCGCCGACGCGCGGCCCGAGTGGAGCCTGGTGATCCTCGGCCCGGTCGTGAAGATCGACCCGGAGACCCTGCCGAAGCGGCCGAACCTGCACTACCTCGGCGGCAAGACCTACGACGAGCTGCCTCGGTACCTGGGCGGCTGGAACGTCGCCTTGATGCCGTTCGCGATCAACGAGTCGACCCGGTTCATCAGCCCGACTAAGACGCCGGAATACCTGTCGGGCGGTCGCCCCGTCGTCTCGACGCCGATCGTCGACGTCGTGCGCCACTATGGCGACCTTGAGGCGGTGAAGGTCGCGGAGGACGCCCCGTCGTTCATCGAGGCCTGCGACAAGGCGCTGGCGCTGTCGCGGCTCAAGGGTGACTGGCTCAAGGCCGTCGACAGCAAGCTTTCGACCCTGTCGTGGGACGAGACCTTCACCCGCATGAACCTGGAGATCAGTCGCGTACTGCTTGCCCGCGAGCAGGCGCGCAACGAGGCGATGTCGCAAGGCGCCGGCTCCTCGACCCTGGCTGCGCCCGCCATCCGGCCCGCCGGCCGCAACAAGCCTTTCGACTATCTGATCGTGGGCGCGGGCTTTGCCGGCTCGGTGCTCGCCGAGCGCCTGACCAGCCAGCTGGGCAAGCGCGTCCTGCTGGTCGACCGCCGGCCGCACGTGGGCGGCAACGCCTATGACGAGAAGGACGCCGGCGGCGTGCTGATGCACAAGTACGGCCCGCACATCTTCCACACCAACTCGGAAGAGGTGTTCCGCTACCTGTCGCAGTTCACCAGGTGGCGGCCGTACGAGCACCGGGTGCTGGCTTGCGTGAGGGGCGGGCTGCACGTGCCGATGCCCATCAACCGCACCACGCTGAACATGCTGTACGGCGTCAACCTGCAGACCGAGGCCGACGCCGAGGCCTTCCTGGCCAGCCGTGCGGAGCCGGTGGAGAAGATCCGCACGTCCGAGGACGTGGTGATCAGCCAGGTCGGCCGCGAACTCTACGAGATGTTCTTCCGCGGCTACACCCGCAAGCAGTGGGGCATGGACCCGTCCGAGCTGGACAAGGCGGTGACGGCCCGGGTGCCGACGCGGACCAACACCGACGACCGCTACTTCACCGACAAGTTCCAGGCCATGCCGCTCGACGGCTACACGCGCATGTTCGAGAACATGGTCGACCAGAAGGGCGTCACGCTGCAGCTCGGCGTCGAGTACGAGGACGTGCGCGACGAGGCCGACTTCGACCGGCTGATCTTCACCGGCCCGATCGATGAGTACTTCGACCACCGCTACGGCAAGCTTCCGTACCGGAGCCTGCGCTTCCAGCACGAAACCCTGGACCAGCCGTGGTTCCAGCCGGTGGCGGTGGTCAACTATCCGAACGAGGAGACGCCCTACACCCGCGTCAGCGAGTACAAGCACATGACCGGGCAGCAGTGCGACAAGACCACGATCACCTACGAGCACCCGAGCGCCGAAGGCGACCCCTACTATCCGGTGCCGCGTCCTGAGAACCAGGCGCTGTACAAGAAGTACGAGGCGCTGGCGCTGGAGACGCCCGAGGTCCACTTCGTGGGGCGGCTGGCCACCTACCGCTACTACAACATGGACCAGGTCACCGGGCAGGCGCTCGCCACCTTCCGCCGCATCGCCGAACGCGAGGGCCGGACGGTCATCCAGGCCCAGACGGCGGCCCAGGCGATCGCCGCCAACTGATCGCCGATCAGGCAGAACGCGAACAGCCCCGGAACGAGGTTTCGGGGCTGCTTGCATTCAGCTCTACAATCCCCCAGGGTCCGCCCAACAGGGGGCGCGATGAGTCACGATCCGGAGCACGCCAGGAAACTGGCCCAGAACCTGGTTGAGCTGCTGGCGCCCTATGAGGAGGAACTGATCGCCCTCGAGGGGGCGAACCCGGCCGTCAGCGCCCTCCGGCGCGCGCTGGGCATCGTGATCGCCGAGGCGTGCTACTGCATCTCGGACCAGAAATCGCCGCAGGCGGATTGGGCGCCCCCGCGGATGACCAGCCCAGCCGAGCGCGCTAGCGCACGACTGCAAGTTAGAGGTTCCGGAACGTTCATGGCCAGCAAACCCGACGCTGTCGCCGATCCCGTCGATATCGCCGTCGGCGCGCGCATCCGGCTCCTCCGGAAGCTGAAGGGTCTGTCGCAGCAAGCTCTGGCGGAAGCTGCGGGCGTGACCTTCCAGCAGATCCAGAAGTACGAGCGCGGGCGCCAACCGGGTGAGCGCGTCCATGCTGGCGCGCATCGCCAAGACGCTGAACGTGCCCGTGTCGGAGATGTTCGGCGAGGCGTCGCCCACCTCGAGCGCCGTGGACGAGGTGGCGGCGCTGCTGGCCGAGCCGGGGGCGCTGGAACTGCTCAAGGCCTTCGCCGACCTGCCCCGCGGGGTGTCCCGCTCGGCTCTTGTCGAATTCGTCCGCAGCCTGCGCAGCAATCAGCCGGGCTGACATTCCCCTCCGGGAGCTTATCGATGCCGATGTTCCGTTCCGCCCCACGGGTTCTCGTGGCTGGCGCCCTTTGCCTCGCCCTTGCGACGCCGGCGACCGCCGCGCCGCCCAGCCCGGCCGAGGCGAAGATGATCGCCGCGGTCGAGGCCGAGCGGGAGCGCCACATCGGCCTGCTCGAAGAGCTGGTGAAGGTGAACTCGGGCAGCATGAACCTGCAGGGCGTCGAGCAGGTCGGCCGGATGATGCGGGCGGAGTTGGAGCCCCTGGGCTTCGACGTCAGATGGATCCAGATGCAGAAGACCGGCAGGGCCGGGCACATCGTGGCCACGCACAAGGGGAATGGCCGCGGCAAGCGGATGCTGCTGATTGGCCACCTGGACACCGTGTTCGAACCCGACAGCCCGTTCCAGGCGTGGACCCGACGGGGCGACATCGCCGAAGGACCCGGCGTCGGCGACGACAAGGGCGGGATGGTGATCATCGTGGCGGCCCTGCGGGCGATGCAGGCGGCCGGGACGCTCAAGGCCGCCGACATCATCGTGGTGCTGACCGGTGACGAGGAGAAGCCGGGGTCGCCGATTGAGCTGGCCCGGGCCGACCTGATCGCCGCGGGCAAGGCCAGCGATGTGGCGCTCGACTTCGAAGGGCTTTCGCGGGCGGGCGGTCAGGACATCGGCTCGATCGCCCGCCGCTCATCGAATTCCTGGACGCTGAAGACCACGGCCAAGTCCGGCCACTCGTCGGGGGTCTGCATGGAAGGTCCCGGATGCGGCGCGGTCTACGAGATGACCCGCATCCTGGACGCGTTCCGGCGGGAGCTCCCCGAGCCGAACCTGACCTACAATGTGGGCGTCCTGGTGGGCGGGGCGCAGGCTTCGGTGGCGGCTGACGAGACCGGCGGCACGGCCAGCGGCAAGTCCAACATCATCCCCGCCGAGGCGGTCGCACTCGGCGACATCCGGACACTCTCGAACGAGCAGGAGGCGCGGGTGCGGGCCAAGATGCAGGCGATCGTCGACCGGCATCTGCCGAAGACCAACGCGACCTTGACGTTCTCGGAGACAGGCTATCCGGCCATGGCGCCGACGGCGGGCAACAGGGCGCTACTGGCGAAGTTGAATGCGGTCAACGAGACGCTGGGTCTGCCGCAGATGCCCGAGGGCGATCCAGCCAGCCGCGGCGCGGGCGACATCGCGTTCGTGTCGTTCATCGACGGGCTGGTGGGCCTGGGCACGGCGGGCGAGGGCAGCCATGCGCCGGGCGAGACCGTCGACCTGACGAGCCTGGAGGTTCAGGCCAAGCGCGCGGCGCTGCTGATGACGCGGCTCAGCCAGGAGCCGCGGGGCAAACGCTAGGCGGGCTGCCCCAGCGCCGCCAGCGCGCGGTCCTTGATGGCCTTGTAGTCAACCTTGCCGTTGGGGGCGCGGCCGATGGTGTCGACCATCACCAGTTCGCGCGGCGCCTTGTAGCCGGCGAGCTGGGCGCGGACGTGGGCCGACAGCTCAGCGAGGCCAAGGTCGGCGCCCGCTTCGGGCTCGACCACCGCGCAGATGCGCTCGCCGAAACGGGGATCGGGCACGCCCACGACCACGGCGTCGCGGACGTGAGCGTGGGTCTTCAGCGCTTCCTCGACTTCCTCGGGAAAGACCTTCTCGCCGCCGGTGTTGATGCAGACCGAGCCACGGCCGAGCAGCTTTAGCGAGCCATCGGCGTTCACCTCGGCCCAGTCGCCTGGGACGCTCCAGCGCTGGCCGTCCATAACCTTGAAGGTCTTCGCCGTCTTCTCCGGATCCTTGTAGTAGCCCTGGGGCAGGAAGCCGGAGACGGCGACCAGGCCGCGTTCGCCCGAACCTGGCTCGATGCGGCGGCCGTCTTCGCTGAAGACGGCGGTGTTCGGCCCGAGCATGAAGGCGGCGGTCGGCGCTTCCATCCCCGCCGCAGAGGCCGAGGCGCCGAGGCCGACGGCTTCGGACGAGCCGAAGCTGTCTGCGATCAGCGCCTGAGGCATATGGCCGAGCAGGCCGCGCTTGTTCTCCTGGCTCCACATCGAGCCCGACGAACTCATGGCGCGGACGCAGGCGAGGTCCCAGCGGCCGGGATTGGCGTCCAGCGCCTCCAGCATCGGCGTCGAGAAGGCGAGGGCGACGATGACCACATTGGTGGCGCGGAGACGCTCGACTTCGTTCCACAACTCGACGGCGTCGAACCTGCGCGACGGCAGGGTGCAGACCGTGCCGCCGATGTTCAGCGAGATGAAGGCCGAGAACTGACCGGTGCCGTGCATCAGCGGCGCGGCGGCGACGGTGATGGGGCGCAGGTGCTCAGGGCCGGCGATGCGCTCGATCAGTTCTGCGATCGAAGCGACCGGCGGAATGCCGAGCGTCGCGTTGCCGCCGGCGCCCAGCACCTGGAACAGGTCGTCCTGGCGCCACATCACGCCTTTGGGCATGCCGGTCGTGCCGCCGGTGTAGAGCAGCAGAAGGTCGTCGCCGGAGAGGCCCCATGCGCCGCGGACGGGCCGCACCTTCGGCGCCTTGGCGACCACCGCGTCGTAGTCGTCCGCCCAGTCGGGAATGCTGTGGCCTGGCTCGGCCACGGCGATCCAAACCTTCACCTTGGTCAGGCGCGCGCGGATCGGCTCGAGCACCTCGGCGAAGCCAGCGTGGAAGACCACGGCCTCGGCGTCGGCGTTGTCGAAGAGGTAGAACACCTCCTCAGGTCCGTAGCGGTAGTTTGTGTTCACGGGCGCGAAGCCGGCCTTGAACGCAGCGTAATAGGTCTCGAGAAATTCGGGGCCGTTGAAGAGGTAGGCGGCGACCTTGGCCTGATGGGTCAGGCCGCGGGCCAGCAGGTGGGCGGCCAGCGCGTCGGCGCGGGCGTCGAACTGGCCCCAGGAGATCTCGCGGCTCCCCTGGACGAGAGCTGACGTCTCGGGCTGAGCCTTCGCGACCGCCTCCCAGATCGGCGCAATCGTCCAACCGGCCATGACCACTCCTCCCGCAGGCTCTTGTTCTTGCGGGGGAAGTTGGCGGCCTCTCGTGGGGTCAAGTCAATGACCGGGGCGGAGACGCCCGTCGCGCTTGTGTTTCCTACGGCGGCTCATAATATGATCTTTATCATACAATGACGGGCTATGCCGTGCGTTACGCCGAGGGCCACAAGCAGGAGACGCGGAAGAGGGTGCTGAAGGCGGCGTCTGCCGCCGTGCGCGCCAAGGGGCCGGACGGCCTGGCCGTGGCCGAGGTGATGGCCGAGGCGGGGCTGACCCACGGTGGCTTCTACGCCCACTTCCCGAACAAGCAGGCGCTGATCGTCGCCGCAGTCGGCGAGGCCTTCGATGAAAGCCGCCGGCGGTTCGCACGCCTGACCGAGGGCCTGGACCGCGAGGCGGCGGTGGCCGCCTTCGTCGACGCCTACGTCTCGATGGCCCACCGGGGCCGCGTCGCGAACGGCTGCCCGGTCACGGCGCTGGCCAGCGAGCTGCCGCGGCAGCCGGCGGCGGTGCGAGAGGCGTTCGACGCGGGCGTTCGCGGGATGGTGACCCGGGTCGCGGCCTGGCTGCCGGAGAGCGAACCCGACCGTGAGGGCATGGCGGCCTCCATCGTCGCCGAAATGGCCGGCGCCGTGACGCTGTCGCGCGCGGTGGCCGATGACGCCCTGGCCGAGCGGCTGCTGGCGGACTGTCGCCGAAGCATCAAGGCCCGCATGAGGGCTCAGGAGGATCAATCGCGATGAACGCCGTGACCGACCTTTCTCAGATGACCGGCCTGCAGCAGCTGCAGGCGGCGTTCGATCCCGACCGACAGGACGGCTTCCGCGGCATCGGCAGGACGATGAATTTCCACGTGGTGGAGCTGGAGGAGGGGCGCGTCGTCTTCGGCGGTCATCCGGACGAGAGCGTCTACAATCCGATCGGCACCGTGCATGGCGGCTACGCGGCGACCCTGTTGGATTCGGCGGTCGGCTGCGCCGTGCATTCGAAGCTGAAGGCTGGGCAGGGTTATACGACCCTCGAGCTGAAGGTCGCTTACCACCGGCCTTTGACCAAGGACACCGGCCCCGTGCGGGCCGAGGGCGTGGTGATCCAGCTGGGCCGTCGCGCGGGCTTCGCCGAAGGCAAGCTGACCGATCTCGAAGGTCGCCTCTACGCCACGGCGACCTCGACGCTGCTGGTGTTCGACCGATGAGGACGGAGGCGCATCGCGCCCCAGGCTGAAACCAGGAATTCTGCGCGCGGCCGCAAACTTTCGGGTTATTCCTATAAGATCGCTAGGATTATGGTGGCGCCTGCTGGAAGCGAGGAGCGCCATGCCCGAAGCGTGGATCGAGATCGCCGCCGAAGACGGCCATGTCGACGCCTGGGCGGTGTGGCCGGAAGGGGAGGGGCGCCGACCGCCCGTTGTGGTGCTGGCCGACCGAACCGGACGGGCGGAAGCCGAGCGGATGGCAAGACGGCTGGCGGCCCATGGCTATTTCGTCTTGGCTCCCGACTGGGCGGCCCGCCCGGCGGACGAGCGCCGCGCCGACACCGAGGCCTGGCTGGATTGGCTGGCGGACGAGCGGCGGATAGATGACGCCCGCGTCGGCGTGGTCGGCTGGCGCCGTGGCGCGGACCTCGCGTTGAAGACGGCCGCGTGGCGAGCGGAGCGGGTGTCGGCGGCTGCGGCGCTGTTCGGCCGGGGCTTCGGCGCGGCGACGGCGGCCGAGCTGGCGCAGCGGCTCAACGCGCTCGTCCATCTCGGCTATGCGGTCGGGCGCCCAGCGGGGCCAGGCATGGCCGCGCTCGAGGCCGCCCTCTGCGCGGCCGACGTCAACTTCGAGACCGAAACCTATGGAGCCGGCGAAGAAGACCGGCTGCGAGGCCGCCTGTTGGACCTGTTCGATCGCACGCTGACGCCGCGGCTGCTGGGCGCGGGCGTCAACGCCGTCGCGTCGCCACCTTAGCGGGAACGGGCGCGCGGCCCAGGTGTTGGAAGTCCCGAAAAGCAACTCCGGGAGACGCGACATGGCCGTCCGGCCCTACAGCGACTTGGACAACAACGCATACGAGCGCGACAGCTACGCCCGTCAGGAGCCGGTGGAAACCGCCAGCGGCGGCGTGGGCGGGAAGATCTTCCTCTGGGTGGCCTGGGCGGCCGCCGCCGCATTCTGGGCGTTCTCGCTCACCACCGGCATCGGCATCCTGAACTCGACCCGCGGCGCGAACGGGCCCGGGCCCGGCGAGGTCGACGCCGGCGGCGTCGGCTGGGGCCTGATGAACGTTGTCGGCGTCACCATCCTGGGTCTGGCGATCGCGTACGGCGCCTTCCGCTACTTCACGCGCGACAAGCGGAACGACGCCCTCACCGAAGCCGCGACGCGGGCGGAGTACGACATGGTCGAGGCGGCCGGCGGCGACGACGACGTTCATCGCTCGCCCGAAGCCCGCGAGCCTTTCGAGCGCGACGCCGCCCGCGCCGCGCAAGCCGAGGATCCGTCCTTGACGACCGGGCCTCGGCCTTAAGGCGCGCTAACCACGCTTCGCTGTAGCGCGGCGCGTACGTCGCGTTAGGATACCTCCAAGCGACTCACTCGGCGCATCCCTCGCGCCGGGCAGTCGTGGACACTCTAGCTGGGGGAGCCCATGGCCACTGGAAAGAACACGAACGCGCTGCAAAAGCCGCTGACGCCCTCGTCGGAACTCGCGGCGGTGGTCGGCTCGGGGCAGCTGTCCCGCGGCGAGACCGTCTCGAAGATCTGGGACTACATCAAGAAGAACAATCTTCAGAACCCCCCAGAACAAGCGCGAAATCCTCGCCGACGCCAAGCTGAAGCCGATCTTCGACGGCAAGGACAAGGTGTCGATGTTCGAGATGAACAAGCACCTGGCGAAGCACCTGAAGTAGGCGCTGAACGGCCGCGGCGCGCCCGCGGCCAGCCAGACTTTAGAATGCCGAGAAACCTCGCGGGCTGCTCGCCCTGCGAGGTTTCTTCACATTTCGGGAATGCGCACTAGATAAGATGCTCGCCAAACGGGGGGGCGGGCGCGGCAATGCATCACGGCCGCGGGCGTGCGCCTCCGGTGTATCCAGGCCCGACCATTCGCCAGGGATCAAGCCCGTGACGTCGCCGAACAGAGCCATCATCCTGAGCGCCGGGCAGGGCAAGCGCCTGCTGCCGCTGACCGAAACCCGGCCGAAGTGCCTGGTGGAGCTTTCGGGAAAGACGTTGCTCGCCTGGCAGCTGCAGCGGCTGGAGGCGGCAGGCGTCGAAGAGGCGGTGATCGTCACCGGCTTCCGGGCCGACGCTGTCGAGGCGGAGATCGCGCGCCTGGCGCCGAAGATGCCGGTGCGGCTGGCCTTCAACCCATTCTATTCGGTAGCCGACAACCTCGCCTCGGTCTGGATCGTGCGCGAGCTGTTCGACCGCGAGGTGTTCCTGCTGAATGGCGACACGCTGCCTGGCCCAGGCATCGTCGAGCGCCTACAGGCGGCGGGTCCTGCGGAGATCACCGTGACCGTCGACCGCAAGCCGGGCTATGACGCCGACGACATGAAGGTGCTGACCGACCACGGCAAGCTGCTGGCGATCGGCAAGACCATCGAGGCCTACGACGCCGAGTCGATCGGCTTCCTGCGCCTTTCGCCCGTTGGCGCGGCCAAGTTCCGCGCGGCCGTGGAGCAGGCGCTGCAGCGGCCGGAAGGCCTGAAGCGGTGGTACCTCTCGGCGATCGACGAACTGGCCCGCAGCGGCGTCGACGTGCGGGTGCAGTCGATCGAGGGGTTGCAATGGGGCGAAATGGACTTCCCCGCCGACGTCGACAACCTGATGAAGCTGTCGGCCGGCTGGGTGAAGGAGGCGGTGACCGCCTAGCGGCCTCCCGTCAGCTCGCGGACGAGATCGAGATCCGCGGGCTTGTCCACATCGACAGCGGCCAGGCCATACGGGGTCGCGACCACGCGAGCCTCGACGCCGGCCAGCTCGCCCAGCCGCCTGGCCGCGCCGGAGAGGCTCAGGGCCCCGGTCACGTACTTCAGCAGCATCCCAAGGCCGAGGATCCGCGCCATCTTCCAGGGGCGCTTCCGTTCGGCCTCGAGCCGGCGCCAGAAGGCCACAGCGCCCAGCGCCTGCTCGCGGCCCAGCCAGAAGAGGTTGCAGCCCGACCACCAGCCGTCGGCCAGCTTGAGGTAGGTGCGCCTCGTCGTGGGCGCGGCGGCCTCGACGGCGGTCTTCGGCGCGACGAGGGCGGCGACGTCGGTTCCAGCCGGAATGTCGTCCAGGAAGCGCGTGACCCACTCCGGCTGCAGCAGGGCGTGGTCCGCGGTGGTGACCAGCAGCGGGAAGCCGAGCGCCTGGGCGCCTTCGAAGACGCTCTGGCTGGGCCCGGCGGCCGCGGGCAGGACCTCCAGGCCGAGGTCGCGCGCCAGGGCCGCCACGGCCGGGTGGTTGCACGAGACGCCGACGCGGGCGGCGCCGGCCTCGTGGAGCGCTTGCGCGACGCGCGCCAGCAGGGGCCGGCCCTCGAGTTCGATCAGCGCCTTGTGCGCCACCCCGGCATAGTCCGCGACCGGGTCTGCCCCCCCCACGCGAGCCGGCGAGCACGAGGGCCGAGAAGCCGGTCAAAGCGCCTTCTCGTATAGCCGATAGGTCTTGTAGATGCGCGCGCCGCCGGCCTCGCAGATGCGGCGCATCGGCGCGTTGTCCTCGAGGATCCACGACAGTTCGTAGCGCTTGTAGCCGAGCTTACGCGCCGCCAGGACGACGGCGTCGATCAGCTGGAAGGGCAGCAGCTGGCCCCGGTGGGTCGAGGCGAACTTCCGTTTCACGCCCATCAGCGGCACCCGGCCGGACTTCACGCGCCCGACCTTCAGCCGCCAGAGCAGCTTCGCCCAACCGAAGGGGACGAGCCTGCCCTTCAGGTCCGCGATGGCCTCGTTGACGTTGGGCAGCAGCACCATGAAGCCCGCGGGCTCGCCATCGATCTCCGCGAACCAGGTAAGGCGCGGATCGATGACCATCTTCAGCGCCGTGGCGAGCTGTTTGGTCTCCGCCTCGGTGGTGGGCGTGAAGCCCCAGTTGCCCGCCCAGGCGTCGTTGAGGATGTCCGTGAGCGTGCGGACCTCAGCCTCGAAGCGCTTCATGTCCAAGGTGCGCAGCACCACGCCATCGGCGGCAGGCTTGCGCACGCGGCGGAGGATCGCCGGTGGAAGGTCATGGTCGACGCTGCACTCGTAAGCGTAGATGTCCTTTGCCTTGGCGTAGCCCTGGCCCTCGATCCGGGCGCCGGTGAACGGCGCGTCGTGGCCCATCAGCACCATGGGCGGCGTGTCGTGCCCCTCGACCAGCAGGCCGACCTCCTCGTTGGTGGAGAGGTTGACCGGCCCAAGGGCCGCCTTGCAGCCGCGTTCGCGCAACCAGGCCTCGGCCGCGCCGAAGAGGGCGGCGAAGACCTCCGGATCGTCCTCGGCGGCGATCAGGCCGAAGTTGCCGTAGCCCTCCCCGGTCTGGGGATTGAGCTGGTCGATCTGGGCCGAGATGCGGCCTACGTCGCGGCCGTCCTTCACCGCCAGCCAGAACTGGACCTCGGCGTGCTGGAAGAAGGGGTTGGTCTTCGCCGAAAGCGCTTCGCGTCGCTCCAGCATGAGCGGGGCGATATAGTTCGGATCGTTCGCCTGCAGCCGCATGGGCACGCGGATGAAGCGCTCCAGCTCGGCGGGCGTCCTGACGGGCAGGAGGCGCACGCTGGAGGCTGGGTCGTCGTAGGCCATCAACCCTCCAGGTAGAGGAGGGCGGTGAGGCCGAGCGCCGAGAAGATCGCCGGGGCCGCCCAGGCCGCGAGGATCGCCGGCGCGGCGCCGTTCTCGCCCAGCGCCGTGAACGCGCCGTCGAAGACCAGGAACACGAGACCAGCGGCCATACACTGGACGATCAGGGTCGAGGCGCCGCCGCGGAAATTGGCCATGGCGGCCGGCGCGGCGAGCAGCAGCATGACGATGCAGGCGAACGGCGCGGCCCACGCCCGCTGCACCTGGGTGTCGTAGAACGTTCTCGGGCGCACCGAAACGCCACCCTGCAACGCACGCCGGGCCTCGGCCGCCGAGACGGTGGCGGCCCCGCTGCGCAGCGCCTGGACGTCGGCGGGTCTGATGTTCTGGGTCCAGGTCATCGATTGGGCCGCGCCCGAACTCACGCCCTCGGGCGAGACCGCTTCAAAGCGCGGCGCCACAAGACGCCACGCGCCCTGGTCGTAGACGGCCGCTTCGGCCGTCGTCCGCTGGACCAGGCGGCCGGTGGCGTCGCGCCGGTAGATCGTCAGCCCGTCGAGTCGCCGGGCATCCTCGGAGGGACGGCCCACGACGATCTCGTCGCCCACCCGGAACGTCATCTGGTCCTGCGGTTTCGCCGCCTCCTCCTGGGGCGCTGTGGACTGCCACCAGTCGGCGAGCCTGGCGTCGGCGCGCGGCGCGATCACCATGCCGTTCAGCAGCTGGACCGCAGCCAGCAGGGCGGCGGCCGGTAGCGCCAGCGCCGTGATGCGATAGGCCGAGATGCCGGTCGAGCGCATGGCGGTCACCGCGCTCTCGCCCGCCAGCTTTGCGAAGGCGAAGAGGGCGCCGGCCAGCACCGCCAGCGGCGCGGCCTGCTCGATCAGTCGCGGAAGCCTGAGGAGGCCGTAGTAGAAGACGCCGCCCGCGCCCAGTCCGCGGTCGAGGATTTCCGTCGTGACGTCGAGCAGGTCGAGGATCTGCAGGACCCCCACCAGCACCGCCAGCGCCGCGAGGATGCGGCCGGCCGTCAGCATGAACAGATAACGGGCGAGCCTCATGCGGCGGCGCCTTCAGCCGGTCGCCGCCGCCGGATCCGCGTGCGGATGCGGGCGGCGAGGACGGAGAGGCGCTCCATCAGCCGCCCGATCGGGGTTTCGCCTGGGCGTTTGCGGCTGGTCAGGAAGACCGTCAGGCAGATGGCCGCGAAGACGCCGAAAGGCAGGCCGACACTGAGCTCGGCCGGCGCGCGGCCAGTCTCTGCGAACCCCTGGCCCAGCTGGATCAGGTGATGGAAGGCGAGCAGCAGGATGCCGCCGACGATGACGCCGGGGGCCCGGCCGCTGCGCTTCGCCGACAGACCCAGCGGAACGGCGAGCAGCGGCAGCAGCGGCAGGGCGAGCGCCCGGGCGAGGCGGCCGTAGAGCTCGGCCAGCAGGGTCTCCTTCGGAATGACCGAATGTGGGTCCTTCGCCTTGGCGGCCAGTTCGAACAGGTTGAGCTCCCGCTCGTCGCCGCCGCGGGCGCGCAGGAGCCGCGCCGGGCCGCTGAGCGGCAGCTGCATCGTGAAATCCTGGAAGCTCAACAGTTCCGGCTCGCCGCGCGCGTTGAACCGCAGCTGCTGCCCGTCCTTGAGCGCCAGCGTCACGTTCTGGCCATCGGCGGTGCGGCGCAGCTCGGCCATGCCGGCGGTGGTGACCTCCTCGCGGCCGTTCTCGTCGATGCGGCGGATGAACACCCTGCTGAGCCGCTGACCGGCCGCGTCGGCCTGGTCCGTGGTCATGGTCAGCTTGTCGTTCGGTTCGATGATCGTCCCCTCGGGGACGACGCCGCTCCAGCCGGCGTTCTGGGCGGCGTGCAGCACGGCGCGGTAGGCGTAGCGGCTGTAGGGTTGCAGGACGCCGAAGACGATCAGGGTGAGGAAGCTGAGCACGCCGGCCAGCGCGAGGTAGGGGGGCGGCGAGGCGGGTCAGCGAGACGCCCGCGGCTAGCAGGGCGTCGACCTCAGAAGCCTGGTTCATCCGGTTCACCACCACGATCAGGGCGATGAAGAAGGCGGCCGGCAAGGTGAGGCCCATGTAATGGGGAACCAGGTTCACGGCGAGTTGGGCCACGAAGCTGAAGCGGTCGCTGGAGGCCGACAGCATGTCGAGCAGCCGCAGGATCCGCTCCAGCAGCAGGGCCACGAGGGTGACGCCCGTGGCGCCCACCATGGGCCAGAAGGCCAGCCGCAGCAGGTAGCGGTCGATCAGGCTCACAGGTCCGCTCGGCGGTCAGGCGCGCCAGCGCGCGGCGAAGTCAGCGGCCAACGCCGCGGCCTCGTCCTCGCCCAGGGCGACATGGGACGCCAGTTGCGGCTGGCCTGGCCAGCCGGCGTCGGGGAAACTGTTCCCGCCGTACTCACGGGAACCGTCGTAGCGCGGCAGGACGTGGAAGTGCACGTCCTTATCGACCATCATCAGCATCAGGTAGTTGATCTTTTCGTAGCCCACGGCGTCGCGCAGCAGAGCCTCGATTCCGTCGACCGCTGTCTTCAGGTCGGCGAAGGCCGCCGGCGACAGGTCCGAGAAGGCCTCCGCCGTCTCCTTGCACACAAGCACGAGCGAGCCGAACGTCGGCTGCTGGGGGCGCACAAGGACCAGCCAGGAGCCGGTCTCGGCGACAAGACTGCGCGGATAGCCGAACTTGCGGGCCGTCGGATTGGTCACGAGCTACCCATGACTGGAGATGTGCGGCGCGGCCGCGGCGCGCGATCATAGGGACCGCGCCTCAGCCATGAAAGCCCGCCGCGCATCAGGACCTAGGCGGCCAGGGTGAAGGCGCCGAGCGGCGCCACGACGGGACCGTCCCGCACGCCGCGCGCCTGGACCCGAAGTTGGAAGCCGTCCGCCCCCCGGGCGATCTCGATGAGATTCCAGCGAGCGGCCGGGTCGTGGTGACCGGGCGGCGTCGACGCCGACGGGACGCCGAGCGTCGGGATCGCCGCTGAGGGGCCGTTGACGCGGTTCAGCAGCGCCTCGTGGGCGTGGCCGTGCAGGACGAGCTCGGCGCCACGACGGGCGAGCAGCTCACGAAGCGCCTGGGCGTCGGTCAGCGATTTGCGTTTCGACACGAGCCCGGGCGCGATCGGATGATGCACCAGCAGGACGCGGAAGAGGCCCTTGGCTCCCGTTTCCTCGAGGGCCTCCGAGAGGCGCTGGAGCTGGGCCGAGCCCAATTCCCCGGTGGCCAGGTGCGGTGCGGTCGGGACCGCCGAGCAGGCGTTGATCACGGCGACCGGGCCGCGCACGCGGATATGGGGGAACTCCGCGTCAGGACGATCGCCCAGCCAGCGGCTCCACGGCGCAAAGCGGGCCGGGGCTCCGCGGGACACCAGCGCGTCGTGGTTGCCGGGACTCACTGTGACGGCGGAGGGGTCGCCCAGCCGTTCCAGCCAGCGCGCCGCGGCGGCGAACTCTTCCGGCGTCGCGAAATTGGTGAGATCGCCTGTCACGGCGACATGGTCGGGTCGCGCGGCGCGGACGTCGGCGGCGATCGTCTCCAGGACCGCCGGATCGTGCCGATGGCGCTTGCGCCGCCAGGCGAAGCGGCTGAGCACGCGTTTGGACAGGCCGCCGCCGCGCATCGCCGAGTCGGGCGGCGTCAGGTGCGGGTCCGAGAGATGGGCGAGGCGGAAGGTGGACAAATCGGGGCCGCGTAATATTCCAGGCCCTGAGCAGGTACCAGTTTCCGGCGATTTGCGTGAGAGGCGCGAGCGAACTTTGACGACCGAGGGCAAGACCGCGCCCGCAGGGCTGATCGTCGGCGTTGGCGACGTGCGCCTGTGGGGCATGACGGCGCGCGAGCGGCTGCGGCGGCAGTACGTCCGCTCGGGCGTCGAGCCGGTGGAGGCGCCGCCAAGCGGGCGGCCCGCGGTGATCACCCTGGGCGATTGGGTCTATGACGAGACCCTGGTGAAGACCCTGGCTCAGCGGCCGGGCTCGGTCCTGGTGACCGCCGACGGACGCGCGGTGGCCGCCCATGTCGCCGCCGGGCAGGCCGAGGCCGCCGCCCAGGACCTCACCGCCGGTCGGCCGACGGTGGGCCTCACGATCGTGAGCCCCGACGAGCTCGCATACAACGAGGCGCTGCGAAAGCGCGAAGCGCCGGTGCTGGCCCAGCTGAGCCGGGAGAATGTCCGCGCGATCGAAGCCCGCACCTTCGCCGGCTCATACAAGGGCGTCACCGATCTTGTGACGAAGTACGCATGGCCCGTGCCGGCGCGGATCGTCACCCGCTGGTGCGCTGAGGCCAAGCTGACGCCGAACATGGTCACCTTCGCCGGCTTCCTGCTGGTGCTTGCGGCCTTCTGGCTGTTCTGGATCGGCGAGTTCGGCTGGGGCCTGCTGGCCGGCTGGGTCATGACGTTCCTGGACACGGTGGACGGCAAGCTCGCCCGCACCACCATGACCTCGTCGAAGTGGGGCAATGTCTTCGACCACGGCATCGACCTGATCCACCCGCCGTTCTGGTGGTGGGCCTGGTACGTCGGCTGTTTCCAGGTCGGCCTGCCTCCGCCGTTCCCCGAACTGACCCTGGCCGTGATACTTGCCGGCTATGTGCTGCAGCGCGTGGAGGAGGGCGTGTTCATGCGCCTGTTCGGCTTCCACGTGCACAGCTGGCGGCCGTTCGACAGCTTCTTCCGGCTGATCACCGCGCGGCGGAACCCCAACCTGATCATCCTGACGCTGGCTTGGCTGTTCGGCCAGCCGGGCTGGGGTCTGTTCCTCGTCGGCGTCTGGACGGCGATCTGCCTGATCGTGCACCTGGTGCAGGTGGTGCAAGCCATGGCGCTGCCGAAGGGCCGGGTCGTGTCCTGGCTGGCGCGTTGATCCGCGCCGGGGTCATCCGCAACCTGAAGAGCCACCGCAACCAGTCGGGGGCGCGGGCCGACGCGCCGCCGGGCGTGCTGGAGGCCGTTCCGGAGAAGCCGGACGATCTCTATGAGGCTCTGGCCTGGTTCGCGAAATCGGGCGTCGACCTGGTGGTGATTGACGGCGGGGACGGGACGGTGCGCGACGTGCTGACCCGCGCGCCGAAGGCCTATGGCGATAGGCTGCCGACGTTCGGCGTGATTCCGAACGGCAAGACCAACGCGCTGGCGCTGGACCTGGGCGTGCCGTTGGGCACGCCGGTCCGGGCCATGCTGGCGGCGGCGCGGGATCCGGCCAAGCGCAAGCTGCGCGCCTGCCTCGAGGTGGTGCGGCCCGGGGAGACGGTCCCGGAGCATCGTGGCTTCCTGTTCGGCATGGGCGCCTTCGTGAGAGGCACCGAGCTGGCGCAGAAGACCCACGGCCTGGGCTTTTTCGACAATGCGGCCATCGTGATGACCATCCTGAGCGCCGCCGGTCGGACGCTGGCGGGTGGGGCGGACGACCCATGGCGTCGCGGCGAGCCTGCCGCCCTGACGCTGGGCGGCGCCGCGCCGGAGGCCCGGGACTGGTTCCTGGTGCTGGCGGCGACGCTGAAGCGGTTCCCGCTGGGCCTGAAGCCCTTCGGCCCGCCGCACGAGGGCCTCAAGGTTCTAGCCGTGGAAGCGCCGCCGCTGAAGCTTCCGAAGGCCCTTCCGGCGCTCCTCGCCGGATCCGAGGCCGCCTGGCTCGAACAGGCGGGCTACCGTCGACGCGACGTTTCGGAGATCGGTCTGGCATTCGAAGGCGGCTTCACGCTGGACGGCGAGATCTATCCCGGCGGCGAGCTGATTGTGCGGCAGGGGCCGGATCTGGAGTTTGTGGTCGTATGAGCGGGCCGCTGGAGGCGCGGTTGGCCGGGGAACTGGCGCGCCCGCTCCCGGACGCCGTACGGGCCTTCGCCGCCGCGTTGGCCGATCCGGCGCGGGACGTGGCGGTGCTCTACTACGGCTCGACGCTCAGGACCGGTGACCTCTCGGGCCTGCTGGACTTCTACGTACTGACCAGGCGGCCCCACCGGCGGGGGTTCCATGGCGCCGTGGAGCGCCTGCTCTGGCCCGAGGTCAGCTACCACGAGTTCGAGGGGCTCAAGGCCAAGGCCGCCACCCTGCCGCTGTCGGTTTTCCGCCAGGCGGCCGAAGGGCGCACGCTGGACACCACCATCTGGACCCGCTTCGTGCAGCCGGCGGCCATCGCCTGGAGCGCAGGGGATGACGAGGAGGTCGTGCAGGCCGTCGCCGAGGCGGTCAAGACGGCCTCTCGGTACGCCGCGGCGCTGGGCCCGCAGCAGGGCCCGCCAGACGCCTATTGGACGGCGCTGTTCCGCAAGACCTACGCGGCCGAGTTTCGGGTGGAGAGCCCCGATCGCGCCGACGCGGTGCTGGGGTCGAACGCCGGCCGGTTCGCCGACCTGCTGGGCCCGGCGTGGCGCGCGGCGGGGGTCGAGTTCTCGGAGATGGCCGGGACCTACTGGCCGAACAAGCGCGGCCTGCCGGGCTGGGCGCTGCGCTCGGCGCTTGGCAAGCCTCTGAACCTGGCGAGGCTGGCGAAAGCCGCGTTCACCTTCGACGGCGCGGCGCGCTATGCGGCCTACAAGATCGAGAAGCACACGGGCGTCGCCCTGGAGGTCACGCCCTTCCGCGAGCGCCACCCGATCCTGGCGGCGCCCGGTGTGCTGTGGACCCTGCGGAAAGCCCGAAAGAGCTAGGCGGTCGCCCGGCGGCGGCCTTCCAGCAGGCCGAACTCCTGGCCCAGCTGTTCGAACACGGCGAGCACAGCGTCGATCTGTTCGGGCGTGTGGGCCGCGCTGACGCTGGAGCGCAGCAGCGACTTGTTCTCCGGCGTGGCTGGCGGGATGGCGAGGTTGAGGTACACGCCGTTCTGCAGCAGGGCGTTCCACATGCCGACGGCGGTCGCTTGGTCGGGCATCTCGGCGGCGGTGATCGGGCTGGCGTGCGGGCCGACCGAATAGCCCATGTCGCGCAAGCCGTCGTACAGCCGGTCCGCGTTGGCCGAGAGGCGGGTGCGCAGGCTGGCGTCTTCCTCAAGCCGCTTCAGCGCCGAGAGGGTGGAAGCGATGACCGCCGGCGGCAGCGAGGCGGTGAACATGTAGGGCCGGCTGACGATGCGCAGCAGGTCGAAGTTCTCCTCGTCCGAAACGAGGAAGCCGCCGACCGAGCCCAGGCTCTTCGAGAAGGTGCCGACGATGAAGTCGACGCCGTCCTCGACGCCGGCGGCCTCGGCCAGGCCGCGGCCCTTCTCGCCCAGCACACCCATCGAGTGCGCCTCGTCCACCAGCAGGTGGCCGCCCATCTCGCGCTTGACCTCGACGAACTCCTTCAGGGGCGCCACGTCGCCGATCATGGAGTAGATGCCCTCGACGACGATCAACCGGCCGCCCGGCGCGTCGCCGAGGCGGCGCAGGCGCTTGTGCAGGTCGTCGGGGTCGTTGTGGCGGAAGCGGATGACCTCGGCCCCCGAGAGCTTCGCTGCGTCATAGATCGACGCATGGCTGTCGGCGTCGAGGATCAGGTGGTCGCCGCGCCCGACGAGGCCCGAGATGGTCCCGAGGTTCGCCTGATAGCCGGTGGTGAACACCATGGCGTGCTTGCGGCCATAGAAGCTGGCGAGCGCCTGCTCCAGGGCGGCGTGGCCCTTGAACGTGCCGTTGGCGAAGCGCGACCCGGTGGTGCCGGTGCCCCACTGGCGCACAGCCTCGGCCGAAGCCTCGATGCAGTCGGGGTCGAAGGTCAGGCCCAGGTAGTTGTTGGTGCCCAGCAGGATCACCGGACGGCCGTTCAGCACGCCCTCGGTTGGCGAGGTGATGGCCTCGAAGCGCACGTTGGACGGATCGGCGCCGACCGCACGGATGGCTTCCAACGGGGCGCGATAGCCCAGATGCTTGTCGAGCAGCCCCATTCTTAAGCCTTCGTCCGCAGGGTATTGATCAGTTCGGAGAGGTCGCCGACGGTCTGGACGGTCGCCAGCCGGTCGAGGGGGATCGACAGGTCGAAGCGGTCCTCGAGCTCCATGACGATGTTCATCAGGGCGAGCGAGTCGACGGCGAGGTCGCGGGCGATGTCCGTGTCCGGGGTGACGTTGACCGGCCGCTGGAGCACGGTCTCGGCCGCCTTCGCGACTTCGCGGACGGTGAGATCCGTCGCGAGTTCCACCATGTGCCAAGCCCCCCAAGTACGTACAGACTGCAACCGCAGCGGCGGTACCTAAGCATGTTGGCCTAGGATTTCCACCATCCGCTGCGCCGCACGTCACAAAACGGCGACTAATGTTTCATCCACGCCGCGCGCCGATACCAGGCCACGGTGTCGGCGAATCCGCTCGCCAGAGTGTGGACGGGAGAGGGCAGTCCCCCCCAGCCGTTCCTCGGGCGCGACGGACCAGTCCGGATGCAATAACTCGCGCGCCTTCCCGCTGGTCAGCATCGGGTTCGCGCCGAAGATCGCTCTGAAATCATTTGTGATTCCCGCCAAGTGGACCAGGGCGGCCGGCGCCGCGGCGAGGCGCGGTGTCCGCCCGCACGCCCGGGCCGCCTCGGCCATGAGCTCGGACCAGGTGTAGCCTTCGGGCCGGTCGTCGCTGAGCGCCACGGGGCGACCGGCGGGCCGTCCGGCGAGCGCGGCGACCTGCCGCGCCGCATCCTCCACATGGATCATCCCGACACGGCCCGAACGACTCAGCACCGGCAGCACCGGCAGGGCGTCGGCTGCCTGGAATACAGGCAGAAGTTCGCGATCCCCCGGGCCGTAGATGGCCGGCGGTCGAGCCACTGTGAGCCGCTCGCCCAGCACCTCGGCCATGGCATGCTCGGCTGCCCGCTTGCTGGCGGCGTACCGCGAGAGCTGCGGTTCGCGGGCGGCGAGGCTCGACACGAGGACGACGTTGGGAACCCCGACGGATGCCTCCGCCAGGCGTCGCGCGCCCTCGAGGTTGACGGCGGCGAACTCGCCGGCGCTGCGGGCCTTCACCAGCGCCGCCCCATGGATCACGGCGTCCGCGCCGCGGCTGAGCGCATCAAGGGCCCGCCGGTCGGCGAGGTCCCCCACGACCACCTCCGGCTCAAGGTCGGCCCAGAGCCGATCGATCGGATCTCTGCGGGCGAGGATCCGCACCCGCCAGCCGTCGTCCGCCAGGGCGCGGACGATCCGGCGGCCGAGGAAGCCGGTGGCGCCGGTGACGGCGGCCAGTCTCAGGCCGTGGTCTCCGCGGCGAAGGCGCCGGCCAGGTAGAGGGCCTTGGCCTTGGAGCGCGAGAGCTTGCCGGACGAGGTCTGCGGCAAGGCGTGGGCCCCGACCAACTCGACCTTGGCCTCCACGCCGTGACGGGCCCGGAGGAGGGCCGCGACGTCGTCCGCCAGCGTGCGCCGCGCTTCGGGATCGCTGCTGCGGGCCTGCACCAGCACCACCAGCTGTTCGCCCGCGTCGCGGTCGACTGAGAAGGCGGCGACGTCGCCGCTGCGCAGCTTTTCGATTTCAGATTCCGCAGACCACTCAAGGTCTTGGGGCCAGACGTTGCGACCGTTCAGCAGGATCAGGTCCTTGGCGCGACCGGTCGGCACGATCTCGCCGTCGGCGAGAAAGCCCAAGTCGCCGGTGTCCAGCCAGCCGTCGGCGGAAAGCACGCGCGCCGACGCCTCGGGCTCGCCGAAGTACTCGCGCATGAGGCTTGGGCCACGGACGAAGATCCGGCCGACCCGACGCTCGGGCAGGACACGGCCCGCCTCGTCGCGGACCTCCAGTTCGTGCAGCGGCAGCACCGGGCCGCAGCGCACGAAGGCGCGGCTGCGGCCGCTCTCGCCGGGCGCGGCGACGCCCTCGCGCTCCATGCGATCGGTGTCGACCGTCTCGAAGCGGAGCCCGGTGTCCAGCGGCGCCATGGTCAAGGCGAGCGTCGCCTCGGCCATGCCGTAGCTGGCGACGAAGGCCTTCTCCGAAAAGCCGGTGGCGGCGAAACGCTCGGCGAACGCGGCCAGCGGACCGGGCCGCACCATGTCGCCGCCCGAGCCCGCGATCCGCCAGGCCGACAGGTCGAGGCCTTCCCGGCCGCCGTCGCCGCGCCGGGCGCAGAGCTCGTAGCCGAAGGTGGGGCTGTAGGAGACCGTCGCCTTGTTCTTGGACATCAGGTCCAACCACATCAGCGGCCGGCGGACGAAGGCGCCCGTGGGCATCAGGTCGACGGTCATCTGGGCCGCCAGCGGAGCCATCAGGAAGCCGACCAGGCCCATGTCGTGATAGAGCGGCAGCCAGGAGAAGGCGCGGTCCGCGGGGACAACCTTCAGGCCGTCGCGGGTGATAGCGGTGGCGTTGGCCATCAGCGCGCGGTGAGTGCAGAGCACCCCGGTGGGATTGCGCGTGCTGCCCGAAGAGAACTGGACGTAGCAAGGATCGTCCGGCTGCGGCGCCGTCAGCTCGACGGGCGCCGCCTCGGGGAGGTCCTGGACGCGCATGGCGCGGGGCGTCCCGGCGGCGGCCGCGGCGTCCCTGAGCCAGTCGATGAGCGCCTCCGGGCCGAACACGGCGGCGGCCCTCGCGGAGCCCAGCATGCGGCCGATCTGCTCGACATAGGCCTCGCGGCCGCCGAGCGGCGCCGGGAGGGGCAGCGGAGCGGGGGTCACCCGGGCGTACTGGCAGGCGAAGAAGGCGACGACGAAGTCGGCGTCCGTCTCGGCGACGAGACCAACCCGGTCCAGGGGCTGGATGCCCGCGGCCAGGAATCGGGCCGCCAGGGCGCGGGCGCGTTCGCGCAACTCGGCGTAGGGCAGGGCGAGGATCAGTTCGCCGCGCAGGCCGTACAGGTTGACGCCCGTCGGGCCGGCGGCCGCGAAGTCCAGGGCCTCGGTCAGGGTGGCGAAGCCGCCGGTGCGGAACGGCCGGTCCGGAGCTGTCGGAGTGGGGATCACGCTAGGTCTTTCAGACGGTCGGGGTCGACGGCGGCGCGGCGGGTCGATTCCCGTTCTCTCTCAGGATGAACCAGACCAGGCCCAGGGCAAGGGCGGCGGCCGCCCCCACCAAGCCTGCGCCGGCCCCTGTAAGCCCGAACGCCCGCACAAGGAAGGGGAGTGCGACAAGGAAGGCGGCGCCGACCACCAGGCGCACCCACACCGCCCGTCCGGGCTTGCCGAGCGAGACGAGCATGGGCTCGAGCGGCAGGGCCAGGATGCCGATGACTGCGGCGCCCACCTGCCAGGTCATCACGCCGGCCGCCGGGGCGAAGTCGGGACCCATGACGAGCGCGAGCAGCGGGCCCCGGCGAAGGCGGCGACCGCGAGCAGCACCAGGCCCACGCCGCCGGCGAGAACGCCCACGTGGCGGGCAAGGCGCCACATGGCGTCATGGCGGTCGCCCGCCCGCAGTCTCGCCAACTCGGGATAGAGCGCCGGCGTCAGCAGTTTGGCCGGCTTGGCGATGGCGTCCGCCACCTGCCGGCCCACGCGCCAGAACGCCGCCTGGGCAGGGCCCACGAGGGCGCCGACGATCAGGGTGGCCACGTGGGTGAAGGCCACGTCCAAAGTGGCGGCCAGATTGGTGTTCCAGGCGAAGCGCCAGGCGCCCGGCATGCCATCGGCCAGCGGACCTTTCCACGAGAAGTCGGCCAGCAGGTCGCGGCGGCGCAGTTCACGAACGCCCATCGTCACGAGGTAGAGCCAACCGGCGATGCTGCCCACGGCCCAGGCCATCAGGAACGCCGGCACGCCGCCGCCCGACGCCCAGGCTGCGACGCTGCCAAGCACGCGGACGAAGCCCACGAGCGCGGTCTGCTGGGCCAGCACGTCGAAGCGGTCGAAGAGCCGCAGCAGGCCGGTCGGCATGGCCGAGACGACGAAGACGATGCTGAGCATGTAGAGCGCCGCCACCGGCGCCATGGCCTGGCTCCACCCAAGGCGGTCGGCGAACACGAAAGAGCCGATGACGCCGATGGCGAGTCCCAGGAGCGTGCTGGCCGCATCCAGCACGAGGGTGAAGCGCAGCATCCGCTGGAAAGCCGGCCGGTCGCCTTCCACCAGGGGCCGCGCGCCGTAATGGATCACCGTCTGCCAGGACTGGAACTTGACCACGTCGCCGAGGAATTGGGCGAAGGCGGTGATCAGCACCAGAACGCCCATGTTGGCCGCGCCCAGGCTGCGCCCTGCGATGGCCAGATAGATCAGCCCCAGCACCGCATTCACCGAACGGCCGCCCAGCAGCACGCCGGCGTTGGACACGACCCGCCTCAGGATCGCGCCGACTCCGGCCTCGGTGGGCGCGGCCGTCACGCAGCGGCTCCGTCGCTGATCCGGTGAAGAGTCGGCATGGCCTGGAGTCTCACGCCCGGAGCCCGGCGCCAATCGCCTCGGACGCCTCAGGCCGGCGAACGTTGACGCGGCTCAACGCGCCATCGCAGTCCGCAGGAACGATTGGAAGGAAGTGGTGGGTGTACAAGGATTCGAACCTTGGACCCGCTGATTAAGAGTCAGCTGCTCTACCAACTGAGCTATACACCCGTCTCGGCTACCGAGCCTTTTCAGCCCCGGCGGCGAGGGCG
This sequence comes from Phenylobacterium sp. J426, assembly GCF_024699945.1. GTDB lineage: Bacteria > Pseudomonadota > Alphaproteobacteria > Caulobacterales > Caulobacteraceae > Phenylobacterium. The sequence continues at coordinate 3,691,012 of NZ_JAJOMY010000001.1, read as the reverse complement.
CGGAAAATACGCAAATTCCTTCGCTTGGCAAGGCGGTTCAGGAGAAAGACTTTGGCGGGTGGTGCGGAAGCGGGCGGTGCGGTCGATTTCAGCTACTTGGAAGGCTTCTGCGCCGGCGACCAGCAGGTGATCACCGACGTCCTCGTCACCTTCCGCGAGCAGGCGGCGGGCTGGACCGAAAAGCTCGCGGGACCCATAGATGACCAGCGAGAGCTCGCGCACGCCATCAAGGGCTCGGCGCTGGGCATCGGCGCGCGGCGGCTGGGCGAGGCGGCGAGCCGCGCGGAGTTCGGGGCGCCGGCCGATCTCATTTCCGTGCGGCGTGAACTCGCCGAGGCCGTAGCGGCGATCGAAGGCTACCTGACGCGCATCGGCGGCGGCTAGCACCCCTCGGCGTTCATACCTATCTCGCAGCCTCAACCTTGGCCGTGAGGAGGCGTCCGATGTCCCTGTCGCTCTATGAAGCGTCAATCCCCGTCTATCTGCAGATGCTGAAGAACCTGTCGGCCATCGTCGACAAGGCGGAGGCGCACGCGAAGGACGCCGGGAAGGACCCCAACGCCTATTCCGAGGCGCGGCTGATCGCCGACATGCATCCGTTCAACCGGCAGATCCACATGGCGTCGGACGCGGCGAAGAACGGCGCGGCGCGGCTGGCAGGCCAGACGCCGCCCAGCTTTCCCGACGTGGAGACGACCATCCCGGAACTGCGCGAGCGGCTGGCCAAGACGATCGCGTTCCTGGAGAGCCTGAAGCCGGAGCAGATCAACGGCCGCGAGGACGCTGTCGTCGAACTGCCGATGCCGAATCGTACGATCAGATTCTCGGGCCGCGACTTCCTGCTGAAGTTCTCACTGCCGAACTTCTTCTTCCACGTGACGACCGCCTATGCGCTGCTGCGCCAGCAGGGCGCGCCGATCGGCAAGATGGACTACCTGATCGGGGCCTTCCCCGAGATGGCCGACGCCTAGCTCCGCAGCTTGTCCCAGACGCCGAACTCGTAGCGGATGCACTGCTCGATGAGCGTGCGCCAGACGGGTTCGGCGATCTCTTCGGAGAGGCCGACCCGGCGGGCCTCGGCCTTCACCTTGGCGACCACGTCTTCGACCCGGGCGTTGTCGCGGACGGTCTCGCGGTCCTGCTTGATGCGGGCGGCGGCGTCCATGTAGCCCTGGCGCTCCAGCAGCAGGGCCACCAGCTGGCGGTCGAGGGCGTCCACGCCCTGGCGGACCTCGGCCATGTTGGTGCAATCCGCGGGGCGCGGGCGGTCTTCGGTAAGCGTCGTCATTCCACTCGTCTTGCCACTCGTCGTGGTCGTCAGATGCCGGCGCCGTTGTCGATGGCCGCGAGCGCCGCTTCGTGCGCGCGGGCCTCCTCTTCGATCCAGCCGATGAAGGCCTTCACCTGCGGCAGCCGACCCTTGGCCTTGGGATGGACGAGGTAATAGGCGAAGTCGACCGCTGTGGCGATCTGCAAAGGCGCGACCAGGCGACCGGCCTCCAGGTCGGCCATCGCCAGGGCTTGTTTGGCGAGCGCGACGCCGCGGCCGTTGGCGGCGGCCTCGATCACCAGGCTGGACTGGTTGAAGCGCGGGCCACGCTGGCCGTCGATGCCGCGCAGGCCCCGCGCCGCCAGCCACATGGACCAATCGGGGCAGCTGTCGTCGACGTCGGGCGAGCCGTCGTGCAGCAGCACGTGTTTGGCGAGGTCCTCGGGCGTCTCCAGCGGCTGCTCGGCCAGGAGGGCGGGGCTGATCACTGGGATCACCGTCTCGCTCATCAGCCGCTTCACCTCGAGGCCGGGATAGCGGCCGGCGCCGTAGCGGATGGCGATGTCGACCTCGCCGGCGGTGAGGTCCACCAGCTCCATGCCGGCCGACAGCCAGACGTCGACCTGAGGATGGGCGCGCTCGAAGGCTCCCAGCCGCGGCACCAGCCACTTCGCGGCGAACGAGGGCGCTGCGGTCAGCGTCAGACGACGCCCGTCGACGGCCGCGGTGAGCAGGCTGGCGGCTTCCGCCAGGCGGTCGAAGGCCTCGCGCAGCGCCGGCAGGGCGGTCTGAGCGGCGTCGGTGAGGAGCAGGCCTTTGGGCGTGCGCTTGAACAGCGCGGCGCCGACATAGTCCTCGAGGTTCTGGATCTGCTGGGACACCGCGCCCGGCGTCACCGCCAGCTCGTCGGCGGCTCGGCTGAAGTTCAGGTGCCGCGCGGCCGCCTCGAAGGCGCGCAAGGCGTTGAGCGGCGGAAGCCGGCGACGCTGGTTGTTACGGTCCATAGAAGAATCTCTGACAGCCCCGGCAGAAGTCCTTGGGTTGCGAATTGGGGCCCCCGGACCCTTATTGCAAGCGTCCGCAGGTGTATCGGCCCTTTTCATCGGCGGACGGTCGGCGGGACGGGCGCAAGTCCGTCCCGTCCTGATTCCAGAGTACAGCGCTTTTAGAGAACCTAAAATATGCCCCCAGGAAACGACAAGACGCTGCGCACGGATCGGCTGGTCGTCCTGGGCGGCGGCGAACGCGCGCGCCGGCCCGGCCAGGTCTGGCTGGTGGGCGCCGGTCCGGGCGATCCCGAGCTGCTGACGATCAAGGCGCTGAAGGTGCTGCAGAGCGCCGAGGTGGTGGTGCACGACGGCCTGGTGTCGGACGAGATCCTGGCGCTGGCGCCTCCGCAGGCGCGCCGCATCAGTGTCGCCAAGCGCAAGTCGCGCCACTCCTACAGCCAGGACGAGATCAACCGGATGCTGACCGCCTTCGCACTTGAAGGCCTGGAGGTCGTGCGGCTGAAGGGCGGCGATCCGTTCATCTTCGGCCGTGGCGGCGAAGAACTCGAAGCCTGCCGCGAGGCGGGCGTCGACTGCCACGTCGTGCCGGGCGTCACCGCGGCGCTGGCGGCTGGCGCGTCGGCGGGCGCGCCGCTGACCCACCGGGGTTCGGCCCAGGCGGTGACCTTTGTGACCGGCCACGCCTCGCAAGGCGCCGAGCCCGACCTGGACTGGGCGAGCCTGGCCCGCCCGAACCAGACGGTGGTGATCTACATGGGCCTGTCGCAGGCCACCGCCATCGCCGGCCGGCTGATGGCCGCCGGGCGCTCGGGCGCGACGCCGGCGCTGATCGTGGAGAACGCCAGCCGCGGCGACGAGCGCCGGGTGGCCACGACCCTGCTGGGCCTGGCCGAGGCCGCTTCGGCCCTGAAGGGACCGGCGCTGCTGATCGTCGGCGAGGCGATGGCCTTGGCGCGCTCGAGCGAAACGACGGTCGAAACCCTGATCCGCGAGGCGCGGGCATGAAGGCGCTGACCGCCAACCGCCTGCTCGACGGCGAGGTCGTGTTCTGGAAGGCCGGCCAGTGGGTCGAGCGCTTCGCCGACGCCGAGCTGTTTTCCGACGACGAGGCCGCCACGGCCGCCGAGGCGCACGGCAAGAACCAGCCGACCGTCGTCGTCGACGTCTATCTGATCGACCTGATCGAGGCGGAAGGCGTCTGGGCGCCGATCTCCTATCGGGAACGCATCCGGGCGCTGGGGCCCACCAACCACCTGGCCCACGGCAAGCAGGCCGAGGGCGGGGCCGTGATCGAGGCCCTGCAGCACGCCCACGGCGCGGCCCGCTCCACCGGCCGCGTCAACCTGATCAAGCGGAAGTAGTCCGATGTACCGCTACGACACCATCGACCGGGAGATGCTGGCCGACCGGGCCGCGGAGTTCCGCAGCCAGGTGGGGCGCAGGCTGGCCGGCGACCTGAGCGAGGATCAGTTCAAGCCGCTGCGGCTGATGAACGGCCTGTACCTGCAGCTCCACGCCTACATGCTGCGGATCGCGATCCCGTACGGCTCGATGAACCCGATCCAGTTGCGCAAGCTCGCCTGGATCGCGCGCACCTACGACCGTGGCTACGGGCACTTCACGACCCGCACGAACCTGCAGTTCCACTGGATCAAGCTGCGCGACGCCCCGGACATTCTGGACGAGTTGGCGAGCGTCGACATGCACGCCATCCAGACCAGCGGGAACTGCATCCGCAACGTCACGGCCGACCCCTACGCCGGCGCGACGGCCGAGGAGGTGGACGATCCGCGCGTGTGGGCCGAGGCGATCCGCCAGTGGTCGACCTTCCACCCCGAGTTCAGTTTCCTGCCGCGCAAATTCAAGATTGCGGTCACCGCAGCGCCGAAGGATCGGACGGCGGCCCGGGTGCACGACATCGGCCTGGTGCTGAAGCGGGCCCGCGACGGCGCGCTTGGCTTCGAGGTGATCGTCGGCGGCGGCATGGGGCGCACCCCGCACATCGGCCCCACCATCCGGGAGTTCCTGCCGGTCAACCGGCTGATGAGCTACCTGGAGGCGATCCTGCGCGTCTACAACCGCCACGGTCGCCGGGACAACATCTACAAGGCCCGCATCAAGATCCTGGTCGCGGCGCTCGGCGTCGAGGAGTTCACCCGCCAGGTCGAGGCCGAGTGGCTGAAGATGGACGCCCAGGCCGAGGGAGGCGTCGACCTTCCGGACACCGAGCTGGCGCGCATCCGCGGGGCGTTCGCGCCCACCGGTTTCGAGAGCCTGCCCCTCCAGTCCGAGCCGCTGGAGCTGGAGAAGGCGGCCAACCCGGCCTTCGCCCGCTTCGTCCGCAACAACCTGAAGCCGCACAAGAAGCCGGGCTACGGGATCGTCGAGATCAGCCTGAAGGCGGTCGGCGAGACCCCTGGCGACGCCACGGCCGACCAGATGGACGTCGTGGCCGACCTGGCCGAGCGCTACGGCCAGGGCGACATCCGGGTGACGCACGAGCAGAACTTGGTGCTGCCGCACGTCAAGCTGGACGACGTGCCGGCGGTCTGGGCGGGCCTGCGCGAGGCGGGTCTGGCGACGCCGAACATCAACCTGGTCAGCGACATCATCGCCTGCCCGGGGCTGGACTACTGCGCCCTGGCCAACGCCCGGGCGATCCCGGTGGCCCAGAACATCGCCGAGAAGTTCCGCGACGAGGAGCGCGCCGAGCTGATCGGCGAGCTGAAGATCAAGATCTCGGGCTGCATCAACGCCTGCGGCCACCACCACGTGGGCCACATCGGCATCCTGGGCGTCGATAAGAAAGGCGAGGAGTTCTACCAGCTCACGCTCGGCGGCTCCGGCGCCGAGGACGCCGCCCTGGGCACGATCCTTGGCCCGGCGCTGCCCTATGACCGCGTCGCCGACGCCGTGGACACCCTGGTGGACGTCTATCTGCGTGAGCGGACCGACGGCGAGCGCTTCCTCGACACCTTCCGGCGCACCGGCGTCGCCCCGTTCAAGGAGGCCGTCTATGCCGACGCTCATTAGGTGGCGAGACGGCCGGGCCGAGCTCGCCGAAGACGCCTTCACCCACGTCGCCGACGACCAAGACGTCGCATCGGGGGACGTGATCATCTCCCTGAGCCGCTTCCAGGCCGACGGCGACCGGCTGCTGCACGAAGGCCGCAAGGTGGGCGTGCGGCTGACGAGCGAGGAGGCGGTCGAGGCGCTGACCTACGACCTGCCCAGGATCGCCGTGGTGGCGCTGGAGTTCCCCAAGTATCGGGACGGCCGCCACTATACGAACGCCCGCCTGCTGCGCGAGCGCTTCGCCTTCACGGGCGAGGTGCGGGCGGTCGGCGACGTACTGCGGGAACAGGCAGGCTTCATGGTCCGCTGCGGCTTCGACGCCTTCGAGCCCGCGGACGGAGCCGGTTCGCAGGAATGGGACGCGGCCGCCCGCCGCTACCGCCATGTGTATCAGCGTGCGGCCGACACGCGCATCCCCGCCTATGTGGAGCGTGAGTGATGAGCCTTGCCTACGACACCCCGGCATCGGAGACCTTGGCCCAACGGCTGGACGCCGAACTGCGCCGGGCGCACCCGCGGACCATCGTCGAGGCGGCCTTCGAGACCTTCGGCGACAAGCTTGCGCTCGTCTCGTCGTTCGGCGCCGAGTCGGCGGTGCTGCTGGACCTCGCCGCCCAGGTGAACCCGGCGATCCCGGTGCTCTTTCTCGATACCGGCATGCTGTTCGGCCAGACGCTGGACTATCGCCGCCAGCTCGCCCAGCGCCTGGGCCTGACCGACGTGCGCGACCTCAGGCCCGCCTACCAGGACCTGGCCACCGCCGACCCGCAGAGCAAGCTGTGGCAGACCGACACCGACGCCTGCTGCCATGTCCGCAAGGTTCTGCCGCTGGACCGCGCCATCCAGGGCTTCGACGCCTGGCTGACGGGCCGCAAACGCTTCCACGGCGGCGACCGCCTGCATCTGCCGGTGGTCGAACACGCCGACGGCAAGGTGAAGTTCAACCCCTTGGCCAACTGGGGCAAGGAAGACCTCGAGGCCTATGCGGCCGAGCGTGAGCTCCCGGCGCATCCCCTCGTGGCCCAGGGCTTCCCCTCGATCGGCTGCTGGCCCTGCACCCAGCCCGTGGAGGAGGGCGAGGACGTCCGGGCCGGCCGATGGAAAGGGTTGGACAAGACCGAATGCGGCATACATCTGGTCCGCGCGCCCGGCGCCGCGAACAACGTGGGCGGCGACATCTAGGCCGCCGAGAGAGAGCTTGATGAACGACGTGTCCGTGGCCGCCGCGCCGGCCCAGAAGGCCAGCGGCGCCTTCTTCGTGGAGAAGGTGACCTGGGTCCAGCACTGGACCGACAGCCTGTTCTCGTTCCGCACGACGCGGGACCCGGCCTTCCGCTTCGCCAGCGGCCAGTTCGTGATGGTGGGCCTCACCAAGGAAGACGGCAAGCCGCTGGTTCGCGCCTATTCCATCGCCTCGCCGTCGTGGCACGAGGAGCTGGAATTCTACTCGATCAAGGTTCCGGATGGTCCCCTGACCTCGCGCCTGCAGAAGATCCAGGTGGGGGACGAGGTGCTGATCGGCCGGAAGCCCACGGGAACCTTGGTTCTGGATGGCCTGAAGCCCGGCAAGCGGCTGTGGATGCTGGGCACCGGCACGGGCCTCGCGCCCTGGCTGTCGCTGGCCCGCGACCCCGAGGTCTATGAGCGCTTCGACGAGGTGATCGTCACCCACACGGTGCGCGAGGTCGCCGACCTGAACTACCGCGAACTGCTGGAGACCGAGCTCGCCTCCGACGAGATCCTCGGCGAGCTGATCGGGCCGAAGCTGAAGTACTATCCGACCGTCACCCGTGAGGACTTCAAGACCCGCGGCCGCATCACCGACCTGATCGAGAGCGGCAAGGTGTTCGAGGACCTTGGTGTGCCCCCGTTCGACCCCGCGGTGGACCGGGTGATGCTGTGCGGCGGCCCTTCCGTGCTGGCCGACCTGAAGCAGCAGCTCCTGGATCGCGGCTTCGAGGAGGGCTCGATCGCCCAGCCGGGCGACTTCGTGCTCGAAAAGGCCTTCGTCGAGACCTAGGCGACGAGGTCGAGCACGGGTCTCGGTGGGCGCTGCAGGCCGTCAGGTCCCGCCTGCAGGATCGGGTCCCAGGAAACCACTCAGCCGTCGCGCTGAAGTCCAAGCGTCGTCGGGGGATTTCGGAGTCGGCGACCGGCGGCTACGCCGGCGGGCAGCCCTTGAACTCGCCGACCTTCACGGCCGTAAGCTTCGAGAGGTTCAGCTTCTGGACCGGCTTCATCGAGGACGAGCCGTGGCCGGTGAAGAGGTCGATGCGTTCGCCCTTGATCGCGCCGCCAACGTCGGAGGCGTACCAGTAGCCGTCGTGCGTCTTGCCGTCGGGCATCTTCAGGCCGACGGTTTCCTTGATGAACAGCACCGTGCGGCGCGGGATCACCTGCCGGTCGACGGCGACCGTACGCATGGCGACGACCTTGCAGCCCAGGCTGTCCAGGGCGCCCACGCCCTTGGCGCCGGCGTGATACAGCGTGGCCTTGAGGTTGAAGACCGGCGCGCCGGGGAGGTTGCCGGTCATCACCGAACCAATCAGGTCGCCCACGGGATCATTCGAGGCGGCTTGCGCGTTGGTGGCGGTGAGAATGAGGGAAAAAGCTGCCAGGGCGGCGAGGCGGCGTCGCATGGACGGCGTCCTCCTTCGTCGTTGAACTGGTGGCCGGACTCCTACCGACATCGACCCGCAGGGGCAACCCCTGTGGCCTCGTCGGCTGCCTGCCTGTCAGATTTCCTAATCGCTATCCCCATAGAGCGTCGCTTGATCGTGCAGGGGATTTCGCGCACAGCCCCGCTTGCCAGCGGGAGGTGGAAACATGGAAATCTACGGCGACTCGAAGTCCGGGAACTGCCTGAAGATCCGTTGGACAGCGGACCATCTGGGGATTCCCTACCGCTGGATCGAGCTCGACGTCCTGAAGGGCGAGAGCCGCACGGCCGAGTTCCTGGCGCTGAATCCCGCCGGCCAGGTGCCGACGGTGATCCTGGACGACGGCCGGCCGCTGGCCCAGTCCAACGCCGTGATCCTGCACCTTGCGGAGGGCTCGGCCCTGATCCCCGCCGACGCCTACGCGCGGGCCAAGATGCTGGAATGGATGTTCTGGGAGCAGTACAGCCACGAGCCCTACGTCGCCGTCGCCCGCTTCCAGGTGAAGTACCAGGGCAAGCCGGTGGCCGAGCTGGACCCGCGCCTTGTCGAACGCGGGAAGGCGGCGCTGCAGCGGATCGAGGAGGGGCTCATGGAAACCCCGTTCCTTGTGGGCCAGGGGCCGACCCTCGCCGACATCGCGCTCGTGGCCTACACGCGGGTGGCGGAGGAGGGCGGCTTCCGGCTGGCGGACTATCCCAAGACCCAGGCCTGGATCGTCCGGGTTGAGCAGGCCTTCAACATCGCCTGAGCGCGCCCGCGTGAAGGTTGCGTGACCCGCTTGCCTTCGCGGCGCCGAGCCCTCAAACGGAGCGGATGAAGCGCATTCTTCCGCTGGCTCTCGCCGCCGCCGTCGCCGTAAGCCCCGCAACCGCCTTCGCCTGGGGCGGCACCGGCCACCGGATCGTCGGCCAGCTGGCCGCCAAGGCCCTGCCGTCGGACCTCCCGGCCTTCCTGCGGTCCAAGGCGGGGGTCGAGGCGATCGGCGAGCTGTCGCGCGAGCCGGACCGGTCGAAAGGCGCCGGCAAGATCCACGACAACGACCGCGACGCCGCCCACTTCGTCGACATCCATGACGACGGCACGATCCTCGGCGGCCCGCCCTTCCTGCCGATGCCCGCGACCAAGGCCGAGTACGAGACCCAGCTTGCGGCCCACCAATTGGACACTGCCAAGGCCGGGTACCTGCACTACGCCATCATCGACCGGTGGCAGCAGCTGGCGCTGGACTTCGCCTATTGGCGCGTGCTCACGGCGGCCGAGAAGAACCCGAAGTGGAAGTCGAACCACGCCTGGTTCAGGGCCGACCGGATCCGGCGCGAGGCGCTGATCCTGGCCACCATCGGCGACCTGTCGCACTTCGTGGGCGACGGCGCACAGCCTTTGCACACCTCCACCCACTACAACGGCTGGGGCGACTACCCGAACCCGCAGGGCTTCACGACGGCGCGCATCCATTCGCCGTTCGAGAGCGCCATGGTCCGCGCCACGGCCGATGCGGCGGCCGTGGCGGCGAAGATGACGCCCTTCCGCGCCTGCGACTGCGCGGTCGAACAGCGGACCGTCGACTATATCCTGGCGACCAACAGGTTCGTCGTGCCGCTGTACGAGCTTGAGAAGGCCGGCGGGCTGGCCCAGGGCGACCCCCGCGGACCGGCCTTCGCCACCGAGCGGATGGCGGCGGGGGCGTCAGAACTGCGGGACATGATCGTCGAGGCCTGGAACGCCAGCGCCACTCGCAGCGTCGGCTGGCGCCCCGTCGCCGTGCAGGATGTGCTGTCCGGCAAGGTCGACCCGTATCCCTCGCTCTACTCGATCGACTGATGGCGATCCCGCAGTTCGGCCAACCTGAGCCCGGGCGGACCTACGGCGACCGTCCGGCGGCGTTCGGGATCGCGGAACGGGACGGGAAGATCGCCGCCGTGCGGGTGAAAAAGCCCGACCATGCGGCTTGGCTGGACCTTCCCGGCGGGGCGCTCGATCCGGGCGAGGGCCCCGAAGAAGCGGTGGTCCGCGAGTTCGCCGAGGAGACCGGGCTGAAGGTCGCGGTCGGTGAGGCCTACGCCAGGGCCGACCAGTTCTTCGTCAACACCAGCGACAAGGCGTTCAACAACCGCGCGACCTTCCTCGTGCTCGACATCACCGGCGAGGATGCGGAGCTGAAGGTGGAGGACGACCACACCCTGGTATGGCTGCCGCCGCACGAGGCGATCGAGACGCTGCGGCACGAGGCGCATGCCTGGGCCGTCGCGGCATGGCTGCGATTGCTTCGGAAGCGCTGAGCGGCTAGCAGCGCGCCATGACGGCGAAGATCATCGACGGCAAGGTGGTGGCTGAGCGCCTGCGGGCGCAGGTGACCGAGGAGGTCGCGCGCCTGCGCGCCGACTACAAGCTGCAACCCGGCCTGGCCGTGGTGCTGGTGGGCGAGGATCCGGCCAGCCAGGTCTATGTGCGCTCCAAGGGCGAGCACAGCCTTGCGGCCGGCATGCACTCGGTGACGCACCGCCTTCCCGAGAATACGCGCCAGGACGAGCTGATCCGACTGGTCGCCGACCTGAACGCCGACCCGCTGATCCACGGCATCCTGGTGCAGCTGCCGCTGCCCAAGCACCTGGACGAGAAGGCGGTGATCGCCGCCATCAGCCCGGACAAGGACGTCGACGGCCTCCATGTCGTGAACGCCGGCCGTCTGGCCGCGGGGCTCCCGGCGCTGGTGCCCTGCACGCCGCTGGGCTGCATGATCCTGCTGCGGGAGACCCTGGGCGACATGGCCGGAACGCGGGCCGTGGTCGTCGGCCGCTCCCAGCTGGTGGGCAAGCCGGTCGCGCAGCTGCTGCTGCAGGCCGACTGCACGGTGACCATCGCCCACTCACGCACCCGCGACCTGCCGGATGTCTGCCGTGAGGCCGACATCCTGGTGGCCGCCGTGGGGCGGCCGCGCATGATCCGCGGCGACTGGATCAAACCTGGCGCCACGGTGATCGACGTCGGCATCAACCGCGTTCCGTTCGACGATCCGGTGAAGGCGGCCCAGGGCAAGACGAAGCTGGTCGGCGACGTCCACTACAAGGAGGCCCTGGAGGTCGCCGGCGCCGTGACGCCTGTGCCCGGCGGCGTCGGCCTGATGACGGTCGCCTGCCTGCTGCAGAACACCGTCACGGCGGCGAAGCGGATCACCGGCATCGAAGGCTAGAGCGGCTCAGATCCGCGCCAGAGGCCGCCGGATTCGGCGATCTCCGCGCCGTGCTTGAACAGGCGGGTCATCGCTTCCCGGTCGAAGCGCAGCATGTTCGCGCCGTCGCCCTCGTGCGGAATGCTCGCGCTGTGGAGCGCAAACCCGTTGAGCTGGCAGAACGCCGCCACCGACCGCACAGCGCTCCGATAGGATGATCGAAGCATCAGCTCGAAGCTGCGGACCAGCACCGGGACGGCTCCCAGCGGCGTCGGCCGTGGGCTTGGCTCCAGGTTCGTGTTGACGAGCACATAGACCTCCACGCCCCCCGCGGCATGCTCGCGCGCCCGGTGCAGGATCAGCGGTTCGGGCACGACGAACAGCGGGCTGATCGCACCGCCGTCGACGTGCAGTTCGTCGTAGCCGATCCCGTCAGCCTCGACGCGGAGAAGCTTCGGCGGGAACACGCCCGGTACGCTCGCCGATGCGATGAGGATATCTGCGAAGAGACGTAGCGCGTCGGGGCCCCCGTGGGCGGCAATCCCGCCCATGTCCCAGATGCTGGTCGTCTGGGCGTCGAGGTTCGCGGTGGCGACGAACAGCCGGCGGCCCGCCCGGTGGGCCTCTGCAACAGCCTGGATCAGTTCAGGGTCCACATAGCGCTCGACCAGCGCCTCCAGTCGCGCGGCCGGATAAAGGCTCATGCCGGGGCGAACCGAGCCCAGGCCCAGCAGCTCCGCCGCATAGCCGCCCGTGTAGGCGTCCTGCAGCTTCTCATCCCAGGCGGGGCCGAGAAGGGCGAAGGGCGCGATGAGAGCCCCGGTGCTGACCCCGGTGACCAGGTCGAATGTCGGACGGGTGCCTGCACGGCTCAGTCCCACGAGCGCCCCCCGCGCCGAACGCGCCGCCAGCCCCGCCGCCGGAAAGGGCGAGCACCTTGACTGGACGGCGTGGACGCTGCGCCCCGGCGCCGGCCTGCTGGAAGAAGAAGCCGGTCGCCTCAAGATCGTCGAGCAGCGACAGCCGCACGCCCGGGAATCCAGCGGGCTCGGCGCGTGCGCCCGGCGGCGGCGGCGGGGCGCGCCGTCTCGGCCAGAAGGGCCTGTTCGACGCCCCAGGAGGCTTGCTCATCAGGTGGTTGGCCGGGCCTCGGCGTTCGTCCAGGCGACGATCTCGCCCAGCACCTGGGCCACGGCGCCGTCGTAAGCTTCCACGATCGAGCTGACCCGGTTGTCGCCGGCGCGCACCTGCGTCTCGAACATGCGCTCGCGCACGCTGCTCGCCTGGCCGGCGCTGAGGGTGGCGGCGACGCGGATGACGACGACCGGCGCGGCCTTCGAGCCGTTGTCGTAGCGGCTCTCGAAGTTCCGCACCTCCAGCCGCAGCGCATAGGGCGCCGAGCCCGGCTCCCCGCGCGAAACGAGGCGAACAGGACCGGTGTTGGCGTCGAAGGCGGCGACCACGGCCTGGTTGAACAGGGTTTGAGCCGGGGCGACCCAGCGGGTCTCGGCGATGTAGGCCGCCTTGCCGCCGGTGACCGTCAGGATCCGATCGCCGGCCGCTTCGCGCTGGAAGGGTCCCGGCGTCCGGAGGACGCCGACGCTCTGGACGGGCGCCGACGGCTGACCCGGCTCGCCGACTGCCGACTGGCCGAAGCGGTAGAGGTGCGCGGGCTTGCCGCCGCCCAGCAGCGCGCAGCCGCCGAGGGCCAGGGCGCCGGCGGCCAGGACGCCCGCCATCATGGTCGCCGGAGCGAGGCGGCGCATCGTCGTCATTGGGGCACCTTCACTTCTTCGGACTTGCGGGAGACGGAGCCGGCGATCCCGTTTTGCTGCAGGTCGTTCAGCAGCCGTTCGAGCGACTCGGCTGTCTCCTGCAGCTGGCTCACCGACTGGGTGATCTGCGGCAGGCCGCTGGTGGCGAATTCGGTTGTCGGGCCCTGCAGGCGGGCGACCATGCCGCGGACGTCGGCGGCCGCGGCGCGCGCTTCCTCGGCGGCGTCAGCCAGGTTCTTGGCGGTGCGGCGGCCGTCGGTGTCGACCAGCTGACGGCTGGAGCGCGCGAGGAGGGTGATCTCGGCGGTCGCCTCGTCGACCCGCTGCAACGCGGTCTGGGCGTCGGCGATGATCGCCTTGCGCTCGCGCAGTTCGGCGGTGACGGCCTGGACGTCGGACAGCGACGCCGAGAACGTCTTGATGTTCTGGTCGGAGAGGACGCGGTTCACCCGGTCCAGCGCCTCGATGGTGCGCGTCAGAACCGTGCCGCCGCCTTCCAGCAGATCGGACAGGGTGCTGCGCTGGCTGCGCAGGACGGGAATGCACTCGCGTCCCAGGCCCAGGCCCTGGCGCTCGCACTCGCGCTGCGCCTCGTCCTTGAGCAGCGGCCTGGACGGCGTCCCCGCCGTGATCTGGATGTAGTTCACCCCCGTGATCCCCTGCGGCTCCAGGGTCGCGAAGCTGTCGACCCGGATCGGCACGTCCGAGGTGACCCGAACGCGGGCGATCACCCGGCTGGGATTGGTGCGATCGAGGGCGATCTTGGTGACCTCGCCCACCTTGATGCCGTTGAACTGCACGTCGCCGCCTTCGGACAGGCCGCGCACGGGCCCCTGGAAGAGGATGTCGTAGGTGTCGTTCTGCTGGGCGAACTGGAAACGCGCCAGCCAGACGACGAAGATCGCCAGCGCCGCCACCAGGATGAGGGTGGACAGGCCCACGAGCGCGTAGTTGGCGTTCCGTTCCATCAGGCCTCTCTCGTCCGGGCGCCCGCCGCGGCGCGGCCGCGCGGTCCCAGGAAGTATTCGCGGATCCAGGGGTGGTCCGCCTTTTCCAGTTCGGTCACCGGGGCGGTGGCCACCACGTGCTTGTCCGCCAGCACGGCCACCCGGTCGGTGATCTCATACAGCGTGTCGAGGTCGTGGGTGATCATGAAGACGGTCAGGTCCAGGCTCTCCGACAGGTCCTTGATCAGCGCGTCGAACGCGGCGGCGCCGATCGGATCCAGCCCGGCGGTGGGCTCGTCGAGGAACAGCAGCTCGGGATCGAGCGCCAGGGCGCGGGCGAGGCCGACGCGCTTGCGCATGCCCCCCGAAAGCTCCGAGGGCTTGAGATCGGCCGCGTCGGGTCGCAGCCCAACGAGGGCGATCTTCAGCGCCGAGAGCTCGTCGATCTCCTTGGCGGTGAGGTCGGTGTGCTCGTGCATGGGCGCGGCGACGTTCTCCTTGACCGTCAGGTTGGAGAACAGCGCGCCGGCCTGAAACAGAACCCCCCAGCTGCGCTCCAGCGCCGACCAGCGGCGCCGCGACGCGCGGGCGAGGTCGGCGCCCAGCACCTTCACCTCGCCGTCCTCGGGCTCCTTGAGACCGATGATGGTGTTCAGCAGCACCGACTTGCCCGAGCCCGAGCCGCCGACCACGCCGAGGATCTCCCCGCGCTTGACGGTCAGGTCGAGGTTGTCGTGCACCACGTGATCGCCGAACTGCGACCGCAGTCCCCGAACCTCCACCGCAGGACCTTCGTTGTCGAGCAGCTCGTCTTCGGGAATCTGGGCTTCCGCCGCCTTGTCCATGGGCCCGCTCATACGTCGAGCTCCATGTAGATCAGGGCGAAGGCGGCATCGATGACGATGATCGCGAAGATCGCGTGGACGACGGCGGCGGTGACCCGGCGGCCGAGGGACTGGACGTCGCCGCCGACCTCCATGCCCTGGCGGCAGCCGATCCCCGCGATCACGCCGGCCATGAACGGGGCCTTGATCAGCGCCAGCCAGAAATGGGTGGGCCCCACGCTGTCGACGATCCGCTGCAGGAAGAAGGCCGGACCAAGGTCCAGCGTGGACCAGGCGACGATGATGCCGCCCACCAGGCCCGACAGCGTCGCGACGAAGGTCAGCAGGGGAATGACGACCACCAGGGCCGCGAACCTGGGGAGCACCAGCGCCTCGAACGGGTCGACGCCCATGACCCGCATGGCGTCGATCTCCTGGTTCATCTTCATGGAGCCGATCTCGGCCGCGAAGGCCGAGGCCGAGCGGCCTGCCAGCAACACCGCCGTGATCACGATGTTGAACTCGCGCATCATCGAGATGCCGATGAGTTCGACCGCGAACACCTGGGCGCCGAACTGTCGCAGCATGCTGGCCCCGATGAAGGCCACAACCGCGCCGATGAAGAACGTCGTCACGGCCACCACGGGGATCGCGTCGAGGCCCGCCCGCTCCATGGTGCTGACCAGCGCCGGCCAGCGGATGCGCCGGGGATCGGTGAAGAGCCACACGAAGCTGCGGCCCAGCACCACCAGCAGGTGGCCCAGGAACCCCATGGTGTCGAGGAAGTCCTTGCCGAAGGCGACGACGCCCTTGCCGACGCGGACGGTCAGGCTTTCGCGCGCCGGCCCGCGGCGGGTTTCGGGCTCGACCTTGACCGCCTCGTGCACGACTTCCAGCAGGCGCAGCGTCTCGGGCCTCGCCTTCACCTTGTCCAGTTCGAAGCCGCGGCCGGCTGCGCGCACGATGGCGTAGGCGCCCGCGGTATCCATCCGCCGGACCCGGGACAGGTCGATAGCGACGTTGTCGAGACCATCGAGGGCTTCGGCGAGGCCTGGGCCTGCGCCGCCCAGCATGCGCGCGGTCCAGTCGCCGGCAAGCGCCACCGTGGGACGATCCGTCGCGGGCTCGAGGCTGAAGTCGGCGGGTCTCTCCATGCGGGCGTCCCGGACGCTGCGTCGGCGGTCCGAGTCTTGTGTCTCCTCGAAAGTCAGCACCCTAGCAGAGCCGCCGGAAGGGGCGAACGTCCATATGGCGAAGGTTGTTCCGCCCCGCCAGAGCTCGAGCGTGAGGTCCCAAGGTCAAGCTAGGCCCACATTTGGTCGAATTCGGACCCGACGAGAGGGGCGCGCCCCGCCTGCCGCGATTCAAACCGCGTCCGCCGGGGCCGCGTGACAGTGGAGAGTAGGTTTGACCCGCCAGATCGAGCTCGCCGGCAAGTCCGGCGCCCGCTACCGCTACACGTCGATCGACGAGGACCGCTTCCTGCCGCCGGCGGGCGCCAACTACGTGATCGCCGAGGTGACGCCCGAGGGACCGCACGTGGTCTACGCGGGCGAGACGGACAACCTCGCCAGCCAGAACTGGCGCGGCGCCCTGGAGGAGGCGCGGCGGAAGTACGCCGGGGCGAAGATCCTCACGCGCCTGAACGTCACCCGCGCCGTGCGCGAGGCGGAACGTGAAGACCTGATCGAACAGTACCACCCGCCGCTGAACCAGTAGCGGCAGCCGTTGCGCGGTCTATGCTGGCGCCATGACCGGCCCGCCGCTCATCGCCATCTTCGGCGCCGCCGTCCTGCCGCAGGGGCCGTCGCCGTCCCTGCTGCGGCGCATCGGTTACGGCCTGGCGGCGGCGCAGGCGTATCCCGAGGCCCCGGTGCTGTGTTCCGGCGGGGTCGGCCGCTTCGGTCCGTCCGAAGCCTCGGTGATGGTCGAGCGGTTGCTCGCCGAGGGCGTCACGCCCCAACGGCTCATCCAGGACGACGCCAGCCTCGACACCCTGCAAAGCGTGGCCGTCGCGGCCCGTTGGGTCCGCCGGACGGGCGCCAGCCGGGTGATGGTGTGTAGCGACGCGTATCACGTCCCGCGGATCCGCATGATGCTGGGCGTCCTGTCCGTCGCCAGCGAGGCCGGGCCCAGGCTGCCGGGCCGCGGGGGCGCGAGCCTGGGAAACTGGATGCGGATGACGCTGCGCGAAGGCCTCGCCATCCCCTATGATCTCGCGCTCGTCCTGGCCCGCCGACGCGAACTGGCGGGTGAGGGCGCTTCGGCGTCATAGTCCTGACCAACTCCACGCGAAGAGGTGGTCTGAAAGCTCCTGACCGCAAGACGATCATGTCCGAACCGAACGATCAGAACCCCTACGCCCGCAACAGCGCCTGGCCGAAGATGCCCCAGGCGCCGTTCCGCGTCGGGCCGCTGCCGAAGGCCGCCGAAGCCGCGCCCCCCGAAGCCGACGCCTGAACCGCCGCGGCAGAGCATCACCCCGGTCTTCACCCGCCCCGCTGGACCGACGCCCGCCTTCACCCGGCCGATCACACCGGCCCCCGGGCCGCGACCGCAGCCCCAGGTCCAGGGCCAGATTCAGCCCCAGGCCCAATCCCAGGCCCAATCCCAGGCCCGGATCCCGCCGCAGTCCGCGATCCCGGAGCCCGTGACGCCGCGGCCGATGCCGCAGCCGGCCGCCGCGCCTCGGCCGGTCGCTCCGCCTGCGCCGCCCGTCGTCGCGCCGCCGGAGCCTCAGGCCGCCGTGTTCGCGGCTCCCGCCGACCGCGCCGCAAAGCCGAAGGCGAAGCCATGGCTGCCGCTCGCCACGGCCGGCGGGCTGGGCCTCGCGGCAATGGGGGGATTGGCGTTCCTGCTGACGCGCGACCCCGAACCGGTCGCGCCGGTTGTCGCGCCGGCCGCAACGGTCCCGGCCGCGGCTGACGCGCCGACGATCGCTGCGGTCCCTCCGCCAACAGCGTCCGAGGCGCCGCCCGCCGCCCCTGTCGCCGAACCACCGACCCGCCAGGTCGCGGCGGCGCCGGCCGCCCAAAGGCGGGCCGCAACAACCGCGGAGGTCGCCCAGACCGCCCGCGCCGCCGAGACTCCTCCGGCGGCGGAGCCGGCGCCGGTTATCGACCTGCCTGCTGCTTCCCCACCCACGGCCTCGGGACCGGTGACCCTGCCCACGCCAGCGCCTGCGCTGAAGCCCTACACCCCGCCGGCGGCGCCCGACCCCAACGCGCCCATGGAGAAGCGGCGCGACTACTAGCCGGCCTCTCGCTCCGACCCTGTTCGACGCAGGCGGGCGTGCTAGAACGCGCCCGAAATCCCAGATCTGGAGTGGCCCATGAAGACGCGCGCGGCGGTGGCTTTCGCGGCGAAGCAGCCGTTGGAAATCGTGGAGGTGGACCTGGAAGGTCCGCGCGCCGGCGAGGTGCTGGTCGAGATCAAGGCCACCGGCGTCTGCCACACCGACGCCTACACGCTCGACGGCTTTGACTCCGAAGGCATCTTCCCGTCGATCCTTGGCCATGAAGGCGCGGGCGTGGTCGTCGAGGTGGGGCCGGGCGTGACCAGCGTCCAGCCGGGCGACCACGTGATCCCGCTCTACACGCCCGAATGCCGGCAGTGCAAAAGCTGCCTCAGCCGCAAGACGAACCTGTGCACCGCGATCCGCGGCACCCAGGGCAAGGGCCTGATGCCGGACGGCTCCAGCCGGTTCTCGTACAAGGGCCAGCCGATCTTCCACTACATGGGCTGCTCCACGTTCTCGAACTACACGGTGCTGCCCGAGATCGCCGTGGCCAGGATCCGCAAGGACGCGCCGTTCGAGACCGCCTGCTACGTGGGCTGCGGTGTGACGACGGGCGTCGGCGCGGTGGTCAACACCGCCGACGTCGAGGCGGGCGCCAACTGCATCGTCTTCGGCCTGGGCGGCATCGGCCTGAATGTGATCCAGGGCCTGAAGATGGTGGGCGCGGGCATGATCGTCGGGGTCGACATCAATCCGGATCGCGAAGAATGGGGCCGCCGCTTCGGCATGACCCATTTCGTCAATCCGAAGGCGGTGGAGGGCGACCTGGTGGCCCATCTCGTGGCCCTGACCGACGGGGGGCGCCGACTACACCTTCGACGCCACCGGCAACACGACCGTCATGCGCCAGGCGCTGGAGGCCTGCCACCGCGGCTGGGGCGAGAGCATCATCATCGGCGTGGCCGAGGCGGGCAAGGAAATCGCCACGCGGCCGTTCCAGCTGGTGACCGGCCGGGTCTGGAAGGGGACGGCCTTTGGCGGCGCGCGCGGCCGCACCGACACGCCGAAGATCGTCGACTGGTACATGGACGGGAAGATCGAGATCGACCCGATGATCACCCACAAGCTGCCGCTGGAGCGCATAAACGAGGCCTTCGACCTGATGCATGCCGGCGAGAGCATCCGCAGCGTGATCGTCTACTGATGGAGCTTCTCACCCAGACGAAGAGCTTCGGCGGCCTTCAGGGCGTCTATCGGCATGAGAGCCGGGAGACCGGCACGCCGATGGTCTTCAGCGTCTTCGTCCCGCCGCAGGCGCGCGAGGGGCCGCGGCCGGTGGTCTGGTACCTGTCGGGTCTCACCTGCACCCATGCCAATGTGACGGAGAAGGGCCAGTTCCAGCGGGCCTGCGCCGAGCTCGGCCTGATCTTCGTCGCGCCAGACACCAGTCCGAGAGGCGAGGGCGTCGCCGACGATCCAGCCTATGACTTCGGCCAGGGCGCGGGCTTCTACGTCGACGCGACCCAGGCGCCCTGGGCGCAGCACTTCCGGATGGAGAGCTACATCGTCTCCGAACTTCCGGAGCTGATCGCCGCGCAGTTCCCCGCGGACATGGATCGCCAGGGGATCACCGGCCATTCCATGGGCGGTCACGGCGCCCTGACCCTGGCGCTGAAGAACCCCGGCCGCTGGAAGAGCGTCTCGGCCTTTGCGCCGATCAGCTCGCCGATGCGCTGCCCGTGGGGCGAGAGGCGCTGCGCGGCTACCTCGGCGAGGGCCGGGAGGCTTGGCGGCGCTATGACGCGACCGCGCTGCTGGACGACGGCGCCCAGGTTTCCGAGCTGCTGGTCGACCAGGGCGAGGCCGACGATTTCCTGGCGGACCAGCTGAAGCCCGAGCTGCTGGCGGACGCCTGCGAGCGCGCGGGCGTGCCGCTGACGCTGCGTCTGCAGCCCGGTTACGACCACAGCTACTATTTCGTCTCCAGCTTCATGGCGGATCATCTGGCCTGGCACGCGGCCAGGCTGGCTTAGCTCCATCCCGCCGGGCTGTCTGGCCGGGGGCGGCGCCAAAAAGAAAAGCGGCCCGGATCGCTCCGGGCCGCTCCGAACCTCTCTGGGAGAGGATCGCTCTAGTACTTGAACCGCAGCGTCGCGCCCACGGTGCGCGGAGCGCCGAGGAAGGCGTTGTAGACGCTGACGGCGTCGTTGTTCTCGTCCACCTGGAACGGCCCGTTGAAGCCGACCTGGATGTAGTCCTTGTTGAACAGGTTGTTGGCCCACAGCTCGACGGTCCAGCTCTCGTCCTCGGCGCCGAGGCCGACACGGCCGTTCACCAGCACCATGGAGTCCTGCACCTTGCTCGGGTGCAGGTCGGAGCCGGTGTTGTAGCGCGAGGTGAACTTGCCCGAGAGGTTCGCGCGGAACTTCAGGTCCGAGAACACGTCACGCTCGTAGGAGCCGGCCAGCGACGCCGACCAACGCGGCGCGAACGACAGCTGGGCGCCGGGCAGGCGGCGCAGGCTGTTGAAGCGCGTCGGGTTGAGCAGGTCGGCCGCGGTGAATTCGCCGATCTCGGTTTCGGCGTAGGTGACGCCGCCCTGGAAGGTGAGGCCGTCGACCGGCGGCAGGTAGATGAAGTCGATGTCGACGCCGCGCGAGGTGACCTTCGGCAGGGTCTCGACCACGAAGGCCGTGCCGACGAAGGTGTTCAGCTGGAAGTCCTCGAACTTCTGGTAGAACAGCGCCGCGTTGAGCAGCAGCGAGTTGTTCAGCCAGGAGGTCTTGGCGCCCAGCTCGTAGCTGTCGACCGACTCGCCACGGAAGCTGGTGTCCGCATCGGCCGTGAAGTTCGGGCCGGTGGGGGTGACGAGGATCGCCTGCTCGCGGTCGAGGTTGAAGCCGCCCGCCTTGTAGCCGCGCGAGTACGAGGCGTACGTCATCAAGTCGCGGTTCCAGCGGTAGGCTAGCTTGGCCGTGCCGGTGACTTCTTCCTCGGTGCGCTTCTGGGTGGTGACGCCCAGATCGTCGAAGTCGTTGTTCTGGGCGTTCAGGCACAGGCCGCCGACGATGGTGGTGGCGGTGGCTTGGCCCAGCAGGCCGGCGAGGGTCGCGAAGCGCGCCTCGCCCTGATCGCAGGACGAACCCGTCGTGGTGTAGTCGGTGACGAGGGTCTTCTTGTCCTTCAGATAGCGCAGGCCGACGGTCAGCTCGAGCTGCTCGGTGATCGCGAACGAGTTGTTCGTGAACAGCGCATAG
The DNA here is from genome assembly GCF_024699945.1 of Phenylobacterium sp. J426. GTDB lineage: Bacteria > Pseudomonadota > Alphaproteobacteria > Caulobacterales > Caulobacteraceae > Phenylobacterium. Next base: position 3,669,787 of record NZ_JAJOMY010000001.1, on the reverse strand, counting down.
CTCTTGCCGTCCTGGGCGTAGCGGTCGTCCGAACCGGCGCCTTGCTGGAAGATCGTGCCAGGCGTCAGGCCGACCAGCGCCGGCACGCCGCTCAGCACGCGCCCGGCGAAGTAGGCGTAGTAGTCCGAGCCGTAGTTGAAGACGGCGCGGCTATCCAGGTCCTCCTCGGCGTAGAAGCCGCCGACCAGCCAGTTGAGGCGGCCGTCCATAGCTTCCCCGGCGACGCGGACTTCCTGCGAGAACTGCTTGAAGCCGACGCCGTTGGAGCCGTCGTTCGGACGATAGACCAGGTCCGCGGCGGTGAAGTCGCTGTCCTGGCCGGTCTCGGCGTTCCACTTCCGCCAGGCGGTGATCGAGGTCAGCGTCATGTCCGGCGTGAGGCGCCACGTCAGCTCACCCGAGACGCCACGGTCCTCGACACGCTGGTCGGTCGGGCGGTTGGCGTAGCCCAGACGGTCGAACGGCGTCGACGTCAGGTCCAGCGAGCCTGGACGCACCGCCTCGATGAAGCGGGCGCGGCTGTTGGCGGCGTCGCCGACGAACAGCTGGGTGCCGACGCAGCAGTCCTCGTTCCGCTTCGTGTAGTCGGCGATGACGCGGAAGCTGACCGCTTCGGTCGGCTCGAACTGCAGCTGGCCGCGGACGGTGTAGAAGTTCTGGTTGTTGTCGTCGTGCTGACCACGCGGACCGGGACCGGTGATGATGTCCTGGTAGCCGTTGCGCGCCCGGGCGGCGGCGTAGATGCGGCCGGTGACGCCGTCGGTGATCGGGCCCGACAGCGAGCTCGAGAAGCCGAACTGCTCGTAGTCGCCGACGGTGACTTCCGACTGGGCCTGGACGTCCTGCGTCGGGCCGGCGGTGATGATGTTGATCACGCCCGCCGAGGTGTTCTTGCCGAACAGGGTGCCTTGCGGGCCCTTCAGCACTTCGATGCGGGTGACTTCGCCCAGATCGCCGAACGACACGCCGTTCCGCGGGCGGTAGACGCCGTCGATCACGATGCCGACGGACGATTCCAGGCCGGGGTTGTCGCCCACGGTGCCGACGCCGCGCACGCGGGCGGTGACGATGGTTTCGTTCGAGGTCGAGGTGACGGTCAGGCCGGGGGTCAGGACGGTCAGCTCGCGGATGTCGCGGACGCCGGCGTCCTGCAGCAGCTGGCCGCTGACAGAGGTCACGACGATCGGCACGTCCTGCAGGCTCTGCTCGCGCTTCTGAGCGGTGACGACGATCTCGTCGATCTCGCGCGCCCCGGTCGTTTCCTCTTGCGCCTGCGCGGCGGTGGCGAAGGCGGCGGCAGCCATGACGCCCGCGAGGGCGGTGCTGCGCATCAGATAGTTCATACGCATATGGTTTTGGTTCTCCCCGAGCTGCGCCCCACAGGGGGAGTCGCGGGCGCACGCTCACGGGCGGGTAGAGAGGCGCTTCGGCCGCGCGGCAATGACGCGAGCGTCAAAAATGCGTCACGATGGACGGCTGTGGCATGGCGGCCACGCCCCTGCCGCGGTTCACAGGCGAAAAGCCATATTTCCGCCACGTAAGGAAAAACGCCGGTCAGTCAAAATTGCGGGGATTACGGGCGCAGTGTCGGGAGGTCTGCGGAGCCGATGTAGCCGAGGGTCGCGGCCCGATGGATGGCCTGGGAACGTCCCGCGACCCCCAGCTTCCGCGAGGCGTTGACGATGTGGAACCGCACGGTAGGCGTGGAGATGGCGACGATCTTGCCGATCTCGGCGTCGGTCTTCCCGGCCGCCGCCCATTTCAGGCACTGGATCTCCCGGCGCGTAAGGTGGGCCGGAGCCTCGGTGGCGCCGGCGCCGGTGGCCTCCGCGTAGGTCGCCACGAAGCGCAACGCCAAGGCATGCAGTTCGGCCGCCCGCGCGTCGAAGAGCCCGGCGACGTCCAGCTCGGGGTCGGTTGACGCCCACACCACCGCGCCGATCACGCCGCCCGGCAGATACGCCGGGGCGACCACGGCGGCCGCGACCCCGAAAGCTTCGATCCCCTCCGCCGTCACCGCCTCCAGCGCCGCGTTCGCGCGCCACGACCACATGCGGCCGCCGGTGAAGTAGAACGGCTCGGAGCAGGCGCGGCAGGCGTGGATGAAGGCCGCCCTCAAGGCGAAGGCCCGATCCTCCCAGTAACGGAAGTCGCCGATCCAGCGGAACGTGGTCTCGGCGAGCGGGCGGCCGTCAGGTCCGACCGGCGGGGTCGGACTGCCGATGTCGGCGCTGACGGCCGTATAGGGCAGGTCCATGGCCTTGCCGGCGGCCGCGATCTCGCGCGCCAGCGCGGCGGCTTCCTCCAGTCGCACTGAAGACCCAGGCCGGGCGAACATGGCCTCGACGCCTCCACCCTATCACTTTCGATAGCTTGTTCGTTGCAGGCGCTCTCCGCAAGCTCTCCCTCGACGGACCCGGTTTGAAGCCGGGCTGCCATTCAGCCGCCAAAGAGCGGCGCGGGAGGGAAGTATGACCGAATGGAAGTGGGGCGCGTCCGCCCTGGTGATCGCTGGCCTGTGCGCGGCCGGTCCGGCCTCGGCCCAGGACGACGCCCAGGGCTCCGTGATCGAAGGCATCGTCGTCACTGCGCAGAAGCGTGAGCAGAACCTGCAGGACGTGCCGATCGTCGTGAACGTGGTGTCGGGCCAGCAGCTGCAGGACGCTGGCGTGCGCGACGTGAAGGACCTGCAGGTCCTGACCCCCGGCCTCAGCGTGACCTCCTCCACCGGCGGCGCCCAGACCTCGATCCGGATCCGCGGCGTAGGGACCATCGGAGACAATCCCGGCCTGGAATCCTCGGTCGGCACCGTCATCGACGGCGTCTATCGTGCGCGCTCGGGCGTGGCCTTCGGCGACCTCGGCGAGATGGAGCGCATCGAGGTGCTGAAGGGGCCGCAGGGCACCGTCTTCGGCAAGAACACCTCGGCCGGGGTGATCAACGTCATCACCAAGGCCCCCGAGTTCGACTTCGGCGCCAACGGCGAACTTACCTACGGCAGCCACGACCATCTGGCCGCCGCGGCCTCGGTGACCGGGCCGATCACCGACACCCTGGCCGGCCGCATCTTCGCTGCGCGTCGGGTGCGGGACGGGTTCTACGACGTCTCCAACGGCGCGGGGCCGTCCACCGAGAAGGACAACGACGACCAGAACGTGACGACCGTCCGCGGGCAACTTCTGTGGCTGCCGACGGACTCGCTTTCGTTCCGCTTCCTCGCCGACTGGACCAAGCGCGAAGAGCACTGCTGCCTCGACGTGGCGACGGTGCCCGGCGCGACCGCGGCGATCATCGACGCCCTGGCGGCCGACGCGGGCATCCTGCGCCCGGCCGACCCGTTCCGGCGCCGCGCCTTCGCCAACCGCGAGTCCGTCCAGGACATCGAGGACATGGGCGTGTCGCTGCAGGCGGACTGGGAGTTGACGGACGACATCACCGTCACCTCGATCACCGCCTGGCGGGACTGGGAGAACTTCCAGGCGAACGACATCGACTTCAGCTCGGCCGACATCTGGTATCGCCCCGATGACGGCCGGACGTTCTCCAAGTTCGAGACCTTCTCGCAGGAGCTGCGCTTCGCCGGCCGGAGCGGGCCGCTCGACTGGATGATCGGCGGCTACTACTCGGACGAGCAGCTTGAATCGAGCGCCTACACGCTCTTCGGCGTGAGCTACGAAACCTACTTCGGCCTGCTGCTCTCGGGCGGGACCAACCCGACGGCGGTGTCGGCGCTCACGGGCATCCCGGCGGGCCAGAACTTCATCGCCGGGCAGGGCTCGTACGACCGCTACGACCACTCCAACAAGGGCTGGGCGCTGTTCACCAACAACACCTGGCACGTCACCGACTCCTCGAGGTCACCTTCGGCCTTCGCTACACCGACGACACCAAGAAGGTGTTCTCGCGGTACCGGAACACCGCGCCGGGGAACGCCTGCGCCGCGGCCATCGTACGGCCGATCCCGGCCGCGGCCCGCACCGCGATCTGCGCGCCCACGGGGGGATCCGGCGTTCAACAACGTCGACACCCGTCAGGAGCGCAGCGAGGACCGCCTCGGCGGGACGGTGAAGGTCAGCTACCGCTTCAACCCGGAGCTGATGACCTACGTGTCCTACGCCAGCAGCCATAAGAGCGGCGGCTTCAACCTCGACCGTGCTCGCTTCGAGCCAGGCCGGATCAATCCGGACACCAGCTTCGCCGCCGAGACGGTCGAGAGCTACGAGGCCGGCTTCAAAAGCAATCTCGCCGGGAACACCCTGCTCCTGAACGCGGCGGCCTTCGACCAGACCTTCAAGAACTTCCAGCTCAACACCTACACCGGCGTCAGCTTCGTGGTGGCCTCGGTGCCGAAGGTGACCTCGAAGGGCGTCGACCTTGACCTCGTCTACCGTACGCCGTTCGAGGGCCTGACCGTCACCGGCGGCGTCACCTATGCCGTCACCCAGTTCGGGAACTTCGTGCCGACGGCGGGCATCGGCCCGCGGCTGCCCACCTCGCGGGTGTCTTACGCGCCGCTGTGGTCGGCCTCCTGGTCGGCGGCCTACGAGAAGCCGCTGGGCGAGGACTTCAAGCTGCGGGCCAGTGTCTCGGGCCGCTACACCTCGGCCTACAACACCGGCTCGAACCTCGACCCGCTGAAGCGTCAGCGGCCGATGACCCTGTGGAACGGCCGCGTCGGCGTGGGGCCGGAGGACGAGCGCTGGATGCTGGAGGTCTGGGCACAGAACCTCACCGACGTGAACTACTACCAGGTGGTGGTCGACCAGCCGCTGCAGAGCGGCACCTTCGCGGCGTTCCTCGGCGCGCCGCGGACGGTGGGCGCGACCCTGCGGGTCAAGTTCAACTGAGCTGCCGGGCATGGACCTCGACCTGACACCGGATGATCTCGCGTTTCGGGACGAGGTCCGCGCCTTTCTCGCGGAAAACCTGACGCCGGAGTTGAAGGCGGCCGGCGCCCGGCAGACGAGCGTCTTCGTCGAGCCCCGCTACAGCCTGGCCTGGCAGAGAATCCTGCATCGGAAGGGTTGGGTCGCACCGTCCTGGCCCAGGGAATACGGCGGACCCGGCTGGAGCGAGACCCAGAGGGCCATCTTCGCCGCCGAATGCGTCCAGGCCTCGGCGCCGTCGCTGGCCCCGATGGGGCTGCGGATGGTGGGCCCCTGCATCATGCGGTACGGGACCGACGCCCAGAAGGCCCACTATCTGCCCCGCATCCTCTCGGGTGAGGACTACTGGTGCCAGGGCTACTCCGAGCCGGGCTCGGGGTCTGATCTCGCGTCGCTTCAGCTCAGGGCGGTAAGTGACGGAGACGACTACGTTCTTTCCGGATCCAAGATCTGGACCACCCACGCCCACCACGCCAACAGGATGTTCTGCCTCGTGCGCACCAGCACGGACGGCAAGCCCCAGGCGGGCATCACCTTCCTGCTGCTCGACATGGCGTCACCCGGCATCAAGGTGGACCCGATCATCACGCTCGCCGGCGAGCACGAGGTGAACCAGGTCTTCTTCGATGAGGTGCGCGTGCCGCGGTCCGGCCGCCTGGGTGAGGAGAACCAGGGCTGGACGGTCGCCAAGTACCTGCTGGAGTTCGAGCGGGGCGGGGGCTCGGCGCCCGGACTGAAGATGCAACTGGAGCGGCTGCGGCAGGCGGCGGGGGATGTTCTCGCCGACGCGCACTATCGCCGGAAGGTCGCGGAGCAGGAGATCGCCGTGCAGGCGATCGACATCTCCGAGCTGCGGGTGCTGAGCGCGCTCGCCGGCGGCAAGAACCCGGGGCCGGCCTCCTCCATGCTCAAGACGCAGGGCACCGAGGCCATGCAGGGGATCGACACCCTCGCGGTGGAGGCGGCGGGGCTCTACGCCGCCGTCGACCAGCCGGAGGCCCGGGAGGCGGGTTCGAACGTCACGCCCGTCGGGCCGGACCACAGTCTCACCGCAATGGCCAGGTACCTGAACAACCGGGCCGCCTCGATCTACGGCGGCTCCAACGAGATCCAAAGGGACATCATCGCCCGCCTCGTGCTGGGCCTATAGGAGGAAGAGGACCGTGACGCTGAACCTTCGCCGTCCGTATCGGACCTATTCGATCACCCAGCTCTGCAAGGAGTTCGGCGCGACTCCGCGGGCGTTGCGCTTCTACGAGGAGCAGGGCCTGCTCACGCCCGCCCGCCGCGATCTGACGCGCATCTATTCCTACAAGGATCGCGCCCGGCTGGCGCTGATCATGCGCGGCCGCAAGGTGGGTCTCTCGGTCGCCGAGATCCGCGACATCCTCGATCTCTACGAGGAAGAGGGCGAGCCCGCACAGAACGCCCACGCCCTGGCCATCTTCAAGCGCCGCATCGACGCCCTGCTGCAGCAGCGCGAGGCGGTCGACGAGGCGATCGAGGCGCTGAAGCAGGCCTCCGGACGACTGCAGCAGAAGTACTTCCCGGAAGGCCACCTCCCGGCCTGATCCAGCCTCCGTCCGCGGGGCCGGGCAGGGACTTTAGGCTCCAGGTTCCGCGGACTGGCCCTTGCGGCGCGCGCGGGCGTGTGCTTTCGCCGATGGTCCTGCATCAGCGATGATAGGATCATGGACACCTTGCTCATCAACCGACGCCCGCATGCTTCTCCGACGCCGCCGCACGCGCGGGCGGCGCTGCTCGAGGATCCGGGGTTCGGCAAGGTATTCACCGACCATATGGTCACGATCCGCTGGACCGAGGGCCAGGGCTGGCACGACGCCCAGGTGAAAGCCCGCGAGCCGTTCCAGCTGGATCCGGCCGCAGCCGTCCTGCACTACGCTCAGGAGATCTTCGAAGGCCTCAAGGCCTATCGGACCCGCGGCAACGGCGTGACGCTGTTCCGGCCCCAGGCGAACGCGCAGCGGTTCCTGGATTCAGCCGAGCGGATGGCCATGCCGGCCCTGCCGCCCGAGCTGTTCCTCGCCGCCATCGAGACCCTGGTCCGCACCGACGCCGACTGGATCCCCACCAGCGAGGGCGCCAGCCTCTACCTGCGGCCCTTCATGATCGCCACCGAGGCGTTCCTGGGCGTGCGGCCGGCGGCGGAATACATCTTCTGCGTCATCGCCTGCCCGGTGGGCCTACTTCAAGGGCGGGGCCAAGCCCGTGACCGTGTGGGTGTCCGACGCCTACACCCGCGCGGCGCCCGGCGGCACCGGCGCGGCCAAGTGCGGCGGCAACTATGCCGCAAGCCTGGTCGCCCAGGCCGAGGCGATCAAGAACGGGTGCGACCAGGTGGTCTTCCTGGACGCGGCCGAGCACCGCTACGTGGAAGAGCTTGGCGGCATGAACGTGTTCTTCGTCTTCGACGACAACACGCTCGTCACCCCGCCGCTGGGCGGCACCATCCTGCCCGGCGTGACGCGGGACTCGATCCTGACGCTCGCCGCCGACGCCGGACTGAAGGTGGAGGAGCGCCTCTACACGTTCGAGGACTGGCAGGCCGATGCGAACAGCGGCCGGCTGAAGGAGGCCTTCGCCTGCGGCACCGCCGCCGTGCTCGCCGCCATCGGCGAGATCCGCCACGCCGGCGGCGCCTTCAAGATCGGCGACGGCTCGGAAGGGCCGGTCACCACGAGGCTGCGCGACCAGCTCACCGGCATCCAGCGGTGCACGGCGCCTGACCCGTACGGCTGGGTGCACGAGATCGACATGGCTGGCTGACGCCTGGGCGGAGGTTGCGGTCATCGGCGCTGTGGCCTGGGCCAGGCGGTCGGGTTAGGAGATCGGCGGTCGCCCGCCGCTCTCCTCGTCGGCGGCGAGCCGCTTAGGGGGCGAGCTTTGAGCAAGATCCATCCCGTCATCCTGTCCGGCGGTTCCGGTTCGCGGCTCTGGCCGCTGTCGCGGGAGAGCTATCCGAAGCAGCTGCTGCCGCTGGCCGGCGAGCGGACGATGTTGCAGGAGACGGCGGCCCGCGTGCTGGACGCGGCGCGGTTCGAGAGCCTGATGGTCGTCGCCAACGAGGACCATCGCTTCGTCATCGCCGAGCAGCTGCGGGCGATCGGGGTGGAGCACCCGACGATCGTCCTGGAGCCGGTGGCGCGCAACACCGCCCCGGCCGTGGCGGTCGCCGCCCTGCTGGCCGCCGAACGGGACGCGGACGCCGTCGTCCTGGTGATGCCGGCCGACCACGTGATCCAGGACCCTGATGGTTTCCTCGCCGCGGTCGAGGCGGGGCAGGGCGCCGCCGCCGAAGGCCGCCTGGTGCTGTTCGGCATCCAGCCCGACTCGCCCGCCACCGGCTACGGCTACATCCGCTCGGGCGACGCCGCCGGTCGCGTCCGTCCGGTCGCCGAGTTCGTCGAGAAGCCGGATCTGGCCACCGCCGAGAGCTATCTGGCGGACGGCCGCTATCTCTGGAACAGCGGCATCTTCCTGCTGCCGGCGGCCAAGCTGCTGGCCGAGCTGGAGCGGCATGAACCGGCGGTGCTGGCGGCCGTGCGCGCGGCGGTGGCGGGCGCCCAGCGCGACCTGACCTTCCTGCGGCTCGACAAGGCGGCCTTCGCCCGGAGCCCCGCCATCTCGGTCGACCACGCGGTCATGGAGCGCACCGCTGCGGCCGCCGTCGTGCCGGGCGACTTTGGCTGGAGCGATGTCGGGGCCTGGTCGGCCCTCTGGGAAATCGGAGACCGCAACGGCGACGCCAACGTCCTGCTGGGCGACGTCACGGTGCAGGACACCCGCGGTTCCTACATCCGCAGCGAGGGGCCGCTGGTGGTTACCGTGGGCGTCGAGGACCTGGTGGTGGTGGCCAGTTCCGACGCGGTGCTGGTGACGCGCAAGGACGCCGACCAGGGCGTCAAGGCCGCCGTGGAAGCCCTGAAGGCCCGCAACCATCCCGCCGCCACCCAGAACCGCCGCGTCTACCGGCCGTGGGGGCTTCTACGAGGGCCTCCACGAGGGCGACCGGTTCCAGGTGAAGCGGATCACCGTCAATCCCGGCGAGAAGCTCTCGCTGCAGAAGCACTTCCACAGGGCCGAGCACTGGGTGGTGGTCAACGGCACGGCCGCCGTCCACGTCGGTGGCGAGGAGCGGCTGCTGGCCGAGAACGAGTCCGTCTACATCCCCCTGGGCGCCGTCCACCGCCTCAGCAACCCCGGCAAGGTGCCACTGAACCTCATCGAGGTGCAGTCGGGCCCCTACCTCGGCGAGGACGACATCGTCCGCTTCGAGGACGTCTACGCACGGGCCTGAGGGTGCGGCTCGCGGACCTGCTGGATCGCGGCGTCGCCGCCTATCGCGCCGACGACTATCGGCGGGCCGCCGACCTGTTCGCCGAAGCCGTCCGGCTCGCGCCCGACGATCCCAGACCGCACCAGAACCTGGGCGCGGCGCTCCGCCTGCTGGACCGCTTCGAAGAGGCCGAGGCCGCCTACCGGCGCGCCATCGCCCTCGACCCCGGCCTCGCCGGGCGCTGGACGAGCCTCGCCACCCACCTTCGCCACCTCGGGCGGCTGGAGGAGGCGGAGGCCGCCTATCGCGAGGCGCTCGCCCGGGCCCCGGGCGAGCGGGATGCGACCGCGGGCCTGGGCTACGCGCTCCTGACGCTCGGGCGCTACGCCGAGGGCTGGCCTCTGGCGGAGGCGCGCCGCGGGACGCTGGGGACGCCGGAACACCTGCCCGGCGCGGAATGGCAGGGACACGATCCCGCCGGCAAGCGCATCCTGGTCTGGCGAGAGCAGGGGCTCGGCGACATGATCCAGACCGCCCGCTACCTGCCGCTGCTGAAGGCCCGGGGCGCCGAACTCGCCATCGCGCCGCACGCCGAGCTCACCCGCTTGCTGGCCGGCCTGGACGTGTTCGGCGAGGTCAGCACGTTCGACTACGCCGTACTGCCGTTCTCGCTCCCCGGCCTGTTCGGCACGACGCTTGAGAACATCCCGCCGCCCGCGCCCTTCAAGGCCGCCGCGAAGCCGTCGGCAGGCCGCATCGGCGTGGTGTGGAAGACCCAGGCGCGGGCCTGGAACGCCCGGCACAAGTCTCTGCCGCCCGAGCTCGGTCGCGAGCTGCTGGCCATTCCCGGCGCGGTCAGCCTGCATCCCGAGGACAGCGGCGCGGCCGACATGCAGGACACCGCCGATCTCGTGGCCGGCCTTGACCTTGTGGTCACCGTCGACACCTCGGTTGCGCACCTGGCCGCCAGCCTCGGCAAGCCGACCTGGATCCTGCTGCCCGCCTACGGCGCCGACTGGCGCTGGCTTCGCGGCCGGACGGACACCCCCCTGGTACCCCAGCGCGACCCTGTTCCGTCAGACGCGCTCAGGCGACTGGGCGAGTGTGGTCGAGCAGGTGGTCCGCCGGCTCAGCTGATTTCGGGAAGAAGATGGTGGATGCGACAGGGATTGAACCTGTGACCCCCTCGGTGTGAACGAGGTGCTCTCCCGCTGAGCTACGCATCCGCCGGAGCACGACCTGGCGACAGGTCGCGCGGGAGGTGGGGCGTATAGCCGGAAGGCTTACGCGCCGCAAGCGCCCAAGAGCCTTTCGCAGGCCTCATGCAACTCGTCGAAATGATCGATCAGGATGTCGGGCGACAGCTCGGCCGCCGGCGTCTCGGTGTAGCCGAAGCTGACGAGGATCAGGCCCGCGCCCGCGGCCCGCGCCGCGCCGGCGTCGGTGGCGGCGTCGCCGACCATGAGCGTCCGGCGGATGTCGCCGCCGAGGGCCTCGACCGCTGTGGTGAGGTGCCGCGGATCCGGCTTGATGGCCGGCGCCGAGTCGGCCCCGACGATGGCCTCGAACCGGTCGGCGATCTTGAGCGCGCCCAGCAGCGAGGCCGAGAGGCCTGTCAGCTTGTTGGTGCACACGCAAAGCCGCGCGCCCGCACCCCGCAGCCGGTCCAGGGCCTCGACGCAGCCGGGGTAGGGGCGGCTCTCGTCGGCGATCCGCTCCAGGTAGCGGGCGATGAACCGATCGAACAGCGGCGGAACGCGGGCCTCGGGCAAGGGCGCGCCGGCCTCGGCGAAGCCGCGCTGGATCAGCCAGCGCGCGCCCTTGCCGATGAACGGCCGGGCTTCCTCCAGCGGGAAGGGGCGCACGCCCTCGGCCGTCAGCAGTTCGTTCAGCGTCCCGATCAGGTCGGGCGCGGTGTCGACGAGGGTGCCGTCCAGGTCGAAGGCGATGACGGCGCCCTCCAGTGTGTCAGCCGCCATGGATCACCCGCGTCGCTTCATCCAGACGCGAGGCGTAGTCGACCAGCGCCTCGGCGGTGAGCCCGATATAGGTCTTCGCGTCGTCGAAGCGACGTTCCTCGAGCGCCTCGCGGATGCCCGGAAGGGTCTTGGCGCCGTAGCCGGTGAAGCGGCCCGGCGCATAGATCATGTTCTTGTACCACGGGCGGAAAGGCAGGCCCTGTTCGCGCAGCAGCCGCTGGTCCAGCGTTAGGATCACCGCGTCCAGGCGTTTCCGTTGAGCGCGCGAGAGCGCGTCCCCCTTCGCCGCCAGCGCCTGGTCGAAGGCGGCGGCGCTGACCTTCAGCCTCGCCACCGCGGCGTCCATCGGGCCGAAGTCGAGCGATGGCGAGGCGGCGAAGGCGGCCGGGTCGCCGCGCGGCCGGGTGGGATCGTCGGCGAGCTTGTAGGCGCCGGCGGCCAGCAGCCTGGCCCGGGCGGCCGCCTCGTCACGCTTGCCGGAGTCCAGCTTCTTCACCTCGGCGAGGTAGCCCTCGACGGTGTCGGCGAAGTCGCCGTAGCGCTGCACCGGCCGGTCGGCGTCGGCGATCCGGATGACCAGACGGCCCACCGTGTCGGCCAGCGCTCCGGCATAGGCGTGCCCCGGGTCCACGAAGCGGCTGTGGTGCTCGTAGGTGTCATAGGCCGAATGGTAGACGCCGCCAGAGCTGCCCTCGCCGCCGTAGCTGACGTTCAGCGCCGGCAGGCCGAGGTGCTGCAGGAAAGCGGAGTAGTCCGAGCCGGAGCCCAGCGGTCCGATCGGCAGGTCCTTCGCCGGATCGAGGGCGATCTTCCCCACCGTCCGCGCCTCTTCGTTCGCCCCCCGGCGCGGCGCCGTTGACCGCATAGCGGGCCCGCAGCCGGTCCCGGACCGGGACGCCGGTCTGCGGATCCGTCACGTCGGCGGCGACCTCGTTCACGAGCCGCTGAAAGGCGTGGCTGCCGTCGACGTCCAGGAAGCCCCGGGCGTTGGAGTCGGAGTTGATGTAGATGACCGCCTTCTTCTTCAGCTCCGCCGCGTGGTGTTCGGCCCATTCGGTGGAGCCCAGCAGCATCGGCTCCTCGGCGTCCCAGCTCGCATACACGATGGTGCGCTTCGGCTTCCAGCCGGCCTTCTTCAGCGCGCCGAGCGCCTTGGCCTCGCCCATCATGGCGACGTGGCCCGAGATCGGATCGGTGGCGCCGAACACCCAGCCGTCGCGGTGATTGCCGCGCACCACCCACTCGTCGGGCCGTTCCGCGCCCTTCAGCCTGGCGATGACGTTGTAGGCCGGCTTGGGAGTCCATTCGGACTTCACCTTCAGCCGGACCAGAGCGTCTCCTTCGGCGCCGCCGACGTGGTAGGTGATCGGCAGGCCGCCGCGGAACGAAGCCGGCGCGACGGGGCCCTCCAACGATTTCAGCAGCGCCTGGGCGTCGCCGTACGAGATCGGCAGCGTCGGAATCTTCAGGATGGTCGGCGCCTCTTCGCGCGGCGTGCGCCTGGCGTTCCTGGTCGCGCCGTAGCCGATGGTGGTCGGGTCGCCGGGCGCGAAGGTCATGTCCGCAACCGAACCGCGTTGGAAGCCGGTCGGGGGGCCGGGCCGCGCCCTTCGGATAGACGTCGTCGGCGGAATAGCCGTCGTCGCGTGGGTCGGAGTAGATGATGGCGCCCACCGCGCCGTGCTCCTGCGCCAGCTTGGGCTTCAGGCCGCGCCAGCCCTGGCCGTAGCGGGCGATCACGATCTTCCCCTTCACCGAGACGCCGAGGCGCTCCAGGGCGTCGTAGTCGGCCGGCATGCCATAGTTCACATAGACCAGCGGAGCGGTCACATCGCCGTCGCCCTGGAAGGCCACGTAGGCGGGCAGGGCGTCCTGCTGGCGTGTCGAGCTTTCGTCCCCTGGGATCGGCGGCTCGGTCAGGGTGGCCTTGAAGGGCGCTCCGGCGCCGCGCACGAGCTCGAGGCCCACCTCCTGCGGTGTCGGATAGAGCACCCAGAACGTCTCGATCCTGGCGTCCCAGCCCCAGTCCCTGAACTGCTTCAGGGTCATCTCGGCGTTCGCCTTGTTGTGCGGCGCGCCAACATGGATCGGCAGGGCCGACATGGTCTTCAGCCAACGGCCCATCTCGGCGTTGTCCAGCTGCGCCTTGAACCGCGCCTCCAGGGCGCGATCGGGCGCCGCGCGGGCTGCAGGCGCGATGGACAGGGCCGCGAGCGCGCAGGCGGCCGTCAGGGCGGTCAGACGGCGAGACGTCGTTGTCATGGAAGCTCCCCCAGGTCGCGGCGACGCTAGCCGGTTGTCGCGCGGGGCCACAAGGCTTGCTAAGGCGTTTCGGGCGTCCGTGACTCGCTTGCCCAGGAGCTTCGCTGCATGACCGCCAGAGCCGCCGTGATCCTGGCTGCAGGACAGGGCACGCGCATGAAGTCGCCCTTGCCCAAGGTGCTGCACAAGGTGGGCGGGCGCAGCCACCTGGACCGCATGATCGACACCGTCCAGGCGACCGGCTGCGAGCGGATCGTGGTCGTCGTCGGCACGCACAGCCCGGCGGTGCGCGAAGCCGTAGAGAAGCGCCTGGGCGCGGAGGCGGTGGCGGTCCAGACCGAACCGCTGGGCACTGCCCATGCCGTCCTGGCCGCCAAGGGCAACCTCGCCGGCTTCGACGGCGACGTCCTGATCACCTATGCCGATGCGCCCCTGCTGATGGCCGAGGACCTGGCGCCGCTGTTCGAGCTGCGGGCCAAGGGCGTGGACCTGGCCATGCTGGCCTTCGAGCCTGTCGACCCGCTGCTGTACGGGCGGGTCATCAAGGGCGCCGACGGCCACGTCATCCGCATCGTCGAGGCGCGCGACGCCAACGACGCCGAGAAGGCGGTCAGGACCTGCAACGCCGGCATGATGGCCGCCGATCGCGAGCGGCTGTTCGGCTGGCTGGAGCAGGTCGGCAACGACAACGCCAAGGGCGAGTACTACCTGACGGACATCGTTGGCGTCTGCGTCCACGAGGGGGGGCTGGTGCGCGCGCACATCGCCCCCGAGAACGCGGTCATGGGCTGTGACACCCCGGCGCAGCTCGCCCAGGCCGAGGCCGTCTGGCAGCAGCGGCGGCGCAACCACTTCCTGGCCGAAGGCGTGGCGATGCTGGCTCCGGAGACCGTGCACTTCGCCTGGGACACCCAGATCGAACCGGGTGTCACTATCGAACAGTTCGTCGTCTTCGCGCCGGGCGTGAAGGTCGAGACGGGGGCGGTGATCCGCGCCTTCAGCCACCTGGAGGGCGCCCATGTCCGATCGGGCGCCCTGATCGGCCCCTATGCGCGCCTGCGCCCGGGCGCCGACATCGGCGAGGACGCCCACATCGGGAACTTCGTCGAGGTGAAGAACGTCACGGTGGGGCAGGGCGCCAAGGCCAACCACCTGTCTTACCTGGGCGACGGTTCGGTGGGCGCGAAGGCGAACATCGGCGCCGGGACCATCTTCTGCAACTACGACGGCTTCTTCAAATACCGCACCGAGGTGGGCGAGGGGCGCCTTCGTCGGCTCCAACACCTCGCTGGTGGCGCCGGTGCGGGTCGGAACAGGCGCGATGACCGGCTCAGGCTCGGTGATCACCCGCAACGTACCGGACGGCGCGTTGGCCCTCGAGCGCAACAGCCAGTCGGACAAGGCCGGCTGGGCCACCGCCTTCCGCCAGAAGAAGGCGGCCGAGAAGGCGGCGAAGGCGAAATGAGCGACGCGGAATCCCAGAAGCGCGCGGCCGGAGAGGCCGCCGCGGCTCTCGTTGAAAGCGGCATGGTCGTCGGTCTCGGGACGGGCTCCACCGCCGCCTGGTTCGTCAGGGCGCTGGCGGCGCGCGGGCTGGATGTCGTGGGCGTTCCCACGTCCCAGGCCACCGCCGACCTGGCGTCGAGCCTCGGCATCAAGGTGGCGGACCTCGGCGAGACCCGCGAGATCGACCTCACCGTGGATGGCGCCGACGAGATCGGCCCCGGTCTCTCGCTGATCAAGGGCGGCGGCGCGGCCCTGCTGCGCGAGAAGCTGGTCTGGGAGGCCTCCAAGCGCTGCGTGGTGATCGCCGACGCAGCGAAGGTGGTCGGCACGCTGGGCAGGTTCGCCCTGCCGATCGAGGTGGTGGCCTTCGGTCACAGGACCACCTCGCTTCGCATCTGCGACGTGCTCGCGGAATTCGACATTGGCATCGGACCGCGGCTGCGCGAGCGCGACGGCCAACCGGTGAGAACCGACGGCGGCAACCTTATCTATGACGCAGCCTGCGGGCGGATCGAGGAGCCGGCGGCGCTCGCCGCGGCGCTGAAGAGCGTCACCGGCGTCGTCGACCACGGCCTTTTCCTCGACCTGGCCGAACAGGCGCTGATCGGGACGGCCGACGGCGTGCGCACGCTGGAGCCCTGAGCGAAGGATATCGACTTGGCGGATTACGACTACGACCTCTTCGTCATCGGCGCGGGCTCGGGCGGGGTGCGCGCCGCGCGCGTCGCGGCCCTGTCGGGCGCCCGCGTTCTGGTCGCCGAGGAGCACCGCGTCGGCGGCACCTGCGTCATCCGCGGCTGCGTGCCCAAGAAGTTCATGGTCTACGCCTCTGAATTCGCGCATCATTTCAAGGTCGCGAAGGGCTATGGGTGGACCGTGGAGGGCGCATCCTTCGACTGGCCCGAGTTCCTTCGCGAGAAGGACAAGGAGATCGCCCGGCTGTCGGGGATCTACGTCCGGAACCTGCAGAACGCCGGCGCCGAGCTCGTCCACGGCAAGGCGCGCCTGATCGACCGCCACACCGTCGAGGTGGAGAACCGCGGCCGCGTCACCGCCGGGAAGATCCTGATCGCCACCGGCGGCACGCCCTGGATGCCCACGGAGCTGCCGGGGATAGAGCACGCCATCACCTCGAACGAGGCGTTTCACATCGATGAGTTGCCGAAGCGGATCGTCATCGCCGGCGGCGGCTACATCGCCGTCGAGTTCGCGGGCATCTTCGCGGGATTGGGCGTCGACACCACCCTGGTGCATCGGGGCCCCAACATCCTGCGGGGCTTCGACGACGACGTCCGCGCGCATGTGGCCGAGGAGATGGAGAAGCGCGGGATCAAGGTGCTCCTGGGCGCCCAGCACACCGCCATCGAGAAGACGGCGACGGGACTCCTCAGCAAGCTCTCCAACGGGATATCGCCGTGCGAGAGCGACGTGGTGCTCTTCGCCCTCGGGCGCGTCCCCTATGTCCAGGGGCTCGGCCTCGAGACCGCGGGCGTCGAACTCGACGAGCGCGGCGCGGTGAAGGTGGACGACTATTCCCGCACGAGTGTCGACAACATCTGGGCGGTGGGCGACGTCACCGACCGCATCAACCTGACGCCGGTGGCGATCCGCGAGGGCCATGCCTTCGCGGACACCGAGTTCAACAAGCGTCCGACGCGCTTCGACCACGAGCTGGTGGCCTCGGCGGTCTTCTCGCAGCCGCCGATCGGCTCGGTGGGGCTGTCCGAGGCCGACGCCCGCCACCAGTACGGCGGCAAGGTGGACATCTACCTCTCGCGCTTCCGGCCGATGAAGTACGTCTTCGTCGGCAGCGACGAACGCTGCCTGATCAAGCTGGTCGTGGAGCAGGGGACCGAGAAGATCCTCGGCTGCCATGTGGTCGGGCCCGACGCGCCCGAGATCATTCAGATGGCCGCCATCGCCCTGAAGATGGGCGTGACCAAGCCGCAGTGGGACTCCACCTGCGCCGTCCACCCGACGCTGGCCGAAGAGCTGGTGACGATGCGCGAGAAATACACCCCGCCGGCCCTGGGCCAGGTCGCTTGATCGCGACGCACCCGCAGACGTCGGGGTTCGTCGGCAAGCTCAGCGGATGGGCGTTCGTCGGCGCCGCCGTGCTCGCGCCGCTCCTCGCCTGGCTGGGCCCTCTGGCGTTCGCGCCGCTGATGGGCCTCGTGGGCCTGTTCTGCCTCCCGGTGCTGCGCATCACCGACGAGGATCGTCCGGTGGCCGCGACCCTGCTGTTCGGCCTGGTGTGGGCGGGGATGAGCGCCTCCTGGAGCGCGCACCAGCCCGACGACCTCGAGAGCAGCGTCGCGCTGAAGCTCGCCCTGCAGGTTCCCCTCTACTGGGCCGTCTGGTGCGGGGCGCGTCGGGCCGACCCGAGGCTGGCGCGGCTGGCGCTGACGATCCTGGCCTGGGGCTTCGGCGTCCTGGGCGTCATCCTGCTGGTCGAGGCTGTGTCGGGCGGCGCGATCTATCAGGCCCTCCGCACCGCCATCGGCGATCCCACGCGTCCGGACCTGGCGCGGAAGAACCTCGCCCAGGGCAGCTTCGCCGTGGCGTTCCTGTGGCCTGTAGTGGCCGCGGGCGGCGTCCGCGCAGGCCAGCCCTGGTGGCTGGCCGTCCCGGCGGCCACCGGCTCGGCGCTGTTGGCCTATCTGTTTCTCTCGGACGCCCCGGTGCTCGCGGTCGGCCTCGCTTTGCTGGTCGGCGTCGCTGCCTGGATCTTTCCCCGCTCGGCCCCGAAAGCGCTGGCGCTGGTCGCAGCGGCCTTCTTCGTCCTGTTCCCCGCGGTGGCGCTCGCGGCCCGCAGCCTCACGCGCGGCCTCAAGCTCGACATCGCGCCCCCGGAATCCTGGGCCCAGCGGCTCGGCTACTGGAGCCACGCCCTGGACGCCATCGCGTGGCGCCCGATCCGCGGCTGGGGTCTCGACGCCAGCCGCGCCTTCAGCCCGGATATCGTTCTCCATCCCCACAACGCCGCGCTGCAGCTCTGGCTGGAGCTGGGGCTGTTGGGCGCCGTCTGCGCCGCCTTGGCCTTCGCCTTCCTGCTGAGACGGCTTAGCCGTGATCGCCCTGACGTCGTGACTGCCGCGGCGTCCGCGTCCGGCGCGGTCTACCTGCTGTTCGGCGCGGTGAACTTCGGCGTCTGGCAGGAGTGGTGGCTGGGGCTCGGCGCCTTCGCCTGCGCGGTCGTGGGCCTTGCTTGCGGGGTGAATCCTGCCCCGGAGGCCGGGGAAATTCGCCGCACCGCAGCAAAAACGTCGACCCGGGCCGCCTTCTCGGGGTAGAAGCCCGCTTCCGCCGCGGGGGCGACGTACGCCCGGTGTCCGTGGCGCGGAGTAGGAGCCATGACCGAACACTGGACGCCCGCATCCTGGAGAGGGAAACCCGCCAAGCACGTGCCGACCGACTATCCGGACGCGGCCGAGCTTTCGCGTGTCGAACAGACCCTGCGCAAGATGCCGCCGCTGGTGTTTGCGGGCGAGGCGCGCCGCCTGAAAAGCCTGCTGGGCGAGGTGGCCGAGGGCCGCGCCTTCCTGCTGCAGGGCGGGGACTGCGCGGAGAGCTTCAAGGAATTCCACGCCGACAACATCCGCGACCTGTTCCGGCTGATCCTGCAGATGGCCGTGGTCCTGACCTTCGCCGGCGGCAAGCCGGTGGTGAAGGTGGGCCGCATGGCCGGCCAGTTCGGAAAGCCGCGCTCGTCGCCGGTCGAAACCGTCGGGGGTGTCGAACTGCCGTCGTACCGCGGCGACAACATCAACGGCATGGAGTTCACGCCCGAGGCCCGCATCCCGGACCCGCAGCGGCTGATCCAGGCCTATGGCCAGTCGTCGGCGACGCTGAACCTGCTGCGCGCGTTCGCAGGCGGCGGCTACGCCGACCTCTACAACATCCACCGCTGGACCCTGGGCTTCGTGAACGACAGCCCGCAGGGGGCGCGCTACCGCGAGCTCTCGGAGAAGATCTCGGAATCGCTGACCTTCATGGCGGCGATCGGCGTCACGCCCGAGACCCATCCCGAGATGCACCGGGTCGAGTTCTTCACCAGCCACGAGGGCCTGCTGCTCGGCTACGAGGAGGCGATGACCCGGGTCGATAGCACCTCGGGCGAGTGGTACGACACCTCGGCCCACCTGCTGTGGATCGGCGAGCGCACGCGCCAGCTCGACCACGCGCACGTGGAATTCTTCCGCGGCATCAAGAACCCGATCGGCCTGAAGGTCGGGCCGACGCTCGAGCCGGACGAGCTGCTGCGGCTGATCGATGTGCTGAACCCGAAGAACGAGGCCGGCCGGCTGACGCTCTACGGCCGCTTCGGCTACGACAAGATCGAGGATCGCCTGCCGCGCCTGCTGAAGGCGACCAGGTCCGGCGGCCGCAACGTCGTCTGGGCCATCGACCCGATGCACGGCAACACGCTCACCGCCGCCAGCGGCTACAAGACCCGGCCCTTCGACCGGATCCTGTCCGAGGTGAAGTCCTTCGTCGACACCTGCAAGGCCGAGGGCGTCCACCCGGGCGGGGTGCACCTGGAAATGACCGGCCAGAACGTCACCGAGTGCCTGGGCGGCGCCCGCGCGCTCACCGAGGGCGATCTGGCCGACCGCTACCACACGCACTGCGATCCGCGCCTGAACGGCGAGCAGGCGCTGGAGCTTGCCTTCCTGGTGGCCGAGAAGCTCAAGGAAGACCGCATCGACCTCTCCAAGCGGGCGGCGGTCAACATCTAGCGGGCTTTATTCGCGCCCTGCCGTTGTAGAGCTCGAACCATTCGGTTTGCCGGTCGCTCTCCCTGATCACCAGGGAGAATCCACCATGACCGACGAGGTCTACCGCGATCGTAATCCGGGCGCGGGCGGGGAAACGCATCAGATCGCCGAGGGCGATACGCCCGTCCTTACGACGCAACAGGGCGTGCCTGTCGCCGACGACCAGAACACTCTGCGCGTCGGCGACCGCGGGCCCGCGCTGCTCGAGGACTTCCACTTCCGCGAGAAGATCTTCCACTTCGACCACGAGCGCATTCCCGAGCGCGTCGTCCATGCGCGCGGTTTCGGCGTGCGGGGCTACTTCGAGACGACGGACTCCCTGGCCGACGTCACGCGCGCAGACCTGTTCCAGAAGGCGGGCGAGAAGACCGAGGTCTTCGTCCGCTTTTCCACCGTGGCCGGCAACAAGGGCTCGTTCGACCTGGCCCGCGACGTCCGCGGCTTCGCGGTGAAGTTCTACACCAAGGAAGGCAACTGGGACCTGGTCGGCAACAACATCCCGGTCTTCTTCATCCAGGATCCGATCAAGTTCCCGGACGTGGTGCACGCCGCCAAGCAGGAGCCCGACCGCGGCTTCCCGCAGGCCCAGACGGCGCACGACAACTTCTGGGACTTCATCTCGCTGAGCCCGGAGTCGATGCACATGGTCATGTGGATCATGTCCGACCGGACCATCCCCCGGTCGTTCCGGTTCATGGAGGGCTTCGGGGTCCACACCTTCCGGTTCGTCGACGCCGAGGGCCGGTCGACGTTCGTGAAGTTCCACTGGAAGCCGAAGCTGGGCCTCCAGTCCGTCGTCTGGAACGAGGCGGTGAAGATCAATGGCGCCGACCCGGACTTCCACCGCCGCGACCTGTGGGACGCCATCGAGATGGGCGCGCCGCCCGAGTGGGAGCTGGGCGTCCAGCTGTTCGACGAGGCCTTCGCCGACAGCTTCGAGTTCGACATCCTGGATTCCACCAAGATCATCCCCGAGGAACAGGTCCCGATCCGGGTGGTCGGTCGCCTCGTCCTGGATCAGACCGTCGACAACTTCTTCGCCGAGACGGAGCAGGTCGCCTTCTGCACCCAGAACGTCGTGCCGGGCATCGGCTTCACCAACGACCCGCTGCTGCAGGGCCGCAACTTCTCCTACCTCGACACCCAGTTGAAGCGCCTCGGCGGGCCCAACTTCACCCACATCCCGGTGAATGCGCCGCGCTGTCCGGTGATGAACTTCCAGCAGGACGGCCACATGGCCACGACCAACCCGAGGGGCCGGGTGAACTACGAGCCGAACAGCTGGGGCGGGCCGCGGGAATCGCCCACGCGCGGCTACCGGCATTTCCCGAGCCACGAGGCGGGCGACAAGCGCCAGATCCGGCCCGAGAGCTTCGCCGACCACTACAGCCAGGCGCGGCAGTTCTACGCCAGCCAGACCCCGATCGAGCAGAAGCACATCGCCGACGCCCTGGTCTTCGAGCTCAGCAAGTGTGAGCGCGAGGACATCCGCATGCGCATGGTCTCGCACCTGCCCAACATCGATGCGGAACTCGCCGCGACCGTCGCCGCGGGGCTGGGGCTGGCGAAGACGCCCGCCGCGGCGAAACCGGCGAAGCCGCCCATCGCCGATCTGCCGCCTTCGGACCCGCTGAGCATCCTCAAGAACCTGCCGCCCAGCTTCGAAGGGCGGAAGGTCGGCATCCTGATCACCGACGGCGCGGACGGCGACCTGCTGGCGGAGCTGATCGCGGCCGTCGAAGGCGCCGGCGCGACCTATGAGATCATCGCGCCGAAGGTGGGAGGCGCCCGGCTCAGCGACGGGACGCTCCAGCCCGCCAAGCAGAAGATCGATGGCGGGCCGTCGGTGCTCTATGACGCGGTGGCCGTGCTCGCCTCGGCCGACGGCGCGGCGCTCCTGGCCGTGGACAAGCCGGCCAAGGACTTCGTCTCGGACGCCTTCGCCCACTGCAAGGTCATCGGCCACACCGCCGAGGCCCTGCCGTTCTTCGAGAAGGCCGGCGTCGCGGCCGAGGACATGGACGCGGGCTTCGTCGCGCTGGCCAAGGCGGCGGACGCGACGACCTTCGTCGCCGCGTGCGCCAAGGGCCGGGTGTGGGCCCGCGAGCTTGAGGTCGACCTCGACGCGATGAGCTAGGGCGGGCGTGGCCGCAAGGCCACGCTTGGGCCCAGACGGATGACGACGGCGGCGTCGCCCTTGCCCTGCGGGTGAGGGCGGCGCAGTCTCCGCGCCTCTTTGACATCCCGGAACTCTCGTCATGGACCGCGTCGCGGCCCAGAACCCTTCGCTCGTCCGCGCCGATCTCTCGCAGCTCCTGAAGCTGTCGGGACCGGTGGTGCTGGCGCGCCTGGGCATCATGACGATGGGCCTCACCGACGCCGTCGTCGTCGGCCGGTTCTCGGCGACCGAGCTCGGCTACCACGCCCTGGGGTGGGCCCCGACCAGCGTCATCCTGACGGCGCTCGTCGGCCTGCTTATCGGCATCCAGGTGATGACCGCCCGCGCCATCGGCGAAGGGCGGCGCGAGCGGACCGGCGCGGTGCTGCGGCGCGGCCTTGTCTACAGCGCCTGGCTGGGCGTCGCCTCGACCCTCTTCCTGGCGGCCGTCGGGCCGTCCTTCCTGCATGTCATCGGGCTCGAGAAGGACCTCGCCGACGGCGCCACGCGGGCCCTGCTGGTCTTCACGCTGTCGCTGACGCCCTACGCCATCAGCGTCGCCGCCAGCTTCTGGCTGGAAGGCCTGCAGCGGCCGGGGCCCGCCGCCGTCGCCATGTGGGCCGCCAACGTGGTCAACCTCGGCCTCGTGCTGCTGTTCGTGCCGGGCACGTTCGGTCTGCCCGCGATGGGCGCGGTGGGCGCCGCCTGGGGCACGTTCGGCGCGCGGACCTTCCTGGCGCTGGCCATGCTGGCCTTCATCGCCACGCTCCCGGAGGCGCGGGCGCTGGGCGTCTTCGACAAGCCCGAGCGCGACCGCGCGGCGGAAGCCGAGCAGCGCCGCATCGGCTATGGCGCCGGGGCGTCCAACTTCCTCGAGGTCTCGGCCTTCGCCAGCATGAACGTCATCGCCGGCTGGATCGGCGGCCTGGCGGTCGCCGCCTGGGCCATCGTGCTGAACGTCGCGGCCATCGTCTTCATGGTGCCGCTGGGCCTCGCCACCGGCGCCGCGGTGCTCGTGGGCAAGGCCTACGGCGCTCGCGATCCCGCCGGGGTGACGCGGGCAGGGTTGGTGTCGTTCGCCGTCACCGCCGTCTTCGGCGTCATGGTCTCGCTGATCGTCTGGCCGACCGCCGACCTGATCAGCCACGGCTACACCAAGGACGCAGCCACGATCGCCATGGCCGCGCCGGCGCTCGTGCTGTCGTGCCTGTTCTTCTTCCCCGACGCCCTGCAGGTGGTCGCCGCCCAGGCGCTCAGGGCCCGCGGCGACGTCTGGCTGCCGACCTACACCCACCTCGCCAGCTATATCCTGATCATGATGCCGCTGGCCTGGTGGCTGGCCATCCCGCTGAAGATGGGCATCGACGGCATCGTCTGGGCCGTCGTGGTGGCGAGCTTTGTCTCCGGCGCCCTGCTGCTCGGCCGCTTCTGGATGCTGAGCCGGAGGGGCCTCTAGGCTCCGGCGCCCAGGATCCAGCCTTCCTCGCGCTCGGCGTCGAGCACGACGTCAGCCGCCGTGTCCTTCGGCGGGCCGAAAAGGCCGCCCAGCTTGTTCTGCTCGTCGAGCCTCGCGAAATGCTCGGCCGTCGCGCGGACCTGCGCCAGGTCCTTCACCTCGCCGGCCGCCGGCTGCACCTTCAGCAGGGACGGATAGACTTCGGCCGCCACGACCTCGACGCCGTCCAGTTCGGCCTCAGTCAGCGGCTTGAAGCCGGTCTCGAAAGGCCAGGCCTTGAAGCCTTCGCCGCGGGCCAGCTTCAGCCGCCGCACGAAGGGGATCCCCAGGATCGCCTGACCGCCCACCGAGCCGTTGTAGTAGAGCTTCCAGATCGAGGCCGCGCCCTTGGCCGCCAGATCGGCGTGCCGGAACTCGGGCAGGTCGTCCGGCCCATGCGCCCGCGTCCGCTTGGGCTGGAGCGTCGTGAGCGCGTCCTTCGGCGGGCAGCCCCAGAACGGGAAGGGGCCGCCGGTGATCCGGCGGTTGATCTCGGAGCCGACCCCGAACCGGTTGTTGGTGTTGTCGGCCTTGTCCTTGACCATCTTGTTCAGCTGATCCCACGTCGCCCGCCAGGGCTCTTCGCCCGGCAGGCTCAGCGCCGAGGCGAAGCCCCGCGGGAAGCCCAGCGGGAAGTCGAAGCCCAGCAGGGCGCGTTCGCCCCGTTTCCGCAGGTCGTCGAGGATCGCCGTCAGCCGCGTCTCGGCTTCGGCGCGCGTCGCCGGGTTGTAGCTCTCGAACGCCAGCCGGAACCGGACGTCGCGCTTGAGCACGCCGATCCAGATGGAATCCGCGCCGGTGGTCGGCTTCGCCGCCGCACTCCAATCGACGATGACATAGGCGCTGAACAGGCGCGGCACGGCGAACTCCGAGGATAGGCTGGAGCCGCCGTTCTACGCCGTCCGGCAGGGCTATGCGAGCTTCACAAGCATCTTCCCGAGGTTCTCGCCGGTGAACAGGCCGAGGAAGGCGTCGGGAGCGCGTTCGATGCCCTCGAACACCGTCTCCTTCCACGTCACCTTGCCCGCCTTCACCCATTCGGCGAGGTCGCGCTGGAAGTCGGCCTGCATGTCGGCGTGGGTGGAGACGATGAAGCCCTGGATGCGGATCTGCTTGCCGACGATCAGCGCCAGGTTCGAGGGGCCGGGCGGCAGCTCCTTGGCGTTGTACATCGAGATCATGCCGCACTCGGCGAAGCGGGCGAACGGCCGCGCCGCGTTCAGGGCCGCCTCCAGGTGGTCGCCGCCGACGTTGTCGAAATAGACGTCGATGCCGCCCGGCGCGACCCGGGCGAGGGCCGCCGTCAGGTCCGGCTCGGCCTTGTAGTCGATGGCGTGATCCACCCCGATCGACTTCAGGAACGCGACCTTTTCGGGCCCGCCGGCCGATCCGATGACGGTGTTCCCGCGGGCCTTGGCGATCTGGCAGACCAGCGAGCCGACGGCTCCGGCCGCGCCTGAGACGAACACCACGTCGCCGTCCTTCAGCGAGGCCACGCGCAAGAGGCCCGCATATGCGGTCAGACCCGGCATGCCGGCGACGCCTAGGAACGCCTGGATCGGCAGGCCTTGCGGATCCAGCTTCTGCAGCGCGCCGGCCGGCGCGTTGAAGGCTTCGCGCCAGCCGAACATCGACTGAACCAGGTCGCCTTCCTTGAGGCTCGGGTCGTTGGAGGCGATCACCTCGCCGACAGCGCCGCCCTGCAGCGCCTCGCCAAGCGCGAACGGCGGGACATAGCTCTTCACGTCGTTCATGCGGCCGCGCATGTAGGGATCGACCGTCATCCAGAGGTTCCGCACCTGCGCCTGGCCCGGGCCCGGCGCCGGCAGGTCGACGCTGACCAGCTCGAAGTTGTCGGCGACCGGCATGCCCTTCGGGCGGCTCTTCAGGCGGATCTCGCGGGCGGCGGTCATGGATCGTTCCTCCAGTTCTGGTTCAAACGCTTGTTTAGCTGGCCGGCCGGGTGGCGTCGAGCGCCCGGACCATGCTAGGCCCGCCGCGCCCAGCGAAGGGAGCTCCATGACCGAGTCACTGAGAGGCGGCGTGATCGGCGCCGGCGTGTTCGGCGGCTACCACGCCCGCCAGTACGCGCGCCTGCCCGGCGTGACGCTGTCCGCTGTTCTGGATCCGCACCCGGAGCGCGCGGCCGGGATCGCGGTCCCCTTGGGCGGGCGGGCCTTCCATGAGCTGGACGCCTTCCTGGACGCCGTCGACGTGGTGACCATCGCTTCGCCAGCCACCCATCACGCGGGACAGGCGCTGGCGGCGCTGGCGGCCGGCAAGCCGGTGTATGTCGAAAAGCCGATCGCCATCTCCGTGGCCGATGCCGAGAAGGTGCGCGCCGCTGCGGCGAAGGCCGGCCTCGTCGTGGCCTGCGGACACCAGGAGCGCGTCGTCTTCCGCGCCATGGGCCTGCTGGATGTTCCCGAACAGCCGGTGCTCCTGGAGGCGCTGCGTCACGGTCCGCCGTCGGAGCGCAGCCGGGACGTCTCTGCGGTGCTGGACCTCATGGTCCATGACCTCGACCTGGCGCTGGCGATCACCACGGCCGAGCCCGTCACGGCGGAAGGCGAGGGGCGGCTCGGCGCCAGCGGGGTGTGGGACCAGGCCCGCGCCGAGATCAGCTTCGACTCGGGCTTCACCGCGCTGTTCGACGTCTCCCGCATGGCTGAGGGCCGCAGGCGGACGATGCGGGTGGTCTATCCTTCCGGCGAGGTCGAGATCGACTTCATGGCCCGGACCTTCCGCAACACCACGCCCTTTGCCCTGAACCCGGACTTCGCCGACACCCCGGCCGCCGCCGACCCGCTCGGCGCCAGCGTGGAGGCCTTCCTGCAGGCGGTCCGCGGGGGAGGCCCCTCGGCCGGTGGTCACCGCCGACGAGGCCATCCGCGCGCTCGATCTCGCCATCGCGGTGGAACAGGCGTTGGAAGACGCGGCGTAACGGCGCTAGCTTCGAGGCCTCGCCCTTCCGGAGGAGGCCGCCATGTCCAGCGCGCACGACTATTCCTTCAGCACCATCGGCGGCGAGCCGCTGCCGCTCGTGGGCTTCAGGGACAAGGTGGTCCTGGTGGTGAACACCGCCTCCCAGTGCGGGCTCACCCCCCAGTACGACGGCTTGGAACAGCTCTATTCCGCCTACAAGGACAAGGGGCTTGTGGTGCTGGGCGTGCCCTGCAACCAGTTCGCCGGCCAGGAGCCGGGGACCGAGGCGGAGATCAAGGATTTCTGCGAGACGCGCTTCGGCGTCGACTTCCCGCTCACCGCCAAGGTCGAGGTGAAGGGCGAGGGCGCTCACCCGTTCTACCGCTGGGCCGAAGCCGAGCTTGGGGAGCCCGCCGTGCCGGTGTGGAACTTCCACAAGATCCTCGTGGGCAAGGACGGATCGGCGATCCGGGCGTTCGGCCCGCGCACCGACCCGCTCGACTCCGAGATCACCGACGCCATCGAGAAGGCGCTCTGAGCCGCCGCTTGTCCGATCTCGTCGCCCAGTCGCTCGAGGCGGTCGCCGAGAAGGTCGGCGATCCGGGGTCTCGCATCTACGCACGGCTGTTCGCGGCCTTCCCGGACATGGAGCCCCTGTTCTGGCGGGATGCGTCGGGCAGCATCCGCGGCGAGATGCTGGCCGTCGCCTTCCAGTGCCTGCTCGATCTCGACGGGGCCTACGCCGAGAACTTCATCCGGGCCGAGCGGCTGAACCACGATGGGTTCGGGGTCGACCCGGTCGCCTTCCAGAGCTTCTTCCCGATCGTCATGGAGACCTGCCGCGAGATCCTCGCCGACGACTGGACCGGCGAGATGCAGACCGCCTGGGATCAACGCCTGCGGCGGATCGCGGCGCTGACGCTCGGCGGGGCATGAATTTCCAAAGCGGCCTCTTTCCCGCCGCGGATGGCGCCTCTAAGACGGCCCCGCCAAGTCGGAGGCGCAACGAATGCATCGCAAGCCGGACGGATCCTGGGACAAGTCCAATCTCCCCAGCCGCCATGTGACCGAGGGGCCCGCGCGGGCGCCGCACCGCTCGTACTATTACGCGATGGGTCTCGGCACGCGCGAGATCGCCCAGCCGCTCGTGGGCGTCGCCTCGTGCTGGAACGAGGCCGCCCCCTGCAACACCGCCCTGATGCGCCAGGCGAACGCCGCCGCCGAGGGCGTGAAGGCCGCCGGCGCGACGCCGCGCGAGTTCTGCACCATCACCGTCACCGACGGCATCGCCATGGGCCACGAAGGCATGCGCGCCTCGCTCGCCAGCCGCGAGGTGATCGCCGACTCGGTCGAGCTCACCATGCGCGGCCACAGCTATGACGCGCTGGTCGGCGTCGCCGGCTGCGACAAGAGCCTGCCCGGCATGATGATGGCCATGCTGCGCCTGAACGTGCCGTCCGTCTTCCTCTACGGCGGCTCGATCCTGCCCGGCCGCCTCGACGGCAAGGACCTGACCGTCCAGGACGTGTTCGAAGCCGTGGGTCAGTTCTCGGCCGGTCAGATCACCGAAGAGCGCCTCTGCCAGGTCGAGCAGCACGCCTGTCCCGGCGACGGCGCCTGCGGCGGCCAGTTCACCGCCAACACCATGGCCATGGTCTCCGAGGCCATCGGCCTCGCCCTGCCGCTGTCGTCGGCCCTGCCGGCGGCCTACCTCGACCGCGACCAGTACGCCCGCGCCTCGGGCGAGGCGGTGGTCCGGCTGATCGAGCAGAACATCCGCCCGCGCGACATCTGCACGCGCAAGGCCTTCGAGAACGCCGCGGTGGTCATCGCCGCCAGCGGCGGCTCCACCAACGGCGGCCTCCACCTGCCGGCCATGGCGCACGAGTGCGGCATCGAGTTCACCCTGCGCGACTTCGCCGAGATCTGCGCGCGCACGCCCTACATCGCCGACCTGAAGCCCGGCGGACGGTTCGTGGCCAAGGACATGGGCGAGGCGGGCGGCACGCCGATGTTGCTGAAGACGCTGCTGGAGGGCGGCTATCTGCACGGCGACGTCATGACCGTGACCGGCAAGACCCTGGCGGAGAACGTCGCCTCCGTTCAGTGGCGCGACGACCAGGAGGTGATCCGCCCGGTCTCCAATCCGTTGTCGCCCACCGGCGGCGTCGTGGGCCTCTGGGGGTCGCTGGCCCCGGACGGCTGCATCACCAAGGTCGCCGGCCTGAAGCACACGAAGCACCGCGGTCCCGCGCGCGTGTTCGGCGGCGAGGAGGCCTGCTTCGCCGCCGTCACGGCTCGGGACTACAAGGAAGGCGACGTGCTGGTCATCCGCTACGAGGGCCCGAAGGGCGGCCCCGGCATGCGCGAGATGCTGTCGACGACGGCGGCGCTTTACGGGCAGGGGGTGGAGAACATCGCCCTGATCACCGATGGCCGGTTCTCGGGCGCAACGCGCGGCCTGTGCATCGGCCACGTCGGCCCGGAAGCCGCCGTGGGCGGCCCGATCGCGCTGGTGAAGGACGGCGACATCATCTCGATCGACGCCGACGCGGGCACGATCGACCTGGAGGTCGATCCGATCGAGCTCGAGCACCGCGCCCACCTGCTGGCCCAGGAGGAGCCCCGCCGGACCAACTACCAGAGCGGCGCCGTCTGGAAGTTCGCCCAGAGCGTCGGCCCGGCTCACCTGGGCGCCGTGACCCATCCTGGCGCGGCCGCCGAGACGCACGTCTACGCGGACATCTGACCGTGAGGACGCTCGGTCTGCTCGGCGGGATGAGCGCCGAGAGCACGGCGATCTACTACCGCGAACTGAACCGCCTGGTCCGGGAACGGCTGGGCGGGCTGCACTCGGCCGAGCTCTTGCTGTGGTCTGTGGACTTCGCGCCGATCGCCGCGTTGCAGGCGCAGGGCCAGTGGGACGAGACCGGCCGCCTCCTGGCCGACGGCGCGCGACGGCTGGAGCAGGCGGGGGCCGAAGCCATCGTGCTCTGCACCAACACGATGCACCTGAACGCGCCGATGATCGCGGGCGCGGTGGGCGTGCCCTTCCTCCACATCGGCGACGCCACCGCTGCGGCGCTGAAGGCGAAGGGCGTCAAGCGGCCGCTTCTGCTGGCGACCCGCTTCACCATGGAGCAGACCTTCTACAAGGACCGGCTGGTCGCCGCGGGTCTCGACCCGATGACGCCGGAGGAGGCCGATCGTGGCCGCCTGCACGCCATCATCTACGACGAGCTATGCCAGGGCGTCGTGAACCCCGCGTCCAAGGCCGAGGCGCTGGCGATGGTCGCCAAGGGCCGCGCCGCCGGCGCCGACGGCGTCATCTTCGGCTGCACCGAGATAGGCCTGCTGCTCGGCCAGGACGATCTGGACGTGCCCGCGGTCGACACCACGCTCGTCCACTGCGAAGCCGCCGTGGACTTCGCGCTGGGCTAGGGCAGGGCGGCGACGCCCGTGAAGTAGGGGTGGCCCCAGAGCAGCGCCGCCCAGGCCGCCACCCCCGCCACGATCCGCCACCACCCGATCTCGCCGAGCGCCAGCCGCTGCCGGCCTTGGGCGATCGCCAGAAACGGCACGTTCGAGGTCTGCATCGCGAACCCGTCCCACTTGGCGCCCAGCACGCGCTTGCGCTTGGCGTCGATGCTGGCCGTGCCGAACAGCGCCAGCGCCAGCATGGAGCCGAACAGCACCAGGCTCGCCGCATCTCCGTTGACCAGCAGGTGGCCCAGCGCCCAGATCGCCACGCCCCACAGAAAGGGATGACGCGTCACGCGCAGCATGCCCCGCACCACGTCGGGCCGGTCCAGCGCGCCCTCTTGCCGGACGCTGGTCGGGTTGGGCGTCGTCAGGCCGATGACGATGAACAGCACGGCTGCGAGCTGCAGCAACAGCTGGATGTGCCGGGTCGCCGCGCTGACGCCCCACAGCGCCTCGTTGACCGGCGAGACCCGGGCGTCTCCGAACGCGAAGCCCAGCCACACGAGGACGGCCGCGGAGGCCAGGGAAAACAGCCCCATGTAAGGCCCGGCGCCGAGCCTCAGGGACCAGCGCATCGCGCACCCGGGTGCCCGAGATCAGGAGGTGGATCAGGACGAAGACGGCGGCGGCGGCGATCAGGTTCGTCATGGAAGCTCCCGGTTCAGCCGCGAAGGTGGAGTTTTAAATTTACGCTGTCAACTTATGCGGCATGTTCGGTGTCGCCATCATCGTCATCCGCATCTTCGAACGGCAGCGGCATGGCCGAGGCTGGTGCGGCAGGCGTCGCCGGAGCGGGCGATGGCTTCGGGGGCTCGACCACGAGCGTCGATCCTCGGCGCGGCGCCGGTCGGCGCAGCACGGACTCCATCCGTGCGATCCAGCGGGCGCCTTCCTGCACGGCCTCGGCGGCGGTGACCGCCTTCTTCCGGGCTTGATCCGCCCGGGTCCACAGCTCGAGGACGAAGTCGGGATAGGCCGGGTCGTCGAAGACGAAGCGAAGGCGCACCTGATCCTCGGCCGCCGAGAAGTGGTCGAGCGCCCGGCGCTGTTCGCCGCGATGGGTGCGGGCGGCCACCTTGCCGTCGACGATGAGCTCGGCGCCCATCAGCTCCTCGACGCGGTACTCCAGGCACCATGCGCCCGTGTCCCAGGTGACGGCCACGTTGTTCGCGCCGAAGTCGAAGCCGATGCCTTTCCCGCGGCCCGGCGCGATCAGCAGGGCGTGCGGCTCGGCGCGCAGGATCTTCTTCAGGCTGCGCCGGATGCGCCGGCTCTCGTCGAGATGCCAGACGAACGCCGCCCCCAGCACCGTGAAGGCGCCGCCCGCGATCGCCATCAGCGCGATGAGCCGCCCGACCTCGTCCATGGGCCAAGGCTAAGCCTCTTTCGCTGAGTCGTCCTATGGCGGAGCTTAGACGTCCAGTTCGACCACCAGCGGCACGTGATCCGACGGCTTGTCCCAGCTGCGCACGTCGCGGTGGATGGACACGCCACGCAGCAGGTCCGCGGCCTGGGGCGAGAGCAGGGCGTGGTCGATGCGGATGCCGTTGTTCCGCTGCCAGGCGCCGGCCTGGTAGTCCCAGAAGGTGTAGGCGCCCGGCGCGCCGTCGGCCTGCATGTAGGCCTCCGTGAGGCCCAGGTTCTTCAGCGCCCGGAAGGCCGAGCGGCTCTCGGGCTGGAAGAGGGCGTCGTCCACCCAGTTCTTCGGGAATTCGGCGTCGCGCGGCTCGGGGATGACGTTGTAGTCGCCCACCAGCGCGAACGGCTCCTCCAGGGCCAGCAGGCGTTCGGCGTGGCGATGCAGCCGCGCCATCCAGGCGAGCTTGTAGGCGAACTTCTCCGAGCCCAGGGGATTGCCGTTCGGGAGGTAGATCGAAGCCACGCGCACCGGCTGCGGACCCGACACCACGGCCTCCAGGTAGCGCGCCTGCTCGTCGGTCTCGTCGCCCGTATCCGAGAGATGGGGCAGGCCGCGGGTCACGTCTTCCAGCGGCGCCTTCGAGAGGATGGCCACGCCATTGTAAGACTTCTGCCCATGCACGGCGACATTATACCCAAGCCGTTCAAAGGCTTCGGCCGGGAACTTCTCGTCCACGCACTTGATCTCCTGCAGGCAGGCGACATCCGGCTTCGCCTCCTCGAACCAGCGCAGCACCGTCTCGAGGCGCGCGTTGACCGAGTTCACGTTCCAGGTGGCGATGCGCATGAAGGGCTCCGGCTAGGCTGGAGCGGAAGCTAGTGGCGTGGGCGCTTCGGCTCAATGGCTTGCGCAGGCCGAGGACCGCTGATACTTAAGTGACGACTTAAGTGAAGGCGCGCCATGTCCCTGATCCTGCACGAGCACCCGCTGTCGTCCTTCTGCTGGAAGGTGAAGATCGCCGTCCGGGAGATGGGCCTGCCGTTCGAAGCTCGCCTTGTGGCCTTCTACGAGGAAGCCTCGCGCGCCGCCCACTATGCGCGCTGGCCTCTGGGCAAGATCCCCGTGCTGGAGGACACCGACCGCGACCGCGTCGTCGCCGAGACCAGCGTCATCATCGAGTATCTGCAGACCTTCCATGCGCCCTCCGTCGGCCTGATCCCCGCCGATCCCGAGGCGGCGCTGCGCGTGCGGCTGCTGGACCGGGTGTTTGACAGCTACGTCATGGAGCCCATGTCGCGCGTCGTCGCCGAGAACTTCCGCGGCGGCGACGACCCGGTCGGGGTGGCCCAGGCCGACGCTCTGCTGGCGAGAAGCTACGACTGGCTGGAAGGCGAACTGGCCGGCCGCGCCTGGGCCGCGGGCGAGACCTTCACGCTCGCCGACTGCGCCGCTGCGCCCGCGCTCTACTACGGCG
The DNA here is from genome assembly GCF_024699945.1 of Phenylobacterium sp. J426. Classification (GTDB taxonomy): domain Bacteria; phylum Pseudomonadota; class Alphaproteobacteria; order Caulobacterales; family Caulobacteraceae; genus Phenylobacterium. The sequence goes on along the minus strand of NZ_JAJOMY010000001.1, from coordinate 3,637,184 downwards.
ACAAGGTGCTGCCGTTCCGCGCAAGCCACCCGACGCTCGGCGCCTATCTCGACCGGCTCGAGGCCCGGCCGTCCTTCGCGCGCACCCTGCAGGAGGCCCAGCCCGTCTGGCACATGTTCCCGGGTCGGAAGGCCGCGTGACCCCCGATCTCGATACGCTGTTCCAGGCCCTGGCCGACCCCACCCGGCGTGCCATCCTCGAGCGGCTGAGCCGCGGCCCGGCCTCGGTCAGCGATCTCGCGCGGCCGTTCGACATGAGCCTGCCGGCCGTGGTCCAGCACCTGGCGGTCCTGGAGGCCGCCGGCGTTGTGGCCTCGGAGAAGGTCGGCCGCGTGCGGACCTGCCGCATCGAACCCGGCGGGCTCAGCCGGGCCGAACAGTGGATCCACGAACGCCGCGCCGCCTGGGAGCAGCGGCTGGACCGTCTCGGCGGCTATCTCGCCGCGCATCCCGACATGCCCGAGGAGCCGAAATGACCGACCGCAATGTGGTCCATGCCACCTTCTGCATCGAGCGCCGCTATCCGGCCCCGCCGCCGCGCGTGTTCGCCGCCTGGGCGACGCGCGAGGCCAAGGCTCAGTGGTTCGATGGTCCAGAGGGCTTCGAGTGCTACGAACGGTCGATGGACTTCCGGTCGGGCGGCGCCGAGCGGCTGTGGGGCAAGCATCCCGGCGGCAGGGTCTCCGACTTCCAGGCTCGCTACTTCGAGGTGCTCCCGGACGAGCGGATCATCTACGGCTACGAGATGTATTCGGAGGAGGCCAAGATCTCCGTCTCCCTGGCCACCATCGAGTTCCACGCCGACGGGGCCGGCACGCGCCTCGTCATGACGGAGCAGGGCGCCTTCCTCGACGGCTACGACGACGCCGGCAGCCGCGAGCACGGCACGGGATGGCTCCTCGACAAGCTGGGCGCGGTGCTGGGGCCGGGCGGCTAGAGCGCGCCCGTCCGGTCGGGATCGGCGCGCCACACCCTCCAGCTCTCGAACACCGCGAGCCCCGCCGCGGCGACGATCAGGAAGGCGAACCCCTGCAGGCCCGCCGGCTGCGGCAGGAATGGCGCGGCGAGGAAGCCGGCGAGACCCAGCCAGAAGAACAGCCGACCGGCCAGGCGGTTGGACTTGTCCCAGGCTAGGCGGCTCGCGAAGCTCCATGGCGTGCGGACGCCGATCAGCGCGTTGGGGCTCACCTTGCCGAGGTAGGCCCCCACCACGGTGAGGATCGCGCTCACAGCCGACATGGCCCCGAGCGGGCCGGAGCCTTCGCCGATCAGGCCGAACGCCAGGGATGCGGCAAGGGCGCAGATCAGGCTCGTCACGCCCACCAGCATCAAGGTCGCTTCCCGGAACTCGTCCGGCTGGTCCAGCCGTCGGCGCGAGAGAACGCGGATGGCGAACGGCCCCGCGAGCGTCAGCAGCGCCATCGCGCCTACGATGGCCGCCGACTCGCTGCGTCCGCCGTATCGATCGACGGAGCCGTCCCAGGCGAAGTGCATCGGGATCGGGCCGGTAGGCCCCCAGTTCAGGATCGCCAGCGCCACGCCGGCCTGGGCCGCCGCCACCGCCGGGACCACCAGTCGCTCAAGCCGGGTTGCCATTCTTCGCCTCCTTCGGGTCGGTTGCAGGCTCGGCCTTGCCCATCAGCTCCAGCAGGAAGCCGACGGCTTCCTCGACCGCCGATATCCGCAGGCGGTAGCGGACCGAGGCGCCTTCGCGCTCGGTGCTGACCAGGCCCGCGTCCTTCAGGGCGTTCAGGTGGCCGGTGACGGTCGGCCAGGTCATGTCGTCGAAGGCCGCGGCGATGTCGCCGGACGTCATGGGGCCCGCCCGCAGCATCTCGACGATGCGTCGTCGGGCCGGATGACCCAACGCCTTGAACACCTGGCTCATAGGTAAAAGCCTAATTAGGAAAAATCCTAATTACAAGTCGCGCCGAAAAGCGGGTGGCGCTGGCCGTGCCGTCAGGTCAGATCGAGAAGCTGACGCCGCAGCCGCAGCTGGACTTGGCGTTGGGGTTGCGGATCCGGAACTCCGCCCCGGCCAGTTCGTCGACGAAGTCGATCTCCGAGCCCTTCAGCAGGGCCATCGACACCACGTCCACCAGGGCGGCGGCGCCGTCACGCTCCACCTTGAGGTCGTCGTCCTGCACCTGGTCGACGAGGTCGAACTGGTACTGGAAGCCCGAGCAGCCGCCGCCTTCCACAGCCACCCGCAGCATCACCGGCCGGCCCTCGGCCTGGCCGATGGCGCGGATCCGCTCGGCGGCGGCGGCGGAGAGGGTCACGTCCGTGGTCGTCATCCGTGCGTGGTCATCGGCTGTTAAATGAAATAGGCGCCTGGACTATATGAGGTTCCGAGCGGTCTCGACCAAGAGGCCCGACGTTTAAGATCGGTTTGATGGCTGCCACAAATCCCCCGAGGGCTCCTTTCGCCGAAGACGCCGCCAGGTCGCGCGGCCGCAAGGTCGCCGAGGCCGAGAGCCGCACCCGTACGCCGTTCGCCCGCGACCGCGATCGGATCATCCATTCCACCGCCTTCCGCCGGCTGAAGGAGAAGACCCAGGTCTTCGTCGCCCACGAGGGCGACCATTTCCGCACGCGGCTGACCCACAGCCTTGAGGTGGCGCAGATCGCGCGCTCGATCGCCACCGCGCTCGGGCTGGACGCCGACCTCGCCGAGACCATCGCGCTCGCCCACGATCTTGGCCACCCGCCGTTCGGCCACGCGGGCGAGGACGAGCTGCAGGTGCAGATGCGCCAGTTCGGCGGCTTCGACCATAACGTCCAGACCTTCCGGGTCGTGACCAAGCTGGAGCGGCGCTATCCGGCCTTCGACGGCCTGAACCTGACGTGGGAGACGCTGGAAGGCGTCATCAAGCACAACGGCCCCGTCACCGATAAGCTCGAAAAGCCCTCCTGGCGGGCGATCGCCGAGTTCGACGCCGAATACGACCTGAGGCTCTCCGGCTGGGCGTCGGCGGAGGCCCAGGTCGCCGCGCTCGCCGACGACATCGCCTACAACAACCACGACGTGGACGATGGCGTCTCGGCCGGCCTGTTCTTCCTGAAGGAGCTCCTGGACGTGCCGCTGATCGGGCCGCACGTCCAGTCCGCGCTCGCCGACTATCCCGACTGCGATCAGTCGATCATCCGCCTGGAAGCCGTGCGCCGCATGATCGGGGCGATGGTCGACGACGTGATGGCCGAGACCCGCCGGCGGGTGGAGGAGGGCGGCCTCAAGTCCGCAGAGGACGTCCGCAACTACGGCCAGGCCACCGTCGCCTTCTCGCGCGACATGGTCGAGGACCTGGCCGAGCTGCGCCGGTTCCTGATGGACCGCATGTACCGCCACTGGCGCGTCAACCGCACCCGAAGCCAGGCCCGCCGCATCCTCGCCGAGATGTTCCAGCTGTTCATGGCCGAGCCCGACGTCCTGCCGACCGAATGGCAGGCCAAGACGCAGGGGCGCGACGAGGCCGGCCGCGCCCGCGTGGTCTGCGACTACATCGCTGGCATGACCGACCGCTTCGCCATCGAGGAGCACCGCAAGCTCTTCCACCTCGAGGTCTGGGGCTAGCGCCGCCCCATTCCCGCCTCCAGCCGCCCACAGAAATCCGCCGGAAACGGCGCTTGCGGGCCGCGGGCTTCGCTAGACTGCCGGTGATTCCGCGCGATTCGGTTTCGGGTCGCGCCACGAGTTCTCGGAGCCTCACGCGATGTCCGACCACGAGCGCGGCGCCTATACGCCTCCCACCGACGCGCCGCTTTCGTTCGACGCCCGCCAGCCGGTGCGCGGCGCGCGGCCGGTGCCGATCACCCTGATCATCAGCGTCCTGGTGCTGGCCGGCCTGGTGGCGGCGATCTTCGTCTTCTACCGCTCGGGCGTGCGCCAGGCGGGCGATGCGCCCCAGACCGTGGGCGTGCCGGTCGACGGCATGAAGAGCGCCGCCCCCGCGGAGGCTCAGCCCACCGATCCCGCCGCCGGCCTGCAGATCTACCGCTCGGACGGCGCCGGCCCGGCCGAGGCCGTCCCGCCGACCTTCACGCCGCCGCCGGAGGAGCCGCAGCCGCGCCCCGCGCCGACCCAGCCTGTGATCGTCACCGAGCAGGCCGCGCCGCCGCCGGCGATGCGGCCCAGCCTTCCGGCTCAACCTCCAGCCCAGGCGCCGGCCCAGGCTCCCACCCAGCCGCCCGCGCCGGCGGCCAAGCCCGCGGCTCCGCCGCCGCCGGCCGTGGCCAAGGCTCCCGAGCCGAAGCCTCCGCCGGCTCCTGCGCCGGCCGCCAAGACGGGCGGCGCGGTGGTCCAGATCGGCGCCGTCTCCTCGCCGGAGCTCGCCGACAAGACCTGGCGCGAGGCGATCGCCGCGACCGGCGTCTCGGGCAAGGGCAAGAGCGTGGAGCAGATCGACCGCAACGGCGCCACGCTCTACCGCACCGCCGTCACCGGCTTCGCCAGCCGCGAGGAGGCGACCGCCTTCTGCAACCGCCTGAAGGCCGCCGGAAAGAGCTGCTTCGTCCGGTGAGCGCCTCCGCCGCCATCCTGGGCTGCTCGGGTCTCGAGCTGACCGCCGAGGAGCGGGCGTTCTTCCGCGACGTGCGGCCCTGGGGCTTCATCCTGTTCGGCCGCAACATCGACACGCCCGACCAGGTGCGGCGGCTCACGGCGGCCCTGCGCGAGACGGTGGGGCGCGAAAACGCGCCGATCCTGATCGACCAGGAGGGCGGACGCATCCAGCGGCTGGGGCCGCCGCACTGGCGGACCTATCCCACCGGCCGCGCCTACGGCCAGCTTCCCGCCGGCCGGCGGCGCGAGATGACCCGGCTGGGGGCTCGCCTGATCGCCCACGATCTTGCGCAGCTCGGCATCAACGTCGACTGCGTGCCGGTGCTCGACGTGCCCGATCCACAAGGCCACGAGATCATCGGCGACCGCGCCTATGGCGACACGCCCGAGGACGTGGCGCTGCTGGGCCGCGCGGCCTGCGAAGGCCTGATCGCCGGCGGCGTGCTGCCGGTCGTCAAGCACATCCCCGGCCACGGCCGCGCCAGGGCCGACAGCCACCTTGAGCTGCCAGTGGTGGAGGCCTCGTTCGCCGAACTCAACGCTCGCGACTTCGCGCCCTTCCGCGCGCTCTCCGACATGCCGATGGCGATGACGGCCCACGTCATCTACACGGCCGTGGACGCCGCTCAGTCGGCGACCACCTCCGAGGTGGTGTTCGAGAAGGTGATCCGCGGCGCGATCGGCTTCGACGGCCTCGTGATGTGCGACGACCTCTCGATGAAGGCGCTGTCCGGCCCGCTGGAGGCGCGCGCGGCGCTGTCGCTGGCCGCAGGTTGCGACGTGGTCCTGCATTGCAACGGCGATCTGGCCGAGATGCGAGCGGTCATCGGCGGCGCCGGCGAACTGGGCGGCCGGGCGGCCGAGCGGGCGAGGGCGGCCTTGTCGCGCATTCCCGGAACGCCGGAACCCCTGGATCATGCCGAGGCCGTCGCCCGCTTCGAGGAGGCCTTCCGATGAGCCAGGGCTTCCAGCCCAGCCTGGACTTCAAGGCCGTCAATGAGGCCGTCGAGGACGGCGAGGCCCTGATCGTCGACGTCGAGGGCTACGAAGGCCCGCTGCACGTCCTGCTCGCCCTGGCCCGCAGCCAGAAGGTGGACCTGCTGAAGCTCTCGGTGACGAAGCTCGCCGAACAGTACCTGGCGTTCGTGCAGGAGGCGCGCCGCCGCCGCTTCTCGCTCGCCGCCGACTACCTCGTGATGGCCGCGTGGCTGGCCTACCTGAAGTCGCGCCTGCTGCTGCCCAGGCCTGAGCGGCCCAAGGCCGAGGAGCCGCCGGCCGAGGAGATGGCGGCCCGGCTCGCCTTCCGGCTGGCCAAGCTGGAGGCCATGCGCAACGCCGCCGAGGCGCTGAAGGCCCGGCCGCAACTGCGCCAGGAGGTCTTCGTCCGCGGCGACCCCGACGCCATCAAGGTGATCCCGTCCGGCAAGATCGAGGGCGACCTCTACGCGCTGATGAGCGCCTACATCGACCAGCGCCGCAAGGAGACCCAGCGACACTACACGCCGATGGCGCCCAAGGCCTATCCGCTGGAAGACGCCCGCGAGCGCCTGCGCCGCCTGCTGCCCGACCTCGACCGCTGGACGCCCCTGACCGGCGTCGCGCCATTCGGCCCCGTGCTGGAGAACATGCCCAGCCGCGCCAGCTATGTGGCCTCGACGCTTTCGGCGAGCCTGGAGCTGGTGAAGGAAGGGGCGCTGGAGGCCAGGCAGCTGGAAGCGTTCGCCGACATCTACCTGAGAGCTCGTCCCTCCTCTTTCGGGGAGGGACAGCGCGCCGTTGGCGCGCAGGGTGGGGGTCTGATGTGACGCCCATGGCGGCCCGAGGTTCCCCCACCCCGACCGCTTCGCGGTCTGCCCCTCCCCTGAAGAGGAGGGGCTTGGATGTCTGAGCGCCGCGAGACCGCCCGCGAGGTCGAAGCTCTGCTGTTCGCCGCGGCCCGGCCGCTCTCCGTCGACGACCTGGCGAGCCGCCTGCCCGAAGGCGCCGATGTCGCCGGAGCGCTGGAGGACCTGGCCGCGATCTACGAGGGCCGGGGCGTCGTCCTCGCCAACATCGCCGGCGGCTGGCGCTTCCAGACCGCGGAAGACCTCGTCTGGCTGATGACCGAGGAGCGCGACGAGCCGCGCCGGCTGTCGAAGGCCGCGCAGGAGACGCTGGCGATCATCGCCTATCACCAGCCTGTCACCCGGGCCGAGATCGAGGCGGTCCGCGGGGTGCAGGCGAGCAAGGGCACGTTGGATGTTCTCCTCGAGCTGGGCCTGGTGCGGATGCGTGGCCGCCGACGCACGCCCGGCCGCCCCGTCACCTACGGCACCACCGACGCCTTCCTCGAGCACTACGGCCTGCCCAGCCTCGCCGACCTGCCGGGCGTGGCCGAGATGAAGGCCGCGGGTCTGCTCAGCCTCGATATTCCGGCCGACTTCACCGTGCCGAACCCTGCAGATCCGCCGGGCGGGGAGGACGAACTCGACCTGGGCGAGCCGCCCGAATTCCACGTCGACTTCATCGGCCAGGACGAGGACGGGAAATAGGCGCTTTCGTCGCCGTTGGCGTGGCCGCCGTCGACAGACTATATACCCCGCTGAGATTGGCGGACGGGCGGCGTCGGGGCCGCGGAACCGTTCAGGGAGTTTTGCGCATGGGCGCCCTTAGCATCTGGCACATCCTTCTGATCGTTGTGGTCGGCGCGCTGCTGTTCGGCGGTCGCGGCAAGATCTCCGGCCTCATGGGCGACACGGCCAAGGGCATCCGCGCCTTCCGCGAGGGCCTCAAGGGCGAGCCGGAAGAGACCGAAGAGGCCGAGGCCAAGCCGCTGCCCAAGACCCGCAAGAAGGACACCACGGTCGGCTGAGGCCGACGCGGCTTTCGATCTTTTCCGCGCCGGCCCGCTTGATCGCGGCCGGCGCATCCGTTTAGGCCACCCGCATGCTTCCCGAGATTGGCGCGTCCGAGCTGCTGGTCATCGCCATCGTGGCGCTGATCGTGGTCGGGCCGAAGGACCTGCCGGTTCTGCTTCGCCGCTTTGGCCAGTTCATGGCCAAGGTGCGCGGCATGGCGAACGAGTTCCGCGCCAGCTTCGACGAGATGGCCCGCCAGTCCGAGCTCGACGACCTGCGCAAGGAGGTGGAGGCGATGCGGCGGGGGCAGTTCGCCGACATGTCGATCAGCGACAGCGCCTATCGTGAGACGGTCAGCGACATCGAGAACAGCCTCTCGGACGTGGGCGTCCAGATGCACCCGCCGATGAGCTACCAGCACGCCCAGACCTCGGAGCCGCCCGAGCCGCTCGAAGCGCCGGCGCCTGAACCGGTCAAGGCGGCCCGCAAGCCGCGCGCCGCCAAGCCGAAGGAGGCCGCTGGCGCCGCGCCCAAGACCCGCGCCGCCGCCGCGAAGACGCCGGCCAGGCCGCGCGCCAAGAAGCTCGCGGCCAAGAAGATCGTGGAATGAGCTACCAGGACGACGACTCCGAGATCGAGGCCTCGCGCGCCCCGCTGCTCGACCATCTGGTGGAGCTGCGCAAGCGGCTGATCATCTGCGTCCTGGCGGTCGTCGTGGGCTTCGCGATCTGTTTCGGCTTCTCGACCCAGATCTACACCGTCCTGCTTCATCCGTTCCAGGTCGCCGCGGAGATGTTCGAGGCGTCCAAGGGCGGTCATTCAGCCGGCCCCTTCGACCTGCTGTTCGTGCTGATCGGGCTGAAGGACGCGCCGCTGGCCGAGGGCGAGAACCTGCGGCTGGTGTTCACCGCGCCGCTGGAGTTCTTCTTCACCAAGCTGAAGCTGGCCGGCTTCGGCGCGGTGGTCCTGACCTTCCCGGTGCTGGCCTGGCAGGTCTACGCCTTCGTGGCCCCCGGCCTCTACAAGCGCGAGCGCCGCGCCTTCCTGCCGTTCCTGCTCGCGGCGCCCATGCTGTTCCTGATGGGCGCCGCCCTGGTCTATTTCGTCATCCTGCCCTTCGTCCTGTGGTTCTCGCTGAGCCAGCAGATCGTCGGCGCGGCTGGGGTCGCGGTGGAGCTTCTGCCCAAGGTCTCGGACTATCTCACCCTGGTCACGACTCTGCTGCTGGCCTTCGGCCTCTGCTTCCAGCTGCCGGTGGTGCTGACCCTGCTGGGCATGGCCGGCATCGTGAATTCCGCCATGCTGGTGAAGGGCTGGCGCTACGCGGTGTTCGGGGTGGTCGTCGTGGCGGCGATCGTGACGCCGCCTGACCCCATCAGCCAGCTGCTGCTCGCCCTGCCGATCGTCGCCCTTTATTTCATCTCGATCGGCTGCGTGAAGCTCATCGAGCTGCGCCGCGCTCGAGACGACGAGAGCGGGGATGACGAGCGCCGGGACATCATTCCCGCCTGATTGGGGCGGCCCAACTTGGCGCCTGTTCCGACGCGCTCTAGAGAGAGCCGCTCAAGCGACAGACGGGCCCCATGCACGACCTGAAAGCCATCCGCGAGAACCCCGAGCTCTACGAGGCCGCGTGGGCGCAGAAGGGTTTGTCGGGCAAGGCGGCGGAGATTCTCGAGCTCGACGCCAGGCTGCGCGCCGCCCAGACGACCCTGCAGTCCGCCCAGGCCGAGCGCAACGAGGCCTCCAAGAAGATCGGCCAGGCCAAGGCGCAGAAGAACGAGGACGAAGCCCAGCGTCTGATGGCGCAGGTGGAAGGCCTCAAGAAGACCCTGGAGGAGCAGGCCGAACTCGAACGTGAGATCGGCGAGGCGCTGAAGGCGATCCTCTCGGCCCTGCCGAACATCCCGGCGCCCGACGTCCCCAAGGGCGCCGACGAGCACGACAACGTCGAGGTCCGCCGCTGGGGCGAGCCGCGCGCGATCGCCGCACCGAAGGACCACGTCGACCTGGGCGAGGGGCTCGGGCTGATGGACTTCGAGGCCGCCGCGCGCATGAGCGGCGCCCGCTTCGTGGTGCTGAAGGGCCAGCTCGCTCGCCTCGAGCGGGCTCTCGGGCAGTTCATGCTGGACCTGCAGACGCAGGAACACGGCTACGTCGAAGTCTCCCCGCCGCTGCTGGTCAACGACGCGGCCGCCTACGGCACCGACAAGCTGCCGAAGTTCGCCGAGGACCTGTTCCAGACCACCGACGGCCGCTGGCTGATCCCGACCGCCGAGGTGTCGCTGACGAGCCTCGTCATGGATCAGATCCTCGCGGAGGAGGAGCTGCCGCTGCGCTACACGGCGCTGACCCCGTGCTTCCGCTCCGAGGCCGGCGCGTCGGGACGCGACACCCGCGGCATGATCCGCCAGCACCAGTTCATCAAGTGCGAGCTGGTCTCCATCACCGCCCCCGAACAGTCGGAGGCCGAGCACCAGCGCATGACCGAGTGCGCCGAGGCCGTGCTGAAGCGCCTGGAGCTGCCGTATCGCACCATGCTGCTGTGCACCGGCGACATGGGTTTCGGCGCGCGGAAGACCTACGACCTCGAAGTCTGGCTGCCGTCCCAGGGCAAGTACCGCGAGATCAGCTCCTGCTCGAACACCGGCGACTTCCAAGCCCGGCGCATGAATGCGCGCGCCAAGAAGGCCGGCGAGAAGGGCACCCGCTTCGTCCACACGCTGAACGGCTCGGGCCTCGCCGTCGGCCGCACCCTCGTGGCCATCCTCGAGAACTACCAGGACGAGGGCGGCCGCATTGCCGTCCCCGATGCGCTGAAGCCCTACCTGCCCGGGATCACCCACATCGGCGGCGACGCCCAATGAGGATCCTGATCACCAACGACGACGGGATCCACGCCGACGGCCTGGCGGCGCTGGAGCGCATCGCCGCCCAGCTCACCGACGACATCTGGGTGTGCGCGCCGGAGTATGAGCAGTCGGGCGCCAGCCGGGCGCTGACGCTGGCCGAGCCGATCCGCGTCCGCACGCTGGGCGAGCGCCGATTCGCCACCACCGGCACGCCCACGGATTGCGTGATGCTGGGGGTCCACGAACTGGTGAAGGGCAAGAAGCCGGATCTCGTGCTGTCGGGCGTCAACCGCGGGGCCAATCTCGCCGAGGACGTGACGATGTCGGGCACGGTGGCCGGCGCCATCGAGGGCATGGCGCTGGGCGTCCCCTCCATCGCGCTCAGCCAGATGGGCTTCTATGAACCCGGCAACAGCTTCGAGCCCGCCGAGGCCTTCGGTCCCGGCATCATCAAGCGGCTGGTCGAGTTGGGCTGGCCGGACGACGTGGTCATCAACATCAACTTCCCGAACGCGCCGGTGGACCAGATCACCGAGGTGGAGGTCACCAAGCAGGGCTTCCGTGACGTCCACGTCCGCCACGCCGAGAAGCGCACCGACCTGCGCGGCAAGGAATACTACTGGATCGGCTTCCGCCAGGAGCGCTCCAGTCCGCCCGACGGCACCGACCTGCGCGCGCTCTACGAGGGCAGGATCTCGGTGACCCCGCTGCACATCGACCTCTCCCACATGGCCGCGGTCAATGACCTGAAGGGCTTGCTGGGCGGGGCCCCGCCGAAGGTCTGACGATGGCTGAGCGGGACAAGGACGCCGAAACCCAGATGGCGCGGCTGCTGCTGGCGCTGCGATCCCAGGGCGTGACCGACGCCAAGGTGCTGCACGCCATCGAGACCACGCCCCGGCCGCTGTTCACCCAGGAGCTGTTCAAGGACCGCGCCTTCGAGGATTCGGCCCTGCCCATCGCCTGCGGCCAGACCATCAGCCAGCCGTTCATCGTCGGGCTGATGACCCAGGCCCTGAAGATCGACCGGCGCGACCGCGTGCTCGAGATCGGCACCGGCAGCGGCTACCAGACCGCCATCCTCTCGAAGATCGCGCGGCTGGTCTACACGGTGGAGCGCTACCGCACGCTGATGCGCGAAGCGGAAGGGCGCTTCAAGGAGCTGGGCCTGACGAACGTCATCACCCGCTTCGGCGACGGCGGGGAGGGGTGGCCCGAGCAGGCGCCTTTCGACCGCATTATGGTCACGGCGGCGGCGCCGGGAGAGCCCAAGGCTCTGCTCTCGCAGCTCAAGCCGAACGGGATCCTGGTGGCCCCCGTGGGCAAGGGGCCGGTGCAGAGCCTTCGCCGCTATGTCGGCGACGGCAAGGGCGGCTTCGAGGTCGAGGACCTCATCGACGTCCGCTTCGTGCCCCTGCTCGAAGGCGTGGCCAAGGAGCTCTAGGGCGTCGCCCAGGGCTCTTCGTCCACAGGCTGCGGCGGTTTGCGGGTTGGCGGGGGCGTCGGCCCGCCGCCATTCTCTCCGACCACGCCCCGATGATTCTCTATCCCCGACCCGGAGCGGCGATGACGCTTTTCCCCACGCGCCCGATCCTGATCCTCCTGGCCACCAGCGCCCTCGGCGCGAGCCTGGCGGCCTGCGCGAGCCCGAACTTCCCGATCGCCCCCCAGGTGATCACTCCACCGCCGCCGACCACGCCGGCCGCGCCGCCCCCGCGCGACGCCGAGCCGGCGCCGGAGATCCCCCGCGCTCGCGAGAGCGTCGAGTCCCGGCCGCTGGACGCGCCTGCGCCGACCGCGCCACGCGCCGCGACGCCGTCTCCTGCGCCGTCCCAGCCGGCCTATGCGCCGCCGCCCGCGCCGACCTACCGCACCGTCACGACCCGCACCGTCACCGGCCGGGTGGTGGACGTGGAAGGCCCGGCTGCGACCTATACCGTCAAGAAGGGCGACAACCTCGAGGCCATCGCTCGGAAGCTCGACACCACGGTCGAGCAGCTCGCCAAGGACAACAAGCTCAAGAAGCCCTACGTCATCCATCCGGGCGACGACCTGAAGGGGCCCAGGACGACGGCCAAGGCCTATACGGTCGAGCAGGGCGACACGCTGTTCGGCATCGCCCGCCGCTTCACCGTCACCGCCGACGCGCTGCGCGACGAGAACGACCTCGGCCGCAACGCCACGCTGCGGCCCGGCCAGAGGCTGCGGCTGCCCAAGGGCTTCAAGGACAAGGGGCCGACCGTGACCACCAGCCGCGTGCAGGTGGACGCGCCGGCGCCGCAGCCCGCGCCGCCGGCGGTCCGCAGCGAGCCGCCGCGGGCGTCGCCGCCGCCGATCGGCGCGCAGCCGCCACGCGCCACGACGCCGCCGCCGGGCCCGGCCGTCGCGCCGCCGCGGACCGAGACCCCGCCGGCGCTGCCGTCCCGTCCGCAGCCTTACCGCCCGAGCGGCTCCTCCAGCGTTCCCGCGCCCCGTCCGAGCCCGCCGCCCGCCAGCACGCCCGCGCCGTCGGCCAATCGCCCGATCGTCGGCGCGCCGGTGGCCTCGCCGCCGGTCAGCGACAGCCAGGTGTCCAGCCTGGGGCAGGGCCGGTTCATCTGGCCCCTGCGCGGCGAGATCCTGTCCGGCTTCGGCCCCAAGGGCCCGAGCCAGCGCAACGACGGCATCAACATCCGGGTGAACGCCGGCGAGGCGGTTCGCGCCGCCGCGGCGGGCGACGTGGTCTATGCCGGCGATCAGGTGCCGGGCTTCGGCAATCTGGTGCTCATCAAGCACGCCGACGGCTGGGTCACGGCCTACGGCCACCTCGGCCGCGTCGACGTGAAGATGCAGCAGAAGGTCACCCAGGGTCAGCAGATCGGCCAGGCCGGATCCTCCGGCGGCGTCTCCGAGCCCCAGCTGCACTTCGAGGTCCGCTATGCGCCGACCCCCGAAGAACGGGCGCGGCCCATCGACCCGGCGCTGGTGTTGCCGCGCTGACGGCTAGAGGGGGAGCGGCTTGCCCAGCTCCCCCGCCAGGTCGCGGATGAATTGCCAGGCCACGCGGCCGGACCGGCCCCCGCGCATCTGCGCCCACTGCAGGGGCCCGCCGGTCCAGGTCCTCCACATGCAGCCCGTAGCGCGCGGCATAGCCTTGCACGGCGGCCAGATAGGTTGCCTGGTCCATCGGCGGAAAGCCGATCCACAGGCCGAAGCGATCCGAGACGCTGACCTCCTCCTCGGCGTCCTCGTGGGCGGCGACCAGGCCACGGTCTTCCTGATGGCCCCGCGGCATCAGGTGCCGGCGGTTGGAGGTGGCGACGAACAGCACATTGGCCGGCGGGCCCGACACGCCGCCCTCCAGCGCTGACTTCAGCGCCTTGGCCGCTGCCGCCCCTTCCTCGAACGACAGGTCGTCGCACAGCACCACGAACCGCTCGGGCCGGGCCCGAAGGTCGTCGAACAGGGCGGGCAGGGCGGTGACCTGGTCGCGATCCACCTCCACCAGCTTCAGCTCCGCGTGATCCGCCGCCACCGCCATGAACGCGGCCTTGGCGATCGAGCTCTTGCCGGTCCCGCGAACGCCCCACAGGAGCACGTGGTTGTAGGGCAGGCCCGTGGCGAAGCGGCGCAGGTTCTCGACCACCTTGCCCTTCTGCCGCTCGATGCCGACGAGGCTCTCCAGCGCCAACGGATAGTCGGGCGCCGGATGGAATCCGCCCGTCGCCGGGTCGTGCCGGAAGAGGCGCGCGCCCTCGAAGGCCGCCTCGGCGCGGGCAGGGGGCGCCAGGCGTTCCAGGGCCTGGGCGATGCGGTCCAGCAGGGGCTTCAGCTCGGCGTCCATGGCCGCGAGGCTTAGCCGCCCGCAGGTTCCATTGCAAAAGCGGGACGCTCCGCATAGCTTCCGCCGACTTTACGAACGGGCGCCCTGGCACAGTGGCGTCCCCCGCAATCCGGAGAGGCCATGTTCGCCACGCCTGCCTACGCCCAGACCGCCGCCGGCGGCGCGGGCGACCCCAGCGCCATGCTGGTCCAGTTCCTGCCGCTGATCGCGCTCGTCGTCCTGTTCTACTTCCTGATGATCCGCCCGCAGCAGAAGCGGATGAAGCAGCACCAGGCGATGCTGGGCGCCCTGAAGCGCGGCGACAACGTCGTCCTGTCGTCCGGCATGAAGGGCAAGATCGTGCGCGTCGAGGACAAGGAAGTCGGCCTCGAGATCGCGCCGGGCGTGACCGTGAAGGTGGTGAAGGCCATGATCGCCGACGTCAGTTCCCGCGGCGAGCCGGCTGCCGCCAACGACGCCAAAGCCTGAGCCGAGAAGCCGCCCCTCGATGCTGACCCTCTCCCGCTGGAAGGTCGTCCTCGTCGCCCTCACGGTGATCTTCGGCGTGCTGTTCTCGCTGCCGAACCTGATCCCGGAGCAGACGCGGGCGGGCCTGCCGGGCTTCTTCCCGAAGCAGACCCTGAACCTCGGCCTCGACCTCCAGGGGGGCTCCTACCTCCTGCTGGAGGTCAACACGGCCGCACTGCGCACCGAGCGCGTGACGAACACCGTCGAGGACACGCGTACGCAGCTCCGCGAGGCGCAGATCCCGTTCACCGACCTCGGCGCCTCCGGCGGCGTGGTGAGCGTGCGGATCACCAACCCGGGCCAGGTGCAGGGAGGCCGTCCGCCTGCTGCGCAATACCCTGGGCGCGCCGTTGCAGGGCGCGGCGGGCGGTCGTGACATCACCGTCTCCACCGCTCCCGACCAGCGGATCCGCATGTCGTTCTCGGCCGACGCCATGGAGGCCGAGGCGCGTCGGGCGGTCGAGCAGTCCATCGAGATCATCCGCCGCCGGATCGACGAGCTGGGCACCCGCGAGCCGGTCATCGTCCGTCAGGGCGTCGACCGCATCGTGGTCCAGGCGCCGGGGGAAAGCGATCCCGAGCGTCTGAAGGAGGTGATCGGCCAGACCGCCAAGCTCACCTTCCAGATGGTCGACGAATCGGCGGACGTGGCCGAGGCCGTCGCCGGACGGGTGCCGCCGGGCTCGGAAGTGCTGCCGGACGAGAACGGCCAGCCGATCGTCGTGAAGCGCCGCGCGGTCGTCACCGGCGAGATGCTGACCACCGCCAACCAGGGCTACCACCCGCAGACGGCCCGCCCGATCGTCGAGTTCCGCTTCAACGGCCAGGGCGCGCGGCGCTTCGGCGACGCCACGACCCAGAACATCGGCAGGCGGTTCGCCATCGTCCTCGACAAGAAGGTGATCTCGGCGCCGGTCATCAACTCGGCGATCACCGGCGGTTCCGGCTACATCGAGGGCAACTTCACCGCGGAATCGGCGAACAATCTGGCCATCCTGCTGCGCGCCGGCGCGCTTCCCGCGCCGCTCACCGTCGAGCAGCAGCAGACCGTCAGCGCCGAACTCGGCGCCGACGCCATCAAGGCGGGCCAGGTCTCCACGATCGTGGCGTCCGTCGCGATCGTCGTGTTCATGATCCTGGCCTATGGCCTCCTGTTCGGCGGCATCTCGGTGATCGCCCTGGTCATCAACGGCCTGCTGATCATCGCCGCCATGAGCGTCACCCAGGCCACCCTGACCTTGCCGGGCATCGCCGGTCTCATCCTGACCCTCGCCGTCGCGGTCGACGCCAACGTGCTGATCTACGAGCGCATGCGCGACGAGATCCGCGCCGGCCGCTCGGTGATCAGCGCCATGGACGCGGGCTTCTCGCGCGCCATGAGCACCATCATCGACGCCAACCTCACCACGCTGCTCGCCGCCCTGCTGATGTTCCAGTTCGGCGCGGGTCCGGTGAAGGGCTTCGCCTGGACGCTGTCCATTGGCGTCGTCACCTCGGTGTTCACCGCCGTCCTCATCACCCAGGTTCTGCTGGCCCTGTGGCTCCGCGCCACGCGGCCGAAGACCCTGCCGATCGCGTAAGGAGGGCCTTCCGCCATGTGGCCCCTGATCAAGCTGCTTCCGATCAAGACGAACTTCCAGTTCGTCCGTTTCGCGAGACTGGCGGCGGTGATTTCCATCGTCGGCGTCCTTGCCTCGCTGGGACGCGCCCTGTTCCCATTCGAGCCGCCGTGCGGCGGCCTGAACTGCGGCATCGACTTCACCGGCGGCACGATGATCGAGCTGTCGACGGCGCCCAGGCAGGTCGACCTCGCCGCGGCCCGCGCGGCGCTCAGCGCCCAGCCTGTGGGCGATCCGCAGGTGCAGGGCGTGGGCGACGGCACGAAGGCCATGGTGCGCTACCAGCCGCCGGCGGGCGCCGATAGCGACCAGGTCGCCGAGCAGGTCCGCGGCGCCCTGACCCAGTCGCTGGGCCAGGTGACCTTCGAGGCGCCGAACGTCATCGGCGCAAAGGTCTCGGGCGAGCTCTTCCAGAGCGGCCTGATGGCGCTGGGTCTCGCGATCCTGCTGATGATGGTCTACATCTGGTTCCGGTTCGAACTGCAGTTCGGCATCGGCGCCGTCGTGGCCCTGTTCCACGACGTGATCCTCACCTTCGGCATCATCGCCTTCTTCCGGCTCGAGTTCAGCCTGAACACCGTGGCCGCCGTGCTCACGGTCATCGGCTATTCGATGAACGATACTGTCGTGGTCTTCGACCGCCTCCGCGAGAACCTGCGGAAGTACAAGAAGATGCCGCTGCGCGAGATCATCGACCTGTCGATCAACGAGACCTTGTCGCGGACGGTCATCACCGGCGTCACCGCGGTCCTGGCCCTGACCGGCCTGGCGGTGTTCGGCGGGGCCACCCTCTTCGACATGTCGCTGGTGCTGATCTTCGGCATCGTCATCGGCACCTACTCGTCGATCTACGTGGCCGCCCCGGTCCTGCTGCTGTTCGGGGTCAAGCGCGGCCAGGAAGAGGCCGAGCCGCTGAAGCCCGCCGACGTCCGCGTCTGAGCCTCAGGCCGTGGCCCGCAACGCCCCTTCGGTGGACGCCTATGGCGACGGCGGCTTCCGCCTCGCCGGCGAGCGGCACGAGGGCTCGGTCCTGATCCTCGGCGACGAGGCGCGGAGCTGGCCCGTAGCCAGCCTTTCGGAGCTGACGCTGGAGTCGCTCGCGCCGGTGCTGGAGGCGGGCCGCTCCGAGGTGGAGTTCGTCCTGCTGGGCGTCGGCGTCCGCAACGCCCAGCCGCCGCGGGAGGTGAGGGACGCCTTGCTGCGCGCCGGAATCGGTCTCGAGTTCATGGACACGCCGGCGGCCGCGCGGCTCTACAACGTGCTCACCGCCGAGGGTCGCCGGCTGGCTGCGGCCCTCATCGCCGTCTGAGCCGGCGAAGCGCTGCCTTTCGGCCTGCGGCGAAACGCCCTATACGAGTGGGCCAAGGGTAGGATTCTGAGGGGCTTAAGATGGCTGGACTTCTCGCCAATCTCCGCAACACGCTGATCGTGAGCTTCCTGCTCGCGCTGGTGATCGTCGCCGGTTACGGCATGCACAACGCCGCCTGGGACCAGATCTTCTGGCAGGGCGTCTTCCGCTGGCTGCACACGCTGTTCGGCATCCTGTGGATCGGCCTGCTGTACTACTTCAACTTCGTCCAGATCCGGAAAATGCCGGAAATCCCCGCCGAGCTGAAGCCGGCGGTCTCCAAGTACATCGCCCCCGAGGCGCTGTTCTGGTTCCGCTGGGCGGCCCTGGCCACCTGGGTCATGGGCGTGATCCTGGCCTGGAACCGCGGCTTCCTGCTGGAGGCCTTCACGCTGGGCGCCCTCGACGGCTTCCAGGTGCCGCAGCACACCTTCATCGGTCTCGGCATGTGGCTGGCGACCATCATGTTCTTCAACGTCTGGGCCTTCATCTGGCCGGCCCAGAAGATCGCGCTCGGCATCGTCGAGGGCGACGCCGACGCCAAGGCCGCCGCCGGGCGCAAGGCCATGCTGTTCAGCCGCATCAACACCCTGCTGTCGGTGCCGATGCTGGTGACCATGACCATGAACCAGACGATCTTCGGCTGACGCCGGAGCCCAACTCTGCGAGAAGGCCCGCCCGACCGGCGGGCCTTTTTCTTTGCGCCGAACCCCTCTGCCGATGACCAGCGACCTCGACGACCTCATCCGCCGCACCGACCCCGACCGCTGGCTGTCCAGCCGGTTCATCGGAGACGCGCAGGCGCGGGCCGAGGTGGTCGCCATCTACGCCTACGACTACGAACTGGCGCGTGCGCCAAAGGTGGCGTCCAATTCCCTGCTGGGCGAGATCCGGCTGACCTGGTGGCGCGAGATGCTGGACGAGGCGTTCGACGGCCGCCCGGTGCGCCTGCATCCCACCGCCCAGGCGCTTGCCGACGTCGTGCGTCGCCGCGGCCTCCCGCGGGAGCCCCTGGAAGCGATGATCGACGCCCGCTATCGCGAACTCGACGCTGCGCCGATGGACCCGCCGGAAGCTCTTGCGTGGGCAAGGGACACCGGGGGCCGCGCCGCCGAACTCGCCGCCCTGATCCTGGCGCCCGGAGCCGACGTCGGTCCCGCGAGAGCCGCCGGAACCGCCTGGGCCATGTCGCGCCGCGCCGCGGACGCGCCAGCGCTGGCGGCGACGGCCGAAAAGACGCTGATGGGCGCGCGCGAGGCGGTGCGGTCTCTGGACGCCCGGGCCTTCCCCGCCGCCGCCCACGCGGCGCTGGCCGTCCGGCGTGGCGCGCCGGTGCTCGACCGCCTGCGCCTGATCTGGGCCGTGGCGCGAGGGCGGATCTAGCTACTCGGCAGCAAGCGCCGGAGCGCCGTCCCGCCACGCTTCGAGGTCGGCCAGCGCCCGCTCGCCGACCAGCTGCTTCTTGAGCCGCGTCTTCTCCTTCGCCCCCAGCCGACGCCCCTCGGCGTCGCGCTTCGGCGGCGCGATCGGCGGGATCAGGCCGTAGTTGATGTTCATCGGCTGGAACGACCCCTTGCCGCCCTCCAGGTGTCCGCCGGTGATGTGGCCGATCAGGCCGCCCAGGGCGGTCGTCTCCGGCGGCGGGACGGCGGCCTGGCCCAGGCGTTCGGCGGCGGCGAAGCGGCCGGCCAGCAGGCCCACTGCGGCGCTCTCGACGTAGCCCTCGACGCCCGTCACCTGGCCGGCGAACCGCAGGCGCGGCTGCGCCTTCAGGCGCAGCGTTCGGTCCAGCAGGCGTGGGCTGTTGATGAACGTGTTGCGGTGCAGGCCGCCGAGCCGGGCGAACACCGCCTTCTCCAGGCCCGGGATCATCCGGAAGACCTCGGTCTGGGCGCCGTGCTTCAGCTTGGTCTGGAAGCCCACCATGTTCCACAACGTGCCCAGCGCATTGTCCTGGCGCAGCTGCACGACGGCGTAGGGCTTCACCTCGGGATTGTGCGCGTTGGTGAGGCCGACCGGCTTCATCGGTCCGTGACGCAGGGTTTCGCGACCCCGCTCGGCCATCACCTCGATCGGTAGGCAGCCGTCGAAATAGGGCACGTGCTCCCAGTCCTTGAACTCCGACTTCGGCGCCGCCAGCAGGGCGTCGATGAACGCCTCGTACTGCGCCTGGTCCATCGGACAGTTGATGTAGGCCGCCGCGTCGCCGCCGGGCCCGACCTTGTCGTAGCGCGACTGTCGCCAGGCCACGTCCATGTCGACGCTGTCGAAGTTCACAATGGGCGCGATGGCGTCGAAGAACGACAGCTGGTCCTCGCCCGTCAGGTCGAGGATCGCCTGGGCCAGCGCCGGTGAGGTGAGGGGGCCGGTGGCCACGATCACGCTGTTCCAGTCGGCGGGCGGCAGGCCGGCGATCTCCTCGCGCGCGATGGTCACGAGCGGGTGGCCTTCCAGCTTCGCAGTCACCGCGGCGGAAAAGCCTTCCCGGTCCACCGCCAGCGCGCCGCCGGCCGGGACCTGGTGAGCGTCGCCCGCCGCCATGATGATCGAGCCCAGCCGCCGCATCTCGTGATGCAGAAGACCCACCGCATTGCCCGTCCAGTCGTCCGCCCGGAACGAGTTGGAGCAGACGAGTTCCGCGAACTTGTCGGTATGGTGGGCGTCGGTGCCGCGCACGGGCCGCATCTCGTGCAGCACCACGGGCACGCCGGCCTCGGCGATCTGCCAGGCGGCTTCCGAGCCGGCGAGGCCGCCGCCCACGACATGGATAGGGTTCATCGACATGGCCGGTTCCCTAGCAACGAACGCCGCCGACCGCGAGCGGGGCCTTGCGTCGGCCGGGCCTCGCAAGCACTTTGCGCAGGATGAGGGGCGGCCCGAATCGGCATCAAGCCGACGGGCCAAGGGACGAGAATGGCTGGGTTTTCGCCGACCGACGCGGCGCTCGAAGGGTTTCGGATCACCAGGGAGCGGCCGCGGAAGCTGTTGGCCGCCGCTGTCTTCATGTTCCTCGTCGGCGTGCTACAGGTGTTCATCGAGGTGAACATGCCCGACCGCGCCCGTGAGGCGCTGGCCGCCCTCGGCAGCGAAGAGACGCTCCCCATGGGGGATCTGCTCGAGGCGCTCGCCATCCTGTCGCCGCTGCTGCTGCTGGGGCTGCTGATCCAGTCGATGATGGCGACGGCGATCTACCGCATCCTGCTGCGCGGCCAGACCGGCTCCATTCGCCTGTTCCGCATCGGCCCGGCCGAGTTCCGGCTCATGGCGCTGACGCTCATCTACGTCGTGCTGTTCGCGCTCCTGATGGCTGCGATCACCCTGGTTGGCGTGGTCCTGATGCTGGTGGCCGGCGCCCTGGGCCAGGGCGTGGCCGTGGTGATGAGCCTGCTGCTGTGGCTGGGCGCGGCCTCGCTGGTGATCTTCCTGGCGGTCCGGCTCTCGCTTGCGCCCGTGATCACGTTCGACCGGGACAGGCTCGCCCTGTTCGATTCGTGGAACGTCACGCGCGGCCAGTTCTGGCGGCTGACCGGCGCCTATGTCCTCATGATCGCGCTGGTGATCCTGGCCTTCGTGATGGCGATCCTGCTGTTCCTGCCGGCCGCCGGGATCGCCGTGATGGTCACGGGGGGCAGCTTCCAGGACATCCTGCAGATCTTCGCCATCCCGGAGGAGCCTTCGCTGGCGGCCTATTTCCAGCCGCTCCGCGTCGCCTACATGGCCGTCTCCAGCCTCTTCAGCGCCTTCTGGTATGCCGTGATCGCCGCGCCCGGAGCCTATGCCTACCGGGCGCTGACGCACGGCCGGCCGGACTAGGCCCGGGCGCTGGGCCGCTCCGAGACGCGTTCGCGCCAGGCCTTCAGGTTCTTCGCCTCGTCCGTGAGGGGCAGGCCGATCCAGTCGGCGAAGTCCACCGTCGTCAGCAGGCAGATGTCGGCCATCGTAAAGCTGTCGCCGGCCAGGAACGGCCGCTCGGCCAGCTCCTTGTCCAGCCAGCGCTGGGCGCCCGCGTAGGTCTCGCGGTTGCTCTCGCCGAAGTCCTGGAACTGGGTCAGCAGCTTGGCGGTGAACGGATGCGCATGCCGCCAGAAATTGCCCACCGGCATCATGACCGTGAACTCGGTGCGCCGCACCCACATGTCCACCAGCGCCTTCTCGACCGGCGTCCGGCCGAACAGCGGCGGGTCGGGCTGGATCTCCTCGAAGTAGCGGCAGATCGAGACCGTCTCCGAGATGCAGGTCCCGTCGTCCAGCTCCAGCGTCGGCACCTGGCCCAGGCTGTTCCGCGCCCGATGCTCCGGGCTCTTGTGTTCCCGCTGGCGCATGTCCACCGGCGTCTCGGGCAGGTCGATGCCCTTCTCCGCCAGGAAGATCCGCACCCGCCGTGGATTCGGCGCCGGCATCGGCGCGCCAAAGAGCTTCATGAACAGGTTTCCCCCTCTGAGTCCCTCCTCTTCAGGGGAGGGACAGACCGCCGAAGGCGGTCAGGGTGGGGGGGACCTCGTTCAGGCTCCGACGCCTGATGTGTCCGCGCCCCTGCCGAACCGCGAGGGCCGAGCTTCGAGCGCCCGGATGATGATGTCCATCACTCGATCGATCTCGTGACGAACTTCGGAGTTGGCGAAGCGCAACTTCATAGCCGGCGCGCCGCAGTTGGGCATCACGAACGGCGCCGTGTTCGACCTGCAGCGGTTCGTTGTGCTGGCCTCCGTCAACCTCCACCACCAGCATCCGGTCGATGCAGACAAAGTCCAGGTAATATTCCCTGAAGGGCCGCTGCCGGCGGAAGCGATAGCCGCGCTCATCCAGGCGCTTGAGCCGTGCCCACAGGAAGACCTCAGGCTCGGTCATGTTGTTGCGCAGTTGGCGGGCTCTCGCCGTCGGCGCCGTGACCATTCCAGATTCCCCCACCCTGGCCGCTGCGCGGCCTGTCCCTCCGCTAAAGAGGAGGGACTAGCTCACGCCCCCACCAGCTTCTTCTTCCGGGCGCCCTTGCGTTCGCGGTGCCGCTCCAGCAGCTCGGCGAGATACCGTCCCGTCCAGGAGCGCTCGTTGGCCGCCACGTCCTCCGGGCTGCCCTGGGCGACGATCTCGCCGCCGCCGTCGCCGCCCTCGGGGCCGAAGTCGACGATCCAGTCGGCGGTCTTCACCACGTCGAGGTTGTGCTCGATCACGACCACAGTGTTGCCCTGGTCCGCCAGTTCGTGGAGCACCTCCAGCAGCTTCTTCGTATCCTCGAAGTGCAGGCCCGTGGTGGGCTCGTCGAGGATGTAGAGCGTCTTGCCCGTCGCCCGCCGGGACAGCTCCTTCGACAGCTTCACCCGCTGGGCCTCGCCGCCCGACAGGGTCGTCGCCTGCTGGCCAACCTTCACGTAGCCGAGGCCCACGCGCTTCAGGGTCTCCATCTTCTCGCGGATCGGCGGCACCGCCTTGAAGAAGTCGGCCGCCTCCTCGACGGTCATGTCCAGCACGTCGGCGATGTTCTTGCCCTTGAACATCACCTCCAGGGTCTCGCGGTTGTACCGGCGGCCGTGGCAGACATCGCAGGTGACGTACACGTCGGGCAGGAAGTGCATCTCGATCTTGATCAGGCCGTCGCCCTGGCAGGCCTCGCAGCGGCCGCCCTTCACGTTGAACGAGAAGCGCCCCGGCCCGTAGCCGCGCGCCTTCGCCTCCGGCAGGCCGGCGAACCAGTCGCGGATTGGCTGGAAGGCGCCGGTGTAGGTGGCCGGGTTCGACCGCGGCGTGCGCCCGATCGGGCTCTGGTCGATGTCGATGACCTTGTCGAAGTGCTCCAGGCCCTCGATGCGCTCGTGCGGCGCCGGCGCGTCCGAGGCGTTGTGCAGCCGGCGCGCGGCCGCCTTGTACAGGGTCTCGATCGTGAAGGTGGACTTGCCGCCCCCCGAGACCCCGGTGATGCAGGTGAACGTCCCGATTGGGATCTCGCCGGTGATGCCCTTCAGGTTGTTCCCCTGGGCGCCGATGACGCGCAGCATCTTCTTCTTGGAGAACGGCCGCCGCTCGTCGGGCACGGCGATCTCGCGGACGCCCGATAGGTACTGGCCGGTGATGCTCTTCGGATTGGCGATCACCTCCTGCGGGGTGCCCTGGGCGATGATCTCGCCGCCATGGACGCCGGCCGCCGGACCCATGTCGATGACGTAGTCGGCGGTGAGGATGGCCTCCTCGTCGTGCTCCACCACCAGCACCGAGTTCCCGAGGTCCCGCAGCCCCTTCAGCGAGGTCAGCAGGCGGGTGTTGTCGCGCTGGTGCAGGCCGATGGACGGCTCGTCCAGGACGTAGAGCACGCCCGTGAGGCCCGAGCCGATCTGGCTCGCCAGCCGGATGCGCTGGCTCTCACCCCCTGAGAGCGTGCCCGAGCCGCGCGACAGGTTCAGGTAGTCGAGACCGACGTTCACCAGGAACCGCAGCCGGTCGTTGATCTCCTTTAGGATCCGCCGGGCGATCTCCATCTGCTTGTCGGTGAGCTGGGCGCCCAGCGCCTCGAACCACTCGCCGGCGTGCTTGATCGACAGGGTCGAGACCTCGCCGATGTGCTTGCCGCCGATCTTCACCGCCAGCGCCTCGGGCTTCAGGCGATAGCCGTTGCAGGCCTCGCACGGCGTTTCCGACTGGTAGCGGCCCAGCTCCTCGCGCACCCACGAGCTGTCGGTCTCGCGCCAGCGCCGCTCGAGGTTCGGAAGCACGCCTTCGAAGGTCTTGTTGACCTCGTACTTGCGGGCGTTGTCGTCGTAGACGAAGCGGATCTTCTCTTCGCCCGAGCCGTGCATCACGACCTGGCGCGCCGTCTCCGGCAGCTTCCACCAGGGCTCGTCCATCGAGAAGCCGTAGTGGCGCGAGAGCGCCTGCAGGGTCTGGGTGTAGAGCGGCGAGGGGCCCTTGGCCCAGGGCGAGATCGCGCCCTTGTGCAGGGTCTTGTCCTTGTCCGGCACGACGAGGTCGGCGTCGAACGCCAGTTTCGCGCCCAGGCCGTCGCAGACGGGGCAGGCGCCGTAGGGATTGTTGAACGAGAACAGCCGAGGCTCGATCTCGCTGATCGTGAAGCCCGAGACCGGGCAGGCGAACTTTTCCGAGAAGATCAGCCGCCTCGGCTCCTTCTCGCCCTCCGCCACATCGGCCCACTCGGCGACGGCGATCCCGTCCGCCAGGCGCAGCGCCGTCTCCAGGCTGTCGGCGTAGCGGCTTTCCAGGCCGGGCTTGGCGACCAGCCGGTCCACCACCACGTCGATGTCGTGCTTGAACTTCTTGTCGAGGGCAGGCGCATCCTCGATCGGGTAGAACTCGCCGTCGATCTTCAGCCGCTGGAAGCCGGCCTTCTGCCACTCGGCGATTTCCTTGCGGTACTCGCCCTTGCGGCCACGCACCACGGGGGCCAGCAGATACAGACGCGTGCCCTCGTCGACGGCGGCCAGCTTGTCGACCATCTGGCTGACCGTCTGGCTCTCGATCGGCAGGCCGGTGGCCGGCGAGTAGGGAACGCCCACCCGCGCCCACAGCAGGCGCATGTAGTCGTGGATCTCGGTGACCGTGCCCACGGTCGAGCGGGGGTTGCGGCTGGTGGTCTTCTGCTCGATGGAGATCGCCGGCGACAGGCCCTCGATCAGGTCCACGTCCGGCTTGCTCATCAGCTCCAGGAACTGGCGCGCGTAGGCCGACAGGCTCTCGACATAGCGCCGCTGCCCCTCGGCATAGATGGTGTCGAACGCCAGCGAGCTCTTCCCCGAGCCCGACAGGCCGGTGATCACCACCAGCTCGCCGCGCGGGATGTCGACGCTCACGTCCTTCAGATTGTGCTCGCGCGCGCCCCGCACGCGGATGGAGTTCTGATTGTCGGCCATTCTGTCCCGGAAACACGCAAAGCGCCGCGGAAGGTCCTGCCGAAGAACGGCTCGGACGGACCCTGCGGCGAGACCGCTGAATGTAGGTAACGCGAGTCACCGATAACACAGGAACGCAAGGCGAACATAGTCCGCCCGCGACGGGAGGCCGCAGCGCTGCTGACACCACGCTGTCAGCAGGAAGGGGCGGCGGGCTACGCCGGATGGAGAGGTTGCGTGCGGCGGGCGTGGTCGATCACCCAGCCGGCGGCCGCGCCGGCCAGCGCGTCCTCCACCAGTCCGCTGGGCGTCTGGCCGAAGCGGCGCAGCGCCGCCATGCGTAGGCGGAAGGTGAGGTGGGCGCCGACGACTGCGCCGGCCGCGCCCAGGGCGGCGCCGAGCCCCCGCCGCGCGTGCGGGGCGAGGGCGGCTCCGGCCAGGCCGCCCGTGGCCAGCCGCGCGGCCATGCCGGCGGTGACGATCCGGTCGGGCGCGGACTTGATCTTGTCGCCCATGATCTCGCCCACGGCGAGGGCGAAGCTGCCCGCCACGCCGACCGGCGAGCTCAGGATGTCCGGCGCGCCGCTGTCGCGCGGCAGGCGCCCGCGCGGGCGGCGAGACTGATTGCTGACAGGGGCGTCATCGAGCGCGCGCCTGTCACGAGGCCGATCAGGAACGAGTGGATCATGCGGCCTCCGGGCGGGTGCGGCGTGGGGTCAGAAGCGGCGGGTGTAGGCGACCTTGGTCATCCTGAACTGGAAGCCCTCGTCCTCGTTCCAGGCGTCCTTCTGGCGGAGCTCCACCTCGTCGCGCAGGCGGTCGTCGGCGCGGACGGTGAGGTCCAGCTTGCGCGGCGCAGGCTTCTCGAACGGCGCGGCGGCGATCGCCTGCCGGGCGGCGAGGCTTACCGGCGCGACACGGGCGGGCTTTTGCAGCGCCACCTGGCCGGCGGCGCCATGGCCGACGGCGGTCAGCCCGGGCTGAGCCAGGGCGGGGCCGGCGGCCGCGGCCGCGCCCAGGATCGTGATCACCCCCCGCCAGCTTCAGCGAACCGTGCAAGTCTCTCGTCTCCTCCGTGTCGGTCGGAGGCGGAAACCCGCTTGCGAAAAGATGGTTGCGGCGCCGCACTTCACACCCGTGCGAGTGGCGGCGGTTCAGGATGCTACGCCCGGTCGATCCGCGCCGCGTAACAGCCGCGGCCCGGATAGTGGGCGTGGAGGTAGGCCGTTCCGGGCGCCGCAAGCATCCGGGCGATCGCGTCGGCCAGGTCGGCGCGCGGCACGAGCTGGCCATCGGTCATCATGCCATCGGTGTCGAAGGCCCGCAGCGACGTGAACGGCCGCACCGCCAGCACCGGCGGCAGCTCGTCCACATAGCGGGCCGTCGGACCGGCCTGCTCGCCGACGAACACGGCGTGCCGCGATCGGAACGGCGTGTCCGCCGGCTGGTGCTCATAGTTCAGGAGCAGCACGGTCTCCCCAACCGGACGATCCTGGAGGCTGATCCGGCACGGGAAGCCCTGCGGCGCGGTCACGGTCATCCGTTGCACGCCGCGTTCGGCGAGCGCGGCGTCCGAAAGGCCGAACAGGGGCTGGAACTCGGCTTCGGACAGGCCGGTGACGACATAGCTCATGAGGTCTCCTTCAGGCGGCGTCGTGGAAGATGACGCCCAGGGTGTGACGGCGGCCGGACCGTAGCCGGCTGACCCCGTGGCGCAGGTTGACGCGATAGAAGCCGCGCGTTCCGCGCACCGGGCGATGGCGGACCGGGAAGATCACCGCGTCGCCGCGGGCGAGGGGCACGACCTCGGCCCGCGACTGCAGGCGCGGCCGCTGTTCGGTCAGGACGAACTCGCCGCCTTCGAAGTCTTCGCGCGGCTCGGAGAGCAGCACCGCGACCTGCAGCGGGAAGACGTGCTCGCCATAGAGGTCCTGGTGCAGGCAGTTGTAGTCGCCGGGGCCGTAGCGCAGCAGCAGCGGCGTCGGCCGCGTCTGACCTGCCGCCTGGCAGCGCGCGAGGAAGCCGCCGTGATCCTCGGGGAACCGCGCCTCCTCGCCCAGCGCGACGCTCCAGGCGTTGGCGATCGCCGCCAGCTGCGGATAGAAGCCCGTCCGCAGCGCCTGCACCAGCGGCGGCAGGTCGTAACGGAAGTAGCGGTATTCGCCGCGCCCGAAGCCGTGCCGCGCCATCACGACGATGCTGCGGAAGCGCTCGGCCTCGTCGTACCAGCCGGCTACCTCCGCACATTCGGCGGCGTCCAGCAGGCCGGGGGCGACGGCGCAGCCGTGGGCGTCCAGCTCGGCGGCGAGCGCGGTCCAGTCGAGGGCGTCGGGCGATCTCATGCGCCAGAAGTCGGCGATGCGCCCGCCCGTCTCAAGGCGTCGCGCGAATGGCAGGTCCGAAAGCCGCGGAACGGCCGTGCTTCCCCGAACGCTTCTGGTCGATGGTCAGGACGGTGATGAACCCGCGGGTGTTCTGGGGCGCGAGCCTCATCGTAGGGCTGCTCCTGCTCGCGGCTGTCGCGGCGCCGGGCGCCTCGGACCGTGTGTTTCAGGCCGCCCAGGCCTGGGTGATCGGCGCCTTCGGATGGTTCTACGTCGCCGCCGTGGCGGGCTTCCTCCTTGTCGTGCTGGCGCTCGCGTTCAGTTCGACCGGACGCCTCAAGCTCGGCCCCGACGACGCGGAGCCGGAGTTTCCCTATCCGTCCTGGCTGGCCATGCTCTTCGCCGCCGGCATGGGCATCGGCCTGATGTATTTCGCCGTCGCCGAGCCGGTTCAGCACTATGCCGCGCCGCCGGAGGCTGCGCCGCGCACCTTCGCCGCGGCGCGCGAGGCGATGGTCATCACCTTCGTCCACTGGGGCGTGCACGCCTGGGCGGTGTACGCCGTCGTCGGCCTGAGCTTGGCCTTCTTCGCCCACCGCAAGGGCTTGCCGCTGACCCTGCGGTCAGGCCTCTACCCGCTGCTGGGGCGGCGGATCCACGGGCCGATCGGCGACGCCGTCGACATCTTCGCCATCTGGGGCACCGTTTTCGGCATCGCGACGTCGCTTGGATTAGGCGTCGCCCAGATGAACAGCGGGTTGGGGCATCTGTTCGGCCTCCCGGTCAGTCCGGGCATGCAGCTGGGCCTGATCGCTCTCGTGATGGGCGCGGCGATGGTGTCGGTGCTGACGGGGCTCGACCGGGGCGTCCGGCGTCTGTCCGAGCTGAACCTCGTCGTCGCCGTCTGCCTCATGCTCTTCGTCCTGGCCGTTGGCCCGACGGGGTTCCTGTTGAAGGCGCTGGTCCAGAACTTCGGCCTCTACCTCGACCACTTCTTCATCCGCACCTTCAATCTCTACGCCTACGAGCCGCGGGACTGGATGGCGGACTGGACGCTCTTCTACTGGGCGTGGTGGATCGCCTGGTCGCCGTTCGTGGGCATGTTCATCGCGCGGATATCCCGCGGACGGACGGTGCGCGAGTTCGTGATTGGCGTGCTGCTGGTGCCGACCGGCTTCACCTTCCTCTGGATGACCGTCTTCGGGAACGGCGATCAGCCTCGACATGGGGAGGGCGGCGGGGGCGATCTCGCAGGCCGTCACCTCCGACCTGTCCACCGCCCTGTTCTACTTCTTCCAGCAACTGCCCGGCGCGGGCGTCACCTCCGCCCTGGCGGTGCTTCTGGTGGCCGTCTTCTTCGTGACGTCGGCAGACTCCGGCTCGCTGGTGATCGACACCATCGCCTCGGGGGCGCCGAGGAGACGCCGCGCTGGCAGCGGGTCTACTGGTGCTCGGTCGAGGGCGGCGCGGCCGCCCTGCTGCTTGTGGCCGGCGGCCTGGGGGCGCTGCAGGCCGCCACCCTTGTCGCGGCCCTGCCGTTCGCCTTCATCATGGTGCTGCTCTGCGTCGGCCTCGTCCGCCAGATGCGGGCCGACGTCGCCGGGGTCGCCATTGCGCCCGAGGGGCCGGCGCTGCGCGTGCGCCTCTCGCAGATCCTTGCGCCGCCGCGGAAGGGCGAGATCGAGCGCCAGATCGCCGCCCACGGCGCGCCGGCCTTGCGGGCCGTCAACGCCGCCCTCGAGGCCGAGGGGCTCGGCGGGCTGCAGGTCGACTTCGCTGAGGACGAGGCGGCGCTTTCGGTCGGCGAGACGCCGTGGCGCTTCGTCTATCGGCTGGCGCCGGAGGCGCGCCCGCTGCCGGCCTATTCGCTGCTGGAGGCGCCGGACGGCCGGCGAACGCGCGAGTGGCGGCTGGTCGCCCGCGTCGAGCCCCGCAATTCCCGGCGCGACGTCACAGGACTGACCCAGGACCAGCTGGTGAACGACGTCCTGGATCAGCTTGAGCACTGGCGCCGCACGACGCCGGCCTCTAGATAGGCGGCTGCACCCGGGAGGCTTCGAAGACCATGCGCCTGACGACGGACATCCGCTCCGCCCGCCACGTCCTCGCGCAAATGGTCCGTCATGCCCGCCTTCGTCACCCTCGACTGCCTGAGCTTCGCCGCGCCTGACGGGCGCGTTCTCCTCGACAACCTGAGCCTCGCCTTCGGGCCCGAACGCACCGGCCTCGTCGGCCGCAACGGCGTGGGCAAGACGACGCTCGTCCGGCTGATCCTGGGCGAACTTGCGCCGTCCGCCGGTTTCGTGAGGGTGTGCGGCCGGGTCGGCGTGCTGCGCCAGACCCTGCAGCCGCCGCCGGGCGCCAGCGTCGCTGACCTGCTGGGCGTCACCCACGCGCTTTCCCGCCTGCGCCGCATTGAGGCGGGCGAGGGGACCGAGGACGATCTCGCCGACGCCGACTGGACGCTGGAGGCGCGCCTCGCCGAGGCCCTGGCGGGCGTCGGCCTGCCGGACCTCGACCTCGACCGTCCCGCCGCCTCCCTCAGCGGCGGCCAGACGACGCGTGCCGCGCTGGCCGGCCTGATCGCCGCCGAGCCGGACCTGCTGATCCTCGACGAGCCGACCAACAACCTCGACGTCGAAGCCCGGATCCTGGTCGCCGAGACCCTCGACCGCTGGAAGGGCGGGGCGATCGTCGTCAGCCACGACCGGGCGCTGCTCCGTCGGATGGACCGAGTCATCGAGCTGACCAGCCTCGGCGCCGAGGTCTATGGCGGCGGCTACGACCTCTACGTCGAACGCAAGGCCGAGGCGGAGGCCGCGGCCGAGCGCGGCCTTTCCGACGCCAGGAAGGCGGTCGCCCGCGTCGCCCGAAACGTCCAGGTCGCCGCCGAGCGCAAGGCGCGGCGCGACGGCGTGGGCAAGCGGTTCGGCGCATCGGGTTCGATGCCGCGCATCCTCGCCGGCGGTCTGAAGCGGCGGGCCGAGGAGGGCGCCGGCAGGGGCGCGCTGCTGGCCGAACGGCTCAAGGCCGGCGCGGCCGAGGACCTGGCCGAAGCCGAGGCCCAGGTCGAACGCGTGCGCCGCCTGGCCTTCGAGCTGCCGCCATCCGGCTTGGCGGCCGGCAAGCCAGTGCTGGCTTTCCAGGACGTGGCCTTCGCCTATGCGGGTGCGGCGCCGCTCGTCCGCGGGCTGTCGTTCCGCCTCGCCGGGCCCGAGCGCCTCGCCGTGATCGGGCCGAACGGGACCGGCAAGACGACAATCCTCAGGTTGGCGGCCGGCGAACTGGAGCCCGCCGCCGGCCACATCGCCCGTGGGGTCCGGACCGTCTTCCTCGACCAGCAGACGGCGCTGCTCCGGGCGGAGGAGACCCTGGTCGAGGCTTTCCTGCGCCTGAACCCCGCCGCGACGCCCAACGCCGCCCGCGCGGCCCTGGCCCGCTTCCTGTTCCGCAACACCGCCGCCGACAAGCCGGTGGCGGCGCTCAGCGGCGGCGAGCGCCTGCGCGCGGCGCTGGCCTGCACCCTCATGGGCGACCGTCCGCCGGGCCTGCTCATCCTCGACGAACCGACCAACCATCTGGACCTCGACAGCATCGGCGCCGTCGAGGCCGCGCTCTCCGGCTACGACGGCGCCTTGCTGGTCGTCAGCCACGATCCCGACTTCCTGGCGGCGATCGGGATCGGGCGGACGGTGGCGCTCTAGCCGAAGCCTTCCGCCAGCACGACGATGGCGTCGGAGCCGGCGATCCGGTCCTCGGCGATCTTGCGGTACTCGGGCGAGTTGGCCCAGGTCAGGGCCGCATCGCGGCTGTCGAAGGCCAGTACGACCAGCTTGCGCCCGTCCCAGTCGCCTTCCAGCGGCTCGGGGTTCTCTTCCGAAACCAGCAGCCGACCGCCGTACTGCTGCAGCACCGGCATGAAGGCCGCAGCATAGCGGCCGTACGCCTCGCGGTCGTGGATCGCGATGCGGCCCACCAGGTACGTGGTCATTCGGGCCTCCGCTTCACGACGCGGAACACCGCATTGGCCCGCGCGCACGGCTGTCCGTCGGCGGTGACGAAGCACTGGGTGAAGCACAGCGTGGAGCCCGGCCGAACGAATTCGGTCGTGAACTCCAGCCATTGGCCGGTGAGCGCCGCGCCGAGGAAGTCGACGTTCAGGTTCACCGTCACCAGGCTCGGCATGTCGCCCAGCCGCCGCGAGCACGAGAGCCCCATGGCCACGTCGGCGAGCGCGGTGATCAGGCCGCCGTGCA
The DNA here is from genome assembly GCF_024699945.1 of Phenylobacterium sp. J426. GTDB lineage: Bacteria > Pseudomonadota > Alphaproteobacteria > Caulobacterales > Caulobacteraceae > Phenylobacterium. The sequence continues at coordinate 3,605,223 of NZ_JAJOMY010000001.1, read as the reverse complement.
CGAAGCCGCGGCTGTTGGTGTGGGGTTCGCCGGCGCGAAGCCCGATGATCACCGCTTCGCCTTCGGCGCGGCTGTAGAGCGGCTCCCAGGGCTTGGTCAGCGGGCTGGACCGGAAGTGCGGCGCGAAACCCGCCGGGATGTCGAGCACGGCCATCACCCGGCCTCCGCGATGCGCGCCAGGCTCTGGAGCGTGCCGTGGCAGGCCCTGGCGGCTTCCGCCCCCTTCAGCCGGAAATGGCCGTGGAAGAACCGCTGGTGGATGTCGTGCTCGTGGAAGTGGTGCGGCGTCAGCACCACCGAGAACACCGGCGTCTCCGTCTCGAGCTGCACCTGCATCAAGGCCCGGATCACCGTCTCGGCGACGAAGTCGTGGCGGTAGATGCCGCCGTCCACCACGAAGCCCGCCGCCACGATCGCGGCGTAGCGCCCGGACCGGGCCAGCGTCTGGGCGTGCAGCGGGATCTCGAACGATCCGGGCGTCTCGAAGCGTTCGACCGCGCTCTCCGGGAAGCCGAGGCTGACGATCTCGTCGACGAAGCCGGCGTAGGCCTCGCGGACGATCTCCTCATGCCAGAGGGCGTGGACGAAGGCGACGCGGCCGGCGCGGAAGGCGCCGTTGGCGGTGCGGAACTCCTGGAGGGCCGCCAGAGGGGTAGCTTGGGTCATGGTCTTCTCCCTGACCGGGTTCGAAGGGACCACGACTCAGGGGGCAGGCCGCACGCGCCCAGACGGGAATCCGCCTGACGCGACACGGCCGTTCTCATAACCGGACTATGACCGTCGGCCCCGGAATCGCACCGGGTCTGCTCGTCCTCCGCCGAAGCGGAGCGCCCGCGGGCTCGTCCCGACCTGGCCCGAAGGCTTCGGAGGGGCATTACCGCCGGTGGGGAGTTTCACCCCGCCCTGAGAACGTAGGCCGCCCGGACTCGGGCGGCAGGCGGAATCTACCCGCGTTCCGCAAGGTCAAACAAGTGTTTGAGTCAGGCGCGGCGGTTGAGGGTGATCGCCGTCGCCGTTCCGTTCGTCGAAGCCACGCCGGTGGCGCCATAGGAGACGCTCTTAGCCCGCTGGTTCGCCACCTCGTCGGCGATGGCCTTCACGAGGCCCTCCGTCACCGTCCGGGCGGCGTTCAGCGCGCGGCCCTGGCGGGCCAGCACCGCGTCGAACGCCTCGGTGGCGCGCACCAGCCGCGTCCGCAGCTCCAGCGGCGCGCCCGAGACCAGGTTCGGCTGAGCCCGCACGCGGGTCGACTCGTGCCGGTAGAGGTTCGCCAGCCGGCTGGTCTCCTCCAGCTTGGCCGCGGCGTCCTGCGGCCGGCGGGTTTCGAAAGCCGCGGCCTGGTCGGCCATCAGTTCGGTCAGCCGCTCGGTGAGCAGGATCAGCTGCTCGACGCGGTCCTGCGGGTTCTGCGCCGCGATGGCCATTACTGGAGCCCCTGCATCTTGAGGATTTCGCGCTGGACGGTGTCGGCCAGGCCGATGCCGCCGGACTTGACCATCTGCTTGCCCAGGGCCTCGGTCATCAGCGAGCGGAACATCGTCTCGCCGGCCCCGCCGCCGAACGCGCCCTCGACCTCCGTGCCCTCGAACATCGGCTGCAGCATCACCGACAGGAACTGCGCCTCGAACTGCTCGGCGGCCTCCCGGACCTTGGCGCGCTTGGCCAGGTCGGACGCCGTCGGCGTGGCGGGCTGCGAGAGCAGGGCGGGCGAGGGGATCAGGTCGGCCATCACATCACCTCGATTTCGGCCTGCAGGGCGCCGGCGGCGCGGATCGTCTGCAGGATGGAGATCATGTCCCGCGGCGTGACGCCCAGCGCGTTCAGCCCCGCCACCAGCGTCGCGAGCGAGGCCCCCGAGCGCACGGTCAGGAACTGCCGGCCGCGTTCCTCGTCCACCGAGACGTCCGTCTGCGGCACCACCGCGGTATTGCCCGTGCGGGCGAAGGGCGCTGGCTGGCTCACCGCCGGCTGCTCGCGCACCGTTATGGTCAGGTTGCCCTGCTGGATCGCGACGGTGGAGACCCGCACGTTCTCGCCCATGACGATCACGCCGGCGACCTCGTCGATCACGACCTTGGCGGGCGAATCCGGCTCCACGGCCAGGTTCTCCACCTGGGCCATGAAGCTCATCAGGTCGCCGCCCGCGGGGCGCAGCGACACGATCGTCGGGTTCTCGGCGATGGCCGACCCCGGGTAGCGGGCGTTGATCACGTCGGCGACGCGCTTGGCCGTCGTGAAGTCCGGATTGCGCAGCGTCATGCGCATCTGGCCCATGCTGGCGAGCTGGAAGCCGGTCTCCAGCTCGACGACGGCCCCGCTGGCGATCCGGCCCGCCGTCGGCACGCCCTTCGACACCGAGCTGCCCGACGCGCCCGAGGCGCTGATCGAGCCGGTCTGCACCGTCCCCTGCGCCACCGCATAGGCCCGGCCGTCGGCCCCCATCAGCGGCGTCACCAGCAGCGAGCCGCCCTGCAGGCTCTTGGCGTCCCCGAGCGCCGAGACGCTGACGTCGATCTGCGATCCGGTGGCGGCGAACGGCGGCAGCTTGGCGGTCACCATCACCGCCGCCACGTTCTTGGTGTTCAGTTGCGCGTCACGCGTGTTGACGCCCAGGCGCTCCAGCATCGCCTCCAGGCTCTGCTTGGTGAAGGGCGCGTTCCGCAGCGCATCGCCCGTGCCGTTCAGGCCGACCACGATGCCATAGCCGACCAGCATGTTCTCGCGGACGCCCTCGAACTCGACGATGTCCTTGATGCGCGACTTGGCCAGCGCCGGCTGCGCCGTGGCCACGAGGGCCGTCGCGGCGAAGAGGAGGGCGGTTAGGGCTCGGACCGGACGCATGGGCGCTCACTGAAGCTGCTTCGCCTGCGCCCCTGCGAGGACCGTGCCAGTCTGTAGGCTCGGACAAAACCCAATGAAAACAGGGCTGAGGATGGTTAATGCGGCGCCTTTTTCCCGGCAGGAATTGCCGCCCGTTAACCATGCTGCAAGTTTGGCCGGCGAAGCTTGCGCCAGGGTTCTTGGGGGTAGCGGCATCGGCATGAAGGTCAGCGGCACGGGCAGTGTTTCCCCGGTCCAGGGCGCGGGGAAGGCGGGTCAGCGCCCCGGCGGCGACGGCTTCCGCCTGGCCATGCCCGCGCCGGCGGCCGGAACCGACCGGGCCGGCGGCGTCGGCGGCGTCGCCTCGGTGATGGGCGTCGAGGCCCTGCTGGCCCTGCAGGACGTCGGCGGGCCGCTGGAGCGGAAGCGGCGCTCGGTGCGCCGCGCGGGCCAGATCCTGGATGTGCTGGAGGGGCTCAAGGTCGCGCTGCTGGGCGGCGACCTGGACGCCGGCGATCTCGACCGGCTGCGCCGCGCCGTCCAGGAGGAGCGTCAGGCCACCGACGACGCCAGGCTGGAGGGGGTGCTCGACGAGATCGAGACCCGCGCGGCCGTGGAACTCGCGAAGCTGGAAGCCGCCCGGCGTGCGGCGTAATTGCGCCTCGCATTCGAGTGCGTTGAAACCATCGTTCGTTTTGGTATACAGCCCCCGCGTGTCTCAGGGCGTCCAAGGGGGCGTGAGGTTCTCATGAAAACAGCCGCAGTTCTGGCTGAAAGTCCTGAATATCGTCCTTCCGAGGACGAGGAATTCATGAACGAGCGACAGCTTGAGTATTTCAAGCAGAAGCTCTTGAAGTGGAAAGAGGACATCCTTCGCGAATCTCGCGAGACGCTGTCCCACCTGCAAAGCGAAACCGAGAACCATGCGGACGTTGCCGATCGCGCCTCGTCCGAAACCGATCGGGCTCTCGAACTTCGTACGCGGGACCGTCAGCGCAAGCTGATCTCCAAGATCGACGAGGCGCTGCGGCGCATCGAAGACGGCTCCTACGGCTACTGCGAGGAGACCGGCGAGCCGATCGGCGTATCCCGCCTCGAGGCCCGACCGATCGCCACGCTGAGCCTGGAAGCCCAGGAGCGTCACGAGCGCCGCGAGCGGGTCCACCGCGACGACTGATCCTGACGACGGCCCCGAGACGGGGCCGTTTTCGTCTCTGCCGCGTTGAGAGCGGGGACCGGCGGCCGGGCTTTGCCCCGCGCGCACGGTCACGCTATATATGCTCAAAGTGAGCATTTCTCCGCCGCCCGCAGCCGGGTCTGAGACGGGAGTCGCCGTGTCGAAGTCTTTCTACGCCATCCATGCCCACGGCTTCGTCCGCGTCGCCGCCTGCACGCCCCGCGTCGCGGTGGGCGATCCGGGCTTCAACGCCGCCGAGACGTTGCGGATGGCGGAGGAGGGCGACCAGGCCGGCTGCGATCTGATGCTGTTCCCCGAGCTGGGGATCAGCGCCTACGCGATCGACGACCTCTTCCTGCAGGACGCGTTGCTGAAGCGGGTCGACGCCGAGATCAGTCGCCTGGTCGAGGCCAGCGCCAAGCTCGCCCCCGTCCTGTTGGTGGGCGCGCCCGTGCGCCACAATGGCCGGCTCTACAACTGCGCCGTCGTCATCGCCCGTGGCCGTATCTTGGGCGTGGTGCCCAAGAGCTACCTGCCGAACTACCGCGAGTACTACGAGAAGCGCTGGTTCGCGCCGGGCGTCGGCGTCGTCGGTCTCGACGTCACCCTGGCCGGCCAGGTCGCCCCGTTCGGCGTCGACCTGTTGTTCGAGGCCGAGGACCTCGCGGACTTCGTCTTCCACGCCGAGATCTGCGAGGACTTCTGGGCCCCGCTGCCGCCGTCGACACTGGGCGCGCTGGCCGGCGCGACCATCCTCTGCAACCTGTCGGCCTCGAACATCGTCGTCGGCAAGTCGGACGAGCGGGCGCGGCTCTGCGCCTCGCAGTCCAGCCGCTGCCAGGCGGCCTACCTCTACTCGGCCGCGGGGCCGGGCGAGAGCACCACCGACCTGGCCTGGGACGGCCAGGCCTCGATCTACGAGCTCGGCCACGAGCTGGCCTGCACCGACCGTTTCCCCGACCGGGCCGCAGATGGCGGTCGTCGACATCGACGTCCAGAAGCTGCGGCTGGAGCGGATGCGCACGCCGACGTTCAACGACGCGGCCGCCGCCCACGGCCATCCGGAGCAGGACTTCCGCCGCATCCGTTTCGAGCACCGCCCGCACTTCAAGGACGTGGGCCTGCAGCGCGCCGTCGATCGCTTCCCCTTCGTCCCGGACGACCCCGCACGCCTCGACCAGGACTGCTACGAAGCCTTCAACATCCAGGTGCAAGGCCTTGTAAAACGGCTGCAATCGACGAAGTCGAAACACATCGTCATCGGCGTCTCCGGCGGCCTCGACTCCACCCACGCCCTGATCGTCGCGGCCAAGGCCTTCGACTGGCTGGGCAAGCCGCGCTCCGACATCCTGGGCTTCACCATGCCGGGCTTCGCCACCAGCGAGGGCACCAAGTCAAACGCCTGGAAGCTGATGCAGGCCCTGGGCGTGACCGGCGAGGAAATCGACATCCGCCCGGCGGCCACCCAGCTCCTGAAGGACATGGGCCACCCCTTCGCAGAGGGGCGGCCGGTCTATGACGTGACCTTCGAGAACGTGCAGGCCGGCCTGCGCACCGACTACCTGTTCCGCCTCGCCAACCAGCGGCACGGCTTCGTGCTGGGCACCGGCGATCTGTCCGAGCTCGCGCTGGGCTGGTGCACCTACGGCGTCGGCGACCAGATGAGCCACTACAACGTCAACGGCTCGGTGGCGAAGACGCTGATCCAGCACCTGATCCGCTGGGTGGCCAAGACCGGCCAGTTCGACACGGCCGCCTCCGAGGTGCTGCTGTCGGTGCTGGGCATCGAGATCTCGCCCGAACTGGTGCCGCCCGACGCCGAGACCGGCGCCATCCAGAGCACCCAGGCCAAGATCGGCCCCTACGAGCTGCAGGACTTCAACCTCTACTGGATCACCCGCTACGGCCTCACGCCGTCAAAGGTGGCCTTCATGGCCTGGCATGCCTGGAAGGATGCGGGGCAGGGCGCCTGGCCGCCGCACTTCCCCGAGGACGCCCGCAACGCCTACGACCTGGCCACCATCAAGGCATGGCTGTCGGTGTTCCTGTTCCGCTTCTTCGAGATCAGCCAGTTCAAGCGCTCGGCCATGCCGAACGGGCCCAAGGTGATCTCCGGCGGCAACCTCAGCCCCCGCGGCGACTGGCGGGCGCCCTCCGACGGCACGGCGAAGGTCTGGCTCGAGGAGCTGGAAGCCAACGTGCCTTAGGCCCTTCCTTCCCGATCAGGGGAGGGAAGGCCGCCGCGAGGCCCCAGGCACGTCCGCACCGCGCAGCCAGCGGCTCAGCGCGCGGCAGGCCGGCTGCACCCAAAGCACCCAGTATCCGAAGGGAACATCCTTATGGATCTTGTGGAGCTCTTCCATGTCCGTCTCCCGTAGCCAGGGCATCCGTTAACGAGGAAAATGCCCGCGGGAACCACGGTCGACAAACGTGACCTCCTGCTGTACGCATAAGTCTGGCTTATGTCTGACCCACTCGCCCGCATTCCGCTCAGCGCCATCCGCGTGTTCGAGGCTGCGGCGCGTCAGGGCAGCTTCACCCGCGCGGCCGAAGAGCTGGGCATGAGCCAGGCGGCGGTGAGCTGGCAGGTGAAGGCTCTCGAGCAGCGGCTCGACCGGCGGTTGTTCGTCCGCCAGCCGCGGGAGGTGACGCTGACCCCGGCCGGCGAGCGGCTGGCCCGCGCCGCCGGGGAGGCCATGGCCGCCCTGCGCGCCGCCGTCACCGATCTCTCCGACACCGGCGACGGCGTGCTCAGCATCACCACCCTGCAGACGCTGGCCACCCAGTGGCTCGCCGGCCGGCTGGGGGCCTTTCAGCTCGCGCATCCGAAGATCGCCGTGCGGCTCGACACCGACAACAAGGTGGTCGACCTCGTCCGGCAAGATTTCGACGTCGCCATTCGCGGCGGCCGCGGCGGCTGGCCCGGCCTGGAGGCCATTCCGCTCTTTCCGGCGATCCAGACTGTGCTGTGCACCCCCGCCGCCATGGCCAGGCTGGGCGATCCGCCGCGTCCCGAGCGGCTGCTGGACGTGCATCGGGTGGGCTGGGACGTGGAATGGAACGCCTGGTTCAGGGCGGCGGGCGTGCCGATGGACGGCGAGCTCGGCCATGCCGCGCCCCGGATCATCGCCGACACCCAGACCCTGGAGGTGGCGGCCGCCCTGGCCAACGACGGCGCCGCCATCGGCTCGCCCGCCATGTTCGGCCGGGATCTCGCGGCGGGACGGCTTGTCCAGCCGTTCGACGTCTACATCGGCGACACCCGCTACTGGCTGGTCTACCCGCCCGACCGCCGTCGGGTCGGCAAGATCGCCGCCTTCCGCGAATGGCTGCTCGACCAGGTGGCGGCCGACCCCTACGTCCAGCAGGTGCTGGCCGCGGAGCCGCGCGCCCAACCGATCAGGTGAGCTTCAGGACGCGCTTCTCGTCGATGTTCGGCATCGGCTCGCCGGCCTGGGCGTAGAGCGCCGGGATGATCGCCTCGACCGTCTCCACCGCGCGCCACGCGTCCATGAACTCGGGCGGCGTCAGCCTGGCGTCGACCGTGTGCTGAAAGAGGTCGAACAGCGTCGTCCAGAAGCCGTCGGGATTGTAGAAGACGACCGGCTTCTTGTGCAGGTCGAGGCGGCGCCACGAGAGCAGCTCCACCACTTCTTCCAGGGTGCCGATGCCGCCCGGCAGGATCACGAAGGCGTCCGATTCCTCGAACATCATCGACTTGCGCTGGTGCATCGAGGTGACCACCACATGCTCGACGCTTTCCAGCGCGCGCTCGCGGCCCACCAGGAAGTCGGGGATGATCCCCAACACCGCCCCGCCGGCGTCGTGCGCGGCCCGGGCGGTCGCGCCCATCAGGCCGACGCCGCCGCCGCCGTAGATCAGCTTCAGGTCCGCGGCGGCGAGGGCTCGGCCCAGCTCGCCCGCGGCGCGCAGATAGGCCGGATCGGCGGCGTCCGACGAGCCGCAGAACACGCAGACAGACTGCAGGCGTCCGTTGTCACGCCCCATGAACATTCGCTCCAATACGGAAAAGGCTTCGAGACTCGCGCTTGGTTCGCGCGCATCGAAGGCCCAACTAGCTATGGCCAGGGTTAAGGAGATTCAAGCAAGCCGTGTTCCCGGACCTGTCCATTAACGTCGCAGGCGAGGCGTAGCCGCCTTGGCCCATGTCCATGTCGCCCGCGGCCCCGAAGGCCGCTTCGGCGCGGTGGCGCCGCCCGGCGCCAAGTTCGACTTCTGGGGTTCGATGTCCGACCTCGGGCGCCTCGTGATGCGCTCGGGCGCGCCGCAGTTGCGGCTGCGTATCGCCGCCGCTCTGGTCCTGGTCTTCATCGGCAAGCTCGCGGGCGTGCTTGCGCCCGTGCTGCTGGGCGACGCGATCAACACCCTGACGCCGACGGGGCAGGGCGCGGTGATCGTCGGCGCCAGCTTCGTGGGCCTCGCCGTGGGTTTCGCGGCGCTCCGGCTGGTCTCGGCCGTCGCCCCCTACGCCCGCGACGCCATCTTCACGCGGGTCTCGCAGTCCACGATGGCGCGGGCGGCGGTCGAGAGCTTCGGCCACGCGCTGTCGCTGTCGCTGGACTTCCACCAGACCAAGCAGACTGGCGCGCTCTCCCGGGTCATCGACCGTGGCGCGCGCGCCACCGACTTCCTGATCCGGAGCCTGATCTTCAGCCTGGGTCCCACGGCGGTCGAGCTGGTGCTGGCGATGATCGTCATGGTGTTGCGGCTGGACTGGCGCTTCGCGCTGACCGCCTTCGTCACCCTCGTCCTCTATGCGGTGATCACCTTCAAGATCACCGACTGGCGGCTCAGCCATCGCCGGGAACTGAACGAGGCCGAAACCCGCGCCGCCGGCCTCTCGTCCGATGCGCTGATGAACTACGAGACGCTCAAGGCCTTCGGCGCCGAGCCGCGGCTGGTCGACACCTACGCCGGGGCCATGGCCGACTATGTGGACGCCAGTTCGCGCGCCAACGGCTCGCTGAACCTGCTGAACGCCGCCCAGGCGCTGATCCTCAACGTGGGACTCGCCGCCATGACGGTCATGGCCGGCATGCAGGTGGCCGGCGGCGAGCTGCGGATCGGCGACATCACCACCGCCATCTTCCTGCTCTCCGGCCTCTATGCGCCCCTCGGCATGCTCGGCTTCCAGTACCGCGAGATCCGCCAGGGCCTGATCGACATGGAGCAGATGGTGGCGCTGCGCGGCATCCGCCCCGACATCGCCGATGCGCCGGACGCGGACGGCCTGCCGCCGGCCCGGGCGGAAGGCGCCGCCATCGCCTTCCAGGGCGTCAGCTACCGCCACGACGCCCGGTCGGCCGGCCTGCTGGACGTGAGCTTCGAGGCGCGACCGGGCCAGACCGTCGCCCTGGTCGGGCCGTCGGGCGCCGGCAAGACCACGGCCATCCGCCTCGCCATGCGCCTGATCGATCCGCAGGAGGGCCGCATCACCATCGACGGCCTCGACATGCGGCGGGTGAAGCTGTCCGACATCCGCCGCGCCGTGGCGCTCGTGCCCCAGGACGTGGCGCTGTTCAACGACAGCCTCTACGCCAACATCGCCTTCGCCCGGCCCGACGCCTCGCCGGCCGAGGTGCGCGCCGCCGCCGACGCCGCCGAACTCGGTCCCTTCATCGACAACCTGCCCGACGGCATGGCCACCAAGGTGGGGGAGCGCGGCCTCAAGCTCTCCGGCGGCGAGCGCCAGAGGGTCGGCATCGCCCGCGCCCTGCTGGCCGAGCCGCGCCTGCTGATCCTCGACGAGGCCACCAGCGCCCTCGACGGGCCGACCGAGGCCGCCATCCAGGAGACGCTGCGCAAGGTGAGGGCAGGGCGCACAACGCTGGTGGTCGCCCACCGCCTGTCGACCATCGCCGACGCCGACCAGATCCTGGTGCTCCGCCGCGGCCGCATCGTGGAACGCGGCACGCACGACGACCTCCTCGCCAAGGGCGCCGAATACGCCGCCCTCTGGAGACGGCAGACACGCGGCGGCTAGCTCGGCCCACCCCCCTTTATCGGGAAGGATGGGTCAGATCCGCTTGCCCATCCGCACCAGCGGCACGGCCACGCCGCCGCGGTCATCCTCGATCGCCTCGATCGGTTCGAACCCGTAGGCGGCGTACAGTGGCTGCCCCGAGAGCGTCGCCATCAGCTCCAGCCGCGTGAACCCTTCGCCGCGCGCCGCCGCCTCGCACAGGCTGAGGATCAGCCGGCCCACGCCCCGCCGGGCGAACGCCGGGTTCGTGTACATCGCCCGCACGCGCGCCGCGTCGGTCGCCGGGTCGAGCAGGGCGGCGTCGCGCCCGGGGGTGTGGTCGCCGCCGTACAGCGTCGCCCGCCGGCTCCAGCCCCCGCAGCCGGCGACGCGCCGATCGCCGGAGCCGCCATCCTCCTCGACGACGAAGTAGGTGCCGTCGGCGATCAGCTGCCGGTCCAGGCCCATGACCATCCGGCTGGACGCGATCTGCGCCGGGGTCAGGAAGCCCTGCTGCAGCTCGCCGATGGCCGCGTCCATCACCGCCTCCAGGGCCGGGATGTCGTCAGATGTCGCGACCCGGTGCGCCAAGGCCGGATGGACGGGCGCCACGGCTACTCCGCCGCCCTCGGCACCTCGTCCGCCAGGCTGGGGGTCGGCCGCCGCGGGGCGGGGCCCCAGCCAAAGCGATCATGCAGCCAGCCGCGCAGCCGGACGAAGCGGGCGGAATAGACCTTGGGCGCGGCCAGCATCACCGGGGTCAGCACCAGGGTCAGCAGGGTGGCGAAGGACAGGCCCCACACGACCGCGGCCGACAGCTGCACCCACCATTCCGAGCCGGGCGCCGCGTATTCGACGTGGCCGGCGCGGAAGTTCGGGTGGATCTGGAACATCAGCGGCAGCAGGCCGACCACCGTCACGGTGGTGGTCAGCAGCACCGGCCGGAACCGCTGGGCGGCGGCCCGCACCGCGGCCTCGTCGGCCCCGTAGCCCTCGTGGCGCAGATGGTAGAACGTATCCACGAGCACGATGTTGTGGCCGACCACGACGCCGAACAAGGCGACGACGCCGGTGCCGACCATGATGACCGAAATATAGTCGAACGTGCCGGCCAGATTGACCAGGATGCCCAGCAACACGCCGACCGTCGACAGGATCACCGCCGAGAGCGTCACCAGCACGCCGTAGAAGCTGTTGAACTGCCAGAGCAGGATCACGAACATCATGAAGATCGAGGCGGCCATGGCCGCCGCGAAGAACTGCGCCGCCTCCTGGCCTTCCTCGTCGGCGCCGGTGAACTTCCAGGTGACCGCCGGATCCAGGGGCGAAGCCTCCAGCCACTTGCGGATCTCGGTGATCTTCAGGTTGGCGGCCACGCCCTCGGCGGCGTTGGCCTGCACCATCACCAGCCGCTGGCCGTCCCGGCGCTGGATCTGGGTCACCTGCTGGGCGGGCTCGCGCTTGATGAAGTAGCTGACCGGCACGGGGCCCTGGGGCGTCGTGATCTTCAGCTGGTTGAACGCCGCGACGTTGCGCGCCTCGGCCGGGAAGCGGACCCGGATGTCCAGTTCATCCTCGGCGTCGTCGGGCCGGAAGCGGCCCATCAGCACGCCGCCGGTCAGGAACTGGATGGTCTGGCCCACCGACAGCACGTCGACGCCGTAGCGGCCGGCCGCCGCGCGGTCGACGGCCAGGTTCCACTCGATGCCCGGCGAGGTGCGGTTGTCCTCCAGCTCGATGAGCTGCGGGTCGGAGGCCAGCTTGGCCTTGATCAGGTCGGCGGCGGCGTTCAGCGCCGCGGGGTCGTGGCTCCGCAGCTGGACCTGCACGTCCTTGCCGACCGGCGGGCCGTTCTGCGGTCCGCGGACTTCGGTCTGCATGCCCGGGATGTTCTGCACCCGCTTGCGGACCTCGGCTTCGATGTCGCGGCCGCGCAGGCCAAGCTCCTGCCGGCCCTCGAAGTCCAGGAAGTCGATGCGGATCCGGCCGATGGTGTCGTTCGGCGCCGAGTTCGGCCCGCCGTTCGAGCTGAAGCCGCCGGCCCGCACGTAGTAGGACTCCACGCCCTTCAGCCCCACCAGCCGCTGCTCCACCTGGGCGACCAGGGCGTTCTGGGCCTCGGGCGAGAGGTTGCCGCGCGCCTTGACGTAGACCTGGGTGAACTCGGGATCCTCCTCGAGGAAGAACTCGGTCCGGTGCGACTTCATGCCGAAGCCTACGACGATCAGGACGACGACCACGACGCCCGCGAACATCGTCCGCGTGGGGTGGCGGCCGAGCGTCGTGAGCGCCCGGGCGTACCAGCCCATGAAGCCGGTCATCTCGCGCGGATCGCCGTGCTCGGACTTCATGATCTCGGCGAGCTGCTCCTCGTTGACCGCCGCCTTGCGGCCGAAGATCGAGCCCAGCGCCGGCGTGAACACGAGGGCCACGAAGATCGACGCGCCCAGCACGAAGAACAGGGTCAGCGGCAGGAAGCTCATGAACTTCCCGGCGATCGAGTTCCAGAACATGAAGGGCACGAAGGCGCAGAGGGTCGTGAGCGTGCCGTTCATCACCGGCCAGAACATGCGCTTGCCGGCCGCCGCGAAGGCGTCGGCCTTGGAGAAGCCCTCGGCCATCTTCCGGTCGGCGTATTCCACCACCACGATGCCGCCGTCGACCAGGATGCCCACCGCCAGCACCATGCCGAACATCACCATCTGGTTCAGGGTGATGCCCATGCCGTTCAGCATCAGGAACGCCAGCATGAAGCAGATCGGGATCGAGGCGCCGACCATCAGCCCCTGGCGGATGCCCAGGCTGGCCACGATGATCAGCATCACCAGCAGGCTGGCCGAAAGCAGGCCGCTCTCCAGCACCACGAGCGTCCGGCCGATGAACTCGCTCTCGTCGTAGATGTAGCTGACCTGCACCGTCGGCGGCCAGCGCTTGGAGTCGTCCTCCACCGCCTTCTTGATGGTCTCCACCGTCTCGAGGATGTTCGCGCCGCCGCGCTTGGAGACCTCCAGGATGAAGGCCTGGTGGCCGTTGTAGCGGCTGATGGAGCCCGCATCCTTGAAGGTCCGGCGCACGTCGCCGATGTCGCCCACGGTGACCAGCCGGTCGCCGTTCTTCTTCACCGGCAGCGCCAGGATGTCCGAGGGGCTCTCGACCACGCCCGGCACCTTCACCGCGAACTGCCCTTCGCCCGAGCGCAGCGAACCCGCCGGCACCAGCTGGTTGTTGCGGCCGATCACCTGGGCCAGCTCGCCCGTGGTGACGTTGTAGGCCTCCATCCGCAGCGGATCGATGACGACTTCCAGCACCTCCTCGCGGGCGCCGCTCATGAAGACCTCAAGCACGCCGGCGGTGCCTTCCAGGCGCTCCTTAAGGCCGCGGGCCACCCTGTGCAGCTCGCGCTCGGGAGCCGCTCCGGAGATCACGATGCCGATCACCGGCTCGCCCGAGAAGTTCATCTCCTCGATGATCGGCTCCTCGGCGTCGGGCGGGAACCGGCCGCGGGCCAGGTCGACCTTGGCGCGGACGTCCTCCAGCGCCTTGTCCTTGTTGAAGTCGGCCTCGAACTCCAGCGTCACCACCGCCACGCTCTCGCGCGCCACGGCGTTCATCGACTTGATGCCCTGGATGACCTGCAGCTCGACTTCCAGCGGCTTCACCAGCAGCCGCTCGGCGTCCTCCGGCGAGACGCCGGGGTAGGGGACCACCACCGAGATGTAGGGCAGGTCGATGTCCGGCTCGCTCTCCCGGGGCATGCCCAGGTAGGCGAACAGGCCGAACAGGGCGGCGATGAGCGTCACGCCCAGCACCACCTTGCGCCGCTTCAGGGCTCCGTCGATCAGTGCGCCGACCATGTCTTCCTCCCGGGACGGACGGCGCTAGCGCGCGTCCGCCACCCGAACCTTCTGGCCGTCGGCGACGAACGACTGGCCGACCGTGATCACGCGCACCGTCCCGGACAGGCCGCTCACCCACAGGCCCTCGTCCGTCTCCTCCAGCACGGTGACCGGCGCGAAGGCGACGCGGTTGTCGGGCAGCACGTGGCGCACGCCCTGGCGGCCGGCGGCGTCCAGCACCAGCGCCGAGACCGGCACCCGGTGGGCCGCGCCGGCGCCCGCGCCGATCCGCAGCTCGGCCGACAGGCCCGAACGGATGGCGTTGGCCGGGTTCGGGACCGCGACCTCGATGTGGTAGGTCCGCGTCTGCGGGTCGGCGTCCTGGGCGACGTAGCGCACCCGACCGGTCATTGTCTGCCCGGCCACCAGCTTGGCGTTCGCAGGAGCGCCCACGCGCAGCCGGGCGGCGTCCGTCTCCGGCACGTCGCCCACCACCAGCAGCGGATTGAGCTCGATCATCGTGCCGCAGGCCTGGCCGGGCGCCAGATAGGCCCCGATCTCGGCGTCACGGCGGTCGAACACGCCGTCGAACGGCGCGCGGATGTTCACCTGGGCCAGGGCGATCTCCGCCTGGCGCACCTGGGCCTGGGCGGCGTCGAGGGCGGCCTGGGTCTCCAGCACCTGGGTCTGGGAGCGGTAGCCTTTCTCGGCGAGCTGCTGGGCCGCCTGGCGCTGCAGCTGCCGCGAGCGCAGCATCGCGCGCGCCTGGTCAAGGCTCGCCTGTCGCGCATCCACGGCCAGCCGGCACAGCACCTGGCCGCGGCGCACGAACGTGCCCTCCCGGGCCGGCGTTTCGGCGACCACGCCGGCGGTCTCGGAGCGGACCACCACCGATCGCGCCGCCTCGGTCCGGCCGCGCAGCACCACGTCGACCTGCCGAACGGTTTCGGGCGTCAGCCGCGCCTGCACGGTGGTTTCCGCGGCCGCCGTCGTCTTGGCCTCGGCCGCGTTGGGCGCCGTTTTCCGGCCGCCGAAAAGGGATCCGATGATGAAGTAGAGCGCGAGCAGCCCGACGACGATCAGGATGAAGAGGTACTGCGGCTTCAGGCGTCCTAACACGTCGTCTCCCCGGGGCCCCGCGGCCGCCTGATGTTCGGCGGCCGTTCTCCGACCTGCCGCTTGTGATGCCGCCGTTATGCGAGCGCAAATGAATTTGCGGTCACGCGCTGGGCGTAGAACTATTGGTCGCAGTGACGAGCTAGGATTGTGCCTCCGGGGACACACCCGCTGGACGCGATCCAAGCCTCGTTAGATTTACAAGGTATAGGAAAGACCGACGGTGCGCTACCTCCACACCATGGTTCGGGTCGCCGACCTGGACGCCTCGCTCGACTTCTACGTCAACAAGCTCGGGCTTAAGGAACTGTACCGCTCCGAGCACGAGGCCGGCCGCTTCACCCTGGTCTTCCTCTGCGCGCCCGGCGACGAGGACCTCGCCCGCGATCGCAAGGCGCCCCTGGTGGAGCTCACCTTCAACTGGGATCCGGAAGCCTACGAGGGCGGCCGCAACTTCGGCCACCTGGCCTATCAGGTCGATGACATCTACGCCGCCTGCCAGCGGCTGAAGGAGGGCGGCGTGGTCATCAACCGGCCGCCGCGCGACGGCCGCATGGCCTTCGTCCGCTCGCCTGACAACATCTCCATCGAGCTGCTTCAGTCGGGCGACGCCAAGCCGCCGGCCGAGCCCTGGGCCTCAATGCCGAACGTCGGCGTCTGGTAGGCGCTACTTGCCCCGCTCGTGGGGCGCGGCGACGCGCGTCAGCCCGACTCTTGTGGAGGGAAGGTCCGCCCGCTCAACAGGTCGGCCATGAACAGCAGGTTGCGGGCGGCGTTGCGGCCGACGCGGTCGGAATAGTCATGGGCCTGATCGGTGTCGGTGTAGTCCGGCCCTGGGCCCGGGCCCAGGTGCCAGTAGGTCCAGGATTGGCCGGGGACGGTGAATCCGAGGTCGATCAAGGGCTGGCAGACCGTGGCCACGATGTGGTGGGCGCCGTCCTCGTTGCCGGTGACCACCACCCCGGCGACCTTGCCCATGGCGGGGCTGCGGCCCGCATCGTCAGTCTCGCTGAAGAAGGCGTCCATGCGCTCCAGCGCGCGCTGGCAGACGCTGGACATCTGCCCCATCCAGGTCGGCGTCGCCATCACCAGGATGTCGGCGGCGAGGATCTTCTCCCGCACGACGGGCCATTGGTCGCCGCCGCCCATGTCCGATTCGACGCCCGGCCTGATGTCGAGGTCGACGAGGCGGACGATCTCGGTCCCGACCCCGGCGGATTCGAACTCCGCCGTCAGCACTCGGGCCAGGGCCTCGGTGCTCGAGGTCTCGGGCGAGGGCTTGAGGGTGCAGTTGAGGACGAGCGCGCGCATGGCCGCCGAACGGGCAGGCGCGGGCTCCGTTCCGCCGTTCGCGGCGGCTGGGTCAGCTCAGGCCGTCAGGCCTCAGCCGAAGATCTTGTCGAGGATGAAACCCACGGCCACGAACGCGGCGCCGATGGCGACGAACGGCGCCAGGATCACGGCGCACTGCGAGTGCAGCCGCTCGGGCGGCCGCGACATGTCGATCATCTCTGGTCTCCTCCCGAGCCTCTGACGGGCTCTGGAGGTCAACTCTGATACGGACCGCGCGTTGCCGCAAGCCTCCGTGATCGCACGGTTTTTCCTCCCCTCCGGGCAGGGCGCCGACGGACCTGTCCACGCTTTTGTCGCGGGAGGTCGCCGTACCGCTTGCGCCGCCGAACGACGCCGCGTATATCGCCGGCCCTCGACGGCTGATCCTCGGTAGCTCAGTTGGTAGAGCAGGCGACTGTTAATCGCCGGGTCGCAGGTTCGAGTCCTGCCCGGGGAGCCATCGCGGAAGTCCGCGAAACTCCCATGCCGTCGAAGTCTTGGACATGCCGGGTCGCACCGATCAGTCGCTCCTCTTCATGGGGAGGGTGGCTTCGCCGCAGGCGGAGTGGGTGGGGATCGACGCCGGTTTCCCCATCCGTCCCGCTTCCCCTCGACATCTTCCCAGAGGGGGCGGGAAGCGGGCAAAAAAGAGCCCGGCGCGGAGCCGGGCTGAAGAAAAGTCGGTGATGGTGGGGTGTCTTCAAGGAAGACATCGTGGAACGTCCGGCGCTTCGGTTAATCATGCGTAAACAGGCGCCGCCGGCCCCCCGTCCTCAGTTGAGCAGCCGGATCGCCTCCACCGACAGGATCTCGATCTCGGTCGCCGGCGTCCGGGTCTCCAGCTCTACGGCCTCGCCCGGCAGGGCGCCCATCATCGCCCGCGCCAGCGGCGCCACCCAGCTCAGCTTGCCGGCCGCCGGGTCGGCCTCGTCCTCGCCGACCAGCTCCACCGTTTCGGGCGCGCCGCCGTCCCGGCGGAAGGTGACGCGGGTGCCGAAGGCGACCTCTTCGGGGGCGTCGGGCGACTCCATCACCTGGGCGCTGGCGTGGCGCTGCGACCAGTAGCGCAGGTCCCGCCGCAGCCAGGCCAACTGGGCCTCATCCTCGCAGGCGGCGATCTGGCCATCCAGCTCGGCCAGGGTCCGCTCGATCAGCTTGAGGCCGCGCGAGGTGACGAAGTTGGGATGGTGGCTGACGATGCGCTCGGGCGGGCTCTCGGGCGGCAGGTCGTCAGGCTCACGCACGAAGGCGCTGCTCATGACGTTCAACTCTCCTCGGACGGCCGCGTACTTGCGGCCGTTTACCTGGGCTGAACGCGCGGCTGCGCCGTTCGGCGCCCGGCCTGCCATTTGACGAATTCGCGAGCGCGGCCTTACGCGCGGCATGTGTCGCGCTTCATCGTCGCGCCGCCTTCCGGCGGGCTGGACGAACGCCGCGGATCAGCTAACCAGCAGCATCGACGACCCTCCTGCCCGGAACACCTCCATGCGCATCCATTTCACCGGCATCGCCGGCGCCGGCATGAGCGCCGCGGCCCTGATGATGCGGGAAGCCGGCCACCAGGTGTCCGGCTCGGACGAGGACGTCTTCCCGCCGATGTCGACCTATGTGGAGGGGCTGGGCTTCCCGTTCTTCCGCACCTTCGACGCCGCCAACCTGCCGTCGGATCTCGACGTCCTGGTGCTGGGCGCCTCGGCCAAGCTCGGCGGTGAATCCAATCCCGAGGTCCAGGCGGCCCGCGCCCGTAACGTCCGCGTCACCACCTTCCCGCAGCTGGTGGGGGAGGCGACCGAGGGGCGCCGCAACACCGTCGTCGCCGGCTCCTTCGGCAAGTCGACCTGCTCGGCGCTGCTCGCCCATGTGCTGCGTGAGGCCGGCTGCGACGCCGGCTGGATGATCGGCGCGATCTCGCCGTCGCTGCCCGACACCGGCCACTGGGGCCAGGCGGCCGACGTGATCCTCGAAGGCGACGAGTACATCGTCGGCCCGGACGACCGCCGCTCGAAGTTCGTGCTGTACCATCCGCGCGACGTCCTGCTGACCTCGCTCGTCCACGACCACGTCAATGTCTTCCCGACCTTCGCCGACTACGAGGCGCCGTTCCGCGAACTGCTGCGTCTGCTGCCCAAGGACGGCCTGCTGGTGGCCCGCGAGCATCCCGCGATCCGCGCCATCGCCGGCGAGGCCGCCTCAAGTATCGTCTGGTACGACGTCGAGCAGGCCGACGGCGGGCAGGGCTGGTGCGCCGACGAGGTGGTGTTCGGCGACATCACCCGCTTCGTCCTCAAGGGGCCCGACGGGCGCCGCCTGCGCCTCGCCACGACCCTCCTGGGCGAGCACAACATCGAGAACATCGTCGGCGTTTCGGCCTATGTCCTGGAGCGCGGCCTGGTCAGCGAGGCCCAGCTCGCCGCCGCCATCGAGAGCTTCCAGGGCATCCGCCGCCGCCTGGACCGGCTCACCAAGGCCAGCCGCGTGCCGGTGATCGAGGGCTTCGGCTCGTCGTACGAGAAGGCCCGCTCGGCCATCGAGGCGATGCAGCTGCACTATCCGACCCGGCCGCTCACCGTGGTCTTCGAGCCGCACACCTTCTCCTGGCGCAACCGCGACGCGCTGCCCTGGTACGACACAGTGTTCGAAGGCGTCGCCCGGGTCCTGCTGATCCCGCCGCCCAGCCACGGCGCGGCCAGCCACCAGCAGTCCACGTTCGAGGAGATCGCGGCCCGCATCGCCGCGGCCGGCGTGCCCGTGGAAGGCGTCCGCACCGCCGACGAAGCGACAGCCGCCCTCAGCGGCCTGGCCGGCGACGAGGTCGTCCTCCTGCTGTCCTCCGGCCCGCTGCTCGGCCTCCCAGACAGCCTGCCCGCGGTGTTCGACACCCTCTACGCCGAAGCGGCGGCGGCGTAGATCCTGTCCTACCGCGGCGCCGGGATCGGCTGGACGTACTGGTCCCTCTGCGCCTCTCGCTCCTTGAACAGCTGCTTCCGCGGGCCGAGGTAGCCGAACAGATAGGCGCCGACCTTGCGCATCTGGATCTCCTCCGAGCCCTCGGTGATCCGGTAGCGGCGGTGGTGGCGGTAGATGTGCTCGAAGGGCTTGTGGCGCGAATAGCCGATGCCGCCGTGCACCTGCATCGCCCGGTCGGCGGCCTCGCACACCAGCCGGTTGGCCCAGTAGTTACACATCGAGACCTTGTCAGAGATCGTCTTCTCGATGGTCTTGTGATCCATCTTGTCCATCTCCCAGGCGGTCTTGCGGATCAGCTGGCGCAGCATCTCGCACTGGGTGTGCAGCTCGATCAGCGGCCACTGGATGGCCTGGTTCTCGGACAGCGGCTTGCCGAACGGCTTGCGCTCGCGCGCGTACTTCACGCTCTCCTCGATGCAGAACACGGCGGCGCCGAGCGACGAGGCCGCCTGGCGGATGCGGTTCTGGTGGACGAACGACTGGCCCAGCCCCAGGCCCTTGTCGATCTCGCCCCAGTAGCTGTCCTCGGGCACCCAGCAGTCGGTGATCGAGATGCGCGGGTGGTCCGTGGGCATGTTGAACGTCCACAGGTACTCCTCGATCACGAAGCCCGGCGTCTCCTTCGGCACGATGAAGCAGGTGATGCCGGTGGCGTCGCCGTCCTTGCCCGAGGTGCGGGCGAAGACCATGCAGTGGCTGGCCACATGCATCCCCGTCGTCCACATCTTGGCGCCGTCGATCCGCCAGCCGGGCTTGCCGTCGCGCGTCTCGCGCACCGCCCGGGTCTCCATGTGGGTGGCGTCCGAGCCGTGGTTCGGCTCGGTCAGGCCGAAACCCGTCCGCATCTGGCCGTTCAACAGCTTGTCGGCGTAGCGCTCGTACTGCCAGTTCGTCGCGAACTCCTTGAACATTAGCACGAAGGGGTTGTTGCCGACGATCGAGTGCTCGGTCTGCAGGTCGTTGAACAGGCCCAGGCCCTTGGCCGCCAGGTGCTCGCGGATCACCGCCATGGCCAGCTGGCTGCCGCCCTTGCCGCCCATCTCCTTGGGCCAGGCGTAGCGGTAGTGGCCGGCGTCGTCGGCCAGCTTCCGCGCCTTGGCCAGCAGCTCCTCCCACTCGGGGCGGGGCAGGCCGTCGTTCTCGAAGTCGGTGCGGGCGTATTCCCGCCGGTGGTCGAAGAAGCGCTCGTTGTCGTCCTTCGCCTGCAGCGGCGCAATCTCGCGCTCGATGAAGTCGTCGAGCTCCTTCAGGTAGTCGACGAGGTCCTGGGGCAGGTCGAAGTCCATGGCGCGCTCCCTTTGCCGCTCGCGCGGTCGTTTCTTGGCCGTCTTGATGCACGGAGGTGACGTTGCGGAGGCATTTACAAGCCGCCCGCGGCCCCGCCAGATCGGCGTCAGCTTAGATCAATCGGGACATGCCGTCGGGTCATGGAAGTGGATGTTCGCGCCGCGCTGGATCGCCTGGCCGTGAGGCTGGAGGGCCGCGACGCGCGCGTGGTCCAGGCCGGGCGGCTGTCCGGCGGGGCCAGCATGGAGACCTGGGCCTTCGAGGTCGTAGCGCCGCGCGCCAAGGACCGCATGATCAGGGACCGGATGATCCTGCGCCGCCGGACCGTACCCTTCGATCCCGAGACCGCCCGCTCGGTCTCGCTCGCTGTCGAGGCCGCCCTCATCAAGGCGGCCCGCGCCAACGGCGCCCTCGCGCCGCCGGTGCTGCACGTCTGCGACGACGAGGACGGCCTGGGCGAGGCCTACGTCATGGGCGCGGTGCCGGGCGAGACGCTGGGCCGCAAGATCGTCTCCGATCCCGCCTTCGACGCCGTCCGGCCCAAGCTCGCCCGCCAGTGCGGCGAGGTGCTGGCTCGCATCCACGCCACCCCGCCGCCGCCCGAGCTCGCCCTCAAGACCGTCGACGCCGTAGCCGAGCTCGACCGCTACGAGGAGGTCTACCGCTCCACGGGCGCCGAGCGGCCTATCCTCGAGCTCGCCTTCCAGTACCTGCGCCGGCGCGCGCCCGAGCCGGTCCCGCCCGTGCTGCTGCACGGCGACTTCCGGAACGGCAACATCATGTTCGACCCCGAGACCGGCGTCGCCGCCGTGCTCGACTGGGAGCTCGCCCACATCGGCGACCCGGCCGAGGACATGGGCTGGATCTGCACCAACTCCTGGCGCTTCGGGCGGCCCGAGAAGCCGGTCGGCGGCTTCGGCGACTACGCCGACCTGCTGGCGGGCTATGCGGCGGCCGGCGGCCGTCCGATCCCCCCTCGAGCGCGTCCGCTTCTGGCAGGTGCTGGGCTCGCTGCGCTGGGGCGTCATGTGCCTGACCATGTACATGAGCTGGCAGACCGGCCTCGAGAAGTCGGTCGAGCGCCCGATGATCGGCCGCCGCGTCTCCGAGACCGAAGCCGACCTCGTCGTCCTCCTGGAGCAGGGCCTATGATCACCCATCCGAAGACCGAGGAGCTGGTCCAGGCCGTCGCGCTGTGGATCGACCAGATCCGCCCCAGCCTCGACCCCCGCAGCGCCTTCCTGGCCCGCGTCGCCGCCAACGTCCTGTCGGTGGTGGAGCGCGAGCTTACGCAAGGCCCGGCCGCCGAGGGCAGGGCCGTCGAGGCCATGAGCCGCCTCCTGGGACATGAAGGCGACTTCGCCGCCCTGAACGGCGAGCTGTGCGCGAAGATCCGCTCGGGCGAATTCACCGTCGACACCCCCGGCCTCCTCGAAGCCCTCGGCGCCATGGCCCGCGACCAGCTCGCCATCGACCAGCCCAAGTACCGGCCCGAGGTGGGTTAGCCGCAGGAACCGCCCGTCCGCCCCGCCCCTGGCCGCACATGGGCGGACATGAACGGATGGTCACCTGCGGGGCGTACTGCCGCCGCAATCTCGCCGCGGAAGCCCGAGCAAGAGTCTCTCGCGTCTGAACGCAGAACTGTCGGGACGATCAACAGACAAACTGGCGCTTGAAGCCAAGGTCGGCAAGCAACTCGCCGCAACACAACTTGCGGGGTGCTCCGGCTATGCGCCACTATCAGAGGTGTGAACTAGCGTGACCATCGGGACATACGACGACTTCTTGCGCGCGCTCGGTCAGAACGAGTCGGGCAACAACTATTCGTTCGTCAGCAGCCTGGGCTATCTCGGCCGCTTCCAGTTCGGCGAAGAGGCCCTCCAGGCCGTGGGCTTCTACAACGGCGACCACACCTGGGCGATCGACTTCCAGGGCGGCTGGACGGAGAAGGCCCACAGCTACGGGGTCTGGGACAAGGCCGGCTTCCTCAATTCGCCGGCGGCCCAGGACGCCGCCGCCTGGGCCTGGTTCTCCAAGGTCAACGACGACGTGAGCGCGCTGGGCCTCAAGTCGTACGTCGGCCAGTGGATCGGGGCGGGCGGGCAGATCACCGAGTCCGGTCTCTTCGCCGGCGCCCACCTGGTGGGCGTCTGGGCTCTGAAGTCCTTCCTCGAGACCGGCGGCGGCCACGACACCCCCGGCGGCTACGGCACGCCGGTGTCGGAATATGTGCGCCGGTTCGGCGGGTACGACACCCCGTTCAACACCGTGAGCGGCGGCTCGAAGCCCGCCGAGCCGCCGCCGCCGCCTCCGCCTCCGCACGGCGGCGACCAGGTGCTGACGTCGGACTATCCCGGCGCCGTGCTCCAGGGCGGCGCCGGCGCCGACACGCTGAACGCCAGCCAGGGCAGCGACCAGCTCACCGGCGGCGGCGGCGCCGACACCTTCGCCTTCAAGGCCATGCCGTGGAGCGCCGGGCGGATCACCGACTTCCAGGCCGGATCGGACAAGCTCGACCTGACGGCGCTGTACGCCAACGGCTATCGCGGCGCCGACCCGGTGGCGGACGGCTATGTGCGGTTCGTGGCCGACGGGGCCGGGGGCACGAAGGTGATGATGGACGTGGACGGCCCGGCCGGCTGGAGCTCCATCTCCTACCATGTCGTCACCTTGCAGGGCGTCTCGCCCGACGGGCTCAACGCCGCCAACGTTCTGGGCGGCGGCGGCTCGGGCCAGCCGTGGGCGCCTGCGCCGACGCCCACGCCGGGTCCGGGCGCTGGCCCGGCGCCCGGCGGCGGCCAGGTCCTGACCGCGACCCACCCGGGCGCGGTGCTGCACGGCGGCTCGGGGGCGGACACCTTCCACGCCAGCCAGGGGGCCGACCAGCTCACCGGCGGCGACGGGGCCGACCGCTTCGTCTTCGGCGCTCAGCCGTGGAGCGCCGGACGGATCGCCGACTTCCGGCCGGGCTCGGACCAGCTCGACCTGCGGCCCCTCTTCGCCCAGGCGGGCTACCGGGGCGGCGATCCGGTGGCCGACGGCTACCTGCGCCTGGAGGAGAACGGCATGGGTGGCACGAAGGTGCTGTTCGACTCCGACGGCTGGGGCTCCGGCCATCCCTGGCCGACCACCGTCACCCACCTCGACGGGGTGAAGCCGTGGCAGCTGAGTAGCTCCGACTGGCTGTTCAACTAGGGGCGGCAGAGGCTCCGCTCCCCCCTCGGGGGGCGGAGCCTCGATACCCGACGGCCGACGTCGCCCCCTCAAGGCCGAGCTCTGCGCGAAGATCCGCGCCGGCGGCCTCCCCGTCGACACTCCCGGCCTCCTCGAAGCTCTCGCGCCATGCGGTCAGCTCGCTATCGACCAGCCCAAGTCCTGGCCGGAGGGGGGTAGGGCGGAGCGGACCAGCGGAGGCCCGTCAGTGGCGCAAAGCTGTGCTGGAAGGCGGACGCTGAGACGTCTAGCCTTCCAGGATGGGAAGACGCGCCAGCGTGATCGCCGAAATCCGCGAACGCGCGAGGATGTTGAACGATCTGACCGTCACCCTCTACGATTGAATGGCCGAGGACCTGAAGGACGGGCGGAATCTCATCGCCACGGACCGGGACGGCGTCGAAGTCTGGAGGGCCACGCCGCCTCAGACCGAAGATTGCTTCACCTCGATCTCGTGGGAACGGACATAGGCTCACAGCCGTCGCCTGGTCCGGCTAGCAGGTCAGCGTGTATCCGGACACTGGCGGCATCACCGTCCTACACTTCACGAAGTAGAGCGTGTTCGGCGCCCTGTTGACGTGCTTGCCATTCGCGCGCTCGTCCGCGCTGATCTCTGCCCCCCAAAGCCGCAGACGCTCGTCCGCCAACGCCGTGAGAAGCCCCATGCCCCCACACGCCTCCGCCCCAGCCGCCTATCCGATCGGAACCCCCGGCCAGCCCTGGGGCGAGGCGGAGCGCGCGGAGTGGCGGGCGCGGCAGGTGCGGCATCGGCGCTACGATGAGGACGTGCTGCCGCGGATCGCGGCCCTGGCGGACCGCTTCGAGCGGATCGCCTATGGTGAGTTGGACTACGCCGGCGAGACCTATCCGCTCCATGCGCTGGCCAGCTGGCCGTGGGACCCGGCGCTGCCGGCCGCCCTGATCACGGGCGGCGTCCACGGCTATGAGACGAGCGGGGTCATGGGCGCGCTGGCGTTCCTGGAGACGCGGGCGGAGGCCTACGCCGGGCGGATCAACCTGCTGGTCGCGCCCTGCGTCAGCCCCTGGGGCTATGAGCGGATCAACCGCTGGAACTACGACGCCGTCGATCCCAACCGGAACTTCCGGGCGGACGGCCCGTCGCGCGAGGCGACCAGCCTCATCGCGCTGGTGCGGGGCCGTGGGGAGCCCTTCCGGCTGCACATCGACCTGCACGAGACCACCGACAGCGACGAGAGCGAATTTAGGCCGGCGCTGGCGGCCCGGGACGGCAAGCCGTTCGAGCCGGGGCTGATCCCCGACGGCTTCTACCTGGTGGCGGATGCGGCCGACCCGAAGCTTCCCTTCCAGCAGGCGATCGTGGCGGCGGTGGAAGCGGTGACCCACATCGCCCCGCCGGACGCGGCCGGGGAGATCATCGGCTGCCCGGTGGTCGCCCCAGGCGTCATCACCTATCCGCAGGCGGACTACGGCATGTGCCCGTCCATCACCGGCGCGCCCTATACGACGACGACCGAGGTCTATCCCGACAGCCCGCAGGCCACGCCCCAGCAGTGCGTGGACGCCCAGGTGGCGGCGGTGTGCGCCGCCCTGGACTTCGTGCTGGCGCCGGATTGATTGGGGCAGGCGAGGGGGCCTAGGCCGCCAGCACCCGGATGATCTCGTCCTCGCGCTGGTTGTAGAGGATCGAGACGCCGGCCGCGGTCTTGGCGTGCTCGCCGAACCAGGCGCGGACTTCCGGCTCGCGCAGGCGGTCCTCCGAGACGCGGAGCAGGGCGATGTCCGAGCCCTGTTCGCGCACCACGTCGTGGAAGCGCAGGATGCCGTTGATCAGGTCGCCGGACGGCGGGGCCGGGCGCACCGGCTGGCGGGCGACCTTCACCGGCCGAGGGGAGGGGCGCGGGCTGAAGCCGTTGCTGAAGCCGCTGCGGCGGGGGCGGAACTGGGAAGCCATCGGCCGTCTCCTGAGTTGTCGCGTCTCGATGTTCCCGTTATGGATCGGCGTTGCGACAGAAACGGACGTAGATAGATGCGCCACGAAAAAGCCGGTCGGTTGCTGGAGCTGGCGCGCCTCCTGGCGAGCTCGGCCGAGGGGCTGACGCTGGACGAGATGGCCGAGCGGATCGGCGTCGGCCGCCGCACCGCCGAGCGCATGCGCGACGCGATCTGGGAGGTCTTCCCGCAGCTGGAGGCCGTCGACGACCCGCCGACCAAGCGCTTCCGCATTCCGTCGGGGTTGGATGGCCTCTTCCAGGCCCCCCACCGCCGAGGAGCTGGCGGCGCTGACCGCCGCCGGCGCCGCCTTCGAGCAGCAGGGCGCGCAGGCGAGGGCGGCCGCGCTGCGCTCGCTGGAGACCAAGGTGCTGTCCGCCACCCGCGCCGCCGCCCGCCGCAAGCTCGCGCCCGACCTGGAGGCCCTGCTGCAGGCCGAGACCATCGGCGTCAGCGCCGGTCCCAGGCCCTTCGAGGACGAGGACGTGCTGCAGGCGATCCGCGATGCGCTGAAGGGCCTCTCGACGCTGCGCTTCCGCTACGAGGGCGGGTCGAACCCCGGCCGCACGCGCGAGGTGACGCCCTACGGCATCCTGTTCGGCCGCTCGAACTACCTGGTGGCGGCCGAGACCGTGGAGACGGGGCCCAGGAACTGGCGCCTCGACCGCATCTTCGACGTCGAGGTCACCGGCCTGCCCGGCGAGCGGCCCGAGGGCTTCTCGCTGCAGGCCTACGCCGACGAGAGCTTCGGCATCTACCAGGACGACGTCCACGACGTGGTGCTGCGCATCTTGCCCGCCGGCCGCGAGGACGCGCTCCGCTGGCGCTTCCACGCCCGCCAGACGGTGGAGCCCCAGGAGGACGGCTCGGTGCTCGTCCGCTTCCGCGCCAGCGGCATGCGCGAGCTCGCCTGGCACCTGTTCACCTGGGGCGACAGGGTCGAGATCGTCCAGCCCCAGGCCCTGCACGAGATGATGCTGGGCGAGCTGGAAGCCGCCCGCCGAGCCCACGTCCGGAACTGACGCACCCCGGGGTCAAGGTCATGTCCCAGAAGGAGGCCCACCATGACCACGACCCTCGACTACGCCCACCTGTTCGAGACCGAATTCCGCCCCCGCCGCCGGCTCCGTCGAGCCGCCGCCCGCGTCCTCCTCGCCGGCCTGTTCCTCGTCCGCCCCCGCCTGGCGCTGTCGATCTGGCGGGAACGCTGATCCGTCGAAAACGGCTTGAGCTTCCGCGCCGCGTCGGGACTATCGGCCCCAATCAAGTTGGGGTCCCGCCACATGAAGTCGCGCCTGCTCGCCACGCTTTTCGCCGGAGTTTTCCTCATGGGGGCCGCCCCCGCCGATAACGACCCCTACGCCTGGATGGAGGAGATCGAGAGTCCCCGGGCCCTCGAGTGGGCCAAGGCCGAGAACGCCCGCTCGCTGCCCCGCCTTCAGAACGACCCCCGCTACGCCGGCCTCTATGCCGACGCCCTGAAGATCGCCACCGCCAAGGACCGCATCCCGGGCGTCTATTTCGCGGGCGATGCGCTCCGCGACTACTGGCAGGACGCCGAGCACGTCCGCGGCATCTGGCGCACCACCAGCGTCGAGAGCTACCGCTCGGGCAATCCGCAGTGGCGCACCATCCTCGACCTTGACGCGCTCTCGAAGGCCGAGAACGCCAACTGGGTCTGGAAGGGCGCCGACTGCCTGCCGCCGGAGGACCGCTACTGCCTGGTCTCGCTGTCGAACGGCGGCAAGGACGCCGTCGAGGTCCGCGAGTTCGACACGGCCACCGGCAAGTTCGTCGACGGCGGCTTCCGCCTGCCCGAGGGCAAGCACCGCTTCGACTGGATCGACAAGGACACCCTCATCGTCGTCGCCGAATGGCAGCCCGGCGATATCACCACCTCCAGCTATCCCTTCATCGCCAAGATCCTGAAGCGCGGCCAGCCGCTCAGCGCCGCCACGGAGGTGTTCCGCGGCACCAAGACCGACGGCGGCTACGGGGTCTCGCCGATCGTGCTCCGCGACGCCGACGGCATGGTGCAGGCGGTGCTGCTGCATCGACCGCTCGACACCTTCAACGCCGAGCATCACCTGGTCACTTCGAACGGCACGGTGAAGCTCGACCTGCCGACCAAGGCTAGCGTTCAAGGCTATGTGGACGGCCGGCTGCTGGTCAGCCTCGAACAGGACTGGGCGGCGAAGGGCTTCAGGGAGGGCGACCTCCTCGACTTCGACCTCGCGGCCGTGAAGGCCAGGCCGGCCAGCCTATCCGGATCGCTCGTGCTGCGCCCGACCCAGAGCCAGGCGATCGAGCAGGTCGCCACCACCCGCAACCGCCTGGTCGTGGCGCTCTACGACAACGTGAAGGGGCAGGTCCTCAGCTTCCGGCGCACGGGCGACCGCTGGACGTCCACGAAGCTCGACCTGCCGAAGGACTCCACCATCGGCATCGCCTCGGCCTCCGACGCCGACGACCGCATCCTGCTCACGGTGACCAGCTTCCTGACGCCGTCCAGTCAATGGCTCGCCGACGCCGCCGGCGGCGCGCCGGCCAGGTTGCGCACCATGCCCGCCCGCTTCGACGCCTCGGACATGAAGGTCGAGCAGCACTGGGCCACCTCGAAGGACGGCACGAAGGTCCCGTACTTCGTAGTCTCGAAGAAGGACCTCAAGCTCGACGGCTCCAACCCGACGCTGCTTTACGCCTACGGCGGCTTCCTCGTCAGCCAGACTCCGGCCTACGCCTCGACCGCCGGCAAGCTGTGGCTGGAGAAGGGCGGCGTCTATGTCGTCGCGAACATCCGTGGGGGCGGGGAGTTCGGTCCGCGCTGGCATAATGCGGGCCTGAAGCTGAACCGGATGCGGGTCTATGACGACTTCTTCGCTGTCTCCGAGGACCTCATCACCCGGAAGATCACCAACCCGAAGAAGCTAGGGATTATGGGCGGCTCGAACGGCGGCCTGCTTATGGGTGTGGCCCTCACCAAGCGGCCCGAGCTCTACAACGCCGTCGTCATCCAGGTGCCGCTGTTCGACATGATCGGTTACGACCGCATCGGCGCCGGCTCGTCGTGGATCGGCGAATACGGCGACCCGAAGGTGCCGGAAGAGCGGGCGATGCTGATGAGCTATTCGCCGTACCAGAACCTCAAGCCCGGGCAGAACTACCCGCTCGTCTTCCTTGAGACGTCGACCAAGGACGACCGGGTCCACCCGGCGCACGCCCGCAAGGCCGCAGCCCGGCTCAAGGAGTTCGGCTACGACTACCTCTACTACGAGAACATCGACGGCGGTCACGCCGCCGCCGCCAACCTCAACGAGCGGGCGATGCGTCAGGCGCTGGAATACACCTACCTGATGCAGCGGCTGATGGACTGATGGCCGAGATCAGCGCCGGAGTGCTTGCGTGGCGCGCCGGCGCTGAGGGCCCGGAGTTCCTGCTGGTGCACCCGGGCGGGCCCTACTGGGCTGGGAAGGACGAGGCCGCCTGGTCGATTCCCAAGGGCATTGTCGAGCCAAGGGAGGATGGCTGGGCCGCCGCCCGGCGCGAGTTTGAGGAGGAGTTGGGGACGCCGATCACCGGCGAGGCGGTCGAGCTGCCGCCGGTGAAGACAGCCGGCGGCAAGGTGATCCACGCCTGGCTCGTCGAGACCGATCTCGACGTCGCGCAGATCCGGAGCAACACCTTCGAGATGGAGTGGCCGCCCAGGTCCGGCCGCCACGCGACCTTCCCGGAGGTCGACCGCGCCGCCTGGTTCGATCCCGAGAACGCCCGGTGGAGGATCCACAAGGGTCAGCGGCCGATCCTGGTGGCAGCGCTAGCGGTGATTGCGGGAAGTTTGGAGGCCTGACCGAGAATCGAACTCGGGTTCACGGATTTGCAGTCCGCTGCGTCACCACTCCGCCATCAGGCCGCCGGCGGGGCGATCAGCCCCGTGTGGAGGGCGCGAGGGCTACCAGAACGCATTGATCCGAGCAACGCCCGTGAGGCCTCGCAATTGCGTTTCACCCGCCGAGGCCTATAAGCCGCGGCTCTGAACTCACCTTGTCGCGTACCCGAGGGATTCGATGGCCGACTTCGACGCCGCCCGCCTGAACATGGTGGAGAGCCAGGTGCGGACGCAGGACGTCACAGATGTCCGCCTGCACGACGCCATGCGCGACCTGCCGCGCGAACGTTTCGTGCCCGAGGGCAAGGCCTACCTCGCCTATGCCGACGTCGACGTCGAATACGCGCTCGGCCGCTTCCTGCTGAAGCCGCGCAACGTCGCCAAACTGCTTCAAGCCGCCAGGCCCATGCCGGGCGAAAAGGCGCTCGCGATCGCCGCGCCCTACGCGGCGGCCGTGCTTGAGGCGCTCGATCTGGTGGTGAGCCGTGCTGATGAAGATCTCGAACATCCGCCCGCGGGCGAGTTCGACGTGATCGTCTGCGAGGGCGCCGTCGCCCGGGCGCCTGACTCCTGGCTCAAGGCGCTTGCGCCGAACGGTCGCTTGGCGGTCATCGAGCAGGGCGAGCGGCTGGGCCGAGCCGTGCTGTACGTGAATGCCGAGGATGGCGTCGGCCGCCGCGACCTCTTCGACGCCACTGCCGAAATCCTTCCCGGTTTCGAGCCGGAGCGGGGCTTTGCATTCTGACCGGCTCTTGCAACGGCCCCGAAACCGGACAGTAACGGTGGGGTGAAAAAAGCTTAAGGTGACGCAGCTTGGCCCGGGCGGCACACAGCCGCATATAGAAGCGCGACGTCTCTCGTACGATCGGGGATAACGAATGTCGATGACTGCCCGCGGCCGCCTGCTGGCCGCGATTTTCAGCGTGGGGCTCGGCGGCGCCCTGGCCGCGGGCCCCGCGTCGGCCGAGACCCTGGCCGACGCCATCGCTCTGGCCTACCAGAACAACCCGACCCTGCAGGCCCAGAGAGCCACGCAGCGTGCGCTCGACGAGAACTACGTGCAGGCCCGCAGCGGATGGCGGCCAACGCTGACGCTGAGCGGCGCCGCCGGCTATCAGGAGACGCGGACGCCCCGCGCGGCTCGTTCGAGCCCGCTTCAGGAGACGATTTCTGAGGGTAATAGCGCCACGGCCGCGCTGACGTTCAGTCAGCCGCTCTGGACTGGCGGGCGTGTCGCCGCACAGGTGTCGGCCGCCCAGGCGGACATCCTGGCGGGCCGCGAAAACCTGCGCCGTATCGAGGCGCAGATCCTCGGTCAGGTCGTGCAGACCTACGCCGATGTGCGACGTGACCAGGCGGCCCTCGCCATTCGCGCCGAGAACGTCAAGGTCCTGACGCGGCAACTCGAGGAATCCCAGGCCCGTTTCGACGTGGGCGAGGTGACCCGCACCGACGTCGCGCAGTCGCAGGCGCGTCTGGCGCAGGCGCAGGCGCTGTTCCAGCAGTCGCAGGCCCAGTTGGCCATCACCCGCGCCACCTACGCCCAGATCGTGGGCCAGAACCCCGGCGAACTGGAGCCGGAGCCCTCCTTGGCATACCTGATGCCAAGCGACCCGGAGCAGGCGTTCGTCGTCGCCGAACAGAACAACCCCCAGCTCCGCGCCCAGCAGTTCACCGAGGAGGCCAGCCGCGCTCGCGTCGCCGGCGCGCGCGCCGAGCGGCTGCCGAACGTCTCGGCGCAGGCGCGTCTCGCCTACGGCGGGCCAGCCATCCCCCAGCCGCCAAACGACCCGCTGGAGCGCGGGCTGTTTTCGCGTGAGAGCACGGCTTCGGTGAATGTCACCGTGCCGCTATTCAACGGCGGTCTCACGACCTCGCGAGTGCGCCAGGCCATAGAGCGCAACAACACCGACCGGCTGACCACCGAGATCGTCCGCCGCAGCGTTCTGCAGAGCATCACCGGCGCGTGGAGCCAACTGATCGCCGCCCGTGCGAACATCACTTCGAGCGACGAGCAGGTTCGTGCTGCGCGCATCGCCGCCGAAGGCACGCGCCAGGAACAACAGGTCGGGCTGCGCACCACCATCGACGTGCTGAACGCCGAGCAGGAGCTGCGTCAGGCCGAACTCAACCAGGTGTCGGCTCGTCGCGACGAATATGTGGCGGCGGCGACCGTGCTGACCCAGATGGGCCGCCTGGAGGCGAAGAACTTGACGCCGTCGGTGCCGCAGTACGATCCGGCGCGGAACTTCCGCAACCTTCGGATCACCTGGGGCTGGGTGCCTTGGGAAGAGCCGATTGGCATCGTCGACCGGTTCCTGACCCCGTGGCCGGCGCCGACCCCGGACGCTCGTCCGACGGAACCGCCGATCGCCCCTGGTCTGCAGCCGCCTCCCGCCGTTCCGGCAGGCCCCGCGCGGTAGGCCTGGGATAGCTTACCTGGGGAACCTGGCCGGCGCCCCGCGGGCGGAAATTGCAGGATCAGCGAGGTGCGCTTAGGCTCGGCTCTGAAGATTCCTCTTTGGCGGCAGGTCCATGTCCGAACAGACGTCCCAGGAACCCACGATGGAGGAGATCCTCGCCTCCATCCGACGGATCATCTCCGAGGACGAGGCGCCCGCCGAGGCCGCGGCTCCGGCGGCCGAGCCGGAGCCGGTTCCGGAACCGCCGGCGCGCGAACCCGACCCTGTCGAGGTCGAGGCCGTCGCGCCGCGTGTAGCCGAGCCCCCGCCGCTTCCCGTCGCAGAAGACGACGATGACGCTCTCGAACTCACTCAAAAGGTGGAGAGCGTCGGCGACCTTGACGTCTTCACGCCGCCCGACCCGCCCGACGCGCCACCTGTCGCCGCCGCGGCGCCGCTCCAGTTGCGGCGCTGGTCAGCGAACGAGCCGCGACCGCCGCGGCCTCGGCTTTCGGCCAGCTGTCCGCCGCCATCGCCATGCCGCGGGAAGGCCGGACGCTGGAAGACGTCGTTCGCGAGCTTCTGACGCCGCTCCTGCAACAATGGTTGGACGAGAACCTGCCGCGCATCGTGCAGGAAGCCGTTGAGGCCGAGGTTTCCCGCATCGCTCGTGGCCGAGTAGGTTAGCGTCATAGCGCAGGCTTGCCTGCGCCAGCCGCTTCGCGTTCCGTCCCAACCCCTGTAAGACGCCGGCGGCGCGCCCATCCCGGGCGCGCTTTGCCGCTTATCGCCATGCTTGAAAAAACCTTCGATTCCAAAACCGTCGAACCGCGCCTCTACGCCGCGTGGGAAGCTTCGGGCGCCTTCGCGCCGACCGATGATCCTAACGCCGAGCCGTTCTCGATCGTCATCCCGCCGCCGAACGTGACAGGCTCGCTGCACATCGGGCACGCGCTGAACAACACGCTGCAGGACGTGTTGATCCGGTTCGAGCGGATGCGCGGCAAGGCGGCCCTTTGGCTGCCGGGCACCGACCATGCGGGCATCGCCACCCAGATGGTCGTCGAGCGCAAGCTTGCGCAGGAAG
Organism: Phenylobacterium sp. J426; assembly: GCF_024699945.1. Taxonomy (GTDB): domain Bacteria; phylum Pseudomonadota; class Alphaproteobacteria; order Caulobacterales; family Caulobacteraceae; genus Phenylobacterium. Next base: position 3,572,146 of record NZ_JAJOMY010000001.1, on the reverse strand, counting down.
GTAACCAGAGCCGCCGCGACCTGGGTCGCGACGCCTTCGTCAAGAAGGTCTGGGAGTGGAAGGCGGAGTCCGGCGGGACCATCGTCAACCAGCTCCGTCGGTTGGGGGGCTTCGTGCGACTGGTCGCGCGAGCGCTTCACCCTGGACGAGGGCCTGAGCGCCGCCGTCCGCAAGGTCTTCGTAACGCTCTACAAGGAAAAGCTCATCTACCGCGACAAGCGGCTGGTGAACTGGGATCCCCACTTCCAGACCGCGATCTCGGACCTTGAGGTCGAGCAACGCGAGGTCGACGGCCACTACTGGCACTTCGCCTATCCCTTGGAAGACGGCTCCGGCGAGATCGTGGTGGCCACCACACGTCCCGAGACGATGCTGGGCGACACCGCCGTCGCGGTGCACCCGAGCGACGAGCGCTACACTGCGCTTATCGGCAAGGCTGTTCGCCTGCCGATCGTGGGCCGATCCAATCCCGATCATCGCCGACGAGTATCCCGATCCCGAGAAGGGCTCAGGCGCGGTGAAGATCACCCCAGCGCACGACTTCAACGATTTCGCCGTCGGCAAGCGTCACAACCTGCCGATGATCAACATCTTCGACGATTTCGCGCGGCTGAATGACAATGTGCCGCCAGAGTACCGGGGCCTCGACCGGTTCAGGGCTCGCGAGAAGGTGGTGGCCGTGTTCGAAGAAGCTGGCCTGCTGCGCGGGATCGAGAAGACGCGGCACGTGGTGCCGCACGGTGACCGCTCCGGCGTCGTCGTCGAGCCCTACCTGACCGATCAGTGGTACGTGGCCGCCGACGTCCTGGCCAAACCCGCCATCAAGGCGGTGGAGGAGGGCGACACGGTCTTCGTGCCCAAGGCCTGGGAGAAGACCTACTTCGAGTGGATGCGGAACATCCAGCCGTGGTGCGTCTCCCGCCAGCTCTGGTGGGGTCACCGGATTCCGGCGTGGTATGGCCCGGACGGCAAGGTCTTCGTCGCCGAAAGCGAAGACGAGGCCCTCCGGGAAGCGCGCGAGTTCTATGGCCGCGAGGTGGATCTGAAGCAGGACGAGGACGTCCTCGACACCTGGTTCTCGTCGGGACTCTGGCCCTTCTCCACGCTGGGCTGGCCCGAGAAGACCGACGACCTGCGCCGGTTCTATCCGACGCATACCCTCATCACCGGTTTCGACATCATCTTCTTCTGGGTCGCCCGGATGATGATGCAGGGCATCCACTTCACCGGGGAGGTTCCGTTCAAGCGGGTGTTCATCAACGCGCTAGTGCGCGACGCCTCGGGCGCGAAGATGTCCAAGTCCAAGGGCAACGTCATGGACCCGCTCGAGCTGGTCGACGACTTCGGCGCCGACGCCCTGCGGTTTACGCTGACGGCCATGTCCGGCCAAGCGCGCGACATCAAGCTTTCGCGCCAGAGGATCGAGGGCTACCGCAACTTCGGCACGAAGCTGTGGAATGCGACGCGCTTCTGCCAGATGAACGGCTGCGCCCGCGCCGTGGGCTTCGATCCCGCTCAGGTGAAGGCGCCGCTGAACCGCTGGATCGTTGGCGAGACCGTGCGGACCGCGCAGGCCGTGACAGCGGCGCTGGCGGACTGTGGCTTCGACGAGACCGCGAACGCGCTCTATCGCTTCATCTGGAACCAGTTCTGCGACTGGTACGTGGAGTTGGCGAAGCCGCTGCTGAACGGCGAGGACGCCTTGGCCAAGGCTGAGACCCAGGCTACGGCGGCGTGGGTGCTGGACGTCATCCTGACGCTGCTGCACCCGGTGATGCCGTTCATTACCGAGGAGCTGTGGGAAAAGACCGCGGACCTCGGCGCGCCGCGCGGCCACGCGGGCTTCCTGATGACCGCCCCTTGGCCCGACCTGCCGGCGACCTTGATCGACACTGCGGCCGATGCTGAAATCGGCCTGGTGATCGAGACGATCTCCGAAGGACGCTCGGTGCGCGCCGAACTGAATGTGCCGCCGTCGGCGCGCCCGCCTCTGCTGGTGATCGAGACCACGGACGCTCAACGTCGCGTCCTCGAAGGCAGCGCGCCGCTTGTGGTTCAGCTCCTGCGGGTCTCCGAGGTTCGCTTCGTCGATGTCGCGCCAGAGGGCGCGATACCCTACGTGGTCGATGGAGCCACCCTGGCGTTGCCCGTCGCGGATTTCATCGATCTGTCGGCCGAACGTGCGCGACTGTCGAAGGAGGTCGCGAACCTCGCGTCCGAGATCGAGAAGACCTCGAAGAAGCTTGGAAATCCCGATTTCGTTTCTCGCGCGCCGGAGGAGGTGGTCGAGGAAAACCGGGAACGTCTCGCGGATGCAGAAGCGGCCAAGACCAAGCTGGAAGGGGCGCTCGCGCGGTTAGGCGCGGTGGCGTAACGTCGTCGCCGGTTTGCCTCCGGCGTCAGGTTATGGTTGTTCACTTGGGATGACGCACGGGCAGCCTTGACCCGTGCGCGCCAGGAGAAACGCCGAATGTCCGAGCCCGTGCTGCCCGCCGGCTGGCCCGCCATGTCCATCGCCCAGGCCCACGCGCTGCTGACCCAGCCGGGGACGCCGCTGGAGACGGAAGAGCTGGAAATCCGCGGCGTCCGGACCAAGGTCTGGAAGCACCTGCCGCCGTCGCTCCGCGCGGTGGTGGAAGCGAGCCGGGCCCACGGTGAGAAGATCTTCCTCGTCTATGAGGACGAGCGGGTCAGCTTCGAGGCCTTCCACCGGGCCGTGGCGGCCTTCGCTCGCGAGCTCGCGGCCCAGGGCGTCGGCAAGGGCGACCGGGTCGCGGTGATCATGCGCAATCTGCCGGAATGGGTTGTGGCCTTCTACGCCGCCGCCTCGCTGGGCGCCATTGTCACACCGCTCAACGCTTGGTGGACGGGGCCCGAGCTGGAATACGGACTGACCGATTCCGGGACGAAGGTCGCGGTGATGGACGCCGAGCGCTACGAGCGCATGAAGGAGCATTTCGCCAACTGTCCTGACCTGGTCCGTGTCTACGTGAGCCGGCTGGGCGACGAGGAGGTGGCTCACCCCTACATCACCCCGCTTGAGAAGGTGCTTGGCGGCGCCAACGACTGGGCGGCGCTGCCCGATCAGGCGCTGCCCGCGGCCGATATCGGCCCGGAGGACGACGCCACCATCTTCTACACCTCGGGCACGACCGGGAAGCCGAAGGGGGCGCTCGCCACCCAACGGGGCGTGAACACCAACATCCTGACCGCCGCCGCCGCCTCGGCCCGCAACTTCCTGCGCAAGGGCGAAGCGCCGCCGGCGCCCGACCCGAACGCGCCGCAGCGCTCGGCTCTCATCTCGGTGCCGTTCTTCCACGTGACCGGCTGCTTCGCGGTCCTGAATCCAACGCTCTTCGCCGGCGGCAAGCTGGTGATGATGCACAAGTGGGACGTGATCCGAGCCTTCGAGCTGATCGAGCGAGAGAGGATCATGCTGGCTGGCGGCGTGCCGACGATCGCGTGGCAGCTCATCGAGCACCCGGCGCGCAAGGATTTCGACCTGTCATCCCTGGAGAGCGTCTCCTACGGCGGCGCCCCATCGGCGCCCGAGCTGGTGCGGCGCCTCCGCGAGACCTTCCCCAAGTCGCAGCCGGGCCAGGGCTGGGGCATGACCGAAACGTGCGCGACGGTGACGTCGAACGGGGCCGAGGACTACATCAACCGGCCCGACAGCTGCGGCCCGGCCGCCGCGGTGGCCGAAATCCAGATCCGCGATCCGGTCGACGGGAAGACCGTGCTGCCACCCGGCGAGGTCGGAGAGCTGTGGTCGTTCGGACCGATGAACTGCAAGCTGTACTGGAACAAGCCCGAGGCGACAGCCACCACCTTCGTCGACGGCTGGGTCCGCACCGGCGACCTGGCGCGGATGGACGAAGAGGGCTTCTGCTTCATCATCGATCGGGCCAAGGACATGTTGATCCGAGGCGGCGAGAACATCTACTGCGTCGAGGTCGAGAACGTCCTCTATGACCATCCCGCGGTGATGGACGCGGCCGTCGTCGGCGTGCCGCACCGCACGCTCGGTGAGGAGCCCGCGGCCGTGGTGACCCTCAAGCCCGGCGCGGAGGCCACCGAGGACGAGCTCCGGGCCCATGTCGCCGAGCGTCTGGCCGCCTTCAAGGTGCCGGTCGCGATCAGGTTCTGGAACGAGACGCTGCCTCGCAATCCGAACGGCAAGATCCTCAAGAACGAACTCAAGAAGCTGTTCGAAGAGGCCGCCGCCTGAGGAAGCGCGCGGACGTCCTGCTCGTCGAGCGCGGCCTCGTCGAGAGCCGCGCCAAGGCGCGTGCGGCGATCGAGGCGGGCGGCGTCACCGCTGACGGCCGACCCGTGGGCAGGGCGTCCGAGATGCTGGACGCGGCTTGTGCGCTCGAGGCGGTCGCAGCCCATCCCTGGGTCGGCCGAGGTGCGCTAAAGCTCGATCATGCGCTCGCGGTATGGCCCGTGCCTGTCGAGGGGAGGATCGTCCTCGACGTCGGCGCGTCTACCGGCGGCTTCACCGAGGTGTGCCTCGCCCGCGGAGCGCGCCGCGTCTACGCCGTGGACGTAGGGCGGGAGCAACTGCACGCCAAGCTCCGAGGGGATCCACGCGTGACCAATCTGGAGGCCACGGACGCCCGGCGCCTGACACCGGCGTTGACGCCTGAGCGGCCTGACCTCGTCGTCACAGATGTCAGCTTCATCGGCCTCGCGAAGGCCTTGCCGGCTGCGCTCGCCCTTGCGGGCCACGGCGCCGACCTGGTGGCGTTGGTGAAGCCCCAGTTCGAAGTCGGGCCGGAGCGGGTGGGGAAGGGCGGTCTCGTGACGGATCCCCAGGCGCAGGCGGAGGCCCTGGAGAATGTACGGACATTCCTGGACGCAAGCGGGTGGGACGTGCAGGCGGCGACGGACAGCCCGATCCCAGGCGGCGACGGCAATCGCGAATTCCTGCTTTGGGCGAAGAAGAGGGCCGCCCGCTGAGGGCGGGCGGCCGAAGACAGAGGCTAGCTCAGGATCAGTCGACGACCGCGTAGCGGCCGCTGGAGTCGCGGCAGACGCGCACGAAGCGGGTCTGGGTGCGGCCGTCGGGCATGTAGATCGGGCTCTCGGCGAGGGTGCAGCCGTCCGCGTCGGGCCGACCGCCGGAAAGGCGATACCGCTCGCCGCGGCGGCCATAGGCGTAGTCACCCTCGTACGACGCGTAGTCGTCGCGGTCGTAGTATGAACCACGAGGTCCGTAGTAGCTGGACTCGATCGGCGGCGGGGGCGGCGGAGGGGCGGTGTACTGGCCCGACGTGCAAGCCGCGCTGGAGTTGCCGACACCTGCGCCGATCGCGGCTCCGACCGCGCCGCCCAGCAGCGAACCTTCGGTGCGCACGCCGCGAGCGGCGGCGTTCGACCCGATCACCGCGCCGATGGTGCCGCCGACGAGGGCGCCCACCGTGCCGCGGCCGGTTTTCTCACGCTTGCAGGCGTCATAGCTGTAACCACCAGACCCCATGCCGTAGTAGCCATAGGGTTGAGCGTGGGCAGCCCCCGCGCCAAGGGCCATCAGGCCCGCGACAGCGGCCAGGCCAGCCCTCAGGGTCACACGCTTGGACATTCTGGAATCCCTCTCTCGAATCTTGCGCAGGCCTCTTGGCCGTGTCGGGACCAAGCTGAACTAGGCAAGCTGAACGGATGTTGAGAATGTCGTTCATCTTGGTTCATCTTGGCTTAAGCGTGGCGGAGGCCTAGGCAGGTGCATGAAGTCGCGTCCACGCCGCCCCAACCCGAAGCCGCCGCCGGGCCCGCCGGTCCACCTCCTAATCGAGACTATGGGCGGCGAGGGGGACGGCGTCGCCGCCGGTCCGCTCTTCGTGCCGTTCAGCCTGCCTGGCGAGAGGGTGCGGGTCCAGGGGAGTGGCGAACGGCGCGAACTCCTGGAGGTGCTGCAGCCCAGCGCGGATCGGGTGGAGCCGCCGTGCCCTCACTTCTTCGCCTGCGGCGGGTGCGCCCTGCAGCATTGGGACCACGCCCCCTATCTCGCCTGGAAGGTCGAGCGGCTGGCCGGCACGCTGGCCCGGCAGCACATTGAAACCGAGATTCTGCCAGCCTACGCGACCGAACCGGCGACGCGACGAAGGGTGACGCTTCATGCGCGCCGGGGCAGCCGGGAAGCCGCACGGCTTGGGTACAAGGCGAGGAAGTCCTGGGACCTCGTCGACATCTCCGTCTGCCCGATATCGGATCCAGCGATCCAGGCGGCGATTCCGGCGCTGAGACGACTGGCGGTCCCGCTGTTCGAGCATCCGAAGTCGGCGCCGTCGCTGCATGTTACGCTGTCCGACACGGGGCTCGATATCGACATCACGGGCGTCGCGGCGAAGAGCGGCGGGCTGTCGGCCGACGCCCGCATGCAGGTCGCCGAACGCGCTGCCCAGGCGGACTTTGCCCGCGTCACGATCGCGGGCGAGGTCGTCTATCAGGCGCGCAGCGCCCTGGTGCGCCTGGGGCCAGCGACAGTCGCGCTTCCCCCGGGGGGCTTCCTTCAGGCGACACGGGGCGCGGAGGCGGCGATGACCGCCTTCGTCGCCGAAGCGGCGGCCGGGGCGACGCGGATCGCCGACCTCTACTGCGGCGTGGGCACCTTCACCTTCCGCTTGGCCGAGATCGCGCCGGTTCACGCGGCCGACTTCTCCCCTGAGGCCATCGCGGCCCTGGGCTCCGTGCTGGCCAGCCTACCCGGCCTGCAGGCGGTGACGCCCGAAGCCCGCGACCTCGTGCGCCGGCCGGTGCTCGCCGAGGAGCTGAAGAAGACCGACGTCGTAGTCTTCGATCCGCCCCGGGCGGGCGCAGCCGAGCAGACGGCGCAGCTGGCGCGGTCGGCCGTGCCGCGGGTGATCGGGGTCTCGTGCAATCCCGCCACCTTCGCCCGCGACGCCCGAACCCTCATCGACGCCGGCTTCCGGCTGGAGCGGGTGCTGCCTGTGGATCAGTTCCTCTGGTCCCCGCACGTAGAATTGGTGGGGGTGTTCCAGCGCTGAGGGCGACCCATATTGCCACGCATGGTTCGCCTCTCCGTCCTCGACCTCTCGCCCATTCTGGAAGGCTCCGACGCCGCCCAGTCATTCCGCAACACCCTCGACCTTGCCCGCCACGCCGAGCGCCTGGGCTATGAGCGGTTCTGGCTCGCCGAGCATCACAACATGCCCGGCGTCGCCTCGGCGGCCACCGCCGTCGTAATCGGCCATGTGGCCGCCGGGACCCGCACGATCCGGGTTGGGGCGGGCGGGATCATGCTGCCCAACCACGCGCCGCTGGTGATCGCCGAGCAGTTCGGCACGCTGGCCAGCCTCTTCCCGGGCCGAATCGACCTGGGTGTCGGCCGAGCGCCTGGGACCGACCAGCTGACGGCGCGGGCGCTCCGGCGGACGTTGGTCGGCGACGTCGACCGCTTCCCGCAGGACGTCGTCGAGCTGATGGCCTACTTCCACCCCGCCCAGCCCGACCAGGCGGTCCGGGCCGTGCCAGGCGCCGGCCTCGACGTTCCGGTCTGGATGCTGGGCTCCAGCACCTTCGGCGCCCAGCTCGCCGCCATCCTCGGCCTGCCGTACGCCTTCGCGTCGCACTTCGCCCCCGCACAGATGGAGGAGGCGATCCACGTCTACCGGACCAGCTTCAAGCCCTCGGAGCGGCTCCAGAAGCCACACCTGATGCTGGGCCTCAACGTGGTGGCCGCTGACAGCGATGCGGAGGCGAAGCGGCTGTTCACCTCGCTGCAGCAGGCCTTCCTGAACCTCAGGACGGGCCGGCCGTCGCCCCTGCCGCCGCCGGTCGACGACATGGACCAGCGACTGGCCGCCTTCGGGATCTCTCCGGCCGAGCAGGGCGCGCTCGCCAAGGCCGTGGTCGGCGGGCCGGGGACGGTCCGCCAGGGCCTCCGCACCTTTGTCGAGACCTACAGACCCGACGAGGTGATCGTCACCGCCCAGATCTACGACCATGCGGCCCGGCTGCGGTCGTTCGAGATCACCGCGGAGGCGGCCAAGGCGCTGGCCGCCGAGCCCGCCTAGGTCCCGAAAAGGTCAATCTGGTCGCCGGGCTTGGGCGGCGCCCGAAACTGGCTCACGTCGAGCTCGCCCCAGCGGCCGCTCAGGCCGTAGCGCTTCTTCGCCGCCTCGAAGCGATTGGCCATCAGCGCAGCGATCGGCCCTTCGCCCTTCATCCGACTGCCCCATTGGGCATCGTAGTCCTTGCCGCCGCGCATCTGCCGGACCAGGGACATCACCCGGCGCGCGCGATCGGGATGGTCGCTCTCCAGCCACTCGCGGAAGAGGTCCTTGATCTCCAGCGGAAGGCGAAGCGCCACATAGGCCGCGCCGGTCGCGCCGGCCTCGGCGGCGCGTTCCAGCACCGCCTCCATCTCGTGATCGTTAAGCCCTGGGATACAGGGCGCGAACAGCACGGTGACCGGCACGCCGGCGCCCGAGAGCTGCCTCACCGCGTCCAGCCGCTTCTCAGGCGTCGCGCAGCGGGGCTCCATCGAGCGGGCGAGCTTCCGGTCGAGGCTGGTGATCGACAACGCAGCCCGCACCAAGTTCCGACTGGCCGCTTCGGCCAGCAAGTCAGCGTCGCGGACGATCAGCGCCGACTTGGTGATGACCGAGAACGGATGCCTGTAGCGGACCAGCACCTCCATCACCTGGCGCGTGATGCGCAGCGTGCGTTCCTGAGGCTGATAGGGGTCTGTGTTGCCGCCGATGTGGATCAACTCGGGCCGGTATGTCGGCTTCGAGAGCTCGGCTTCGAGCAGGCGGGCGGCGTCGGGCTTGAAGAACAGCTTGGATTCGAAATCGAGGCCAGGCGACAGGCCCATGTAGGCGTGGGCGGGGCGGGCGTAGCAGTAGATGCAGCCATGCTCGCAGCCGCGGTACGGGTTTATCGAGGCCGAAAATCCGACGTCCGGGCTGTCGTTGTGGCTGATGATCACCCGCGCCTTCTCGGGGGAGACCGTGGTCCTGATCGGCGCGGCCGGCTCGTCGTCCGGCGTCCAACCGTCGTCGAACGCTTCGCGGAGCTGGGATTCATAGCGCCCGCTCGCATTCGAACGTGCGCCTCGTCCGCGGAGCTGTTGGGTGAAGGTAGACACCCGCTATTCATCGTATGGCGGAGTGAACAAAGCAAGAACTTATTGACGGGGCGGCGCCGGGCTGGGCTTGTCGCGGCATGCTTTCGGTGATTGTCGACGCCCGGGCCGAGCCCCGCAGACTGCCCGGCCTCCTGGCCCAGCTGACCGCGGGGGCCGTGGAGGGGCTGGTGAAGGAGGTCTTCCTCGTTGCGCCGCACTCGGAAGGCGTATCAGCCCTGTGCGAGGAGATGGGGGCCGAGGCCGCCGACACGATCGAGCAGGCGCTGGCCTGGGCGAAGGCGGAGCTGGTCCTGGTGCTGCCGGCCGACTTCCGGCTGCGCGACGGCTGGGTCGAGGCGCTGTCGGATCATCTGTCCGAGGGCCGCGGCGCGGCGGCGGTCGAAGGCCTGGGCGAGGCGGGCCTGTTCAGCCGCAGGCCCTACGGCGTGCTAGTCGAACGCGCCGGCGTGGTTCGTCTTCAGGACCCCGACCTGAAGCGACTGCGCCGTCAGCTGGGGCTGCGGCCCCGCCGGGTTGGGTAGGTCGAGGCGCAGGTCGACCGTGCGAGCGCCGGTGACCAGGGCGTCGAGCGAGCGGGTGTCCTCGCCGAACATCCGCTTGTAGGCCCAGTAGCCGGCCACGACCTTCTCGACGTAGTCGCGGGTCTCGAGCGCCGGCAGGGACTCGATCAGCATCAGCGGATCGTCCTCGCCGACGTGGCGAATGGTCTTCAGCACCGCGCCGGGCCCGCCGTTGTAGGCCGCCACCACGCGCAGCAGGTCGAAGCCGACGCCGCGATCGGTCAGCCAGCCGATATAGGCCTGGCCGACATCGAGGTTGGTCGCGGGATCCAGCAGCAGCTTGTAGTTGGTGCGGAGCTTGTCGTCGCCGGTTGCCAGCGCCGCCGTGGCGGGCATCACCTGCATCAGGCCGATGGCGCCGACGGGCGAGATGGCGGCCGGGTTGAAGCGGCTTTCCTGGCGAACGATGGCGTAGACGAGCGCCTTGTCGACGGTGAAGCCGCTCTTAGGCTCCAGCGACGGCAGCTGATAGTCGCCCAGCGTCAGGTACCCCGGGCCGACGCTTTCGCCCGAACCCGGCGTGATCTCGGCCATCAGCGCCTTCCAGTTGTCGCGCTCGACGGCGGTCTTGGCCAGCGCCAGGCCGACGCGCAGCTCCTGCCGGGCGTCCTCCATGCGGCCGATCTGGACGAGGGCGGCGGCGCGGTGCGCGCGCGGCTGCTCCTGCATGAAGCGCTGAAGTTCGGGGCTGGGCTGGCCCTTGGGGGCGCGGCCGGGCGGCGGGCGGCGGCGGCGCGTTGTAGCTGGCCAGCACGAACTGGCCGGTGGCGGCCGCAGCGGCGGTGGTCAGCTGCACCTGCCGGGCGGCGATCATGCCGTAGAAGGTCTGCGGGTTCAGGGCGGCGCGGCGAAGGAAGGCCTGGCCGGCGACCGGGTCGCCCACGGCCGTGGCGGCGCGATAGGCCCAATAGGCGGCGGCGGAGCGCTGCCAGACATCCTCGTCGTCGTCGCCCGCGACCTGGACGAAGTAGTCCTGGGCGGTGGCGTAGTCGCGCAGACGGAACGCGGCGAGACCGGCGATCCAGCGGTCGGCGCTCTCGACGGCCAGCATGTAGGCCCGGCGGGCATCCCCCGAATAGAAGGCGTCGCGGGCCGCGAAGGTCGCTTCGCTGCGCTTGCTGTCGACGCCGGCCACGGCGGGCACGGGCGGCGGCGGGGCGTCGGCCGGCTTTCGCTGCTTGGCGAGGTTGAACACCCGGTCGGCGAGCGGCAGGTCGCGGAAGTGGCCGAGCCAGCCCGCCAGCTCCTCGAAGGTCGCCTTGTGGGCGGTCGGATGCATGAGCTGGCGGAACGAGAGATAGCCCTGCAGCGACGTGTCCTGCACCTCGGCCAGCTCGAGCTGGGCGCCCACGAAGTCGCCTTGGTCGGCGGCGGCGAAGGCGGCGCGATAGGCGCGGACGTCACGCTCGGAAAGCGCGCTCGGGGTCGCGGCCGCAGCCTGACCGGCCGCGGCGGACATCACGAGGGCGGCGACCCCCACGCACAGGCGCTGAACGAGCGTCATGCGGACCCTTTTCGCGCCGGCGAGTCTTAACGCCGCCTAAACGCGAACCCTTTTCCCGAAACCGAAGCGGTGAGGCTATGCAGGCCGCTCGGGGCGATCAAGTCGTTCGGTGAAGGTCAAAAGGTCGCTCCACGCCCGCTTCTTGGCCCCCGGCTGGCGTAACAGGAAGGCCGGGTGCAGCGTCGGCATGGCGGGAAGCTCCAGGCTTCCGTCCGCTGATCTCCACTCGAACCAGCGGCCTCTAAGAGACAGAATTCCCTCGTCTTTCTTCAGCAGGCTCTTGGCCGAAGCGCCGCCCGCCAGGAGCAGCATCCTCGGCGCCGTGAGCTGGATCGCCCGCTCGACGAACGGGGCGCAGATCACCTGTTCGTGAGGGGCGGGCGTCCGGTTCCCCGGCGGGCGCCAGAAGACGGTGTTGGTGATCAGCACCCGGTCGGTCAGGCCGGCCGCGGCCAGCATGCGGTCCAGCAGCTTTCCGGCGCGGCCGACGAAGGGGAGACCCTGCAGGTCTTCCTCCTGGCCGGGGCCTTCGCCGATGACCATGACGGGGCGCCCTGCGCGCCGCGCCAGGTGACGGCCTTCGTCGATGCTCCCTCAGAATCGCAGACCGCAGCCCTCGAACCCGGCGATGGCGGCGGCCAGCTCGTCCATGGACTGCGCCTGGGCGGCGAGGGCCTGGGCCTCGGCGACGGCGGCGGACACATCGGCGGTTGCGATCGTGGGCGCGCCCGGCCGAGGCCCGGAGGCGACGGCGGCCAGCGGCGACGGCGGCGGCTTCGGCGGCAGGACCTTGCCCGCCTCGATGCGGTCCAGCGGCTCGTCCAGCAACACGGCGTCGACGCCTGCCTCGGCCCAGAAGGCGAGCAGGCTTTCGGCGACGGCGTAGGGGGACACGTCGGGCATCGGTGACGCGATGATTACGGCGCCGGAGGAGGCGGGGGAAGGCGACTGTGGTCGGGCTCCGGGGATGCGCCGCCATTGGGATCAAGATGTGCGCAATATGCACATCATAGAACGCGTAAGCCGTGAATAACGCTTAAGAAAACGGAAGGTCATCGAAGGTTATCCCTCAGAACGACGTTCTTGTTGCATGAAGACGACAAGCACAACCTGGGGGAGTGGATGAAACTATTCTATCTGTCAGCAGCGGTTGCGCCGCTTCTGTTCGCGGCCTCGGCCGTCGCGGCGGCCGAACAGACGGAGGCCGACCGGGCTGCCGGGGCGGTGTCCACCGCTCGCGCCGGCCCGGCCGCCCAGGCCCCCGGGAGCCGCGAGGAGGTGTTCTCGACCGGGGTCGCCAAGGGCCGTGACCGGCTGGACAGCGCCACCTCGACCAGCGCGCTGCGCGAGAAGGACATCGAGGCGCTGGGCGCCCGCTCGCTGGGCGACCTGCTGCGCAACCTGCCGGGCATCCGCACCGAGTCGTCCACCGGCGACGGCAGTTCGGCCTATACGGTGCGGGGCCTTCCGCTGGCCTCGGGCGGCTCGAAGTACATGCAGCTCCAGGAGGACGGCCTGCCGGTCCTGGAGTTCGGCGACTTCTTCAACGGCGCGTCGGACATCTACATCCGCGCCGACTTCAACCTGGCCGCGGTCGAGATCGATCCGCGGCGGCTCGTCCTCGACGTTCGCGTCGAACTCGCCGGCCGGGGTGATCAACCTGATCTCCAAGACCGGCGATGTGCAGGGCGGGGCGCTGCAGCTGACCACGGGGCTGAACTACGAGACCCATCGGCTGGATTTCGACTACGGCGGCCCGATCAACGACGACTGGCGCTTTCACATCGGCGGCTTCTACCGCACGGGGGAGGGGCCCCGCCGCGTCGGCTTCAAGGCCTTCGAAGGCGGCCAGCTGAAGTTCAACGTCACGCGCCAGTTCGCCGAGGGCTATGTGCGCATCTCGGGCAAGTATCTGGACGACCGTTCGCCGCACTACCTGCCGGGCCCGGTCCGGATCACCGGGAGCAATGACGATCCGCACTACGGCAGCTTCGAGGGTTACGACGTCCGGCGCGACTCCATGCTGGCGGGTCATCTCGGCAAGCTGATCACGCTGGACGCCGACAACAACCCGACCGAGATCCCGATGAGCAAGGGCATGAACGCCCTGGTCAAGTCGATCGGCCTGGAATCGCAGTTCGACGCGTACGGCTGGACGATCACCGAACGCGGCCGGTTCTCGCAGATCGAAGGCGGCACGACCCGGAACCTGGTTGCGAACATCTACTCGGGCGGCGCGTTGCCGGCCTCGCTGAGGCGCCGGCACGGGCGTATTCCGCTACGCCACGGGTCCGCGCGCCGGCCAGGTGATCACCAACCTTGGCGGCATCAACGGCAATGGCCTGATCGTCGCGAGTTCGCTGAACCGCATCGAGTCGCGGTCGCTGGACAACTTCATCAACGACCTGCGGGCCACCCGCGTGTTCGGCGTCGGCGCGGCCGACCTGACGGTGACGGGCGGCATCTACAAGTCGCTGCAGGACTACACGAGCGACTGGCTGTACAGTAACCACCTGCAGGACGTGGCCGGCGACGAGATGTCGGCGCTGATCGACTACACCAACGCCGCGGGCGTGCCGCAGACGCAGGGCGGCTATGTGGGCTTCAACCGCTCGGGCAGCACGGCCTTCTTCCGGCGCAGCTACGACGTCCGGTACAACATCACCGCCCCCTATGGATCGCTCAACTACCGCCTCGGCAAGATCGCGGTGGGGGGGCAGCCTCCGCTACGATTCGGGGAAGGTGCGCGGCGAGCTGTTCGGCGCGGATCTGGGCGGCGGCCGCGTCGGGATCCGGCCGGTGGACTTCAACCGGGACGGGGTCATCTCGGTGGCCGAGTCCAAGACGGCCTTCACGCCGTTCGACCGGCCGGCCCCGGTCGACTACGACTACGGCTACCTCAGCTACTCGGTGGGCGTGAACTATCGGGTGGCCGAGCCGTTCGCCCTGTTCGCGCGCTACAGCCGCGGCGCCCGTGCCGGGGCCGACAAGCTGCTGTTCTCGAACAAGGTCAGCACGATCGACGGCAGCCTGCCCGACAAGGACGACGGCTACGACATCGTCGAGCAGCTGGAGGGCGGCTTCAAGTACCGCGCGAACGGCCTGGCCGTGAACGTCACCGGCTTCGCCGCCGACACCGAGGACACCAACGTGCAGGCCGGCGCCATCACGACCGACCGGACCTATTCCGCCTATGGCGTCGAGGCCGAAGGCACGTATCGGCGCGGCCCGTTCAGCCTGATGGCGGGGGTGACCTACACCCATGCCGAACTGGTCAAGGACAAGCTGAACCCCGCCGTCGACGGCAAGGTCCCGCGCCGTCAGCCGGACTTCATCTACCAGGCGACGCCGCAGTTCGAGGTGGGCCGGGTGACGGTCGGCGCCAACATCGTCGGCACGACCGACAGCTGGGTGCAGGACAACAACCTGATGAAGATGCCGGGCTACACGCTGGTCAGCGCCTTCGGCCAGTTCCGCCCGACGGACCGCGTGCAGCTGATGCTCAACGTGGACAACCTGTTCGACGAGGTGGCCTTCATAGAGATCACCACGCCGTCGGTCCCGGCGAACGGGATCGGTGTGGGACGCGCCGCCAACGGCCGCACCGTCTCGATGTCGGCCCGCGTGAACTTCTGATCCGGCGCAGGGGTCGGCGCGTCCCCGGACGTCCGGCCCCTGCCGCCTCGCTGCGTCGCGGCTGCAATAAGGCGCCAACAATTGGCTGCTCGGTTGGGGGGCGAGGGCGACGCCGCGCAACGGGCGCAGGTGAGCCTCGGAGGCGAGCTGATGCGTCGGGCGATGTCGGTGGGAATTGCGGGCCTGGTGCTCGCGCTGGCGGCGGCTCCGGCCCCGACACTCGCAGCCCAAGCGAGGGCGGCGAAGGCCGCGCCCATGCCGCCGATCACGATCTACCACCTCGAGGGCCGTCGGTCCGAACGGATCGTGTGGCTGATGGAAGAGCTGGGCCTGCCGTACCAGCTCGAGTTCAAGCCGGCGGACATGGCGGCGACGTCGGCGGCGCTGCGGGGAATCAATCCCGCCATGCCGGTGTTCCCGACCGTGAAGTACGGCGACCAGGTGCTGGTGGAGTCCGGGGCGATCATCGAAACCATCGTGAACCGGCATGCGCCCGGGCGACTGACGCCGGCGCTCAACTCGCCCGACTATCCCTATCACCTCATGTGGATGCACTACGCCGAGGGCTCTCTCGCCTCGCGGGCGATCGCGGACTACCGCGTGTGGATGATCCAGCCGCCGACCGCCCGTTCGCGGCTGGTGGATTCCGAGCAGGTGGTGCAGTTCGCCGAGGACTATCTGGCCAAGCAGCCCTGGTTCGGCGGGGCGGAGTTCTCGACCGCCGACATCATGATGCTGTTTCCGCTGAACTTCGCGATGCAGCTCAACATCGTCGACAAGGACCAGTTTCCGCGGATCAACGCCTGGCGTGCGAAGATCGAAGCGCGTCCGGCCTACCGGCGGATGCTGGCCAAGGCCCGGCCCAAGGGCATGGTCGGCGGCCTGCCGGCGCTGCCCGCGCACGCGCCGCCAGGTCCGAGGCCGGCCCCGCCGACGCGGTAGCCACGCGGCGACGGCGCGACAGCTCTGCAATACGGCGCCAACAATTCGCTGTTCGGCTGGGGATGAACGACTCCGCGCGATGAACGTGGGGCGCAACGCGGGGAGGCGGACATGGCGCAGGGCGCGATGGTGAAGGCTGTGATGGCGGGGCTGGTGCTGGCGGGGGCGGCGGCCGGCGGCGCCTGGGCCCAGCCGGCGGCGGACGGCGGGGCGCTGTTCCAGGCGCGGTGCAAGATGTGCCATGAGCCCGCGGTCCCGCGGGCGCCCAGCCGCGAGCAGCTGAAGGGCTATTCCAACACCCAGATCATCGACGCCCTGACCACCGGGACGATGCGGCCGATGGCCGAGGGCCTGGGGCGCGCGGAGATCGGCGCGATCGCGACCTTCCTAACCGGCCGCGCCAACACCGCGCGGGAAGGGGCCCTGGACCTGCCGCCCGCCGTGGCCGCGGCGCCCGACATCAGGCCCGATGCGGCGGCGCTGGCGCGGCTTGGCCGGGCCAAGCCCGTCACGGCGGCGACGCTGAAGGCGCCGGCGGCCGGCGACTGGCTGCACTGGGGGCGGACCTACGACGGGCTGAACTACAGCCCGCTGACCCAGATCGACCGCAGGACGGTGAAGGCCCTCGCGCCGGCGTGGCGCGCGCCGCTGCAGGCAGGGCCCAGCATGCCGACGCCCCTGGTGCACGACGGGCTGATGTTCCTGCAGACGAGCCCGGACACGGTGCTGGCGCTGGATGCGACCAGCGGCCAGGTGCTGTGGCGGCGCGCCCACAAGCCCGCGGGGGCTTCGAGCCAGAAGATGGGTCTCGCGATCCGCGACGGACGGCTCTACGTGCCGACCTCGGACCTCCACGTCCTGGCGCTGGACGCCAGGACCGGCGAGATGATCTGGGACCATCAGATCGCGCTGAGCCCGCCGGCCGCCAGCCGCGGGTCGTTCAACCTGCGCAGCGCGCCGCTGATCGTCGGTGACAAGCTGATCCAGGGCGTCACCGCCAGCGGCGCCCCGGGCGGCGCCTTCATCGTCGGCCTCGACATCGCCACCGGGCGGGAGGCCTGGCGCTTCCACACCATCGCGCGGCCGGACGCGCCGGGGGGAACAGCTGGAACGGCCTGCCGCTGGAGCGCCGCAGCGGCGGCTCGGTGTGGCAGCAGGGCACCTACGATCCCGAGCTGAACCTGGTCTACTACGGGATCGGCCAGACCTACGACACGGGCCCGCTGATGAAGCCGTCGGGCGTGGCCGGGACGACCCAGGACGCGCTCTACACCGACAGCACGGTCGCCCTGGACCCGAGCACGGGCCGACTGGTCTGGCACTTCCAGCACCTGCCCAACGACCAATGGGACCTCGACTGGTCGTTCGAGCGTCAGCTGGCGACGATCGAGGTCGGCGGCCGGCCGCGCAGGGTGGTGATGAACATCGGCAAGATGGGCATCCTCGACGCCCTGGACGCCCGGACCGGGGAATACCTGTTCTCGATCGACGGCGGCGGCCAGAACGTCATCGCCCGGATCGACCCGAAGACCGGCGCCAAGATCATCGATCCCGACAAGTGGCCGGACAAGACGCGCTCGACGCTGATCTGCCCCAACGCGACGGGCGCGCGGAACTGGCCCTCGACGACGGTCAATCCGAAGAGCCAGATGCTGTTCCTGCCGGTCACCCAGTGGTGCCTGACCTTCGGGCCGCCGACCGGGCCGGGGTTCACCCTGCTGAGCTCGGGCGTGGGCTTCACGCCGGCCGACCATCCGAGCGCCGCGGCGAGCGGCAAGATGGGCCGGCTGCAGGCCATGGACCTGAGGGCCGGCAAGCTGGGCTGGAAGCACGACCTGGACGCGCCGATCGCCAGCGCGGTGCTGTCGACCGCCGGCGGGCTGGTGTTCGCGGGCGACCTGGACCCCTCGCTGATGGCCTTCGACGACCGGGACGGGTCGCTGCTGTGGCGGGCGCCGCTGGACAACTATCCGAGCTCCAGCGTCATCACCTATGCGGTCGGCAAGACGCAGTACGTGGCGGTGGTCACCGGCATGAAGAACTACCACGTCAACGACCTGTCGCGGCGCTACCAGCTGTTCCGCAAGGCGCGGGGCGTGACGCTGGAGACGCCGAAAGGCGAGCCGGCGGTGGTGGTGTTCAAGCTGAAGGGCCGCTAGCGCCGCCGCTGCGGCAGGACGTCGGCGAACAGCGGGTGGGCCTTCCAGGCGGGCTCCAGCGGCGGGCGCTCGGGTTCGGGCGTGTGCGGCGAGACGGTCAGGGTCTCTGCCGTCGGGATGTAGCGGCCGCAGTTGGGGAAGATGTCGGTTGGCGTCACCTCGACGATGAGCTGGGCGCCGGGGGGTGGCGGCGAGGTCGGGGTGGTCGTCAAACACCTGCGCCGTTCCGTTGACCCGGATGCGCCAGGGCTCCGGGCCCATGGCGACGAACAGCAGGCCCACGTGCGGATTGGCGGCGATGTTGCCCAGACTGCGGAACATGCCGTTGCCGTCGTAGTCGGGAAAGACCAGGCGGTCGGTCGCGACGACGCGGGCGAAGCCTGCCGGACCGCCCTTGAACGAGCAGTCGGGGCCCCTCGGCGTCGGCCGTGGCGAGGAAGAAGAAGCCCTGGGCGGCGATGAAGGCCGCGTCGGCGTCGGTGAAACGGTCATGGCGGGTGCGCTGCGCCAGCCGGTCCGCGAGCGGGCGGCTGCCGAAGGCGTCCTGCAGGCGGCGCTGGGCCGGGTGGTAGAAGCTGTCGCTCATGGGATCAGCGTGCCTCGCCGGGCGTGGCGCGTCGACCTTTCATGACGCGACGTCGCCGGGCTAGAGGCGGCGCATGCGCACCACCGATTCCGACCTCTTCGCCCTGACCGCCGTGGAGCCGGGCCGCTGGACCACCCACGCGGGCCCCGACTGGAAGAACCCGAACGGGCCGCTGTGGGGCGGCTATCCCATCGGCCTCGCGCTGACGGTGGTGGGCACCGAGCCGGAGGCGGTGGGCGAGCCGCTGTCGATCAGCCTGACCTATGTGGCGGCGCTGGCGGACGGGGAGGTCGAGATCCGGACGCGGCGGCTTCGGCAGGGCGGCTCGATCGGGGTGTGGGAGGTGGATCTGCGGCCGGCGGGCGCAGAGGGCGTCAGCGTCCAGGCGATCGTGACCCTGGCCAGGCGACCGGCGACGCCGCCGTTCGCCTTCGCCAAGATGCCCGAGGCGCCGGAGCCTGAGAACCTGCCCACGCCGATGAGCCCCGGCGGCGCGCGGCACTTCGGAGCCCAGGCCTTCGAGCGGCGGACGACCGAGACCTTCCCGATCCAGCCGCAGGCGAGTTCCTATTCGACGGCCTGGGTGCGGCCCAGGCTGGGCCCCTGGGACAAGCCGATGCTGGGGATGCTGACCGACAATTCGCCGCCGCGGGCGTTCTACGCCCTGGGCCATACGGTGATGACGACGACGCTGTCGCTGACGGTCTATCTGCACGCTACGGCCGAGGAGGTCGCCGAGGCCGGCCGCGACTGGCTGCTGGTGGAGTACGAGGGCCGGGTCGGGGGCGGCGGGGCCTCGGACGAGCGCTCCAGCTACTGGCGGCGCGACGGCAAGCTGCTGGCCACCAGCGAACAGCTGGTCTGGTACCGGGAGACACCGCGCGTCTCGCCCGAATGACGCGGCCTTGGCGGGCTGGAGGTCAGTCGGGGCGCGAAAGGTCGAATTCGAGGCGGAAGCGGCGGCCGGGGCGGTTCAGCTCGTAGGCCAGCAGCTGGCCCGGGCGGAGCTGCAGCGACCAGACGTTGGCCATCGAGGCGGGGATGGACTGGCGCTCGAAGAGGGCGCGGGAGAAGGCGTCGGCGGGGAAGTCCTGGCGCTCGGCCGAGCCCGGCTGGGCCGTCGAGCCGCCGTACTGGCTCAGCACGTCCTCGGAACCGTCGGCATGGCGGTGGTCGTGCTTCAGCGTGAGCCCCTGCGCCGTGCGGGTGACCACCCAGGTGCGCGAGCGATCCTGGCCGACCTGCAGCGGCATGCGCACGGTGTCGGCGGTGCAGTCACGGACCTGCAGCGTCGCCGGGGCGCGGAAGGCGGCGTCCGCGGGGTCGTCCGAGGCGAGCCGGCCCTGGAAGCTCCGGCCGCACAGGGCGGTGAGGCGGGCGAAGAACGCATCCTGGGGGTTCGCCCCGTCGACGGTCCGGACGTCGGTTGGCGGCGAAGCGGCGGCGAGGGCGGCGGCGAGCAGGGGAAGCAGCATGGCCCGCACCATAGCCCAGGCGACCCGCGGCGGAAGCGCGGCGGGCGAATATCCTTGCCGTTTCCGCGGCCTTTCACCTTGACCGCCCCTTGACCACCGTGGCGTGACATCCCGATAAGACCCGCGACAGACGACGGGCCGCGACCCGTCGCGAAGGGGATCTGAGGAGCCAGGCCGGCATGAGCGAAGCCGTCGAACGCGAAAGCATGGAGTACGACGTCGTCATCGTCGGCGCCGGTCCGTCGGGCCTCGCCGCGGCGATCCGGCTGAAGCAGATCAATCCGGAGCTGACCGTCGCCGTTCTCGAGAAGGGCTCGGAGGTGGGCGCCCACATCCTGTCGGGCGCGGTGATCGACCCCAAGGGCCTGAGCGAACTCATCCCGAACTGGCAGGAGCTGGGCGCGCCGCTGGAGACGCCGGTCACCAAGGACAAGTTCGTGGTGCTGGGGCCGCAGGGCAGCCTCGACCTACCGGTCTGGGCGATGCCGCCCTTCATGAACAACCACGGCAACTACATCGCGAGCCTGGGCAACGTCTGCCGCTGGCTGGCCGGCCACGCGGAGAGCCTCGGCGTCGAGATCTACCCCGGCATGGCGGCATCGGAAGCGGTGTTCGGGCCGAACGGCGAGGTGAAGGGCGTGGTCGCCGGCGTGTTCGGCATGACCAAGGACGGACCGGGCCCCGACTACCAGCCGGGCGTGGAGCTGCACGGCAAGTACGTCTTCATCGGCGAGGGCGTGCGCGGCTCGATCGCCAAGGTGCTGAAGCACAAGTACGGCCTGTGCAAGGACAGCAATCCCGAAAAGTACGGCATCGGGATCAAGGAACTGTGGCAGGTGCCCGACGAGGTGTTCCAGCCGGGCCTGGCGGTGCACACCCTGGGCTGGCCGCTGGACGACAAGACCGGCGGCGGCAGCTTCATGTACCACTTCGGCGACAACTACGTGGCCGTGGGCTTCGTGGTGCACCTGAACTACCAGAACCCGTGGCTGTCGCCGTTCGACGAGTTCCAGCGCTGGAAGCACCACCCGGAGGTCGCCAAGTACTTCACGGGCGGCAAGCGGATCGCCTACGGCGCCCGGGCCATCAGCGAGGGCGGCCTGCAGTCGATCCCGCAGCTCTATTTCCCCGGCGGCCTGCTGATGGGCGACAGCGCGGGCTTCGTGAACGTCCCGCGCATCAAGGGCAGCCACAACGCCATCAAGAGCGGGATGATGGCCGCCGAGGCCGCCGCCGCCGCCATCGCGGCCGGCCGGTCCGGGGATGAGCTGGTCGAGTACAAGCAGATCTTCGACGCCTCCTGGGTGAAGAAGGAGCTGAAGGTCGTCCGCAACGCCAAGCCGTTCCTGTCGAAGTTCGGCACGGCGATGGGTACGGCGCTGTCGGGTTTCGACATGTGGACCACACATCTGCTGGGCGGCTTCTCGCTGTTCGGCACCATGCCGCACACCAAGGGTGACGCGGAATCGACGGGGAACGCCAAGGACTTCAAGCCGATCGTCTATCCGAAGCCGGACGGCGTGCTGTCGTTCGACAAGCTTTCCAGCGTCTTCCTGTCGAACACGAACCACGACGAGAACCAGCCGGCGCACCTGAAGCTGCGCGATCCGTCCATCCCGATCGACGTCAACCTGCCGAAGTACGGGGGAGCCCGCGCGCCTCTACTGTCCGGCGGGCGTGTACGAGGTGCTTTACGACGAGGCGGGGCAGAACCCGAAGTTCCAGATCAACTTCCAGAACTGCGTCCACTGCAAGACCTGCGACATCAAGGATCCGTCGCAGAACATCGACTGGACCACGCCCCAGGGCGGGGACGGGCCGAACTACCCGAATATGTAGAGGCGGGCGCCGTTTCGCCGCGCGGGCGCCTTGCGGCGACCCGCGCGAGCGCCCAAGCTCAGGCCATGCGTCTTCGTCTTCTGGCCTTCGCGGCCCCTCTCGTCCTGCTGGGCGCCTGCGCCGCCACTTCGGAACGCTCTGGAGCCGGCGGCGCGCCGACCGCGGCCGCCGACACGGCCTACGGCATGTTCCTCGCGGGGAACGCCGCCCTCGCCGGCGGGCGCAGCGACGAGGCGGCCCGGTTCCTCGACCTCGCCCGCACCCAAAGCGGCGGCGAGACGACGGTGACGGAACGCGCGTTCACGGCGGCGCTGCTGGCGGGCGACGTGTCGAAGGCCGCCGTCCTGGCGCCCGACGGGGCCACGGCGTCGGAACCGGGCAAGCGCATGGGCCGCCTGGTCTCGGCGGTGGAACTGATCGCGGTCGGAAAGGGCAAGCAGGCCCACGAGCAGCTTACCGGCGAGGCCATCGGCTTCCCGCATCGCGCGGCCGCGGCGCTGCTGGCCCCCTGGGCCGCGGCGCAGGGGGGCGACGTCGAAGGCTCCCTGGTGCGGCCCCAGGTCCGCGGCGACCCGACGGTCGACTACTTCGGCCAGCTGGGACAGGCGCACCTCTACGAGCGCGCCAAGCGCTATGACGAGGCCGAAACCGACTTCAAGGCGATCACCGCGGGCGATGCGCCGTCCGAACTGGCGGTGCTGGCCTACGGCGCTTTCCTCGAGCGGCGCGGTCGCCGCGCCGAGGCGATCAAGGTCTACGACGGGGGCCTGGAGCGGAACCCCGCAAGCCTCGGCCTGACCACCGCCAGGGCCCGCGCCGCCGCCAACAAGGCGGCTCCGCCTGCGCCGACGATCAAGGAAGGCTCAGCCCTGGCGCTGCTGGCGCCGGCCGCGACCATGATCGCCGCGAAGCAGGGGCAGATCGGCCTGGCCTATCTGCGGCTGGCGCTGCGGCTGGATCCGCAACGGAACGACGCCTGGCTGATGGTCGGCGATTTCCTGCAAGGCGCCGGCGACGTTGAGGGCGCCCCGCGCCGCCTACGGCCGGCCGAAGCCCAGCTCGCCGGAGTATCCGTCGGCCCAGGCCAAGCTGGCCTGGAGCTATCAGCAGGCGGGCGACAAGGCCACGGCCCTCAAGCTTGCCCGCGCGGCGGCGGCGACAGGCGACGCGGACGCGCGGCTGACGCTGTCGGACCTACTCCGCGCCAACGAGGAATACGACGAGTCCGTCCGGCTGCTGGGCGAACTGATCGCCGAGAGCCGCACGCCCGACTGGCGGCTCTACTACGCGCGCGGCGCGGCGCTGTCGCAGATGGACCGCTGGAAGGAAGGCGAGGCCGATCTTGTCGAGGCGCTGAAGCTGCGGCCTGACGAACCCGAACTGCTGAACTTCCTGGGCTACTCCTGGATCGACCGCGGCGAACGCCTGAAGGAGGCCATGGCCATGGTCGAGCGGGCCGTGGCGGCGAACCCGCGCTCGGGCGCCATGATCGACAGCCTGGGCTGGGCCCACTACCGGATGGGCGACTACAAGACCGCCGTCGAGAAGCTGGAACAGGCGGTCGAGCTGGAAGCCGGCGATCCCGAGATCAACAACCACCTGGGCGACGCCTACTGGATGGTCGGCCGCAAGGACGAGGCGGTGTTCCAGTGGCGCCGCGTGCTGACGCTGAATCCCGACGCGAAGATCCGCGGCGATGCGGAGCGCAAGCTGGCGTCGGGACAAGGACCGCAGGCCCCCAAGCTGGCGACGCAGTAGGCCATGGCGTCGAGGCTGGCGCCGGCCAAGGTCAACCTCTTCCTGCACGTCGGCGCGCCGGACGCGACCGGCTACCACCCGCTTTGCAGCCTCATGACCTTCGCCGACTTCGGCGACAGGGTCGGCGTGGCGGGGGGCGACGCGCTGGACCTGGTCGTGGACGGGCCGTTCGCCGCGGGCCTCTCGGCGAGCGATGACAACCTGGTGCTGCGCGCGGCGCGCGCGCTCATCGCCGAGGCGCGCCGGCCTGTGGAGCCTGTCGCGTTGCGGCTCGAGAAGCGGCTGCCGGTGGCGAGCGGGCTCGGCGGAGGTTCGAGCGACGCCGGGGCGACGCTGCGGCTGATGCGCGAGGCGCTGCAGCTGCCGATCGACGACGGTCGCCTGGAAGCGGTGGCCGCGAGCCTGGGCGCCGACGGCGCAGCCTGCCTTTGGGGGCGGCCGGTGCTCGCCGAAGGCTACGGCGAGATCCTGTCGCCGGCGCCCGACCTGCCGGTGCTGGACGCGGTGCTGGTCAATCCGGGCGTCCCGGTCTCGACCCCGCAGGTCTACCGCACGCTGGACGCCACCGCGGCGTTCGGTTCGGTTGCGCGGCCGGCGATGCCCGAGGCTCTCGAGACTCCGCAGGAGGCGGCCGCCTGGCTGTCGACGCTTCGCAACGACCTCGAGGCGCCGGCCGTGGCCGTGGCGCCGGAGGTCGGGGCGGTGCTGGAGACCCTTCGCGGGGAGCCCGAAGCCCTGCTGGCGCGGGTCTCGGGATCGGGCGGCACCTGTTTCGCGCTCTGCGCCTCCGACATCGAGGCCGAAGGCCTGGCCGAGCGGATCGAGGCGATCGCGCCCCGCTGGTGGGTGAAGCGCTGCCGCCTGGGCGGTCCCTGGGACTGAGCGCAAATGAAGAGGGGGTCCCGCAGGACCCCCTCGCACCTCCTGACGCCCCGACAGGATCGGGGCGCCGTACTCCCCCGGAGGCTATTCGTGCAGCGCCTCGCCGTGCTGCGAGAGGTCCAGACCGTCGACCTCGGCTTCGTCGCTGACGCGCAGGCCCGTGGTGAACCGGCAGACCATCAGGATCGCGAAGGTGGCGATCGCCGACCAGGCGATGGTGGCGAGAATGCCGACGAACTGGTTGACCACGCTGGCGCCTTCGCCAGCCCCGTTGATCGCCGCGTCCGCGAAGACGCCGGTGAGCAGCGCCCCGGCGATACCGGCGACGCCGTGCACCCCGAAGGCGTCGAGGCTGTCGTCATACTTGAGCAGGCGCTTGAGCCAGACGGCGCCGACATAGGCCGCCGCACCGCCCACCAGGCCGATGACCAGCGCGCCTTGCGGGTTCACGAACCCGGCGGCGGGGGTGACCGCCACCAGCCCCGCGACCGCGCCGGAGGCGAGACCGAGCATGCCGGGCTTCTTGCGCTCGAACCACTCGATGACCATCCACGACAGGGCGGGCGCCGGCGGTGGCGACCTGGGTGTTCAGCATGGCGGCGGCAGCGAGGCCGTCGGCCGCCCATTCCGAGCCGGCGTTGAAGCCGAACCAGCCGACCCACAGCAGGCTGGCGCCGATCATCGTGAGAACCAGGTTGTGCGGCGCCATGTTCTCGGCGCCGAAGCCCTTGCGGCGGCCGAGCACGAGGGCGCAGACGAGGCCCGCGACGCCCGCGTTGATGTGCACCACGGTGCCGCCGGCGAAGTCCAGGACGCCCAGTTCCGACAGGAAGCCGCCGCCCCAGACCCAATGGCAGACCGGCGCGTAAACGAACACCGACCAGAGGGTGGTGAACAGCAGGAGCGCCGAGAACTTCATGCGCTCCGCGAACGCGCCGGCGATGAGGGCGGGGGTGATGATCGCGAAGGTCATCTGGAACACGATCCAGAGGAACTCGGGCAGACCCGGCGCGGCCGAATAGGCCGTGTCGATCGTGACCCCGTTCAGGAACAGGACGTCGAAGCTGCCGATGTACTTGTTGAGGGTGGCGTCGCTGTTCGTGCCGAAGGCCAGGCCGTAGGTCAGGGCCATCCACACGACGGTGACGACGCAGACCACGGCGAAGGACTGGGCCACGGTGCCAATGACGTTCTTACGGCGCACCATGCCGCCGTAGAACAGGGCAAGGCCCGGGATCGTCATGAGCAGGACCAGCGCGGTGGCCGTCAGGATCCAGGCGGTGCCGGCCGAGTCGAGCTCGAGCTTGGCCTGGTGCGCGAGGAGCGCGGGCTCGGGCGTCGGCGGCGCGGCGGCGGCCGAGGCGGTCGCCTCCGGAGCCGGAACGGCCGTCACCGCGGCCTCGGCCGGCGCGGGCGCCTCCTGGGCCAGGGCGGGCGCCGCGATCGGCGCCCCGAGCATGGCGGCGGCGAGCACCAGGCCCGCCAGTCGCGACTTCGTGGAACGTGTCATCGAAAGATTCCCCTCAGATCCCGGTTAGAGCGCGGCCGCGCCGGTCTCGCCCGTCCGGATGCGCACGGCCTCCGAGACGTCGAGGACGAAGATCTTGCCGTCGCCGATCTTGCCGGTGGACGCGGCGGCCTTGATCGCCTCCACGGCCTTGGCGGCCGCGGCGTCGTCGACCACCGCCTCGAGCTTCACCTTCGGCAGGAAGTTGATCTGGTACTCGGCCCCCGATAGATCTCGGTCTGCCCCTTCTGCCGGCCGTAGCCCTTGACCTCCGAAACCGTCAGGCCCTCCACGCCGGCGGCGACGAGCGCTTCGCGCACGTCGTCCAGCTTGAAGGGTTTGACGATCGCCATGATGAGTTTCATCCGCTCGCTCCCGCGTCCGGCCCTCGTGGGCGGGCCTGCCCCTCTTCGTTCTCGAGACCGCCGCGGACGTCTGCGAACACATCCCCCCTGCGCAGCGGTCGCCCGACGCTAGGGCCCGGCGTCGCGGCCGGCGGACAGCGGGGAGGGGGAAAGGGACAAGAAGGAGTCATGCGCCCAATCGTTGGGCGCCGGCTGTGGCCGGCGCCTTCAATTGAGGCAAATTCCGGCGTCGAGCGTCACGAACCTTTACCCTTGACCCGCGCCGCCCGGCAGCTTCCGGTTGGCGGCGGGGCGGAACGTTCACGAGCCTGTGAGGGTCAGAAACTCGCCGCCTTCTTCGCGCGTAGTGACGCCGGGCCCCCTCAGCGGGTCCGTCGTGCTGCCTGCACAACCGACCTGCCGTTAGTGAGACGAGGATCTTTGCGAATGTCGATGACCCGCCTGCTTTCCGCCGCCGCCGTCGCCGCCCTGATCGCCGGCCCGGCCCTGGCCCAGAGCCCGGCCACCGCCAAGACAGAGGCCGAGGCCAAGGCGGCCACCGGCAAGGCGACGTCCGACACGCCGGCCAAGAGCCAGCCGCAGGGAACCGCCAGGGCCGTCGCAGAGGCCGCGCCTGCCGTGACCGGCAAGGCCGCGCCGGCGTCGGACGCCGCGGCGCAGGTGAGCCCGTCGGGCGATCTGATCGACACCCTGAAGGCGGCCGGCCAGTTCACCACCTTCATCAAGGCCGCCGACGCCACGAACCTGACCAGCCTCCTGAAGACCAACAAGAACCTGACGGTCTTCGCGCCGACCGACGCGGCCTTCGCGGCCCTGCCGGCGTCGGAACTGTCGCGCCTGGAGGCGGACAAGACGGCGATGCAGAAGCTGGTGCTGCATCACGTGATCAACGCGCCCGTCGACTCCGCGAAGATCAAGGGGGCTCGCGGTCCGGTGCCGTCGGGCGCGGGCGATCAGGTCGTGCTGGACGGCAGCGACGAAGCGGCCCTGAAGGCCGACGGCGCCACCATCGTGCAGAGCGACATCCGGACGGGTTCGGGCCTGCTGCACGTGGTCGACAAGGTGCTGGTGGCCGGCCAGGGCGATGGCGGCGCGGCTCCGGCCGGCGCGTCGACCGACGGCTAGTTCTGCAACTGCGGCGGGAACCAAATCGCCGGCTCAGCGGTAAAGCTTCTGCCAAACCCCGGGGAGGGGCGTCGGACGTCCAGGCAACAGGAGTTCTAGACCTATGACCCTCAAGATCCTCGCCACCGCCGCTGCGGCTTCGGCTCTCATGGCCGGGGCCGCCATGGCCCAGTCCACGTCTTCGGCGACGCCGGACCACCACACCACGACCAGCCCCTCGACGCCGACGAGCGACACCAGCGCCACGACGTCGACCTCGACGGACGTGGGCGTGACGACCTCGACCGACGCGACGGTCTCCACCGAGTCGACCGGCGCCACGGCGACCTCGGCCACCAGCTTCGGCGAAGGCGCGAGCGTCACGACGACGATGGTCACCAACGGCCCGGTTCCGGACACCCCGGAAAACCGCGCCAAGTACGGCCAGCCCATGTCGAACGCGGGCAAGAAGACCGCGGCCCGCGGCAACTAAGAGCTCGGGATTCCACGCCGCTCGAAACCGGGCGGGCGTGGGTTGAAGCGAAGGTCGGCGGGCCCTATGGTCCGCCGACTTTTTTTGCGCCTGCGAACAAGCCCATTTTTCATGTCTGATGCGCCGCTTTCGTTTCAGGGCCTGATCCTGAAACTGCACGACTATTGGAGCCGTCAGGGCTGCATGATCCTGCAGCCCTACGACGTGGAAGTCGGCGCCGGCACGCTGTCGCCGATGACGGTGATCCGCACGTTGGGGCCAAAGCCGTGGAAGGTGGCCTATGTGCAGCCGTCGCGCCGGCCGGCGGACGGCCGTTACGGCGAGAATCCGAACCGCCTGCACCAGCACCACCAGTACCAGGTGATCCTGAAGCCGAACCCGCCGAACCTGCAGGAGCTGTACCTGGGGTCGCTGGAAGCCATCGGCATCGACCCGCTGCTGCACGACATCCGCTTCGTCGAGGACGACTGGGAGAACCCCACGGTCGGCGCCTGGGGCCTGGGCTGGGAAGTCTGGTGCGACGGGATGGAGATCACCCAGTACACCTACTTCCAGCAGGTGGGTGGGCTGGACGTGTTCCCCGTGGCCGGCGAGCTGACCTATGGCCTGGAGCGGCTGTCGCTGTACCTGCAGAACAAGGACAGCGTGTACGACCTGCAGTTCAACGACGAGTTCAAGTACGGCGACGTCTATCTCGCCAACGAGCAGCAGTTCTCGGCCTTCGAGCTGGAAGTCGCCAACGTCGACGTCCTGAAGACGCAGTTCGAGGAGATGGAGTCCGAGGTCCGGCGGATCGTCGGCTCGAAGGGACGCCAGGGCCAGCCGCTGGTGCTGCCCGCCTACGACCACGTCCTGAAGGCCAGCCACCTGTTCAACATCATGGACGCCCGCGGCGCGATCGCGGTCGCCGAGCGGCAGAGCTACATCGGCCGCATCCGGGACCTGTGCAAACTCTGCGCGGAAGCCTGGGTCGAGAGCCAAGGGGCGAACGCGTAAGACCATGCCCCAGCTGCTGATCGAACTGTTCTCGGAAGAGATCCCCGCGCGCATGCAGGCGAACGCCGCGCGCGACCTGGAACGCCTGGCGCGCGAGAAGCTGGCCGCCGAAGGCCTGCTGCCCGAGGCGCTGAAGACCTTCGCCGGCGCGCGGCGCCTGACGCTGGTGGCCGAAGGGCTGCCTGAAGCGCAGAAGGACCGCCACGAGGAGCTGAAGGGCCCCAAGGTCGGCGCCCCGCCGCAGGCGCTGGAAGGGTTCCTGCGCAAGACGGGCCTGACCCAGGACCAGCTGACCGAGCGGGCCGGCGTCTATTTCGCCCATGTGCACAAGGCCGGCCGGCCGACGCCCGCGATCGTCGCCGAGATGGTCGAGCAGATCGTGCGGACCTTCCCGTGGCCGAAGTCGATGGTGTCCGGGACCAGCAAGCTGCGCTGGGTGCGGCCGCTGCGGCGGATCACCTGCGTGTTCGGCGGCCAGGTCGTGCCATTCGAAATCGACGGCATCCCGAGCGGGAACACCGTCGAGGGCCATCGCTTCATGGGCGACAGGCAGCCCTTCGAGGTGAAGGACTTCGACACCTACGCCGACGGGCTGGAGAAGCGCTGCGTGGTTCTCGACGTCGAGGCGCGGAAGGACCGCATCGTCGACGCGGCCAAGACCCTGGCCTTCGCCCGCAACCTGGAACTGGTCGAGGACCAGGGGCTGCTGGACGAGGTCGCAGGCCTGGTCGAGTGGCCCGTGCCGGTGCTGGGCGACATGGACCCCGCGTTCCTGGACCTGCCGCCCGAGGTGATCCGGACCTCGATGCGGGTGCACCAGCGCTATTTTGCGGTCCGCGACCCCAAGACGGGCAAGCTCGCGCCGCACTTCCTGACGGTGGCCAACATCCAGGCCAAGGACGGCGGCGAGATCATCGCCAAGGGCAACGCCAAGGTGCTGTCGGCGCGCCTGTCGGACGCGCGGTTCTTCTGGAACGAGGACCGCAAGACAAGGCTGGAAGAGCGGCTGGAAAAGCTGAAGGGCGTCACCTTCCACGCCAAGCTGGGCTCGATGTACGAGCGCGTCGAGCGGATCGTGGCCCTGGCCGGCGAACTCGCGCCCTTGGTCGGGGCGGACCGGGACAGGGCGGTGCAGGCTGCGCGCCTCGCGAAGGCCGACCTGGTGTCGGGCCTGGTCGGCGAGTTCCCCGAGCTGCAGGGCGTCATGGGCGGCTACTACGCCGAGGCCGAGGGGCTGGACCCCGCCGTGGTCGAGGCCATCCGTTCGCACTACCGGCCGCAGGGGCCGAGCGACGCCGTGCCGACCGACAAGGTCGCCGCGACGGTGGCGCTGGCCGACAAGCTGGACACGCTGACGAGCTTCTTCAGCATCGGCGAGAAGCCGACCGGCTCGCGCGATCCCTTCGCTCTCCGGCGCGCCGCCCTGGGGGTGATCCGGATCGTGCTGGAGACCCGGACACGCCTGCCGCTGAAGCGGTTCGTCTCGGGCGAGGTGCTGGACTTCTTCGCCGACCGGCTCGCCGTGCTGCTGCGCGAGCAGGGTCGGCGTCACGACCTGGTGGCCGCGGTGTTCGCCCTGGGCGACGACGACCTCGTGCGCATCGTGGCCAAGGTCGAGGCGCTGGACGCCTTCCTGAAGACCGAGGACGGGGCGAACCTGCTGGCCGGCTACAAGCGCGCGGTGAACATCCTCAGGGCCGAGGAGAAGAAGGGCCCGCTGCCGGCCGGGGAGCCGACGCAGATGGGCGGGGCGCCGGTCGAGGAGCAGGCGCTGGTGGCCGCTGTCGGGGCGCTGGACGGCGTGCTG
Organism: Phenylobacterium sp. J426; assembly: GCF_024699945.1. Classification (GTDB taxonomy): domain Bacteria; phylum Pseudomonadota; class Alphaproteobacteria; order Caulobacterales; family Caulobacteraceae; genus Phenylobacterium. The sequence goes on along the minus strand of NZ_JAJOMY010000001.1, from coordinate 3,541,421 downwards.
GACGAGCTGATCGACAGCGAGGACTTCGCTCAGGCCATGGCCGAGCTCGCCAAGCTGCGCGGGCCGGTCGACGCGTTCTTCGACAAGGTGCTCGTGAACTCGGATAATCCGGCGGAACGGGACAACAGGTTGCGCCTTTTGGCCAGGGTCCGCGACGCCATGGGGCGCGTGGCGGACTTCTCGCAGGTCACAGGCTGATTTCCCCGGCTTCTCGAGCCGGGTCGGGTGGAGGTGGAGACGTTATGGCCGACACGATGGTGAAGACGCGCTGGGTCTATGCCTTCGGCGGCGGCGGCGCTGACGGCGACGCCTCGATGAAGAACCTGCTGGGCGGCAAGGGCGCCAACCTGGCCGAGATGTCGTCCCTGGGCCTGCCGGTCCCGCCGGGCTTCACCATCACCACCGAGGCCTGCGTCCACTACTACGCCAACGGCAAGAGCTATCCGCCCGAACTCGAGGGGCAGGTCGCCCAGGGCCTGAAGAAGGTGGAGGAGCTGACCGGCAAGCGCTTCGGCGACGCGGCCAACCCGCTGCTGGTCTCGGTGCGCTCGGGCGCCCGGGCCTCGATGCCCGGGATGATGGACACGGTCCTGAACCTGGGCCTGAACGACGAGACGGTGGACGGCCTGGCGAAGCTGTCGGGCGACCGCCGCTTCGCCTTCGACAGCTACCGCCGCTTCATCCAGATGTACTCGAACGTGGTGCTCGACCTCGACCATCACATGTTCGAGGAGATCCTCGACGAGCATAAGGACCGTCTGGAGGCGCGGGTCGACACCGACCTGACCGCAGAGGACTGGGAAGCCGTCGTCGCCGACTACAAGCGCGCCGTCGAAAGCGAGCTCGGCAAGCCCTTCCCGCAGGATCCGCACGAACAGCTCTGGGGGCGCCATTGGCGCGGTGTTCGCGAGCTGGATGAACGACCGGGCGAAGTTCTACCGCCGCATGCACGACATCCCGGAGAGCTGGGGCACGGCGGTGAACGTGCAGTCGATGGTGTTCGGCAACATGGGCGAGAGCAGCGCCACGGGCGTCGCCTTCACCCGCAACCCGTCGACGGGCGAGAACAGGCTGTACGGCGAGTTCCTGATCAACGCCCAGGGCGAGGACGTGGTGGCCGGCATCCGCACGCCGCAGCCGCTGACCAAGGCTGCGCGCGAGGAGATGGGCGACGTCTCGCCGTCGATGGAAGAGGCGCTGCCGGAGGTCTTCACCCAGTTCCGGGAGGTCGTGGAGCGGCTCGAGAAGCACTACCGCGACATGCAGGACATCGAGTTCACGGTGGAGAAGGGCCGTCTGTACATGCTGCAGACGCGCAACGGGAAGCGGACCGCCAAGGCCGCCCTGAAGGTCGCCGTGGACCTGGCCTCGGAAGGGCTGATCACCAAGGAAGAGGCGGTGATGCGGGTGGAGCCCGGCAGCCTCGACCAGCTGCTGCACCCGACCATCGATCCCGGCAGTCCGCGCGACGTGATCGCCTCAGGCCTGCCGGCGTCGCCGGGCGCCGCCACCGGCAAGGTGGTCTTCACGGCCGAGGAGGCCGAGAAGCTGGGCGGCGCGGGCGAGGCGGTGATCCTCGTCCGGGAGGAGACCTCGCCTGAGGACATCCGCGGCATGGACGCCGCGCGCGGCATCGTCACCGCCCGCGGCGGCATGACCAGCCACGCGGCCGTGGTGGCCCGCGGCATGGGCCGGCCCTGCGTGTCGGGTGCGGGCGAGATCCGCATCGACGGCAAGGCCGGCGAATTCCACGCCCGCGGCCGGACCATCAAGGCCTACGACATCATCACCATCGACGGCTCCACCGGCGAGGTGCTGGCGGGCGCAGTGAAGATGATCGAGCCCGAGCTGTCGGGCGACTTCGGCACGCTGATGGGCTGGGCCGACGGCGTGCGCCGCCTGAAGGTGCGCGCCAACGCCGAAACCGCGCTGGACGCCGGGACCGCGCGCCAGTTCGGCGCCGAGGGCATCGGACTGTGCCGGACCGAGCACATGTTCTTCGACCCTGCGCGGATCGCAGCCGTGCGCGAGATGATCCTGGCGGACGACGAGGCGGGTCGCCGCGCGGCGCTGGCCAAGATCCTGCCGATGCAGCGGCAGGACTTCGTCGAGCTGTTCAAGATCATGGAAGGCCTGCCGGTCACCATCCGCCTGCTGGACCCGCCGCTGCACGAGTTCCTGCCGCACACGGAGGAGGATCTGGCCGCGGTCGCCGAGGCGACGGGGCTGGACCCGAAGAAGCTGATGCTGCGCGCCAAGGAACTGCACGAGGTGAACCCGATGCTGGGCCACCGCGGCTGCCGCCTGGGCGTGGCCTATCCCGAGATCTACGAGATGCAGGTCCGGGCCATCGTCGAGGCCGCCTGCGAGGTGGTGGGCGAAGGGCGTCCGGCGCCGATCCCGGAGATCATGCACCCGCTGGTCGCCAAGGGCGAAGAGATGAAGTTCCTGCGCGACCTGACGGATCGCACAGCGAAAACCGTCATCGAAGAGAGGGGCTGCCAGATCGACTACAAGGTCGGCACCATGGTGGAGCTGCCCCGCGCCGCGATCCGCGCCGGCGACCTGGCGGCCAACGCCGAGTTCTTCTCGTTCGGCACAAACGACCTGACCCAGACCACGTTCGGCATCAGCCGCGACGACTCGGGCCGGTTCCTGGGCCACTACATCGAGAAGGGCATTTTCGAGAAGGACCCGTTCGTCAGCCTCGACCAGGAGGGCGTGGGCGACCTGATCCGCATCGCCGCCGAACGTGGCCGCGCCGCCCGGCCGGACGTGAAGCTCGGCATCTGCGGCGAGCACGGGGGGGATCCGGCGTCGATCCAGTTCTGCGAAGAAGTGGGCCTGGATTACGTCAGCTGCTCGCCGTACCGCGTGCCGATCGCGCGTCTCGCAGCGGCCCAGGCCGCCATCGGCGAACGCGAGAAGGACCGCTAAGCGACCAATCCCGCCGGCGCTGCGACGAAATGGGTAGGCCTACGGTAGAGCTTGGGCGGTCTACTCGCTAGCGTCCGGCCATGGTTTTCGACCTGCGCCCAGCGCGGGCGCGCGCCGCCGTCCTGCCGCCGCCCGTACCGATCGTGGAGCTGCCTCGTCGGCCGCGGGTGCGGCTGCGCTGGGCGCGGCTCGCCGGCCTCGCCATCGCGGTGCTGGGATCGGCGGCGCTTTGGACGCTGATCGTCGGCGGCATCCTGTGGCTGGTGAGATAGGGGCGGGAACGGCGAAGCTCGTCCCTGGTTAGGCCTGCATGGCCGTCGCCAACGGGATCTTCCCGACCTTTTTCCTGTCCGGTTTCGAGTGCTCGACCTTCGTCTGGAAGGATCGCGGGCGTCGCGACCTGGTCGCCGAAACGCGCCATCGGGAGCATGCCCAGGAGGACTATGCCTTCCTGCGGCATCTGGGCATCGGCGTCGCACGCGAGGGTGCGCCGTGGCCTTTCATCGACCGGGGCGGTGGCGTCTACGACTTCTCGACGATCGAGCCGCTGATCGAGGCGATGCACGCTCAGCACGTCCTGCCGATCTGGGACCTCTGCCACTATGGCTATCCGGACGACTTAGACCCCTTCGGGCCGGACTTCGTGCCGCGGTTCGCCGACTATGCCCGCGCGCTGGCCGAGCACGTGGTCCCCCGCCTGCCGGCGCCCCACTTCTTCACGCCGATCAACGAGATCACCTTCTTCAGCTTCTGCGGCGGCGAATGGGCCTGGACCGCGCCGTGGGGCGACAGCCGGGAACGCCGCTTCGACTTCCGCAAGCGCCTCTGCGCCGCCGACATCGCCGCCGTGCAGGCGATCCGTAAGGTCTGTCCCGCCGCGCGCATGGTGCACATCGATCCGCTGGTGAACGTCGTGGCGCCGCGGGACCGACCCGACCTGGCCGCGGCGGCCTGGAAGGAGACGTACGACGACACCTTCGTCGCCTGGGACATCCTGGCGGGGAAGCGCAATCCGGAGCTGGGCGGCGCGCCGGACGTCCTCGATATCCTTGGGGTCAATTGCTACTCGTTCGGCCAGATGGAGTACCGCGCCCACGGGCCGCACGCCGCGTTGCCGCGCGACGACGACCGCATCGTGCCGCTCTGCGACCTCCTGAAGTTCGCCTACGAGCGCTACCGACGGCCGATGATCGTGGCCGAGACCAGCGGGCTCGAGGAAGGCCGCCACCACTGGCTGCGCGACGTGGTCCAGGAGGGGCTGGCGGCGGTGGACATGGGCATCGATCTGCACGGCGTCTGCCTGTTCCCGGCCGTGGACATGCCCGACTGGCACAAGGGCATCTGGGTCCACAACGGGCTGTGCGACCTGATCGAAGAGGACGGCGACCTGCGCCGCATCCCGGTCAAGGCCTACTGCGACGAGCTGCGCCGCTGGCAGAAGCGCCTGAACCGCGTCACCCGGCTGGACGCCGATCCCCTGAGTGATCCCGTGGATCTGGAGGATATTCGCGTGGCGGCGCGGGAGCTCAAGATGCGGCCCGACGCGGACTGGGCCTAGAGGAGCAGGTTCCAGGCGAGCAGTCCGAGGGCGCCGGAGCTGACCGCAAGGGCGATCAGCACCAGCAGGCCGTCGCGGGCCAGAAGACCCAGGCCGATCGCCGCGATCGCGAGCGAAGGCACGAACGCCACGAACGGCAGGAACTCCAGCGGCGGCACGCAGAGCGCGATCAGCGCGCACACGCCGGCCACGATCCGATCGGTGATCGGACGGGTCAGCGTCAGCAGGCGCGGCCGCACCAGGCGATCGACGACGCGGGCCGGCTTGCGGCTGATCTTCACCGCCGTGCGGACGCGATCCGCCTTGACGGAGAGCTTCTCGAGGACGCGGGGGATCCAGATGGTTTCGCGGCCGAGCAGCAGCTGGACAGAAACGAGGAGCGTGAGGACGGCGATGATCGTCGGAGCGCTCGGCACGGCGGCGACGGGGGTCATGCCCAACAGTCCGCCGAGCAGCAGCAACGGACCGAACGACCGCTTCCCGATCGCCTCCAGGATCTCGCCGACCGAGAGCTTGGCGCCGTTGTCATCGGCGGCGCGCTGCAATTCGTCCAGCAGTCCGGTCAGGTCGTTGGGGCCGTTCTCGCGCATCCAGCACTCCGCAGGGAGCCTCAACGCGCGAACGGCCGCTTCGGCCTACCAGGTCCAGTCGCGGGCGCTGGCCCGACAGCCCCCGTCGGGCCAGCCCGTCCACCCGCGCCCGCGGACGACGCGGCCGGGCCTCGCCCGGGTGGCCTCGCCGTTCTCGAGGGCGAGCTCGCCGTTGACCACGACGTGGTTCACGCCGGTGGCCAGCTGCTGCGGCTTCTCGAAGGTGGCGTGGTCCTGGACCGTCGCCGGATCAAAGACGACCACATCGGCGAAGTAGCCGGGCTTCAGCAGGCCCCGCTCCCGGAGTCCCAGGTTGTGCGCCGGCTGGCCCGACAGCTTGCGCACCGCGTCGGCCAGGGTCAGCCGTTTCTCGTCGCGCACGTACTTGGCGAGCACGCGGGCGAAGTTGCCGTAGGCGCGCGGATGGGTCGACGACAGCAGGAACGGGCCCTCCGGCGCCTGGGCCTCGGCGTCCGACCCGAAGCTCATCCAGGGCAGGGCGGTCTGGCGGGCGACATTCTCCTCGCTCATCAGGAAATAGACCACCTGCACCCGGCTGCCGTCCTCGATGACGAGGTCGATGGCCGCGTCCTGAGGGCTGACGCCGCGGTCCTTGGCGACCTGCGCCAGCGTCTTGCCGGTAAGCGGCTTCAGCTTCGGGTTCTTGAAGCCGACCAGCAGCGTCCCCTCGGGACCCGCGTGCCGCATCAGGTTTTCCCAACTGGTCCCGTCGGCCAGCATCTCGGCCTTCACCCTGGCGCGCGTCGCCGGATCCTGGAGGCGACCGATCCACTTCTCGACGCCGCCGGCCTGGACCCACACCGGCATGGCTGCGTCGAGGCCCGTGGAGCCGGCCGGATAGGTGTACATGTCGGCGGTGATCCGCAGGCCTTCGGCGCGGGCCGCCTCCACCTTGGCGATGGCGGCGTCCAGCTTGCCCCAGTTCGCCCGGCCGCTGGCCTTGAGATGGTAGATCTCGGCCGGCGCGCCCGAACGGCGGGAAATCTCGATGAGCTCGTCGATGGCCTCCAGCAGGCGGTTCCCTTCCGAGCGCATGTGGCTGATGTACATCCCGCCGCAGCGGCCCGCCTCGGTGGTCAGGGCCACGAGCTCGTCGGTCTCCGCGTAGTTGCCTGAGGCGTAGATCAGCGACGTGCCGACGCCCATGGCGCCGTCTTCCATGGCCTTCACCACGAGGGCGCGCATCCTCTGGAGCTGCTCGGGCGTGGGGTCTACGTCGTCCTCGCCCAACACGTTCACACGGACGGTCTCGGCGCCGACGAACGAGGCCACGTTCAGGGAGACGCCGCGCCTCTCGAGGTGGCGGAGGTATTCGTCGAGGGTGGTCCAGGTCACGTCGTACTTGATGTCGCCCTGCCGGCGAACGTCGTCGGCCTTCTGGGCGTCGCTCCAGGGCCCCATGGACGAACCTTCGCCCATCACCTCGAGCGTCACGCCCTGCTTCAGCTCGGACAGGCCGCGGCCGTCCTGGATCAGGCTGTCGACCGACCAGGAGAGCATGTTGATGAAGCCGGGCGAGACCGCCTGGCCCCGCGCGTCGAGCGTCTTCTTCGCGGCGCCGGACGCGCAGCTTCCCACGCAGACGATCCGGTCGCCCTTCACGCCCACGTCGCCGCGGACCGGGCCCGCGCCCGTTCCATCGTAGATGTCGCCGCCGCGGATCAGCAGGTCGTAGGCGGGCGCGCTCGCGCCTCCGGCCAGCACGGCGGCGGCGGCGACTCCCGCCAGGGCGAAGAACTTGCGCATGGAATAGACTCCCCTCGGTTGCGGGGAGCCTAGCCCTACCGCTTGCGGACGAACACCGTGCCGGCGGAGTAACCGGCGCCGAACGAGCAGATCAGGCCGGTGTCGCCCGGCTGGAAGTCTTGGTTGGCCTTGTGGAAGGCGATGATCGAGCCGGCGGACGAGGTGTTGGCGTACTCGTCGAGGATGATGACGTTCTCGCCCGGCTGAGGCTCACGGCCCAGCACGCGCTTCCCGATCAGCTCGTTCATGTTGATGTTGGCCTGGTGGAGCCACAGGCGCTTCAGCCCGGTCGGGTCGATGCCGAGATCGCCGGCGTGCTCGACGATCATCTCCGAGACCATCGGCACAACCTCCCGGAAGACCTTCCGGCCCTCCTGGACGAACAGCTTGTCGGGCTGGCCGACGCCTTCGGGCGCGGCCCGGTTCAGGAAGCCGAAGTTGTTGCGGATGTTGTTGGAGAACTGGGTCTTCAGGCGGGCGCCGAGGATTTCCCATCCGTCGCTCGCCTGGTCGGCGCGTTCGACGATCACGGCGGTGGCCACGTCGCCGAAGATGAAGTGGCTGTCGCGATCGCGGAAGTTCAGGTGGCCCGAACAGATTTCCGGATTGACCATCAGGACGGCGCGGGCCGAGCCGGACGCCACGAAGTCGGCGGCGGTCTTGATGCCGAAGGTCGCTGAGGAGCACGCGACGTTCATGTCGAAGGCGAAGCCCTCGATGCCGAGGGCCTGCTGCACCTCGATGGCCATCGCGGGATAGGCGCGCTGCATGTTGGAGGCGGCGCAGATGACGGCGTCGATCTCTGAGGCCGGCTTGCCCCAGCGGGCCAGGGCGTCCTTCGCCGCCTCGACCGCGATCTCGGCCAGAACCGAAAGCTCCTCGTTCGAGCGCTCGGGGATGATCGGGCGCATCAGGTCGGGATCGACCAGCCCCGACTTGTTCACCACGTAGCGCGACTTGATGCCGGACGCCTTCTCGATGAACTCGGCGGAGGAGGGGGTCAGCGCCTGGACCTCGCCGGCGGCGATAGCCTCGGCGTTGGCCGCGTTGAAGCGCTCGACATAGGTGTTGAAGGTCTCGACCAGCTCGGCGTTGGACAGGCTCTCCGAGGGTGTGTGGAGGCCGGTGGCGGCGATCACGGCGGTGGTCATGCGTCTTCCCCAGAACTTGCGGCGCGACTGATAGCACGGCCGGCGCCGAGGTCATCGGGGGCATGGTCGCACCCTGTGGCCGCTAGGCCACAGGTCGTCCGTGAACAAAGCTTCGCCACAGAACCGGCCGGGACGGGCCGCGTTTGACGCCGACCTAAACCCGGCTCGGGGGAGCTTGAGACAAAAAACGTGAGTGGAGTACCAACTATGAAAGCTCTCTTCGCCGCGGCTTCCGCCGCCGCCGTCGCCTTCGCCGTCCCCGCCATCGCCCAGGCGCAGCAGGCGCCGGTCAGCAACATGTACGCCACCGCCGGTTACGCCCACGTGGACGGCGACGGCGTGAATCTGGGCGCCCTGCAGGGCCGCCTCGGCTACCGCGCCAACTCCTGGCTCGGCGTCGAGGGCGAGGCCGCCATCGGGGTCCGCGACGACGACGTGAACATCGGCGGCACGAACGTGAACGTCGAGCTGAAGCACCAGCTGGCCGCCTATGTGGTGGGCTTCGCGCCCGTGAGCGCCAACACCGACGTGTTCGCCCGCTTCGGCTACGGCACCACCAAGATCAAGGGCTCGGCCCTGGGCGTGTCGGCTTCGGACGACGGCGAGTCCTGGAACTACGGGGTCGGCGCCCAGCACCACTTCGACGGCGTCAACGGCGTACGCGTCGACTGGACCCGCCACGACTTCGACGGCGGAAACGCCGACGTCTGGTCCGTGGCCTACACGCGCAAGTTCTAGCGGCGCCTTCCTGATGTGACACAAGGAAGCCCTCCCCGGCGACGGGGAGGGCTTCTTCTTGACCGCTTGCTCCGCCAGGACCACGCTCGTCCGAAAAGGGGTACGGAGGAAAGCGGTTGAGCGAGGCGTTCTTCATCCAGCTCTTCGCCTCGGGGCTCGCCGTGGCGGCGCTGGTGGGTCTGGCCGCATGGGCCAAGATCGCGCGGCCGGCCGGGCCGCTCGATGATTCGAAGGCGCGGGCGCTGTTCGAAGACGAGTTCCCCGATCGCCGCCTCGACGCCGTCTGGGTCGCTTCGGACGGGCAGGGCGCGCTCGCCAAGTCAGGCGGCCTGGCGCTGGTGCTGTGCCGCCTCGGCGACGGCTATGTGGCGCGCCAGATTCCCTGGGCGCAGGCGCTGCAGGCCAGCTTCCGACAGGGCCGCCTCTGCGTCGACCTCGCCGACATCGCCGCGCCCAAGGCCTTCCTCAACCTGCCGGCCTGGCCGCCGAAGGACCTGGCGGCATGAAGACGATCGACCCGGTCACGCTGGCGACCCCGTTCTTCATCCTCACCATCATCCTGGAGATCGTGTTCGCCAGGCTGAGGAAGGTGCGGGCGAACTACGAGGCCAAGGACACCGCCGTCTCGCTGGGCATGGGCCTGGGCTCCACCATCGCCGGCGTCATCCTCGGCGGCGCGATCGCGGGCGCGAGCCTCTGGGCCTACCAGTACCGGCTGTTCGATATCCCCATGACGGCGGTCTGGGCCTGGGTGGCGATCTTCTTCCTGGAGGACCTGACCTACTACTGGTTCCACCGCCTCGCGCATGAGCGGCGGTTCTGGTGGGCCAGCCACGTCAACCACCATTCCAGCCAGCACTACAATCTGTCGACGGCGCTGCGGCAGACCTGGACGGGGGGGCCTGGCCGGCACCTGGCTGCTCTGGCTGCCTTTGGCCTTCATCGGCTTCCCGCCGGCGATGATCGCCATCCAGAAGGGGATCAGCCTCGTCTACCAGTACTGGATCCACACCGAGACGATCCGCCGGATGCCCGGCTGGTTCGAGGCGGTGTTCAACACCCCGTCGCATCATCGGGTGCATCACGCGCGCAACCCCCGCTATCTCGACCGCAACTACGCCGGGATCCTCATCGTCTGGGACCGCCTGTTCGGCACCTTCCAGCCCGAGCTGGACGAGGAGCCGTGCCGCTATGGGATCGTGAAGAACCTCGGCACCTTCAACATCGTCCGGGTGGCGTTCCACGAGTGGATCGGGATGGCGCAGGACATCGCCCGGCAGCCGCGGCACATCCTGGGCTGGGTGTTCGGCCCGCCGGGCTGGAGCCCGGACGGCAGCCGCGACACCAGCGCGAAGCTGAAGGCGGATTGGGAGGCGCGACGGGCCGCGGCGGCGCCCGCGAAGCTCGACGAAGCGGCCTAATCGCGCAACAGGGGCAGGCTGAGCCCGGAGACCGGGCGCGCGTCCAGCACCTCGCGACGGAACCGGAACAGCTCGGCCGGGCGGCCGCCCGTGTCGGCGTCCAGGCGGCCCAGGCCCTCGACGAGTTCGGCCCGTTCCAGGGCCCGGCGGAAGTTCTGCTTGTGCAGCGGCACGCCGGCGATGGCCTCCACGGTCCGCTGCAGGGCCGACAGGGTGAAGGCTTCGGGGGTAAGTTCGAACACCACCGGGCGGTACTTGAGCTTGCCCCTGAGCCGCCCCAGGGCCGTGGCCAGGATCCGGCGGTGGTCGGAGATCATCGGCTCGCCTTGCGCCGCCTTCAGCGCTTCGTCGCGCGCGGGCGAGGGCTCGCCGCGATCGCGCGCCGCCTCCTGCACGAGCCCGGCCTCGTAGAGCAGTTCGTAGCGCTCCAGCACCCGCTCTTCGTTCCACGGAGCCTCGTCCAGGGCGAACAGCAGCCGGACGCGGGCCAGGCGCTGGGGGCCGCCGGCGGCCCAGGCGCGCAGGGCCGGCTCCAGGGCCTGGAGCGCCGCCGGCCGACCGTGGCGCCAGTCCTCCCAGGGAAAGAACCGCGTCCACGGCCGCCAGGCGCTGCCCTGGAAGTGGGTGTCCACCGCTGCGGGCGCCAGCGCCAGGTAGCCGACCGAGATGACCCGCGCCGGAGCGCCGTCTCCGCCGGGCAGGCCCACGTCGGCGAGGGGGGCGTCTCGGCCCTTGTCGCCGAAGGTGTAGAGTTGCTCGACGTAGCCCAGGTCGAACCGGGTCTGCTCGGTGACGAAGGCCCGCATCGCGAGTTCGAAGGTGCGGTGCCCTTCGGGGTCGAACGGGCCGAAGGGCAGGCCGACGTCCTCGGCTCCGGCCGCGCCGTGGCGGACGGTGAGCACCACGGCCTCGCCGTCGCGGATGGCCACCACCACCGCCGACAGGCCGATGACCACCATGCTCGATCCCGCGCTCATTCGGTGTCGAACGCCTGGGCGTGCGGACGGTAGCCCGCCGCCTCGGACAGCACCTCGAAGCGTTGCAGGTAGCGAGCCTGGGCGTCGAACGGCGCCTGGGGATCGATCTTCAGCGTGTAGCCCGCGGGCGGCGCGCCGAAGAAGTCCAGCGCCTCGTCGTGGCTGAAGCCAGCCAGCTGGGTGGCCTCGAAGAAGGCGCAGGCGCGGTCCGCCTGCTTGATCAGCTTCTTGATCGCGACCGGTGTCTTGGCGGGCAGGCCGAAGCGGACGTGGATGGCGTTCTCCAGCCGCTCCTCGAACAGCTTGTAGTCCATGCCCAGAGCCGCCTTGAAGGGGCTGATCATGTCGCCGATCACGTATTCGGAGGCGTCGTGCAGGAGGGCCGCCAGCCGCCACCGGGGTTCGACGTCGGGCTGGATGTGAGCGACGATCTCCTCGACCACCACGGAGTGCTGGGCCACGGAGAAGGCGTGTTCGCCGACCGTCTGGCCGTTCCAGCGGGCGACGCGGGCCAGGCCGTGCGCGATATCCTCGATCTCGATGTCGAGCGGCGAGGGATCCAAGAGGTCCAGCCGACGGCCCGACAGCATGCGTTGCCAGGCCCTTGGCGTCTGAGCCGTTCTCCGCAGCCCTTTTCTCACCGGCGCATTACCTCCACAGTCAGGCCGTGAACTGGCCCAGGACCTGCGAAAGATCAATGCTGCGGCGGGGCCGCGGGGTCCAGACAGGCGGGGATGAAGGATGAACGGATGAGCTGGGCCCGCATCATGGCGCCCCTCTCGGGCGGACAAGGCGATCGCGCCGCGGTCGCGGCCGCCGTGACCCTGGCCGAGCCTTTCGGCGCCGAAGTGGCCGGGGTCTATACGCCGGCCGACGTGGCCGACGTCATGCCGTGGATGGGCGAAGGCTTCCTGGGCGGCGTTCAGACGACGGCGCTGGAATCCCTCAAGGAGGCGGCCGCGGCCGGCGAGAAGAACGCGCGGGCGGCGCTTGAAGGCGCCGGCTACGCCAAGGGTCGGTTCATCGCGCTGCAGACGCCGGTCTGGGCCGGCCTTTCGGCGGAGAGCCGGCTGTCCGACGTCGTGGTCTTCGGCGACGACCCGGCTCGTGGCCGGGGCCCGTTGGCCGAAGCGTTCCAGCAGATGGTCGCCGACGAGCAGCGGCCCGTGCTGGTTGCTCGCGCCGGCCTGAAGGTCGGCGGCGTCGTGGCGGTCGCCTGGGACGGCGGGAAGGAGGCCTCGCGCGCGGCGCGGCTGGCGCTGCCGCTGCTGGAGAAGGCGAGCCATGTGATCATCCTGGCGGCGCCGAAGGCGAGTTCCCGGACGTTCGAGCCGGCAAAGTTGCAGCAGTACTACGCGGCGCGCGCGGTGACGTCGGAACTGCGGGTCCTGCCCGACAGCGGCGACGCCGCACCGGCGCTGCTGCACGCGTGCGCCCAGGCGGGCGCGGATATCCTGGTGGCCGGCGCGTTCGGCCACCCGCGGCTTCAAGAATTCATCTTCGGCGGAACGACCCGCACCTTGCTGAATTCCGATCAGCCGTCCCTATTTCTATCCCACTAGGTCTGGAGGTCACCCATGTCCCTGTCGCGCATCGTGATGCGGCTTGCTCGCAATCCCGGCACGGAATTCGCCGGCGGCGACGATCACCGCGGCTATGCGCTGACGGCGCCGCTGACCGCCGACGGCATGCTGGACGAGAGCGCCTACGCCAAGGCGAAGGACGCCTGCACCGTGCGCCGCTTCGCGCCGGACGAGGACCCCGCCGACGGTCGCCTGGCGCGCAAGGGGCAGCGCTGGTTCTTCGACTATGACGCGGACGACGCGGCCGACGACGAGCCGGTCCACCGCCTGGGCGAACACCGTTTCGCGGTCGGCGAGTACGTCACCGTCACCGACGAGGACGGCCGGCCGCTGACGTACAAGGTGGTCGAGGTCCAGCCGGCCGGTTGAGGCGGGCAGGCGGGGTCCCTAGACCCCGCCGTTCTTGCGCACCAGGCGCTTCACGTCGTCGAGGACGTCGTCCCCGGTGTCCAGCGCCTGGTTGGAGCGCACGATGGCCACGGCCAGCGGCCCGGTCTTGGGTCCGCCGGCCTCGTAGCCCACGAACGACCGGTTCTCGCCCTGACGGCCGCCGACGATGAAGGTGGCGCGCACGCCGCGTTTCTCGCGCGACAGCGATTCCCCTTTCAGCCGGACGTCACGGCGCACCTGGAGGCGCGCCTCGTCGCCGTTGGCGTCGATGTGCATCGGACCGATCCGGATGCTGGCGGAGTCGCTGTCCTCGTCAGCTTCGATCCGGACGCCGGGCAGGTTGACGCGCGTCGTGCTGCCGCCCTCCTTGACCACGACCTTGCCGGCTTCCACCCGGACGTCGACGCCGTCGTCCGAGCGCTCCGCGCCGGGCGCCTGCACCGCCGCCGCATCCTTCGCGGCCTCGCTTTCGATGCGCCTGGCGTCCGCGATGCTGGTGGCCGAGGCGGCGGTTTCCGCGACCGCGACGGCCTCGCCGGTCGGCGCCTTGTCGGCCTCGGCCAGCAAGGTGCTCTCGAGGCGATCCAGAGTCGCGAACGCGCTGCCCGCGACGGGAATGAGGCGCAGGGTCACCTCGGCGCCGTCAGCGGAGGCGTAGACGCACGTCTTGCCGTCGTCGGCGGCGGAGGTGCGGGTGAGGGCGCCCTGGGTGGCCGGGCAGTCCAGCGCCGCGCGCGGCGGCGCCTTCGAGGCGCACGCCGCCAGCGGGAGAAGCGAGGCGGCGGCGAGGAGAAGCAGCGGCTTCATGTGACAAGGGCTCCAGTCCGTTCACATGAGAACGTGGCTGGAGCCCTCGAAAAAGGCGAGTGAATTAGCTGTAACCGCTAGGGCGCGATCACTGGCCCGGCCGAGCCGCGCCTTCCCGCCGCGCGAGGAAGGCGAGACGCTCGAAGAGGTGAACGTCCTGCTCGTTCTTCAGGAGCGCGCCGTGCAGGGGCGGGATCAGCTTGGTCGGATCCTTTTCCTTCAGCGCGTCCTCGCCGATGTCCTCGACCATCAGCAGCTTCAGCCAGTCCAGAAGCTCGGAGGTGGACGGCTTCTTCTTCAGGCCGGGAACCTTGCGCATGTCGTAGAAAATGCGCAGCGCCTCGGCGACGAGCTTCTGCTTGATGCCCGGATAGTGCACCTCGACGATCTCGTTCATCGTCTCGGCGTCAGGGAAGCGGATGTAGTGGAAGAAGCAGCGGCGCAGGAAGGCGTCCGGCAGCTCTTTCTCGTTGTTCGAGGTGATGATGACGATCGGGCGGACCTTCGCCTTGATCGTCTCGTTGGTCTCGTAGACGTAGAACTCCATCCGATCGAGCTCCTGCAGGAGGTCGTTCGGGAATTCGATGTCCGCCTTGTCGATCTCGTCGATCAGCAGCACCGGCCGGCCCTCGTGCTCGAAGGCTTCCCAGAGCTTGCCCTTCTTGATGTAGTTCTTGACGTTCTTGACCCGCTCGTCGCCGAGCTGGCTGTCGCGCAGCCGCGAGACGGCGTCGTACTCGTAGAGGCCCTGAACGGCCTTGGTGGTCGACTTGATGTGCCAGGTGATCAGGTCCGACCCGAGCGCATTGGCGATTTCGTAGGCCAGCACGGTCTTGCCCGTGCCGGGCTCGCCCTTGATCAGCAGCGGGCGCTCGAGGGCGATCGCGGCGTTGACCGCAACCTTCAGGTCTTCGGTGGCGACGTAGTTCTCGGTGCCTTCGAAACGCTGGCTCATTCAGGTCCCCAGGCGGGTCGGGCCCGCATTCGAACGTTTGTTTGTCTGGGGCAGACTATAGGGCGCGGGCCGACATTCAAGCCGGTTCCGCGCCCTTACCTAGCGTCGAGCGAGCCTTCTATTCGTCCGGCTTGGCGCGGGTCTCGCCGCCGCGGTCCTCCGAATAGCCCAGCTCCTTGAGATCCTCGTCGGAGACGTTTCGGGCCTGGAAGTCCGTAAAGTCGTCCTCCCCGCCCTCGGCCTCGTCCGCGTCCCGCACCTCGTGCAGGCCTTCGATCTCGGTGCGCAGGATCCGATCCTCGTTGAAGCTGTCCTCGGGACCCAGGCCGTCGATGTCGTCCTCCCGCTCCTCGGTGGCGGCGCGGTAGTCGAGCTCGTTGTCCTCCTCGAAATCACCGTCGTCGACCGCGTCGGGATCGAACTCGTCGGCGTCCAGGGCGACGGCCTCGTCGTCGTCACGATCCCCGATCAACTGAGTGAGGTCCGGAACGTCCGGCAGCTCCTCGAAGGTTCGGCGCTCGGAGGCGTCGGCGTAGCTGCGCACCTCGCCGGCGTCGCCGCCTTCGCCGGCGTTCGTCTCGTCGAAGATCTCCGACTGATCCTGATCGTCGAAGTCGGGCTCGAAGCTCTGGCCGGCCATGAAGGGCTCCCTGTGGTCTGCGGGCTGCGCCGGAGCGGCGCTGTCCCTTGCGAAAACCCTCAGGAAAACCGGGCGTTCCTCACGGCCTTGCGAAGGCGCCCAGGGCGTCGGCCACCTCGGCCATCGTGGTCTCCCAGTCGCCGAACGTCTTGGGGGCGAAGGCGCGGACCTGCGGGTACCACGGGTAGGTGTCCTCGCAGCCCAGCCTGGGCCAGGCGCCGGGCGTGGTGATCAGCCAGGCGGGCGCGCCGCAGGCGGCGGCGATGTTGAAGGTGGCGTTCGAGAAGCCGAGGACGAGGTCCAGGGCGCAGGAGAGGGCGGCCACCTCGTCCAAGTCCTGTTTCAGGTCGATGCCCGGCGGGTCCCAGACCTCGACCCCCAGCTCCCGGCGGGCGTAGGCCAACTCGTCGGCGCAGTCGCCGTACTGCAGGTTCACGAAGGTCACGCCCTTCTGGGCCAACACAGGCGCCCACTGCTCGAAGGCCGAGAAATAGCGATGGCGGGCGCCGCGGGCGGTGCCGCTCTTCCACAGCAGGCCGACCTTCAGGCCGGTCGGAGCCTCGTCCAGCACGCGGCGCCAGTGCGCAACGCGCATCGGATCCGCTTCCAGGAACCGAGGCCGATCGGGGAAGCTCGCCACGTCGCGGCGGAACTCGCGCAGGAGGGTCGCGATGGGAACCCACAGGTCGATCTGCGACGGGTCTTCGACGAAGGTCATCGCCCGCATCGCGCGGCCGCCGTGGGTGAAGGTCGTGTGCGCGCCGACCTCCGCCTGCGGGTAGCTGCGGGCGAACAGCGGCACGAGGCGCTTCTCCACCGCCAGGGTGAGGCGGCCGTCGGAGCCCAGACGTTCGGTCAGGTCCGGCAGGACGTTGGCGAAGAGGATCTCGTCCCCCAGGCCCTGCTCGCCGATGACCAGCACCGACTTGCCGGCGAGGTCCATGCCCGGCTGCCAGCGCGGCCGGTCGATGAGGAACTGCACGCTGTCGGCGAACTGGTGGTCGGTCCGCGCTTCGTAGTCGTCCCAGCCTTCGGACAGTCGGCCCACCGCCAGCCGGCAGGTCGCGCGGGCCAGGGTCATCATCTGGCGGTCGTCGGCCGCCTTCACCGAGGGCAGCACCGCCTCAATGTGTTCGAGCGCCTCGGCCACCGCGCCACGGTCGGCCAGTGAGTTGGCGAGGTTGTAGCGGGCGCGCAGGAAGCGCGGATCGATCCGCAGGGCCTCGGCGAAGAAGATCTCGGCGGTCGCATGATCGCCGTCCTCGGCGACGACGGCGGCCAGGCTGTTCCATAGCAGCGCGCTGGTCGGCTCCTGCTGGATCGCCGGCCGCAGCACCTCGATCGCCTCCGCCCTTCGCCCCTGCATGCGCAGGGCGCTGGCCAGATTGTTGGCCCCTTCGGGGTGGCCGGGACGCTGCATGAGGAAGTGGCGGAAGAATTTCTCGGCCTGGTCGGGCATGGCCATCCGCATGGCCAAGCGGCCGAGATCGTTGGCGATCTCGGCATGCTCCGGCATCAGCTTCAGCGCCGATTCGTACGCGCTGATCGAGGAGATGAAGTCGCCGGCGCGCTCGCGGGCCATGGCCAGCAGGCACCAGCCGAAGCCGTTGCGCTCGTCGATCTTGAGGGCCTTCAGCGCCCAGTCGGCCGCCGCCTTCTCGTCCTGGGCGTTCAGGGCCTCCACGGCGCGTTGCAGCATCGGCTGCGCCGCCATCGCTTTCAGTTCGCCCATGGCGGAGGTCAGCCGGGCCAACGCTTCGCCGGAGCGATCCTCAACCAGATTGTCCGCCAGCATGCGCTTGGCGGCAGGTGCGGCGATCTGAAGCGCCTGCGGGGCAGGGGCGCTGCGATGGGCCTGACGCGGCATGAAATCCACTCCTGATCGTCGAGGCGTTGGTCGCGCGATCGTGCTTAATGCCGCCTTAAGCTGCGCCGTCCGGGCGGTCGGCAAGGTGGCGTTAACTTGCCGCCGACTATCGCTTTAGGTGCGCAGGGCCTGGCGGAAGGCGACAATGGCCCGGTCGAATCGGAAATCGGTTCGAGGGCGTAGGAGCAGGGGGCGGATTTGCCGCTGAAATTGTCGCTGAGGCCTGGAGAGCGGTTCGTTCTCAATGGCGCCGTGGTGCAGAACGGCGACCGTCGCTCGGTGCTCGTCCTGCAGAACAAGGCTTCGGTCCTCCGCGAGAAGGACATCATGCAGGCGGAGGAGGCGAACACGCCGGCCCGCCGGATCTACTTCCCCGTCATGATGATGTACCTCGATGAGGCGAACGCCGACCGGTACTACGACGAGTTCGTGCGTCGCATGACCGAGTTCATGAGCGTTATCGCCAATCCGCAGATCCTCGGGGAATGCGTGAACATCTCCCGGCACTGCATGGCGCGCGAGTACTACAAGGCGCTCATGCTCTGCCGTCGGCTGATCGAGTACGAAGACGAGAGGTTGGGGAATGTCGTTTAACGCCTACCAGCAGGCGGCGACGCGGGCCGAGAACCCACGCGACATGGAATACCGCCTGTTCGCCCAGGTGACGCGCGCCTTGATGGACGCGGCGGCCTGCGACCCCGACGACCTGCGCGGCCGGATCGACGCGCTCGACTGGAACCGTCGGATGTGGGCGGTGCTGGGCTCGGACTGCCAGAGCTCGGAAAACAAGCTGCCCCAGCAGCTGCGCGCCTCGATCATCTCGCTCAGCATCTGGGTGTCGAAGCACACCACGCTGGTGATCCGGAAACAGGAAGACATCGAGCCGCTCATCGAGGTGAACCGCATGATCATGCAGGGCCTCGCCAGCAACGGCTCCGCCGCCGCGGCCGCCTGATCCGACCCGATTGAGGACGCCAGGAGGCCGCGGTTCGCCGCGGCCTTTTTCATGTCTTGCCCACCTGAACCGGCAGTTCCTGCCGGGCGGCACGTTTGGCTAACGGAGATGCGTGCTTTCCGCGCGCATCCAGCCGAAAAGCTCAACGATTTCAGGGGCGGTGTCGGGGTCGGTCATGGTTAAGCCTGGCCCGGCGCTTGCGAGGCCTTCCGCGGGCGAAAAATCGCTCAGCCGGCAAAAGCCGGGCTCTTACCTCCAGAACGGAAGGCTTCAACGATGCCGATGAACTCGGTCAACACCAACGTGGGCGCGATGGTCGCGCTCCAGAACCTCAACGCGACAAACACGGAGCTCAACACCACCCAGACCAGGATCAACACGGGCAAACGGGTCGCTTCTGCGAAGGACAACGGCGCCATCTGGGCCATCGCCCAGAACCAGCGCGCCAACAGCCGTTCGCTGGATGCGGTTCGTGAGTCGCTGCAACGCTCCGTGTCGACCGTGGACGTGGCCATCTCGGCCGGCGAGACCGTTTCGGACCTGCTCCTTCAGATGAAGGAAAAGGCCCTGGCGGCTTCGGACACCTCGCTCGACTCGACCAGCCGGACCGCGCTCGCCGAAGACTTCGGCGCCCTGCGTGATCAGCTGGCCAAGGCCGTGACGAATGCCGAATTCAACGGCATCAACATGGTCAAGAGCGGCGGCACGACCATCGCGGCCATCGCGAACGCCAACGGCACCGAGAAGATCACCGTTTCGGCCCAGAGCCTCGCGCTCGGCGGTGCGAACGTCCTGATCTCGGCCGGCACGACGTTCTCCACGGCTTCGGCGGCCTCGTCGCTGATCACCACGATCAACACGTCGATCACCAACGTCTCGACCGCCCTGTCGAAGCTCGGCACCGGCTCGAAGTCGCTGGGCTCTCACCTGGAGTTCGTCAACAAGCTTCAGGACTCGATCGACGCCGGCGTGGGCAACCTCGTCGATGCGGACCTCGCGAAGGAAAGCGCAAGGCTCCAGGCGCTGCAGACCAAGCAGCAACTGGGCGTCCAGGCGCTGTCGATCGCGAACCAGTCCTCGTCGATCCTGATGGGTCTGTTCCGCTAAGTCGCGATCCCCGGGCGGGGCCCTGCTCCGCCCGGGTGACCTTTCGAGGCGCCCGGCAGATATGGCCGGTTTGCGCCCGGCAATTCTTGCCGCCTCAACCTCCCACCCGGCAGAAAGTGCCGGGTTTTGTCATGGCTAACACAGGTATAACGGCGCTATTTCAAGAACTTAGGTGATTCTTCGGGCGGCGCGGCTCTGGCGCCCGGCTTGCTGCCGGCTCCCTCGGGCAAAACGCCTCCGGCCGCCAGAACGGCGCCGGTTCCTTGAGAAGAAGGACCGAACTGATGCCGAATAGCGTCAATACCAACGTGGGCGCGATGATCGCGCTCCAGAACCTGAACCAGACCAACAACGAACTGATGACGACCCAGGCCCGGATCAACACGGGCAAGCGGGTCGCTTCTGCGAAGGACAACGGCGCCATCTGGGCCATCGCCCAGAACCAGCGCGCCAACAGCCGTTCGCTGGATGCGGTTCGTGAGTCGCTGCAACGCTCCGTGTCGACCGTGGACGTGGCCATCTCGGCCGGCGAGACCGTTTCGGACCTGCTCCTTCAGATGAAGGAAAAGGCCCTGGCGGCTTCGGACACCTCGCTCGACTCGACCAGCCGGACCGCGCTCGCCGAAGACTTCGGCGCCCTGCGTGATCAGCTGGCCAAGGCCGTGACGAATGCCGAATTCAACGGCATCAACATGGTCAAGAGCGGCGGCACGACCATCGCGGCCATCGCGAACGCCAACGGCACCAAGAAGATCACCGTCCAAGCTCAGAGCCTCGCGCTCGGTGGCGCGAACGTGCTGATCTCGGCCGGCACGACGTTCTCCACGGCTTCGGCGGCCTCGTCGCTGATCACGACGATCAACTCGTCGATCACCAACGTGTCGACCGCCCTGTCGAAGCTCGGCACCGGCTCCAAGTCGCTGTCGTCGCACATCGAGTTCGTCAACAAGCTTCAGGACTCGATCGACGCTGGCGTGGGCAACCTCGTCGACGCCGACCTCGCGAAGGAAAGCGCAAGGCTCCAGGCGCTGCAGACCAAGCAGCAACTGGGCGTCCAGGCGCTGTCGATCGCGAACCAGTCCTCGTCGATCCTGCTGGGCCTATTCCGTTAAGGCCCTTGAGGCCGCGGAGCTTCGGCTTCGCGGCCGCCGCGTAGGCGGCGGGCCGGGCGACCGGTCCGCCGTTCCGCGCTTCATCGGAGCGCTGTCCTAAGCGACAGCGACAGGAGACATGCAAAGCAAGGTTGCGCCGTCCGCAGCCACGCCCGATCCGACGCTCAGCCAGCCCAAGCCCGCACCCGGCCGCCACGCCGGCGGTGAGGCGAAGGCCCGGGCCGCCAACTCGGATCCGGTCGATCTGCGACTGGTCATCGAAGAGGATCAAGCCAGCGGAAGCTACGTCTACAAGACGATCGATCGCCGGACCGGCGAGGTCGTCCTCCAGCTGCCCAGGGCCGATGTCCTGCGGCTGAGGGAAGAGACCGGCTACGCCGCCGGCGCGGTCATCCGCACCAAGGCCTGATCCCCCGCAAAGCCCGCGGGTCCGAACCTTTCAACCGCCCCGGAAACGTTCCGGAGGCGGCGAGATCCGTTGAGGCTGTTAACGATCTGATCACCACGTTTCTTCACCTTCGCAGGCGAGGGCGGACGGCGAGTCGCTGCCCATGCCGTCCGGAGTGGAGAGCGCCATGTCGATCAGCGTGCATACGAACAAGTCCGCACTGATTGCCCTGCAGAACCTGAACAAGACGAACGACGACCTGGCCCAAGTCCAGAACCGGATCAACACAGGTCTGAAGATCTCCGACGCGAAGGACAACGCCGCCATTTGGGCCATCGCCCAGGGGCAACGCGCCGACATCGGTGCGCTAGGCGCCGTGCGCATGAGCCTGGAGCGGGCGAACTCCATCGCCCAGGTCTCGATGACCGCGGGCGCCACCGTCTCGGACCTTCTCGTCGAGCTGAAGGAAAAGGTCGTCGCGGCGATGGACACGTCGCTGGACACCGCCTCGCGCACCGCGCTCAATTCCGACTTCCAGTCGCTGCTCCGGCAGATCGGCCAGGTGGTGGACAACGCCGAGTTCGACGGCGCGAACCTGCTGGACGGCTCGGTGGGCGCGAACATCCAGTTCCTGGCCAACGCCGACGCCAACTCGCGGATCACGCTGTCCACGCAGAACCTGTCGCTGGGCGGCGGCAACATCGCGATCACGGCGGGCGCAAGCATCCTGACGACCGCGACGGCTTCGGCGGCGCTGGCCCAGCTCACCGTGGCGATCTCGTCGGTCAACCAGTCGCTGGGCAATCTGGGCTCGCAGGCCAAGCAGATCGAGGCGCACCTCGAGTTCGTCTCGAAGCTCACCGACGTGCTGGAAGGCGGCGTCGGCAATCTGGTCGACGCGGACCTCGCGAAGGAGAGCGCGCGGCTTCAGGCCCTGCAGGTGCAGCAGCAGCTGGGCGCCCAGGCGCTGGCGATCGCCAACTCCTCGCCGCAGATCATCCTGTCGCTGTTCCGCGGCGGCTAGGACCGAGTTTCCGTTGGGGCGTAGGGAAGGGTCCGGAGGCTGAGCGCTCCCGGACCTTTTCTTCTGGGCTCTTAACAGCCTGGAGACCCTGTTGCGCTAGTAGGGACGGGCGGCCTCCCGCCCGCGGTGCGAGTCGATGGTCATTCCGGTCGATACCAGTCTGCTGCTCAGTCTGTATCAGCCCCGTTCGACGGGGCTCGGCGGCGCGGCCGGCGGCTCGTCGACCGGAATGCGGTCGAAGGTGGCCCCGACGGCGCCCTGGAGCACGCAGGCGACGCCGGTTCCGCCCAGCGAACTGGTGAAGTCGGCCCTCGGCGGCAAGAAGGTCATCGACGAGCATGGCGCGCAGCTCGATCTTCCGGGCGCCAGCGGCGACTACCGCAAGCTGTTCGCCATGTACCAGGGGCTGTCGACCCTGTCGGGCCTGGCCGAGCGGATGCGGGCCAAGGGGCTCACCAGCACCGACAAGATGCAGATCCAGCGGGTGTTCGACCGCGGCATGGCCGAGATGAACGCCTTCATCAGCGCCTCCACGTTCGAGAACCTGCGGCTCAGCCAGGGCGTGGCGGCGGAACGCGCCAAGAGCACGGCGCCCGTGCCGCGGACCAAGACCGAGTACACCACCGCCCCCCTGTTCGCCGGGACCAGCAGCGCCGAGGTTCCCGCCTTCCAGGGCGACGTGCAGTTCGACATCAGGATCAAGCGGGCCGGGGTGCTCCACACGATCAACATCGACCTCGCCGACATGGGCTCGGACACGCGGTCGATGGCCAATGTCGTGGTGTTCATCAATGATCAGCTGAAGGCGGCCGGGGTCGACACGCGTTTCGCGACGCAGCGCCTGCCGGGACAGCCGAAGACCGTGCAGTCGGGCGGCAAGACGATCAACATCGGCACGGGGCCCGATCAGTGGGCGCTGAAGATCAAGGCCTCGGTCGGGGAGGCGATCACGTTCGATGCGCCGAAGACCGCGGGCGCGGTCTACATGGCCCAGACCGCCGGCGATCCGAACCCGGACGGCAAACTGTCGACGAACGACGGGGTGCTGCGCCAGCAGTTGCTGAAGTTCCAGACGGACACCACCGACGTTCCCTCGGCCCCGAAAGCCGACGGCGAAACCTACTGGGTGGATGGGCGTGCGTTTTCCAAGACCCTCGGTCCAGAGATCAAGGCCGTGCGCGCGACCCAGGTCGGGCCCGACGGCTCGGTGTACATGCTGGCGGATGTGACAGCCAAGACCGCCGGCCAGGAGATCAAGGGCCAGCAGGACGTGGCGCTGCTGAAGTACGACGCGGCCGGCCAGCTCATGTACACCCGGACGCTCGGAGCGGCGGAGGAGGCGACGGGCCTCGCCCTGGCGGTCTCGGCGGACGGCAGAATCGCCATCGCCGGCGCCGTGAAGGGCGACTTGGCCGGCGCGACCGAAGGCCCGCTCAACTCCGGCGACGGCGGCGCGTACGCCGGTCAGTCCGACAGCTTCGTGACCCTCTTCAACGCTGACGGTGAAGAGATCTGGACCGCGCGCCGGGGGGCGCGGAAGCAGGACGAGGCCACCCACATCGCCTTCGGCGCCGACGGTTCGATCCTCGTGGCCGGCCGGGCGCAGTCCACCATGCCCGGCGCAACGGCCGTGGGCGACTGGGACAGCTATCTCCAGTCCTTCAAGCCCGAGCTTGTCACGACGCCTCAGGATCGTACGGGCAAGGTGGCGAGCAACTTCACCTACAGCTTCGGCACGCCCGGCGCGGACCGGCCGGCCGGCCTGGTGGTGGATGGCGCGTCCGTGGTCACCGCGAGCGTGGAGAACGGCCGCGCCATCCTGCGCCGGTTCGATATCTCGAGCGGCCAGCCGGTGCTGACCTCGATGCGCGATCTCGGCGATCTGCAGGGCGGCGAGATCACTGGCCTGGCGATCGACGGCGGCGAGATCATTATCGCCGGCACCACCGCCAATGGCGCGCTGGCGGCCGGCGCCGTCAGCCGGGCGCATGCCGGCGGCACGGACGCCTTCGCCGCCAAGCTGTCCGCCGACCTCGCCGCAGGGCCGGGCGACCGGATCGCCTATTACGGCGGGACTGGCAACGACCGGGCCACCGCCCTGACCGTCTCGGGCGGTCAGGTGTACATCGCCGGCTCCGTGGGCACGGACCTGCCGCCGGAGGGCGCCGTCGGCGCGCCGGGGGACGGGCCGGGGGCCGTCGGCAAGAAGGACGCCTTCCTGACGCGGCTCGACATCGACACCGGCGCGATTGAATGGCAGCGCCGGTTCACGGCCAAGGACGGCCACGCGGCGCCGACCTCCATCGCGGTCGACCCGAACGGCGCCAGCGTCCTGGACAAGCTGGGCCTGCCCAAGGGCACCCTGGACCTTGCGGACTCGCAGCGGGTGATCGACCAGAGCGCGCTGCGGCCCGGCGACACCTTCCAGGTGCGCGCCGGCGGGGGTCGCTGGAACACGATCACCATCGAGGCGAAGGACACGCTGGACACGCTGGCCGCCAAGATCAAGCGCGCCTCGGGGTTCCAGGCGAAGGTCGCGGTGATGTCCAGCGGCGCCTCGCGCGTGCTGAACATCACCCCGGGCACGGATCGGGCCGTCGTGGAGTTCGGTCCGGGCAAGGCGGACCGGGACGCCCTGGAGCTGCTGGGGATCCCGGACGGCGTGCTGCGGAAGACCGAGAGCGGCAAGAACGGCAGGACGGTCGCGGCGGACGGCAAGCCGATGTTCTATGGCCTCGACATGGACAAGCACCTCAACCTCAAGAACGAGGACGAGGTGAAGCACGCGCTCGCCGACCTCGCTCGCGCGCAGGGCGTGATCCGGCAGATCTACCGCGACCTGGTGGCTGCGGCGACGCCGCGCGATCCCCTGGCCGCCGCCCAGATCTCATCCGGCGGCAAGGTTCCGAGCTACCTGACGAACCAGCTGGCCAACTACCAGGCGGCGCTGAACCGCCTTGGCGGTTGACGCCGTCGATGCGGCGGCTTGAAAGGCGCCCCGCCGCAGTCTAGCGAGGCGCCATGCAGCGCGAGAGCCCGCCCGAGCAACCTGGGAACCACGCCGACCCGGCTCCGGGACGGCCCCGCACCGGGCTGGTCATCGCCGGCGCGGCCCTGGCGCTCCTTGCGGGCGTCATGATCGCCTGGATGCTGCTCCGTTCGGGCGAGACGCCGACCGAGCCGCCGCCCGCGTCGCAGGCGGGACTGATCATCGAGAGCGGCCCCAGCGACGGCCGGCTCGATCCCGCCGGGCCGCTCCGCTGTTTCGTGGCCGGCCAGTTCGTCGGCGAGCTCAGCCTTGCCGACTGCGCCCGGCGAAACGGCGTGGCCACCGACGCCCTCGATGTCGGGATCGACGAGACCGGCGCGCTCGCCGCAGCCGACCAGGCGGGGATGGTGCTCACGCCGCTGCCGCCGGAGGAGGAGGCCCAGCCCCCGGCCGAAGAGCCGCCCCAGATGGCCGCGACGGCGCCGGCCGGGCCTGTATCGGCCTGCCTCCGGCATGCGGGCGGTCAATGGCGGCGGCTGGCGGACACGGACCTCAACGGTTGCGTCCAGGCGCTTTTCGCGGGGCGGTGCGAGCGGCCGGGGCAGGCGACCTACGGACGCTTCGGGCAGCAGACCCTCCGCCTCGTGACCGGCCGCGTGGAGATCTCGTCGGACAACCAGTCGTTCCGCACGCTGGTCGCCCAGGCCCCGAACTGCAGCTTGCCGCCGATCCCGCAGGCCGGGTGACGGCTGTAAGACGGACGTGATAGGCTAGTGTCATGCACGCCAAGCCGCTTCTCGTCCTAGCCGCCGCATCCGCCGCGGCGTTCGCGCTTACCGCCTGCGCCCAGCGCACCAAGCCGCCTGGAGACGCCGGCATCTGCTACCACGTCGTTTTCCAGCAGGACGGGACACCGAAGTACAACAAGCTGGTGAACGCCCCGAGCCTCGAGGTCTGCGCCGCTAACCTCGAGGCCATGCGGGTGAAGTTCCTGACGCTGGGTGGAACCAAGCAGGAGCTCGTCGGCGCCTATCAGGCGAACTTCCTGTTCATCGACCGCTATGGGATCAGCACCTCCACCTCGATGGAGGGACCGCGTTACACCGCCCTCGTGCGCACGGGCGACGGACGGCTGGCGATCCCGGGCGCGATGCCGCAGTAGCGGAATAGCTGTGGATGGCGCGGAACGGAAGCGGAACATCTTGTTGATGTTCCGTTAACGGCGGGCTAGCTTCGCGCCGGGCAAGAGCGCCCGCGAGCACAGAAAGCTAGGACATCCACATGGCGGGCAGCGTCAACAAGGTCATTCTGGTGGGCAATCTCGGGGCCGATCCCGAAATCCGCAGCCTCACCTCGGGCGACCGCGTCGCCAACCTCCGGATCGCCACGTCCGAGACCTGGCGCGATCGCAGCAGCGGCGAACGCAAGGAGAAGACCGAGTGGCACCGCGTGGTGATCTTCAACGAGAACCTTGTGAAGGTCGCCGAGAATTATCTGCGGAAGGGCTCGACCGTCTACATCGAGGGCTCCCTCCAGACGCGCAAGTGGACCGATCAGTCGGGCCAGGAGAAGTACTCCACCGAGATCGTGCTGCAGAAGTTCCGCGGGGAACTGACCATGCTGGGGGGCCGCGGTGATGCAGGCGGCATGAGCGACCGAGACGAGGGCGGCTACGGCGGCGGTTTCGGCGGCGGGGCCCCGCGCGCCCAGAGCTCGGGTCCCCGGGAGGAATTCTCGGCCGACCTGGACGACGAGATCCCGTTCTAGGGCGTCGCCAACTGGGCGTGGAGCGCCGCGGCGACCGCGGCCATCACGCCGGGCCAGTCGTAGGCCTTGTCGCCTGAGAAGGCGCGGGCCTGCGGATACCAGGGAAAGGCGGCGGTACCCAGGCGTGGCCAGGCGTCGGGCGTGGTGGCGAACCATGCGGTCGCGCCCGCCGCCGCAGCGATGTTGGTGGTGGCCGTCGCCGGCCCGACCACCAGGTCGAGCGCGCAGCTCAAGGCCGCCAGATCGTCGAGATCGTTCTTGAGGTCGAGACCGGGCAGGCTTCGAACGTCAGCGCCGGTGGCCTGGACGATGGCGGCAACCTCGTCGGCGCTGTCGCCGACCTGGAGATTGACGAAGATCACGCCCGGCGTGGCGAACAGGGGCGCCCAGAGCTCCAGGGACGGATAGAACTTCTGCCGCTGGGCCGTGACCATCAGGCTGCGCCAGATGACCCCGACCTTGGGGCCTTCGCCGAACTCGGCGAGCACGGCGCTCCAGTGCGCCACGCGGGTTGGATCGGCCTTCAGGAAGCCGCCAGGCGTCGTCGGGAAGCTGGCGATCCCCCGCCGGTGAGTCGCCAGGAAGTCGCCCATGCGGGCCCAGGCGTCATAGTCCTCGGGCGCGACGCCGCGGATGCAGCGCACCGGACGGGCGTTCTCCAGACGGGTCTCGTAGGCCACCACTTCGGCGGCCGGGAACGAACGCCGGAACAGGGGCGCCAGCCGCGGCTCGACCGCGAGGATCAGCTTGCCCTCCGCCCCGAGATCGCGCGCGACGTCGGGTATCACGCTGGCGAACAGCACTTCGTCGCCCAGCCCCTGCTCGCCCACCACCAGCAACCGACGGCCGGCGAGGGGCCGGCCCCGCTGCCAGACTTGCCCCGCCAACTCGTGCTGGACGTACCCGGCATAGCTGGCTTCGTTGCGGACCGCATAGGCGTCCCAGCCGGCGCCGACCTCGCCCGCCGTCAGTAGCGCAAGGGCCCGGCCGTAGCGATACATCGCGCCTTGGGCGGCGCTATCGGCGCCGAGCGCGATGGCCTGCTCGCAGTCGGCGAGCGCGCCCCGCGGGTCGCCGACGGCCCTGCGCGCGTTGGCGCGATTGAACCACGCGGCGTGCATGCGGGCGTCCAGGCGGATCGCCTCGTCGAAGAAAACCAGCGACTGGGCGGCATCGCCCTGCTCGAAGAGCACGCAGCCCAAGGTGTTCCACAAGAGCGCCGCGCTCGGGTCGGCCGTGAGCGCCTCCTGCAGCAGGCCGATGGCCTCGCCAAAGCGAGCCTGGGCGCACCAGGCGCAAGCCAGGTCGTTGACGATCTCGACCGAGGCGGGGTCCTGCCGCCGCGCGCGATGCAGGAACTGTTCGGCGAGGTCGGGACGATCCATGAGCCCGGCGAGGCGGGCCAGATCCCGGGACAGCGTCGCATCCTCGGGGGCGAGGGACACCGCCCGGTCGTAGGCCTGGAAGGCGCCGAGACCGTCGCCGAGCTTCTCCCGGAACAGCCCGGTCAGCCGCCAGGCCTGAACGTTGGCCGGAGCGGCGGCGGCAGCCTGGCCGGCGAGCCGCGCCGCCAGGGCATAGTCCCGCCGCCGGTCGGCGTCCTGGGCCCGGCGGAGGAGGGGGCGGCTGCCGCGCCCGTCATGTCGTCAAGCCGAGCGCCGTGCCGCGCCATCGAATCTCCTCCGGTCGGAGGGGAGGATTCGGCGATCCGGTTAACGGTTATCCAAGCGCCGTCGGCGGCGGCGGCTAGTTCGTCGCGGCGGGGGTTTCGGACGCCGGGCAGACATCACCGATACGCCGCGCCTCGGTCGACGCCTTGCCGGCGATGTCCAGGCCCAGGAATTCGGTGGCGATGCTGGCCGTCAGGTTGAAACTGGTCGGCGTATAGGCCCCGGAGCCCTGCACCGCGACCTTGCGGCCTTTCTTGCTGACGCACGTGCCCTTGAGGCTGATCCTGCCTCCGGCGATCACCTTGTGGGGATAGGTGCAGGTGTAGTGTCGGTTCGACGGCCCGGCCATGAACTTGTCGACCTCGGCCGGGGTGATGCAGCGGCGTTCAACCTTCGTCTGGCGGATCGGCGACAGCAGCTTGTTGGTCGACTCCCAGTAGCCGGGCTCAATCGCCTGCGGCGCCGCCCGGGCGGCCGGCGACGCCAGGAGCGGGAGCGCGAGGATCAGGGCGGCGGCGGTCGGGCGGATCATGGGGCGTCTCTGGCCTTCAGGTCGGGCGACAACGTGGCGGCGGCCGGATGAACCGCAGCTTACCGGATGTAGGCGCGGCTCAAGCCGATGTCTCGCCGGTCCGCGCCCGGTAGGCGGCCAGGATCTCGGCGCCGGCCTCATTGTAGAGGAACGGCAGGAAGGCATAGCGACGGCCGCGGGTGACCGGCAGGGCTTCGTGCAGCAGGCCGCAACCGAACACGACGGCGCCGCCGACCGGTGGCCTGTAGGTGGTCGAGCCGAACTCGGGGAACCGTAGATCTCCCCCCTCGAAGCCGTCGTTGAGGTTGATGGAGCAGGCGAAGGCGCGGTGGGCGGTGCCCTGGGTGGTGTTGTCCCGGTGCGGCCGGAATACCCCGCCGTCGGCCTCGTCGTAGCAGCTCACGAGGTAGCGCTCGATGCGGGTGGCCTCAAAGCCGAAGGCGCGGGCGATGAAGGGGAAGAGCCGGCGCTCGAACCGCTCCCGAATCGCGGCGATCAGGTCGGGGTCGCGGACGGCCACATCACGGCGCTTCTTCAGGTCGTCCATCACATAGACAGTGCGGTCGCCCGCATCCCGCATGACGCCGGTGAACTTCCCGCCCGAGGCGCCGTGGAGCGCCATCAGCCGCTCGCAAAGCGCGGGTTCGAAGATGCGCGGCGCGATCAGGACCGGCGCGTGCAGCGGCACGCCGGCATGGGCGCCCGGCGGCCCGGCGGCCGCCAGCTGCTCCAGAAGAGGCTCCGGGCTGTCGATGGGCGCCTGGTCCACCACCCGCAACGCCGGGTCCAGCAACAGCCAGTGCGGCGCATCGGCCTGGAACGCCTTGTGGACGGCGCGCGCCGCGTCGGGGATCCAGCGCAGGCCACGCAGGTCGCGCAGGCCGCCGAGCAGTTCGGGCGCCGGGGCGACGACGAAGGCGGAGGCGCGATCGTCGTCAAACAGCCGCTGATGGGCCGCCAGCACCTTGAGCGCCGCGCCGGCCGCGGGGGCCTCGGCAGGCAGGAACAGCATCACGACATAGCGGCCGGCGGCGCTGTCGAACACGAACTCGGGTTTTGAGGCGGTAGACGCCGTGAACCACGGCGCCGGCTCGCCGAGAGAGAGCGGCATGCGCCATACCTAAGGCCGCCCGCCGCTCCCGTCACGCCTCACCAGGCCACCGGCTCGCCATCCAGGCAGCGGCGGATATACCGGACAGCCCGTGTCCACTCACCGTCCGGGTCCTGGTCCGCCGCACCGAAACCGCCCGGCGGGAAGTAGTCGCCGTGGCCGTACTTGGGGCGCAGCGGGATCGGCCAATGCTCCACCTTCTCGCGCTCGACGGGGCGCGGGCCTTTGAGGCCAAGGGCGCCTCGCCAGGGGCTGTCGTTGTCGCCCCAGAAGATGTCCGAACCGAAGTCGCCCAGCGGGTAGGCCAGGCGCAGGACCATGTCGTTGCGCGAGCTCAGCACCGACACCCGCCGGCTGACGGCCTTGGCGCGAGCGTAACCCTTGCCCAGCACGTCGTTGTCGACCGCACCGGCGGTGACGCACAGCTCGCGCACTGGTCGGCGAACGTGCTGGGCCGCCTCCAGCAACACGCGTCCGCCCAGGCTGTGGGAGACCATCGAGACCGCCGGCGCGTGGGCCATGTTCTCGTCGACGTAGGCCGCGAGCTGCCGTCCGGCCCGAACGGCGTCGTCGGCCTCGGCGGGATAGTTGATCACCGGGAGCCACCAATCGCCCGGCCACAGCACGCCGAAGAAGAGCTCGTTGTCCCGGAGCGCAAGGCGCCGTTCCAGCGCCGCCAGAGACCGCACACCGCTGTCGCGGGAGACGTTGAAGCCATGGATGGCGAGGATGACGTGCTTGTCTTCGACCTTCCGGCGCACCTCCAGCGCGTCGACCTTGTCGTACCTGGGGGTCTCCACGGGCTGGGCGGAGACGCAGCTCGCGTACTTCGAGCCGTCGTAGCCCCTCTCGGCGCGCGTGGTGATGAACAGGGTCACCGGCTCAGACCGCCTTGGCCGCCTTCAGTGCATGAAGGGCGGCGGAGAGCGCCGATGTCAGGTCTTTCGCCACCGGGGCCAGCGGCACGGCCAACAGGCCTACGCCGAGGGCCAGCAAGAGGCTGGGCTGCGCCGGCGCCTCGCCGACCGCGAAGAAGTACGGCCACCACATCCATACCGCCAACGAGAGGGCCACCGCGATGGCGCCGGCCGCCAGGCGGGCGACGTTCCGGTACTGCTGCTCGGCCATCTCGAAGGCGTAGTCGAGGCGCGCCTCCAGCGCCGCGTTCATGCGGCCGAGGATGTTGAGATCGGCGCTCGTCAGGTCGCGGCCCTCGGCCAGCTTGGCGGCGACGCGCTCCAGCGCCGGGCCATCGACCTTGCCGCCGACGGACAGCGCCACGGCGGTCTCCTTGGACAGGCCCAGTTTGATGAGCGCCGAGACGCGGGCTTTCTGGTCGGCCTTGGGCATGCCGTTGATCCAGTTGGCGCGCACGACGCCCCACCAGTCGGCGCCGACCGCCGCGGTGAGCGCAGGCGCAAAGGGTGTGAGCGCCTTCTGGAGGTGGCCCTTGCCGACGTTCGAGATGCCGCCCCACAGCGCCTTGGAGGAGTCCAGCAGGCCAAAGGCGGCGGTGGAGAGGGCGCTGAGCGCCGCGAGCGCGGCCCCGAAATCGCCGAGGCCGAATTCGTTCGGTGTGGCCGCCACGATGTTTCCCCACGGAAAAGCAGGCGAGACAACTGAAACGCGAAACCGACGTTCGGTCAATTCGCGGTCGAGCTGCGGCTCATGCGCGCGTGTCGCGCACGCACGCGCGGGCGGCGCGCGGGGAAAGTGGCGTCCGGGGGATGCAGATGCTAATCAGCGGGCTTACGTAACCAGTCCGATTCTCACGGCAAATCCCCCTTGACCGACGAAACCCAAACGCCTCCGGACGACCGTCGCGGGGGCGTCGCCCCCATCGCGATCGAAGACGAGCTGAAGCGCTCCTACCTCGACTACGCCATGAGCGTGATCGTGAGCCGTGCGCTGCCCGACGTGCGCGACGGCCTCAAGCCGGTGCACCGGCGGATCCTGTTCTCGATGGGCGAGAACAACCACACGCCCGACCGGGGCTATGTGAAGTCTGCGCGCATCGTCGGTGACGTGATGGGTAAGTATCACCCGCACGGCGACGTCGCGATCTACGACACCCTCGTGCGGCTGGCGCAGCCGTTCTCCATGAACCTGCTGCTGATCGACGGCCAGGGCAACTTCGGCTCGGTGGACAACGACCCGCCAGCGGCCATGCGCTACACCGAGAGCCGCATGACCCGCGCGGCGATGGCCATCCTCGCGGACCTCGACAAGGACACGGTCGACTTCAAGGACAACTACGACGGCTCCGAGCAGGAGCCGGTGGTCCTGCCGTCGCGAATCCCCAACCTGCTGGTCAACGGCGCGGGCGGCATCGCCGTCGGCATGGCGACCAACATCCCGCCGCACAATCTGGGCGAGGTGGTCGACGCCTGCCTGGCCTACGTCGACAATCCGGAGATCGGGCTGGACGAGCTGCTGGACATCGTGCCCGGGCCGGACTTCCCGACCGGCGGCCAGATCGTCGGCCGCAGCGGCGCACGCCAGGCGCTGATGACCGGCCGCGGCTCGGTGATCATGCGCGGCGTGGCCTCGATCGAGGAGATCCGCAAGGATCGCGAGGCGATCGTCATCCACTCGATCCCCTACCAGGTGAACAAAGCCGCCCTGGTGGAGCGGATCGCCGAACTCGTTCGGGAGAAGCGGATCGAGGGCGTGGGCGACCTGCGCGACGAGTCAGACCGCGATGGCATGCGCGTCGTCGTCGAGATGAAGCGCGACGCCTCGGCCGAGGTGATCCTGAATCAGCTCTATCGCTACACGCCGCTGCAAAGCTCGTTCGGCGTCAACATGCTGGCGCTGAACCGTGGCCGCCCCGAGCAGATGGGCCTGCGGGAGATGGTGGTCGCCTTCGTGGAGTTCCGCGAAGAGGTCGTCGTCCGGCGTGTCAAGTTCGAGCTCGGCAAGGCCCGCGACCGCGGCCATGTGCTGGTCGGCCTCGCCATCGCCGTCGCCAACATCGACGAGTTCATCCACATCATCCGCTCGTCCAAGGATCCGACGGAGGCCCGTGAGCGGCTGGTGGCCAAGGACTGGCCGGCGGGCGACATGCTGCCGCTGGTCGAGCTGATCGCCGACCCGCGGACCGTGGTGGTCGAAGGCTCCAAGATCCGCCTGACCGACGAGCAGGCCCGGGCGATTCTGGCGCTGACGCTGTCGCGCCTGACCGGTCTCGGCCGGGACGAGATCTTCGGCGAAGCGCGCGAGCTGGCGGACGTCATCCGCGGCCACCTCGAAATCCTGGCGTCGCGCGAGCGGGTCATGGGCATCGTCCGCGAAGAGCTGGTCGAGGTCCGTGAGCAGTTCGCCGTGCCGCGCCGCAGCGAGATCGTCGACGGTGACGCCGACGTCGAGGACGAGGACCTTATCGCGCGCGAGGAGATGGTGATCACCGTCACCCACGGCGGTTACGTGAAGCGCACGCCGCTGGCCATCTACCGGACCCAGCACCGGGGCGGGAAGGGCCGCTCGGGCATGGCGACGAAGGACGAGGACGCCGTCACCCGGGTGTTCTCGGCCAACACCCACACGCCGATGCTGTTCTTCTCGAGCGGCGGCAAGGCGTTCCAGCTCAAGGTCTGGCGCCTGCCGGTGGGCACTCCCACGTCCCGCGGGAAAGCCTGGGTCAACCTGCTGCCCATCGAGCCCGGCGAGAGCATCACCTCGATCCTGCCGTTGCCCGAGGACGAGGCGACCTGGGGGCAGTACGACGTGATGTTCGCGACGAAGTCGGGGAACGTCCGCCGCAACAAGCTCAGCGACTTCATCGGCATCAAGCGCAACGGCAAGATCGCCATGAAGCTGGACGAAGGCGACGCCATCGTCGGCGTCGGCGTCTGCAACGCCGAGCAGAACGACATCCTGCTGACCACGGCGCTCGGCCGCTGCATCCGCTTCGCGGTCGATGAGGTCCGGGTGTTCGCGGGCCGCGATTCCACCGGCGTCCGCGGCATCCGCCTAGCCGAGGGGGACAGCGTGATCTCGATGGCGATCCTCCGCTCGGTGGCCGCCACCGCCGACGAACGCGCCGCCTACGTGAAGCACGCGAACGCCATGCGCCGCGCCGCGGCCGGCGAAGGGGAAGAACTCGAGGACGTCGCCGGGGCCGACGACGACGAAGAGGCGGCGGGCGACGCCGCCCTGTCGCCGGAGCGCATCGCAGAGCTGGGCGCGGCGGAGGAGATCCTCCTGACGGTGTCGACCGAAGGCTACGGCAAGCGGACCTCGGCCTATGAGTTCCGGCGCACCGGCCGGGGCGGCCAGGGCCTGCTGGCCCAGGACCTCACCAAGCGCGGCGGTCGGCTGGCGGCATCGTTCCCGGTGGACGACGGCGACCAGATCCTGCTCGTCACCGACCAGGGCCAGCTCATCCGCACGCCGGTCAGCCAGGTCCGGATGGTCGGGCGCAACACCTCGGGCGTCATCATCTTCCGGACCGCGAAGGATGAGCACGTCGTCTCCGTGGAACGGCTCGCGGACACCGGCGAGGATGAGGCGGACGTCCCGGCAGAGGGCGGCCAAGACGCGCCTCCCGAAGCTGACGGCGCGTAACATCCGGCAAGTTTCGCTTGCCAGATTGCTGCGCTGCGGCGAAAGGCGAGGGTGGTTGAGTAAGGGGGAGCCCCGAGCCAGATGACCCGCGTCGGCCTCTATCCGGGCACGTTCGATCCGATCCACAACGGCCATACCGACATCATCGGTCGCGCCGTGAAGCTGGTGGACCGGCTGGTGATCGGCGTGGCGATCAACGCCGGCAAGGGCCCGCTGTTCAACCTGGATGAGCGGGTGGCGATCGTCGAAGAGGCCATCGACGGCCTTCGGAACCGCGCCGAGATCATCGTGCAGCCCTTCGAGGGCCTGACCATGCATTTCGCCCGGGACGTGGGCGCCAGCGTGATCGTCCGTGGGCTGCGTGCGGTCGCCGACTTCGAGTTCGAGTTCCAGATGACGGCGATGAACCAGCAGCTGGATCGCGACATCGAGACGGTGTTCTTCATGGCCGACCCGCGGCATCAGGCGATCGCCTCGAAGCTCGTGAAGGAAATCGCCGTCCTGGGCGGCGACGTCGGCAAGTTCGTCAGCCCGGCGGTCCAGTCGCGGCTCCTGGCCAAGGTGGGCCGGTCCTGAGGCTCAAGCGGGGGCTGGCCTTGCGCCGGCCCGGCCGCTACGAGAGCACCCGATGACCAGGAAGACCGCTCTCATCGCCGCGACCCTCGCGGCGTGCGCCGCCACCGCCGTGGCCCAGCCGAACACCGCCACCGCTCCGCCGCCCGCGCCAGGCGCGCCGACGGCCGCCGACTGGCGCACGCCCAATCCCGACGACGTGCTCGTGATCGACACGAACAAGGGCCGGGTGATCGTCGAGCTGGTTCCCGAGGTCGCGCCCGAGACGGCTGGCCGGGTGCGCGAGTTGGCGAAGCGTGGCTTCTACAACGGCCTGACCTTCTTCCGGGTGATCGAGGGCTTCATGGCCCAGACCGGCGACCCGGAGAACAAGGGCACCGGCGCGTCCGAACTGCCGGACATTCGCGCCGAATTCTTCTTCCGCCGTGGCCCCGACATGCCGGTGGCGCTCGCCGACAACCAGCAGGTGGCCGAGATCGGCTTCATCAAGGCGCTGCCGATCACCAGCCAGAGCATGATGCTTGCGCCGCTGACCGCCGACGGGAAGGTGCAGGCCTGGGGACTTTACTGTCCCGGCGTACTGGGCATGGCGCGCGGCGAGGAGCCGAACTCGGCCAACAGCCAGTTCTTCCTCATGCGCGACAAGTACCCGCGGCTGGAGAAGCGCTACACGGCCTTCGGGCGCGCGCTGGTCGGCCAGGACGTGATCAACGCCATCAAGGTCGGAGAGCCGGTGGCCGATCCGCAGGACCGCATGGAGCGGGTGCGCGTTCTCTCCGACATTCCGGAGGCCGAGCGGCCCAAGATCCGCGTGATCGACCCCGCCGGCGCCTGGTTCAAAGCCGAGGTCGCCCGCGCCAAGGCGGCGGCCCAAGGGTCGATGTTTTCGGCCTGTGACGTGAACATCCCTGTCGAGGTGAAATAAGATGGACGCCGAAAACACCCTGATCATGACGCTGGAGAGCGGTCCGGTGACCATCAAGCTCCGGCCCGATCTCGCGCCCAAGCACGTGGAGCGGATCAAGGAACTGGCTCGCGAGGGCTTCTACGACGGCGTGGTCTTCCACCGCGTCATCCCCGGCTTCATGGCCCAGGGCGGCGACCCTACGGGCACCGGCGCCCGGCGGCTCGTCCAAGCCGAACCTGCCGGCCGAGTTCAGCCGGGAGCCGCACGTCCGCGGCGTCTGCTCGATGGCCCGCACGCCGAACCCCAACTCGGCCAACAGCCAGTTCTTCATCTGCTTCGACGACGCCACCTTCCTGGACGGCCAGTACACCGTCTGGGGTGAGGTGACCGAGGGCATGGAGCTGATCGACGGCCTGCCCAAGGGCGAGCCGCCGCGCGAGCCCGGCAAGATCGTGTCGATGAAGGTCGCTGCGGACGCCTAGGGAGCTCCCGGCATGGCGCCCCGGCTGAAGGTCTTCGTCACCTCGGACGGTCTCACCGACTACATCGTCGCGACCAGTTCCAAGGCGAAGGCGCTGGCGGCCTGGGGCAGCCATCAGGACCTGTTCAAGACCGGCTTCGCTCACGAGACCGATGACGCCGACCTGCGGGCGGCCGCCACGGCGCAGCCTGGCGAAGTGCTGCGTCGTCCCGCCGGCACGCGCGGCGAACTGGCCAAGCTGAAGCCGGCGAAGAAGGCGGCTGCGCCGAAGAAGCCCGCCGGACCCTCGAAGGCGGCGTTGAAGAAGGTCGCCGACCTCGAGAAGCGTCTCGCCGCCGCCGAGGCGGCGCACACGCAGGCGCTGGAAGACCTCGAACGGAAGCGTCAGGCGCTGGAGGCGAAGGGCTCCGCCGACCGCGCCCGTCTGCAGGGGCAGCTCAGCGCGGCGAAACGGGCGCTAAGGTCATGACCACGGGATAGTGGTCCGAGCCCAGTCGCGGCCCGCGCTTGACCTTCACCGTCGCCCAGTCGGATCCTGCGTAGACGTGGTCGATCGGCAGGAACGGGAAGGCGCCCAGCCAGCGCAGGCGCTTGTACTGCTGCGCCGGCCACGAGAAGAGCGCCCGGTCGCGGCGGATGAGGCCGAACTCCGCATCCCAGCGACGCCGGGAGAAGCTCCAGGGCGTGGAGTTGAAGTCGCCTGCGACGATGGTGCGCTCGCGTGGCGACATCGCGATCACCTGAGCCAAGCCCGCCTCCTGGGCCTGCTGGTCCGAGCTGTCGGTGGGCCACGCGTAGTGAACGCCGATCACCGCGAAGGCGCCCCGTTCGTCCCTGAACATGGCGCGGGTGAGAGGGCCCGGATGGGGGCCGCGCAAACGGACCTGCCCAGTCTGCAGCGGGGCCCGTTTCGACAGGATCATCACCTCGCACGTCGGGCAGCTCGCGTGCCAGCCCGGCTGCGCGGCGACGCGCTCGCGAAGGGCGGGCGTGGTCTCCTCCAGAACGATGATGTCCGGATCCTCGGAGAAGGCCCAGTCGAGGGCGCTTTGAAGGTCGGCGTTGCGGCTCCACACGTTCATCTGGACCAGCTTCAGCTGGCCCGGCGCATCGGTCGGCGCCTTCGGACCCGTGTCGCGCAGGAACTCCGGGACCATCAGGGCGCCGGCGCACAGCACGGCCGTGGCGCCCATGCCGAGGATCAGCGCCCGGACATAGCCACGGAAGGCGAGGCCGCCGGCCAGGGCCAGGAGGCCGCCGGCCAGCCAGAGCGGCGCGAAATGCGTCAGGATGTCGAACCGCAGGCTCTCGCGACCCATGTGGGCCGCCGCCGCGGCGCCGGCGCAGAGGGCCCCGCCGAGGAACAGCGGCGGGGCCAGAAGCACCGTCAGGACGACTCGCAGGGCGCGCATATGGACGTGGCTAGCACGGCGGGGCGCTTGACGCGCCTGCAGCCCCGTGGCCTTGGACGCGGCCCATGCGTCTTGCCGATTTCGACTTCGACCTTCCTGAGGAACGCATCGCGCTCCGCCCCGCGAATCCGAGGGATTCCGCGCGGCTGCTGCTGGTCGAACCGGGGCGGGAGCTGAAGGACCTGACCGTACGCGACCTTCCGACCCTGCTGCGGGCCGGCGACGTGCTGGTCGTCAACGACACGCGCGTCATCCCGGCGCGGCTGAAGGGCGTCCGGATCCGGGACGAGAACCGGACGGCCGTCGAGGCGACCCTGCATCAGCGAAAGTCGCCGAGCGTGTGGACCGCGTTCATGCGGCCGGGCAAGCGCCTGCAGCCGGGCGACCGGATCAGCTTCGGCGCGATGGACGACCGGGCCTGCCTCGCCGCCGCGTTGGGCGCGACGGTGAAGGACAAGGGCGAGGGGGGCGAGGTGACCCTGGCCTTTGACCTTTCCGGACCCGAGCTCGACGCCGCCATCGCCGAGCGAGGGGCCATGCCGTTGCCGCCCTACATCGCCGCGAAGCGAGGCGAGGACGAACAGGACCGCGCCGATTACCAAACCGTCTATGCCGACGAGGATGGCTCGGTCGCGGCGCCCACCGCCGGCCTGCACTTCACGCCCGATCTGTTCGCCCGCCTGGCCGCGGCCGGCATCGGCGTCGAGAAGGTCACCCTGCACGTCGGCGCCGGCACCTTTCTGCCCGTCAAGACCGAGGAGGTCTCCGAGCATCGCATGCATGCGGAGTGGGGCGAGGTGGACGGAGCGACGGCCGAGCGGCTGAACGCGGTCCGCGCCGCCGGGGGACGCATCGTCTGCGTCGGCACGACCTCGCTGCGCCTGCTGGAGAGCGCGGCCGACGAGGACGGGGCGATCCGGCCGTTTCGCGACGAGACGGCGATCTTCATCACCCCAGGCTACCGCTTCCGGGCCGCCGACGGGCTGATGACCAACTTCCACCTGCCGAGGTCGACGCTGTTCATGCTGGTGTCGGCCTTCGCCGGGATGGAAACCATGCGCGAGGCCTACCGGCACGCGATCGAGACGGGCTACCGCTTCTACTCGTACGGCGACAGCTCGCTGCTCTGGAGGGCCTGATGGCCGCGTTCCCGTTCACGATCGCCGCCACCGACGGCAAGGCCCGGACCGGCGTGCTGGCCACCCCGCGCGGCGAGATCCGCACGCCCGCCTTCATGCCGGTCGGCACCGCCGGCACGGTCAAGGCGATGACGGTGGAGCAGGTGGCCGCAACCGGCGCCGACATCCTGCTGGGCAACACCTACCACCTGATGCTCCGGCCCACGGCCGAGCGGGTGCGCCGTCTGGGCGGCCTGCACAGGTTCATGCGCTGGGAGAAGCCGATCCTGACCGACTCGGGCGGCTTCCAGGTCATGTCGCTGTCGCAGATTTCCAAGGTGACCGAGGATAGCGTCACCTTCCAGAGCCACCTGGACGGCAGCCGCCATGTGCTGAGCCCCGAGCGCTCCATCGAGATCCAGGCCGACCTGCTCGGGTCCGACATCGTCATGCAGCTGGACGAGCTGGTCGCCCTGCCGGCGACGCCGGAAAAGGCGGCCGAAGCGATGCGCCGCTCGGCGCGGTGGGGGCAGCGTTCAAAGAACGCGTTCGGCGAACGCGGTGCCCAGGCGCTGTTCGGCATCCAGCAGGGCGGCACGGACGAGGCCCTGCGAGGTGAGTCGGCCGAGCGGCTCCGCGAGATCGGCTTCGACGGCTACGCCATCGGCGGCCTGGCGGTGGGCGAGGGCCACCAGGCGATGTGCGAGGTGCTGGACTTCGCGCCGGGCATGTTGCCCGTCGAGCGGCCGCGTTACCTCATGGGCGTGGGCAAGCCGATCGACATCGTCGAAGCTGTCTATCGCGGCGTCGACATGTTCGACTGCGTTCTGCCCACCCGCTCCGGCCGTCACGGCCAGGCGTGGACCTGGGACGGGCCGATCAATCTGAAGAACGCCCGCTTCGCCGAGGACGAAAGCCCGCTGGACGCCGCCATTCCGGTGTCGGCCAGCCGCGACTACTCCAAGGCCTATCTGCACCATTTGGTGCGCGCCAACGAGATCCTCGGCCAGGTGCTATTGTCCTGGCACAACGTCGCCTTCTTCCAGGCGCTGATGGCGCAGATGCGGGCGGCTATCGCGGAGGGTCGGATGGAGCAGTTCCGCCGGGATTTTGCGGCGCGTCAGGGGTCCTCGTCGGGAAGCGCGGGATAAAGCGGCGGTTCGGGTCGGGCGGCGGCGTGCCCGCCTTTTCGTGGCTGGGCGTCGCAGGCGGGTTGCAGCCCTTGGCTTCACCCAGACCCTTCAGATAGGCCCGGCGAACTCCGCCCGAGAAGATGGCG
Source organism: Phenylobacterium sp. J426 (assembly GCF_024699945.1). Taxonomy (GTDB): domain Bacteria; phylum Pseudomonadota; class Alphaproteobacteria; order Caulobacterales; family Caulobacteraceae; genus Phenylobacterium. The sequence goes on along the minus strand of NZ_JAJOMY010000001.1, from coordinate 3,501,049 downwards.
TCGCGCACCAGGCGGTCGTGCCGCTCGGCCCCGGTCAGCTTCCGGACCCAGCCGCGGAACGGAATGGCGTCCGACGCCAGGTCGGCGGCGGCTCCCAGCGCCGTCTCGCGGCTGCGCTCCATGACGTCCTGCTCCTCAACGGCGATGCGGTCGAGATCCGGCCCGAGCGCGTCGTCCAGCGCCTGCACCATCGGGATCAAGGTGCGGCAGGTGTAGCCCTTGGGCGGTCGGGCGTAGGGGTCCGCCATGGCCTCCAGAAGCACGCGCGGGATCTTCGCGCGGACGACGTTCAGATCGCGGAGCGGCGCGGTGGCCGCGCCTTGCACGCTCTCACGCTTCAGCTCGTCGGCGGTCTTCACCCGACCGGGGGCGTCGACCGGGCCCGGCGGCGGCTGGGCGGCAGCGGCGGTGGCCTGAAGGAGGCCGGCGGCGGCGAGGATCGGAGCGAGGGCGGTTCGGCGCATGTCGAGCGCGACCATATCGCGACTTTGGGCGCTCGTAAGGCGATCGGCTTCTCAAGGGCTGCGGCCGTGTCCAGGCTCGCCGTGGCCGAGTTGACCTACAGTTCCCGCGGCTTCCGCGTCGCCAACGAGCCCGCCGCCCGCCACATCATCCTCACTCGCGAAGGCGGCCTCGCGACCGACGAGCGCGGGGTGCGCGAGACGCCCTATCTGGGCGAGCTCGTCACGGGACGGCTCGAGCTGACGCCCGAGAGCGTCGTCATCGACTTCGGCTGCGGGATCGGTCGAATGGCGAAGGAGCTGATCGAGCGAACGGGCTGCCATGTCCTCGGGGTTGATCTGAGCCCGGAGATGCGTGCGCTCGCGCCGGGCTATCTGCGGTCCTCGCGGTTCTCGGTGATCTCCCCGGAGCTGCTGATCGCCATGGTGAAGGCCGGCGTCCAGCTCGACGCCGCGATCTCGGTTTGGGTGCTGCAGCACTGCGCTCGCCCTGTCGCGGACATCGACCTGCTGTACCGGGCCCTGAAGTCCGGCGGCCGTTTCATGGTGGTCAACAACCTCGGCCGCGCCGTGCCGACGGTGGAGAAGTTCTGGGCGAACGACGGCGTCGACGTGCGGGCGCTGATCGGCGACCGGTTCGCGGAGGTCGAAGCCGGGCGCCTGGATGCGGCGGCTGTCAGCCAGACGGTGGCCGACTTCTCCTTCTGGGGACTCTATCGGAAATAGCCGCGCCGTAGGGCGTGGAGAGCTTCGCGGTGGTAGGCCGGCTGGGATTCGAACCCAGGACCATTCGATTAAAAGTCGAATGCTCTACCACTGAGCTACCGGCCCGCACGCGGGTCGCGAAGCGGCGCGGACCATAGGCGCCGCTCCGGTCCGGCGCAAGCCGTCGCGGTTTGCATTTGCGTCGTCCCGGCGGAACGGCAGTCTGGCCGCATGGCGGGCGGGGTAGACCGGATGATTCAAGAGGCGCTTCAGAACGATCGACGCGGGTTCCTGCGGGGCGCGGCAGGTCTCGGACTGATGGGCCTCGGCGGTTGCGCGACGAGCGCCGCGCCGCCGCCCGCGCCGCTGGCGCCCGCCAAGCCGCCATTCCGCCCCGTGCCGCCGCTCGCGGCCCTGGACGCCCGGCCTGGCCGGATCATGAACATCACCGTCTGTCTGCGGCCGTTCCGGGCGGCCGGGCCACGGCTGGACGCCGAGACGGTGGGCGACAAGCTGGTGGTCCACAACTATGGCCACGGCGGCAGCGGCTGGTCGCTGTCCTGGGGTTCGGCCCTGGAGGTCGTGCCGAAGGCGCTCTCCACCGGGCAACGGGACCTGGCTGTGCTCGGCTGCGGCGCGCTCGGCCTCACGGCGGCCCTGACCGCCCAACGAGCCGGGGCGAGGGTCACCATCTATGCCAAGGAGCGGCCGCCCGAGGTGCGCTCCTCGCGCGCCACCGGCGTCTGGTCGCCGGACAGCCGGATCGCCAAGGCCGATGCGATCGGCCCAACCTTCGGCCCGTTGTGGGAGCGGATGAGCCGCGCCTCGTTCCGGACCTACGCGAGCTACCTCGGACTGCCGGGCGCTCCGGTCGAGTGGATCGATCGCTACATGGTCGCGGAAGGGCCGCCCGGACGGCGCAGCGATCCGATCGGCTTCGCGCACCTCGGCGGCCGGGTGGCCGATCTGACGCCGCCTGTCGAGCGGCTGCCGCCCGAGAGCTACCCCTTCGCCGCGCCGGTCGTGCGCCGGACCTCGCTGCCGATGTTCAACGTCACGGAGCTCAGCCGCGTCCTGATGGCCGAGTTCCTGATGTCCGGCGGCAGGATCGAGACCATGGAGTTCCGGACCCCGGCCGACCTCGCCAGGCTGAAGCAGAAGGTGGTCATCAACTGCACCGGCTATGGCGCCCGGGCGCTCTGGCGGGACGAGACCGTCGTGCCGGTGCGGGGGCAGATCGCGTGGCTGATTCCGCAGCCGGAGGTGAACTACGGCCTGATCTACGACAACGTCAGCATGCTGGGCCGTCGCGACGGCGTGGTGATCCAGCAAACCGGATCGGACGAGGCGTGGGGCTACGACGACGCCAACGAGACACCGGACCGGGCCGAAGCGGAGGCTGCGGTGGCCGCGATCGCGCGGGCCTACCGCGCGCCCGCCTGAATCCCTAGATTGGGAGGCGCTGCGGCGGGCTACGACGGCCCACCGGCGCGCCCGCTTCCGGGCCCCATCAAGGACGGTGGGTCAAAGCTTGCCGCAAGGCGGCTTTCCCGCCGCAGCGACCTCCCGCGAGCTACTGCTGCTGTTGCTGCTGCATGTGGTGTAGCCGCTGCTGCTCGGCCAGCGCCGAACCGGAAGGCCGTCGCCCCCCTGGCCGGGCGGTCGGTCGCGAGGTGCGCATGAATTCCGGCTCGCTGATCGCCGCGCGGGCCCGGCGCACGGAGACGCCGACGGAGAGTTCGCTGTCCGCCTCGCCCTTGTAGACGCCCCGCGACGGCGGCACGTCGGAATAGTCCCGCCCGACGGCGCAGGCGATATGGCGCTCGCCCGCCTCGGTGTTGTTGGTCGGATCGAAGCCGATCCAGCGCGTCGAGGGCAGGAACACCTCCACCCAGGCATGGGTCGCGTCCGGGTCCGAGCGGTCGCCGCCCTTGCGGTCGGTGAACAGATAGCCCGACACGTAGCGCGCAGGGACGCCCCAGGAGCGGCAGATCGCGAGCATGACGTGGGCGAAGTCCTGGCAGACCCCGGCGCGCGCCTTCAGCACATCGTCGATCGGCGAGTCGGCCCGGGTCACGCCGGCCTCGTAGCCGAAGGCGCCGTAGATGACCTTGGAGAGCTCGCGGACGGCGCTGAGCGGGTCGCGCATCCGCAGTCGTTCGAGTTCATGTTCGGTCTCGAACACACGGAGCGCATCGGTTTCGCGGGCGAAGCCGTGCGGCCGCAGGTAGTCGAAGTGCTCGCCCAGGACGAAGTCTGACCGCAGACGATCCCACTCGCCCATGTCCAGCGCCTCGGGGAGGCCGGTCGGCGCAGACGTCTCCACCGCCGAGCGGGCGGTGATCGTCAGCCGATCGTGCGGCTGGGGCACGTCGAAGTGGTAGACCGCGTTGCCGAAGCTGTCCGCGTAGGAGAACAGCTGGGCGGGCGGATCCAGCTCGAGGTCGAAGCTGACCAGTCGCTGACGGGCGCTCTTCTGGGGCTGCATCCACAGCTCCATCACGCTTTCCCGCACCGGAGCGGCGTACTGGTACTGGGTGACGTGGCGGATCTCGAGCAACATCGGAAATCCCCCTTAGGCCGGTAGCCGCTCTTCGAGCGGATAGGCGACGAAGGTCTCATAGGCGGCGCGGTGGATGGCGGCGCACTCGTCGAGCACCGTGGAAAGGAAGGCGCTGGGCCCCTGCGCCTCCAGTTCGTCGAGGTCGGCGTACTGGAGCCGCGCGGCCAGGCGACCCGCGATGCGCTCCGGACCGGCGGCCGCCGACATGGCGGCCCGGCGGCTGATCGCCCGGAGGTGCGATTCCATCTGCGCCGTGCAGAAGCGCATGGACCGTGGGAAGTCCTCGTCCAGCATCAGGAACTGCAGGATGTAGCGGGGCTGCATCTCCGCGGTGTAGGCGCGCAGATAGGGCTCCAGCGCGCAGCTCATGCGCAGAACGTTGGTGAGGGCGAAGTGGTCGCTGATCGCTCTCTTGCGGCCATCGCCGAAGCAGACCTCCAGCAGGGAGCCGATCAGCTGAGCCCGTTCCAGGTAGACGCCCAGCAGCAGGAAGCGCCAGCCTTCGCCATGGCTCATGGTGGCGTCGGCGGCGCCCTTGAAGAGATGCAGGTCGGCGATGATGTCGTGGAGATAGGCCTGGGAACCGTCGGCGTAGGCCGTCTCAGCGCCGCGCCCGTGGTGCGCAGATAGATGAGGTTCAGCCGCTCCCAGGTCTCGGTGGTGATCTGGTCGCGGACCTGGCGGGCGTTCTCCCGCGCCCGGCTGATGGAGGATACGATCGAGCCGGCGTCCTCGCGGTCGAAGACCAGCGCCTTGGCCGCGGCGTAGGGATCCTTCGCCTTCTCGCCGTCGAGGTCGCCCACCGCGGCGAGCGCGATCCGCGCCACCTGGGTGGCGGCGTCCGAGCGATCGAGCGTCGCCGTCAGCATCACGTCGGCGAGGCGGCACATGTGTTCCGCGCGCTCGACGTACCGGCCGATCCAGTAGAGGCTGTCCGCCACCCGTGCGAGCATCATGCGCGCGGTTCCTTCGGCTCGGTCAGCACCCAGGTGTCCTTGGAGCCGCCCCCCTGGCTCGAGTTCACCACGAGCGAGCCCTTCTTGAGCGCCACGCGGGTCAAGGCGCCTGGCGTGACCACGATCTTCTCGCCGCACAGGATGAAGGGCCTCAGGTCGACGTGCCGCGGCTCGACGGCGTGGTCGATCAGGCAGGGCGCGGTGGAGAGCTGGATGGTGGGCTGGGCGATGTAGTTTTCCGGATCGGCCTTCAACGCCTCGGCGAACTCCGCCTGTTGGGCCTTGGTCGAGTGCGGACCCACCAGCATTCCATAGCCGCCGGATGCGCCCACCGCCTTGACCACCAGCTTGTCGAGGTTCGCCAGCACGTGGCTGAGCTGGGCGGGCTCGCGGCACAGGTAGGTTTCGATGTTCGGGAGGATCGGCTCTTCGCCGAGGTAGTAGCGGATGATGTCGGGGACGTAGGCATAGACGGCCTTGTCGTCGGCGACCCCGGTGCCGGGCGCGTTGCAGATCACGACGTTGCCGGCCCGGTAGGCGTTGAACAGGCCGGCCGCGCCCAGGGCCGAATCCCGCCGGAAGGTGAGGGGGTCGATGAAGTCGTCGTCGACGCGGCGGTAGATCACGTCCACCCGGCGCAGGCCCGTGGTGGTGCGCATGTAGACGTAGTTGTCGTGCACGACGAGGTCGCGACCCTCGACCAACGGCGCGCCCATCAGCCGGGCCAGGTAGGCGTGCTCGTAATAGGCGGAATTGTAGACGCCGGGCGTCAGGACCACGACCTGCGGATTGGGCCGCCAGTCCGCCGCCATGCTCTTCAGCGTCTGCAGCAGCATGTCGGGATAGCGGTCAACCGAGCGAACGCCGGCGCCGCGGAACGTGCCGGGAAACACGCGCTTGGACGCCTCGCGGTTGGCCAGCATGTAGGAGACGCCGGACGGAACGCGGAGATTGTCCTCCAGAACGGCGAAGGCGCCGTCGGGCTGGCGGATGAGGTCCGAGCCGCAGACGTTGGCGTAGGCCTTGTGCGGCACGTACAGGTTCTGCATCTCGCGCCGGTAGGAGGGCGCGGTCAGCACCAGCTCCCGCGGCACGACGCCGTCCATCAGGATCTGCTGTTCCGAGTAGATGTCGGCCAGGAACATGTTCAGGGCCTGCAGCCGCTGGATCAGCCCGCTCTCCACCTTGGCCCATTCCGACGCCGGAATGATCCGGGGCAGGATGTCGGTCGGGATGATCCGTTCGGTGGAGCTTTCGGCGCCGTAGACCGTGAAGGTGATCCCCTGGAGCAGGAAGAAGCGCTCCTGGGTCTTCTGCCGCTCCGCCAGCTCGTCGGGCGACAGCGTGGCGAGACGCGCCTGCAGGGCGGCGTAGTGCGGGCGCACGTGCCCGTCTGCGCCCCGCGCCTCGTCGTAGGGGCGGTCCGCGACGGAGGCCTCGGCCTTGACCCTGCTCAGTTCCCCCACGTCGGCTACCACGCGCTCCGATCCACTCGAGGCTCAACCTCTAGGACGGTTACGGGCTCGCAGGAAGGTGCGGAGCCGAATTCTGCCGCTTCGGACGAGCCGGTACGGGCCTGCCCAACATTTGGGCAGGCCCGCAGCCTCTACCGGATGACCCAGTCCGCGCCGTCGAGACTGGACGGCGGGACGCCGGGCAGGTGGAGGAAGTAGGTTCCCCACGGGTCGGCGTGGCCGTGCCCGTCGCTGTCGTAGATCACCTTGGCGCCCCCGGCGCCGTCGCTCAGCAGCTTGAGGTATCCCTCGGCGACCGGGTCGGCGCTCCAGGCGCCTCCCGCCTTGAACATGCCCCGCAGGTCGAGCACGTCGCCGTCCTTGAAGTCGGTGATCGTGGCCGGGCTCCAGGGCGTCTGGGCGAAGACAAAGCGATCCGCTCCGTCGCCGCCGGTCAGAGTGTCGGAGCCTCGGCTGGCGTTCAGCGTGTCGGCGCCCGAACCGCCACGGAGGGTGTCTCCGGGAAACGCCGAGGTCAGCGTAACGCCCGGCGAACCGCCGGCGGGCGGCGGAGGCGTCGTCGGAGCCGGCGCGGTCGAGCCGCCAGCGCCCAGGTCGGCGACACTCGTGACCCGGACGCCCTGCAGCTGCGCGACGTAGTCCGGCCAGGCGCCGCCGGGGCCATCGGGATCGATCACGACCTTGGTGCCGCCCGCGCCGTCATCCATCAGCACCACGCGCTCGGCCGCGGGGGCTCCCTTCAGAAGGGCGGCGATGTCCAGCTTGTCGGTTCCGATCTGGAAGTCCTTGATCACCGTGGGCGACCACGGAACGCGGCCGAAGACGAAGACGTCCGCGCCGGCGCCGCCCGTCATCTGTTCGCCGCCGTTGCCGGCCGTCAGGGTATCGGCGCCCGCACCGCCCTTCAGCACGTCGCCGAACGCTTGCGACGTCAGCGCCACGCCCGACCCGGAGGTCGGCGGCGGCGGCGGAGCCGGAGGCGGCGTCGGCGAAGGTGTCGGCGCCGCGCCGACCCCAGGCAGGTTCCAGGCCTTGACGTAATCGACCTTCAGCTGCGCCGGCCACGGCGTCGTCGCGTCGGGCGAGCCCGGCCAATGCCCGCCGACCGCCAGGTTGACGATCATGTGCATCGGCTTGGTCATGTCGGAAGGCGTCGCGGTCCGCCAGATCTCGGAACCGTCGACGTAGAAGATGATCTCGGACGGGCTCCAGAGCGCGCCATAGGTGTGGAAGCCGGCGCTGTTCGGGATGTAGTTCTGCAGGCCGAGCGCCGGCACCGAATTCGAGTGAATGGCCGTGTGCGGCACGCTGGTGTCGGACCCGAGACCTTCGAGGATGTCGATCTCGTTGTTGTTCTCGCCCAGCAGCCAGAACGCCGGCCACAGGCCCTGGCCGTCCGGCAGCTCGGCCCGCATCTCGAAGTAGCCGTAGGTCTGGGTGTGGTGGGAATCCAGCATCCCGGAGGTGTACTGATACCCCCACATGTTCTGCGACTGCCACCCGGCCGGCTGGGCGGTGATCGTCAGCACGCCGTTGCTGACGCTGTAGGGATTGAGCCCGAGCGCGGCGCCGGTCGTGCCCTTGAAGTCGGGCGACACGTACACCTGCAGTTCGCCGTTGCGGGGCAGGGTGAAGCTGTTCAGGCCGTCGCCCGCATAGCCGAAGTTGGTCTTCCAGACCGAGCCGAGCTGAAGGCTGTCGAAGTTGTCGACGAAGGTCTGGGAGCCCAGCGCCCCATAGTTCAGCGGCAGCTGGAAATCGCGCGCGGTGAACTGTCCGATGGTGGCGTTGCGGAAGATGATCTGTGTGCCGCCGTCGTTCAGCACGACATCGGATCCGACCTGGGTCATGGCGGCCTTCACCTGGTCGAAGGTGTAGAGGTCGCCGCCTACCAGGCGAACTTTGTCGGACCAGGACTGGAAGTCCTGGATCACCTTGTTGCCCTCGCCCCGGTAGACGATGAAGGTGTCGGACCCGCCGCCGCCGAGCAGCACGTCCTCGCCGCGGCCGCCGTAGATGAACTGGTCGCCGTCGAGGCCTTGGATGATGTTGTTCTGGTCGTTGCCGGCGGCGTAGCTGCCGCCCCCGAACACGATCAGGTTCTCGACGTGGGCGGGCAGGGTGTAGGAGGACCAGATCTTGACGGTGTCGACGCCGCCGCCGGCGTTCTCCCGCACCACGTCGCGGGTGTCGCGAACCCAATAGAAGTCGTCGCCGCCGCCGCCGACCAAGGTGTCGCGGCCGCCGCCGCCCTCGAACTCATCCGGCCCGTCCGAACCCCACAACGTCTCACTGGCCCACGTGCCCTTTACGTAGCGCACGCCATACTGGTTCGTGTCAGGCAGCATGACGCCCGACGCGTTGCGATAGCCCATCGAAGGAACTCCGACGCTCGATGTGGGTTGATGGTGATCCGGCGGGCGGTCAGCAGACCGCACGGCGTGCCCCCGCGACGAATTGCGCCTTAGATGCGTCGTTCGGCGGTCGCAACACTATACTGTTGTGAAGCTTCAAAGTTATTCTCGAAGACATGATTAGGCTGTGGCGGCGCGTCGCACGCCGCAAGTGACGTCGCATTCTGGCCGTAATTCAGCGGCCAAATACATCTCAACGGCCGAGCTTGTTTACTTACGACGGACATTCTCGATGTTCGGCGTGTCGCCGTCGCCGCAGCAAATCGCCGCAAGCGAGAACTTCGAACCTCTTCCCGTTTTCCGATCGTCGCGCCACGTGACAGCGCGGCACCGCACAGCTACACCGGCTTGGGGGGCTCGCTGGGATTCTGAGCTTTGGGTCGATTGCTCCACGCCTTTGCCGCTACGGCGGCCTTGTGCGTTCATGGCGTGGCTTTCGCCGCCGAACCGCGCGCCGTTGTCGAGGGCGAGCTGGACGGCGATCTGCGCGCCGCAATCCAGCGCGCGATCGGCAACACGGACGACAGGATCGAGACGCGTTTCGAGGCGCGCCGCCGCGCGCGCGCCGCCGCCGAGGACGCCATCGCGGTCCTGCGATCGGAAGGCTACTACGCCTATGGCGTCGAGCCCGACGTCAGCGAGGCTGACCCGCCGACGCCGCTGGTCCGCATCACGCCAGGCCCACGGTTCCGGCTCGGGGAGGCGGCGATCCAATGGCAGGGCGCTGCGCCCGACCCGGAGACCGAGCGCGCCGCGCGGAGCGCGATGGAGCTCAAGCCCGGCGATCCCGGCCGCGCAGCCGTTGTCGTAGGGGCCGAGGGACGGGTCATCGCGCTGCTGCAGGGGCGCGGCTATCCAGACGCCATCCCGCAGCCTCGCGAGGTCATCGTCGACCATGCCGATGCGAGCCTGACGCCCACCTATCGGATCCAGGCCGGCGAACTGGTGAAGCTCGACGGGCTGGAGATCACCACGGACGGGCGCACGCGCGCCGCCTGGGTCCGCAGCCTGGCGCCCTGGAATTCCGGGGACACGTACGATCCCGACGACGTGGCCGAACTTGAGCGCCGGCTCCTAGACACCGGGGTCTACGAGAGCGTCACCGTGGCGCTCGCCCCCCGGCCAAGGCCACGTCGGAGGGCTTGCGGCCGGTGGTCGTCAGCCTTGCGGAGCGCAAGCGACACAGCATCGAGGCCGGCGCGAGCTATTCGACCACCGACGGGGCCGGCGTCGAGGCCCGCTGGACGCGCTACAATGTCCTGGGTCGGGCTGACACCCTCTCCGTCCTGGGCCGCCTCTCCGACAAGGACAGTCGCATCGAGCCGGAGCTTACCCTGCCGCACTGGCGCCGCGCCCAGCAGACGCTGCGCCTGGGAGCGGCCGCCTACGACATCACGACCGACGCTTTCGATGAGACCGGCTTTGGCGTCCGCGGCGACGTCACCCGGCGCTACGGCAAGACCTCCTACGTCACCCTCGGCGCCAGCCTCGACGCGAGCCGGAACCAGGAGACCGACGAGGAGGATCTCTCTAGTCTCGGCCGGGACCTGGTGACGGCGGCCATCCTCGGCGACGTCCTGCTCGACCGTTCGAACGACCCGCTTGATCCACGCCGTGGCTGGAGGCTTTCGGCCCGCGCCGAGCCGACCGTCATCCTGGGCGAGGAGAACCTGCCGTACCTGCGTCTCCAGGTTCAGGGCACGGCCTATCTGCCTTTGGATCGTGACGCCCGAACCGTGGCGGCGGGCCGGTTGCGAGTGGGGCGCATCATCAATGGCACGATCCCGGAGGTGCCGGCGTCACGACGCTTCTACGCCGGTGGCGGGGGTTCGGTCCGCGGCTTCTCCTACCAGGGCGTAGGCCCCCGCCTCGACGACGGCACGCCGCGCGGCGGCACCTCGTTGTTCGAGGCCTCGGCGGAGTTCCGGCGCGAGCTGACAACCAAGTGGGGCTTCGCGCTCTTCGTCGACGCCGGTTCGGTGGGTTCGGAAGGCGCGGTGGACTTCGATGAACTGGCGGTCGGCGCAGGCCTCGGCGTCCGCTACAACCTCGGCTTCGCACCGATCCGCGTCGACATCGCCACCCCGGTTGCCCGGCGCCGCGGTCAGTCGCCGATCCAGGTCTACATCAGCATCGGGCAGAGCTTTTGAGCGAGCCGTCCGACATCGAAGAGGCGCCGGCCGTCGTCAAGCGCTCGGCCGTCCCGAAGGCGATCACAGCCATCGCGCTGGCGGTCCTCGCCGTCTTCGCGCTGCTGTTCGCAACTGGGCGCTGGGGCGTGCTGACGCCGCAGGCGCGGCTGCTGATCGAGGCCCGCACGGACGGCCTGAAGCTCGGTCGGATCGGCCAGCTCAAGCTCGAAGGGCTGACGGGCGACATCTGGCGCGACGTTCGTGTGCGTCGCCTCACCATCCGCGACGAGCAGGGTGTCTGGCTAGAGGCGGAGAACGTTCACGTTCAATGGCGTTACCTCGAACTTCTCAGGCGGCGCTTCGACGCTGACCTGATCGAGGCCGAGAGCGTGCGGCTCGTCCGACGACCCGCGCTGGGTCCCAAGGGCAAGGATAGGGGCCTGCCGGTCTCGTTCCACATCGACGCCTTGAAGGCGCGAGTGATCTTCGAGGAAGCCTTCAGCTATCAGCGCGGCGTCTACGACCTCTCGGCCAATCTCGACATCGCGCGCGCGGGCGGCCGCAGCGGCAAGGTGGCGGCGACCAGCGTGCTGCATCCCGGCGACCGGCTCGATGTGGATTTCGCATTCGGTCCTCTCGCGCCGTTGCGCCTCAGCGCGGACGCCGTCGAGGCGCAGGGCGGCGCGCTGGCCGGCTCACTGGGCCTGCCGGCGAACCAGCCGTTCGAACTCACCGTCCGGGCCTCGGGCAAGGCCTCCGAAGGCCGCTTCGAGGCGGTGGCTCGCTCAGGCGAGGTGACGCCGGTGCTGGCCCGCGGCGCCTGGCGGCCCGATGGCGGAGTCGCCGGCGGGCGGATCTTGCTGAACGCTTCCAGCCTCACCAGCCCCTACATGGCCCGCTTTGGCCCCGAACTGCGGTTCGGTCTGGCCGGCCGGCGCGCCGACGCGGACTTCCATGCGTTGGAGGGGCGCATCTACGCCGACAACCTGACCGTCGTGCTCTCCGGCCGGGGTAATCTCGGGGAGCGGAGGCTCGGACCCCAGGGCGTCCGCGTCGACGCCCAAACCAGGGATGTACAGCGGCTTGCCGGCGGGCCCGAAGCCGGAGCGGCGCGGGTCACCGGCGTCCTGACCGGCGCGCTGGACGCCTGGCGCTTCGCGGGCGACGGCGCGGTGTCCGACGTGGCCCTCGGGGGGTATGGACTGGCGCGGATCGGCGGTCCGCTGCAGGTGGCCCGCGACAAGGGCGCGCTTTCGGTGAAGGCGAGGTTGGCGGGCGTTGGCGGGCGCGGGCAGGGGATTCGTCGCAGCCATGCTCGGAGGTGCGCCCGTAGCCGCGCTGGACGGTGCGCGCCTCGCCGACGGGCGACTGCTGCTGCGGGAGCTCGACGTCACCGGACAAGGTCTCAAGGTCGAAGCGAGCGGCGGCCGCAGCCTGCTGGGGACGTTGACCTTCAAGGGGCGGGCGGAAGTCTCCAATCTCGCCGCGGCCCGCCCCGGAGCGGCTGGCGGAGCCGAGCTGAACTTCCAGGCGTCCCAGGGGGGCGCCCAGCGGCCCTGGACCGTGAGCCTCGACGCGCGGGGGCGCCGGTTGGCGACGGGCATGGAAGAGCTGGACCGGCTGCTGGGGCCGCAGCCGCGGCTGCAGGGTCAGGCGAACTGGGATCAGGGCGCGCTCTCCATCGCCCGCGCCACCCTCGATGGGGCGGCGCTCGACGCCACACTGACAGGCGCGCTGCGTCGAGACCGCAGCCTCGCCTTCAAGGCGGACTGGTCGGCGCAGGGCCCGTTCCGCGCCGGGCCGGTGGAGATCTCTGGCCGGGCCAAAGGCACAGGGGCGGTGACCGGTGTGCTCGCGGAGCCGCGGCTGGACCTGATCGCGGACATCGACGCGATCGACGTACCGCGCCTGCCGCTCAAGAACGCCAGGCTCACGCTCTCCTTCCTGCGTCGCACGGACGGCTCGACGGGCCTCGTGGCGCTGGCGGCCGACAGCGGCTATGGCCCGGCGCAGGCCAAGTCCGCGTTCCGTTTCCCCGAGGGCGGAGTGGATCTTACGGAGATCGCCATCGATGCGGGCGGCGTGAAGGCGACCGGCGCCCTGTCGCTGCGGCGTCGCAGTCCGTCGGCCGCCGACCTTGACGTCCTGGTCACCCAGGGCGCCTTCCTCGACGCGGGCCGCGTCTCCGGGGACGTCCGGATCGTCGATGCGGGCGGAGCCCGGGCCACGCTCGATCTGCGGGCGGAGAACGCCCGGCCCGCCGGAACGGCGCTGGCGATCCGCAGCGGCCGCCTGACCGCGGACGGTCCGTTGTCGCGGCTGCCCTACACGGTGCTGGCGGAAGGCGGCTCACGACGCGGGGCGTGGCGGATCGACGGACGAGGCACGCTCGCCGAGACGCGACCTGGTTACACCCTGGGTTTCGACGGGCTGGGCCGATTGGGCCGCCGCGACCTCCGCACGCTCGAGACGGCGGTGTTCCGCTTCGGCGGCGGCGAGCGCGGGGCGCGGCTTCGCCTCGCGAGCTCCGATGGCGGACGCATCGATCTCGACGGCGCTCTGCGGGGCGACGCCGCCGCGGTGCAGGCCCGCGTCGCCGGTGTGACGCTCGAGATGTTCGACCCGGACCTCGCCGGCCGGATCGACGCCACGCTCAACCTTTCCGGCAGCGGAGAGAGCCTGTCCGGCGGCTTCGAGGCCCGGTTGGCCGACGCGCGGGGCCGCGGCGCGCCTGAAATTCAGGGCATGGATGGAGTGGTCCGCGGCAAGCTGGCGGGGAATGCCCTGACCCTCCAGGCTGAGACGCGCAACGAGCAGGGGCTGCGCGCGGACGCCGATCTCATGCTGCCGGCGGAGGCCTCCGCGGCCCCGTTCCGTATCGCGATCGCGCGCCAGCGGCCGATGCGTGGACGCTTCTCGGCCGAGGGCGAGGTGCGCCCGCTCTGGGACCTGCTTTTCGGCGGCGAGCGAGCTCTCGCCGGCTTCGTCCGCACGCAAGGAACACTGGGCGGAACGCTGGCCGACCCCAACGCGGTGGGGGAGATCAGCGTCGCACGGGGGCGGTTCGACGACGGCGCCACCGGCCTCTCGCTCCGCGACGTGACCCTGGCGGCCAACTTCACCCGCAACAGCGTGGACGTGACGCAAGCCTCGGGCGTCGACGGCGAGGGCGGCCGGGTCTCGGGCCAGGGCCGCATCAGCCTGGCGCGCAATGGCGTCTCCAGCTTCCGGCTCGACCTGCGCGACTTCCGTCTGATCGACAACGAGGTCGCCACTGCTGCGGCGACCGGCCAGGCGACCATCGCGCGGGCGGCGGACGGGAAGGTGCGCCTGTCGGGCGACCTCACCATCGATCGCGCCGACATCGCTGCAGACCTGCCGACGCCGTCGGGCGTCGTGGCGCTCGAGGTGAAGGAGGTGAATCGTCCGGACCAGCTCAACACCGGCTTGCCGCCCCCGCGCTCGCGCGGCCAGGGGTGGCTGCTGGATGTGAACCTCAAGGCGCCGCGCCGCGTGTTCCTGAGGGGGGCGTGGCCTGGACGTGGAGCTTTCACTCGACGCCCACGTCGGCGGCACCACCACGAGTCCCGACCTGTCGGGCGTGGCGCGCGTCGTGCGTGGCGATTACGAGTTCGCGGGCAAGCGCTTCGAGTTCGACGACGACAGCGTGGTTTACCTGGCGACCCGTCCACAGGGCATCCGCCTGCAACTCGACGCGGTGCGTGATGATCCCACCCTGCGCGTCACGGTGCGCATCCGCGGCACCGCGGCCGAGCCGCAGGTGACGCTCGCATCTTCGCCGACCCTGCCGAACGACGAGGTGCTGTCACAGGTGCTGTTCGGCCGATCCGCATCTCAACTTTCGCCCGTGGAAGCAGCCCAACTCGCCTCGGCGCTCTCGTCGCTGACGGGCGGGGGCGGACTGGACGTGATCGGCAACCTGCGCACCTTCGCCGGCCTGGACCGGCTGGCCTTCGGCGGCGGCGACGAAGCGGGCGTGACGGTGTCCGGCGGCAAATACCTGACGGACGACGTGTACCTGGAACTGACCGGCGGTGGACGGGAAGGCGGCGCAGCCCAGGTGGAATGGCGCATCCGCCGCAATCTGGCGATCATCTCGCGGATTACAGGGCAGGGCGACAACCGCCTGGCGGTTCGCTGGCGGCGGGACTACTGAGCCGCGGCTAGGCGGCGTTGCGGCCGCCCTTCTGCGCGTAGGCCTGGGTGCCGCGGGTGAACACGCGGTCCTGCGGCAGCACGGCCTCGATCGGAATGTCGGTCGCCGCCGCCATCCGGCTGTAGATCGGGCCGAAATCCTGAAGCGTCGCGTCGAGCAGGCTCTGCAGCGACGGGATCACGAAATACACCTGCTGGAAGTCGTCGATGCGATAGGGCGTGCGCATCACCCGCTCCAGGTCGAAGCCGAGGCGATTAGGTGACGGATCGTCGAGGGCGAACACGGACTCCGCGAAGCTCGAAACGATGCCCGCCCCATAGATCCTGAGGCCCTGCTGGGTTTCCAGCAGGCCGAACTCCACGGTGTACCAATAGAGACGGGCGAGGTTGTGCAACCGGCCAAGGCCGAGGGCGCGGCGGCCGCCTTCGCCATACGCCTGCATATAGTCGGCGAAGGTGGGGTCGGTGAGCATCGGCACGTGGCCGTAGACGTCGTGGAAGATGTCCGGCTCCTGCAGGTAATCCAGCTCGTCCGGCTTGCGGATGAACTGGCCCGCGGGAAACCGCCGGTTGGCCAGGTGGTCGAAGAACACATCGTCGGGCACGAGGCCCGGCACCGCCACCACCGTCCACCCGGTCAGCCGTCTCAGTTCCTCGTTGATGCGCGCGAAGTCGGGGATGCCGGCGCGATGCAGGTCGAGGGCCTCGAGTCCCTTGAGGAACGGGTCAGCGGCCCGGCCGGGCAGCAGCCTGGCCTGGCGCTCGTAGAGCGTGATCCAGACATCATGCTCGGCCTGGGAGTATGCCTCCCAGTTCTGGTCGATGGTCCAATCGGCCCGCGCGCCGGGCGGCGGGCCGCTTCCAAAGCCGTCGGCGCTCATGGCGACGAGAATGGCCCCGTTTGCGCGGAAGTTCCGTTCTGATTAGGCCGCCCAAGCTAAGATCGGCGGCAAAACGTTTCGCCTCAGTGGCTGATCCGCGGGCGCAGCGTGTACTGCCCTTCGCGGAAGGACTCGAACAGCAGCGAGGCCTGCGGGTGGCCTACCGGCTGGCCCGTGTCGTCGGCGACGAGGTTCTGCTCCGAAACGTAGGCCACGTAGGCGCTCTCGTCGTTCTCGGCGAGCAGGTGGTAGAACGGCTGGTCCTTGTGGGGCCGGATGTGCTCCGGGATCGACAGCCAGTATTCCTCGGTGTTGCTGAACTCCGGGTCCACATCGAAGATCACGCCGCGGAACGGGTAGACGCGGTGCCGGACGACCTGGCCGATCGTAAATTTGGCGAAGCGCGTGCTCATGCCGTCGAATCTAGACCCCATCTGCTGACTGGAAGGTGAACGTACCTCTCCAGACCCCGCGTTCAAAGGCCGGTGCTTCCGGGGCCAGCGGCGCCTTTGCTACAGTCGCGGCGAAATGAGGCCGCCCGCCGGGTGGTCTGCGTAGGGACGGATGTGGCCCATGGAAGAGGCGCCGCGCGCCGCGCCCCGCGATGGCCGAACGTGGCCCGGGTCGGGGACGGGATCGAGAGCGTGACCGCGACAAGGCTGTCGGCGAGGCCTGCTACGCGGCGCTGGATCTCGGGACGAACAACTGTCGCCTGCTGATCGCGACGCCGGCCCCCTCCGGCTTCCGGGTGGTGGAAGCCTATTCCCGGATCGTGCGGCTAGGCGAAGGCCTCACCCAGAGCGGCCGGCTTTCGGAGGCGGCCATGGAGCGCGCGCTGGCGGCCCTGAAGGTCAGCGCGGAGAAGGTTCGCCGTCGCCGTGTCGTGCGCTTCCGCGCCATCGCCACGCAGGCATGCCGGATCGCCGGCAACGGCCCGGCCTTCGTCGAGCGCGTCGCCAGCGAGACCGGCGTGCGCCTGCAGGTCATCAGCCCGCAGGAGGAAGCGAGGCTCTCGGTCACCGGATGTCTGAACCTGCTGGACCGGACGCAGGACGCGGCGCTGGTCGTCGATGTCGGCGGCGGCTCCACCGAGCTCTCGTGGGTCGACCTGCGCGAGGCGCCGCCCGCCGGCATGCCGCCGGTCCGCGCCTGGCTGTCCATCCCGATCGGCGTCGTTACCTTGGCCGAGCGGTTTCCTGAGGGCGAGGCGGCTACGGACGCCTGGTTCCGCACCATGGTCGAGACGGTGAAGGCCGAACTGGTCGCCTTCACCCGCGCGGAGCCGATGCGGCCGATCTTCGAGGCGGACCGTGCCCACCTGGTGGGGACGTCCGGCGCCATCACCAGCCTGGCCGGCCTGCACCTGGAACTGCCGCGCTATGACCGGAGCCGGGTCGACGGCATCTGGATGACGCGCGACCAGTGCGACGCTGCGGCGGGCCGCCTGCTGGCGCTGAACGCGCGCGAGCGCGCGGACCAGCCCTGCATCGGGCCCGATCGCGCAGACCTCGTGCTGGCGGGCGCGGCCATCCTGCAGGCCGTGCAGGAACACTGGCCTTGCTCGCGCGTCCGCGTCGCCGATCGCGGTCTGCGCGAGGGCATCCTCCTATCCCTAATGTCCGACCGTGGGCCGCGCCGCCGGCGCAAACGCCGCCGCGGCCGCAACGGCCGGAGCGCCTCATGACCGAACCGCCCCGCAAGCGCATGGTGAAGCTGCCGACCGGCGGCCAGGAAGGCGGCCGCGGCAAGCCCGCGCGCCTGAAGACAGCCAAGCAGCGCACCCCATCACAGCAGGCCTGGCTCGAGCGTCAGGTGAACGATCCGTTCGCCGCCAAGGCGCGGGCGCTCGGCTACCGCAGTCGGGCGGCGTTCAAGATCAGCGAGATCGACGACCGCTTCCACCTGTTCAGGAAGGGCGTGCGGGTCGTCGACCTGGGCCTCGCCCCCGGCGGCTGGACCCAGTACGCGATACAGAAGGGTGTCACGAATATCGTGGGCGTCGACCTGCTGCCCGTGGAGCCGCTGCCCCCCGCTCACATCCTGCAGATGGATTTCACGGATCCCGAGTGCGGCCCGAAGCTGATCGAGCTGCTCGGCGGACCGCCGGACGTGGTGATGTCGGACATGGCGCCGAACACCATCGGCCATCGAGAGACCGATCACCTGCGGATCGTCGGCCTCATCGAAGCGGCGATCGACTTCGCGCTCGAGGTGCTGAAGCCCGGGGGCGCGTTCGTCGCCAAGGCCTTCCAGGGCGGCGGTACCGACCAGTTGATCGCAGGCCTCAAGCAGCACTTCACCGACGTCCGCAACGTGAAGCCCAAGGCCAGTCGTCAGGACAGCTCCGAGGTCTTCCTCGTCGCGACGGGCTTCAAGGGACGCTGACTTGGGCTGATGGCGGCTCGGGCGTCCGGGCGCCTTCTTCCACCAGCCAGTCCCGGAACCGCCGCAGCGCCCGGCTGTCGGCGCCGGGCTGGGTGAGCAGGGCGAACGCGCTGGCCGAGCGGTGGAAGCCCGCGGGCGCGACCAGCCGCCCAGATCGCACCTCGTCCACGCACAGCGGCCAGGACAGCACCGCCGCGCCCAGGCCGGCGAGCGCCGCGTCCATCACGAAGTGCACGTGGGCGAACGGCCGCTCCGCCACGTTGGGCAGTTCCAGCCCGGCCAACTCGGCGAACACCGGCCAGGCCTCGGGATGAGTGGCGGCGGCGAGGCGAGGGGCCTTCAGGAGGTCGCCCTCGGCGCGCGCGGCGCACGCCGGCGACATCACCGCGCCCAGGGCGTTGCGCATGAAGGCGGCGCAGTTGGGGTCGGACAGGCGGCTCGCAGGGACGATCCGCACCACCGCATGGGCGTCGCGGTGCGAGGTGGCGTGCGGCGCCAGTTCCGTCAGGTGCAGGCGGATGTCGGGATGCCGCGCCTGGAAGCCAGGGAGACGGGGGATCAGCCACTTCACCGAGATGCTGGCGTTCACCGCCACATGGAGGTCCTCGCCCTCCTGGCGCAGTCCGCGGACGGCGGCGTGGATGCGGCCGAAGGCGTCGGTGAGCTGCGGCGCCAGCTCGCGGCCGGCGGTCGTCAGTTCCAGCCGGTGCTTCGGCCCCGACAGCAGACGCACGCCCAACACCGCCTCCAGGGCCTTCACCTGTCGGCTGACGGCCGAGGGCGTGACGCTCAGCTCCTCGGCGGCGAGCGTCACCTTGCCGGTGCGCGCCACGGCCTCGAACGCCCGCAGCGCGTTCAGGCTGGGCGCAGGTCCGCTTGTGAGTTTTTGGAACATGGCGGTGCGGCTATTTCAATTTACGCCGCAATGCAATCTGGGCATCCACTCGCCATGCAAGGACAGAGCACCGCCCTCAAGCCGGTCGACTACGATCAGGCCCAGCACGCCGGCTACGCCAAAGCCCGCGCGCTCCAGCCCCGCGCCATCGCCTGGTACATGGACGCCTTCGCGGCCTACCTGCCGCCGGAGCGGCCCCTGGTCGGCATCGACCTCGGGTCCGGCACGGGGCGCTTCACCCCGGCGCTGGCCGACGCGTTCGGCGGTCCGGTCTACGGCGTGGAGCCCGCTGCACGGATGCGCGAGACCGCCGAGGTGAAGTCGGCGCATCCCGCCGTTCGCTACCTGGCGGGGCACGCCGCCGGCATCCCGTTGCCGGACGGCGCCGCCGACTTCGTCCTGATGTTCCTCTCGTTTCATCACTATCCGGACCGCGAGGCGGCGGTGCGCGAGATCCACCGGGTGCTGAAGCCGGGCGGCCGGGCGATCCTGCGCAGCACCTTCAGGGAGCGCATCCCGAACCACTGGTGGCGCAGCTACTTCCCGCGCAGCCAGCAGATCGAGGAAGCAATGTTTCCAAGCGTCGCCGAGGCCAGGCTCTATTTCGAGGATCGCGGCTTCCGGACCATCGGCTGGGAAACGCCGACCATTCCGCTGGAGAACGACCTCGCCAATGCGGTGGAGAAGCTGAAGCTGCGCGCCGTCTCGGTCTTCGAGCATATGAGCGAAGACGAGCTGACCGAGGGTTTCGCCGCCCTGGACGCCGCATTATCTGCGGGGACGCTCGAGCCCAGGCCCACGACCGGAGACTACCTGGTTTTCGCCCGCGACTGAGGGTCACGGCCCTTGCTTCCTGCACGCCGCGCCGCGTATACCCGCGCCGCAAAACGAGGTGTCTCCATGGAGATTCGCGAAGGGCTCACCTTCGACGATGTTTTGCTCGAACCCGGCGCATCCGATGTGATGCCCACGCAGGTGGATGTCTCCACCCGGTTCACGCGAGAGATCAAGCTGAACATTCCGCTCGTGTCCGCCGCCATGGACACGGTCACCGAAAGCCGCCTGGCCATCGCCATGGCGCAGTCGGGCGGCATCGGGGTGCTCCACCGGAACCTGACGGTCGAGGAACAGGCCGACCAGGTGCGCGAGGTGAAGCGCTACGAAAGCGGCATGGTCATCAATCCGCTGACGATCGGGCCCGAGACGACGCTGGGTGAGATCCGCCAGATCAAGGCCAGGCGGAAGATCAGCGGCTTCCCGGTGGTGGACTCCGGCGGCAAGCTCGTCGGCATCCTGACGAACCGTGACATGCGTTTCGAGGGACGCGACGACACGCCGGCCCATGTGCTGATGACCAAGGAGAACCTGGTCACGGTGAAGGAAGGCGTCAGCCAGGCCGAGGCGCGCGACCTGCTGCGCCGGCACAAGATCGAGCGGCTGATCGTGGTGGACGACGACTATCACGCGGTCGGCCTCATCACCGTGAAGGACATGGAGAAGTCCGAAGCCCACCCGCACGCCGCCAAGGATGCGCAGGGCCGTCTGCTGGTCGCCGCCGCCTCGACGGTGGGCGACGCGGGCTACGAGCGCTCGATGGCGCTCGTCGACGCGGGCGTCGACGTGGTCGTCATCGATACCGCCCACGGCCACAACGCCGAGGTGGCCAAGGCCGTGCAGCGCGTGAAGCGCGAGAGCAACCGCGTCCAGGTCGTCGCCGGCAACATCGCCACCTACGACGCCGCGCGCGCGCTGATCGATGCGGGTGCGGACGCCATCAAGGTGGGCATCGGCCCGGGCTCCATCTGCACCACGCGGATCGTGGCCGGCGTGGGCGTGCCCCAGCTCACCGCCATCGCAGACGCGGTGCGCGCGGCGGAAGGCACGGACGTGCCGGTCGTCGCAGACGGCGGCATCAAGTACTCGGGCGACCTCGCCAAGGCGCTCGCCATGGGCGCGTCGGTGGCCATGATGGGCTCGGTGTTCGCCGGCGTCGACGAGGCGCCGGGCGAGGTGTTCCTGTACCAGGGCCGCTCGTACAAGGCCTACCGAGGCATGGGCTCGCTGGGCGCCATGGGCCAGGGCTCGGCGGACCGCTACTTCCAGAAAGACGTGAAAGACGCCCTGAAGCTCGTACCGGAAGGCATCGAGGGCCAGGTGCCGTACAAGGGTCCGATCGCCCCGATCCTGCACCAGATGATCGGCGGCCTCCGGGCCGCGATGGGCTACGTGGGCGGCGGCACGCTGGAGGAATTCCGGCAGCGGGCGCGGTTCATCCGCATCACCAACGCCGGCCTGCGCGAAAGCCACGTCCACGACGTG
This sequence comes from Phenylobacterium sp. J426, assembly GCF_024699945.1. Lineage (GTDB taxonomy): Bacteria > Pseudomonadota > Alphaproteobacteria > Caulobacterales > Caulobacteraceae > Phenylobacterium. Next base: position 3,479,687 of record NZ_JAJOMY010000001.1, on the reverse strand, counting down.
ATGATCACCCGCGAGGCCCCGAACTACCCCAGCGCGGTCTGATGCGCGACGGCGGGCGACTCTCGGCGGCCATCGAGATCCTGGGCGAGATCGAAGGTCGCCACCGTCCGGCCCGCCTGGCCCTGAAGGCCTGGGGCGACGCCTCCCGGTTCGCCGGGGCCAAGGACCGCGCGTTCGTTTCGGGCTTGGTGCTGGACGTTCTGCGCCGAAAGCGCTCGCTGGCCTGGCGGATGGGCGAAGAGGGGCCGCGCGCAGCCGCCCTCGGCGCGCTGCGCTTCCTTTGGGACTGGCCGCTGGACCGCATCGCCGACGCCGCGGCCGAAGAGCCGCATGGCCCGGGGCCCCTGACCGAGGCGGAACGGGCAGCCTTGGAAAGACCCCGCGACCTGGCTGAGGCGCCCGCCGCGGTCCGGGGCGACTACCCGGACTGGCTGGAGCCCAGCCTTGAGCGCGTGTTCGGCGACGCTCGGGCGGAGGAGGGCGAGGCGCTGGCGGAACGCGCGCCGGTCGACCTGCGCATCAACACGCTGAAGACCGACCCCGAGCGCGGCCTGAAGGCCCTGGCCTCGGTGGATGCCCAGCCGACGGGCGTGCTGGCCAACGCCGTGCGCATCGCCGCGCCCGACCCAAGCGCCCGCAGCGGCGCGGTGGAGGCGATCCCGCAGTTCTCCAAGGGCTGGTTCGAGGTGCAGGACCTCGGCAGCCAGATCGCTGCAGCGGCCGCTGGGGAGGTGAAGGGCAAGCAGGTGCTGGACCTCTGCGCCGGCGGCGGCGGCAAGACGCTGGCGCTGGCGGCGGCCATGGGCAACACCGGACAGATCTACGCCTACGACAGCGACGCCCGGCGCCTCACCGACACCATCCGCCGCGGCGACCGCGCCGGCGCTCGCAACCTGCAGGTCCGCTCGCCAGTGAACCCGGAACCTCTGAAGGGACTGGAAGGCAAGATGGACGTCGTCTTCATCGACGCCCCTTGCACCGGGACGGGCTCCTGGCGACGCCATCCGGACACCAAGTGGCGGCTGACGCCCGAGGCGCTCGCCAAGCGCCAGGCCGACCAGGACCAGGTGCTGGACGACGGGGCCGCCTTCGTGAAGCCGGGCGGTCGGATCGTCTACGTCACCTGTTCGGTGCTCCCGGAGGAGGACGAGGATCGCGTCGCCGCCTTCCTTGCGCGCCATCCGGGCTTTGCGCGCAGGCCCGCGACCGAAGACCCGAAGCTCACGCCCCATCTGACGTCCGATGGCGACCTGCGCCTGACCCCCCCACACCTCCGCCACCGACGGCTTCTACGTCGCGGTGCTGGAGAAGACCCGCTAACGGAGCCCCATGACCACGCCCGCTCACGAAAAGGTCCTGATCGTCGACTTCGGCAGCCAGGTGACGCAGCTGATCGCGCGGCGCCTGCGCGAGAGCGGCGTCTATTGCGAGATCCACCCGTACGACAAGGTGGACGACGCGATGCTGGAGGCCTTCGGTCCCAAGGCGATCATCCTCTCGGGCGGACCGGCCAGCGTGCACGTCGAGGCGAGTCCCCGCGCGCCGCAGAAGGTGTTCGAGATGGGCGTCCCCGTCCTGGGCATCTGCTACGGCGAGATGACCATGTGCGCCCAGTTGGGCGGGGCGGTGGAGGGCGGCCACGACCGCGAGTTCGGCCGCGCGGAGATCCACATCCAGAGCGGCTCGCCGCTGCTCGAGGGCCTGGGCGACCTCGGCCATTCCGAAACTGTCTGGATGAGCCATGGCGACAAGATCACCGCGATCCCGCAGGGCTTCGAGGTGGTCGCCACGTCCGAAGGCAGCCCTTACGCCGTCATCGCCGACGAGGGCCGGCGCTTCTACGGCATCCAGTTCCACCCGGAGGTCGCCCACACGCCGCGCGGCGCGCTGATCCTGCGCAACTTCACCCACCGCATCGCCGGGCTGAAGGGCGACTGGACCATGGCGTCCTACCGCCAGGAGCAGGTCGCCAAGATCCGCGCCCAGGTTGGCGACGCCAAAGTGATCTGCGGCCTGTCGGGCGGCGTCGACAGCTCGGTCGCCGCGGTGCTGATCCACGAGGCGATCGGCGACCAGCTGACCTGCGTGTTCGTCGACACGGGCCTGCTCCGCAAGGACGAGGCGACCCAGGTCGTCACCATGTTCCGGGACCACTACAACATCCCGCTCGTGCACGTTGATGCGTCTGATCTTTTCCTCGGCGAGCTGGCGGGCGTCACCGACCCGGAGACCAAGCGCAAGACCATCGGCAGGCTGTTCATCGACGTGTTCGACAAGGAGAGCGCCAAGATCGAAGGCGCCGAGTTCCTGGCCCAGGGCACGCTCTATCCCGACGTGATCGAGAGCGTCTCAGCGAGCGGCGGCCCGTCCGTGGTCATCAAGAGCCACCACAACGTGGGCGGCCTGCCGGACTACATGAAGCTGAAGCTGGTCGAGCCGCTGCGCGAGCTGTTCAAGGACGAGGTGCGCGCCCTCGGCGTCGAGCTTGGCCTGCCGCCGCAGTTCGTCGGTCGCCATCCGTTCCCGGGGCCAGGCCTGGCGATCCGCATTCCGGGCGAGATCACCCGCGAGAAGGTCGCCGTCCTCCAACAGGCCGACGCCATCTACCTCGAGGAAATCCGCAAGGCGGGGCTCTACGACAGCATCTGGCAGGCCTTCGCCGTGCTCTTGCCGGTGAAGACGGTCGGCGTCATGGGCGACGCCCGCACCTACGAGAGCGTCCTTGCTCTTCGGGCGGTCACCTCGACGGATGGGATGACCGCCGATTTCTTCGAGTTCCCCTGGGAGGTCCTGGGTCGCTGCGCCACCCGGATCATCAACGAGGTGCGGGGTGTGAACCGTGTCGTCTACGACGTGACGTCAAAGCCGCCGGGCACCATCGAGTGGGAGTGAGCGAGGCTTCAAGATAGTAACAAAAACAGGTAGATATGAAACCTCGTTGATGATGCGCTTCGTATTATGAATCGTGCTCCGACTAGGACTCTCGCCTGCAAAAAACTTCTGCATGCCCGCGAAGGCCTCACGGAGCATCCCCTCTGTGAATAGGTTCTCGACGGCAGAAGGGCCGGCCGTGCCGTAGGCGAGCTGCTCCGCCCCGGTAACCCTCAGCAGGAGCAGCCCACCCGGCCGCAGCGCTCGCTCCATGCCCTTGAACATCCGACTGCGCAGCTCGGCCGGCGAACTGGATGAAGATCCCGGCGACGACGTCGCACGCCGCGCCCGGCCAAGTCCACCTGGTCAGGTCGGCAAGTTTGCAGGTGATCTCGACACCGCGACGCTCGGCGAGCCGTCGCGCCTTCTCCTGCGCAGCGCGCCATCCGTCGATAAAGACCACCTCAAGACCTTGCTCCGCCAGCCACACGCCATTCCGACCCTCTCCGTCCGCCACCGCCAGAGCGCGGACGCGGGACGCCAGCCGATGCCTTTGGCGCGCGAGAAAGGCGTTGGACTGCTCCACGAACAGGTAGCCCTGCTGGCCGTAGCGTCCGTCCCAACGACGCAGCCCCGGATCATTCATCATCCAAACCTTGAGAGAGGCGCCGTCGCGGGGCAGACTGGGTTGGGCTGATATCGCCGCGCGCTTGGCGCGCCCAGATGCAAGGACTTGAGTGCGTGCGGTTGATCTTCCGGTGCCCAAGCGAGCTCAAGGATCTGCTCCCGTTGCCCGTGCCGGCCGCGGAGGGTCTTCCCGGTTGGTTGAAGTCGATGCCGGCCGAGGCGTTCAGCGCCCTTCTCGGAAGGAACGAAGACACGGCGAAGCGATGTCCCCCGCTCCTCGATGCGATGACCACGGGGTTCCTGATGCCACTGATGTGTGACGTGCGGGTGGAGGACGGAGAGTTCACCTGGGATATGGAGCTTCCCGCGGGCCGGAGCGTCGAGTTCCCGCGCTCGCCGATGTTGTTCCACGACCCTGCCCAGATCTCCGGGGCCCCCTTTGCGGAACAAGACCAGTTCATCGTGAAGTTCCACAACCCCTGGGCCATCGAAGTCCCGGCCGGCTACTCCGTGCTGTTCACCCACCCGCTGAACCGCCACGATCTCCCGTTCGTGACGCTCACCGGGTTGGTGGACTGCGATCGCTTTTCGAACCTGGGGACTCATTTTCCCGCCCTTTGGCGTGACCCGAAGTTCAAGGGCGTTCTGCCCAAGGGGACGCCGATCGCGCACTGCATTCCGGTCAAACGAGAGAGCTGGGATGTGGAAATGGCGACGTTGGACGAGGCGCAAAGCCACGATGCTCAAGCCACCCTCGATGCAATTCGGCGCGCGCGCGGGGTCTATCGCCGCCGCTTCCGGGCCTGAGATCAGCCCCTGCTCGTCAAGAAGGCCGCTGCCGTGCTGGCGTTCAGGAAGAGTCGCCCGTGCGGCGCGCTGGATAGAGTCGTGATCGCAGCGCCCAACAGCTGGGGCGCGGCTCGAACGACCGCACGGAGATGAGCCTCGCCTGCCGCGCGCCTGCCTTGTTCGAGCAGGCTTTTGGCCAAGGCGAGGCGGGTGAGGGGATCGTCGGGCCCAATGGTCAGGGCCCGCTCGTAGAGATCGCTCGCGGCGGCTTGGTCGCCTTCGAGCGCGAGGGTTCGGGCAAGAGCGAGGTGGACGTCGTGTCGGTCTGGCGTTTCGGCCAGCAGATCTTCGAGGATCGCACGTGCCCCAGCGTGGTCCTGACGTCTGAGGTGGAGGTAGGCTAGACCCACCCTGAGGCTCGGCTCGCCGGGCATCGCGGCAAGCCCGGCCTCGAAAGCCGCGATCGCCTCGGTGAAGCGACCTCGTTCGCCAAGCATCTCACCCAGTTGCAGGAACGCCAGCGGGAACGGAGGGCGTCGGGTGACGGCGCGCTGCAGTTGGGTCAGCGCTTCATCCTCCCGGCCGACGCCGTTGAACGCCCGCGCCAGCAGCGCCTCGAGCTCCGGGTCAGGATTGCGCCGGGTCGCGCGTTGCAGGGCGGGAATGGCGTCAGCGTAGCGCCCTTGCAGCAGAAGCGCGTGGGCGAGCAGGCGGACGGCGGTCCCGTTTCCCGGCGCCGATCGGACGACCGCGGCCGCCAGGCGTTCGGCCGGTTCGAAGCGCCCCTCCAGCAGCGCCGCGGAAGCCTGATGCAGCGCTTCCTCGATTGTCCGGGGGCGCGCTGGCGGCGCCCGTGTCCGTTCGGCGCCATTGAGCTATGGCTCACTCGGCGAGCTCCGCCACGCTGCTGAGAAAGCTCAGCACAGCGTCGGTGAAGCGGTCGTTACGATCCCCCGCGATCATATGCGCAGCGCCGGCCACGTCGGTGAGAACGCCTCCGGGAATGCGCTCGATAAACGCTCTGGCAGCCTCGCTGGACACCAGCTCGCTCAACCTGCCCCGGATGAGATGCACCGGAATCTGGATCCGAGCGGCACGCTCCTCGAGCGCAGCCATTCCGTCCTCTGTCCGATCACGCCGAACCCCGCTGGCGAAGCTCGGGTCCCAGTGCCATCGATATCGGCCGTCATCGCCGAGGCGCAGGTTCTTGCGCAGACCGGAAAGGTCGGTAGGGCGCGGCCTGTGTGGAACATAGGCGGCGATGGCCTCAGCCGCGGCCTCGAGGCTCTCGAATCCCTGCTCCAAGTTGGCGGCCATGAACCCCATGATCCTGGCCACGCCGGTGGGCTCCATGCGGGGCACGATGTCGACCAGCGTCAGGGAGCGGAAGACGCCGGGGGCGACCTGCGTCTCGGCCACCAGTCCGGCAAGTCCTCCGAGCGAGGCTCCGACCAGGTGGGCTCCCCTCCTTTGACGCCTCGCCACCTCGACAAGATCGGCGGCGAACCGTTCGATGCCGTAGTCGCCACCTGGCGCCCAACTGCTGTCGCCGTGACCGCGGAGATCGAGCGCGATGACTTCCCAGCCCTCTGCCGCGAGCTTCTGCGCAGCGCCGGCCCACGAATGGCGGGTCTGGCCTCCGCCGTGCGCAAGAATGACCACGCCGAGCCGATCCGCGCCGAACACATCAGCTGCGAGGGTGACCCCCCGCTCCGAGCTCGAAGTCGAAGCGTCTTGGCTTCAGGACGGTGGTTGTTTCCATAGATCGAATCTCCCCTGCGCCGATACTGGTCGGCGCCTCCCTTCAGTGGTCGGCGGCTTGTCGCCGCTCACCTGGTCTCGACAGCCCGTTCGAGCTCGAACCGAACAAGCTCGGGATGTTCCATGGGAAGCAGGTGAGTGGCGCCATTCACCTGGTCCATCGAAATTCTGCCGGCCGCGCTCAGCTCTGTGTCAGCCGCCGCGAGTGACGCGCAGGTCGATCCGTGCTCGGCCCGCAGGATGCGCACCGGAGGCCCCGGAGCGAGCAGGGCCGACCAGGCGTCATGCCCGTGGGAGACGAAGTTGCTCACCTCCCATTCCGGCGAACAGGCGAGCTCAACACCACCAGCCGGCCGGTCGCGGAAGGCGTCGGCCACGTAATCCTCCAGCTGTGCCTCGTTGAGCGACTTGAACGCTCCCCGTCCGCGGTAGGCCTCGAGCGCCTCTTGCCGGGAGGCGAATGTCGCTCGTCGTCGGCGCGCGCCGTCCGCAAGCGGCGAGTTGACGGGGCCCTTGCGGGCCAGCTCGGCGGCTTCGCGGGACAGGATGACGGGTTCGAAGAGCACGAGAGCCCGGATTCTGCTCAGACGCCATGTGGGTGGCCAGGAGGCTGGCCGTCCCCCCCCATCGAATGCCCCGAAAGCACGATGTTGCGGGCGTCGATGGCCTCCGTAAGTGCGAGCAGATCCTCGGCGATGTCGGTCCAAGTCGAGCGCCCCTCCGCATGCGTCGCAAGCGTGCTGCGGCCGTGCCCACGCAAATCCAGCGCCAAAACCCGGTGGCGGAGCGCCAGTGGCGCAAGGATGGTGCGATACGTGCGGGCGTTGAATCCATTGGCGTGGGAGAAGACCACGTCGACCGGACGGTTCGGGTCGCCAAAATCGAGGGCCCATGGCCCCGCCCCGGCCGGGGAGGTCGATCAGTCGTTGACTGGGATCCGGGGGGCGAGCGTTCATGCTTGGGTTCCCGACGCGGCCGCGGGCGGAGCGCCAAGCCCAGTCGCCGCGCCTCTGATGCTCCAGATGCAGTCGCCGTCCGGCTCGAGAGCCGCATCGCCCTGGGATCCCACCGGCTCGAACTTGCCGTCTGTGAGGAAGGCGATGCCCGCCTCGTCCGAGGGCGGGACCTTCGCCAAGAACCGCTGTTCCTCCGGCCCCCGCCCGACGACGACGCCGAACTTGGGCCGGCCGTCGCGTTCATAGAGAACGGTGTAGGTCTCGATGATCCCGGGACCGGCGTAAGTCTCGTCGAGCTCGGGGACCGATCCGCGGGCGGCGTCGGCCTCCGCTTGAAAGTCGAAGTCCCGGCGGACGACGTCGAGCGGGAAGGGCTCTCTCCCCAAGACGATAGTGTGATTGTTCGTCGCGTACCCGCCGTTGGCGAAGAGGAGGCCGTTGCCGCCCCTCTCACGCAGCTTCAGCACCATGCTGACGACGGCGTGGCTCATGTAGTTGCCGATCGGCCCGCCGCCGAAGGTCAGGCCGCCGACGACGGTGGCCGGCTTCTCCACCGGCCAGCCGATCACCCGCCTCGCCATCTTCGGCACGCACGGGAAGCAGCTGTAGAGCTCGACCAGGTCCAGGTCCGAGGGGGTGACGCCGTTCAGGTCCAGCGCCCGGCTGAGCGAGACGGCCATGCTGACCGACCGATCGTAGCGGTCGCGCTTCAGGTAATCCCCCGGTTCGTGGGCTGCTGCGCCTGCGCCGACGTACACTAGCCGGTCCTCCGGAATGCCCGCTTGGCGGGCGGCGGCCAGGCTGGCGACGATGAAGCCGGCGCCCTGGTTCACCGAGGAGTTGGCGACCATCAGCTTGTTGTAGGGGAAGGCGATGGGCCGGTTCTCCGCGGAGGGGGTCACGATCGCCTCCGGCGTTGTCGGCTTGCGGATCCAGGCGCCGGGATTCTCCGCGGCGACCTCGGAGAACCGCGACCAGATCGCGCCGCTCTCGGCCTGGGCTTCCGCGAAGGTCTGGCCGTAGGCGGCGCGGCCGGCGTTCTCGTAGAGTGGATAGACGTCCACCGGCGCCGTCAGACCGTAACGCTGGCGCAGGGAGGGCTGGCCGGCGCCGCTGGTCGCCTGGCGTAGCGGATTGTGGGCAGAGGGATCATCTCCGGTCCTGAGAGCGGCCAGCTGGGCGGCGGTGCGCAGCGCCTCGCCGCCGGCCACGGCGGCGACCTGGATCTCGCCTTCGGCGATCCGGCGTGCCGCCTCATTGAGCATTAGAATGGGCGTGTCGCCGCCGGGGTAGGAGCTCTTGTAGCAGAGCCTCGGCTTCGCCCCGAGCTTGGCCGCGAGTGGGCTCGAGACGTCGCCAAGCTCGCGGAAAGACAGCTGGTCGACAACGGCCAGGGAGTCCAGCCGGGCGATCCACCCGGTCCCGGCGTCGCGGTCGGCCTCGCGCAGAGCCGCCTCCATCAGGCCGATGGGGTCCAGGCCCTGCCGCGGGTCCGTTGGCCGGTCGTTGAGCTGGCCCACCCCCACGATCACCGGAATGCGCGCGGCGTCGTCCCTCATCTTGCGTCCCTCACCTCGAACTGAATTCTCAGCGGCCCTGCCAAACCGGCGCGCGCTTCTCGGCGAAAGCGCGCGGGCCCTCGCGACCGTCTTCGGAGCGCATCACGGTCCCGATCTCGGCGCGGGTCTGCGCCCAGGCGGCCGCCTCGGAGGCGATCTCGCCGTGCTGGATTCCGAGCGCGATCCGCTTCGAGGCCTGCACCGCCAGCGGCGCGTTGGCGGTGATCCGCGCCGCCATCTTCAGGGCTGCGTCCATCACTTGCGCCTGCGGCACGACGGCGTTGACCAGGCCGAGCTCCAGCGCCCGTGGGGCCGAGATCGGCTCGCCGGTCAGCATCATCTCCATGGCGATCTTGCGCGGCAGCTGCTGGCCCAGGCGGAAGGCGCCGCCGGCGGCCGCGAGGATGCCGCGCTTGACCTCTGGCAGACCAAAGGTGGCGGTCTCCGAGGCGACGGCCAGATCGCTAGCCAGGGTCAGCTCGGTGCCTCCGCCGAGCGCGGTCCCGTTCACCGCCGCGATGGTCGGCTTGGAGATGTGGTGCTCTACATAGCCGGCGAAGCCCCAGGCCCGCTCGCGCTCGCCCACGGCGAACGGCTCTCGGTTGGCCAGGGCCTTGAGGTCGGCGCCGGCGCAGAAGGACTGATCCCCGGCGCCCGTGATGATCACCGCCCAGATCTCCGGGTTGCGGCGGGCCTCCTCCAGCGCCTCACCTACCCCGACGGTGACTGCGCGGTTTACGGCGTTACGGGCCTCGGGCCGGTTGAGGGTGACGATCATCACCTTTTCACGACGCTCGACGAGGACGGCTTCGCTCATGCGCTCACCGCCTCGCGGGCTCCGGCTTCGGCGCAGACCTTGGCCGCTCCGTAGTCGGCCTTGCCGTTGCTGACGCGGAGGGATCGGTCGGCGACGAAAATTCGCTTTGGCGTCTTGTAGCCTGCCAGCGACCTTCGCACGTGCGCCTTCAGGGCGGCCTCGTCCAGCGCCTGGCCAGGGGCGAGGTCGACGACAGCGGTGACCGCCTGACCCCACTTTTCATCAGGCAAGCCCACCACCAGGGCGTCCTCGATGCTGGGATGGGTCTTCAGGACCTCCTCGACCTCCTCCGGGAAGACCTTTTCGCCAGCCGTGTTGATGCAGGCGTTGCCGCGGCCCAGCAGAGTAAGCGCGCCATCGGGCTCGACGATGCACCAGTCGCCGGGCATGGAATAGCGGACGCCGTCGATCACCCGGAATGTGCGCGCCGTCTTCTCCTCGTCCTTGTAGTAGCCGACCGGGTTGGGCGGCCCGAGCGCCACGAGTCCACGTACGCCCGATCCTGGCGTCACCGGCTGGTCATTCTCGTCGAACACGCGGCAGCGCTCGCTGATCATGAACTTGGCGGTCTGCACCTCGCCGGCTTTGGTCATGATCGAGCTGCCCATGCCGAGCGCCTCGGACGAGGAGAAGGCGTCGCTGAGCGTCGCCTGTGGCATGTGCTCTAATAGGCCGCGCTTGACCTCGAGGCTCCACATCACTCCCGACGAGACCACGGTCGCCAGGCTGGAGACGTCCCAGCGGCCTGGGTTGGCGTTGAGGGCGTTCAGGAGAGGGCGGGCGAAGCTGTCGCCGACGATGGTCAGCGATTGTGGGCGCTGGCGGTCGATGGCCTCCAGCGTCTCGACCGCATCGAAGCTCTCGCCCGTCAGGGTGATTACGCAGCCGCCGGACAGGTGCGCGCCCATGGCGGTAAGCAGGCCCGTGCCGTGCATCAGAGGCGGAGCAATCAGCGCCCGCCCGCCGGGGCCTACCTTGCGGGTGTGCTCGGCGAGCGCTTCCAGCGTCTCGGGCACGGGGCCCATCTTGCGAGCGGCGCCGAGGGTGATTTCGCGCAGGTCGTGGTGCGGCCACATCACGCCCTTGGGCATGCCGGTGGTGCCGCCGGTGTAGATGAAGAACAGATCGTCCCCGGAGCGCTCGATGTTCAGGGGCGAGCCTTCGCCTTCGCCGGCAAGTGCGTCGAAGCTTTCGGCGAAGGGTGCGGTCTGCCCGCTCGTCGCGACCTCGATCCAGGTCTTCACCTTGGGCAGGCGCTCGCGGATCTGGGCGACCGCCTCGCGGAACTCGGGCGCGTAGACCACGGTCTGGGCGTCGGAGTTGTCGAAAATGTACCAGACCTCGTCGGGCGTGTAGCGGTAGTTGACGTTGACGTGGGTCAGACGCGCTTTGAAGCCCGCCGCGACCGTCAGCATGTATTCCGGCCGGTTGCGCATGTAGACGGCGATCTTGTCGCCTGGAGTCGCGCCGCGGGCGATCAGGGCGCGGGCCAGATTGTTGGAGAGCCGGCTTGCCTCGCTCCAGGGGATGGTTCGCTCGCCGTGAACGAAGGCTGGTGCGTCCACCGGCAAAACCGGCTCGACGGCTTCGAGAATGTCGCCGAAATTCCAACCCACGCTCTCTTCTCCCAGTGTCTTTGTCACCGCCGGGGCTTGGCGGCCCTAGCTCGTGCGAACCTCGCGGAACGGAATATGCCGATCGACCTCCGGCTCCTTCGGCAGGCCGAGGACCCGCTCGCCGATGATGTTGCGCTGGATCTGGTCCGTGCCGCCGCCGATGGACGTGAAGTAGGCGTTCAGCGTCAGGAAGTTGGCGTCGTCGGCCCTTGGGTGCTCGGGCCCCTCCAGGAGGCTGCCGGCGCCGAGAATCAGCGTCCGGACACGCGCCTCCTCGTGGAGGATGCGGCTCATCGCCAGCTTCCCGAGACTCATGAGCGGAGAGGATGTGCCCTGCTTCAAGTCCGCCTTCGCCCGGGAGGCGTTGAGCGCGTTGAGTTTTTTGAGGCCGATCACCCTGGCGATCTCCTGACGGATCAGCGGATCACCGAGCATGCCCGCCTCCCGCGCCAGCGCGATAAGCGGCTCGCCTGAGCCTTCGGGCACGCCGCTGCGAGGGCCGCGCGCGGCTTCGCCCATCGCTGAACGCTCGTAGGCGAGGGCAGTTTGCAGCACGCCCCAGCCCTCGCCGAGTTCGCCGAGCAGGTTTTCCTCAGGACAGACGGCGTCCGTGATGAACACCTCGTTGAACTGGCTTTCCCCGGTGACCTGGCGGAGCGGCCGCACCTCCACCCCCAGCTGCTTCATGGGCAGGAAGAAAAAGCTGATCCCACCGTGCTTAGGCACATCCCAGTTCGTGCGGGCGATCAGCATGCCGTAGTCGGCCGTGGCGGCGTAGCTGGTCCAGACCTTCTGGCCGTTGACCACGAAGTGGTCGCCAACGCGGTCGGCGCGGGTGCGGACGCCCGCCAGGTCCGAGCCCGCGCCCGGCTCGGAATAGAGCAGGCACATGCCGACTTGGCCGCGCAGCAGCGGGACGATCAGCTTCTCCTTCAGAGCCTGAGTTCCGCCCGCGAGCAGGGTGTTGGCCCATAGGTTGGTGCGGTCCTGACCCGTGCCGGGCGCGCCGACCGCGGCGAACTCCTGCTCGACGATGCGCGCCTGGGCGTCCTTCAGGCTCCGGCCCATCCATTCGGCCGGCCATCGGGGGGACGGCCCAGCGAGCCTGGACGACCTTGGCCAACCAGGCCTGGCGCTCTGCCTCGCTTTGCAGTGGGCCTGTCCAGTTGGCCGCCAGCCACGCGCGGACTTCCTCCCGCAGGTTGTCCTCCGCAACGGAGCGCGCGGCGTCGTCAGCCATCGGCGGCCTCCAGTTCTCGCAGGTAGCGGTCGCGGTGGAGGGTCGGCGCGCCGAACAGCTGCGCGTCGGCCCGAGCCCGGCGCAGGTAGAGGTGAGCCGGGTGGTCCCAAGTGAAGGCGATTCCGCCGTGCATCTGGATCGCATCGGCGCAGATCTTCACGAAGGCCTCGGAACAGGCGAAGGCCGCCAGCTCCACGGCCGCCTTGGCGTCGGGCGCCGCTGCCGCGAGTTGGGTGGCGGCATAGCGGGCCGCCGAGATGGCGCTTTCCGACTCCAGGAGAAGATCCGCAGCCATATGTTTGATGGCCTGGAAGCTGCCGATCGGCCGTCCGAACTGGATACGTGTCCTGGCGTAGTCGACCGTGAAAGCAAGGACGTGCTGACCTGCGCCGGCCTGCTCGCCGGTGATCGCCACGCGGGCGAGATCGAGCGCTGCCTCGATGGCTTGCCAGCCCCTGCCGCTCTCGCCGATCCGTCTGGCTGCGGCGCCCGTCAAACGTCAGATTCGCGAGCCGCAGGGTCCTATCGAAAGTCGGAAGCAACTTCAGGCTGACCCCGCTTGCGCCGGGATCCACTTCGAAGACATCGATCCCGCCGGCGGATCGCGCCGCCACGAGCAGCACGTTTGCGCTGTGTCCGTGGATGACGAAGGCTGCCTCACCGTCCAGTTGCCAGGCTTCGGCGTCAGGGCTGGCGATCACGGCGACCCCATCAGGTGTCCAGCACCCCCGGGGCCCCGTCAGGGCGGCTGCGGCGATGACAGAGCCCGCGGCAATCTCGGGAAGAAGTCGGCCCGACGCTTCGGCGTCGTCCAGCCGGCGTAGAAGCTCCGCGCACAGAACCGCGCTCGACAGGAAGGGCGCGCAAAGCAGCGCCGCGCCAGCTTCCTCCATGATGAACTCGAGTTCCACGGGTCCGGCGCCTGCGCCGCCGTATTCCTCGTCGATCACCAATCCGAGCAGGCCGAAAGCGGCCAGCTCACGCCACAGAGCGGCATCATAGCCCTCGCGGCTATCCATGACCCGCCGAACATCCGCGAGCGTGCTCCTGTCATCCAGGAGCCTGCCAATGGCCGCCCTCAGGGCCGAGCGTTCCTCGATGGTCAAAGCCGGCATAGCTCACGCCTGATTTATAGACGACCGTCGTCACAAAATAGCATTGAGGACTGCTCGGCAAGCTTGATGTCCTCGGCTGCACCCCTGCGCCGCGACATGGCGACGCTATTGGAGGGGCGCGTTGACGTGGCGCCGGAATTATCGGACGGTTCTCGTCTAAAACAGGAATGGGCGATCCGGAGCGGACGTTTTGAGCCTTTTGGCGTCGAGTGCAGATTCGCCCGCCCGCGGACGGCCAAGAGACGTTTCGATTGAGGCGCGGGTCTTCGACGCGGCGATGGCCGTCTATGCGGAGGGCGGCTGGGCCGCCTTCTCGTTCGAGGCGGTGGCCCGTCGCTCGGGGGTGGGCAAAGCGTCCCTTTACCGCCGGTGGCCTGGCCGTGGCGAACTGTTGAGGCAGACCTTCGAGGCGCGCTGGCTCGCCGTCACGAAAATCGACACCGGGAACCTGCAGGGAGATCTGCGGGCCCTCGCTCGCATGGTGGCTCAAACCCTCACGGGTCCGTTCAGCGGTGCGCATCCACGGATCAGCCTGGACTTGGCCGAACATCCCGAGCTCCTGGCGTTCCTGCGTCCCTATGCGGAGGCCACCATCGCGCAGGGACGGCACATCATCCGGCGAGCGATCGCCAGGGGCGAGCTCGCCGCATCAGTCAACCCGGGTCTGATCATGGATCTGGTGGTCGGGGGCGTCACCAACCACGTCCGGACGACGCCCCGCCGTCTTCGTCAGGCGATGCTGGCGAAGATCGAGGGCTTCATCGACTCGATCGTCGAGGTCGTTCTCGCGGGCGTGGGCGCCAAAACCTTGCCCGTGCGCGCGCCAGGGCCGGGGGAGGAAGGCCTGTGAGCACTGACGCGGTGGACGCGGTGGTGGTTGGAGCTGGCTTCGGCGGCCTCTACATGGTCCATCGGCTGCGGCAGCTCGGCATGACCGTCCAGGGCTTCGATGCCGCGGGCGGCGTTGGCGGCACCTGGTACTGGAACCGCTATCCCGGCGCGCGCTGCGACATCCCGAGCCTCTTCTACTCCTACACCTGGTCTGCCGAGGTGCAGCAGGAATGGCGCTGGAGCGAGAAGTACGCCGCCCAGCCCGAAATCCTGGCTTACGCCGAGTTCGTGGCGGAAAAATACGACCTGAAGCGGGCCTTCGCCTTCGAAACCAAGGTGACGTCGGCGGTCTGGGACGAGGCTGCCCGCCATTGGACGGTGACCACGGACCGCGGTCATCGCGTCTCCGCCCGCTTCTGCATCATGGCGACGGGTTGCCTGTCGATGCCTCGCGCGCCGGGCATCCCCGGCGAGGACAACTTCGAGGGCCGGACCTTCCACACCGGCACGTGGCCGCACGAGCCGGTCACCTTTGAGGGGCAGAAGGTGGCGGTGATCGGCACCGGCTCATCAGCCATCCAGTCGATTACCGAAATCGCCAAGACCGCACACCACGTCTACGTCTTCCAGCGCACGCCGAACTTCAGCGTCCCGGCCCGAAACGCGCCGCTGACCGAGCAGGATTACGCCGCGTTTTGGGAGCAGTACCCGGCCTACCGGCAGATGGTGCTGGAGGGCACGGCGGGGATCGCCGGCGGCAGCCCGTTTCGCAGCCTAACAGCCGAACAGCAGCGCGCCAGGTTCGAAGAGCTTTGGAACATCGGCGGCGCCGGCTACCTCGGCGCGCTGGCGGACCTACTGACCAACCCGATCGCGAACGACGCGGCGGCGAACTTTGTGCGCGAGAAGATCCGCGACATCGTGAAGGACCCGGACGTGGCCGAGGCCCTGCTGCCGGACGATCATCCAATCGGGGCCAAGCGCATTTGCGTCGACACCGGCTATTACGAGGTGTTCAACCAGGAGAACGTCACCCTGGTGAACCTGCGCAAGGCGCCCATCGAGGCGATCACGCGGGCCGGGGTGCGGCTGCAGGCGCAGGCGCAGGAGTATCCGGTCGACGCCGTCGTCTACGCCACCGGCTTCGACGCCATGACGGGGGCGCTACTGAACATCGACATCCGCGGGGAGGGCGGGTTCAGCTTGTCCGAGGGGTGGCGGGACGGGCCCAAGACATACCTGGGACTGCAAGTCGCCGGCTTCCCCAACTTCTTCACCATCACCGGTCCGGGCAGCCCCTCGGTGCTGTCCAACATGATCAGCAGCTGCGAGCAGCACGTCGAATGGATCACCGATTGCTTGGCGTGGCTGGACGCCAACGGAGTCGATGCCATCGCGGCCGACCCGCAGGCCCAAGAGGACTGGGTCCGCAACGTCAACGAGGCCGCCGACCAGACCCTCTTCCCGAAGGCCAACAGCTGGTACATCGGGGCGAACATCCCCGGAAAGCCGCGGGTCTTCATGCCCTACGTCGGCGGCCACTACCGACAGATCTGCAACACCGTGGCGGCGGACGGATACCGCGGGTTCCGTCTCTCGGGATCGGCGGACCGCGCCTCAAGGCGGGTGGTGCGGACATGACCCGGTTGGATCGGCGAACGCAGGGTTCGTCGACTGCTCCCTCGCAGACAGGAGTCACCCATGCCCCTTCATAGCCGCATCTGCGATATCTTCGGCATTCAGTATCCGATCGTGCTCGCCGGGATGGGCGGCGCCAGCGTCCCGCGGCTGGCGGCGGCGGTTTCGAATGCAGGCGGGCTTGGCGTGCTGGGCGCGGCGGCCTGCTCGCGCGAGGAACTGCGCGAGTGGATCCGCGAGGTTCGATCCCTCACCGATAAGCCATTCGGTGTCGACACCCTTCTGCCGGCGTCGGTGCGGCGCGATGGGAGGGACACCGCGGGGCCGGGGAAGCCGTCGCCCCTGGACCTCGCGAGCGAATACCAATCCTTCGCGGACGAGTTCATGCGCCAGGAGGGCTTGACGAAAGTGGCGCGGCCGCCACGGCGGTCCAACGCCGACGGGCAAGGCGGGCCGATGTTCTTCTCGAAGGAATTCTTCGAGGAGCAGATGGAGGTGGTCGTCGAGGAGAGGGTCCCCGTCTATGCCGCCGGGCTTGGCAATCCGGGCCCGTGGATGGAGCGGATGCGCGAGAACGGCACCAAGGTCATGGCGGTCATCGGTTCAGTGAAGCACGCTCTGCAGGTGGCGGCTTCCGCGGTGGATGTGGTTGTCGCACAAGGTCATGACGGCGGCGGCCATAACTCCCCGGTCGGCACCATGGCGCTCATCCCGCAGGTCGTGGATGCGCTCGCGGGCCGCGTGCCGGTCCTTGGTGCGGGCGGTATCGCCGACGGGCGGGGGGTCGCCGCTGCGCTGATGCTTGGCGCCGAAGGCGCCTGGATTGGAACGGCCTTTCTCGCGACCGAGGAAGCCGGCATCCATCAGTTCCAGAAGGAAGCCCTTGTGGAATCCGGCGACACGGACACCGTGGTGTCGAAGTCCGTGACCGGCAAGCCCGCGAGGCTTGTGCGGAACAAGTGGGCGCAGGCCTGGGTCGACGCCGGCAAGGAGCCCCTCCCGATGCCCTATCAGTCGATGATCTCCGGACCGGTTCTCGCAGCCGCCACCCAGGCGGAACGCAAGGATATCGCGCCTGGCTTTGCTGGCCAGGGGCTCGGCTTGATCCGGCAGATACGTCCGGCGCGTGAAGTGCTGGAGGATCTCGTCAGGAGCGCGGAGGAGAGCCTCACGCGAGCCGGTCAGTTCTGTTGAGTGGGCGATGGGCTGGGGAGACGTGCGGTGACCGATGACGCTGAGCTGCCTGGCGCTGCCCCTGTCAAGGCCTGGCAGGCGGCATTGCGGGCCGCCCCCTTTCACAACTGGCTGGACCTGGACATCGTGGCACTCTCGGACGACGGCCTCGAACTCGCGATGCCCTGGCGGGACGAGATTGTCTCCAACCCCCGCATCGGTTCCGTCCATGGGGGCGTTCTGGCCTCGTTGATCGATCTCGCC
Source organism: Phenylobacterium sp. J426 (assembly GCF_024699945.1). Taxonomy (GTDB): domain Bacteria; phylum Pseudomonadota; class Alphaproteobacteria; order Caulobacterales; family Caulobacteraceae; genus Phenylobacterium. Next base: position 3,462,430 of record NZ_JAJOMY010000001.1, on the reverse strand, counting down.
GGGTTCTACGTCCTGCTGGTTCACGGCCATCGGGTCACCGCGACCGCTACACTCTCGGTGGACTATCACCGTCCGGCGACCGCTGGGCCCATTCTCACATCCTCAAGGATCGTGAAGGTTGGGCGGCGGCTGTCAGTGGCCGAAAGCATGGTGCGAAGCGCTGGCGGTGACCTATACGCCAGCGGCCGCGGCGTCTATCTCACGGGCGAATAGCGTGACCCAAAGGCCAGCGCACCCGCCGCCGCCCGGGCGGCTCCGGCAGATGACCGGCGGTCGCCCGGCTGCACCATCCGCAGTTCGTGGGCGACCGATGAGCGTTTAGCCGAGCTGAGCGCCGGCAGAGGATAGCAGCCGTCACCGCCCGAGTGAGTTCTGACGCCTTGGCTAGCGGTTGGGTCTGCAGGCGGCCAGCTTCTCTGGGGGAAGCTTGTCGCGAGAGTCGCCGAACGCAGTGATCACCCCGACCCGCTTCGCGAGTTGCTTGCAGGCGCTTACGCTCAGTGTCTGGTTGGTCCGAGCCCGAGCCACGCAGCGGGCGTCCTGACAATTGAACACAGCGCCGCCAGCGACGATCTTTAAGGGCTCGTTGAGCGCGGTTTCAAGCTGCGCCACGACCGGCTCAGCGGCCTGGCCGGCTGCAACGATTGCGAGCGTCGCCAGGAGCCCTCCGACAGATGCTTTCAGAAACCTCACCCTGTATCCCCCATTTCCAACGCTGCAGCTCAGACCGCCAAATACGATTGTAACATACAGCGCAAACTCGGCCCGCGGAAGATCGGCCTTGGCGGCGCAGGTCCCCTTCGTGTCTCCCTTGGTCGCGGGCGCTTTTCGCCGCCGCACCGACGGCGCAGCTCACAGCCCCGCTTTTCTCATTGCGTGACCCGGAAAGTGCGGCGAAGCTAAAGCAACGAAGATTACATGTCCCGTCTGCTGCGCCGAAGATGCAGCATCGTCGCGACTGGAGGACGCGAAGGTGTCGAGCGTTTCGCGCGTACCTTGGCTTCGGACACGGACCTTCGGGGCGCTGCAATGCGCAGCCTCCGGCCTTTCATCGTACTCAGTTCGTATTTCGGCGGCTTCCATGCCGCACGGTCTCAGAAGACACAATCAAAGAAGTGAGAAAAAACAGGGAGGAGTCTATCTTGACCAGGCGTAGTCACCTATTCGGTGGTTCGATACTTTCCATCGCCATCTCCTTCGGGGGCGCGGGCTTGGCGGACGCCCAGGCCCAGACCAGCCAACCGGCCGAAGTGGAGGAAGTCGTCGTGACCGGCTCCTTTATCGCCGGCACGCCCGAGGACGCGGCCCTGCCCGTCGACGTGCTCAGCGCAGAGGACCTGGAGGAGCAGGGCTCGCCGACGGTCGTCCAGCTCGTCAAGAACGTGACCTCGTCGCAATCGGCGCTGGGCGAGAGCAACCGCTACAACGGCGGCGCGGGGACGGCGACGATCAACCTGCGGGGCTTCGGTGCGGCACGGACGCTGACCCTGATGAATGGCCGTCGGCTCGCTGACAGCCCCGTAGCCGCCTTCCAAGGCGGCGGCGCCAACCTCAACTTCATCCCGACCGCCGCCGTCGGGCGGATCGAGATCCTCAAGGACGGGGCGGCGGCCACCTATGGCTCCGACGCCATCGGGGGCGTGGTGAATTTCATCACCCGCAAGGATCTCGACAACCTCGAGGTCAGCGCCGAATACGCCTTCATCGACGGCTCGGACGGCGACTACCGGCTCGACGCGGCGTGGGGCAAGCAGTTCGACAACGGCAACGTCTTGCTCACTGGCGGGTACCGCCACCGTTCGCGGCTTGACATCCATGACCGCGACTGGGCGCTCCGGTCGTTTGATTTCGGCGGCTATGCAGGCGCAGGGGGCTGGACCGGGGCGTCGAACCCCGGCCTGTTCCTCGCCGGAGCGAACCTCTTCCGCGATAACGGCTGCGAGGAGTTGGGCGGCGTCCTCACCAACAACGTGACCTACCAGAATCCGCTGAACGGCACGCTAGGACAGGGCGCCACAGCCACGGTCGCGGTGCCGACGGGGCCGCAGAATCCAGCGACATTCAGTTCCACGTGCCGGTTCCAGTTCTCCAACTTCAACGACCTGGTCAATGAGGAGGACCACTACCAACTCTACGGTGAGGTGAACTTCGATCTTTCGGAGACGATGTCCTTCCGCGGGGAAGTCGCCTGGACGAAGAACGACACGCCGGTCCAGCGGATTTCGCCTGCGAACCTGACTGCCCAATATCCGTCGCCAGTTTCGGCGGGCGGCACGTCATTCTCGCCGACAGCTCCCAACGGCCCTAACTTCTCAGTTCCGTACAACATTCCAGCCAACCACCCGGGCCTCGTGGCCTTGCTGAACAGCTGCGCCGCGCCGTTGACCGCCGCGCAATGCGCGGCGATCCGCGCCACCGCCAACAGCAGCGTCGGCGCCCAGCCTGGCGCGCCCCTGGGCGCCCGGGGGGTGGATATCGTTCAGCTCGGCTGGCGCGCGATCGCCTTCGCCGGCCATCCGCTCAACCCCGACAAGGCCGACCACCAGTCGATCCAGAACGACGGCTTCCGCGTCTCGGGCGGCTTCCAGGGCAAGGTGTTCGGAAGCGTCAACTACGACACGGCGCTCACCTATATGGAGCAGAAGAACACCTCGAACACGAACGACCTCCTGGTCCGCAATATCCAGCTGGCCCTGCGCGGCTTCGGGGCCAAGGCAGACGATCCGGGCGGCTGTAGCGCGGCCGAGACCGCCAACTTCACGACCGGCGCCGGCAACGCCGCGTTGGGGTGCTACTACTTCAATCCGTTCACCAACGGCGTCGCCACAAGCGTGGTGAATGGCGCGGCCAATCCGTTCTTCAACCCGTCGGTGGCGAACGACCCGCAGGTGGTCGCCTGGCTGTACGGAAACTACACCAATGTCTTGACGAACCGGCTGCTCGTGGCCGACGTCGTCTTCTCGGGCGAAAGCGGCATCGAGCTTCCCGGCGGCCCCGTGGCCTGGGCGGCCGGCGCGCAATACCGCTACACCCAGGAGATTCGGAAGTACGGCGCCCTCTTCAATTCGGCGGAGACGCCATGCCCGGACCGCCCGGCGTGCGCCGATGAAAGTGGGCCCCTACAGTTCTTCGGGTCCGATTCCGACCGCGACGACGACGCGAATGTGAAGGCGATCTTCGCTGAGTTGCAGTTCCCCGTCACGGCCGCCATCAACGTCAACTTCGCGATCCGCCACGAGGACTACCAAGGCGCCGTCGGCTCCACCACCAACCCCAAGGTGGCCCTGAAATGGCAGGTGGTCGACTGGCTTGCGCTGCGCGGCACGGCTAGCACCACCTTCCGGGCGCCCGGGCCGGGCCTGGTTGGCAACAACTGCAATAATGGCGTGCGCGTGCTCGGAAGCGCCTACCGCGCCTTCCAGAGCTGTGGCAATCCCGACCTGAAGCCCGAGAAGGCCGACACCTTCAATGTCGGCGCCATCCTGGATCTCGGCGGCTTCTCCGCCACCGTCGATTACTTTAATTTCAAGTTCAAGGACGAGATCATCGAGGAAAGTGGCGCTCGCCTGTACGCCACAATGTTCCCGGGCGCGTCCAACGTGAACTGCGGAAATCCGGCCTTCGCAGCGCTGCAAGCCCGCTTTACGTTCGCCGGCGCTTGCGGCGCGGCGAACGTGGCCCGCCTCCGCAGCTTTGTGGTCAACGGCCCGACGACGGATACTTCCGGGGTGGAGTTCCGCGCGCAGTACGACTGGGACGGCTGGTTCGATGGCCATTGGGCAGTTGGAGGCGAGGCCACCTACCTGATCGAATATAAGCGCGGCGAAGTGACCATGCTCGGCGCAGACATCCCTATCTCGCCTGAGGAGGACCGCGCAGGTCTGTCCGACCTGATCAACGACTTCTTCTCCTACCCCGAGCTCAAGGCCAACGCCTTCGCGGCGTTCGTGAAGGGGCCGCTTTCGGTGCGCTGGCAGACGCGGTTCTCGGAAGGCACATCGCCTGCCTTCGGATCGCCGCTGTTCGTCACCGTCCCAAATTCGGCCGCGACAACGGGCGCGGCGGCCTGCGCGGGCGCTTCCACGTCGTGCGCTGGGCGCGACCTCCTGCCCGTCGGCAAGTCAAAGGCCTTCTGGCAGCACGACCTGATCGTGCGCTGGGAAGCGCCGTGGGACTCGGTGGTGACGGCGAGCATCCAGAACGTCTTCGACAAGGACCCGCCGTACGTTCCGAGCCAGTACAACTACGACTACACCTCGGGAAACCCGCTTGGCCGTGTGGTCGAGGTCGGCATCAGAAAGACATTCTAGGGCTTCGATCCGCAGGGGCGTCGCTCCCTGGCGAGCGGCGCTCCTGCTTCCGGTGTTCCGTTCAGCGGGCGTTTTTCGAGGCGGCGGCGCGATTCACTGTGAAGCTGCCCCTAGTTCAGGTCTATCCCACCGGGCCGCTGAGCCCGGACGCCGATCGCCTGCCCCCAGGCGAAGTTGGCGTGCGTGTGGAGGTGCACGGCGAGGCGGGACCAGGGATAGCCGGTCGATGGCACATGGCGCCAACAGGCATGACACACATCTCCAGGCACGGCATCGCCCGCGTGATGCTGCTGGGACGGCATCGCTTCGGGTCGGCCAAGCTGTTTCACGAGGGTGGCAGCTTGCGGCTGGCAGTCTTCAACTGGTGGTTCACCTGCCGGACGCGTTGAGCCACGGCCACGATCTATGTGCGCTGGCTGCGTCCACCCGTCGGGCGGCAACGGTCGGGCTTCGCCGGATCGCCGCGCCGATTGGCAGCCAAGGGGCCTTGGAAGCATGTAGCCGATGAGTGCGACACACATGGAATGTAGGTGGGCGATCACCTCGTTGACGCTCGCGGACTACTGGGTGGACCGGCGACGCATCTTCACCCTCAACGAGCCATGCAAGGGCTCAAGAGACGGGACCAACGGTCGGGGTCCTCGCGGGAATCTATCAGTTCACTCAGCGGCCACAGAGCCATTTCGATCGTCGATGTGTCGTGAAAAGACCGCGCCTAGCGCCAACAGGCGCGCCGACACTTCTCCGGCGCTCTGCTTAAGCGCCTCGATCAAACCAAGATCATCACAGCGCGTGTTCTTACCGGAAGCCGAGATTGCCGCTACGACACGCCCATTGCCATCTCGCACGGGCACGGCGGCGCAGTACAAATCCTCGTCCACTTCGGCATTGTCAAAGGCATAGCCCAATGCGCGAACCGTCTCAAGTTCTTCACGTATCTGATCAGGCGATGTTATCGTATGCTTGGTTAAAGCCACAAATTCTCCACTACCCAGATACTGGGATAAGCGTTGCTCATGTAGATCGGCCAGGAGGATCTTTCCAATACCAGAGCAATACGCTTCGAGTTGCATACCTTCCCGTGTGAACAGGAGTTCTGAATGCACGCCCTCCTTGACCAGGTATGTCACCATATCCTCCTCAAGTACGCCAAGATGGATGGTGCGAGCTAATTGAGACGCCAACTTGCGCAGGATCGGTCGGCTCATCGCCGCTACTAGGCTGTTGAAATCCGTCAGCCCCGCGACCTGTGCCACCGCTCCGCCGGCCGCGTATTTCCCCGAACCAATCCTCGCAAGAAGGCCTCGGCTCTCGAAGACGGAAATCAATCGATAGGCGGTCGAAGCTGGAATCCGCAGATCCGCCGCGACCTCGCGGAGAGATCGGTCGGGCTCGGCCGTAAGGCGCAGCCACAGATCCAGCGCTTTCGCCAGAGCTGCGGCGCCGCTCGTGTGATCCTGAGACCATGGGGCCTCGCTTGGCGTTCTCACGATGTGGGACTCCCTGTTCCGCACTCATTGCTGGTCCATGCCTGTGAGCTCTACGCTTGCCCCAACAAAACACAAAATCGGGAGGGACGCCCAAATGGCGTCTGAGACATTTGGCAACTTGGCCGCGCGTCTGCGGCAGGCCTACGATCGGGGGCCTGTTCCGCCCCTGCGAGACGGCCTTGCTCCGTCGGACATGGAAGGCGCCTATGCCGTCCAGAGCCTCAATACCCGCTACTGGGTAGAGGCCGGCCGCCGGATCATCGGCAAGAAGATAGGTCTGACATCCGAAGCTGTGCAAAAGCAACTCGGCGTCAACCAACCTGACTTCGGGGCTTTGTTTTCTGACATGGAAATCATCGATGGCGGAGAATTAGACCCGAAGAAGGTTCTTCAGCCGAAAGCGGAAGCGGAGATCGCCATTGTTTTGGGCAGGGATCTGGACGGGTTAGACATAAGCATTGGCGATATTGTCGCGGCCGTTGATCACATTTCACCTGCCATCGAAATAGTCGACAGTCGTATCGAGGATTGGAAGATAACGTTCGCCGACACCGTGGCAGACAACGGGTCTTCAGCATTCTTCGTCTTGGGCCGGCAACGTATCCCCCTACGAGATCTCGATCTTCGGACTTGCGGAATGATCCTCGAGGTCAATGGCGCGGTGGCCTCGATGGGGGTTGGCGCCGCTTGCCTTGGCAGTCCGCTCAACGCCGCCGCATGGCTGGCGCGCACGCTCGCGACCAGGGGCGAGCCGTTGCGCGCGGGCGACCTGGTGTTGACGGGCGCGCTTGGGCCGATGGTGTCGCTCGCGCCGGGGGATTCAGTCGGGGTCTCCATCGGCGGCCTCGGCGATTGCGGGTTCAAGTACGGAGTAGCGGCGTGAGCGTACAGACGAAGGTCGCGATCATCGGGTCCGGCAACATTGGTACGGATCTGATGTTTAAGATCCTAAGGAAATCAATCTGGCCACCCTGCCGCCGAGGCGGTCTCAACGTTCGGACAAAAAATGCCGAACGCGCGACCGGCGCCAGCCAACAAGCCAAACAATAAATAATGCATTGCTAGACAGGGAGGGATGTATGCCACGAGATCATCAACAAGAAATGCTGTGCGTCGCCAGCGGGAGAGCCGAGCCCGCATCGCGCGATCGAGAAGACTGCTCAAAGGTTGTTTTGGTGAGGGCAACCGCCTTTGCCGCCCTGCTTGTGGCGCCAATGGGACTGCCGACTGCAGCCCAGGCGCAGGACGCTGTTCAGAATGTGGAGGAAATTGTGGTTTTCGCGCGCAAACGCGATGAAACAGCGATTTCCACGCCGGTCGTGGTCACTGCGGTGACCGGCGAAAACCTGGAAAAGCAGGGCATCGACAATCTCACTGAGTTGCCGCAAATGGTGCCGCAGCTTCAAATTCAGACCAATGGCAGCGGCTTCGGCGGCAGCATCACGCTCCGCGGCGTTTCCAGCCCAACCTCGAGCGTCGCGATCGATCAAGCGGTGTCGCTGAATCTCGACGGCGTTACGGTCAGTTATGGCGGTGTCGTCCGGATGGGCTTCTTCGACGTCCAGCAGATTGAAGTTCTCAAAGGCCCACAGGCTCTGTTCTTTGGCAAGAATGCTTCGGGCGGCATCATTTCGCTCAGGTCGGCGGGCCCGACGGAGGAATTCGAATCTCGCGCGAAGGTCTCCTATGAGTTCGGAGCCGAGGAAATTGTCGGCGAAGCCTATGTCGCTGGTCCGATCAATGAGGTCCTCGGCGCGCGGCTAGCTGTTAGGTATACCGATCAGGAAGGCTACATCGAAAATATCATCCCTGTCGGCACGCCAGGAACCTTCGGCCCGGCCAATAAATTCGGACCCGGTACGGAAGAGATCGCCGCCAGGGGAACCTTGCGATTTGAGCCCAATGACGTCTTCAGCGCCGAATTCAAGCTTGGCTATACAATGAGCCGGGACAACGCCGCCTACATGCAGTTGCAGAGAATTGCCTGCCCGTACGGTATTCCAGCACCTCCGGGCGCCATTCCGGGCGCTCAGGATTGTTCGGCTGACGATCGCGTCGAGCGCAGCGACCTCGACCCGACTTTGGCAGCCTTAGATCCGCGCTTTGGCGACGGGGTTCCGTTCGAGGATATCGAGCAGATCCTTGGCACGCTCGACATCAATTACAATCTCACCGATGCGATCAGCATTAATTCTGTCACGGGGTATTACGACCTGCGCTACGAACTCGTGGATGCGGCTTCTTTCGGCCTTCCGTTACTGTCATCCGCAAGTCTGATCGAGAAGTCCACCTGGTCCGAGGAGATTCGGGTGTTTTCCGAGAACTCCGGACGTTTCAACTGGATGTTTGGTGGATTTTTCCAGCTTGACGAATTTTCCACCGTGGGGACGACAGTCATCGGCCGCGCGGCGGCCCCAGTTCTGGTATTGCCGACGACATCCTTTAGCATCGACTCGACGACAGTTTCGGGATCTCGCCCAGGCCACGTTCGACTTGACCGATACTCTCGAACTATCGGCCGGTGCGCGGTACACCTACGAAAAAAGGAAGCAGGACATTGCTTCAGTCGTCCCATCGATTCAGGCTCAGCTCACCGCGAACCTTCCCGACCAACGTAAGTTTCACAATCTATCTCCGGAAGCCACGCTCACGTGGCGCCCATCGTCCGCATTGACGATCTTCGGGTCCTACAAGACCGGATATAAGTCAGGCGGTTTCCAGGTGGGCATGCTCGACGCAGGACCGGCGCTCCGCGGTCCATTCGACAATTCGTTCGACGAAGAGACGGTAACCGGCGGGGAGCTCGGCCTGAAGACAGCCCTATTGGATCGATCCCTGATGATCAATATGGCGGTCTATCGGTATGCCTATGAAGATCTGCAGTTGAGCAGTTTTGAGGCGCAGTCCGCTTCGACGACTATCGCAAATGTGACCGGATCGGTCGTGCGGGGGGTGGAGCTTGATTTCAACTACAAGCCGTACCAGATTCGGGGCCTCGCGATCACTGGCGCCGTAGCTTTCAACGAGTCGTTCTATAAAGATTTCTTGGGCGACTGTTACACTGGGCAGACCATCGCGGAAGGCTGTAGCGCGGCCGATACAGATTCGAATGGTCGCTTCGACAAGCAAGATTTGACGGGCCGCACGTTGCCACGTGCTCCGAAATGGGCGTCAAGCCTCGGCTTCACCTATGAGAAGCCGCTGATGAACGATTTTCTACTGACCGTCGGTTCGAGTGCGACCTACACAGGCCGCTATTCCTACATGCAGCAGCTTCAGCCCGAGTCTTTTCAGGACGGAGTGACGAAGATCGATGCATTCGTGTCCTTCGGTCCGGCTAACGGAAGTTGGGAAATCGGTTTCCTCGGTCGCAACCTCACTGAGGAATATCAGCCGACATCCGGTGCAGGCGTGCCTCTAACGGGCAATCCCCAGCTTACCGGCACGTCGCGACCCGGAGGCAAGCCGGACGTATTCGGCTCCACCAACCGCGGGCGCGAATATTGGATTCGGTTTACTGTGCGCCCGGACCTGCTGCTGAATTAGAACGGTGGGCGCAATGGGAGCATGCAGAGCCGTTCAAGGCTGGTTCTTGATTTCCTTGAGCACTGACAGTTTAACGCATGCAACGCAGAAGACCGGAGATCGATCTGCGGATCGCCCCGCTAAGTTAAGTCGCGCAGGTGGCGCGAGTGCGTTATGGCGAATATTGCGCAGAAGGTCATTTTCCGCTGCGATAGCGGTTCGCGCAGATTCCCGAACGCCAGCTAGAGCACTGATACGATTTTTGGTTTCTAAGGAGGAAAGTCATGTCGCGGTTGGAGTCGATGACGGAAGAATCGACCAGCAAGTCGGTTGTCGTGGACGGGGTACGTATCCACTATAACGAGGCGGGGTCTGGGCCGCCGCTAGTGATGATCCACGGCGGAGGACCGGGGGCAACGGGGTGGTCGAACTACAGCCGGAATATCGGTCCGCTTTCGAAACATTTCCGGGTTCTTACACCGGATCTGCCCGGGTTTGGCAAGTCGGACGTGAAACCTAAAGGCAGTCCCATGCCAGGTTGGTACGCCACGAAAATCGGACAGTTCTTGGATGCGCTCGACATCGACAAGGCGCACTTCGTCGGAAATTCGCTCGGCGGACTGGTGACCACCCGGTTAGCCATGGACAGGCCCGAAAAGATTGACCGGATGGTCCTGATGGGCCCCGGTGGGAGCATGCCACTGTTCAGCCAGTTTCCGAGCCCGGCGCTCATGACGCTATTCGCCTTCTACGAAGGTGAAGGACCCACCAAAGAGAAGCTCATGAGCTTCGTGAAAGAGTTCGTGTACGACCCGTCCCAGCTCACTGATGAGCTATTGGAGCAGCGTATGCGTGTTGCGCTGAGTCCCCACATCGTGGACACGCCGCCGATGCGGCCAGATCCGAATGCCGCGATCGAGCCGCTCTGGTCCGATCCGCGACTGACGATGCTTCCCCACGAAACGATGATCATTTGGGGACGCGAGGACAAGGTTTTGCCCCTGGATATGGCCCTGCCGCTTCTAAGGCTCATCCCGAAGGCACGCCTTTTCGTCTTACCACAATGCGGGCACTGGGCTCAATGGGAGCACGCGGACGAGTTCAATCGGACTACGGCAGGGTTCTTTTCCGCAGCCAGTAAATCTTAGACAGCTTGCTGTACTATCGGCTGCGCGTTCCGGACCACTCCGGCCGCTAGCATGGAGCACATTTCAATATTACGAATACAGCAACAGCTGCTGCTCAGAGCGCAACGACTGTTTTCGAACCGAAGGCGTGTGCTTGGCATGCTAGATTCCACATGGGTCTTCGAGTGGACCTCTTAGAAGCCTTGCCGCTCATCCAAGAATAACGTAAGATCACTTACCGCGAAGCTAACCTTTTTACGTCCAAAGTGGGCTCCTCTAGATTCTGGGAGATTACGGCCATGTCGATGCCCTCTAGCGCGACTGTATCGAAGCTGCCCACCTCCGGGCGAATGGTTCTGGAGGACAGAAGCTCCGGAACGTTCCGGGTTTCGCGTCGAGCATTCGGTGACCCGCAGATCATGCGGCTCGAACAAGAGCGCCTGTTCGACAAATGTTGGATTTATGTTGGCCATGAATCTGAAATTCGCCAACCCGGTGACTTCGTAACCCGAGAAGTCGTCGGTAGGCGAATGATTTTCACTCGCGACCGAGACAATCGCCCCCCGGGCCTATTTCAATACTTGCCCGCACCGGGGAGCGCAGGTCTGCCGTGAGCCGCAGGGCTCAACCAAGCTGTTTCGATGCTTCTATCACTCCTGGGCTTTCGATACGTCGGGCAAGCTCGTCGCCCGACCCGGCGAAGAGGATTATTCTGACGCCTGCCGGGATCCGAAAATGTACAGCCTGCCGGAACCGGCGCACTTCGCATCCTATCGCGGCTTCTGTTTCATGAATCTGGATCCAAACGCGGTTGGCCTCGAAGAGTATCTTGCCGGCGCCAAGATCATCCTTGACTTCATTTCGGATCAGACAGATGTCGGAATGGAGATCGTTGGGGGTTGCCAGGAATACGGCTTTGGCGCCAACTGGAAACTTCTCTGCGAAAACAGCATCGATGGATATCACGGGCAACCGACGCATGCGAGCTACTTCGATTACTTGCTCAGTACCCATGGTAGTTTTGGCGACGCAAAGAGCCAGCTAAGCCGCGCGATCGATCTCGGCAACGGACACGCGACCATCGAATACGGCGCACCATGGGGCCGTCCCGTCGCGCAGGCGGTTCCATCCTGGGGCGAAGACGGCAAGCGCGATACCGAGGAAGTCTTCGCGCGCCTGGAGAGGCGGGTGGGCCGCGACGTTGCCGAACGGATTGCCTACAACAACCGCAACACGCTCATTTTTCCCAATCTGGTCATCAACGACATCATGGCGATCACAATCCGGACCTTCTATCCGGTTGCGCCAGGCCGTCTGAAGGTTAATGCCTGGGCGCTCGCTCCGATGGAAGAGAGCCCTGCGATGCGTGAGCGCCGCCTCTTTAATTTCTTGGAGTTCTTGGGCCCGGGTGGCTTCGCTACACCCGACGATGCGGAAGCGTTGGAGGCTTGCCAAAGAGGGTACGAGAACTCCGATATCGATGGCATCGGCTGGAACGATATTTCGAAAGGTGCGCTCTCGGATCGTCCTACCAGTCAAGATGAAGAACAGATGCGGTGTTTCTGGCGCGAGTGGAGCCGGCGCATGGAAGGGGAGGCTGGATAATGACGGGATCTGTAGCGAAAAAGCCCGCCGCGGGGCTTTCGGTGACGGTTCGGGACGTCGAGACGTTTCTGTATGATGAGGCCGCCCTGTTGGACAGATGGCTGCTCGACGATTGGCTCGCTCTGTTCGAAGAGGGTGCGAGCTACTTAGTTCCCCCCTGCCGGGTCCGATGACGATGTGAGTGCCGCGTCCTCGCTCTTCTATATCGCCGACGACTACCCGCGGTTGGTCCAGCGGGTTCGGCGGCTTCAAAAAAACACGGCTCACGTCGAATACCCGCACTCCAAATGCTGTCGTCTTATTTCGAATGTGCGTTTACTGGGTGGAGACGACGACTCATTTGATGTGGAATCGAAATTCGTCACCTACCGCTCCAAGAACGGAATCTTGGAAACTTATCTCGGTCATCACACCTATGAGCTCAGGCTGGCGAAGGCCGGGTTGCGGATCCGAAACAAGAGATCTCAATTGGATCTCGACCATATACGAGAGCAGGGTAAGGTCAGCATCATCTTGTGATGCGGTCCGAAGCTCTCAGGGCATCCACAAGATGCTGGATGCGCACTCAAATCATGCGCTTGTCCCAGTCTAATCAATTTTACGGAGGCGACACAGTTATGGCGGCCAAGGATATTCGACATACGAGACTCGGCTATGTGGCGCTTAATGTTAGCGATATCAAGGCCAGCGAAGCCTTCTACGGCGCAATAGTAGGCCTGACCGCGTCGGCAGACTCAACAGAAGATGTGGTTTTTTTCCGGTGTAGCGACCGGCACCATGATCTTATGTTGTGCCAGGACGGAAACGATCACGGCCTCAAGCGGGTTGGGTGGGAATTGGAGTCTCCCGAAACAGTGGATATTGCGCGGTTCCATTTTCAGTCTTTGGGCTTGCCAATAGTTGAAGTGCCTGACGATGAAGCCGCGCGCTTGGGCATCGACTTTGGCTTCCGCACAGTCTACGATAAGCTGGGTGCGGTCTTTGAGTATTATTCCGCAATGAACAAGGCGGCGCCGGCATTCACTCCGACGCACACGAAGATCGCCCGTTTGGGCCACGTGGTGCTAAATACTCCGCATCACAGGGAGGTGGAAGATTTTCTGCTGAACCAAATGAACTTTCGTGCGTCGGATCGCGTCGATGGTATGGTCACCTTCATGCGGTGCTTCCCCAATCCGTTCCACCACAGCCTGGGCTTGAGTGCTGGCCAAGCACAGAGGTTGAACCACGTGAATTTCATGGTGACCGAGATCGACGACATCGGAAGGGCAATGAATCGGATGAAGGCCAACGACGTGAAGATCGTTTATGGTCCCGGCCGCCACCCGCCATCTGAGTCGATTTTCCTCTATTTTCTGGACCCGGATGGGATCACGGTTGAATACAGTTTCGGAATGGAGGAGTTCCCGGAGATCGGGCCTCGTAATCCACGCCTTCTCGAAGCGAAACTCGAATCGGTGGATTTTTGGGGGGCTTGCCGCAGCCGGGCTTCGGCAATAGTGGAATGTTTCAGTCACTTCAAAGCCAAGCGACTTAACGCCGATGTCTTTCAAGAACAAAGTCGCAATCGTCACCGGTGCAGCGAGCGGTATCGGACAGGCCATCTGCGAAAAATTGGCCGAAGTCGGTGTCAATCTCGTGCTTGGCGATACAGCCGAGGACACGTTGAAGGATTTGGCGGGGCGGCTGCCAGGGCAGATCGAAACCGTCTGCTCAGATCTTTCAAAGGAAGAGGGGGCAAATAGGTTAGTTGGCGCGGCGTTGGCCCGATTCGGCACTATCGATATCCTAGTCAACAACGCCGGGGGGTGGTGTGATCCGGCCATTCCTTGACCACACTCCGGAGACCCTGCGCGAAACCCTGGACCGAAATTTGTGGACGGCCCTTTGGTGCACACGCACAGTTTTGCCGCACATGCTCACGAAGAAGTTTGGACGCGTAATCTTTATCGGCGCGGACTCGGTCCGAAATGGCCTTTGGCAGCACGCAGGCTACAACGCCGCCAAAGGCGGCGTACACGGACTAACGACGGGTCTCGCACGGGAGTTTGCCGCTGACGACATTACGTTCAACACCGTTGCGCCTTGCATTGTAGATACGCCAATCGTGGTCGAAATGCGGAAGCAGCACACCATCCCACTGCTTGAAGATGCCATTGGTGTAGTTCCGAAGGGCCGCCCGGCCCAGACTGCCGAGGTCGCCTCCATGGTTCGTTATCTCGCATCTGAGGAGGCGGCTTTCGTCACAGGCCAAGTCATTAGCGTGAATGGCGGAAGCACGATGCTCTAAACGGACGCGGGGAAGTTGGTTTTGCCGTTCTCTCGCGCTGGCTCATAAAAGTAGTGGCAGTAGCGCGCCGAGAGACCACCTGCTCGAGTGGAGAATCGTGTCCGCCGCTTGACCTTGGCGACTAGCGCTCAATCCCCAATGACTCGCTTGAGGCGGCAATGACTGGCACGATAGACATTCACACCCACGTGGTTCCGTCCAGCTTCCCTGCGTACAGGGGAATTAGGAAGGATGTGGCTTGGCCCTCTGTCGTGCACCAGGACTGCGGCCATGCCTGCGTTTATACCGGCGAGAAGCCATTTCGGGCGATCACGGCAAATTCCTGGAACCCGCGCCTTAGGTCGGAAGAAATGGAAGCCAGTGGCATCGCACGGCAGGCACTTTCGCCGATGCCGGAGCTTCTGTCGTATTGGCTGCAGCCCGACGACGCGGCAATTCTGGCCCGGCATACGAACGATGAAATCGCGCAGATGGTATCGGCTGATAGGGCCCGTTTCTTGGGCCTCGGCATGGTGCCCTTGCAATCGATCGATCTCGCCATCAGGGAGCTGCACTATATTGCGGAGAACGAGTGTCTCCACGGGATCGAGCTTGGTACAAACATCAACGGAAAGCCGATCGGGCATCCCGATTTTGCGGCCTTCTTTGCGGTAGTGAATGAACTTTCGCTTCCCGTTTTTGTGCATGCCCTGAGGCCGGTGGGTGTAGAACGCCTCGTGGGCGGGGCAATGCTGGAACAAGTGATTGCATTCCCCTGTGAGACGGCATTTGCCGCCGCCTCCTTCGTTACCGGCGGAATCATGCAGGCGCACCCCGACCTGCGCATCGCTTTCAGCCATGGCGGTGGAGCATTCGGACAAGTGTTGCCGCGGCTACAATTTTCTTGGAGCATGGCCCCGGAGCTTCAAGAGAAGCTCACACTCTCGCCCAACGAAGTCGCCCGCAAGTTCTTCTACGACACGCTGGTTTACGATGAGGGAGCACTACGCTATTTGATCGAAAAATTCGGTATATCTCAACTCATGGTTGGGACGGATTATCCGTTCCTCATCATGGACCGCGAGGCCAATCAGCGCATCGATCGACTGGGACTTTCCGAAAGCGAAAAACGGCAGATTCTTCGCGGGAATGCGCTGCGCTTTTTCGGCCTCGGCTTCCCGCAGACTTCGACCTGATTGCCCTGGTAGGGGGGAGGTGGGTGTGATCACCGCCGCAGCCCTCATTTCCTCTGTCAGGGACCCGGCCGACTTCAAGTCCGGGCGGCACTTTGCTGCCTGGCTAGGTTTGGTCCCACGCCAGCATTCAACCGGCGGCGTCGACAAGCTCGGCGGGATTAGCAAGCGCGGGGACAGCTATCTCAGGCGACTGCTCATCCACGGCGCCGGGTCCGTGATGCGTTGGCGGCGCAGATCCTGGGCATGGCTCGTCGCATCAGAGAACGTCGGCCGGTGACCTGCCGCCTTCCTGATCCCTCGGTTTGAGTGAGAGTCCGTCACCTAGAGGAGACGGATGTGAAGAAGAGCAGGTTCAACGAGGTGCGGATCATCGTAAGCGGCGCTGCGGGGCCGCGGGCGGGCACGCTGCAGTCGGCGGTCGGGATGTAGATCAGGCCGCGATTGCGGTGGAGGTCGGGGCGTAGGCCCAGGGCAGGAGTTCGTCGAGGCGGCTCTGGAGATGGCCGTTGATCAGCTTTGTGATGACGTCCTCGATGTAGGCCTGGGGCTCGACGCCATTGAGCTTGCAGGTGGCGATGAGCGAGGCCAGCACCGCCCAGTGTTCCGCCCCGCCTTCGCTGCCGGCGAAGAGGCTGTTTTTCCGCGTCAGAGCCAGCGGCCGGATGGCGCGCTCGACGGTGTTGGTGTCGAGCTCGACGCGGCCGTCGTCGAGGAATCGGGTTGCGTGTTCCACGCGATCGTGGGCACGGATTCCACGGCAAGGTGGGCGCGGATTCCGCGCGAAGGTGGGCAGCCATTCCACGGGATGGTGGGCGCCCCTGATCTGAAGGGGTGAGCACGGTTCGGCCGACAATCTGAGGGCTAAGGAGCCCCTCTGTGTGAGCAGGGGGGACCCGATGCCGAGCGAGAGATTGTCGATGCGCCGGATACGAGAGTTGTTGCGCCTGAGGTTCGAGGTCGGCCTGAGCACCCGGCTGATCGCGAGCTCGCTGGGGATCAGCAAGGGCGCGGTGAGCGACTACCTGCAGCGCGCCCAGGTGGCGGGGCTGGGCTGGCCGTTGCCCGAGGCGCTGGACGACACCGCGCTGGAGCGGCGGCTGTTTCCCGGCCAGCCGCCGAGCAAGGCGCCGCGGGCCGAGCCGGACTGGGCGGCGGTGGACCGGGAGCTGCGGCGCAAGGGCGTGACCCGCTCGCTCTTGTGGCAGGAGTACCGGGCGGAGCATCCCGACGGCTACGGCTACGCCTGGTTCTGCCAGCACTACGACGCCTGGAAGGCGCGGCAGGCGCCGACCATGCGCCAGCGGCATCGGGGCGGCGAGAAGGTCTTCGTCGACTACGCCGGCGACACCCTCGAGGTGATCGATCCCGAGACCGGCGCGGTCCGGCCGATGAAGCTCTTCGTGGCCGCCATGGGGGCGTCGAGCTACGTCTACGCCGTAAGCGCGGCTTCTTCCCCACCTTTCCCTCGACGGATTGATCCCTGAGCTTGGCCCATCGGTCGCGGCCGCGGGCTTAAGAGAGCTGATGATGTCGGGTGATGATGTGCTGATGATGCCTCCGGCGCATCGGATCGAGGTCTTCACGGGGACAGCGCGTCGGCGGCGATGGAGCGCTGAGCAGAAGGCGCAGGTTGTCGAGGACAGCTACGCCACGACGGTGGGCGAAGCGGCCGCCCGGCATGGCGTGTCGAAGTCTCAGTTGTTCAACTGGCGGCGAGAAGCCCGGGAGGCGAGCGCGGGCATGACGTTCGCGCAGATTGAAGTGGCGGGCGCCGATGAGGCGCCGCGTGCGCCCACCGCGGGCTTGATCGAGCTCCAGCTGGGCGGCGCGTCGGTGCGGATTTGGCCCGACGCGGATCGGCAGATGGCGGCCGCGATCGTGATGGCGTTGCGGGCGGGCGGACGTTGATCGGCATCGGATCCGGGGCCCGGGTGCTGGTGGCGACGAAACCGGTGGATTTCCGCCGCGGGGCTGAGAGCCTGGCGGCCCTCGCCAAGGAGAGCTTGGGTCAGGATCCGTTCGCCGCCGGCGTGGTCCTGGTGTTCCGGGCCAAGCGCGCGGACCGGGTGAAGATCATCGCCTGGGACGGCTCGGGCCTGGTGATGCTGTGGAAGGCGCTCGACGAGGGGGCGTTCAAATGGCCGCCGATCAGCGACGGGGTGATGCGCCTGTCTTCGTCGCAGCTGGCGGCGCTGCTCGACGGGCTCGATTGGACGCGGATTCACCCGCCCAGACGGGCGGCGCCAAAGGCGATCCGCTAGCTGCGGCGGATTGAATCAGCCGCTCCGCGGGGGGCGCCTCAAACCGCCGATCTTGTGCTTCACTCCGCCTATGGATTTGGGCGCCGCCGATCTTCCCGACGATGTGGAGACGCTACGCGCCATGATCCTGGCGGCGCGGGCTCGGGCGGCGGCCGCGGAGGCCGAGATCGAGCAGATCCGGGCCGGGCAGGCCCAGCTTGCCGCCGTCGAGAACGAGCACGCTCAACTCTTAGCGCAGGTCGCCCAGCTCGAGGCGCAGAATGAGCGCTACGCGCTCATTATCGCCAAGCTCCGCCGGCTGCAGTTCGGCAAGCGCTCGGAGCAGCTGGACAAGGATCAGCTGCAGCTGGCCTTCGAGGACCTGGTCCAAGGCCTGGCCGAAATCGAACAGGAAGAAGAGCGGTCCGATCCGGAGCTGAAGGCGCATCGCACGCGCCAGCGCCGGGACCGCCGGCCCTCGCTGCCCGATCATCTGCCGCAGATCGACGTGACCATCGAGCCGGAGACGCGGGCTTGCTCGTGCTGCGGCGGAGAGCTGCACGTGATCGGCGAGGACGTCTCCAAGCGGCTCGACGTCGTCCCGGCGCAGTACCAGGTGATCGTCACCCGCCGGCCGAAATACGCCTGCCGATCCTGCGAGGGGCCGATCGTCCAGGCCCCGGCGCCTGCACGGCTGATCGAAGGCGGCCTGCCGACCGAGCGGCTGGTGACGCAGGTGGTGGTCGACAAGTACGCCGACCATGTCCCGCTTTACCGCCAAGCGCAGGGCTTCGCCCGCCAGGGGATCAGCCTCGACCGCTCCACTCTGGCCTTCTGGACCGGCTACGCGGCGGCCGAGCTGAAGCCGATCTGGGCGCACATGCGCCAGACCTTGCTGAGCGCCTCCCGACTCTTCGTCGACGAGACCAAGGCGCCGGTGCTCGATCCAGGACGTGGACGCACCAAGAGCGGTTACTTCTGGGCAATCGCCCGGGACGATCGCGGCTGGGCCGGAACCGATCCTCCAGCCGTCGTCTACACCTACGCCCCGGGCCGCGGCGCCGATCACGCGATCACGCTCCTGAAGGACTTCTCCGGGGTGCTGCAGACCGACGGCTACACCGCCTACAAGACCCTGGCGACGCGTCGCAACGACGTGGCCCTGGCGCACTGCTGGTCGCACGCCCGCCGTAAAGCCTTCGACCTGACCAAGGGCGGATCTGCACCGGTCGCCGGCGAACTCCTGGCCCGTATCGGCCAGCTCTACGCCGTCGAAGCCGAGATCCGCGGCCAATCCGCCGAAGCGCGGCGACAGGTGCGGCGGCAGCGGAGCGCGCCGCTCATCGCGGCGCTGAAATCCTGGCTCGAGGAGCAGCTGACGCGGCTGCCAGGGCGCTCACAGACCGCCGAGGCGATCCGCTACATCCAGACGCACTGGGACGGCCTGACCCTCTTCCTCGACGACGGCCGCATCGAGCTCGACACCAATCCGGTCGAACGCACGATGCGCCCCATCGCTCTCAACCGGAAAAATGCGCTCTTCGCCGGATCCGACGAAGGCGCGGAGCACTGGGCGATCCTGGCCACCCTCATCGAGTGCTGCAAACTCCACGGCGTGAACCCCGCGGCCTATCTCGAGGACGTCCTCACCCGACTGGTGAACGGCCACCTCAACAGCCGCCTCGACGACCTCACGCCCTGGAACTGGAAGGCCGCTCAGGCCGCCGCCTGACCGTCAAGCCGTCGACCTACGGTGGAAAAGCACCGCTTACTCTACGCCGAGGCCCGGCCGAGCGAGGGCCCGGCGGACTGGATCGGCTGCCATGTCGGGCTCTTCGCCGCCCTCGGCGGGGTCCCGGCGACGATCGTCTGCGACAACCTCAAGGCGGGGGTGGCGCGCGGCGACCGCTACGAGCCGCAGATCAACCGGACCTACCAGGACCTGGCGCGGCACTACGGGACCGCGGTGATCCCGGCCCGGCCCTACAAGCCGCGCGACAAGGCCAAGGTCGAGCAGGCGGTGCTGCTGGCCGAGCGCTGGATCCTGGCGCGGCTGCGCAACCGGCGCGTCTTCGGGCTGGCGGAGCTCAACGCCGCCATCGCCGAGCTGACGGCGGAGCTCAACGGGCGGGTGATGCGCGCCTACGGCATGAGCCGCGCCGAGCTCTTCGCCCAGGTGGACGCCCCGGCGCTGAAGCCGCTGCCGGCGGCGCCCTACGCCTTCGCCGAGTGGAAGGTCTGCCGGGCGGGGCTCGACTACCACGTCGAGATCGACGGCTCCTGGTACTCCGTCTCCTACCGGCTGATCCCCGAGCAGGTCGATGTGCGGATGAGCGAACGCACGGTGGAGGTCTTCCACAAGGGCCAGCGCCTCGCCAGCCACGCCCGGTCCTTAGGCCGCCGCGACCACACGACGATCCCCGAGCACATGCCCAGCTCGCACCGCCGGCACGCCGAGTGGACGCCGGCGCGGCTGATGGCCGGCGCGCAGAAGATCGGCCCGGCGGCGGCGCTGGTCTCGGCCATCATGGCCGAGCGGCCGCATCCGGAGCAGGGCTTCCGCAGCTGCATGGGCATCCTGGCCCTGGAGAAGCGCTACGCCGCGCCCGTCTGGAGGCGGCCTGCCAGCGCGCCGCCCAGATCAGGGCCCGCTCGGCCAGCTCGGTCCGCTCGATCCTGCAGACCGGCCTCGACCGCGCCTTCCTGGAGCCCGAGCCCGATGACCAGCCCCTGCGCCACGGCAACATCCGCGGCCGCAACTACTTCCACTGACCCTCAAACCCAAGGAGACCCGATGCTCGCCCACCCCACCTATGAGCGCCTGATCGCGCTCGGCCTGCCCGGCATGGCCAAGGCCTTCGAGGAGCAGCGCGCCGCGCCCGATCTCGCCGCGCTCAGCTTCGAGGAGCGCATCGGCATCATGGCCGACCGCGAGGCGGCCGAGCGCGACAGGAAGCGGCTGACCGCGCGGCTGAAGTTTGCCGCGCTCCGCCAGGACGCCTGCGTCGAGGACATCGACCTGCGTACGCCGCGCGGGCTGGACCGCGCGCTGCTCGCCCGCCTCGTCGCCGGCGACTGGATCGGCCGCCATCAGAACTGCCTGATCACCGGCCCCTGCGGCGTCGGCAAGAGCTGGATCGCCTGCGCGCTCGGCCACAAGGCCGCCGCGACGGCCGCTCCGTCTTCTACCAGCGCGTCCCGCGCCTCTTCGAGGCCCTGGCGCTCGCCCGCGGCGACGGCCGCCACGCCCGCCTGCTCAAGACGCTGGGGCGTGTCGACCTCCTGATCCTCGACGACTGGGGCCTCGCCGGGCTCACGCCCAACCAGCGCATCGACCTCCTGGAGATCGTCGAAGACCGGCAGGGCCGCGGCTCCACCATCGTCACCAGCCAGATCCCCGTCGACCAATGGCACGACGTCATCGGCGACCCCACCCTGGCCGACGCCATCCTCGACCGGCTGGTCCACAACGCCCACCGCCTGACCCTCGCCGGCGACAGCCTGCGCAGGCTCTCCGGCCACCGCGAGCTTGACGCTCAGGCCAACCCCTTGATGGGGTGGATGGCCCCCTCAGACCGACGCCGAAGCGTCATGGTGGTCGTCATCTTGCCATTGCGCGGAGGAGACCATCCATGGGTGAGATTACCACAGTGGCCGTCGACTTGGCCAAGCGCGTGTTCCAGGTTCACGGCGTCGACGCGGCCGGCAACGTGGTGCTGCGGCGCCAGCTCCGTCGGTCAGAGGTGTTGCCCTTCTTCGAGAAGCTGAGCCCGGTCATCGTGGGCATGGAGACGTGCTCCGGCGCTCACTATTGGGGCCGGCTTCTCGCAGGCATGGGCCACGAGGTTCGGCTTGTGCCGCCGATCTACGTGAAGCCTTTCGTCCAGCGCCAGAAGAACGATGCGGCGGACGCTGCGGCGATCTACGAAGCGATCAGCCGGCCGTCGATGCGGTTCGTGCCGGTGAAGACGACCGACCAGCAGGCTGCCCAGGCGGCGCTCCGCACCCGGGAACTCTTGGTCCGACAGCGCACCATGGCGGTCAACGCCTTGCGTGGGCACTTGGCGGAGTTCGGCATCACGGCCGGCGTCGGGCTGCACAACCTGCCGACGCTGCTGGAGCGATTAGACGCGACGACGGAGGCCCCGGACTACGCACGGGAGAGCCTGCAACTGCTGATCGACCAGATCGAGGACTGCAGCGACCGCATCGGCAAGCTCGACGTCGTGATCGCGCGCCGCTGCCGCGCCGATCCAGACGCCCGACGCCTGATGACAATCCCGGGCATAGGACCGCTCACCGCGAGCGCTCTCCTGGCGACCGTGCCGGATCCGGCCCGCTTCAAATGTGGCCGACACTTCGCAGCCTGGCTGGGGCTCGTACCCCGACAGCACTCCACAGGCGGCCAGGCGCGGCTGGGCCGGATCAGCAAGATGGGCGACAGGACCCTGAGACGACTGCTGGTCTCGGGCGCCGTGGCGGTGCTGTTGGCCGCGCGCCGGCGACCCGGCTTTAGCGACAGCTGGCTTGGCCGCCTGCTCGCGCGGAAGCCGCTGTTGCTGGCAGCCGTAGCGCTCGCGAACAAGCATGCGCGGATCGTCTGGGCATTGCTGGCGAAGGGCGGCGTCTATCGCGAAGCGGCGGCTTAGGAGCTTGCCCGCTGCATCTCGCGGCGGGCGGTGTGTGCGTCGGCGACGACGGAGGTGATGGCGACGGGTCGAC
Organism: Phenylobacterium sp. J426; assembly: GCF_024699945.1. GTDB lineage: Bacteria > Pseudomonadota > Alphaproteobacteria > Caulobacterales > Caulobacteraceae > Phenylobacterium. The sequence goes on along the minus strand of NZ_JAJOMY010000001.1, from coordinate 3,439,946 downwards.
ACCTGGGCTCGGCAAACCATGCGAGTCGTAGCGCCTCGAGCGCGTACCCTTGATCGGGACCCGAGCCCCGCGCACTCCATCAGGGCCAGCAGCCGAAGATGACTGCACCGACAGGCCGGACACATGACCGCGCGCCGAGCCACCGCCACTCACCTTCGTTGATGTGTCTGATCGCTCCGGTGGAGGCCGGCAGCGAGGGGAGCCGGCTGGCTTCGAGCCGTCAAGGACAAGCCGGCTTCGCCGGGCGCGCGTCCCGCGCGCTCCTTGACCGCTCTTCACCAGCCGTCTGTGGGGCTGCCATGCCCTCCAGGGAAGGGTAGCCCTCGCTGGCGCGAGGGCTCTTGCGCGGAAATCGGTTGCCGGGGTGGGGCCATCCACACATGCCGGGGTGGGGCCATCCACACATGACTCCATGCCCACGTCGGCCGACCGAGCCGCCCACGATCACGTGGAACAGGCGCCCACCATCGCGTGGAATCCGTGCCCACGATCACTGGAATGCGCAATCGGGTGAGGCCTTCCCAGTGGTTCAGGACGTAGCGGATCGCCTTGGCCAGGTCGCCCTTCTGGCTGATCAGCTCGAGGCGGGCGCTCAGCCACGGCTTCAGATCGGCCAGCAGCGGCGCGCTCTTTGCCTGACGCACGGCCCGCCGGTCGTCCGCCGATCGGCCGCGGATCTCGTCCTCGACGGCGTAGAGCTGTTGGATGCGGGCGATCGCCTCGGCGGAGATGGGCGTCTTCGCCGGGTTCTTCTCGTCCAGCAGCTTGTGGAAGTAGCGGCGCGTATGGGTCCAGCAGAAGGCGAGCTCGACAGCGCCGCCCTTGGCCAAGGCCTTGTAGGCGCCATAGCCGTCGGTCTGCAGCACGCCGCGGTAGCCGGCCAGATGCTGCGCCGGCGACGAGGTCGCTCGATCCCCCGCATAGACGAAGGCCACGCCCGGCGGCGCGGGGCCGCCCCAGGCTCGGTCGTCACGCGCCTAAGCCCATAGCTGTCCGAGCTTGGTTCGGCCTCGCCCAGGGTCCAGCACCGGCGCCCTGGTCTCGTCGGCGAAGAGCTTTCCCGAGCCCTTCAGCTTCTCCAGCAGCCGCGCATGCAGCGGCTTCAGCAGCTCGGCCGCGGTCCCGGTCCAGTGCGCCAGGGTCGAGCGGTCGAGCACGAGGCCGCGGCGGGCGTACATTTGGGCCTGCCGGTACAGCGGCGTGTGGTCCGCGTACTTGGCGACCACGACGTGGGCGACGGTGGCCTCGGTCGGCAGGCCGCCCTCGATCAGACGCGCCGGGGCCGGGGCCTGCACCACCACCTCTTCGCAGGTTCGGCAGCCGTACTTGGGCCGGCGGATCACCAGCGCCCGGAAGGTCGCCGGGATGACGTCCAGCCGCTCGGCGACGTCTTCGCCGATCCGGTGCAGGGCGCCCGCGCAGCAGGGGCAGGTCTTGTCGTCGATGTCGATCACGCGTTCGACGCGCTGCAGATGGGCCGGCAGGGATCCGCGGTTGGCCCGCCGCTTCGCCGCCGTGGCGGCCTTCTCGGCCGGCGTCGACAGGCGCAGCTCAGCGCTGGCCAGCTCCTGCTCGAGATCCTCCAGCGCCAGCGCGAGCTGATCGGGCTCCAGCTTCTCCGAGCGGCGCCAAAGGTAGTTCGCTGGAGATCGCGGATGATCCGCGTCAGCCGCGCGATCTCCTCGTGGTCCGCGGCCCGGGCGTCCTCGTGAGCGGCGATCTTCCGATCGCGCTCATCGAGCTCTGCGGCATGGCGCGCGCGCTCGGCCTGGAGCAGTTCCCAGAGCGTCCCGGCGTCGATGTCACGCGGCAGTTCCACGAGCGAAGTAGATCACGGCGCGGCCGCTTTGAGGCGCCCTCGCGCGCCTCCTGAGTCAACTCGCCGCAGGGTTCAGGACACCTCCTGCGGGGCCCGCGTCCGCCGCGGGGTCATCACCCGCGTCCACTCCATTCCGGCGACCAGGTGCACCGCGCTCAGCCGCATGACGCCGTCGGTGATCTGCGGCCAACGGAAGCCGCCTTGTTCCAGGCGCTTGGCGTAGAGCACCAGGCCGGATCCGTCCCAGTACAGCAGCTTTATCCGGTCGGCCCGCTTCGCTCGGAAGACGTAGATCACGCCCGAGTATGGATCGGCTTTCAGATCCTCCTTCACCGCCCGGGCCAGGCCATCATGCCCCGGCGGAAGTCCACCGGCCTGGTCGCCACCAGCACCCTCACGCCCGCCGGCGGCCCCGATCCTGGGATCACTGGCCAGCCTTCAGCGCCTGGATCACCGTCGCCACCGTCTTGGCCTCAGCGCCGCGGCCGATCCGCACCAACACGCCGTCGATCTCGATTTCGATGTCGCCGCCGACCCGCGGCTTGCGCCGTCTCTTCGCCGCCACGGTCCTCGGCGGTTCGGCCGGCTCGACCACCACGGGCACGAACGCCGGCGCCGGCTCTGCCGCCTTGCGCGCCTCGCGCAGCCAGCCGAACACCTGCTGCGGCCGCAGGTCGTGGCGACGCGCCACCTCCGACACCGTCGCGCCAGGCGCCAGCGCCTCCAGCATGATCTCGGCTTTGGCGTCCGCCGACCACGTCCGCCGCCCGCCGACACCGGTGATCACCTCCAGCCGACGCACCACAATCGGCTTCGGCTCGCACGTAAGGTCGTGCGTAGGGTCAAAACCAGACATCTGCGGATCTCGTCTCCGATCGAGATCGCTATTGTCATCGCTTCAATTCAGACCTGGAAGGTGCCCTCGGAGCGCCGCTTACGGATCATCGGCGTGCTGCGGGAGCAGGAGGCCGGGAGCCCGACGGCGGAGGTTCGCCGTCGGCACGGGATCAGCGAGCAGACCTTCTACCGCTGGAAGGCCAAGTACAGCGGCATGAGCGTTTCGGACGCCACGAATCTGAAGACCCTGGAGGACGAGAACCGGCGGCTGAAGAAGCTGCTGGCGGAGTCCATGGATCGTGTCCCAAGCCGTGGTGTAGCTTCGGCGGTGTGATCACCGCGCTCTCCAGCTGGGCCGGACTTGTCAGGCGGCCACGGCGGGCAGGCTAACGAGGGCATCATCGCTGAGCAGTGCGAAGCTTTCCAGCGGCATGTAGCGGGAGCGCTGGACGGCCCATTCGTCGGACTGCTCGAGCAGGATGGCGCCGACCAGGCGGGCGAGCGCGGCCTCGTTCGGAAAGATGCCGACCACCTCGGTGCGGCGCTTGATCTCCCGGTTCACCCGCTCGATGGGATTGACCGAGTGGATCTTCACCCGGTGGGCGGCGGGGAAGCTCATGTAGGCCAGCACGTCGTCCTCGGCCCGCTCCATCAGCTCGGCGAGCTTCGGCAGCTTGAGGCGCAATTGGTCGGGGACCCTGCGCCACTGGGCCTTTGCGGCCTCGGCGTCGTCCTGCGCGAAGGCGGTGGCCATCAGCGCCGAGACCACCCGCCGGCCGTTCTTGCCGGCGTGGGCCAGCGCATTCCGGGCGAAGTGCACGCGGCAGCGCTGATGAGTGGCGCTCAGCACCCGCGCGGCGGCCGCCTTCAGGCCCTCGTGCGCGTCGGAGATCACCAGCTTGACGCCGCGCAGGCCGCGGCGGGCCAGCTTGCGCAGGAACTCCGTCCAGAAGGTCTCCGCCTCGGACGGGCCGATGCCCATGCCGAGCACCTCTCTCCGGCCGTCGGTGTTGACGCCGACGGCGACGGTGACCGCCATCGAGACGACACGGCCGGCTTGGCGCACCTTCACGTAGGTGGCGTCGATCCACAGGTAGGGCCACTCGCCTTCGATCGGCCGCTCCAGGAAGGCCTGCACCCGCTCGTCGATCTCCTCGCACAGCCGGCTGACCTGGCTCTTGGAGATGCCGCTCATGTCCAAGGCCCGGACCAGGTCGTCCACCGAGCGGGTGGAGACGCCCTGGATGTAGGCCTCCTGGATCACTGCGGTCAGCGCCTTCTCGGCCAGCCGCCGCGGCTCGAGAAAGAACGGGAAGTAGCTGCCCTTCCGAAGTTTCGGGATCCGCAGCTCCACCGTGCCCGCCCGGGTCTCCCAATCCCGATCGCGATAGCCGTTGCGCTGGACCAGCCGCTTAGCGCTCTTCTCACCATGGCCCGCGCCGGTGAGCTGGCCCACCTCCAGCTCCATCAGCCGCTGGGCGGTGAAGCCGATCATCTCGCGCAGCAAATCGGCGTCGGCGCTCTTCTCCATCAGCCCGCGAAAGGCGATCATGTCGTCGGTCATCTTCGGTCTCCTGGTTTGGGGTTTGTGTCTGCAAACCCGACCCTAACCGAAGATCGCGGATGACCACCCCGCTACGCCGCTCGCTCCCTACGGCGCCTTGTAGGGGCGCGCTCCGCGAGCGGCTTGCTACCGCCCAGCTACACCACGTCCGGGGACACCACCAGTCCATGTTGGACGTCTCGGCCCTGAAGGACCTTCTAGGAAAAAACTGATCGGGCCTGCAGCGCGCAGGGCGGCCGTGCATCGTCTGGTGACGGAGCGCGGCCTCTCCCAGAGGCGCGCCTTCGGGCTGGTCCAGATCGATCCCAAGACGGTGCGTCGCGTGGCTCAGGCGGGCGATGCGGACGTGCGTGAGCGGCTGCGGAGCCTGGCGGCGGAGCGTCGCCGCTTCGGCTACCGGCGGCTGGGCATCTTGCTCGAGCGTGAAGGCGTCAGCATGAACAAGAAGAAGCTCTTCCGGCTCTACCGCGAGGAGGGCCTGGCGGTGCGCAGGCGCCGTGGCCGCGCGCGCGACCGGCACGCGCGCGCCCATGGCGCTGCCGGATGGTCCCAACCAGCGCTGGAGCCTGGACTTCGTGGCCGATGCGCTGAGCTGGGGCCGGCGGTTCCGGATCCTGTGCATCGTCGACGACTTCACCCGCGAAGCCCTGGCGCTGGTCGTGGACACCTCGATCGGCGGCCGTCGCATGGCCCGCGAGCTGGACGGTCTGATCGCCCGGCGGGGCAAGCCAGCCACCATCGTCAGCGACAACGGGACCGAGATGACCAGCCGGGCCATGCTGGAATGGACCAACCGCACCGGCGTTGACTGGCATTACATCGCACCGGGCGAGCCGCAGCAGAACGGCTCTCGTCGAGAGCTTCAACGGCAAGCTGCGCGACGAGTGTCTGAACGAGGAGGTCTTCGCCAACCTGGCTGAGGCCCGCGCCGTGATCGAGCGCTGGCGGCTCGACTACAACCACGTGCGCCCGCACTCGGCGCATGGCGGGCTTACCCCCGAAGCCGTGCGGCTGAACCCCGCGGCCGGCCGGCTGCGCAACTTGATCAGCTCCACCGGCCGGCCGCTACCGCCGACGCTGGAGATCAGCTACCAACCCCCCAGGACTCTCATAATGATCGAGGGACCGGCGGGGGGCAGGTCACGAGATTAGGAGTGTCGCCTGGTCTTCTCACGATGTGGGACTCTCCATTACGCACCCATTGCTGGTCGACACGTCGGAGCTCTACGCTTACGCCAACAACAACACAAAATCGGGAGTCGCCCTAAGTGGCGTCTGAGAAACTTGATAACTTGGCCGCGCATCTGCGGCAGGCCCACGATCGGGGGCCTCTTACGCCCCTGCGAGACGGCCTTGATCTGTCGGGCATGGAGGGCGCTTGTGCCGTCCTGAGCATCAATACCCGCTACTGGGTAGAGGGCGGCCGAAGGATCATCGGCAAGAAGATAGGCCTGATGTCCGAAGCCGTACAAAAGCAACTCGGGTTCAATCAACCTGACTTCGGCGCGTTATTTTCTGACATGGAGATCGCCGACGGGTGCGGAATGATCCTCGAGGTCAATGGCGCGCTGCCTCGATGGGGGTTGGCGCCGCTCGCCTTGGCAGTCCGCTCACCGCCGCCGCATGGTTGGCGCGCACGCTCGCGGCGAGGGGCGAGCCGTTGTGGGCGGGCGATCTGATTTTGACGGGCGCGCTTGGGCCGGCGGTGTCGGTCGCACCGGGGGCTTCAGTCACGGTTTCCATCGGCCGGCTCGGCGATCGCGGGTTCAAGTACGGAGTAGCAGCGTGAGCTTACAGACGAAGGTCGCGATCATCGGGTCCGGCAACATTGGTACGGATCTGATGTTTAAGATCCTTTACAGATCTCGCCACCTCGCGCTGGGGGCCCTCGCGGGCGTGGACCCCGCCTCAGAGGGTTTAGCGCGAGCCAAGCGCCTGGGGAGTCGCCACAACCGACCGCGGCATTGACGGTCTGCGCGAACTTGATTGCTGGCCCGAGGTTCAAATCGTTTTTGACGCAACCTCGGCCGCAGCCCACGCGCGGCATCAGGAGATCTGTCTCGCGGACGGCAAGGTCATGATCGACCTGACGCCTGCGGCGGTCGGCCCATATGTCGTCCCCGTGGTGAACGGAGACGCTCACCTCAACGCACAGAACCTCAACATGGTCACGTGCGGCGGCCAGGCCACCATCCCCATCGTCGCCGCGGTAAGTTCAGTGGCGCGCGTCCGCTATGCGGAAATCGTGGCGTCCATCGCCTCGAAGTCGGCTGGGCCAGGGACCCGAGCGAACATCGATGAATTCACCGAAACAACCTCCCGGGCCATCGCTGCAGTAGGAGGCTCTGATCACGGCAAGGCAATCATCATTCTCAACCCGGCCGAGCCCCCGCTGGTTATGCGCGACACAGTGTACTGTCTGGCTGAAGGGGGGAGCCTGCGGCGATCAAGGCGGCTATAGAAAAGATGGTCGAAAGCGTTCAGGCCTACGTTCCGGGTTATCGGCTCAAGCAAGAAGTGCAGATCGAGCGGATTGGAGATAATCAGCCGATCTACATTCCAGATACGAGCGAAAACTTTACCGGGTATAAGGTTACGACGTTTTTGGAGGTCGAAGGTGCCGGGGACTATCTTCCGCCCTATGCCGGAAATCTGGACATAATGACGTCAGCCGCCCTCAACACTGCAGAGCGCGTGGCGGCGGCCCGGACTAAGGCGGTGCGCGCGTGACCCGAATTGCACAGCCGAGGAAGCTCTATATCCAGGACGTCACCCTGCGTGACGGCATGCACGCGATAGGCCACCAGTACGGTCTAGACGCCATCATCAAGATCGCTAAGGCGCTGGACGCGGCCAAGGTGGACGCCATCGAGATCGCGCACGGTGACGGTCTTGCCGGATCTTCGCTGAACTATGGGTTTGGTCGCCATTCGGATTGGGAGTGGATTTCCGCCGCTGCTGAACAGTTGACCCACGCGACACTTACGACCCTCCTTCTGCCCGGCATCGGAACGGTTCATGACTTGAAGCGCGCATTCCACGCGGGGGTGCGGTCGGTTCGTATCGCGACGCATTGCACGGAAGCCGATATTTCCAGACAACACATCGGGTTCGCGCGCGACCTCGGCATGGACGTCGCCGGCTTCCTGATGATGAGCCATAGAGCTTGTCCGGAAGAGCTGGCGCAGCAGGCGCTCCTCATGGAGAGCTATGGCGCGAATTGCGTGTACGTCACGGATTCTGGGCGGCGCGCTTACCATGGACGGCGTCACGGCGCGGCTCGAGGCCTACGACCGGGTCCTCAGGCCAGAGACGGAACGTGGCATCCACGCCCATCACAACCTTTCCCTCGGCGTCGCTAATTCTGTCGCGGCGGTCCAGGCTGGCGCGACCCGCGTGGACGCCAGTTTGGCGGGTATGGGCGCGGGGGCGGGGAACGCCCCGCTGGAGGTCTTCATCGCAGTGGCGGATCTGTACGGCTGGCCACACGGCGCCGACCTTTTCACGCTCATGGACGCGGCGGACGAACTTGTTCGCCCTCTGCAGGACCGCCCCGTTCGCGTGGATCGTGAGACCCTGACCCTCGGATATGCCGGCGTCTACTCAAGCTTCCTGCGGCATTCAGAGCGTGCGGCGGACACCTACGGCGTCGATGTCCGCAGCATCCTCCTGGAACTCGGACGCCGAGGCATGGTCGGCGGACAGGAGGACATGATCGTCGATGTCGCCCTCGATCTCGCCTCCCAGGCAGGGGCTGGAACTGAATCTCCTTAGAGTCTAAAGTGGTGAACTACAATGTGGTGTATGAAGGTGGTTATAGATAGGGAGATTTCGAAGCGATCTATAAAAGTACGAGAAATCGCTGCGCCGATGCTAGGCGACGGTGTCAAACATCTTCTCGCCTCCTACGAGCGCCCCGTATCGTCTCGCGAGAGGCCTGGCAGTTCCGCGGATGTCAGGGTTCGTGACCCCCTCGAACTCACGGACGAGTTAGTCGAATGCCGCTTTCATGCCAGGCTTTGATGCCAGCCATGATCCGGGCGATGCGGCTAACCCGCCGTTCAGTCGCAGCCTTCTGCCTTCCGGCGAGGCGCTATCGCCGTTGGTCGCGCAAAACACACTGCTGATCTGGGGGCGTGATGACCGGACGGTCACCCTCGATCACGCCTCCCTGCTCCTGAAGTTCCTACCGGAGGTGCGTTTGCATGTCTTCGGCAAATCCCGCGAATGGGATCAATGGGACAAGGCCCAGGAGGTCAAGACGCTCGTCGGTCACGTCCTTAGGGAAACAGCGCCTTGACCATGGCCGCCGACCTTGGTGGGGGCTCCGTCAGCCTGGTGGAGCTGGCCGCGCGATTGGCGCTGGACCTGCAGGGAGCCGGCTATGCGCCGATCGACTTCGGCGCGTGTCCGGAGGCCCCACTATCCATTGTCGGGGCCGGCGCCAGCCTCGCCGGCTCGGTGGACCAGGTTGGCCACAGTGCGAAGGTGGCCCTCGTCTGCGTGACTGACGGGGTGCAGCTGCCCAATGTGCTGGGTGACTCTGGCGGCGGCCTTCTCCAAAGCGCGCCGGCCGGCGGTCCGGTCTCCGCCGGCGAGCTGAGCGACTTGCTCGCCGGTCCTTTTGGGCTCGGCGCGGCGGGCCTGGCTCATTGGGCGCTGGTCGCTCTCTGCTCTGTGGCGTTGTCGCCAGCTGGTTGGTCTATGCGCAGCTGGAAAGCTGAAGGCCTCAATAATCAGCTGATGCCGTTCAGACCGACAGTTTAGGAGTTCCGATCCGTGCTTCACCCCGCGCCGCCTGTTCCAACAACATGATGAAGGTGCTGATCCTGGGCGCCGGCCATGCCGGCGGCACGGCCGCGGCCCTGCTGCGGCAGTACGGCCATGCGGGGCCGATCACCCTGGTCGGCGAGGAGCCGATCCCGCCCTACCAGCGCCCGCCGCTCAGCAAGGCTTGGCTGAAGGGCGAGGCCGACGCCGACTCCCTGGCCCTGAAGCCGCTGGAATTCTACGCCGAGCACGGGATCGACTTCCGGCCGGGCGTCCGCGCCGTCCAGCTGAAGCGCAGCGACAAGGTCGTCCTCCTTTCGGACGGCGGGGCGCTCTCCTACGACATCCTGATCATCGCCACGGGCGCCCGCGCCATCGCCCTGCCGATCCCCGGCGCGGACCTCCCCGGGGTCATGGCGCTGCGCACCGCCGCCGACGCCGAGCAGCTGAAGGCCGCCGTCGGTCCGGGCAAGACCCTGGCCGTGGTGGGCGGCGGCTATATCGGGCTGGAGGTCGCCGCCTCCGGGCGCGCCCTGGGCGCAGAGGTCGTGGTGCTGGAGCGCGAAGAGCGCCTCCTGGCCCGGGTGGCCCGCAACGCGCTGTCGGACTTCTTCCGCAGCTATCACGAGGCCCACGGGGTCCGCTTCGAGCTGGGCTGTTCCGTGGTGGCCTTCGAGGGCGAGGGGCGTGTGACCGGCGTCCGCCTCGCCAGCGGCCAAGTCATCGCCTGCGACGCCGTCGTGGTCGGCGTGGGCGCTGCGCCCAACGACGAGATCGCCGCCGACGCTGGCCTCGAGACCGCCCGCGGGATCGTGGTCGACCTCGACGCCCGCACCTCGGACGCGGCCATCTTCGCCATCGGCGACGTGGCCCACCGGCCGATGCCGATCTACGAGCGCATGTTCCGGATGGAGAGCGTGCCCAACGCCCTGGAGCAGGCCAAGCAGGCCGCCGCCGCCATCACCGGCCGTCCGCGACCGGCGGGCGAGTGCCCCTGGCAGTGGTCCGACCAGTACGACCTGAAGCTCCAGATCGCCGGCTATCCGTTCGACGCCGACCAGATCGTGCTGCGCGGAGATCCCGCGACGGCGAAGTTCGCGGTCTTCCATCTGAAGGGCGACCAGCTGCAGGCGGTGGAGGCGATCAACGCCCCGCCCGAGTTCATGATGGGCAAGCAGCTCATCCTCAACCGCAAGCCCGTCGACAAGACGCGGCTTGCCGATCCCACGATTTCCATGAAAGAGGTCGCCGCTTAAACGCGCGGCTCACGGGGAGCGCCATGGCCAAGATCACCTACATCGAACACGACGGCACCGAGCACGTGATCGACGTGAAGTCCGGCCTCTCCGTCATGGAAGGCGCGGTGAAGAACAACATCCCGGGCATCGACGCCGACTGCGGCGGCGCCTGCGCCTGCGCGACCTGCCACGTCTATGTGGACGAAGCCTGGCTCGACGTGGCCGGTTGGCGCTCGGCCACGGAGGTCGCGATGTTGGACTTCGCCGAGGAGGTTGAGGAGAACAGCCGCCTCTCCTGTCAGATCAAAGTGACCGACGCCCTGAACGGCCTCGTCGCACGCATGCCGCAGAGCCAACGCTGAACCGCGAGACGACCGCTTGATCTGCCGGCCGGAACGGAAACGTACGTCCAGATTGCTCTGTGCCGCTGGCGAGAATCTACTAGGGTGGCGCTGCGACCATGCGAGTCGGGTGAGGCGATCACGCCGCAGCAGAAGGGAGTATAAGCCCACGGGAGAAGCTCGTCGAGGTGCCTCTGAGATGCAAGCGCTATTCTCACGCCACGGCGCTGATTGGTGGGGCGCCTGCCTGTGGCCTGCCCCCGAGAGGTGATCCAGGTTCAATGATATACCGACCGGCGCTGCGTCTGACTCTGTGGGGATTCCCTTTGAGCGGAGAAGAGGGTTCGATGGTCGAGCCGGAGGGGTTCGCCATGCCAGCTATCGCGCTTCGCCAGGATTATGACGCCGCTCAGCTTCGCGCGCTTGCACGGGCCAACAACGACGCCTGGCAGGTCCGACGACTGCTTGTGCTGGCGGCGGTCTATGAGGCGCCAGCCGCGGCCCCGCGGGCGGTCTGGGCACTTCTTCGCTCGGGCGGCGTGTACAAGCAGCCTCAGCTGCAGGCGGCGTAGCGAGGAGATTCAGCCGGCGAGACCCGTCGACTGAAGCGGCGCGAGGGACAAAGAGCATGTGGCCCGGGCCGACAATCGCGCGTAGCCGATGCCCTTCAGGATCCGCCCAGGTCACGTCCCTGAGTGGTGGAAATTGGGCTGGCCTAGCGGTGTGACGTCTCAGGCCGAGCGCGGTGTAAGTATGGGCGCTGCGGCGGGTGGAACAAGTAGGATCTGATCCTCGTCGGGGGGCTGGCCGAGATCGGCGAGCGGCTCCAGGCTGAGGTAGCGGTGCTGCAGCTGCCATTCGTCGTTCTGCTCCATGAGCACGGCGCCGACGAGGCGGATGATCGAGGCCTCGTTGGGGAAGATGCCGACGACGTCGGCCCGGCGCTTCACCTCCTTGTTCAGCCGCTCCAGCGTATTCGTAACCGGTATGAGGATGGCGGCGCCGAAGTCCCGCTGTGGCTGTCGCAGCTGCGGCTTATCGTGCGACCATCCGGGACAGAGGCGCCGGGAGCACGAAGGTGCGGGCAGGCCGATGCACATGATGAGCCGTGAGCTCGAGTTAGTAGCTGGCCGCCTCTGCGACTCGCCCGGTTGCGCTGTGAGCGCGGATTCGTAGTTATCGTGTCGCCCGCCGCTCCCGTCATCCAACCCGACAGGAGGAGGCAATGCGACGTGTTGTTGGAATAGACATCCACCGGACCTTCGGCGAGGTGGTGATCTGGGAAGAAGGCAAGCTCACGCGCGCGGGGCGAGTGGACATGACCCGACCCGCGCTGGAGGGCTTCGGCCGCAGCCTACTCAAGACCGACGAGGTGGTGATCGAGGCGACCGGCAACGCCATGGCCGTGTCGCGGGTCCTTTCGCCGTTCGTCGGGAGGGTGATTATCGCCAACCCCCTCCAGGTGAAGGCGATCGCTCATGCCCGCGTGAAGACCGACAAGATCGACGCCGGCACGCTGGCGAGCCTGCGCGCGGCCGGCTACCTGCCCGAGATCTGGACGCCGGACGCCGAGACCGAGCGGAGGCGACGCCTGACGGCTCGCCGCTACCAGGTCGTTCGGCACCGCACCCGGCTCAAGAACGAAGTGCACGCCATCCTGCACGCGCACCTGATCCCATGCCGATTTGTTCAGCGGCGTCGGTCGGACCTGGCTTGAGCGGCAGCCAGTCCCCCACGATGAGCGGGTCGCGATAGAGCGGCATGTCCGTGAGCTCGACCGGCTGGCTGAAGACCTCGCCGGCCTGGACAAGGATTGTGAATCGGCGTGGAAAATTGGCTCTGACGCAATCTTGGTGGTGAGGGAGCTTATCCGGCGCCGATGACGCGAGCCTGCAGCAGATCGAGCTTTCCACGGCCGTACATCTGGCGTTTCACCAGCTTGAGTTTGGTGATCTGCCCCTCGGTCTGGCCGTTGGACCATGGCGAGGCGATCGCCGCGCTGACGGCCGCCCGGTCTCTGACGACGCCGTTGGCGAAGGAAGCGACCAAGCTCGATCGGGCTCGCTCCAGCCAGGGCTCGAGATCGGCGAGAGACTTCTTGCGGATCATGGCCTGGAAGGCGGCGATGGTTTCCCGCGCCTCGACCAACAGAGGCACGCCACCCTCGATCGCCGCGACTGTGACGCTCTCGGACTTGGAAAGATCGTCGCGACCGATGGTCATGAGCCGCGCAATGGTCCGGGCCGAGGGGGCTCGGCTCAAGGCGTCGCCATCCATCTTCTCAGCCTTACGCCGTCGCGTAGCCCACTCGGTGACGACCCTACGACAGCCGCGAAACCCTTGGCTCTTGAGCTGTCGCCATAGCTCGGCGCCATTCCGTTGTCCGGCTGCCCACTGAGCGTCAAGCCAGGGCAGGTACAGTTCAAGCGAACTCTCCCGGACGCGGAAGACATCCGAGCGTTGACCGCGCAGCACACGGCGAACAAAGCCGCGGCTGTACCCGGTCCGACGAACAATCTCTTTGATGGTCGCCCCGCCCTTTGCCAGCCCGAGAATGGCGGCGTTGGTGTCTTCCCGGCGAAGATATCCCTCGTACTGGATCCGCTCGGCAGCGGTGAGCAGGTCGGGATTGATCGTGGCGGCTCCGATGGCGGTTCGAATTTGGCGCATGGATTTACGCACGGCATCGAGGAAGGCGTGGCTGGCGTTTTCCATCAAATGCCACCGGTCCGCCACCTGGGTCGCCCTTGGTAACGCTTTTGCCGCCGCCAAGGCGTAGCCGCCGCCGCGGTCACGGGCGACGATACGATCTGAGGTTGGTCTGATAGCCAGGCCTGGGCTGTCGCCGGCTCCCGGTCTGGCAGCAGGGCGATGGTCTTGCGCCGCTCCAGGTCGCAAATGATGGTCCCATAGCGCTGGTTGCGCCGCCACGCCCAGTCATCGATCCCGATCACCGTCGGCGGAATGAAACGCGGGCTGCCGCGACGTCGCACGACGCGCAACAACGTGTCGTTGCTCACTGGCAACATCAGCCTGCGGGCGAAACTCGCGGCCGGTCGCCCGCCCAGGGCAAGCCCGAGATGGTGGACAATATGATCCAGGCGGGCAGTTCGACGTGCCCATGGCGCCAGAACGTCCTTGTCGAAGCGCTCGGCGAATATCCGCCGGCCACACAGCACGGCGGCGCAGTGAAAGCGTCGCGCCACGACGACGAGGTGGACAGGCTTACCCGCAATCGGCAAATCCGCCAGCCGTCGCCGATATCGGCTGTGAATCCGCTCCGATCTCGTTCCGCAGCCTGGACAGGAGCTCGAAGTGTACGAGGGCCGAACCGTGATCAACGTCGCCTCGCCCTCGTTGATAGCGGCGTCGACTACAAAGCCGCGCGGGACGAGGGGAAGATGGTCGGAGGGACTGCCCCATGGCGTTGACTCCTTTTGCGAACCAACGCCAGCCGGCGGCCGGATTTTATCAAAAGTGAGTCAGAGCCATTTTTGCGCGCCGTTTGACAGACAGCACGCTGAAGACCTTGGCCGCGGCGGTCAAGGCGCGCTGGGCGTGCGAGCAAGCCCACCAGCAGCTCAAGGAACAACTGGCCTCGACCATTCGAGGGGCGGTCATGGACAGGGCTGCACCGGCACGCGCTGATGACAATGATCGCCTACGCTTTCTTGCAAAGCCGCCGCCTGACTCGGGCGGGTGGGGAAAACGAACCTTCGGCCCGCCATCTCAGCCGAGCCTGCCGGCGAGCCGACAGGCCCTCATCGATCAACTCTTCCTGGCAGACTCGCGACGATGTCCGCATTGCAGAGCACGGCTCACACGGAATCTGCCAAGGCAGTGCTAGGCGGCCGCTCAAGATGACAGGCGGCTGCTGGTGGCTTCCGCAGGATTGTCCACCCGAGGCCAAGTGATTTTTGGATGGCCACGTAGCTACCGGTCAGCGCCGCGACGGCGCTGCGCAGGTTCGCCTCCGCCAGCACCCGCTGGCGCTCGGCCTCCAGGCTGTCGCCTAGTGAGACGACGCCATGCTCGTGGCGCTGTCGCATCAGCACCGCCGATTCGTCGGCCGCCCGCTTGATCTCGGCCAATGCGGCGACGGTCCGCCTTTGCTGCGCAAAGCGCGCGAGCGCGGTTTCGGCGTCCCGCAACGCGCTGAGCACCACCTGCCGATACTGCGCCTCGGCTTCATCGCGACCGGCGCGCGCCTGCGCGACCGCCGCCGAGGTTCGTCCAAAGTCCAGCACGCCCCATTGAAGCTGAGGCACGGCGATTTTGGAAACGTCGCCGCCGGCCACGAGATCGTCCAGCGACGTGCCGCCGATCCCGAGGATGCCCATGAAGCTGATCCTGGGGAACCGGGCCGCCTCCGCGCCGCCGATGCGCGCCGTCGCGGCCGCAAGGCTACGCTCGGCGGCGCGGATGTCCGGCCGCCGGCGCAACAGCGAGGCGGGATCGCCGATCGCCACGCTTTGGGGAGGTAAGGGGACGTCACGCGGCTCAGCCAGCAACGCGTCGAGCGATCCCGGCGCCTCGCCCGCGAGCACAGCCAGCGCATTTAGGTAGATCTCGATCTCGGCTTCCGCCACTGCGAGATCGTTG
Source organism: Phenylobacterium sp. J426 (assembly GCF_024699945.1). Lineage (GTDB taxonomy): Bacteria > Pseudomonadota > Alphaproteobacteria > Caulobacterales > Caulobacteraceae > Phenylobacterium. The sequence goes on along the minus strand of NZ_JAJOMY010000001.1, from coordinate 3,424,775 downwards.
GTTGTCGCCTGCATCGCTCGGTTCGCCTGGCCGACGGCGAACGCCGGCGCCGTGCCCTGCCGGAAGCGCTGCTGGGCAAGGTCGAGTTGCTGACGCTGCAGGTCGAGCGCCCGCCCCAGGGCGGCGGCGCGCTGCTGCCGGTCGCGAAGGTTCGTATAGGCATCCGCGATCTGGCTGGTCAGCTGGACCTGCGCATCCGCAGCGTTGTAGGCCGCCGCCGCCGCGAGGGCGTTGGCCGCTTCGATCCGGCGGACCTGTCCGCCGGCAAGGTCGATCTCCCAATTGGCGTTCAGCCCGAAATTGTAGAACTCGAGCGAGGTGTCCCCACCTTGTTCGGACGACGGCACGGGAGCAGGCGAGGGGGCGCCGCTTGCCCGGCCCGACTGTAGATCCAAGCCCGGCAGATCTGCGATCACTGCCGTCGCCTGAGCCCCTGCGGTCGGGAACAGGGCGGCGCGCTCCTGGCGGACCGATGCGCGAGCCTGCAGGATTCTCGCCTGCGCCGCCTCGATCGACGGGTTCGACGCAAGCGCGCGCCGCTCAAGCTCGTTGAGCACCGGGTCCTGCAGCGCGCTCCACCAGGCGGCCACGGTGGGCTCGTGTGAACTCACGCCTGCCGTTTTTTGAACGAACGTGGGGCCTGGGGTCGCGCGGCCGAGCTCCGGCGGTCCAGAATAGTCCGGGCCGACGACGCATCCGCCAAGCAGCAGCGGGGCAAGGATGAAATGTCTGAACCTGCTCATCGAAGTCTCAGTGCATCGCTAGCGACAGCCCCTTGGGCAGGGGACGGAGGAAGAGCACGAGCGGCAGGGTCGCCAGCGTCGCAACGGCCATCGCCCAGAATATGTCATTGTAGGTCATGACGAACGCCTGTTGCTGGATGGTGCCGGCGAGCGCCTGGAACGCCGCCTGCGGGCTCCCGAGCGCATGTGACATCCCCGCGAGATATTCCTGCAGAAGGGGATCACTGGCCCAGAGAGTCTCCTCCATCCGTCGGCTGTGGAGCCACATCCGCTGGTCCTGGAAGGAGGCAAGCGCCGCGAGCGCGAATGAGCCGCCCAGGTTCCGCGCCGCATTGAAGATGCCCGAGGCGTCGCCGGCGTCCTCGCTGCTGACCGAGGCGATGGTCGCCTGGTTCAGAAAAAGCATGGTCAGGATCATTCCCACCCCGCGCAGCAGCTGTCCGGCAGTGAAGGCCTCGCCCGCGGACTCCGCCGTAAGACTGGTGCTTGCGAAACAGCTGATCGCCATGATGGCCAGGCCTGCGCCGACAGCGACCCTGATGTCGACCACCCGGATCAGGAACGGCACGATGGGCATCAAGACGAAGGCGGGCACGCCCATGAGAAAGATGACCTGGCCGGTCTGCAGCGCGTTGTAGTCGGCGATCAGTGCGAGGAACTGGGGGATCACGAACATCGAGCCGTACATCACCATCCCGAGCGCCAGCGCCATGACCACCACGCTGCCGAACTGCCGGTTGAGAACGATCCGCAGCTTCAAGACAGGCTTCGCCGCCCGGATCTGGCCGATCCCCAACATCACGAAGCCGATGACGGTCACGATCGTCAGCTGGACGATGAGGGACGATTCAAACCATTCCTCGCGGTGCCCTTCCTCGAGAACGACGGTCAGCCCTCCCAGGCCGAGGATCATCCCGAGGATTCCGAACCAGTCCGCCTCGCGCAGGTAGACCCAGTTCGTCCGTTCGTGCGGCAGGCCCAGCAGCAGGAGGATGAGCAGGAGGGCGCAAACCGGCACATTGACGAAGAAGGCGTAGTGCCAGCTCAGGTTTTCGGTGAGCCAGCCGCCGAGCAACGGCCCCAGCACCGGTCCAAGGATCACCGTCATTCCGAAGAGCGCCATGCCTATCGGCTGCTGCTGGGGCGGAAGGCGCTTGGCGACGATCGTCATCGCGGTCGGAATGAGTGCCCCGCCCAGGAACCCCTGGCCGGTGCGACCGATGATCATGGTTGTCAAGTCGGTGGCCACCCCGCACAGGATCGAGAAGCCGGTAAAGCCGACGACGGCGATGAGAAGCAGCGTCCTCAGCCCCAACAGCCGCTCGAGCCATGCGCTCAACGGGATGATGACGATCTCGGCGACGAGAAAGGCCGTGGCGATCCAGGTCCCCTCCGTGGCTGTGGCGCCAATCTCGCCCTGGATGGTGGGAAGTGCGGAGTTGACGATCGAGATGTCGAGCGTCGCGAGCAGCGCCCCCAGCGCACCGGCGGCGACAGCGATCCAAGCGGTCGCGTCGGCCCGTTCTGGGCGAACTGCACCTGCAGGGGCGGCGGCCGTCGCCATGGTTTAGCGCTCCCGGCTCGCAGCCTGCCGAATCCGCTCCAGTTCGCCCTTCGCCGAGCGTGTGTCGACGATGACTTCGACCGACATCCCGGGGACCAGGAGCCGCCGCACCTCCGGCGGCGCCTCGATCGCGATCCGAACAGGCACGCGCTGGACGATCTTGGTGAAGTTGCCGGTCGCGTTCTGCGGCGGCAGCACGGAGAATTGCGCGCCTGTCCCGGGAGCAAAGCTGGCGACCCGTCCCGTCAGCTCGACGCCCGGCAGCGCATCGACTTCGATGCTCACCGGCTGACCGACCCGCATGAGCCCGAGCTGCGTCTCCTTGAAATTCGCCTCGATGAACAACCGGTCCACCGGAACCAGGGTCATCAGCCGCGTGCCGGGCTGCACGAATTGGCCGACCCTGACCGCAAGATCACCGACCCGCCCGTCAATCGCCGCCCTAAGTGAGGTCGACTCGACGGTGACGCGGGCCGCCGCGAGTTGCGCGCGTGCGGCCGCGGCCTGCGACTGGGCCTGGCGCACCTGAGCGCGGAGGGTATTGACACGGCGTTGCGCCGCCAGAAGCGCCGCCTGCGCGGCATCGACCCGTTCCCGCGCCTGGTGCGCCTGGGTCTCGAGCTGCGCCAGCCGCTCGCGAGGCTCTGCGCCGGACGCGGCGAGCGGCTGGTAGCGCGCGACCTGCTGGCCGGCGAACGCGGCCTCAGCACGCGCGGCGCCTAGCTGCGCCTGCGCCTGCGCAATCGCCGCCTGCTGCTCAGCAATCTGGGACCGCGCAGTTTCCGCCGCGGCGGCCGCCGCATCGATCTGGCTGGTAATCTGCTCGGCCTGGGCGCGGTATTCGCGCGGATCGAGCTCCGCGAGTGGCCGGCCCTTCCTGACCGCCTGGTTTTCCGTAACGAACACGCGCTCGACATATCCGGCGATCTTTGGCGCCACGACAACCGAGTCTGCCGACACATAGGCGTTGTCGGTGCTTTGCAAGTATCTGCCTCGTACCTGGTAATCCGAATACCAGAGGGCTCCAGAAATCAGGACGGCAATTGCGCCAAGGAGCAACGCAAGCCGAACCCGCCCGGACTTGAGTGGGGAACCCCGACGCCCCTCCGTCCTTTCACCATTCTCCACGGCGCCCGCTGAATGATCCGCCATCCCTGGCCACCCATTGGTTGAAAGGCGCGGCCCTTGCCACACATCGCCAGAAGTGGCAATCGCATAACATATGGAACCTAATAAAGAGGAGCTGCGCACGGTCGCGACGAGGTTTGGATGGGCGTGGTACAGGATGCGACGGCTAATCGACACGCACCTCTCCGCCCATGGCGCGTCGATGGCGCGCCTGAAGCTGCTCGCGTTCCTTGCAGAAGAGCCGCGCCGCTCGACCGATATCGCGGGCTTTTTCGATCAGGCGCCTCGAACGGTGACCCAGGCGATCGATTGGCTGGAGCAGAACGGCCTGGCCAGCCGCTCTCCGGTCGAAGGAGACCGTAGAGCGAAGATGGTTCAGATAACTGACGCCGGTAGGAAGATGCTGGAGCAGGGGCTGCCGCTCTACGACGAGGTCGTCGGTCAGACCTTCGGCAGCTTGTCGACCGGAGAGCTAGAAGCGCTTGAGAAGGCGATTTCGCACCTGGACCATATCGTGAGTGGCCTCGAACAGCAGGCGGGTATCCGCAGAACTCGCGCCGGCGCGTCTGGCAAAGGGGGCGCACAGTTCTGACTGAGCACCTTCGCCTCCATCAGCTCTGAGGCGCCGCCCGCTGAAGGGGCGGGAGCGGATCGTTCGGATCTGGTGCTCTTCGGCCTCCATGGTCTCAATCGCCGCTGATCGGCGGAGTATCGGGCGCCGCGACGCGAGGGACCGGTCCGTCCGGCAAGCCGAGCGCGCGGCGAGGCCATCGACGAAGCGCCGCACTCGAGGCGGCCTTCCCTTGCGAGGCTTGTCTGCGCAAGGCGCGGGGATCACCGTCCGGGATGCGCCTTCAGATGGCCGCAACGACGGACGCACGGCCGAAACCCTCCTACTGAGGGCTCCGGACTTTGTGCTCTGGGTGCTTCGCACCAGCCCGACCGTCGTCTTGCCCGGCGTTCCCGCGACCTTATGGCAGCCTTCGACGCCCGTGCGCTGGAACGCGCCTGCCACGCCTGCGGCGCTAACGCGAGCGGGCGGCGGCCCCGCCCGAGCGCACGAACTCTACTTCTTCTGCGGAGACTGCGCCGGTCGCTGCGGCTAGGGCTCGCTGGAAACGGTCGAGCCGATCAACTCCTGGGCGGGGAGTTCGATCGTGCAGGTCACGCCCGAATTGTGGAGGTGGCGACGCAGCGAGCCGGCAAGTTGCCCTTCGATCAGGCGACGCAGGAGCCTGGAGCCGAAACTCTCTATCCCGGCCCCCCTGCACCGCGGGTCCGTCCGACTCCCGCCACTCCAGCACGACATGGCCCCGCTGGATTCGCCAACTCACGTCCAGGCGGCCGGTCGGCACCGACAGTGCGCCGTACTTCAGTGCGTTCGTGGCGAGCTCGTTGAGCGCGAGGCCGAGCGCCAGAGCGCGCTCGCCTCGCAAGGTGACCGCCGGGCCCGACACCTTGATCCGTCCAGGCAGCTCGACGCCGTAGGGTTCGAGTTCGGCGTCGATCAGCTCCTGCAGGGTGATGCGGTCCTGGCGCGCTAGCTTGCGGTCCAACAGGTCGTGCGCCCGGGCGAGGGCGGCGATGCGCGCCGAGAGCGCGCGGGCCTGGTCCGGCGGCAGGGTCAGGCTCGCGAGCGCCTGAGTGGCGGTGTAGGCGTTCTTCACCCGATGGCGCAGTTCGTCTCGGGCGAGTTCCGCCTCCTCCAGAGCTTTCGACAACGCCGCCACGAGGCGGACCTGCTCCATCGCCGTGGCCGTGGCGCGCGCCAGGGCCTCAAGGGTTTCGACGACGGCTGAAGACATTGCGCCAAACCAGACGGAGCGGGGCGGGAGCGCGAAGGATTTCTCAGCCGCCCGCGGCCGGGCCTCGAACTGACGATGCCTGATCCTACATCATAGCCACACGCGGCGCAGCCCATAATCCGGTAACCTGAGGTCTGGCAGGCGGGGGGCGCCGGCGGCGTTGCGCAGGGCGCCCACGGCGATGCGGGCGGGACACTGCGCATCGCGCACCAGGTCCACCTTCGGCCGCCGATAGTTGAGCCGGGCGACGCGCTCCAGGCGGTAGCGGCCACATCTCAATCACAAGACGGGATGGAACCTGCTGAGGCGTCCTCGTATGGGCGCGCGGCCGAGACTATGGCCACTTTGAACTCGGCCCTGTCCGTTGTGCCCGCGGTGGTTGGCTTCTGCGCCGCAGAACTCATTGAGCTGTGGTCCGAGGTCAGGCGGTGAGCCGCCTTGAATCCGCCGCCATTGCAGCCATGGTCTTGAGCTAGCGAAATGTTTCCAGGAGCTGGCGATGATCGGTGATGTGTCCCTTACGTTGGGCCGGCGGGTGTCTTCAGCCCGGCTGGAATACGTCAGCCGCATCGGCCGGGGCCTCGAAGGCGTTCGGCGCCGGCTCAAGGCGGGAGTGAGTTCCCCTGCGAACTTGCGTCCGCCCTTCAACGTCAGCCAGACCGTGGAGGCCGTCACCGTAGAATTCGACATCCCGGGCCATGGCAGAGAGGGCCTGATCCTGGACGTGGGACCGCAGCGTTTGCGATTGCAGGCGGTCGGTCGTCCACGCCGCTCCGGTGGCATCGGAGCTCCCTTTGACTGCACCGTCAATCTGCCGGAAGCCGTCGATGCTGATCAGGTGAAGGCGACACTTGAGAATGGCGTGCTGGTGGTGGAAATGACCAAGGCCGCTTGGACGCGCGGCGACGCCAAGCGCGCCCCCGTGCGCCAAGCGTCAGTCCCGGTACAGACGGCGCAAGAAGGCGATCAGGCCGGCGCCCCCCAAGGAGTAGAATTGCGACGCGCCCGAGCGCTGCGAGTTGGTCGTCTTGCGCGACCGTGACTATCGCGACCGTGACAAGCAGGGCGGCGACAACGATCCCAAGCGCGATGCTGTCGCCGGCGCGTCTCACGGCGCGCGGCAAGTCGGTCAAGTCGGAGCTCGACACTTGCACGACAAGGCCGTCGCGGCTGACCCGTCCGATTCCACGCCGGAGCGCTTCGGGCGCCATCGCCAGAACCTGGTCCAGTTCCTTGAAGGTGCGGAACGCGCGGGCGGCCAGCGCCTTCGGTTCAAACCGGGCGGCGAACGCCCTGACGACCACGGGCGCGATCGCGGCGATAACATCCAGGTCTGGATCGAGCGTTCTCGCAAGGCCTTCGGCGATGCCCAGGGCGCGCAGCAAGAGCAGCAGGTCCGACGGCAGCGTCAGCGCGTTTTCGCGGGCGATCGTGATGAATTCGGAGATCGCCTCCGCAAGCCGGATCGGCCGGCCTGAGTCAGCGGCATAGCGCAGGAAGAACCTGTCGACAGCTTGCTCGAGCCCAGGCGGCGGGGCGCCCGAGCGCCCAGACCAGTCCATCAGCACATCGGACACCCCCGGACATCCGCGTCGACCAGTGAGCCGAGAACGACGAGGACCTGCTCTCGCCGCTTCGCCGAGAGCCTTCCGACCGATCCGAAGTCCAGCAGAGCAAGTCTGCCATCTGGCGTAACCAGAACATTCCCGGGATGCGGATCTGCGTGGAACACGCCCTCCAGCAGGATCATGCTCAGCAGCCCCCGGGCTGCTTCGGGCGCCAGAGCGCGCGCCAAGGCGGGCTCGTCCTTGCGGAAGGCGCCGTTCGGGCTGCGACCACGGACGCGCGTGCTGACCATGGTCCTTTCCGTAGTGAATCGCTCATGAACAGGAGGCACGTGGAACGCGGTTCGCCGCTCGCGGATCTCCGACTGATTGCGGGCCTCGATCCGCAAATCGATCTCCTCCAGAAGCGCCTCGCTGAGTTCCGTCACGACGCGCACGGGCTGGTGGCGGCGCAGCGCGGGCGCGCGGCGCTCGACCACACGCGCGGCCGCCACGAGCAGCCGCAGATCGGCGCGCATGATCGCCTCGATCCCAGGCCTGCGGACTTTCACGACGACCTCTTCACCGGACCTAAGCCGCGCGGCATAGACCTGCGCGATCGAGGCCGCAGCGATCGGCGTCGAGGAGAATTCCGCGAAGATTTCGTCCGGTGAGCCGCCCAGATCGATCGCCAGCTGTTCGCGAATCCACTCGAAGGGCGCGGGCGAGACGTCTGCGTGAAGCCGGCTCAGCCGGTCCGTCAGCGCCGGCGGAAGCAGATCCGACCGCGTCGCCAGGATTTGGCCAAGCTTCACGAACGTGGGGCCGAGCTCCTCGAGGGCCGCGACTAAGCCTTCGTATGCCGCGCCCTCGGCGACCTCGTCTGGGGCTGCGCCGCGAAGCAGACCTAACCGCACCAAGACAGGTCGAGCACCGGTCCGAGCGAGGGTGCGGAGCACGGTCGCAAGACGGCGATAGTCGCTGGGAGAAAAGGTCAAGGGCGCCATGGGACGGGGATGATCGGATCGATCACATAACGCAAGGCTGGCCGCCGCGCCCGACCCCATCCACCGCTCAGGAATTGATCTGGTGAGCGAGTGCGAGAGATCGGAAAAATGATCCGGTTCATCATCGGCGGCCTGAGCCACTCCAACCGCGCTTGCCAATCGCCGATCGTGTCCCAAGCCGTGGTGTAGCTTCGGCGGTGTGATCACCGCGCTCTCCAGCTGGGCCGGACTTGTCAGGCGGCCACGGCGGGCAGGCTGACGAGGGCATCATCGCTGAGCAGTGCGAAGCTTTCCAGCGGCATGTAGCGGGAGCGCTGGACGGCCCATTCGTCGGACTGCTCGAGCAGGATGGCGCCGACCAGGCGGGCGAGCGCGGCCTCGTTCGGAAAGATGCCGACCACCTCGGTGCGGCGCTTGATCTCCCGGTTCACCCGCTCGATGGGATTGACCGAGTGGATCTTCACCCGGTGGGCGGCGGGGAAGCTCATGTAGGCCAGCACGTCGTCCTCGGCCCGCTCCATCAGCTCGGCGAGCTTCGGCAGCTTGAGGCGCAATTGGTCGGGGACCCTGCGCCACTGGGCCTTTGCGGCCTCGGCGTCGTCCTGCGCGAAGGCGGTGGCCATCAGCGCCGAGACCACCCGCCGGCCGTTCTTGCCGGCGTGGGCCAGCGCATTCCGGGCGAAGTGCACGCGGCAGCGCTGATGAGTGGCGCTCAGCACCCGCGCGGCGGCCGCCTTCAGGCCCTCGTGCGCGTCGGAGATCACCAGCTTGACGCCGCGCAGGCCGCGGCGGGCCAGCTTGCGCAGGAACTCCGTCCAGAAGGTCTCCGCCTCGGACGGGCCGATGCCCATGCCGAGCACCTCTCTCCGGCCGTCGGTGTTGACGCCGACGGCGACGGTGACCGCCATCGAGACGACACGGCCGGCTTGGCGCACCTTCACGTAGGTGGCGTCGATCCACAGGTAGGGCCACTCGCCTTCGATCGGCCGCTCCAGGAAGGCCTGCACCCGCTCGTCGATCTCCTCGCACAGCCGGCTGACCTGGCTCTTGGAGATGCCGCTCATGTCCAAGGCCCGGACCAGGTCGTCCACCGAGCGGGTGGAGACGCCCTGGATGTAGGCCTCCTGGATCACTGCGGTCAGCGCCTTCTCGGCCAGCCGCCGCGGCTCGAGAAAGAACGGGAAGTAGCTGCCCTTCCGAAGTTTCGGGATCCGCAGCTCCACCGTGCCCGCCCGGGTCTCCCAATCCCGATCGCGATAGCCGTTGCGCTGGACCAGCCGCTCAGCGCTCTTCTCACCATGGCCCGCGCCGGTGAGCTGGCCCACCTCCAGCTCCATCAGCCGCTGGGCGGTGAAGCCGATCATCTCGCGCAGCAAATCGGCGTCGGCGCTCTTCTCCATCAGCCCGCGAAAGGCGATCATGTCGTCGGTCATCTTCGGTCTCCTGGTTTGGGGTTTGTGTCTGCAAACCCGACCCTAACCGAAGATCGCGGATGACCACCCCGCTACGCCGCTCGCTCCCTACGGCGCCTTGTAGGGGCGCGCTCCGCGAGCGGCTTCGCTACCGCCCAGCTACACCACGTCCGGGGACACCACCCAATCGCCGTCGGCGCTGTGCTCATGGAAGCCTGTCTCGGTGATGAAATGGAGCGGTCGCAGGTCCGCCGTCAGGGCCGCCCCGGGGGCTTGCGGTGTCAAGAGCGCCGCGGACAAACTGCAAGTGGGACCGCCCCCGCGCGAGCAATGCGGCGCGAAGGGCGCCTTCCACCTGATTCCGCACCGTCATCACGGCGCGCGCCGGGTGGCGCATCCAAGCTGCCTTCTTCCAGGGCGGCGTAGACGGCCGCCAGTGCGGCGTTGGCCGCCGGAACTTCAGGAGCCGGCATGTCGAGCCGCCACCATGGCGTTAGGGCATCAGCCCACATGCGCGTCCGACCTGCGCCGGCACTTTCTGCGTTGCGGCGAGTTCCCGGGCGTCCCGGTTGCGCCTCGAGGCCTTGATCCAACATCGCTGTTCAAAGGGTGGCCGCGACGCAGGTTATGCAGCGCGGTCGGAGAGAGGCCGAGCTTCGTCCAAACGTTCGCCATGGATATGACTTAGAGGCCGCGCTGCCTGGTGAACTCAACGGCGGCTGATGCCACCTCGCCGCTCTTCCGCCCGGGCTTCGGGCCGCGGGCCCCTGCGAGCCGCCGCGCACAAGGCGGGGAGCGGCGGACTCTCCCGACGCCTACAGAGCCCTACGCTCCCAACCCCCGCCGAGCGCCTTGAAGAGCCTGATCTGGTTGGACGTCACAGCCGCTTCCGACAGGGCGAGCTGGGCTTCCAGGCCGGCCAATGTGCGTTCCGCATCGAGCACGGTGAGAAAGCTGTCGAGACCGGCCGCATGTCGCAAGCGGGCCAGGCGGACGGCCTCGGCGCTCTGGTCCCGCGCCCTGCGCAGGGCAGTTCGGCGATCGAGCTCGCGGCCGTAGGCGCTGAGCGCCGTCTCCGCCTCTTGGAGCGCGGTGAGCGTGGTCTGCTCGAACGTGGCGAGCGCGGCCTGAGTCGCGGCGTCGGCCTGAGCTATGCGGGCGCGGGCCACAGCGATGTTGGGGAAGCTCCAACTGATCAGCGGACCCACGCTGAACGACACCTGGTCGCCGAAGCCCCGCCCGCCGCCTCCGACGCTGCCGACGGACCCGCCGAGGGTGACCTGTGGATAGAGCGCCGCGGCAGCTACGCCGATCCGCGCCGTCGCCGCGGCGAGCCGGCGTTCGGCCTGACGCACATCGGGGCGGCGAGCCAGGAGGGCGGCGCCGTCGCCGACCGGAAGCGCGGCGGTGATCTGCGGGATCGCCTGGCACGCGGCGGCCTCCGGCGACACCTGGGCCGGCGGACGACCCACCAGCACCGACAGGCGGAAAAGGGCGGCGTCGCGCTGGGCCTGCAGCGGCGGGATGGCGGCCCGCGCGGTTTCGGCCTGGGCCTGGGCGCGGGAAAGGTCAAGGCCAGTGCCGCGGCCAGCTTCCATCTGACGACGGGTCAGGCCGGCCGTCTCATCGGACAGCGCGAGGGTGCGCTGGGCCACGGCCAACTGGGCGCCGGCAGCGCAGGCGTCGGCGTACGCCCGGGCCGTCTCAGCGGCGACGGAGACACGGACCACGTCGAGGGCGGCCCGGGCGGCGTCGCGCTCGGCGCGGGCGGCCTCGATCGAGCGGCCGACGCGGCCGAAGAAGTCCACCTCGTAGGATACGTCCAGGCCGGTGGAGAGGGTGTCCGCCTCGACCATCCGGCCGGTGGCGTCGGGCTGGCGGCTGCGGGCGGCGGCGGCGCTCATCGTCGTGCCGGGGAGCCGGCCGGCCCGGGCCTCCGAGAGCGAGGCGCGGACCTGGGCGAGGTTGGCGGCGGCGACGGCCACATCGCGATTGTTGTCGAGGGCCTCGGCGATCAGGCCGTCCAGCGCGGGATCCTGGTACAGGCGCCACCAGTCGGCGGGCGGCTGGTCGGCGCTCACCGGAGCGACCGCGGTGCTGACGAAGCCGCCGCCGGTTCCGGGCGGGGCGACCGGCGCCTTGTAGTCAGGCCCGGTGGCGCAGGCAGTGAGGAGGACGGCCGCAGCGGCCGCGGTCGAGAGATTGCGGGCGCTCACGGGCGGCTCCCTTTAATTTCGGCTTGCGGCGCAGCTGCCTTGGGCGCCCGCTTCGGAAGCCTTTCGGCGAGCTTGCGGCAGACCACGTAGAAGACGGGGGTGAAGGCCAGCCCGAAGAATGTCACGCCCAGCATCCCGAAGAACACGGACGTGCCGAGCGCCTGGCGCATCTCCTGGCCTGGGCCGGTGGCCAGCATCAGCGGCACGACGCCCAGGATGAAGGCGAAGGAGGTCATCAGGATCGGCCGCAGGCGCGTCCGGGCGGCGGTGACCGCCGCCTGGAAACGGTTCTGTCTGTCCCGCTCCTCGGCCTGTTTGGCGAACTCGACGATGAGGATGGCGTTCTTGGCGGCCAGCGCCACGAGCACCACCATGCCGACCTGGGTCAGGATGTTGTTGTCCATGCCCCGCAGGCTTACGCCCACGAGCGCCGCCAGGATGCACATGGGCACGATCAGGATCACTGCCAGCGGCAGGGTGAAGGCCTCGTACTGGGCGGCCAGCACCAGGAACACCAGAACCACGGCCATGACGAACACGAGGGCGCCGGAGTTGCCGGCGGCCTTCTCCTGGAAGGCCAGTTCGGTCCACTCGTAGCCCATGCCCTGGGGCAGGGTTCGGTCGGCAAGCTGCTCCATGCTTCCGAGGGCTTCCCCCGAGGAGACGCCGGAGGCGGCCGAACCGATCACCTCCGCTGCAGGGAAGAGGTTGAAGCGGACCACACGGGTGGGGCCAGTGTCGTCCAGAAGCTGCGCCACCGATCCGACGGGGACCATCTCGCCGCCGGCGGAGCGGACCCGCAAGTCGGCGATATCTGCCTTCTCCTCCCGGCCGGAGGGCTCGGCCTGGGCGGTCACCCGGAAAGTGCGGCCACCGAGGGTGAAGTCGTTGACGTAGGTCGAGCCCAGGTAGGTTCCGAGGGTGTCGAATATGGCCTGCGGCTGGACGCCCATCATCAGCGCCCGGTCGCGGTCCACATCGGCGGAGACGCGCGGCGCGCCAGTGTTGAACTGGTTGAACACCCCCTGGACCTCCGGCGTGCCGGAAGCGGCGCCCATCAAGCCATTGGCCGCCTGTTCGAGCTCCCGGTAACCCAGCCCCGAGCGGTCTTGGACCATCAGCTTGAAGCCGCCGCCGTTGCCCAGGCCCTGCACGGGCGGGGGGGACAGGACGAAGATGTTGGCCTCCTCGACGGCGCCCAGCTTGCCCATGATCGCGCCCGCGATGGCGTCGGCGCCCAGCGCGGAGCCACGCTCTTGCCAGTCCTTCAGGCGGATGAACATGGTTGCGGCGTTCGACGCGTTGGAGAAGCTCGCCCCGTCCAGGCCGGCCATGGCGGCGACCGTCTCGACGCCAGGCATCTGGGCGACCTCGGCGGCAGCCTGCCGAACAATAGCGTCGGTGCGCTCCAGGGAGGCGCCCGGCGGCAGCTGGACGACGCCGATCAGCACGCCCTGGTCCTGCTGCGGGATGAACCCCGTGGGCGTGGCGATGAGACGCCAGCCGGTGACGGTCAGCAGGCCGCCGTAGACGACCAGCACGATCACACTGGCGCGAAGCAGGCGGGCGGTCATGCGACCGTACCGTTCGGAGAGCGCGTCGAAGGACTGGTTGAACCAATCCCCGGCGCGCTGCAGGGGGCGCAGCCAGCGCGGACCGTGGTGCCCTTCGCGGTGCGGCTTCAGCAGCAGTGCGGCGAGGGCCGGGGACAGCGTCAGCGAAATCAGCAGCGAAATGGTCGCCGCCGCGGCGATCGTCACCGCGAACTGGCGGTAGAACTCGCCCGGAATGCCGGGCACGAAGGCAGTGGGCACGAAGACCGCCAGCAGCACGAGGCCAATGGCGACAACGGCGCCGCTCACCTCGTCCATGGTGCGGTACGCGGCCTCGCGAGGGGAGAGGCCCTCGCGCATGTTCCGCTCCACATTCTCCACGACGACGATGGCGTCGTCGACGACGATTCCGACGGCGAGCACGAGCGCAAACAGAGACAGCGAGTTGATCGCGTAGCCGAGCGCGAGCTGCACGGCGAAGGTGCCGACCAACGCGACAGGGATCGCGAGGATGGGGATGATCGCCGCCCGCCAGGTCTGCAAAAAGACCACGATCACCAGAACCACGAGGATGACCGCCTCGAGCAGGGTATGCTGCACCGCCTCGACAGACGCCTGGACGTACTCCGTGGGATTGTAGGGGGATCGTATAGGCGACGCCGGGCGGGAAGTCGGCCTTGGCCGCTTCAACCGCGTTCAACACGCCGGCGGCGGTGGAAAGTGCGTTGGAGCCGGGCTGCTGGATGACCGCGACGCCGATGCCGCGCTCGCCGCCGAAATAGCCGCGGACGCTGTAGTCCTGCGAGCCCAGCTCAACACGGGCGACGTCGCGGACGCGGATGACGCGGCCCTCGGCGTCGGTGCGGATGACCACGTTCGCGAACTCCTCGGGCGTGCCGAGGCGGCCCTGGACCTCCACCGGGAGCTGGGTGGCCACGCCGCGATCGGCCGGGGCCTGACCGAGCGCTCCGCCCGAAGCCTGGACGTTCTGCGCCTGCAGCGCGGCGACGATCTCCTGCGAGGTCAAATTGCGGGCGGCGGCTTTCTGCGGGTCGATCCAGATCCGCATGGAGTAGAAGCCGCCGCCGAACAGCTGCACGCCGCCAACGCCGGGCACCCGCAGCAGCCGGTCGCGCAAGGTGGAGTTGGCGTAGTTGCCGACGAAATCGACATCCACGGCCGGATCCTTGGAGGTCAGTGCGATCAGCATCAGGAAGCCGGTCTGCTGCTTGTTCACGGTGACGCCGATCTGGCGGACCTGGGCGGGCAGACGGGGCTCGGCGAGCGCCACGCGATTCTGAACGAGCACCTGGGCCGAATCGAGATCCGTCCCTGGTTCAAAGGTCACCGTCAGCTGGACTGTGCCGTTGGAAGACGACGAGGTCATGTAGAGCATGCCTTCGACGCCGTTGATCTCCTGCTCCAGGGGGGCGGCGACGGTCTCGGCGAGCGTCTCGGCTGAGGCCCCCGGGTAAGTCGCCATCACCGCCACCGTGGGCGGCGCGATCTCGGGATACTGGGAGAGCGGCAGCTGCGGATAGGCGAAGAGGCCGAGCAGGGCCACGAACACCGAGATCACGCCGGCGAAGATCGGCCGGTCGATGAAGAAGCGGGAGAACTTCATGTGGGGCGGCCTAGCGGACGATGGAGCCGGTGGAGGCGGGCGCCGCATTGGGCGCGGGCCGCGTGGCGGCGGCCCGGGCCTGGCGGCTGATGGCGACGTTGCGGGCCTGGACCTTCTGTCCCGGACGGACGCGCTGGACCCCATTGACCACCACCCGGTCGTCCGGACGCAGGCCGGCGCGGATCACCCGCAGGCCGTCGATGACCGGGCCGAGCGTGAGAGGTCGGCTCTGCGGGGCGCCGTCGGCGGCCACCACATAGGCCACCTTGCGCGGCCCATCGGCGACGATGGCGGTCTCGGGGATGAGCAGGGCCTCATAGGCGCCCGCGCCGGCCATCCTGGCTGCGCCGTACATGCCGGCCTTCAGGAAGCCTTTGGGGTTGCGGATCAGGGCGCGGATGCGGGTGGAGCCCGATTGCGGGTCGACGGTGTTGTCGAGGAAGTCGACGGTCCCTTCCCAGCGATATTCCGCCTCGTCCTGCAGGCGCACCTGCACGGGCGCGGAGGTCACGCCGCCCGCCTGCCGCTGGAGCTTCAGCAACTGGGCCTCCGAGGCGTCGAAGACGAAGTGGATCGGATCGGCGGAGACAATGGTGGTGAGCACGTCGCCGGCCGAGGTGCCGCCGGCGATCAGGTTGCCGGGATCGACACGCCGGGCGGAGACGCGCCCGGCGATGGGCGCGGTGACGCGGGTGAACTCGACGTCGAGCTGCCGGGCGCGCAGCGTGGCGTCCGCGACGGCGGCGGCCGAGCGGCGGCTCTCGTATTCCTCCTGGGAGATCGCCTTTGCGGCCAGCAGGCTCTCGGCGCGCTTCAGCTCGGTGCGGGCCTGTCCTGCCTGGGCCTGGGCGGCGGCGAGCTGCGCCTGGGCCGGGCGAGGATCGAGGGTGAAGAGCAACTGGCCCTTGCGCACCGCCTCGCCGTCGCGGACGTGAACGGCCTGCAGATAGCCGCCGGCGCGGGCGCGGACGTCGACCTGCTGCACCGCCTCGAACCGGCCGGTGAAGTCGTCCCAGTCGCGGACCGTGGCCTTCAGCGGCGCTGCGACGGAAACGACGGGCGCGGCGGCGACCGGCGGTCCTTCCTTCCGTCCGCAGCCAACAAGCGCCAAGCTCGCCAGCGCCATCAGCGCAAGCGTTCGGAAGGTTTGCATCGGTCTCTGTCCCTCGAGCGCGCTGGGGAGGCGCGGGTCAGTCAGTCAACGGTCGGTGACCTATGGGCGCCATCGGTGTAAGTCAACGGGCGTGGACATTGGCGGAGGAACTTCCATGACGCAGGCTGAGGGCCCGACCCGCGCCCGCAACGCCGTGGCCACACGGAGCGCTATCCTTTCGGCGGCGCGGTCGCGCTTTGCGGAGGAAGGCTACGACGCCGCTAGTGTGCGCGGCATCGCGGGCGAAGCGGGCGTCGATCCGGCGTTGGTGCTGCGCTACTTCGGCTCGAAGGAGGAGTTGCTCGCCGCGGTACTTGCCGAGAGCGGCTCGGTTCGAGACCTCCTGGAGGGCCCGCGCGAGGATTTCGGCGCCCGGGCCGCCCGGATGCTGCTTCTCGATCCCGTAGAGGATCATAAGCTGGCGGTGCTGCAGATCATCCTGCGCTCGGCGTCGTCCGCCAGGGCCGGACCGCTGGTTCGGCGGAACACTCAGGAACGGTTCTACGAACCGATAGAGGCTTGGCTGGGTGGGCCGGATGCGCAGATCCGGGCCCGCGCGGTAGGGGCGATCATCATGGGCGCTGCCCTGTCCCGGGCGATCGACAACAACGGCCTCGAAGACGAAGCGGATCGCCTGGGCCTGGCCGGCCGCCTCGCAGAAACGCTGCAGCTGGCGATCGAGTGAGATCGGATCGCCGTGAGTTGAATCTCAGAGCCACGACCGTTCGCTTCGAAGCCAGCGATCAGAGATGGATCAGCGGAGGCTCGGTTGGTGGTCGCTGACCTGCCCAGCGGCCGCCGGCTCCAAGATCCCTCCGCCGGGTCTGGTCACCAGCGGACGGGAAGCTCTGGCAGTTGCGCGCCTCGCGCAGACCGCCGAACACCGACCGCGGCCGCAGATCTCCGCGGCGCGGCGCCTCCGACGCGGTGGCCCCGGCCAGCGCCCCGAACATGACTTCCGCCTCGACATGAACCCAGCACGTTTCGTCGGCCGCTGGCGAGTGATCCGCTCCAGCCGGCGAACAAGGAAGTTTCGGGTCACACCTAGGGTCACCTCCACTTCGTGGATCTCGTCCCATCGAGATCACCGGTGTCACGAATTCGAATTCAGGCCCAGCCGGCGCGCCCGAAGCGCCGCTTGCCGCATCTGGGGTGCAAAGCGAAGGACTGGTGGGACGGTTTGGCCTGGATGCAATGGTCGGCTCGTCGGGCGCGTGGCCCGAACCGGGCCGGTCAGCGGGGGCGGCGGGATAGGGCCGCCCCCGCCTGGAGCGACCGTCAGAAGAACCGATACTGCAGCTCGATCCCGTAGGTTCGGGGCGGCGTGAGCGGATAGCTCGTCGCAACCCCCTGAGTGACAGGAATGATTGTGGAGCCGCCGGCCGCGGCGGAACCGACGTAGCCGGCTCGCCGCGCCGCCGTTGCGCCGCCCTCATACCCCACCTCGTCGAAGATATTCTTGGCGAAGAGGATGACGGTGTAGCGCTCGTTGGCAGGCGTCCAGGTCACGCGCGCGTCAACCTGTTCCCAGGAAGGTGAGCGCGAGTAGGCGCGGTTGAAGATCGATCCGTATTGAGCGTCACGCCAGGTGTAGCTGGCCGAAGCCGTCAGCGAAGCGGCCTCGAACAGCCAAGTGTAGTTCACATTCAACGCGACCTTGTGCTTTGGCGCGTTGGGCAGCTTCTGACCCTTGAGGTCCTGGCCGAGCTGGAACCCGCCCCCCGTGAGCGCGGTGAACACGTCGGCCGGGCAATTGTCCGCGGCCGACGGGGTCGCCTGGCGGGCCACGCAGTCCCCGATTGAACCCAGCGGGGTTGCATCCGGGTCGAGTGCGGCCGGGTCCGCGGGGTCGACCACCCCGCTGGCTCGTCTGATCTCGGAGTTCAGATAGGAATAGTTGAAGAGTATCTGCAGATTAGCCAACGGCTGCCAGATGGTCTCCAGCTCAACGCCCATCGAGATAGCTTTGGGCACGTTGTAGAACACCGACTGGGCCTGGGTGACACCTCCGGCGGTGTCGATGATCGTTAGCGGGATTTGCGCATTCTTGTAGTCATAGTGGAACAGCGCAATGTTGGTCTGCAGGTTGCGCCCGAAGGTCTTCTTGAGACCCACCTCGATGTCGTCCAGATATTCCGCCTTCGTATAGGGGTTGGCGGTAAGCGCCGTATCGACGCCGATGCGGAAGCCGCCCGCCTTGTAGCCGCGGCTGTAGCGGACATAGGCGGTCGTGGCGGGATCTGGCTCCCACTGAAGCGTGACGTTGCCGGTAAGCGCGTCCCAATCGGCGTCGTACTCCCGCCGAGCGCGACCTGTGGCCGGGTCAAATGTGAAGTCTTGCGACACGCCTTTCGGCGGCGTGGCTCCGGGGATGAACAGCGCCTGGGTGAGGTCGATCGCCGGCGTGAAGGGCCCGGTCTGCTCCGGCGTCAGCCCGGGCGTGCAGGCGAAGAAGGCGAAGCACAGGACGCGCGCCTCCTCCGAGCCCGACTTCTCGTCGAGCGAGTATCGTCCGCCGACCGTCAGCTTCCAGGCATCGGTGAACTCATAGTCCACCTGAGCGTAGACCGCCTTCGACTGGATATGGAACTTGGGCTCGTCATAGCTCCGCTGCAACAGCGGGTTTGGCGGGCATGCGTTGCCGAAGCGGGGGCAGCTCACGCCCAAGGGGGCGGCGATCTGTGGCTGAAGAAACAGGTACGTGGACGTGGGCTGCTCAAAGTGCTCGTTCCAGGAGTAGACGCCGGCGAGCCACTGTAGCGGTCCCTCGTGGGTCGAACTGAGGGTGAGCTCGTGGCTCCACCACTCCTCGATCTCCTGGTAATTGTAGACCTGTTGCGGGAAGACCCGAAGGCCGCCGGCCAACGTATAGCTCTGCACGGGCGCCACGGTGTCGTCCGGCGGCCGATTGAGCGTGTAGTGATAGCGCGCGCCACCGGTGGTGTACTTCACGTCGAAGCTGGGCGCGTGCCAGATCCATTCGCTGGCAAAGATCCAGGTGCCGTCCAACTTGACCTGATAGGGTATGACCGAAGCGATCTTCCGAGGGTCGCGGTCAGCCGGGTTCTCGCAGCCGAGAGGCGAGGGGTTGACCACGTTCGTGACCCGGCCGCTGCAGCCATAACCCGGCTCCTGGGACGTTGCGCCGTTGGCCACCTCAAAGCTGGCGTAGGGGCCCGGCGTGAACGTGCCGCGGGCGCCGGGCCCGCCAGAGCCGTTGCGCCATTGGATCCAGGTGAGCTTGGTCCAGCCTTCGAAATTGTCGTTGAAGTCGAATTTCAGCTGGCCCTCGACGATGTTGGTGTCGATCACGTTGCCCTCATCGGGCTGCCCGGGCACGATGTTGTCGTACCAGCCTTCCGTCTGCTTTTCCCAATTGGCGGCGAGTCGGAATTTCACGCCGGGAATGGTCGTTGGGCCGGAAACGGCGCCCTCGAGCACGTGACGATTGTAGTTCGCATAGGTCGCCCTGACCTCGGCGTAAGGCTCATCCGTAGGTCGCTTGGACACCAGGTTGATCGCCCCCGCGATGGCATTGCGCCCGTACAGCGTCGCTTGTGGCCCCCGCAGCACCTCGATCCGCTCCACGAACAGCGGTGTCTTGCCGGCTTCCACCGTCGAGGTGGTGTAAATTCCATCTGAATAAACCGAAACGGATGGATCGGCCGCGTGTACGTTCGTCGTTCGTCCCACCCCGCGAAGACTGACCCGATCCAATTGGCTGGAATATTGCAGTCCGGGCGTGAAGTTGGTTAGGTCGAAAACCGTCGATATGCCGAGCTGGTCGCGCTTCTCAGATGTGAATGCTGAAATCGCGACGGGAACGTCCTGTAGACTTTGCTCTCGGCGCTCAGCGGTGACCACGAGTTCTTCGATCGTGTTTGCCTGTTGTGCGCGCGCCTCGTGAGCCACCATCACGCCGACTGCGGCGACTGTGGCCATCAACTGCCTTTTCGACATCTATTCCTCCCCACAACCGCGAATTGATCCCGGTTAATATTGTATGGGACATCCTTTGTCGGTCTCAGCGCCACGTCAAGAGCGAGACCATTGTTCGCCGATCCTGCCGCTTAGGTCATACCGCTGGCCGCGCCCAGCTTGACCCCTGCCGCTTGTATCTGACATTACTATCTGACTTGCTGCGCACCGTTCTTCCCCGCAGCAGCCCCTTGACCGCGCTCTCTGGGCGCGGTCAATTTTTGCGGCCGCTGATGCGGCGCTAGGCGGCGTGGGATTGGCGTGTTGCCGAACTCTGGACTTCGAGTTCTCGGAGGCGCGCTACCTTGAGGCGCACCTCTGGGCCTGCGCGGGTGGGCCTACGTGGAGTCGAGGCAACTGCGGCGACGTCGCACTGTCCCGAGCGGAAGTCGCCGCAAGGATGGCGTCAGCGATCGAGTTCGAAACTGAGGTTCGACCTCATGCGATCGAGAAGTCGAAGCAGGGTGATCTGTTCCTCACGGCTGATGCCTTGAAAGGTGATCTCACGAAGCCAGTGCGCCGCCGCTATCATCTGCGGGAGGACTGAGGGGGCGTCTTCTCCCGCAACCACGATCCACTCCCGCTGGTCCGAGGGCGAGCGTTGGCGGCTTACCAGGCGCAGGCCTTCCAGCGCTCGCACGAGCTGCCCGAGCGGAGCGCGCTCGAGCTCGAGCCGTCTTGCAAGTTCTGACTGTGACAACCCTTGATTTTCAAGCACGTAGACCAGCACGCGCCATTGAGGGCGAGTAAGGCCAAGATCCCGGACCCGTCGATCGAACCCCTTCCGCATCAGGCGGGTCACGTCACCGAGCAGGAAGCCCGCGCCTTCGACCTGGGCGGCGTACGCCGACTCGCCCCTCGGGTGTTGTTTCTGCCGTGACGTCATCTTTCCGCGGGTGTCTCCAGGGATTCGGCGCCACCTTCGCCGAAGGAACGAACTCGCGCAAACGGCTTGCGACCGCTTCGCATGGCTGCTGCTTTCCAGCACAGGTTACTGGCCGCGCAAGAGATTGTCGGCAAGGGAGCGCCGGCGCCAGCGAGACGAGGACTGCCGCAGCCCCCGGGGTGAACTCGAGCGCGAAAGGGCGTGCATGACGGACACACTATGCGTCTTGAGCATCACGACTGGGTTCCTAATGGACCAGGTCAACGCCCGTCGTGGCCCGAGCCTGACCGATGCGGTGGTCCTGGCCACGCTCACACAGGCCAACTCAGGCGCCTGGATGCCCGATTCGGGTCACCAGTCAGCCTTCGTCACCTACGACGCCTCGCCGCCGGACGACCTGCTGCGGCCGATCAGCATCAACGCCATTTCGCAGAGCCTCGGGCTTCCGTTCGAAACGGTCCGTCGCCGGGTGCGGCGGCTTGCTCAGCTCGGCCTTTGCCGCAACGCCCCCGGGGGATAGTGGTGATACCCGCAGCGCGTGTCGGCTTCCCAGGACATCATCGCGAACTCGAAGCAGGATATGCAGCGATATCGGCGCTTCACGCCGCCCTCGCTCAAGCGGGCGTCGTGTTTGAGGCGCCAGCGCCTCGCCAAGGCGAGGCCTCCCCGGTACGCGCCGCCGCCCGTCTCTGGTCCGAGTACCTCTTGCGCGTTGTGGTGCTCGCGCTTGCGGCGTTCGGAGACGTGGTCAGTGCGGCAATCTGGTTTGAGGTCTTTCGGTCGAACACCGAACTCGATTGCCGGACCGCGTGCCTGGGAGCCGAAGTGGACCGGCAGCCCGTGACGGCTTCGCAGGCCGCCCGGCGGCTGCGCTTACCGATAGAAACGACGCGCCGCCGCCTGTGGGACCTTGCCGAAATGGGCAGTTGCGTGCGGGCTCGTCGGGGGTTTGTCGTGCCGGACGCCGCGCTCGAGCGGGGCGCGGTCATCCAACTGGCCGCTCAGAACCTCCTCGACCTCCAGCGGATGTACCTGCGCCTCGCCGCCGTTGAACGTCAGCCGGCGCTGCGAGCGATGGGGTCGTTAGGCGCTGGCCGTGACTAGGGGTGACCGGCGGCCCTTGAGAGCGAGGACGGCAGGTTCTGGCAGGTCGGAGTTGTTGAGGGGCCGGCGCGGGCGCCGCGCCGAACTGGACCGATAGGCGCCCACGTTGAAGACTCGAGCGCGTCTGCTCAGGAGCGCCGACCGCTCGCGAGAGCTGGCATCGCTGAGCGTTGGTGGGCGGTCAGCCGGCCCCCCTCTCATTCGCCCATCCGACGAGCCCGGGCTGAGCCTGCCCGCTCCCCCATCCATTGAACCCGCACCCACGGCGCCACGGAGTAGTCATCCACGTCCGAGGTCGTGCGCCGCTCGGAGCCGTCACGCAGATCAAAACGTCCGTTCGGCCGGCGCCAATCCGAGGCAGATCAGCTCGGCCACGTTATCTGCCTCGCGGTCTGGGTCTTGGATCGCCTCCTGCCAGAGCCCGGACGGGAGAGAACTGCAAAGGGCCAGCCAGAAGCGGGGCGCCAACTGATGGTGCCGCTCCCGCAGTTCGCCTGCGCCGACGCCGTCGATCAAGCGCGGCCGTAATAGCATCCAAAGGCCCGCCCACTGTAGTCGCCGTCGGGCTTCGCTATGGCCGTCCGCTCCGCTCAGCGCTGCGATCGGACTTAGCGGCTGCACGTCGGGGCTGAAATAACTGAGCGCCGTCGCCCGGACAAAGCGTCCGACGCCCGCAGCCGTCACAGGCCCAGGCGCAAGGGTGGCGTCCTGCACGTGTAGGAAGATCGTGAGGGTGCGGGAGTGGCAGGCGGACACGAGATGGTCCCGTTCGCCGAAGTAGAGGCCAAGCGTGTGGGAGCTCACCTTCAGAAATGCGGCGATCTCCTCCATGGGAGCCTGGGGGCGCCGGTTCAACAGGTAAGACGCGCTGGCGAGGATTGCGTCCCGGCTACCTGCCTCAAGTGGCTGGAAGCGCTGGTGCCGATTCCTCTCACCGGTCGGCGACGTTCCGCGATTGCCGACGCAGCCGTACGTGATCAGGTCCTGCAGAGCTTCGATTGTCCGACGCCTTCCTGCACCGGTTAGTGGGGTTGGGCCGACGAGCGGCGCGAACAACGTGAGGCCGAGCACGACCCTTGCAGCCACCCCGGAGTCGCAGGCGCGCACTTCTCCGGAGCGAATTCCCGCGTCCACGACCGACGCGACCTCGGCGATTACCGGCCGCAGAACGTCCTCGTGGCGGAAGAGGTAGGATTCTCCAGGTCGTAGCAGGTCGGCATGGTTGGGATCGAGGGCGGCTCCAATGAAGCCGTGGAGCGTCTTCAACGCGCGTCCGTGGCGCCGCATTGCCGCCTTGAGCCCGGCAACAAGAATGTCAGCGCTGGGGACGCCGCCGCCATCCCTGTCGGTCAGCCGGCGAATGCCGCTCATCGCGAAAGTCTCCGCTTCTGCTGACCGGCCGTCCTGTTCAGCCAATCCACTGTGGCGCCGCGTCCCGAAGATGGACGAATGGTACAGCATTAAAGCAGCTGGGGGGACGGTTGGACCGGGCCAAGCCCAAGCGAGCGCCTTGGATTCGTGAAATCCGCAGCGTCAGCGCCGACGCCGCGCGTCCTCGGAAGCCGGCATAGCCCAACTTCCGTTGTCGCAAGCCCGGTCGAGCAATGAGCAGCCAGTCGCCGAACGAACCCCCTAGCCGTGACGAAGTTTCGCAGCACCAGCGCCAGATAGGGCGGCAGGGCGAGCTGCAACTTGCGCAACCCATCTTTTGACGTTGCCCGAAAGCTTGCGCCGCTCGCGAGCGACCTGACGCGAGAGCGAACCAGCCCTGCGCCCGGCGAGGCCGGCAAGCTGCTAGCCGTGCTGAGAATATTGGCGCTGTCGTCTCCCGACCTGGTTGGCAAGATCGAAAAGGCGGCGCAGACGGGTTCGATCAGGATTGGAATCGCACCAAGGAATCTAGAGCGTCTACGTGGCGTCGTGCGCGGGAATTGGGCGGGTTCACAGCTCGGTCCGGCTGCGCTCGGCGGCTCTTCGGCAATCGTTTATTCCTCCGAGCCGACTTGGAGTTCTGGCGACGCCCTGCGTTGCCCTCGCCGTCGCCCAGCCGATGACCCGGCGCCTTCGGGTTCAACCCCACGACGCCCCTGCACGCGCGGGCCGCCGACAATGTCGACGAGGCTGCGATGGGAGGGGGCTTCGATGCTGAGACGTTGTTGCAACTGGGGCGGAGGGCTACAGGGCAGAGCAGCCTGCATCCGCGCGCAAGCCGCGGCGGATGTGACGGTGCACCGTGGGTGAGAGAAATGCCGAAGAGTCAGCGGATTTGGGTCGAGCTCAGCGGCGAGATCATTGTTGCAAGAATCCGAGGGGCGTTGACCGCCGAGGATGTGACCGAACTCCAGTCACAAGTCATGCTTCTCCTGTCGGAAAGCGGCCGATCACGGGTGCTGTATGACGCCCTCGAGATGGAACCTCCGGACGTCGATTTGACCCTCGCGCAGCAGCCGAACAGTGAAGAGCTCCGGAGACGCGGCGTCCGCGCAGCGCTCCTGGTTCCGAATACGCGATTGGCCTACATCGCCCGGCTGGCATTTGGGGAGGGCAATTTTCGGGTGATCTACAACGACTTGGCAGAAGCCATTCGCTGGCTTGCCGACGACGGCCGGCTGGCTTAGCCGGAGCGACATCGACGCGGCGCGCCTTGTCGCCATTCCCGGGTTCAGGTCTCAAGGGGCTACAGCAGGGGCGGGCGCGCGCCGCGTGGGATGCGCCTGTCAGCAAGCGCCGGCTTCAGCGGCGACGATTGGGCGCCGGATTGCCGCACCCGGTTGCGGCGCGATAGTTAGCATGCCAACTACTGGCCATGCAGCGAGTGCATCTGACTGACCCTCACTCCGAGTTGTCCCGTCGACTGGCCTTCATCCACCGGCGCTGGCGCGCCCGCCTGGACGAGCGTCTCCGAAGAACCGGGCTGACGCAAAGTCGCTGGCAGCTGCTGCTTGTCCTGTCGAAGGCAGACGGCGGCCTCCTCCAGCGCGAGGCTCGCGGAGCGCGTGGGGATCGAGGCGTCCACGCTGGTGCGTCAGCTCGACGCCCTGCAACGCGACGGGCTGATCTTCCGTGAGGCGGTCGCCGGAGATCGACGCGCCAAGCTCGTACAGCTCGCACCAGGGGCCCAGCCCGTGTTGGACCACATCACGGAGGTCGCCGACGCGCTGCGGGAGGAAATTCTGCACGGGATCCCGAAGGACGATCTCGGCACGACCGTATCTGTCCTTCGCCGCATCAGTGAGCGTCTGGAGTAGGTTGAGATGTCCGGAGAAAGCCAAACAGATGTCGGCGCCGCCAAGGCGAGGCCCCGTGCAGCAAGGCGCAAGATCGCCCTGGCCAGCGTCCTCGCCGCTGCCGCCGTCGTTTGCGCCGGCGGCTTTATCCATGCGCGGGGGCAGCACGTCTACGCCAACGACGCGCGGATCGCATCCGACGTCGTGGCGCTGGCGAGCGAAGCGGCCGGTCGTGTGGTGGAATTGAAGGTCCGCCCGGGGGACGCGGTGCGCGCCGGGCAGGTATTGGTGCGGCTCGAACCCCGCGACGCCGAGTTCGCCCTGCAGGAGATCGAGGCCAACATCGCCGCACTCGAGGCTCAGACGGCACAGCTGCGCGCCCAGCAGGCGGCGATCAACTCGCGCGTCGGACGCGCCGTCGAGGTCTCCAATGCCGGAGTGCTGCAGGCCGAAGCCGGGCTCGCAGCTGCGCAGGCGGACCTCAAGCTGGCCCGCAGCGCCTTCAGCCGCACACAGACGTTGTACAGCAAGGGACTGCTCGCCAGGAGCCGGCTCGAGGAAGACCAGGCGCGCCTGACGGCGGCCGAAAAGGCCGTCGACCGAGCAAAAGCCGCAGTCGACGCGGCGCGGGGGGATGTCTACGTCACGGCCTCCGGGCGGGATGACGCTGACGTCCTGAATGAACAGATCGCAGCTCTCGACGCGCAACGCGCCGGTCTCCTCGCGAAGAGAGCGCAGCATTCGCTGGACCTCTCGCGGCGGGAGATCGTGGCGGCATTCGACGGCGTGATAGACCAGACGTTCGTCGATGCGGGCGAGTTCGTCACGCCGGGCGCCCGGATCCTGATGTACCACAACCCCAGGAACGTCTGGGTCGACGCGAACGTCAAGGAAACGGAGTTCCGAAAACTCGCGGTGGGCGCCCAGGCGACGGTAAAGGTCGACGCCTACCCTGGCCGCAAATTCAAAGCTCGGGTGCAGCGGATCGGCGGCGCCGCCACCAGTCAGTTCGCTCTGCTGCCCAATCCGAACCCCAGCGGCAACTTCACGAAAGTCACCCAGCGCCTGCCGGTGCGACTTGTTCTGGAAGAGTCGAATGGGTTCCTGCGGCCCGGCATGATGGTTGAGGTCAACATCGATGCGGTCGACTAGCGAGCTCTTCGAACGCTACGGAGCTGGCTATCGCTGGCTGGCGACGGTGACGGCGATGGTCTCGGCCGTGGCCGTTGTATTGTCGTCGACCATCGTCAACGTCGCCGTGCCGGCCATCATGGGCGAGTTCGGGATGAGCGCGACGGAGGTTCAGTGGCTGTCCACCGGCTTTCTCGCCGCCATGACCGTGACCATGCTGATGACCGCCTGGTGCGAACGCGCCGCTGGGCAGCGGGCGACCATGGTCGGAGCGCTGGGCCTCTTCCTCTTCGGCTCCATCCTCGGAGGGCTCGCGCCGGACCAGAATGTGCTGGTGGTCAGCCGCGTGCTGCAGGGCCTTGCCGCCGGTGTGGTCCAGCCGCTCGCCATGGTAACGATGTTTCAGGTCTTCCCTCCGGAGCGGCGCGGGGCTGCCATGGGCATCTTCGGGATCGGCGTCGTGCTTGCGCCCGCGCTTGGCCCCCTGGGTCGGCGGCCTCCTCATGGACAGCTTCAATTGGCGGTTCCTGTTCTACCTTGGGATCCCGTTCGGCCTCGGCGGAATGGCCTTGGCGCACTTGTTCTTGCCGGGCCGCGATCCCCTTGCTGCGAGGCCGAAGCTCGACTGGCAAGCTATGGTCATCCTTTCGGTGTTCCTGCTGGCGCTTCTGCAGGGCCTGTCCTCGGGGCAGCGGGCGGGTTGGGAATCCAATCCGGTGCTGGGATGCTTCGCCCTCTCGCTGGCCGCCGGAGCGGCGTTCCTGTGCCGCGAGCTGACAGCGCGCGAGCCGCTGTTGGATTTGCGTCTCTTCCGGAATGGGCCCTTCGCAGCGGCGTCCGTGGTCAGCTTTGTGCTCGGAGCCGGGCTCTTTGGCTCGACCTACCTTCTGCCGGTCTTCGTGCAGCAGATCCAGGGCTATACGCCGACGCAGGCCGGCTTGCTGCTGATGCCCGCAGGTTTCGCGCTCGTCGTAGTCTTCCCGTTGGCTGGCGCGCTCAGCGACAAGCTTTCGCCGGGCCTCATGATCGGTTTCGGGCTGGCCGTGTTCGCCTACTCGTCATGGCTGACATCTCACGTGACGGCCGGTACGGCGTTCTGGACGCTCGCCTGGTGGACGGTGATCAGCCGGATCGGGATGGGCGCGGTCTTTCCCTCCCTCAGCGCCGCTTCGCTGAAGGTCCTGCCGCCGCACCTGCTGGCCCAGGGCTCCGGGGCCATGAACTTCACGCGCCAACTCGGGGGCGCGCTGGGCACTGGCCTGCTTTCCGTCCTCCTGGAGCGGCGAACGATTCTTCATGGCGAGGCTTTCGCAGCGACTCAGACCCCCGACAACGCCGCGACTGCAGAATACCTGGGGCAGGCGAGCCGGATCATGGCGGAGCTTGGCCTGTCCGGTCCCGAGCAAGGGGCGGCGGCTGGATGGCTGCTGGGACAAGCCGTCTATGCTCAGTCATCCGCAGCGGCGTTCCGGGACGGCTTCCTTCTCACCGCCATCGCGTTCGTCGCGGCAATCATTCCGACGATCATACTGCAGCGGGCGATCAGCTCGGCAGGTCGAAGTCGTCTTGTCTCCGACCGCTAGGACCAGCAAGCCGGGTGAACGCCAGGTCGGCAGCCTTCGGAGGGCCCGCGTCCGCTGATCTTCGGCCGCCGCCGCACCTCGACAAGGTGTTCATGGCCCTGCGACCGGCGCTCGAATTCCACCGCGGCGGTTGCGCAGCGTCATGCTGGCCCAATCCGGCGACGTTTCCGCGGGCTGGCGCGGGAGCTGTTGGCTTTTTCCAAGGCGCCGGGCGGGCCTGCGGTGCACCGCTACGTGCGCGGAGATGGGGATTCGCCAGCTCCGCGGGGGTGCCCCTCGAAAGTGAAGAGAGCCTGGACAACGCGCGACACCAGAGGCTTCGCCGCCGAAGGCGAAGCCGGTTCGCCGGACGGCACGATCGGCGCCAGCGTCTCGGCCACGCACAGCTGGATCAGCAACGCGGCCATCACATCTGGATCTGAGACGTGCAACCGGCCGGTGTTGGCTTGCTGGACGAACCAGCCTTCGAGGTCGCGCCGGGCACGTCCCAGCACATCCTCCCGCCAAGCGGCGCCGGCGGCTTCTGTCTCGATCGTGCGCGGCGCGAGCAATTCGCGGGTTAGCGGTCGATTGAGGTAGGCCTGCATTTCGACCGCATATCTCTCCAGCGCCTCCGACGGCGTGCGTCCAGCCGGCTGGCCAATCGCGGGCGGCGGACAGTTTGCCGCCTGGTCCGCAGCCAGGGCGGTGAAGAATCCGGTTCGACCCCCAAATCGATTGTAGAGGGTCTGCTTGGACACTCCGGCCGACCGAGCGATCTGGACAAGAGAGACGCCCACCCCCCGTCGGGAGATCAGGGCCTCTGCGGCCTTCAGGAGTGCGGTGGTCTTTTGATGGTCGATCCCGCCCCTTGCCCGCGCCATCCGCCTTCCACACAAACCGGCGGTGGCTCGCACCGCGCCGGCGCTGCACGAGCGCCTCGACTTGACTTCCTAGCGCCTTCCGGCGCCCGAAGCGTTAGCCGTTCTACAACTGAAAGGGCTCGCCCCGCCAGCGGGAACCACCGAGCTCTCCGGACGCCCATCCTTGCACATTGTACGGACTGGGCCGTGCGCCACGGCGGAGCATTCGAACTCGGGACAGCCTGGGATCGAGTGCGTGTCTCGTCGCGGTGGGAGGCGAAGCCTGCGGGTGACACGTACGGGCAGGGACCCGGCGTCGATCCCAGGGCGAAAGGCGTCGCAGCCCAAAGGTACGCTGGGCCGGCCTTCCCGAAACAATGCGGAAACGTGCGGCCGCGACACTTCTGAAATGCTGGCCCCCGCGCCTCAACGCCCCTGCAGCGCCCGGGTGCTCGTCGTAGATCCGGACGGGACCGCGCGGCGGCGATTGGCTTGCCTTCTGGAGCAGCACGGCTTTGAAGTCGAGGCTGCGGCCAACTCGACCGAAGCAGTCTTCCTCCTCGCGAGCCAAGGCGCTGATCTCGTCATCATCGAACTAGCGCTCCCGGAAGCGGAGGACGGCATTGAGCTGTGCTCATGTCTCAGCACACGGCCGAACGCGCCCGCCGTCATTATCCATTCCAAAATGAACAGTGCTTCAGACTGCATCAGGGGCTTGGAAGGGGGCGCCGACGATTACCTGTCCAAGCCGTGTAATCCCCGGGAGTTGCTGGCGCGGGTCCGGGCGGTGCTTCGCCGGCGGCGTCGTTAGATGCACCTAGGTGCGTCTCTCAGGCCCGGCTCCAGTTGAAGCAGCCAGCCGGCACGCCAGAGCCGCTCACCAGCAACGCGCCGTGCCGGTAGAAGGACCACCGCTGGTCGGCCGGCGCATCGACGACCACCACACCCATGGACGGGTCCGTCCAGACGAGCCGGGCGTCCGTCGCGGAGAGCGCGGACCAGACTTGGTTCGGGTTCGTCCCGGGCGCGAAGACGACGGTGGTGAACGGCTGGTCCGGCGGTGGCTTGAGCGACCAGGCTCCGGCCGCCCATGATCAGCCCCAGCAGGAGCACGGCGGCGGCCGGGCCCGAGATTCTCGGTGCGCCCGGACGGAAGCCCCGCAGCATCAGGAATCCGATGATGAGCGGCAGCGCGCCGAAAGCGGCGAACCAGATAAGATCCCACATGAGCGGGTTGGGAATGTCGAGCTTGATGCGGTGGATGCCCAGCACCCAGTGCGAGAGGACGCTGTCGACGATGTGCCAGACGCCGAAACCGAGGAGGACTGAGCCGAACAGCGGGCGTCTTCCTCTCGGCTCTTGTGGGCGCGCCACAAGCCAAACAAGCCGACCGCCGCGACGACGTACATCAAGGCATGGAAGTAGCCGTCCCACAGCACCTGCAGGCGCATGTCGGCCATGCCAGGCACCAGGCTCAGGAGGTGGTGCCACTGCAGGATCTGGTGCAGCACGATGCCGTCGAAGAAGCCGCCCAGCGCAAAGCCGAGAACAGCGCCCCAGCGGGTCCTGTGTGGATGGCCCCACCCCGGCAACCGATTTCCGCGCAAGAGCCCTCGCGCCAGCGAGGGCTACCCTTCCCTGGAGGGCATGGCAGCCCCACAGACGGCTGGTGAAGAGCGGTCAAGGAGCGCGCGGGACGCGCGCCCGGCGAAGCCGGCTTGTCCTTGACGGCTCGAAGCCAGCCGGCTCCCCTCGCTGCCGGCCTCCACCGGAGCGATCAGACACATCAACGAAGGTGAGTGGCGGTGGCTCGGCGCGCGGTCATGTGTCCGGCCTGTCGGTGCAGTCATCTTCGGCTGCTGGCCCTGATGGAGTGCGCGGGGCTCGGGTCCCGATCAAGGGTACGCGCTCGAGGCGCTACGACTCGCATGGTTTGCCCGAGCCCAGGTGTCGACCCGTCGCCATCACCTCCGTCGTCGCCGACGCACACACCGCCCGCCGCGAGATGCAGCGGGCAAGCTCCTAAGCCGCCGCTTCGCGATAGACGCCGCCCTTCGCCAGCAATGCCCAGACGATCCGCGCATGCTTGTTCGCGAGCGCTACGGCTGCCAGCAACAGCGGCTTCCGCGCGAGCAGGCGGCCAAGCCAGCTGTCGCTAAAGCCGGGTCGCCGGCGCGCGGCCAACAGCACCGCCACGGCGCCCGAGACCAGCAGTCGTCTCAGGGTCCTGTCGCCCATCTTGCTGATCCGGCCCAGCCGCGCCTGGCCGCCTGTGGAGTGCTGTCGGGGTACGAGCCCCAGCCAGGCTGCGAAGTGTCGGCCACATTTGAAGCGGGCCGGATCCGGCACGGTCGCCAGGAGAGCGCTCGCGGTGAGCGGTCCTATGCCCGGGATTGTCATCAGGCGTCGGGCGTCTGGATCGGCGCGGCAGCGGCGCGCGATCACGACGTCGAGCTTGCCGATGCGGTCGCTGCAGTCCTCGATCTGGTCGATCAGCAGTTGCAGGCTCTCCCGTGCGTAGTCCGGGGCCTCCGTCGTCGCGTCTAATCGCTCCAGCAGCGTCGGCAGGTTGTGCAGCCCGACGCCGGCCGTGATGCCGAACTCCGCCAAGTGCCCACGCAAGGCGTTGACCGCCATGGTGCGCTGTCGGACCAAGAGTTCCCGGGTGCGGAGCGCCGCCTGGGCAGCCTGCTGGTCGGTCGTCTTCACCGGCACGAACCGCATCGACGGCCGGCTGATCGCTTCGTAGATCGCCGCAGCGTCCGCCGCATCGTTCTTCTGGCGCTGGACGAAAGGCTTCACGTAGATCGGCGGCACAAGCCGAACCTCGTGGCCCATGCCTGCGAGAAGCCGGCCCCAATAGTGAGCGCCGGAGCACGTCTCCATGCCCACGATGACCGGGCTCAGCTTCTCGAAGAAGGGCAACACCTCTGACCGACGGAGCTGGCGCCGCAGCACCACGTTGCCGGCCGCGTCGACGCCGTGAACCTGGAACACGCGCTTGGCCAAGTCGACGGCCACTGTGGTAATCTCACCCATGGATGGTCTCCTCCGCGCAATGGCAAGATGACGACCACCATGACGCTTCGGCGTCGGTCTGAGGGGGGCCATCCACCCCATCAAGGGTGATTTGAACATGGCGATCCTCCTTGCAGCTGAACTGTACGAGGCCGCCGCGGTTCCCGGGTAGCTCATGACAACGCCCGGTGAAGTACCTGAGGCGCGCTCAGCGCCGGCGTGAGGACGGTGGCGTCTGCTTCCATCGCGCCCGAAGCTTCGGGAGGGGCGGTCCCTGCATACCCGTAAAACAAGGCTGCCCAGTTCCCTTCTCAGCGAAGGCGTGCTGCGGGGAGGGGACTCTGCTATTCTCCGGTTCGTGGAGCCGTTCTTGCTCTCGCCCATTGCTGATGTGCCTCCGCATCATCAATCCGCCAGCCAAAGATTCTGACGGTATCTCAGACGGTATTCAAATCCGCGTGAGCGAGAATGTATCGTCTAATCAGAAATTTAGGGCATTCGAAGATAATCGAGTGGGAATAGGCTAACCCCGCATGGCCGCCGTTCCCGGCAAACACGTCTTCTACCTGGCCCTGCAGCCCACGCCTGAGGCGGCCGCCGCCGCGGCCGAGCGGTTGGAGGGTGTCCGGCGCAGACATCGCCTGATCGGCAGGGCCGTGGCGGCCAACCGGCTGCACGTTTCGCTCTTCAACCTGGGGACGTTCAAGCGTCCGCCGGGACCCATCCTCGAGAAGGCGGTCGACGTCGTTCGCCGCATCGAGGGCCGGCGGTTCACGATCGCCCTCAACCGACTGGCAAGCTGGGGGCGCGGCGCCGGCGAGCGCCCCCTGGTCCTCTGGGGTGAGGACGGCGTCATCGGGGTCCACGCGCTCTACGATGCGCTCCACCACGAACTCGTCCGCGCGGGGATGGCGTCGCGCCGCGACCCATCGTACGAGCCGCACATGACGCTGATCTACGACCGGGCCGACGTCCCCGAGACGTTCGTGGAGCCGGTCGAGTGGGCGGTCGAGGAGTTCGTGCTCATCCACGCCGTCCATGGCGAAGGCCGCTTCGAGGTGATCGAGCGCTTCCCGCTGGCTGGCTAGCTCAGGACGGAGACCGCCATGGCCGTGACCCTCTACGGCATCAAGAACTGCGACACGATGAAGAAGGCCTGGACCTGGCTCGACCACCAGGGCGTCGGCTACCGCTTCCACGACTACAAGAAGGAGGGCGTCGACCGCGCGACGCTGGAAGGCTGGGTCGGGAAGACAGGCTGGGAGCCGCTGCTGAACCGGGCCGGGACCACATTCAAGAAGCTGCCGGACGCCGACAAGCAGGGGATCGACGAGGCCAAGGCGATCGACCTGATGCTGGCCCAGCCGTCGATGATCAAGCGCCCGGTCCTCGACATAGACGGCGAGCTGACGGTTGGCTTCAAGCCCGAGGTCTACGCGGCGATCTTCACCTGACGGCGCCCCGCCGGACGAAGAGCGCCCAGGCTTCGCATCCAATCGCAGCGTCGGCGGCGACTAGGGGGTGAAGGCAGGCGGGCAGGGGCTCCATCGGGGGGCGACGGCCCCGCCCGCCGCTTGGAGCTTCATCATGGAAGACCTGTTCCGCAGCTACTGGTGGCTGCTGTTCCCCCTGGGCTTTTTCGTCTTCGGCGCCTGGGACCGCTGGCTGGCCTACAAGCGCAGCCAAGCCCGCCTTGACCTGCTGCGCGCCTACACCAGCCAGGGCAAAGACCCGCCGGCCGAACTGCTGAAGGTGATCCGCGACACCGAACTCGATGACGTGGATGATGACGAATACGCTTGGGGCGAGCGGCGGCGGCACATGCGCCGACGCTATCGCAGCCCCTACTGGGCGCTGCGCACCGCCTTGGTCACCGGCGCGGTGGCGGCCGGCTT
Source organism: Phenylobacterium sp. J426 (assembly GCF_024699945.1). GTDB lineage: Bacteria > Pseudomonadota > Alphaproteobacteria > Caulobacterales > Caulobacteraceae > Phenylobacterium. The sequence continues at coordinate 3,391,362 of NZ_JAJOMY010000001.1, read as the reverse complement.
CTGGCTGGCGGCGGAGTACGCGGGGCCGGCGTCCGACTACTGGCCGTTCCGGCTGGTGGCGATCATCCTCACCTGCGTCGCGGTAGGCCACGGCATCGTGGCCGTGCTCAGCTATACCCTGCGCGGCCGATGACCCCGGAGGGGGCGGACGAGGCGCTGGTCGCCGCCGCCCGGCGCGGCTCGACCGAGGCGTTCGCGCGGCTCGTGGAGCGTCACCAGCAGCCGCTCCGAGCCTTCCTGCGCCGCGCCTGCGGAGACTGGGCGTTCGCCGACGACCTGGCCCAGGAGACGTTTGTCGCGGCCTGGTCGCGGATTGGCCAGTTGAAGTCGGGGGCTAGCGTGCGCGCATGGCTGTGCGGCATCGGCTATCGTAAGCACTTGACGGCCCTGCGCTCGCGGCGGCGGGACCGCGCGCGGGAGGCGAGCTACGAGGCGGAACGCCCGCAGGTGGGCGCGCGCTTCGAGGACGACCGGCTGGCGCTGGAGGCGGCGCTGGCCGGACTATCGCCCGACCAGCGGGCCTGCGTGGCGCTGTGTCTGGCCGGCGATTTCAGCCACGGGGAGGCTGCCGAGGCGCTCGGTCTCCCGCTGGGCACGGTAAAGTCTCATGTGACGCGGGGGCGGGCCCGGCTCCTGCAGGCGTTGGAGGATCGCGATGGACGCTGACGATCGGCTGAAGGCGCTGTTCGCGGGAGACGAGCCCCCGGCCCGCGATCCGGAGTTCTCGACGGCGGTGATGCAACGGGTGATGCGTCGGGAGTTCCGGGCCGACCTGGGGGTCCTGGCCGGCGGGCCGGTCGTCGGCGGCCTCGCGCTGTGGGCGCTATGGCCCGTGGTGCTGCCGGCCATGGTGCGGCTTTCGCACGAGCTCGCGCCGACCGCAGCGCTGCTGGCGCTCGCTGCCGGGGCGGTAGTCATCCTCGGCGGGCGTCCCCGGACGGCGCTCGGGCTGGAATCATGACCAAAGTTTCACAGGCTTAGCTGCATCTGTTCGCGCGTCGTCCGGTCTCTTTCTGATCAGAGACGGGCGGTGGCGCCCGCCGAGATAATGAGAAGAGGAGAGAGCCCGTGGAGATCCTGATCCCACTCGCGTTTTTCGCCATGATCGCGGCCATTGTGATCGCGCCCCGCTACTTCCGCAGCCAAGAGCGGCAGAAGATGGCGGAAACCCTGCGTGCGGCCATCGAGCGCGGCCAGCCGCTGCCCCAGGAAATGGTCGACGCCATGTCGACGAATGTCCGGTCGCCCGCGCTGCCGCCGTCGCCACAACGCGACTTGCGGACCGGCATCGTCTGGATCGCCGTTGCGCTGGGCCTGGTCGCGCTGGGCCTGATCGTCGGCTTCGAAGAGCCGGACGCGGCCTACTGGTTCCTGGGCTTCGCCGCCTTCCCGGGCTTCATCGGACTGGCCTTCGTCATCCTCGGCCTCATCAACAAGCCGAAGTCCTAGGCATCGGCCGAAGAGGGGTTCACGCCCATGCCGGGCAAACCATCGAGCTTCGCCAGCCTGCACGACGTGGAGCTCTGCTCCTACGCGGCGGCGGGTGAGGGGCGCGCCTTCGGGGAGCTTGCGCGCCGCCACGGCTCGGCCGTCCGATACCTGCTGCGCCGGATGGGCGCGCAGGCGGCAGAGGCCGACGACGTGGCCCAGGACGCTTTCCTGACGGCCTTTCAACGGATCGCCGAGTTCCGCGGCGAGGGGACGTTCGCCGCCTGGGTGAAGCGCATCGCCGCGCGCCAGTACCTGCGCCGCCTGCAGCGCGAGCGCCGGCTCACGGAATTGGCGGCGGAGAGCGCAGAGGACGAGGAGATCGTGGGCGGCGGCGACGCCGATCACCGCATCGACCTCGATGAAGCCATGAAGGTGCTGTCGAAGGTGGAGCGGCTGTGCGTCTCGCTCTGCTTCGGGGCGGGTCTGTCCCACAGCGAAGCGGCGGAGGCCTTGAACCTGCCGCTTGGAACGGTCAAATCCCATGTCAAACGTGGTCTGGAAAAGCTCAGAACGCGACTGGCGCCGGCCGACGGCGCGGTTCTGGAAGGGAGGCGCGGCAATGGCTGACGATTTCGAACGCCGCCTGGAGCGCCTGTTCGCCGAAGCGCCCGAGCTTCCGGATTGCCAGGCGTTCGCCCAGGGCATCGAGCGCCGCTTGAACCGCGGCTGGCAGACCCGCCGCTGGCTGATCGGCGCGGGCGGCGTGGTGGGCGGCCTGATCGGCGCCAGCCAGCTCGTCATGTCGAACCTGTTCGAGCGCGTCGAGTCGGCGGAGCAATCCGCGCGGGCGCTCGGCGCCGGCCTCGCGGACGTGGCCCCCAGCACCGAAATGATCTCCGCGCTGTCCGGCGGGTTCGGGATCTGGATCTCGGTTGGTCTCGCCGTGCTATTGATGGGCTTCGCCCTGTCCCGGGTGATCGAGGAGATCTGACCTTGTCCAGCCACCGGCAGGAAGCCGTCCGTCGCGTCGCCGCGCCGGACATCGCCGCGCGCAAGGGGCAGACGCCCGTCGTCTGTCTGACCGCCTACAGCGCGCCCATGGCCGAACTGCTGGACGAGCACTGCGATCTTCTGCTGGTGGGCGACAGCGTCGGCATGGTCGTCCATGGCCTGCCGAACACCGTCGGCGTCACGCTCGAGATGATGATCCTGCACGGCCAGGCGGTCATGCGAGGCTCGAAGCGGGCGATGGTCGTCGTCGACATGCCGTTCGGCTCGTACGAGGGCTCGGCCGAGCTGGCCTATGCCAACGCGGCGCGTGTCATGAAGGAGACCGGCGCCCAGGCGGTGAAGGTTGAGGCCGGAGCCACCATCATCGACACGATCGAATACCTCGTGAAGCGCGGCATTCCGGTGATGGGCCACGTGGGGCTGCGGCCGCAAGCGGTGCTGGTCGACGGCGGCTTCAAGGCCAAGGGCAGGGCCGGCGAGGAGCGCCGTCGCATTCTGGAAGAGGCCAAGGCGACCGCCGTGGCCGGCGCCTTCGCGATCGTCGTCGAGGGCGTGGCGGAAGGTCTGGCCCGCGAGATCACCGAAGCCGTTGAGGTCCCGACCATAGGCATCGGCGCCTCGGCTGGCTGCGACGGCCAGATCCTGGTGACCGACGACATGCTGGGGCTGTTCGACTGGACGCCGAAGTTCGTCCGTCGCTACGGCGATCTGCGCGGCGAGATCAGCCGGGCGGTGTCGAGCTACGCTGAGGACGTCCGCGCCCGCCGATTCCCGGGTCCTGCCGAGATCTACTTCGCCAAAGCTGGGTAGCGTTGCGGCGGCCTGCGGCGCGCTATAGGTTCCCGGCCTCTGCCGAACGGCAAGCCTAAGAGAGTCCGGAGTCCCCTTCACGTGACGGATCTGTTCGAAGAGGTCGAGGAGCAGCTTCGCTCCGACCGCTACCAGTCGCTTGCGCGCAAGGCCCTGCCGTGGGTCCTGGCGATCGCTGCGGCTGCGCTGATCGCCGCGCTGGCCTATTGGGGCTGGGACACCTGGCGCAACAAGGTGGTCGCGGACGCCTCCGAGAAGTACCACGCAGGCGCTCAGGCCTTCGTCCAGGGCGACGAGGCGCGCGCCCGGACCCTGTGGACCGAGGTCTCGCAATCCCCGGCCGGCGGCTACAAGACGCTGGCCCTGATGCAGCTGGCGGCCTTCGCCCAACGTGAGAACAAGACCGACGAGGCCGTGAAGCTGCTCGATCAGGCTGCTGACGCGGCCCCGGACGACGTGCTGGGCGATGTCGCTCGCCTCAAATCCGCCTTCGCGGTGCTCGACACGGCCCCCTACAAGGACGTGGAGACGCGCTTGACGCCCCTGATGAAGGAAGGCCGCCCGTATCGGGTGCAGGCTCGTGAGGCCCTGGCCTTCGCCAAGCTGATGGCCGGCGACACCGCAGGAGCCCGCGGCGACTTTGTCGTGCTCCAGCAGAGTCTCGACGCGCCGGACGGTGTCCGGGCCCGCGCCCAGGCCGCCGTCGGCCTCATCGACTCGGGCTCGGCCAAGGCCTTGCCCGGCATCGTGAAGTCGGCCGCGGCCATGCCGCCGCCGATGGTGGTGCCGCCCGGCGCCGTCCTCGGCCAGCAAGGCGCCGTCGAGGGACCCGCCCAGCCGCAGCCGCAACCGCAAGCCAACGGACCGCAATGACGTCGCGCCGCAAGATCCTCCTGGCCGCCTGCATGATCGCCGCGCTGGGCGCGAGCGGTTGCTCGACGCTCGGCCGTCTCAACCCCTTCGACCGGAGCGACGGTCCGGCTGAGACGGCTGGAGAGGGCGAACGCATCTCCATCGTCCCCGCCGACCAGCGTCTGGAGCCGGCCGATGCGCTGAAGGGCGTCGACTTCTCTCTGCCGACGCCTCAGACGGTGGCGGCCTGGCCGCTGCCTGGCGGCTCCCCCGAGCAGTCGGTGGACCATGTCGACGCAGCGCCCAACCTGTCGATCGCCTGGAAACGCAGCTTCGGCGAAGGCTCGCAGCGCGGCCGCTACGTCACGGCGCCGCCGGTCGCGGCCGACGGCAAGGTCTTCGTCATGGACGCCGAAGGCCGCGTTTCGGCCCACGACGCCCGCACCGGCGCGCAGATCTGGCGCACCGGCACCAACCCTGGCGACAACAAGCGCGACAAGCTCGCGTTCGGCGGCGGGCTCGCCTACGCCGAGGGCAAGCTCTACGTTTCCTCGGGCTGGCGGCAGGTTCTTCAGATCGACGCCAACACCGGCGCCATCGGCTGGCGCACCCGCACCAGCGAATCCGTGCATGGCGCGCCGACCGTCGCCGGCGGCCGGGTGATGGTGGTCTCGCTGGACAACACCCTGCTGACCTTCGACGCCGCCACTGGGCAGCCGGGTTGGACCTACCAGGCGTTGGCGGAATCGGCGCGCATCCTGGGCGCGTCGAGCCCGGCGGTGTCCGGCGACACGGTGGTCGCCGCCTTCGGGTCCGGCGAGCTGGTGGCGTTGCGGGCTGCGAACGGCAACGATCTGTGGAACGAGGCGCTTTCGCGCGCCAGCCGCACCAGTGCGCTGTCCGAGATCCGCGACATCCCCGGTCGTCCGGTGATCTATCAGGGCGACGTCTTCGCGGTCAGCCACTCCGGCGTCTTCGCCTCCATCGACCTGCGCACGGGTCAGGCGCTCTGGAGCCTGCCGGTCGTCGGCATCACTTCGCCGTTGCCGGCGGGCGATGTGGTCTATGTCGTCTCCAAGACCGGTGAGGTGATCTGCGCCTCCCGCGAGACAGGCCAGATCTACTGGATTCGGGACCTGAACGAGGGCTTCAAGGGCAAGAAGAAGGGCGGCTTCCTGGGCATCGGCGGCCAGCGGGTCACCAAGCCGATCTGGTCAGGACCGATGCTGACCAACAACAAGCTGATCGTCGCCGGCCAGACCGGCGACCTCGCGGTGCTCAACGCCAAGACAGGCGAGGTCGAGCGGCGGATCAGCCTGGGCGGGCCGGCCATGATCGCGCCGATCGCCATGGGTGATACGATCTATGTCATCACCGACGAGGCCACTCTGGTCGCGCTCCGCTAGGACTGCGTTTAGGCTGACGACATGCCCCTGAAGCTCGCCATCGTCGGCCGCCCCAATGTGGGCAAGTCCACGCTGTTCAACCGGCTGGCCGGTCGCAAGCTCGCCATCGTCGACGACCGGCCGGGCGTGACGCGCGACCGCCGCTTCGGCACGGGCCGCCTGGGCGACCTCGATCTCGAACTGATCGACACGGCCGGCTTCGAGGACGTCACCGACGAGAGCCTTGAGGCCCGGATGCGGGCCCAGACCGAACTCGCCGTCGAAGAGTGCGACGTGGCGCTCTTCGTGATGGACAGCCGGGAAGGCGTGACGCCGGCCGACCGCATCTTCGCCGAGATCCTGCGCAAGGCCGACAAGCCGGTTATCCTGGCAGCCAACAAGGCGGAGGGCCGTCAAGGCGAGAGCGGCGTGCTCGACGCCTGGGGCCTGGGCCTCGGGGAGCCGGTGCCGATCTCCGCCGAGCACGGCGAGGGCATGGCCGACCTCTACGCCGCCATCGCCGCCGTCTGGTCCGAGGACGAGGACTTCGAGGAGGAGGAGGACGAGCCGGACAAGCCTGTCCGCATCGCCATCGTCGGTCGCCCGAACGCCGGCAAGTCCACGCTGGTGAACCGCCTGATCGGCGAGGAGCGCCTGCTGACCGGCCCCGAGGCCGGCATCACCCGCGACGCGATCCCCGTCGACTGGGAATGGGATGGTCGCCGCGTGAGGCTCGTCGATACCGCGGGGCTGCGCCGCAAGGCGAAGGTCCACGAGAAGCTCGAGAAGCTCTCCACCCAGGACACCATCCGGGCGATCACCTTCGCCGAGGTGGTGCTGCTCGTCATGGACGCCACGCATCCGCTGGAGATCCAGGACCTGCAGATCGCCGACCTGGTGGAGCGGGAAGGGCGCGCACTAGTCTTCGTGCTGGCGAAATGGGACCTGGTCGAGGATCAGCAGGCCAAGCTTGCCGAGATCATCGAGGAGACCAACCGCCTCCTGCCGCAGGTGAAGGGTTCGCCGATCGTCGCGCTGTCCGCAGAGACCGGCCGCGGCCTCGATCGCCTGATGCCGGCGGTGCTGAAGGCCTACGGCGACTGGTCCACGAAGGTGAAGACCCGCGACCTGAACGACTGGCTGAAAATGGCGGTCGAGCGTCACCCCCCGCCAGCGGTCGGCGGCCGTCGCGTCAAGCCGAAGTACATGGCGCAAACCAAGGCCCGGCCGCCAACGTTCGTGCTGTTCGCCAGCCGCGCCGACCAGCTGCCGGACCACTACAAGCGCTACCTGATCAACTCCATCCGCGAGAGCTTCGATCTTCCGGGCGTGCCGATCCGCGTCTCCGTGCGGTCGAACAAGAACCCCTTCGCGGAGGACGGCGAGTCGGGGCCAGCCAAGACCGCGCCACGCGGTCGCGCGCGGAAAGTGTCCGAGGGGCCGCCGAAGCCTGCGAAGCCGTCCAAGCCGAAGAAGACCGCCACGCGCGGCAAATCGGCCAAGCTGGCCAGGCCAGGCGTCAAGCCGAAGCGGGCGTCGCGGGCGTCTTCCAATCCGAAAAGACCACGTTAGCGGTCGGCAGGCCTAGTTCGGCCTGCGCCAGGTCGACGATCAGGGGCCCGATCTCCGCCGGGTCCGGCAGCTCGTTCGGATCTTCTCCCGGAAACGCCTCGGCCCGCATCTTGGTGCGCATGGCGCCGGGATCGAGGATCGCCGCGCGGATCGGGGTGTTCTCCAGCTCGTCCGCCCAGGTGCGGACCAGGTTCTCCAGCGCCGCCTTGGTCGCGCCGTAGGGACCCCAGAACGCCTTCGGCCGGGCCGCGCGCCCCGAGGTCAGGAAGATCGCCCGAGGGCGGTCCGATGCCCGCAGCAGCGGCTCCACGCTGCGGATCAGCCGGTAGGAGGCGGTCAGGTTCACCGCCATGACGCGGTCCCAGTGCTTGGGCTCGATGTGGGCGACGGGCGTCATCGGGCCCAGAATCGCCGCGGCGTGAACCAGCACGTCGACCCGGCCGAACCGCTGATGGAGCGCAAGGCCCAACTGGTCGAGGGCGCCGTCCTCGGCGATGTCCATCGGCACGAGGGTCGCGGACTGGCCGGTCGCCTGGCGGATGTCGTCGTCGAGTTCTTCGAGCGCGCCGGAGGTCCGGGCCACGGCGACGACGTGCGCGCCGGCCTTGGCCAGCGCGATGGCGGCCGCGCGGCCGATGCCGCGGCTGGCGCCAGTGACGAGGGCGATGCGGTCTTGGAGAGGGAGGTCGGACATGAGGGCGCCTCTCTAGCCCCGATCGTCCCCGTTGTCAGGCCGCGCGGCGTATCTCTGGGCGATGGCGGCGCAGGCCATCAGCTGGATCTGGTGGAAGACCAGCAGCGGGATCATCGCCACGCCCGCCACAGCCGCCGGGAAAAGGGCCGCCGCCATCGGCGCGCCGCTGGCCAGCGACTTCTTGGAGCCGCAGAAGACGATCGCCGCCTCATCGGCCTTGTCGAAGCCCAGCAGCCGCGCCGCGCCGACGGTAATCGCCAGCACGACCGCCAGCAGCGCGCCGCAAAGGACCAGTAGGCGCATCAGGTCCAGCGCGCCGAGTCGCGTCCAGACGCCTTCGATGACCGCTCCGGAGAAGGCGGTGTAGACGACCAGCAGGATCGCGCCGCGGTCGACCCACGAAAGGACCCTGGCTCGCGCCGTGATCCAGGGGCCCACCCAATGCCGCAGCGCCTGACCGGCGGCGAAGGGGACGAGCAGCTGCAAGACGATCGACTGAACCGACGAAGCGTCGATGCTCCCCTGGGCCTGAAGCAGCAGGCCGACAAGCAACGGCGTCAGCGCGATGCCGATCAGGTTCGACGCCGATGCAGCCGCAACCGCCGCCGCCACATTTCCGCGGGCGATGGCCGTGAAGCCGATCGAGGACTGGATGGTCGATGGCAAGCAGCCCAGGAACACCAGCCCCACCGCCAGCTCCGGCGGCGTGATCCAGGCGGGCAGGGCGGCAAGGCCCAGCGTCAGCAGCGGGAAAAGGGCGAAGGTCGAGGCCAGCACCACCAGGTGCAGCCGCCAGTGCATCATCCCCCGGATCACCGCCTCGCGCGACAGCCGCGCGCCGTGCAGGAAGAAGACCAGCGCGATCGCCGCCTTGGTCATCCAGCCCGAGGCCACGGCCGCGTCGCCGCGCACTGGCGCGACCGTCGCGGCCACGCCCATCAGGATGATGAGGATCAGATACCAGTCGAGCTTCAGCCTGAAGCCCGGCCTGTCTCCGCTCACGCGTCGACCAGGAACGAGAGCTGGCGCTCCACGGCCTGGTTGCGGCCCTCGGCGATCTCCCGGTCCAGCAACCGGGTGGGGTAGTCGCCGGTGAAGTAATGGTCGGTGAACTGCGGGTTGGCTGGGTCGCGCTTGTCGGCGTCCATCGCCCAGTAGAGGCCGTCGACGGACAAGTAGCCCATCGAATCGACGTCCAGCAGCTTCGCGATCTCCTCCATCGAGTGATTGGCAGCCAGCAGCTTCTCCCGATCGGGCATGTCGATGCCGTAGTAGTCGGGCCATTGGATCGGCGGCGAGGCCGAGCGCAGGTGCACCTCTGTGGCGCCCGCCTCGCGGACCATCCGGACCACGCGCACCGAATTGGTGCCACGCACGATCGAGTCGTCGACCAGCAAGACCCGCTTGCCGGCGAGCACCGAACGATTGGGGGGACAGCTTCATCCGCACGCCGAGCTCGCGCTGGCCCTGCGTCGGCTGGATGAAGGTGCGGCCGACATAGTGATTGCGGATGATGCCCATCTCGAACGGCAGGCCTGCTTCCTGGGCATAGCCCAGCGCCGCCGGCACGCCGGAATCCGGCACTGGCACGACCACGTCGACGTCGGCGGGCGTCTCCTGGGCCAATCTGCGCCCCATGCGCTTGCGCACGTCGTAGACGGAGCGGCCGTTCACCACCGAGTCGGGGCGCGCGAAGTACACGTACTCGAAGATGCACGGCCGGGCGCGCTGCGCCGGGAAGGGCTTGAAGCTGCGGATGCCGCCCTCGTCGATGACCACGACCTCGCCGTGTTCAACGTCACGGACAAAGGTGGCGCCCACCATGTCGAGCGCGCAGGTTTCGGAGGCCAGCACCGGCTTGCCATCGAGATCGCCCAGGACCAGGGGCCGGATGCCCAGGGGATCGCGGGCGCCGAGCAGCTTCTTGTTGGTCAAGGCCACGAGGGCGTAACCGCCCTCGATCTGGCCCAGCGCGTCCATGAAGCGGTCGAGGAACTTCGGCTTCCGGGAGCGGGCGATCAGGTGGAGGATCACCTCGGAGTCCGAGGTGGACTGGAAGATTGCGCCCTCGGCGACCAGTTGCTCGCGAAGCGTCAAGAAGTTGGTCAGGTTGCCGTTGTGAGCCAGGGCGATGCCGCCGGCCTCGAGATCGGCGAACATCGGCTGGACGTTGCGGATGAAGCTGCCGCCGGCCGTCGAATAGCGCGTGTGGCCGATGGCCGAGTGGCCCGGCAGCCGCTCGGTCAGGTCGCCGCCGCCGAACGCGTCGCCCACGTGGCCCATATGCCGTTCCGTGTGGAAGCGCTGCCCGTCGAAGCAGGCGATGCCGCAGGCTTCCTGTCCGCGATGCTGCAGGGCATGCAGGCCCAACGCGGCGACGGCCGCAGCCGCCGGCGTATTGAAGACCCCGAAGACCCCGCACTCCAGGCGTGGCGTATCGTCATCAGGATCCCGAGGTGGCGGGGACCATCGCTCATAGGGCTGCGTCTTCAGGGTCATCGAGACCTCTCCAGATCGTCCGCCTTGCCGGTTCGCGGCGCGTCGTAGCCGTCCGTCACGCGTCTGTCACCTGACCCGTTCCGAACCGCGTTGTCGAAAGCTGGGCCCAGAGCGGCGGCAAGATCCAGACCCTTCGGCGCGAGCCCTTCTATGAAGTCGCCCATCTCGCCCGCCAGAGGCCAGGTCGCGGCTCCGGTGATCCACCGCGGCCGCAGGTCTTCCGGCGTCGCCGCGTTGAACATGAGAAACAGGGCTCCGAGCACCAAAAGACCGCGCCCGAGCCCGATCAGCAGGCCGACTGACCGATCCAGCGCGCCCACCACGTCGGTGGCCTGGACCCGTTTCGCAAGGCCTGCGCCGATCAGACGCAGCAGGATGTAGGTGATCAGGAACACCAAGATCAGCGCCGCCGCCGTGCCCAGCCAGTCGGGCCGCACCACCTCGCGCACAATCGGGGCGGAGACCGGCAGGCCGAAGATCGCCAGAAAACCGGCGGCGAGCAGAGCCACCAGCGCCGCCACCTCGCGCACGGCCCCCCGTGCGAAGCCCACGGCGCCGGAGATCAGCAGCAGGGTCAGGACGATCAGGTCGAACTGTGTGAGCCCTAATCCCATGTCTAGTCCCAGGACGCCTCGTTGATGCGGCGGACGGCGTCCGCCAGTCGGCTCGCGCCGGTGAACTTCATGCCGCCCGCCGCCTCGACGTCAGCGGGCCCCAGCGCGCGACGGAAGCCGAGCTTGGCGGCTTCCTTGAGCCGAGCGTCCATGCGGCTGACCGATCGCACCTCCCCCGACAGACTGATCTCGCCGAAGACCACGCAATCTTGCGGCAGGGCCTCGTCGAAGGCGGAGGAGGCGAGCGCCGCGGCGGCGGCGAGGTCCGCAGCCGGCTCGGTGATGCGAAGCCCGCCCGCGACGTTCAGATAGACGTCGCGGTCGCCGAAACCAAGGCCACACCGGGCCTCCAGCACCGCCAGCACCATGGCGAGGCGTCCTGCGTCCCAGCCCACCACGGCGCGGCGCGGGGTGCCGTAGGCGGAGGGCGCCACCAAGGCCTGGATCTCGACCAGCACGGGACGCGAGCCTTCGATCCCGGCGAACACCGCCGCGCCCGCCGCCCGCGCGCCCGAGGTGTTGAGGAAGAGCGCCGAAGGGTTCTTCACCTCAGCGAGGCCCGCATCGTTCATCTCGAAGACGCCGATCTCGTCGGTCGCCCCGAAGCGGTTCTTGGCGCCGCGGAGAATGCGGAAGGGATAGCCGCGCTCGCCTTCGAAAGCGAAAACGGCGTCGACCATGTGCTCGACGACGCGGGGACCGGCGATGGTTCCTTCCTTCGTGACATGGCCCACCAGGATCACCGCCACCTTGCGCTTCTTGGCCAGGCGGACGAGTTCGCCGGCCGCCGCACGCACCTGGGTGACCGACCCGGGGCCCGCCTCGTGGGCGTCGCTCCACATGGTTTGGATGGAGTCGATCACCACCAGGTCGAACTCATCGGCCTTGAGGCCGTCCACGATGGCCCTGAGGCTCGTCTCGGCCGCCAGCTTCACCGGGGCGTCGGCCAGGCCCATCCGCTGGGCGCGACCGCGCACCTGCTCGACAGCCTCCTCCCCGGAGATATAGGCGCATCGCACCCCGCGTCGGGCAGCGCTCGCCGCAACCTGCAACAGCAGGGTCGACTTGCCGACCCCGGGGTCGCCGCCCAGGAGGATGGCGGAACCCGGTACGACGCCGCCGCCGCAGACGCGGTCGAATTCCTCGACGCCGGTCGTCAGGCGCGGTGGGGCGGGGACCTCGTCCTCCAGTCCCTGGAAGGTGAGCCCGCGGCCGCGGGCGATCTTCGATGTCGGCTTCAGCGCCCCCGGCGGCCGGGTCGTCAGTTCCTCGACCAGGGTGTTCCAAGCGCCGCACGCCGGGCACTGTCCGGACCACTTGGTCTGGACCGCGCCGCAGGACTGGCAGGCGTAGACGGCGCCGTCGCGGGCCAAGGGAAGCTCCTGATTCGGTAGGCGGAAAGTCTAGCCCACGGACGTTGCGGGGTCTGTCCGGTGCGACACCCTGTGCTACCGATGAGGCGGAATCGGCGGAGGGCTGGATGGATTGGGCGCGGCTGGCCGCCAGGGCTGGCGCGATGATCGTGAGGCCAGGGCGGACCTGGGACGAGGTCGGCCCGGAGCCCGGCGACGCGCGTCAGATCCTGCTACGCTATGTGGCCCCTCTCGCCGCCATCCCAGCCCTATGTGGGACGCTGGGCGAACTCGTCTTCCCCCGCGCATCGGCGACGTGGGCGTGCGGGAACAGCCGCTGGGCGTCCTGGCCAAGGCGGCGACCGGCTATTTCACCACCTTCGCGGTCGTGTGGCTGCTGGCGCTCTGGATCGCGGCCATCGCTCGGCCTTTCGGCGGGCTGCGCGAGCCGGACCAGGCGCTGAAGCTCGCCGCCTATTCCGGCACGGCGCTGTGGCTCGCCGGGGTCGCCCATCTCTACCCGAACCTTGCACTGCCTGTTGGACTGCTGGCGGCGCTCTATGCCGGCTGGACGCTGTACCTGGGCCTTCCCCGCCTGATGCGGTCCGACCCGGCCCACACGCTCACCTATTTCGCCGCCGTCCTGCTGGGCCTGATCCTGCTCGCCGTCCTACGCGCCACCGCCATGGCGCGCGCGGCGGAATTGGGTGGGCCGCTTCTGATGGGATAGGCGGGACTAGTCCTCGCCGAGATAGATCCGCTCAGCCCGTCGGCTGAGGCGCACGAGGACCTCGTGCGCGACGGTGCCGGCGGCGGCGGCGAGGTCGTCGAGGTGGACGTTGGGGCCGAGCAACTCCACCTGGTCGCCGACGCGGACCGCGCTGTCGCCGATGTCGATCGCGAGCACGTCCATGGTCACCGCCAGCAGCGGCCGGCGTCCGCCTGCGGCCCAGGCGTAGCCGCCCGCGTTGGCGGCCCGGACGATGCCGTCCGTGTAGCCGGCCGCCACGATGGCGGCGCGGATCGGGCGGTCGGCGGTGAACTGGCGGCCGTATGCGAGGCGATCGCCGGGTCGCAGGTTGCGGATGTCGAGGATTGGCGCAGTAAGCGTCGCCACCGCCTTGAGACGCTCGTCAGGCTGGTCCAGCGGCCCCCCGCCGTAGAGGCTCACGCCCGGCCTGACCACGTCGTAGCGATAGTCGGGCCCCAGGAAGATGCCTGCCGAGGCCGCCAGGCTGGCGGGAGTCTCGGGGAAGAGCGGGCGGATCGCGCGGAACGCCTCAAGCTGAGCAGCGCTGCGGGGGTCCTCCGGCGCCGCGGCCGAGCCTAGGTGGCTCATCAGCAGGATCACCTCCAGCCCGCGCAGCCGGTCGGGCGCCTGGACGATGGACCGAGCCTCGTCGATCGTGAGGCCCTGCCGGTTCATGCCGGTGTCGACGTGCAGCGCGGCGGCCATGTCGCCATTGGCGGCCGCCCAGGCTGCGGCGGCCGATACCTGGGGGAGGGCGGTGAGCACCGGCGTGAGGCCGGCCGCTGCGAAGCGGGGTCCGCTGCCCGGCGTAAAGCCGTCGAGGACGTAGATCCGCGCCGCGCGGTCACCGAGGGCCGCCCGCAGGTGCTCGCCCTCGTCGAGCCGGGCGACGAAGAAGCTGCGCGCACCCTCGGCGTGCAGGCGTCGCGCCACCGGACCCGCCCCCAGGCCGTAGCCGTCCGGACTTCACCACCGGGGCGAGCTCGGCCCCGGCCGCGGCCCGCGTCAGGATGGCATGGTTGTGGGCGAGCGCGTCGAGATCGACGGTCAGGCGCGCTCGGGACGCCGCGCTCACCCTAGTGGGGATCGTAGCGGCCGGTTTGGGCCAGGTTGCCGAACTTGGTGGTGTCGGAGTTGAACGACAGGCGCACCGTGCCAATGGGACCGTGGCGCTGCTTGCCGATGATGATCTCGGCGAGGCCGGCGACCTTGTCCATCTTCTCCTGCCACTCGAAATGCTCCGGCGTGTTCGGCTGGGGCTCCAGGCGGCTGAGATAGTACTCTTCGCGATAGACGAACATCACCATGTCGGCGTCCTGCTCGATGGAGCCGGATTCCCGCAGGTCCGAAAGCTGAGGTTTCTTGTCTTCACGGTTCTCGACCTGGCGGCTGAGCTGGGAAAGCGCGATGACCGGGACCGAGAGCTCCTTGGCGAGCGCCTTCAGACCCTGGGTGATCATCGACACCTCCTGCACCCGGTTGTCCGGGCCTCCTGCGCCGGTCGTCACGAGTTGCAGGTAGTCCACGATGATCAGGTCCAGCCCGAACATCCGCTTCAGGCGCCGCGATCGGGCGGTGAGCTTGGCCAGGGTGATGCCACCCGTGGCGTCGATGTAGAGCGGCGCTTCCTGAATCTCGAGCGCGGCGTCGCGCAGGCGGCCGAACTCCATGGCGTCGATCTCGCCCTTGCGAAGCCGGTCGCCGGACACACCTGAGGCCTCGGCCAGGAGGCGAAGCGCCAACTGCTCGGCGCTCATTTCCAGCGAGAAGAAGGCGACGACGCCGCCGCGGACGGTCTTCTTGGAGCCGTCGGGCTGAGGCTCGTAGGCGTAGTGACGGGCGACGTCGAAGGCGATGTTACACGCCAGCGAGGTCTTACCCATCGAAGGGCGCGCGGCGAGGATCACCAGATCCGACGGGTGCAGTCCGCCGATCTTCGAGTCGAGGTCGACGAGGCCCGTGGAGAGGCCTGCCAGCCCGCCGTCCCGACTATGGGCCTCCGCCGCCATGGCGATCGCGCCCTGAATGGCGTCGGCGAACGGCACGAAGCCCTGGCTGACGCCGCCGCTCTCGGCGAGCTGGTAGAGCTGCTGCTCCGCTTTCTCGATCTGCTCCTGGGCGTCCAATTCGACGTCGCCGGCCTGTGCGTCCGTGGCGATCTCGCCGCCGATGCGGATGAGGTCGCGCCGCAGGGCCAGGTCGTAGATGGCGCGGGCGTAATCCGGGGCGTTGGCGGCCGGTGGCGCGCGGTCCACCAAGGCGGCCAGGTAGCGGACGCCGCCGAGTTCCTCGAACGCGGGGTCCCGGGCGAACTGCTCGGCGATCAGGATCGGCTCGGCCAGCTGGCCCTTACGGACATAGGTCTCGATGGCCTGAAACAGCCGCTGGTGGAACGGCTCAAAGAAGTGGCGCGCCTGCAGGTTGTCGCCAAGGCGTTCGAAGGCGGCGTTGTCGAAGAGCAGTGCGCCCAGCAGAGCCTGCTCGGCCTCGATGTTCGAGGGCGGCCGGTTGACCGCGACATCCTGGGGGGCGTCCGGAACGGGACGCAGATCGAGAGCCGGAACGATCGCCATGGATCATTCGATAGCTGGCCCATTGCGGCGGATCACGGGCGCCGGATGTCGCTGCGGCGACTCGTCCCCAGAAGTTTTCTGAACCTGTGGATTGAAGCTTGGCCTCGCGAAACGGCGCGGATCCGGAGATCCGCGCCGCTGACGCTTACCCTTGGACGATCGCCGCGCCTACCAGCTGTAGGCCACCCGCCCGTACACGTAGCGGCCCGAGCGGCCGAACGGCGAGTAGTTGGAGAACGGCGTGTTGGAGGTAGAGTTGAGACTCGGCGGGGACTTCGTCGGATACTCGTCGAAGACGTTGTCCGCGCCGAGCGTGAGGCGGACCTGCTCGGTCACATTCCAACGCGCCTCGAGGTCCACCAAGGTGGCGGCGTCAAGCGTGAGGTCGAGCGCCGCGCTCGTGCCGGGGCTCAACACTTCGCCGTAACGGGTGGCGCGCACCGTGGCGCCGAACGGACCCAACTGCCAGTCCACTGAGCCCGAAAGTTTCGAGTCCGGCGTGCCCTCCTCAAAGGTCAGGACGTTCACCCGGTCAAACAGCACCGGCGCGGGGTTCAGCGCGGATAGCTGGGCCGTCGTGGGGACCTTGGTGACCTTGGTCGAGTTGAAGTTCGCCGCGGCGGTGAAGTTGAACTCGCCAGCCGCGTCGGTCCGCAGCTTGTAGTTGGCCACGATGTCGACCCCCTTGGTGGTGGTGTCGACACCGTTGATGAAGAACCGGCCGCCGCCGATGCCAACGAACCCCTGCGAGGTCAGGTAGGCGCGGACGTTCGTCTGCGTCAGGTTCTCGGACAGAACGATGCGATCCTCCACCTCGATGCGGTATGCGTCGACGGTTAAGCTGAAGCTGCCGGTCCGCAGCACGGCGCCGATGGCGTAGTTGACCGACTTTTCGGCATCGAGCGGCCTGGCGCCCAGGGCCGCGGCCACGGGATCGGTGGCCGGGAAGGTGGTGATGTCGAACGGCACGCCATTGATGAAGTTCGTGGATGTCGCCGTGAAGTACTGCTGCTGCAGCGAGGGCGCCCGGAAGCCGTTCTGGATCGAGCCGCGGATAGCGAGAGCGTCAGTGAGCTCGAAGCGGGCTGCGAGCTTGCCGGTCACCGTGCTGCCGAAATCCGAATAGTCCTCGGCCCGGACTGCGGCCGAAGCCACCAGCCGATCGGTGATGTTGGCCTCGAGGTCGAGGTAGGCGCCGACAGAATGACGGTGCTTGTCGACCTCGTTCGAGGGCCGGAAGCCGGGGAACACCTGGGCGCCGGAGGGCGTCGGCTGGCCATTCAGCAGCACGCCGCCGTTGCGGTAGGAGTCGGGCTCACCGGCGAAGATTTCATAGCCCTCACGGCGCACCTCCACCCCCGCCGCGACATTGAGGGCCGAGGCCAGGCCGACGTCGAACTGGCGCACCGCCGAGGTGTTGAAGACCAGCTGGTCGTACTTGAATCCGCCAGCGGCAAAGACCGTCTTGCTGGTCGGGCCGATGGACCGGTTCAGCGTGTCGCGGATGGTAAAATCCATCTTGTTCGACCCGTAGACCACCGACGTGTCCATGTCCCAGCCGGCGAGCGTCCAGGTGGCGCCGCCCGCCGCCGAGAAGTCGGTCACCTTCGGATTGATCAGCGGCAGGAAGCCGTCGGGGTAGATCTGGATCACGTTGCGGTCGTCGAGCGCCCGCCGGAAGAAGCCCGCCGAGACGGAGTCGCGGCTCTGGTAACTGGCCCAGCCGTAAAGGCCCGCGTCCTCACTCAGATCGTAACCTGCATTCGCGAATAGCGTGTATTGCTCGATCTCGGGCTCGCCGTACCAGGCGTTGTAGCGGTTGATCGTCGCCTCGCGGGGATCGAAGGCCCCGTTCACGAGCGGATACTGCTGGCGCCAGTCTGGTGCGGTCCGGATCGTCTTCTTCTGATCGAGGTACTCGCCGGCCACCGTCAGGAAGCCGTCGGCGCCCAGCGGGAGACCAACCCACGCATTGAGGTTGATCGTCTCGCCGTCGGTGCGGTCATACTTGGCCTTGTCGGCCACAGTCCAGGCGGCGCCGGCTGGCGTCGGGCCCACGAGAGTGGAGACGGTTGTCACGCGCGCCCCGTAGGTCGCGTTGATCGCGCCGCCGCTGGAGGCCTCGCGCAGGCGCAGGTTCAGCACGCCGGCGATGGCGTCCGAGCCGTATTGGGCCGAGGCCCCGTCGCGCAAGACTTCGATCGACTGCACGATGGCGGATGGGACCGTGTTGAGGTCGACGGCCGAAGAGCCGCGGCCGACAGTGCCGTTGACGTTCACCAGCGAGGCCGAATGGCGCCGCTTGGAGTTGACGAGCACCAGGGTCTGGTCCGGGGCCAGCCCGCGCAGGGTGGCAGGGCGCACCGTGTCCGTTCCGTCGGCGAGCCCGGGGCGGGGGAAGTTGTACGAGGGCAGGGTGACCGAAAGCGCCTGGTTGACCTCGGTGACGCCGGCTCGGGTCAACGCTTCCTGATTCACCACGTCGACCGGGGCGAGGGACTGCAGCCGGGTCCGGCCTTCAGTGCGCGTTCCAGTGACCACGACTTCTTCGACATCGGCGCCCGGCGTCTGGGCGTAGGCTGCGCCGGACCAGAGCGTGGCGGCCGATGCGGCCGCGAACAGCATGTGACGGTATTTCATGGACTTGCCCCCTCTGCCCGCACGGGTCGATCCCGAGAACGGCGTTTGGTCGGGTCAAGCTAAGAAGCGTCGCTGGCGCGGGGAATGACAATTCTGCAACAGCGACAAAGCAAAACGGCGCGGGATCGCTCCCGCGCCGTCCGCACACGATGAACGTGCGACCTTAGGCCTCGGCTTCGGAATACTCCGAGGCCGCTTGGCCAGCGCCACCTTCGAGGAGGTCCGCGGCGGCCTGTTCGGCGGCCAGACGCTCTTCCTCGAACTGCGAGCTGATGACGTTCTCGCCGCGCGCCTGACGATCGGCCTCGTCTTGCGAACGGGCGATGTTGAGCGTCACGGAGACCACGACTTCCGAGTGGAGGCGGATCTTAACCTCATGCATGCCGAGCGTCTTGATCGGCTTGTCCAGCACGACCATCGAGCGCTCGACCTTGCCGCCTTCGGCATTGATCACGTCGGCCACGTCGCGACCGGCGACCGAGCCGTACAGCTGGCCGCTTTCGCCCGCCTGACGGATCAGGACGTACTGCGTGCCGTCAAGCTTTTCACCGGCCTTGCCGGCAGCTTCCTTGGCCTTGGCGTTGCGCGCCTCGATCTCGGAGCGCTGGGCTTCGAAGACCTT
This sequence comes from Phenylobacterium sp. J426, assembly GCF_024699945.1. GTDB lineage: Bacteria > Pseudomonadota > Alphaproteobacteria > Caulobacterales > Caulobacteraceae > Phenylobacterium. The sequence continues at coordinate 3,372,556 of NZ_JAJOMY010000001.1, read as the reverse complement.
CAGGTTCGCCGCATTGGCGCGGAGCGCCTTTTGGCGGGGCAGCAGGAAGTTGCGGGCGTAGCCGTCCTTGACGTTGACCACGTCGCCGAGCGTGCCCCAGCCTTCCAGCCGTTCGAGCAGAATGACTTTCATGTGCCTCTTCCCCTTACTTCACGACGTAGGGAAGCAGGGCCAGGAAGCGGGCGCGCTTGATGGCCTTGGCCAGTTCACGCTGCTTCTTGGCCGACACCGCCGTAATGCGCGACGGGACGATCTTGCCGCGCTCGGAAACGTAGCGCTGCAGGAGCTTGACGTCCTTGTAGTCGATCTTCGGGGCGTTGGCGCCGGAGAACGGGCACACCTTGCGGCGGCGGAAGAACGGACGGCGGGCGCCGCCGCTGGAGGCGCCGGCGGCCGGGGCGGCCGGGGCCGTGGAGGTTTCTTCAGACATGGAGCCCTCCCTTTCTTAGAATTGCGGAGCGTCGTCGCGGCGTTCGCGGTCGCGATCGCGGCGGGCGAGGATCGGGGAGAGCTCGAGGTCGAGTTCCTCGACGCGGACGGTCATGTAGCGCAGCACGTCTTCATTGATCGAGAGCTGGCGCTCCATCTCCTTCACGGCGTCAGCCGGGGCGTCGATGGCGAGCAGGGAGTAATGACCCTTGCGGTTCTTCTTGATCCGGTAGGTCAGGTTACGCAGACCCCAGTACTCGATCTTCGCGACGTTGCCGCCGCCTTGTTCGATGAGGGCCTTGAGCTGGTCATTCAGGGCTTCGGCCTGTTGCGGCGAGATATCCTGCCGCGAAATGACCACGTGTTCGTAGAGGGCCATATTTTCCTTCTTCCAGTGTGGAAGGCGGCGCGTCCGGCGGCGGAAGGTCCGCCGGAAACGATGGCTCTCAGCGCGGCGGCCGGGAGTTTCCCGACCCATTCGCGTTCCGCGTGAGACCGCATTCCGTGAAGAGGCGGGCAGATAAGCGAAAAGCCCTGTCAGGGCAAGGCTTTTCCCCTTTTCCGCTACTTGCCGCCCTTCAAGCCCTTCACCGCCGCGAGCGTCTCGGCGACGTGCTCGGACGGATCCAACTTCGAATAGGCATGCACGACGGCGCCGTCCTTGCTGATGACGTAGGACGTGCGATCGCTCCAGTCGGGCTTCATCGGCAGGATGGCGTCGTACTGCTTGGCGATCTTGGCGCCGGGGTCGGCGGCCACCGGGAACTTGCCCGAGCACTTGTCGGTGTCGGACGAGATCTTCTGCAGTTTGTCGAGCTGGCCGGCGGTCACGCCGATGACGGTGGCGCCAGCGGCTTTGAACTGCGGCGTCGCGTCGGCGAACATCTTGGCCTCGATGTTGCAGCCCTTCGTGTCCGCCGCCGGGAAGAAATACAGCACAACCGGGCCCTTCTTACGCGCCTCGGCGAGCGAGAAGGTGATGGGCTTGCCGGCCTGGTAGCCGCTCAACGTGAAGTCCGGCGCCTTATCGCCGGCCTTCAAGGCCGCGGCGGCGGGCGTTGCGACGAGCGCGCCGAGAAGGACGGCGGCGGCCGCGGCGGGCAGGGTGCGATGCATGACGTTCTCCCGAGGTGGCTCCGCCGAGATACGGGGGAGCGTTCGAGGCGGATGCTATCGCCTTAGCCGAAGATGTCACCCGGCATGCTGAAGTCGAAGTTCGACGCCTTCAGCGCGTTGAGCGACACGCCCATCAGGGTGATGGTATGCGCCTGGCCGTCCGAGCCATCGTAGTGGATCACCGTGCCCAGCAGCGTCTGCTCAAGGCGGCCGCTGGCCTTGAGGGCGGCGAACGAACTATCTTCCCCGAACATCGAGATGTCGAAGTACATCTTCTCGTTCCTGGGATCGAAATCCATGACGATGTCGTCTCCGCCGTCGAAGCGGAAGACGAACTCGTCGGGCGAATTCCCGCCCCATAGCGTGTCGTTGCCGGCTCCGCCGTCCAGCCGGTCAGAGCCGTTCTCGCCGAACAGGACGTCGTTCCCGGCGCCGCCCCACAGCGTGTCCTTGCCATTCCCGCCCTGCAGGCGATCGTTGCCGGCCTCGCCGTAAAGCTTGTCCTCGCCGTTGTCGCCGTGCAGCACGTCGTTGCCGGCGCGGCCATAGAGCGTGTCGTTCTGATTGTCGCCACACAGCGTGTCGTCGCCGGCGAAGCCGACGACGCAGCCCGGCGTACCGGCAGGCGGTCGAAGCCTACCGGCGGGGCGAGCGGACCCGTTCGGCGGCGATAGGCGGACCGGGCGACTTCTAGGGCGTCACCAGGATCTTCACGTGCGCTTCCGGATCGCCGAGCGCGGTGAACGCGTTCGCCACGCCGTCCAGCCCAACCTGCCCGGTGACAAGGTGAGACACGTCGATCACGCCGTCTGCGAGGTGGCGAAGGGTCGTGGCGAACTCCTCCGGCGTGTAGCCAAGCACGAAGGTGAGCTCGATCTCCTTCGTGATCGCGATGGAGGGCTCGATGCGGTCGGTCTCCATACATACGCCGGCGACGACGATCTGGGCGCCGGCCGGCGCCGCTTCGATGAGCGACTGCAGCACTCCCGGCGCGCCGACGCATTCGAACAGCACCGGACGGGCGAAGCTGCCGCCCATCATCTGCACCATCGACTGGGCGGCGCGGGTCTTTGGCACACCCAGCCCTTCCCAGCGGTCGTGCGGACTCTCGACGGCCGGGTCGATGACGATATCGGCGCCCAGCCGCTCCGCCGCCGCGCGGCGGCGCGGAGAGAAATCCGCGGCGATCACCGGTCCGTGGCCCCTGGCCTTGAGGGCGGCGATGACCGCCAGGCCCACCGGCCCGCACCCCACCACCAGCGAGGCCGACTTCGGCTCCAGCCGAGCCTTGGCCACAGCGTGCAGGCCGACGGCGAACGGCTCTGTCATTGCGGCGTGCTCGGTGGGCAGGCCATTCGGCACCTCCAGCACCATCGCCTCGGACAACACCATGCGCTCGGCGAACCCGCCGGGAAGCCGGTTGGAGAAGCCCAGCAGCTCCAGACCGGTGGACGCCATCACCGCCGGCACGCTGACCACCCGGGCGCCGGCCTTGAGCGCCTTGGGGGAGTCCGGACCGTGGTCCAGGATCTCGGCGCAGAACTCGTGACCGAAGACCGTGTCAGCGCGGGGATCGAAGCCATTGTCGGGGGCGCCCGCGCGCCGCGACAGGTCGATCATGTGTTCCATATGATGCAGCGCATGAAGGTCCGAGCCGCATATCCCGCAGGCCAGCGTCTTCACCAGGAGCTGGCCCGGCTCAGGCGTCAGGTCCGGAACCTCGTCACAGATCAGCTGCTTGTTGCGCCGGACGACGGCCTTCATGCGTTTCCCCTTCCCGGATGCGGCTCTTGCCGGCCGCGTGCGGTCGTTCTTGTCCAGCCTAGCCTAATCCCCTAACCCTCGCGCCTTCGGAATCACAACGTGCGGAGCCTCGCGGATGAGCCTCGCCTTCATCTTCCCCGGACAGGGCAGTCAGGCCGTCGGAATGGGCCACGAACTGGTCGAGGCCTTCGCTTCGGCCCGGGAGGTGTTCGAGGAGGTGGACGAGGCGCTGAAGCAGAAGCTCTCGGCGTTGATGCGGGATGGTCCCGAGGACCAGCTCACCCTGACCGAGAACGCTCAGCCGGCCCTCATGGCGGTGTCCTTGGCCGTCGTGCGGACGCTGGAGCGGGAGTTTGGCGTGTCCGTGGGCAAGGCGGCCTTTGTGGCGGGCCACAGTCTGGGCGAATACTCGGCCCTCGCAGCCGCGGGCGCGCTCAGCGTCTCGGACACCGCGCGACTGCTGAAGCTGCGTGGCCAGGCTATGCAGCGCGCCGTTCCCGTCGGGCAGGGGGCGATGGCCTCCCTCATCGGGCCGAAGACGGACCTGGCCCTGGCGGAAGAGGCGGCGAAGGCTGGTGCTGAGGTCGGCATCTGCGTCGTCGCCAACGACAACAATCAGGGCAATGTCGTGATTTCGGGCGCGAAAGCGGCGGTCGACCGGGCTATCGAGAAGGCCAAGGAGCTTGGCGCGCGGGCGATCCCGCTGAACGTCTCCGCGCCCTTCCATTGCCCGCTGATGCAGCCGGCGGCCGACGAGATGGCCGACGCGCTGACGGCGGCCGCGATCGTGGCGCCGCGGGCGCCGGTCGTGGCGAACGTCACAGCACAGCCGACGAACGACCCCGAGGCGATCCGTCGCCTGCTGGTGGAACAGGTGACCGGCCGCGTGCGGTGGCGCGAGAGCGTCCAGTGGATGGCGGGCGAGGGTGGGGTGACCCGCTTCGCCGAGGCCGGCGCCGGCAAGGTGTTGTCGGGCATGGTCAAGCGCATCGCGCCCGACGCCGAGGCTGTCCCGCTGAATACGCCGGCCGACCTCGAGGCCTTCGCCAAGACGCTCTGAGAGAAAGACGACAGATGTTCGACCTGACCGGCAAGACCGCGCTCGTCACCGGCGCCACCGGCGGCATCGGCGCCGAGATCGCCAGGGGGACTGCACGCCCAGGGCGCCAGAGTTGTGCTATCCGGCACACGCGAGGCCGTACTCCAGGAGTTGGCGGCCGCGCTAGGCGAGCGCGCGGTGATCGCGCCGGCCAATCTGGCGGTTTCCGCATCCGTGGACGGCCTGATCGACGCCGCCGAGGCCGCGGCGGCCGCGCCGATCGACATCCTGGTGGCGAACGCAGGCATCACCAAGGACGGCCTGCTGCTCCGGATGAAGGACGAGGACTGGGAGGCGGTCCTGAAAGTCAATCTGGAGAGCTATTTCCGGCTCTCGCGAGCGGCCGTGAAGGGCATGATGAAGCGTCGCCAGGGCCGGATCATCGGCATCACCTCCGTCGTGGGCGTTACCGGTAACCCCGGACAGGCGAACTATGCCGCCTCGAAGGCCGGGATGATCGGCTTCTCCAAGGCGTTGGCCCAGGAAGTGGCCACGCGGGGAATCACTGTGAACTGCGTGGCGCCGGGGTTCATCGAGAGCCCGATGACCGACGCGCTGAACGAGCAGCAGCGGGCGCAGATCCTGTCGACGATTCCCGCCCAACGCCTCGGCTCCGGGAGCGAGATCGCCGCCGCCTGCGTTTATCTCGCGAGCGAGGAAGCGGGTTATGTGACCGGCCAAACGCTCCATGTGAATGGCGGGATGGTGATGATCTGAGGCTCGCCAAAGTCCGGAGGAACATGCTACGGCCCCGCCGAACTTGAACACCAATGCGGCGGTTGACTTCGAAGTCGCCGTCGTCGATGCAAGCACCTGACTAACCCCTGAGGGACCTACCTAATGTCCGACGTCCTTGAACGCGTCCGTAAGATCGTCATCGAACACCTCGACGCCGATCCCGAAAAGGTCACCGAGAAGGCCAGCTTCATCGACGACCTGGGCGCCGACAGCCTCGACAACGTCGAGCTGGTGATGGCCTTCGAAGAAGAGTTCGACATCGAAATCCCGGACGACGCGGCGGAGCACATCCAGACCGTCGGCGACGCCGTGAAGTTCATCCAGGAGCGGCTCGGCGCCTAAGGCGCGCGAATCGTTAGAGAATTCGACCGCCGCGGCTTCCCTTAGACCGGAGTCCGCGGCGGTTTTCATTTGAGGATCGCCCATGCGTCGTGTCGTCGTCACTGGCATCGGCATCCTGAGCCCGCTGGGCCAGGGGACCGAGCTGACCTGGAAGAAGATCCTGGCCGGCACGTCCGGAGCGGGAAAGATCACCGCCTTCGACACGACGGACTACGCCTGCCAGATCGCCTGCGAGGTGCCGCGCGTCGACGGACGGGGCGGCGGCGGGCCGGACGTCGAGGGCAGCTTCGACCCCGACCAGACCATGTCGGCCAAGGACCGCCGGCGGGTCGACGACTTCATCCTCTACGCCATCGCCGCGGCCGATGAGGCCGTCCGCGACGCGAACTGGACGCCGGAGGGCGAAGAGGACCGCGAGCGCACGGGCGTGATGATCGGCGCCGGCATCGGCGGCCTGGGCACTATCGCCGAGACGGCCATCGAGCTGCACGAGAAGGGTCCTCGCCGGGTCAGCCCGTTCTTCATCCCCTCGGCGCTGATCAACCTGGCCAGCGGCCAGGTCTCGATCAAGTACGGCTTCAAGGGCCCGAACCACGCGGTCGTCACGGCCTGCGCCACGGGCCCCACGCGATCGGGGACGCGGCCCGGCTGATCAAGTACGGCGACGCCGACGTGATGATCTGCGGCGGCGCGGAGGCCAGCGTGGTGCCGGTGGGCATCGCCGGCTTCATCGCCTGCCGCGCCATGGCGACGGCCTTCAACGATACGCCCGAGAAGGCCAGCCGGCCCTACGACAAGGACCGCGACGGCTTCGTCATGGGCGAGGGCGCGGCCGTCCTCGTGCTGGAGGAGCTGGAGCACGCCAAGGCGCGCGGCGCCAAGATCTACGCCGAGGTCGCAGGCTATGGCCTATCGGGCGACGCTTTCCACATCACCGCGCCCGTCGAGGACGGCGACGGCGGTTTCCGGGCCATGACCGCGGCCCTGAAGGACGCCGGCCTGCAGCCGGCCGACGTGGACTACGTCAACGCGCACGGCACCTCGACCATGGCCGACGGCATCGAGCTCGGCGCGGTCGAGCGCCTGCTGGGCAATTCGGCGCCGGGCAAGGCGATGAGCTCGACCAAGTCGATGACCGGCCACCTGCTGGGCGCCGCGGGGGCGCTTGAAGCGGCCTTCTCGATCCTGGCCATCCGCGACCAGATCGCCCCGCCGACCATCAACCTCGACAACCCCGACGTCGAGACCAAGCTGGACCTGGTCCCGCACAAAGCCAAGCCAATGAAGATCGACGTCGCCATGTCGAACAGCTTCGGCTTCGGCGGCACCAACGCCTGCGTGATCTTCAAGAAGCACGCGTGAGCCGCCCGGTCAGCCGACGCACCCTGAGCCTGGCCGCGATCGCCGCGGTCGGGCTGGGCGTGCTACTGCTGGTCGCGGCCCTGTGGAGCTACAACGGGCCCGGCCCCAGGGCGAAGGCCGGCGAGGTCACGGTCGTGGTGCTGGAGCGCGGCTCGGGCCTCAACCGCATCGCCTCGGATCTGAAGTCGGCCGGCGCCATCAACTCGGCGGGCCTCTTCGCGTTCGCCGCGCGAGCCACCGGCGCGGCGAGCCAGCTGAAGGCCGGGGAGTACGAATTCGCCTCGGGCGCCTCGATGGCCAGCGTGCTGGCGGACATCCGCGCCGGGCGAGTGGTGCGGCACCTGATCACCATCCCCGAGGGCTGGACGAGCGGCATGGCCGCCGAGGCCGTCAACCGCCAGCCGGTGCTGACGGGCGTGGCGGTTGAGCCGCCGGAGGGCTCGATCCTGCCCGATACCTACCAGGTGCAGCGGGGCGACGACCGCACGGCGGTGATCGACCGAATGCGGAAGGCCCACGACGACGCGATGGCCGAGCTCTGGCCCAAGCGGCAGCCGGGCCTGCCGTTCGACACGCCGCAGGAGGCGGTGATCCTGGCCTCCATCGTCGAGAAAGAAACGGGCGTGGCCGCCGAGCGGCCGCGGGTGGCGGCGGTGTTCGTGAACCGGCTGCGCCAGGGCATGCGGCTGGAGAGCGACCCAACGATCATCTACGGCATCTCGAAGGGCCGGCCGCTGGGCCGCGGCCTGCTGGCGAGCGAGGTGGCCGGGGTGACGCCCTACAACACCTATCGGGTGGACGGGCTGCCGCCGACGCCGATCGCCAACCCCGGACGGGCGTCGCTGGAGGCGGTGCTGAATCCGCCGAACACCGACGAGCTGTTCTTCGTCGCCGACGGGACCGGGGGCACGTGTTCGCCAGGACCTACCCCGAGCACCAGGCGAACGTGGCGAAGTGGCGGGCCATCGAACGCCAGCGGGCCGCGGCGGCGGCCGCGCAAGGAGGTCGGTGATGGCGATCAGCGGAATGACCGGTTTCGGCCGCGCCGAGGGGGCGCTGGGCGGGTGGACCTGGGCGGCCGAGGCCCGCAGCGTGAATGGCCGGAACCTGGAGGTGCGGTTCCGCGGACCGCCGGGCTTCGACAGTCTGGAGCGGGCGGCGCGCGATGGGGCGCAGGGCCGCTTTCAGCGCGGCCAGGTGACCGTGGGCGTGCAGGCCAAGCGGTCGGAGGCCGGCGCGGCCGTGCGGATCAACCTGGACCAGCTCGAGCGCTACCTGGAGGCTTCGCGTCCGCTGGTGGACGCTGGCCGGGCCTCGCCGCCCTCCATGGACGGACTGCTGGCCCTCCGCGGCGTGATCGAGGCCGACGACGGCGAGCAGGACCCCGACGCCATGGCGGCCCTGGAGGCGGCGATGGCGGCCTCGATCGGCGTGGCGCTGGGTGAGCTGCTGGCGGCGCGACGGCAGGAGGGGGCACAGCTTCTGCCGGTGCTGGGCGGGCAACTGGACCGGATCGCCGAACTGATCGCGCAGGCCGGCTCCCAGGCGGCGGAGCAGCCCGTGACCATCAAGGCGCGCTTCGAGGCGCGGATGAAGGAGCTGGCGGGAGACGCGGCCTCGGAGGACCGCATCGTGCAGGAGGCCGCCGCCCTGGCGGTCAAGGCCGACGTGCGCGAGGAGCTGGATCGCCTGGCCGGCCATGTGGAGGCGGCGCGCGGCCTGCTGGCGACCGATGGCGCGGTGGGGCGCAGGCTCGACTTCCTGACCCAGGAGTTCATGCGTGAGGCCAACACCCTGTGCTCGAAGTCGGCGCTCTCGGCTCTGACGGGCACGGGGCTGGAGCTGAAGGCGACCATCGAGCAGTTCCGCGAACAGGTGCAGAACGTGGAGTAGGCTCGGCTTCCTCCAATGCCGCGTCTGGTGGCATGAGGGGCCGTTCGAGAAGGATCTGATTCATCGTGAGCGCGCACGACGAACATGCCCGGCCGTGGGAAACCGTCCGGCGGGGGATGATGCTGCTGATCTCCAGCCCGGCGGGGGCGGGGAAGACCTCGCTGTCGCGGCGGCTGGTGGCCGACCACTCCGAACTGCGGCTGTCGATCTCGGCGACCACGCGCGCGCCCCGGCCCGGCGAGGAGGAGGGGCGGGAGTACTATTTCAAGACCCGTGACGAGTTCGAGGCGATGATCGCCCGCGGCGAGTTCCTCGAGTACGCCACCGTCAACGGCAACTACTACGGCACGCCGAAGCAGCCGGTGCTGGAGGCGCTCGAAGCCGGCCACGACGTCCTGTTCGACATCGACTGGCAGGGCGCGGCGCAGATCGCCGAGAAGCAGCCGGACGACAGCGTCCGAGTGTTCATCCTGCCGCCGGTGTGGAGCGACCTCGAGCGGCGCCTGCGAGCCCGCGCGCAGGATTCGGACGAGGTGATCGAGGCGCGTCTGCGGCTGGGCCGCGAAGAGATCGCCCACTGGACCGCCTACGACTACGTCATCGTGAACAAGAACTTCGACCGAGCCTATGCGGACCTCGGTCACATCTACCGCGCCGAGCGTATCAAGCCGGGCCGGAATCCCTGGCTGCCGGGGTTCGTGGACGGCCTGCTGGGGGAGTAGCGCCACACCTTGCGCAGCCGCCGGTGCGGATCGCGTGACGGGCCTCCGGCGTTGCTTAGGGCGCAAAGCCGGGAAACGCTGAGTGCGGCCACATGAGGATCGACTACGCGAGGGAGCGCCTGCGGGCGGCTGCCGCGACTCTGGACGGACAGGGCGACCTTCGAGACCTGCTCTACGCGGCGTACCTGAAGATGCATACGCTTCTGCCCGAGCATCTGCCGGCCGGCGAGCTCCGCGCCCGCTTCTCGGACCTCCACGCCGGCCTCACCAAGCGCCACCCTGACGACCCGCAGGAGACGAGTGTCATGGATGTGGTGCGCCATCTCCCCGATGCGCGCGCCGTTGCGATCGCGGAGGAGCTGCGGCTCCTGAGCCGCGATCTCGACCAGTTCGCGCCTTCGCCGGGGCCTTCGATCTCCACGGCGGAACCGGTCTCTCGCGAGGCCCTGACGTCCAAGGTTCGGCAACGCAGCTCCGCCGCCGCCGCGGGCCGCGCGCTCGTGGTTTTCGGCAGCACCGAGGGCCACGCGCAGCAGGTGGCGGACGTCGTCGCCGAGGAACTCCGTGGCGCCCGGCCGTGAGGTCACGATCACGCACGCGAAAGCCGCCGCCGCGGGGTCGCCGGTCTCCGATTTCGAACTCGTCGTCGTCGTAGGTTCGCTCCACTGGAGCCGGTATCAGTCCTCCGTGGTCGCCTTCGTGCAGACGAACCGCGAGGCGTTGAACGCCGCGCCGACCGCCTTGGTGTCGGTCTCCCTGGCTGCGGCGGGGGTGCCGCAGCCGGACGGCTTGTCCCTCGACGCCTGTGTGGACGGCCTGCGGGAGGAGACGCTCTGGGCTCCGGACGCCGTGCATCACTGCGGCGGACGGATCCGCCACACCGGGTACGACTACTTCCGCGGCCTTGCGGTGACGCTGCTGTCCGAGAAGAACGCGATCGCGCTCCCGCCGAGCCGCGACCTTGACCTTGCGGACTACGCCGCACTCAGGCGCTTCGTCGGGGACTTCGCCGATGCCGCCGCGGCCCGCGCGGCGCCGGTCTAGCAAACAGCCCCTGGCGCGCCGCGGCGTTCATCGTGGGCGGCGGCGGCGCCGGGAACAATCGCCCCGCGCTCCGGTTGGCCTTCCGCAGTCAGAGGAGGCCGCCATGACCAACAACCAGCGCGACAACGACCAGGAGCCGGCGCGGGCGCAGCGAGGCATACGTCCCGACCATGAGGACACCTCGCCGCCGCAGACCGACCGCAGCGCCGACGGGCCCGACAAGGACCGCCAGATCGCCCAGGAGCGGCAGCAGTCGACAGGCTTGGCCGGACAGAGCTAACGGGCCAGAACTCGCCGTACGCGGTCGCCGGTGGCGCATCGATCGACCGGCGATCGTCCACTTTGTCCCCCGCTCGAGGCCGGAACAGGGTAGGTGAGGCGGACGCAAGCGAGAGAGATGTCCATGCCCGTCTACACCATCGTCACCACCAGCGCAGCTCAAGGCAGCGACGAGGCCGAGATCAACACGCTGGCGGACGACTTCGCCAACGAAAGCGAAGCCATCGGCTACTCGCGTCGGATGGCCGACGAGATGCTCGGCCTGGCGAACCAGCTGAACCTGGACTTCGACTACAGCAACGTCGGCCTGTACGACGGCGACCGGATCGACGAGGAGCTGGATCCGACCAGCTCAGCCTTCCTGGGCATGTGGGTGCTGGACGAGGCCGGCGTCGCCTTCATTGGGGCGGCGGAGTTCGGGGACAATTCGGCCGAGGAGGTCGCGCCGGAGTAGGCTCGGCGGGTTGTCGGCCACGGCGGCTGCTGGCAGGAGGGCGTGTTGCGCATCCGCACGGCGAAGGTCGAGGAGAAGGCGGCGCTAGAGGCGCTGCAGATGCGCGCCTCGCTGGAAGGCGGGGCGTATCGCGCCGAGCTGTTGGCCAATCCCGGAGTGGTGGAAATCCCTGAGCGGCAGCTGAGCGCCGGCCAGGTGCTGCTCGCCGACGCTGACGGCGAGATCCTGGGGCTGGCGGCCCTGGAGTTTCCGTCGGACAGCGAGGCGGAACTGGACGGGTTGTTCGTGGAGCCGGGCGCCTGGGGCCGCGGCCTGGGCCGAGCGCTGGTGGACGCGTGCGAGGCGTTGGTGCGGGGCCGAGGCGCACACGTGATGACCGTCGTGGCAAACCCCGACGCCAGAGCGTTCTACCTGCGGTGCGGGTTTGTCGAGACGGGCGCGGCGGCGACGCTGTTCGGGCCAGCGTTGGCCATGCGCAAGACGCTCGACTAGCGCTTCTTGCCGAGCTCGGCGGCGATATCCTTGGTGAGGCGACCGACCTTGCGGTGCGCGGCGGTGAGCTGGTCGCGGGTGACGCCCCAGCGCTTCATCCAGTACTCGACGGCCTTACGCTCGGAAAGGTCGAGCCGGTCCTTGTCGATGAAACCCCGCTTGTCCTTCAGGCCGGCCATGCATGCTCTCCGTGTTCCCGGCGAGCCGTAGCACAGACCCGAATGTTCGCATAAGGTTCTTCATCTTTGCGCGCGTTCGTGCGAGGGGTCGGAGCCGCCGTGGCATCCGTCGCACGTGCCGCCGCCGGCATTCCGCGCGTCGCGGGAGGTGGAGCGGTACGGCTGAGCTCAGCCGACGACAAGCCACGCGCCGGGCGGCAGCTGGACGCCCAGCAGCACCATACGATCGCCGCCCCCCAGGTCTATGACCGTGTCGGCGCCCCAGATGCTGACCGTATAGGCCACGCCGCCGTCCACGAAGACGCGATCGCCGTCGGCCAAGCTGAAGTCGACAACGAGGTCGAGGGCGCAGCCGGCCTGGAGATGGAAGTCGTCGGCGCCGGCCCCACCGCTGATCGTGTCGTCGCCGCGATCGCCCCAGAGCCAGTCGTTCCCGTCGCCGCCGCGCACCACGTCGTTCCCCTGGCCGCCGCGGACCCAGTCGTCACCCGCGCCGCCCTCGCAGGTGTCGTCCCCGAGGTTGCCGTAGACGATGTCGAATCCGGCGTCGCCGAAGAGCTCGTCACGCCCCTGGCCGCCGACCACCCAATCGTCGCCCCCGCCGCCGCGCACGGTGTCTTCGCCGATGTTGCCATGCAGGTCGTCGAAGTCGTCGCCGCCCAGGAGGCTGTCGTCGCCCGCCTCGCCGCGGAGCACATTGCGGCCCGCGCCGCCCAAAAGCGTGTCGTCGCCTGCGCCGCCCATCAGCCGGTTGTCGAGGTCGTTGCCCGAGAGCCGATCGGCGAAGGCGCCGCCCGTGGCGTCCTCGATCCGCGAGCCCCAGGCGATCGAGATGCGGTTCTGGCCGGTGAGCTGCGAGAAGGCGCCTTCCGCGAGATCGATGCGCACCGGACCCGGCGCGCCGGCGGCGTCGATGCGGTCGGTCCCGCCAGTGTCCCAGATGGCGAAGATGCTGGGATCGGCGGCGAAGACATACACGTCGTCGCCGGCCGCCGCCTGGGTGTTGGCGCCCCAGCGGGCCTGCAGGGCGGCGATGTCGTAGAGCTGGAGCTGGGTGGCGTTGGCCGCGCCGTCCTCGCGGACATAGGACATGACGGTGTGGTCGCGATTGTCCTCGGCCGCCGGCAGGAACGGGCCCGGCGTCGACTTGCCCGTCGTGTCGTAGTCCCCCGTGTGCTTCATCATCAGGGCATGGCCGATCTCGTGCAGGATCAGCCACTGCCGGTTGGGGTCGGTGAGGTCGACGTCGTCGTCGAACACGACCCCGGCGTCCCATCGCTTGATGGCCGGCTGACCGGCGGCGTCCGGTCCGATGGACAGGCTCCACCAGGTCTCGGCGACCGAGGCGACGTCAACGCGACCGAAGGCGATGATCGGATTGGAAGGGCCGGGCGCGAGCTCGACGAAGCGCACATTGATGACGCTTTCGTATTCGGCCAGCGCCTGGCGAACGGCGGCCTTCTGAGCTTCGGTCCAGGCGGACCAGCCAAGGTACGGGCGCAGGAACTCCGCCGACTGCTCGGATTTGAAGGCGTAGGTGATGGTCAGCGGCTGGTCCGGCGTGGGGCCCCAGACGTCCAGCCGGGCAGGCAGGGCGGCGTGGATCGCGGCGATGGCTTCGGCGGGGGCGGGCATGGCGCTCCTCCAGGCGCCGCAGCATGCGGCGTCGCGGCCGATTGCTCCAGTGCGGATGTTGCGCGCCCTGAGCCCATTCCGTTCATGCTGGGTACAGCCAGCGGGCCGTAGACATGTGCTGGACCGGGGCCGTTCTCTCCCGTCCCTCGAAGCGGCCTCGCGTACAGGTGGGTCTCCCCATCGGCGGCGCGCCGGGTGACACCGGCGCGCCGTTCTGCGTCTAGGCGGCGCCTTCGGCCTGGCGCTCCCAGGCGGCGAGGACGCCGAGCTGGGCGAGCTGGCCGAACATCCGGCGGGTCTGGACCGCGTTCTCCAAGGCGAACCGGACTACGGCGGGGCCCGCGAGCGCGGCGGCGGGCACGATGTAGCCGCGGCCGGCGCGCCGCATCAGGCCCTGGGCCATGAGCTCCTCGGCGTGGCGGCGCACGGTCTCGATGGCGAAGCCCGAGCGCCGGGCCAGGGGGGAGAGCAGGATCGGCCGGCGTTCGGCGTCGTCGTAGACCCGGAACGGCCCCTCGTCGGCGGCGGGCGCGCCGATGAAGGGCAGGCCCTCGGTATTGGCGCAGAACGTCTCCAAGAGGATCAGGGCGTCGACCACGTCGCCGTAGACGGCGAGGGCCACATCGATGACCCGCAGGGCGTGGTCGGCGAGGATGCGGGCCACCGAGGCGGTCGGGACCGGCGCGGTCAGCTCCGCAGGATCCTCGGACGCCGGGAGCGGCAGGTCGGGCAGGGCGTCCATGGCGCGGAGCTCGAGGTAGAACAGCCGGAGCCGCTCGCAGGCGCCCGCGACGCCCTCGACGTAGGCGGGATGGCCGAGGACGGCGGCCGGAACCACGGCGCCGGCGCGCGACACCTGACACAGCCCCTCCGCCGCCAGGCGGTGCACCCGGCGCCGGACGCTCTCGAAAGGCAGGCGCAGGGAGTTGGCCAGGGCGTTGACGCTGATCGGCCGCCGCTGGGCGTCAGAGGTCTTGAGGTCGGCGGCGTCGGCCCCCGGCGCGGCGTTCGCCTGGACGATCACCGCCAGCAGCAGCGCGTCGAGCGGATGGCGGCCGTGACGGGCCAAGGCCACGATGTCGAGAAGGAAGACGACGCCCGCGCGATGCAGGGCGTGCGGAAACGCAGACGCCGGGGCGTCGGCCCGGACGACCTGGGCGTTGTCAGCGCCGGCCTGCGCGTGCGGCGGAGTCAGCGTTCCGCGGCTCTCCATCGGTTCCGAGCTAGCCCCGGCTCCAGCGAGTCGGTCCACGGCCCGAGACGAGTATCGGTCGAGCCGCGCGAAACCTCAGGTTGCAGGATGTTGCTCCTGCGCGCAACGGCCGCCGGGGACACGCCCCGGCGGCCATCGGCGTCAGCCGCGCTCGCCGGCCCGGCGCTGCTGCGACTGTGCGGCGGCGGCGGCGGCGGCGGCGGCCTGATCGGCCGTCGACTGGGCGCGCTGCGCCGCGGCGTTGGCGGCGTCGGCGGCGCTCTGGGCCTGCTGGGCGGCGGCTTGGGCGGCCTGGGCCGTGGACAGCGCCTGGTCGGCCGTGGCCTGGGCGCGCTCGACGGACGAGACCGTGGCGCAGGCGCTGAGCGCAAAGGCGCCGCCCACGGCGGTGAGGGCGAGGGCGGTGCGACGGATAGTCAGCATGCGGGGCTCCCTATGGTTTGAACGAATTGCTAGCGGGGCACTGGTGTCGCAGGCGCACGCCTTTGGCGGCCAGCCGACATAAGCCCGGCCTGCGGCGTGCAAACGAGCGTGGCCGCAGGCGGTTCCTCGCGCGGCCGGAGGGGCCGGCGCCCAGGCTTTGCGCAGGCTGCGCGCCGGCTAGCCAAAGCAGCGGATGGGCCGGCGATTTTGCATTGCAGCACGTGCGGGCGCCGCGGCGCCGTTCCTACCATGCCTCCGGGTTTCAGCGGGGGTGTGGGAACGAGTATGGAGCAGGCGCAGGGACGACCGACGCGGCGACAGCTGATGCATGCGATCGGGCTGATCGGCGGCACGGCGGCGGTCTATCAGATGATGACCACCTTCGGGCACGCCGCGGAGACCCGGTTCGACGGGCCGCCGCAGCTGACGGGGGCCCGGAAGGGCGCGCGGGTGGTGGTGCTGGGAGCGGGGCTGGCCGGGATGCTTGCGGCCTACGAGCTGCGCAAGGCCGGCTACCAGGTAAAGATCCTGGAGTTCCAGCAGCGGGCCGGCGGCCGGGCCTGGTCGCTGTATGGGGGCGACCGCTACACCGAGATGGGCGGCGCGGCCCAGGACGTGCGGTTCGCCAAGGGCAACTACCTGAACCCCGGTCCGTGGCGCATCCCGCACCACCACCGCACGCTGCTGCACTATTGCAAGGCCTTCGGCGTGGCGCTGGAGCCGTTCATCCAGCTGAATCACAACGCCTATGTGCACTCGACGGAGGCGTTCGGCGGCCAGCCGATGCGCTACCGGGCCCTGGCGGCGGACTTCAACGGCAACATCGCCGAGATCCTCGGCAAGTCGATCGACCAGAAGGGGTTGGACCAGCAGCTGACGGCCGAGGACCTCGACCGCCTGAAGGAGGCGCTGCGGGGCTGGGGGTTGCTGGACAAGGACATGCGATACCGCGGGGAGCGGGCGTCGCGGTCGCGGGGCTGGGCCCTGCCGCCCGGGGGCGGGGTGAACGGCGCCCCCAAGCCCTCGGAGCCGTATGCGTTCGGCGAAGTCCTGAAGTCGGGGATCTGGGCGAACCTGGCCTTCTTCATGAACCACGAGTTCCAGACGACCATGTTCCAGCCGGTCGGCGGGATGCAGAAGATCGGCGACGCCTTCGCCCGGCAGGTGCAAGGCCTCGTCGTCCACGGCGCCAGGGTCACCCGACTGATGCAGGACAAGGCGGGCGTGACGGTGACCTACGCCGATACCCTCTCGGGTCAGGTGAAGACGGAGGCCGCCGACTACTGCGTCTGCACCATTCCGCTGACGGTGCTGTCGCAGATCGAGACCAACCTGTCGGAGAAGATGACCGCGGCGATCAACGCCGTGCCGTACTCCTCCAGCGTCAAGATCGGGCTCGAGATGCGCCGTCGCTTCTGGGAGGAGGATCAGGAGATCTTCGGCGGGCACAGCTTCACCAACCAGGAGATCGGCCTGATCTCGTATCCCAACTCGGGATTCTTCTCGAACGGGCCGGCGGTGCTGCTGGGGGCCTTCGCCAACGGCCCCGGCGGCTACCATCTGGGCGGGATGAGCCCGGCCGAGCGGATCGAGGCCGCCCTGGCGCAGGGGGCCGTCTTCCACCCCGAGGCCTACCGCAAGGAGTTCCTGAACGGCGCCAGCGTCGCCTGGAGCCGCGTGCCCTGGGTGATGGGCTGCTGCGCCCGGTGGAACGAGGAGAGCCGGCGCGACCACTACCAGACCCTGGTCGCGATGGAGGACCGGATCGTGCTGGCGGGGGAGCACGCCAGCTATGTGGGCTGCTGGATGGAAGGGGCGCTGCTGTCGTCGATCGACGCCATCACGCGCCTGCACAAACGCGCGCTGGAGGCCTGAACATGCACAAGCTTCGAACCGAAAGGCGATGGATCGTGGCGGCGGCGGCGCTGGCCGCCCTGGCCGTGGGGGCGAAGGGGGCGGACGCCGACGAGCCCGGCCCGGGCGGCGCGCGGCCGATGGTCCCGAAGAACGGGGCCGAGGTCTATGAGGTCTATTGCCAGGTCTGCCACATGGCGGGCGGCAAGGGCGCGGCCGGGGCGGCGAGATTCCCGGCGCTGGCCGCGAACGCGCGGCTGGGGACCGCGGCCTACGCCATCTACATGGTCGACAACGGCAAGGCCGGCATGCCCGGGTTCAAGGAGGCGCTGACGCCGGCACAGGTGGCCGAGGTCGTCGCCTATCTGCGCACCCACTTCGGCAACGCCTATGCCGAGCCGGTCACGGCGTCGGACGTGCAGGCGATGCGGGGGCAGTAGGGATGCTTGCCAGAACGAACGCATCTCCGGGCGGAGACTAAAGGCGGAGCCACCGCTGCGTGTCGTCCTGGCCGTCGCGGGGGTGTTCGCGGGCTTGCCCGGTGATCAGGCGGGCGACGCACCCGCGGGGTTCGCCCCGCGCCGCTTCAACATGGGGACTCCACCAACTCGTTCAAGCTCTTGCCGTCAGAACTTCGCGTGTAGAGGGTGCGAGCCGATGCGGCCTTCGGGATCGTCCAGGGCGCCGATCGCGGCCATATCGTCCGCGTCGAGCCGGAAGCCGAAGACGTTGAAGTTCTCGCGGATCCTGTGCGGCGTCACCGACTTCGGGATGACGACGAGTTCGTTGTCCAGGTGCCAGCGGATGATCACCTGGGCCGGCGTCCTGCCGTGCTTGCGGGCGATGTTGGCGATCACGGGATCGGTCAGGAGCCGCCCCTGCCCGAGCGGGCTCCAGGACTCCGTCTTCACGCCATGGGCGGCGTTGACCGCACGCGCAGCCTTCTGCTGGAAACGGGGATGCAGCTCGATCTGGTTGAGGACGGGCGCGACGCCGGTCTCCCCGATGATCCGCTCCAGATGCTCGGGCTCGAAGTTGGAGACCCCAATGGACCGGGCGAGGCCGTCCTTCTGCGCCTGGACCAAGCCCTTCCAGGTCTCGATGTATTTGCCGCGCCAAGGGGAGGGCCAGTGAATCAGCAGCAGGTCGACCTGTTCCAGGCCCAGCCGCTGAAGGCTGGCGCGCGCAGCGCGCAGGGCCTCGTCGTAGCCCTGCTCCTCGTTCCACACCTTGGTGGTGACGAACACCTCCCGACGCGGCAGGCCGGCGGCGCGCAGACCGTGGCCGACGCCCTCCTCGTTGCCGTAGATGGCGGCGGTGTCGACGTGCCGGTAGCCGGCCTCGAGGGCCGTGCGGACCGCCTCGACCGCCACGTCGTTCGGCGTCTGCCAGACACCGAGCCCGAGCTGGGGAATGGCGTTTCCGTCGCTGAGCTGGACGAGGGGCTGGGCGGTCATGAAGGGCTCCACGCTGATAGGAGCCTCAGCTAGGTCCTCCAGGCCGGATGGCAATGGCTGGCGGCGGCCCCGGGAGGAGCCGCCGCCTTGCCCCAGAGCCCGACGGAAGCTCGCGAGCCTCCGCCTGCGCCCTTAGCTCAGCACCACGATCGCCACCCGGCGGTTCTGCGACCGGCCGTCCGGGGTGTCGTTCGGCGCGACCGGCGCTTCTTCGCCGTAGGAGATGGTGGCCATCCGGTTCAGCGCCACGCCCTGCTTGGCGAGGTACTTGCGGACCGCTTCCGCCCGCGCCTCGCCGAGCCGGTCGTTGTACGCCTCGGGTCCGCTGGCGTCGGTATGGCCCTGGATTTCCAGGTAGACATTGCGGTTTTCGGTCTTCAGCCGCTCGGCGAACTCATTCAGCCGCGCCTCGGCCTCGGGCGAGAGCGAGTGCACATCCGTGGGGAACTTCACGGAGTCGTCTGAGAGGACCACCTGGTAGAGGAACTTGCCCTCGGCCAGCTTGTGGGCCGCATTGGCCCGGGCCAGGGCCTCGCCGGCCGTGCCTTCCACCGTCGTCACGCGGGTGTCGACCACAGCCACCTGGTCGCGGACGAACCGATGGCTGGCGCAGCCGCTCGCCGCGAGGCCTGCAAAAATCAGCGCGCCGCCGATGGCCGCCACCCTAAGCTTCCCGTCTTTCAAGTCTCGTTTCCTTCTCGCAAAGGCCCCACCCCAAGGCGCTTCGCCGCAGCCAAGGTGTGTTGCTGTGCGTGGCCTAGCCATGACGCGACCGTGGCGAGAACGGGGCAGCTTGACTGTAAGAGCCGCCACGATCCTGACGAACCGGCGGGCCAGCCTCGCGCGATGGGAGGACGGAGAACGACCGGAGCCGCGGGGACCAGAGCCGCTGGCCGGCGGCGGCGCGGCGCGGCGGCGGGGCTGAGCCTGTTGGCGCACGCGGCGATCCCGTTCGTGCTGATCGCCAGCCAGGCCGACGCGCCGATCCGAGTTGAGCCGGACCCGATCGTCGTCAGCCTCGTGCAGCCGCCGCGGCCGCCGGATCCGCCCGAGCCGACGGAGCCGGAGCCCCTAGGCGGTGCGCCGGCGACCTCGCCCCAGCCAGCCGAGGCGCCCAAGCCGCCGCCAAAGGCGCGCGCACGGCCGGCAGCCCCCCTCCGCCGACGGTGGAACCGCTGCGCGTCGCGGTGGCGGACGCGCCGGCGCCCGATCCCGCGCCCGTGGTGACGGTGAGCGAGGCGCAGCTCGCCGGGGCGCGGACCGCGGGGGCAGGGTCCGGCGGCGGGACGGGGGCCGGCGCGGGCGACGGGAGCGGCGGCGGCTGCGACATGGTCGAGCGGCTGCAGGCGGCGCTGCGGAAGGACGTTCAGGTCCGCGAAGCCATCGGCGCGGCCCATCGTGGCGCCAACGCTGGCCGCAACGCGCTGCTGATCTGGAACGGCGACTGGGTGCGGAACCCGGGCCAGGAGGGCAAGGGCCTGGCCGGCGTTCGGCAGGCCATCTCCATGGAGGTGGCCTTTGCGCCAGAGGCCTGTCGCAACGAGCCCATGCGGGGCCTGGTGCTGATCTCAATGGCGGACGGCTCGCGCGTGGCGCTGGGCGGTGGAAACTGGCGCTGGACCGACCTGCTGAACGCCAGGCGTCGACCCGGCTGAGGCTAGTTTCGGTCGCCCGCGACGAAGCGGGCGGCGAACAACTGACAGGCGTCAGGATAACCCTGCAGCAGGCGCCGGGCGATGACGTTGCGCTCGGTCACTTCCAGCCGGAGCTCGCAGAACCTGAGGCCCTCGTCGGTCTCGACGCTCCTTCGCCAGAGATAGTAGCGCTGGCCGTTCAGGTTGAGGGCTTCGTCCCACGGACCGTACAGCGCGACGGCGGCGTCGGTGTGCTGACCGTAGAGGCTCGACGGCCTTTCGCCTTCGAACTCGGTGGCGCACCCCGCCGTGAATGCGGCGAGCGCGAGGGCGGCGACTCGGAGGGAAGCTCGGGCCATGGGCCCTAGTTGTAGGCCACCGTGGTGGTGAAGGAACCCGAATAGGCGCCGCCGGCGGTGGCGCTGTCGATCGGGATCTGGCCGCCGACGCCAAAACTGGCCGTGCCGGCCGCTCCCAGCGCGTTGCTGAGGTTGCCGGTCGTCGCCGACGGCGTGAGAACCACCGTGATGGTTTCGGAACCGCCCGAACGGGTCATGTTGAAGTTCGCCGGAACCGAGATCGAGAAGGTCTGACCGCCTTCGCCGTTCACCGTATAGGTGGCGCGGCCCGGCGCGGCCTGGGTGCTCGGCTGACCCGTGGACAGCAGGGCGCCGCTGCCGTCGAGGGTGCGCGCCCCGTCGGCCGCGGCGATGGTCACCGTGCCCGAGCCAGCGGTCGGGCGGACGACCGTGCCGAACGACAGGTCTGTGTTCTTGGTCAGGGTGATCGGCCGGAACACCGTGACCGTCGAATTGGTCTGGGCGGTCGCCGAGGCCTGGGCGCAGGCCGTCGAGGCCAGCGCGGCGGCGACGGTGGCCGTCGCGGCGGCAATGCAGATTTTCCGGGCGTGACCCACGATGAACCTCAGTAGAAGCGCTATCTAAACGGGTATTTTTTCGCGCCTAGACTTAGCTAAAGTTGTTTCGGGCAGCGGGGCTGTACCGAAAGCTTACAGCTAAGCCGGGCTGATACCGGTGCTCGCTGATGTTTGCAACGCGGGCGCCAACCCAATTTGGGGCGGGACGACCCACGGCATTGTCCTCCTCGGCGCGGACGACTAGGCTGGCGGCGTCATGGGGGCGAAACGCAATGTCGCGGCGCAAGCCGCACCGGCAGCGGCGCTGGCAGCGATGCTGGCCGGCGTCATGGGCGCGGCCGCGCCGGCGCACGCCCAGCATTCCAGCACTGTGGAAGCCCGCGGCAGCGTGACGATCATCGACCCGCCGGCCTTGGGCAAGGGCTCGGAGATCTCGGTCGCGCCGATCAGCCAGCCCGGACGCGGCGGCGTCACGGCGCAGGCGGTCAGCGGCCGTTACGAGGTCAGCGGGGTCGCCGGCGACAGCTACAACATCGCGATGCCGTCGTCGCTCAGGCTGACGCGGAGCGATGGCGTGGGCGAGGTCATGCTGCAGCTGACGCCCTCCGGCGCCGTGAACAGCCTGCCGGGCGCCTATGGCGGTCGCGGGAGCCGTTCCGTGGCGGTGCAGGGAGAAGTAGGGGTCCAGGCGGGGGGCGGCTCCTGGCGTCTACAAGGGTTCGTTCCCGGTCATCCTGTCGCTGCAGTAGCCTTATCCCCGGTCAGGCGCCGGCTTTCCACAGGCATGGTTAATGCGCCGCTTTGCCGCGGCTGCGAAGCGCGCTTTCCTTAGCTCTCGCATCATTTGGCAAGGAGAGACCCGCCGTGAACGTCGAGGACCTCTCGCCTCCCAACCGGCAACTGCTCAGCGAGGCGCTGCCCGGCGGGGAACTGGTCAATGTGCTCTACGAAGGGGGCGAGCGGCTGGACGACGGATTCCAGCGTGAGCGCCGATGCTTCGCGCTGGGGGAGCGCGGCTGGCTGGCGTTCGTTGGATGGGACGGGCGTCTGGCCGCTCAAGCCTCCTGCCGGTCGCGGTGGGCCCTGACGGAGGCGGCGCAGGCGGTGCTGGCCTCCGACGGCTAGGCAGTCAGCGCCAGGAGCGCGAACGAGGCCAGCCAGTGTTCGCCCATGTAGTCGCCCGCGACATGCGGCAGGCTGGCGGCGAGGTGGCGATCGGCGGCCTGCTCTGCTGCGACACGGGCGGCGCCGGACAGGGTAGGCGCCAGCGCGCGCCAGCACCAGGCGCGGGACAGGTTCAGACCATCCAGGTGGACGATCTTGCCGTCGGTGCGGTCGCTGACGACGGCCGGGGTGAAGAGCGTCTCGGGCCGGCCGTCGGCGATGTGCGGCAGGTAGGCGGCGAACCACGCGGCGAACTCGTCGGGGGGCAGCAGGCGCCGGAGGCATTCCGCGGTCGTCAGCGTGGCGGAGAGGAATTCGTCCAGCGAGGGCTCCCAGGCCGGAGCGTCACGGTCCTGGGCGTGCCAAGCGCGCATCTTGCGGGTGAACAGCTCCAGGAGCGCAGGATTGCGCAGCCGCGCGTAGTCGGCCGCCAGGGCGATGGCGAAGCTGGTGGAGGAATGGACCCCGGTGCGGATCGGATAGGTCGCGTTCGGCAGGAAGTCCGAAAAGCGGACGACGAAGGCGTCGGCGAGCGGCTGGTGAAGCCGGGCCCAGGGCTGGTCCTGATGGGCGAGAAGCTCCGCCTGCAGCTTCAGCAGCCAGCCCCAGCCGTAGGGGCGCTCAAAGCCCCGCGCCGAAGCGCGGCCGAGGTAGGCGACCTCGGCGGCGACGTTCTCGCGCGTGAACGCCGCATCGAACCGGGCGCGGATCGCGGTCGCTTCGGGCATGTCCGGAAAGAGGCGCAGGCAGGTCGCCAGCGTCCAGTAGCCATGGACGCACGAGTGCCAGTCGAAGCTGCCGAAGTAGATCGGATGGAGCGCGCGGGGACCCTTGGCGTCGTCCGGCCCGTCGAGCACGTGATCCAGCTTGTTGGGATATTCCCGCGCCACATGGCCCAGGGCGATGCGGGCGAAGGACGAGGCCAGCTCGGCCGTCACGCCGGCGGGCGGCTCAGAAGGCGAGGACATACATCAGCACCACATTGACGATCAGCAGCGGCAGGGCCGTCGGGATCTGGGCCTTGATGACCGAGTAGCGGTCGGGCAGCTCGAGCAGGGCGGGCGGCACCAGATTGAAGTTGGCGGCCAATGGCGTCATCAGGGTGCCGCAGAACCCCGACAGCATCCCGATCGCACAAACAACTGCAGGATCTCCGCCGAACCCCTTGATCAGGATGGGCAAACCGACGCCGGCCGTGAGCACGGGGAAGGCGGCGAAGGCATTGCCCATGATGACGGTGAAGGCCGCCATGCCGACGCAGTAGACCGCGACGGCGACGAACAAGGTGTCGAGCGGGATCCAGGCGGTGACGAGCTGACCGATCAGCTCGCCGACGCCGGCCAAGGCGAAGACGGCGCCCAGGGCGGCGAGCATCTGCGGCAGCAGGGCAGCCCAGCCGACGGTGTCCATCAGCCGGCGGCCCTCCTGCAGAGGGGAGACGATCGGCTGGCGCAGCAGCACGAGGGCGACGACGACGGCGGCCACGGCGGCAAGCGCCAGGGAGATCAGCGTCGCCTGCTTGGGGTCGAACAGCGGCGCGCCGCCGATCGTGAGCGGCTTGAGCACCAGAACCCCGAGCGCGACCACCACCGGCAGGGTGAGCGCCGGGACGAACAGCCGGTTGCCGAAATGCTCCGACAGCCGTCGTCGCTCCTCGGGCGAGGTGGTCAAGGGCTGGCCGCGCCCGAGGAGGCCGAAGCCGGCGAGAAGGCCCAGGCCCAGGACCAGCACGCCATTTCCGAGGTCGCCCAGGCGGTCGCCGACCAGGAAGCTCGCGGCCACCAGGCCCCAGAAGGCCGCATTGCCGAAACGCTTCGCGTTACTGCGGTCCAACGCGCTGAACACCGCGAAGGCGGCGAAGACCAGCCCCGCCAGCAGATAGACGAGAGACAGCTTGATCATGGCGCGCGGGACCCCGCGCGGGCCGCCTTCAGCCTGCGGTCGAAGAGCAGGAGGCGGGTCCCGTGGATGAGGAAGGCGGCGATGGCCGTCGGGATGGCCCACAGCGACAGGTGTAGCGGATCCAGGGTGATGCCGCTGGCCGCCAACAGGCCCACCATCAGCAGGATCGAGCCGATGGCGATGAAGATGTCCTCGCCGAAGAACAGCCCGATGTTGTCGGTGGCCGCGGCCTGGGCGCGCACCGCGTGGCGTGTCTCGTCGTCGAGTTCGCGCCCCTGGTCGGCGAGCCGCGCCTCGACCGCGCCCTCGGCCATGGGGGGCGACGAGGGGGCGGATGCTCTGGGCTTGGCCTGCGATCGAGTGCAGGCCGATGGCGGCGGTGATCTGGCGCAGGGCCAGGTAGACGATGAGGAAGGGTCCGACCGAGACGCCTCGGAACTTTGCAATCAAGGCGCGCGCGCGCTCCTGCAGGCCGGCGCGTTCGAGGACACCGACCATCGGCAGCACGAGATAGGCCACGGTGACGAAGCGGTTCTCGTTGAACGCCTTGCCGAAGGCGGCCAGCACCTCCACCGGCGACAGACCCGCGAAGAGGCCCGTCGTGAAGGCGGCCAGGATCACCACGAGCAGCGGATTGAGGCGCGCGGCGAAGCCCACCACCACGACGACGACACCCAACAGGGTCAGCATTCAGAACCCCCGATTCTCGGCCATTGGAGCGGCTGGAGCCCGCTTCCGCAACGGCCTACGCCGCGGGCCTCTCGACGTCGGGTCGAACGCCGGGCTTCAGCGCCGCGCGAGCCAGGCGTCGGCGAGCGCCAGGAAGCCGTCGACCGCGATGACCTCCGCCCGCGCGGCGGGATCGAGGCCGGCGGCGAGAACGAGCTGCTCGCCGCCGAGCGCCTTCAGGCTGGAGCGGAGCATCTTGCGGCGCTGGCCGAAGGCGGCGGCGGTGACCTTCTGCAGGGCGTGGAGGCGTTCCGCCGTCGGTGGATCGGCGCGCGGCTCCACCCGGACGACGGCCGACTCCACCTTCGGGGGCGGGGTGAAGGCGCGGGCCGGCACGTCCAGAACCGGGCGGGCCCGGGCCGCGGCCTGGGCGATCACCGCGAGGCGTCCGTAGGCGTCCTCGCCGGGGGCAGCCACGATGCGGTCGGCGACTTCCTTCTGGAACATCAGCGTCAGCGAGGCGGGCCGCCAGGGCCCCGTGAGCCACTTGATCAGCAGGGGCGTCCCGACGTTGTAGGGCAGGTTGGAGACGAGATGGGCGGGCCGGCCATGCGAGAGGGCGGCTTCATCGGTCGTCAGGGCGTCGCCGAAGATGAGCGCCAGGCCCGTCGGAGGCGGCGGCCAATTCCTCGAGCAGCGGGCGGAAGCGGTCGTCCTTCTCGATGGCGGTGATGCGAGCGCCCGTTTCGACGAGGGCGCGGGTCAGGCCGCCGGGCCCCGGCCCCACCTCGATCACATGGTCGCCTTCGCCGACCTCCGCCAGGCGCGCGATCTTGCGCGTGATGTTGAGGTCGAGGAGGAAATGCTGCCCGAACGCCTTCTTGGCCCACAGACCGTGGGCCTCGAGCGTCGCGCGCAGGCTCGGCAAATCTTCGAGCGTCATGCGCGGTTGGCGGCGATCTGGGCGGCGAGGCGCAGGGCGGCGATGAGGCTGTCGGGCCGGGCGACGCCGCGCCCGGCGATGTCGAAGGCCGTGCCGTGATCGGGGGAGGTGCGGACGATGGGCAGGCCGAGCGTCACGTTCACGCCGCCCCAGAAGTCCAGCATCTTCACCGGGATCAGGGCCTGGTCGTGGAACATGCAGAGGGCGGCGTCGTAGCCGGCGCGCATCTCGGCGGGGAACAGGCTGTCGGACGGGTAGGGGCCCCGGGCGTCCACGCCGAGGTCCTTCAGCGCGCGGACCGCCGGCTCGATGATCTCGATTTCCTCGCGCCCGATGCCGCCGCTTTCTCCGGCGTGGGGATTGAGGCCTGCCACGGCCAGCCGCGGCGTCTGGACGCCGAAGTCGCGCCGCAGCGCCTGGGCGGTGACCAGGCCGGCGGTGACGACCCCCTCGATCGAGAGCGCGGCCGGAACGCGGGCGATCGGCTCGTGGACGGTGACGAGGGTGACGCGGAGGTCGGCCGCGGTCAGCATCATGATCGGCCCGCGGGCGCCATCGAAGGCGGTGCTGTTGGTGAGCTCGCCCAGGAACTCGGTGTGGCCGGGGAACCTGAAGCCGGCTTCGTAGAGCGGCGCCTTGGCGATCGGCGCGGTGACGACGCCGGAGACCGATTTCGACAGCGCCAGGCCAACGGCGGTCTCGATCCAGCGGATGACGGCGGGCGCGGCCGCGGCCGACGGCTGGCCGGCGATCACCGGGGCTTTCAGCGGTACGTCGAGCACCGGCAGCGCCTCGGCGAAGACCCTTCGGGCCTCGTCCGGGCTGTGGACAGGACGGACCGGCGCCGCGCCGCCGGGCGCGGAGGCCACGGCCTGGGCGTCGCCCACGACCATGAAGGCGGGACCTGAAGCGCGAAGCGCGTGCCAGGCCTTGGCGACGATCTCAGGGCCGACGCCCGCGGGATCGCCGAGGGTCAGCGCAAGGGGGCCGGCCGTCACCGCGTCTCAATGGTGGCGGAGTTGCGCAGGTCGCGCATGTACCGCCGGGCGATCATCGAGAGCTGCTGGCCGTAGAGCCGGTTCTCGATGGCGTCGCGCTCCATGTTGGCCCCGCCGGCGGCCCTGCGGCCACAGACGGCGACGAGGTGGAGGCCGGCGCCGGTGCGGATCGGTTCGGACACCTGGCCGACCTGCAGGCTTTCGGCGGCGGTCTTGAACTGCGGCGCAAGGTCGGAGAGCTCGGCCTCGCCGAGGTCGGAGGCCACCACGCCGTCGAACTTGGCGGCGGCGGCTTCCAACGTGTCGCAGCTGGTGATCTGCGGACGCAGCTGTTCGAGCTTGGCGCGCGCGGCAGCCTCGTCCGCGCCCTGAGGCAGGGCCACGGCGGCCTGCTTGAGGTTGACCAGCGTGGTCCCGCCGCCCGCCCGCTTGTCGCGCAGATAGACGATGTAGACGCCGTCGCGGACGGCGACCGGCTGGGAGAGCTGACCCGGACGCATCTGCTCGACGACCTGCTGGACCTCAGGCGGCATCTCGCCCTGGCCGACCCAGCCTGCGTCGCCGCCGGCGGCGGCGGTCGGCAGGGCCGAGAACTGACGCGCGACGGCCGGGAAGGGCGCGCCCTGCTGCATCTGAGCGACCAGCTGCTGAGCGCCCTGCATCGCCTGCTGCATGCCGCCGACGCGGTTGGCGTCGATCAGCACTTCCGAGATCTGGTACTGCGGCTTGGCGGCGTCGGCGGCCATCTTGGCCTGGGTGGCGGCGATCTGGTCGTCGCCGATGCGCAGCCGCGAGCCGTAGCGCCCGCGGATCCACCGGGCCCAGCTGATCTGGGCGCGGATCTGCTGGCGAAGGGTGTCGATGCCGATCTGGCGGCTCTGCAGGAACTGCAGGAACTGCTCGCGCGACATGTTGTTGGACTGCGCCATGTCGGCGATTTCCTGGTCGACCTCCTCGTTCCCCGCGATGATGTCGATCTTCTGCTCGCGCTCGACGCGGCGCAGCTCCTGGAACTGCAGGCTCTCGTCGACGAGACTGATCAGGGCCTCGCGCTGGAACTGGGGCAGGGTCTGTTCGGTGGGCTGGACGCCGGAGGTGGCGATCAACAGCCGCATGCGCTGGCCGAGGTCGTAGGTGGAGATGATCTGGTCGTTGACCACGGCGGCCACCGATTCCGACATGCCGGTGGGCGCGGGCGGCGGCGACTCGACGGTCGGCTGAGGAGCTTGGGCGTAGGCCAGCGGCGAGCCCGCCGCGATGAGCGCGCAGGCGAACGCCGCGCTCCGCGCCAGGCCCGAGACGGTTTGCGGGCCCGAGACGAAGGACTTCATGGACGAGATCGTTTCCTTGAGCGGGCGGTATTCGCCCATAGTTCTAGCGGCCATCTGTTCCGCCCAATGTGGCGAGCGTTAGGCGCACCGAGACGGTCTCGCTGGGTAGCAGACGGCCGATGATGATGTCTTCGCGGCGATAGATCACATCCACCCGGATGCAGTCGTCCCGATAGAAGACGCCCAGGTCCCGGATGACCCACGCCTCCTGGTTCATGTCGCGGCTGCCGTAGAAGCTGACGCCGAAGCCCTTGGGCAGGTAGAGCTCGCCGCCAAGGTCGAGGTTCTCGCGCTTGACGCCATTGATGTCGAAGTCGTCGGTAAGGTAGCGGACGAAGCCGTTGCCGTACCTGTTGGCGACGTTCGCGCCGGCTTCCAGGCGACGGATGTCAAGGGTGTCGCCGTCGAGACGGGCGCGGGCGAACATCGAGACGCCGCGGAACGGCTGGGCGTCGGCGGCAACGATCCAGTCCGAGGCCTTGCCGCGCAGGCCAGAGCGCTCGGGGAACACCCGGTTCTCCTCGGTGCGGAACGAGCGCCCCACCAGCAGGTTGGCCCGGCGGCCGTCATCCCAGAGCACCATGGCCCGGCCGGCGACGTTCAGGCGCACGCCGTCCTCGTAGAGGTCGTAGCCGGGGAACTTGTTCGGCCGGAAGAGGGTCGTCTCGTCGAACTCGAAGGCGACGCTGTCCTCGTTGAGATAGACGGGCTCGCCCCGCGGGTCGGTCCCGATGACCACCTGCTTGGCGTCGGGCGAGGCCAGGAGCTGGACCACGGGCTCGAGGACTACCGTCTTGTCGCCGAAGCGGCGGAAGACCGGGTAGGTGATGTCGGCGCCGACCGTCGCCAGGGCGCGGGTCATGTCGTCCTTGCGGGTCGCGGCGCCGAGCCCGGTGAGGATGTCGTCCAGGCGATAGGCGTCGACGCGGGCGCTGACGAAAGGCGACACGCGCAGGCCGGCCGCGGAGGTGAAGTCGCGGCGCCAGTTGAGCTCTCCGGTGGCGCGGGCGCTGTCGAGACCGGGCAGCCGCACCGACAGGTCGGACGGCGACTGCTCGCGGCTCAGGACGACAGCCGAGGTGTTGACGCGCAGGCGGCCGCCGGCCACCCGGCCCACGTCGTAGCGACCTTCCACGAGCGGGCCGATCACCGGGAACACGCGGTCGTTCTCGCCGGGCGCGAAGCCCGTCAGCGGATCGACGAAGTCGAGCGAGGAGCGCAGACCCTGAATGGTCATGGCCGCCGCCGAGAGATATGACCGCTCGTCCTGGCGGATGGCGTAGATCTGCGAGATCAGCCGCCGGTCGTCGGCGACGTAAGGGCCGCGCGTCTCGTAGACGCTGCCGATCTCGTACTTGTCGAAGATGAGGTCGTCCGAAGCCCGCTCGGCGGTGAAGCCCCAGCGCCAGTCCTCGTTGATCCGGAAGGCGCCCCGGCCGAGGATGTAGCTCCGGTTGGTCTGCTCGCCGAACTCGTTGCCCTTGCCATCGAAGTCGCGTTCGCGGGTATAGCCCAGGCGCAGGTCGACTTCGCCGGAGTAGAAGCTCTTGCGCCCACGCAGGTTCAGGAAGGGGTTCACCTTCGAGTTCAGCTGCGGGCTGACGATCAGGTCGGAATAGGGCGAGATCGCCCAGTAGTAGGGCTGCTCGTACGAGGCGCCGCGGCGGTCGGAGGCCGAGGCCTTCGGCGGCAGGAAACCGGAGGAGCGGCCGGCCTGCGGGTCGGCGTGCCAGAACACCGGCAGGTACAGCAGCGGCACGCCCAGGACGTGGAAACGCGCATTGCGATAGGTGATGGTCCGGCGCTTCTTGTCCTGCACCACCCGGTCGGCCGAGATGTACCAGGTGGGCTGCTTGTAGGTTCCGTCCTTCGCGCAGATCTCGCAGGGCGTGTAGATCGCCTGGTTGAGTTCCTGGATATTCTCGTTCCGGCGCACGGCGCTGGCCGCGGCGACCTTGACGTTCTCGGGGAGACGGGCGGAGAAGCCCTGGGCGACGCCCGCGCGCATCTCGTCGTCCAGCAGGATCTCGTCGGCGAACTCGGCCGAGCCGTCGGCGTTGACCACCGCGACGTTGCCGAGCGCGCGGATCGTACCCGAACCCTCCTCGTAGACCATACGGTCGGCGCGGAGCGTGCGGCCGTTGTAACGCACCTCGATGTTGCCCTGAGCGGTCGTGCGGCCGATCTCGTCCTCGCGGACGACCTCGTCGGCCTCCATGTAGAGCTCGTCCTGCTGAAGGCCGTCGCGGCCCGCCGGCGCAGCGGCCTGAGCGTTGTTCGTGATCGCCTGGCCCGCGGGTTGAGCGAGGGCGGCGGACCCGCACAGGATCGCCATCGCAGCCCCGGCCAGGAGGGCGCGTTTGCCTGCCTGCGGCGAACGCCGACGCGGACTCATGAAGCTCTCGTATCCCCTCTCGCGCCTGCGCGCGTTGTGGCCGGGCTCGCGCCTACAGCGGCGATGCATAGCCCGGCCGTCCAATGATTCAACCGTCTTCGGTGTAGCAAAGCAGGCTCAGCCCCGCGAGCAGCGCGACGAGCACGGGCGCCCAGGCGGCCGCCGCGAGCGGAATAATGTCGGCCTTCGCCAGCGCGCCGGCGAACTGGTTGAAGAAGAACATGATGAAGCCCAAGGCCACGCCCGCCCCGGCGAGCCCCGCGAGGCCGCCCAGGCGGGCGAGGCGCAGGGAGAAGGCGGCCGCCAGGATCGACATCGCCGCATAGAGAAGCGGCGTCGCCAGCAGCTGCTGCAGCCGCAGCCGGTAGCCGGCCGCGGAGAAGCCGGCCTGTTCCGTCAGGCGGATGGCGGCGGGCAGCCGCCAGAAGGCGATGGCCTCGGGCGAGGCGAAGCGCTCCATGGCCGCCTCCGCGTCAAGCGTCGAACGGATCGACAGGCTCTCGGAGCGGATCGAACTCTGCCCTGCGCCGGCCTCGGCCACGTTGCTGAGCCGCCAGAAGCCCGGCATCAGCCGCGCCTCGGTCGCCTCCAGCCGGCGGCGGAACTCGGGGGCGCCGCGCTCATCCTTCTCGTAGATGAAGACCGACACGCCACGCAGGATGACGGTCCCCGCCCGGGTTTCGCGATCGCGCGCGTGCATGACGATCTGGGTGCGGTCGTCGCCCTGGCGGATCCAGACGTCCTGTGGACGGTCGCCGAGATAGTTCTCCATCAGCCGCGCGCGCTCGGCCTCGAAGCGGGCGTTGAGCGAGGCGGAGACCGGATTGAGCAGACCCACGGCAAGGACGCCCAGCGCCGCCGCCAAGCCCGCCGAGGGCAGGATGAAGCGCCACGCCGAGACCCCGGCGGCGCGCATGGCGACGAGTTCGCTCTTGCGGTTCAGGCCGACGAAGGCACCCATGCCGCCGAACAGGAAGCAGAACGGCAGCAGGATCTGGATCAGCGCCGGCGCACGCAGAAGCGTCAGGCCGAAGATGGACGAGGCGCCGACGTCCGCTCGGGTGCCGACCTGGCTGGACAGCTCCACGAACTGAATGAGCAGGATGACGGCCGAAATGACGGCCAGGGCCGCGCCCACGCCGCCCATCATCCGCGCCATCACATAGCGCTCGAGACGTCCGAAGCCGGTCACGCGGGCGCGCCGGCGATGCGCGCGGGGCGGCGCGTGATGTCGATATAGCGGCTGACCCGCTGCCTGAAGATGCTGCGGAAGGCCAGCGCCGTGGCGGCGAGGGGCACCAGGTACTGGAGCAGGTTGAGCCAGGCGCCGTCCTCGGCGGCCGCCTGCACCTGGAATCCGAGGATACGGACGAAGGCCGCGGCCGCGCCCATAGCGGCGATGCGGCGGCCGTAGCCCAGGCGCGAGAAGCCGCCCCCGATGATCGCCGACAGGGCCATCGCCATGAAGGCGATGTTGTAGAGCGGGGAGGCGATCCGCGCATGTCCTTCCGCCAGCAGGTCCAGGCGGTTGCGGCGTTCCCAGTCCTGCTGCAGGTCGGGGAAGAACAGCTCGTGCAGGTAGCGGTCCGACGGCTTGTAGTGGACGCGCTCATCGCCGCCGGATAGCGCGCTCAGGTCGAAGATGTATTCGTCGAAGGTGAGGTAGTTCAGGACCCCCGTTCGGGAGAACTCCTGATTGGAGCCGTTCTTCATCACCAGCACCGGCCGGCCCTGGCTGCGCGCCACGCGGCCCTCTTCGGCGGTGTAGGTGGTGGCCGACCCGTCGGCCTTCTCCTGGTGGATGAACAGGTTCTCGAGGTTGCCGGCGCCGTCGACGTCCTGGGCATAGACGGTGAGGCCGGGCGCGGGCTCGGTGAACTCGCCCTCCCGGACCAGGGTCGAGGCGAGGTCGGTGCGGATCTGGAACAGCTCGTTGCGCATCTCGCGATACGCCCACGGCTGGATCCACAGGTTCATCACGAGAGCGACGAAGGCGACGGCGCCCGCCAGCCGCAT
Organism: Phenylobacterium sp. J426; assembly: GCF_024699945.1. Taxonomy (GTDB): domain Bacteria; phylum Pseudomonadota; class Alphaproteobacteria; order Caulobacterales; family Caulobacteraceae; genus Phenylobacterium. The sequence continues at coordinate 3,340,132 of NZ_JAJOMY010000001.1, read as the reverse complement.
GGCCGGCGAGATCACCCGCCAGCGGCTCATGCCGCCGGCGAAGCAGACGACGATCTCCTGCTCGGTGTGCAGCCGGTTCAGCGCCACGAGGGCGGCGACGAACACCGCGATCGGCAGGACCATATTGATGAGCTGCGGCATGGCGAGCAGCGTGACCTTCAGGAACACCAGCGCGCTCTGGCGCTGGTTCACGATCAGGTCGAGCCCCGACAGGGTCTGGCTCAGCAGCGCCACGCCCGTCAACGCGAGCGTTGCGAGAAGCACGGGGCCCAGGAGCTGCCGCAGGAGATATCGGTCGATCAGGCGCATGGGGTTTGCGAAAAGAGGCGTCCCCGCAGATTAGGGCCTGCCCCGGCCGCGGAGGTGTTCTAAATCATGCGTCGCCGCGCCAGACAACCGCGCGACGCCGGCCGCCCGGCCAGACTGTCGAAGCCAACGAGAGAGTTTCCATGGAAATCGAGTTCGTCGCCGCATCCGCCGCTCTCGCGCCGAAGTCCGCGCTGGCCCGGATCGTGTTCGAGGGGGGAAGCGCTGGACGGCGCGCTCGCCCAGGCGGCGGCCGGCAGCCGGTTCACCGGCGCGAAGGGTCAGACGCTGGACATCCTGGCGCCCCAGGGGACCGACGCGGCGCGGCTGGTGCTGGTGGGCGCGGGCAAGCGCGACGCCTTCGATGCCCTGGGGGCCGAGCATGCCGCGGCGAGCGCCTATGCGGCGGTGAAGACCTCGGGGCTCGGACTGCTGCGCATCGAGACGCCGAACGGCGACGCCGACCTGGCCGCGCGGGCGGCCCTGGGCGTGCGCCTGGCCTGCTACCGGTTCGACAAGTACCGCACCAAGGAGCCGGCCGAGAAGAAGCCGTCGATCGTGAAGACCCAGGTGGCGACGGGTGATCCGGACGGCGCGCTCTCGGCCTTCCCGCCGCTGGCGGCGCTGGCCGACGCGGTGAGCTTCAGCCGCGACCTGGTTTCGGAGCCCGCCAACGTCCTCTATCCGGCCGAGTTCGCGCGCCGGGTGAAGGAGCTGGAGCGGCTCGGTCTGGACGTCGAGATCCTGGGCGAAGACCAGATGAAGGCCTTGGGCATGGGATCGCTGCTGGGCGTCGGCCAGGGCAGCGTCCGGGAGAGTCAGCTGGTGGTGATCCGCTGGAACGGCGCCCAGGACAAGAACGCCCAGCCGGTGGCCTTCATCGGCAAGGGCGTGTGCTTCGACACCGGCGGCATCTCCATCAAGCCCGCCGAGGGCATGGAGGACATGAAGTGGGACATGGGCGGCGCGGGCGCGGTTGCGGGCCTGATGTATGCGCTGGCCGCCCGCAAGGCCAAGGTCAACGCGGTCGGGATCCTGGGCCTGGTGGAGAACATGCCCGATGGCAACGCCCAGCGCCCGGGCGACGTGGTGACCTCGATGTCCGGCCAGACGATCGAGGTGATCAACACCGACGCCGAGGGCCGCCTCGTCCTGGCCGACGCCATCTGGTACTGCCAGGACCGGTTCAAGCCGAAGTTCATGGTCGACCTGGCCACGCTGACCGGGGCCATCATCATCAGCCTCGGCAATGACTACGCCGGCTTGTTCTCGAACAACGACGAACTGGCGGGCCATCTGCTGGCGGCCTCCGCGACCGAAGGCGAGCCGCTGTGGCGCCTGCCGCTGCCGGACCAGTACAACAAGCAGCTGGACTCGCCGATCGCCGACATGAAGAACATCGGCGGCCGCCCGGCGGGCTCGATCACCGCGGCCCTGTTCATCCAGAAGTTCGTCAACGGCGTGCCGTGGGCGCACCTGGACATCGCCTCCACCGCCTGGAAGAAGCCGTCGATCGTGCCGACTATCCCGGACGGCGCCACCGGCTACGGCGTGCGCCTGCTGAACCGGATGGTGCAGGACCGGTACGAGGGCTGACGCCCGAGAGGGCTCGGCGGAACGGCGCGCCATGGCGGAGGTCTGGTTCTATCACCTGGAGCGGACGGGCCTGGACCAGGCCCTTCCCGAGCTGCTGGAGAAGACGCTCCAGCGGGGTTGGCGGGCGGTGGTCCGCTCGGGTGCGCCCGAGCGGATCGAGCATCTCGACGGCTGGCTGTGGAGCTACCGCGACGACAGCTTCCTGCCGCATGCGCCCGTGGACGACCCGCAGGCCGCACGCCAGCCGATCCTGCTGACGACAGCCTTCGAGAACCCGAACGGCGCCGACGCGCTGTTCCTCGTGGACGGCGCCGCGCCGGGAGATCTGGACGGATACCAGCGTTGCGTGGTGCTCTTCGACGGCAATGACCCCGATCAGCTGGCGCTAGCGCGCCGGCATTGGAGCGCGGCGAAGGGCCAGGGGCTTGCGGTGTCGTACTGGAAGCAGCAGGCGAGAGGCTGGGAGAAGCAGGCATGAGATGGGCGGCGGCGGCGACCTTGATCCTGGCGGCTTGTGCGACCCCGCCGCCGGCGCCAGCGCCGCAGCCTGATCCGCCGTCCGCGTCGCCGCCGGTCGCTGCGCCCCCGCCGCCGCCGGACACCTGTGGCGTCGAGGCGGTCAGGGGCCTGGTGGGGCGACCCAGGACGGAGATCCCAGTGCCGCTCAGGCCCGAACTGCAGCGGGTCGCCTGCACCACCTGCCCGGTGACGCTGGATTTCAATCCGAACCGGCTGAACTTCTTCTTCGACGCCCAGACAGGGCTGATCAAGGAAGTGAAGTGCGGCTAGGGGATCCGCAGCCCTAGCTCGACGAGCAGGTCGAACCAGGCCTGCCGGCCCTTGTCGCGGTCGAACATGGCCTCGGCGGTATTTCGGGCCGCCATGCGCAGCGGCGCGGCGGCGGCCGGGTCGCGGCAGGCCTCGATCAACGCCTGCGACAGCGCCTCGTGGTCCGAGAAGGGCAGCAGACGGCCGTTGACCCCGTCCTGAATGGCGTCGCGCACCGGCGCGGTGTCGGAGCCGATCACGTGGCAGCCAAGCGCCATCGCTTCCGCCAGCGACCAGGAGAGCACGAAAGGGATGGTGTAGTAGACGTGCGCGGTGGAGAGCCGCATGGCCGCCAGCATCCGCGCATGCGGAACCTTGCCGAGGAAGTGAACGCGGGCAGGGTCGATGGGGAGGTCACGGAACGCCCACTGTTTCCAGGTGAGGTCGTCGGGGGCGGCGGCTCCGTAGCCGGACTTCTTCTCCTGGCCGATCACCACGACATGCGCCTCGGGAACCTCGGCGAGCAGGCGGGGCAGGGCGCGGGCGAAGATGTGCAGGCCGCGCGCGGGCTCCATGTTGTTGTTCACGTGGGTGACGACGGGCGTCCCCGGGGCCAGGACCCGGCCGTCGGGCAGTTCGAACGGCTCGGCGGGACCCGGAGCGATCGCGCCGACGTCGACGCCCTCGTGGATGATCCGCGCCCGTTCCCGGAACACCGGCGGCAGGGTGGACGCCTGGAAGGGCGTCGGCGTCACGATGGCGTCGGCATGGGCGTAGGCGTAGGCCATGCTGAGGCCCTTGGCGTTGACGCGCTGGACTTCCTCCTCGGTCGGCTGCGGGAACTCGGGGTCGAAACCGACGTCGAAGCCGCGGCCGTGGTAGAAGAACTCCGCGAAAAGGGCCTGGCGGGCGTTGGGGAAGGCCTCCTTCAGATGCAGCGTTTCGCCCCAGCCGGGATGGCCGACGATGACCGCCGGATCGCAGCCGTGCTCCTTGAGCGCCTGGGCGGCGCGGAAGGCGTCGTGGGCGCGCAGCAGGTCGGCCTCCGGCCGGACGACCGCCGGCGGCAGGCCCGGGGTGCTGCCGCGGCTGAGGCGATAGCGGGCCGTCCGGACCTCGGGCATGGCCGGGGCGTGGTCCTGGCCTATGCCCCAGCAGGCGACGCCGCGGGCGGCGAGGCTGCGCGCCAGGTCACGGAACTGACCGGGGAAGTTGTTGTGGACGAAGAGGACGCCTTCCGACATGGCGCCCTTGTGCCGGGCCGCGACGATGCTGTCACGCCCGGCGAACGCTGGTGCGGATGAGAGGAGTCGAACCTCCACGCCTTGCGGCGCTGGAACCTAAATCCAGTGCGTCTACCAATTCCGCCACATCCGCATGTGGGCGGCATGCCATCGCGGGCCGAACGCGGCTCGTCAAGGCTCTTGGAGCGCGCAAGCTCCCATGACATAAGGGCGCGCCGCGCCGCCGGGCGATTTCGGCGGCGCTTCCTATTCCACCTGAAGGCGGACCTGCAGGCGTGCGTTTCGCGCGCCGTCCGGAAGTTGAGAATGTCGATGCAAGTCGTTGAGAAGTCTGGTGAAGGCCTGAGCCGCGTCTACGGCGTGACGGTTCCTCAGAAGGACCTGAGCGAGCGTCTGGAAGCGCGGATCGCGGAGATCGCCCCGACCCTCAACGTCAAGGGATCCGTCCCGGCAAGGTGCCGGCGGCCCACGTGAAGCGCCTCTACGGCAAGCAGCTGATGAGCGAGGTGCTGGAGCAGACGCTGTCGGAGACGACCCAGAAGGTGCTCGAGGACAACAAGCTGCGTCCCGCTGGCGAGCCCGAGCTGAAGCCGGAAGGCGACATCCAGGGCGTGCTGGACGGCAAGGCCGACCTGGCGTTCGAGGTGGCCGTCGACCTGATGCCCGAGTTCGAGCCGGTCGACCCCGCGTCGCTGTCGCTGACGCGGCCGGTCTATGAGCCGACGGATGCGGAAGTCGAGGAGGCGGTCACCGAGCTCGCCGGCCAGAACAAGACCTACGAAGCCAAGACCGGCAAGGCCGTGAAGGCCGCCGAGGGCGACATGGTCGTCATCGACTTCATCGGCCGCATCGATGGCGAGGCGTTCGAGGGCGGTACGGCCGAAGACGTCGAGCTGGTGCTGGGTTCGGGACAGTTCATCCCGGGCTTCGAGGACCAGCTGAAGGGGGCCAAGCCCGACAGCGACGTCGAGGTCAAGGTGACCTTCCCGGCCGACTATCAGGCCGCCAATCTGGCCGGCAAGGAAGCGGTCTTCGAGACCAAGGTGAAGGAGGTGAAGGCTCCGGTGGACACCGTCGCCGACGACGCCTTCGCCGAACGCCTGGGGATCGAGAACCTCGAGAAGCTGAAGGAGCTGCTGAAGACCAACCTCGAGCAGCAGTACCAGGGCGCCAGCCGGTTCAAGCTGAAGCGTGCGCTGCTGGACGAGCTGGACTCGAAGCACGAGTTCCCGCTGCCGCCGAAGATGGTGGAAGCCGAGTTCGCCTCGATCTGGAACCAGGTCCAGCAGGACAAGGCCGCCGGCAACCTGCCGGAGGACGACGCCGCGAAGAGCGACGAGCAGCTCGAGAAGGAATATCGCAAGATCGCCGAACGCCGCGTGCGCCTGGGCCTGGTGCTGGCGGAGATTGGCCGGGCCAACAACGTCCAGGTGACCGACCAGGAGCTGGCCGAGGCCATGCGCCGCGAAGCCATGCGCTACGGCCCGCAGGCGCAACAGATCTTCGACCTGTTCCGGCAGAACCCGAACGCCCAGGCGCAGCTGCGCGCGCCGATCTTCGAGGACAAGGTCGTCGACCTGATCATCGAAAAGGCCAAGGTCGAGGACAAGAAGGTCGAGAAGGACGAGCTCCTGAAGGAGGACGACCTGCCGGAAGGCTACGAAGGCTAAGCCCTTCAGGCCCAAGGAGAGTTCGAAGCGGCGTCGCCCCCGGGCGGCGCCGTTTTCGTTTGGGCCTAGGCGGCGTTCCTGGCCTCGCGGGGGCTGAGCCCGGTCCAGCGCTTGAAGGCGCGGGAGAAGGCCGCGGGATCGGAGAAGCCGACCAGGTAGGCAGTTTCGTTGACCGAGACCCTCCGGCCCTTGAGGTAGCGCAGCGCCAGCGCCTCGCGCAGTTCGTCGAGGACCTGCTCGAAGGTGACGCCCTCGGCCTTGAGCTTGCGATAGAGGGTCTGACGGCTGATGGCCATGCGGGCGGCCACGGCGTCGACGCCCACCTCGCCGGTGTGCAGCATCGCGGCCAGGTGCTTCTCGACGGTCCCACGGACCGTGCCGGCCGAGGCGAGGCTCGCCAGCAGCCCCTCGGCGTGGCCCGACAGCACGTCGAAGGCGTAGCGCGGCAGGTGCTGGACCGGCGCCTGGGGCCAGGCGGGATCGATCAGGAAGGCGTTGCGGTCGGCCTCGAAGGTGACAGGGCAACCGAACAGCGCCTCGTACTCAGCGCGATATCCGGGATCAGGGTGGGTGACGTGGAGCGCCTTCACGCGCAGCTGGTGACCGTGACGGCGCGGCGAGCAGACGATGTGGGCGAAGGCGGATTCTGGTGAGCTCGGGGAAGTCGTTGGCGTCGAGGCGCGCATCGACAATCCAGAGGCCGCGGGCGTCCATGGTCATGCGGAAGCGGTCGCCATCGTCCGCGTTGCGGGTCTCGACGATCAGCGGGACGTAGCGGTTCAGCTGGACGAAGGCCTCCATGGCGTCGGCCGAGGCCTGGCCGATGAGGCCGACGATCGAGATGTCGGCGACATCGACGTCCGAGCCGTAGTGCAGGGCCAGCGCCGGGTCGCCGGTCAGCGCCTGGGCGGCGTGCATCAGGTCGACATAGGCCTGGAAGGGCAGGCGGGCGTCCTCGTCGGCGATCTGGGCGAGGTCGAGCCGCGCGCGGGCGGAAAGCGTCCGCCGGTCGGCGCCCTTGCGGACCGCAAAGTCCAGGAGGCCCCGGACGAACCCTGCTCCGACCGTCAATCCGGCCATCATCACCCCATGCGCTGCACGTCCTCAGGACGATAGAGGCGTGGGCGGGGCGGGTTGGATGCAGCGGCTAGAGCGAACGGATGCGCCGCAAAAGTTCGGGATTTTCAAGCTGGGCGCGGCGGGCATTGATCTCGCGGTGCAGATCGAGCACGTCGGGCGCGTCCAGAACCAGGACGTCCGGCGGCAGGACGTCGATGAGGTCCTGGGCCAGCACGGTATCGGGAACGCGGTCGGTGGGCAGATCCATCGGCAGTCTCCCTCGGGCCCGCAGCGCGGACCTCTCTCTCCCGCCGTTAAGTTATCATTCACCCTCTGACGCCGCCACGGCGACGCTCTCCAGAAAAGCTCACGATCGCGTCAGGGGTGCTGCACGCCGAGCCTGCGAGGGATGCCTCGCCGAACACAAATCGCAGAACATGGTTGGCGAGGCGGCCGGATGAGGCGTAGCGTTGGCGGATTGAACGCCGCGCCGGGGCCGGGGAGCCACCTGCGGAAGCAGGTTCGACTTCGCCGCCGCGGGAGTAGAGCGTCGCGGGAAGGAAACCTGTTTTGCAGCGCACGCGTACCGAGGGGCCCGACTACTTCCACAAGGTCGTCGATTGCCAGTGGGCCTGTCCGGCCCATACGCCCGTACCCGAGTACATCCGCCTGATCGCCGACGGCCGGTACGCCGACGCCTACATGATCAACTGGCGGTCCAACGTCTTTCCGGGCGTGTTGGGCCGGACCTGCGACCGCCCCTGCGAACCGGCCTGCCGGCGCGGGCGGGTCGAGGAAGAACCGGTGGCCATTTGTCGGCTCAAGCGGGTCGCGGCGGACAACAAGGGGGGACGTGCTGGCCCGCATGCCGGAGCCGGCGGCCGCGCCGAACGGGCGGCGGGTCGCCCTGGTCGGCGCGGGACCGGCGTCGCTGACGGTGGCGCGGGACCTCGCGCCGCTGGGCTACGAGATCGTCCTGTACGATCAGGACGCCAAGGCCGGCGGCTTCATCCGCAGCCAGATTCCGCGCTTCCGCCTGCCGGAAGAGGTGATCGACGAGGAGGTGGGCTTCGTGACCCGGCTTGCGCCGATGGACCTGCGCCTGGGCCAGCGCGTCGACAGCCTGAAGGCGCTGCTCGAAGACGGCTATGACGCGGTGTTCGTGGGCTCAGGCGCGCCGCGGGGCCGCGACCTGGACCTGCCGGGCCGGCAGGAGGCGGCGGCCAACATCCACATCGGCATCGACTGGCTGGCCTCGGTCTCGTTCGGCCACATCGAGAAGATCGGCCGGCGCGTGATCGTGCTGGGCGGCGGCAACACGGCCATGGACTGCTGCCGCACGTCGCGACGGCTCGGCGGAACCGACGTGAAGGTGATCGTGCGCTCCGGTTTCGAGGAGATGAAGGCGTCTCCCTGGGAGAAGGAGGACGCGATGCACGAGGACATCCCGATCCTCAACTACCGCGTCCCGAAGGCCTTCACCCACGAGGGCGGCAAGCTGACGGGGGTGGTCTTCGAGGTGGTCGAAGCGGTCTATGACGACGCGGGGCGGCGCAAGCTGGTCCCGTCGGGCCAGCCGGACGAGCATTACGCCTGCGACGACGTGCTGATCGCTGTGGGCCAGGAGAACGCCTTCCCCTGGATCGAACGGGATATCGGGCTCGACTGGGACGACTGGGGCATGCCCAAGGTCGACCCGCTGACGATGCAGTCGACGAACCCGCGCGTGTTCTTCGGCGGGGACGCGGCGTTCGGGCCGAAGAACATCATCTGGGCGGTGGCGCACGGCCACGAGGCGGCGGTGTCGATACACCTGTTCTGCGAGGGCCGGAACGTGGCGCAGCGGCCCCCGCCGGGCGCCAGCCTGGTGAGCCAGAAGATGGGCATCCACGAGTGGAGCTATGACAACGACGTCTCGAACGATCGCCGCTACCGGGTGCCGATGCGGGAGAAGGCCGAGGCGCTGCAGGATGTTCGGCTGGAGGTCGAACTCGGCTTCGATCGCGAGCTGGCGCTGGGCGAGGCGCAGCGGTGCCTGAACTGCGACGTCCAGACGGTGTTCGCGGACAAGCTGTGCATCGAGTGCGACGCCTGCGTCGATATCTGCCCGATGGACTGCATCACCTTCACCGAGGAGGTGGACGAGCCTGAGCTCCGCACGCGGCTGAAGGCGCCGGCGCTGAACCTTACCCAGGATCTCTACGTGTCGGGGACGCTCTCCACCGGACGGATCATGGTCAAGGACGAGGACGTGTGCCTGCACTGCGGGCTTTGCGCAGAGAGATGTCCGACGGGGGCCTGGGACATGCAGAAATTCTACCTGGAGACCACCCAGGCGGAGGCGGCATGCCTCAGCCGGTGAAGAGTGGGGCGGCCCCCCGTGTGAACGACTTCGTCGTCAAGTTCGCCAATGTGAACGGTTCGGGCTCGGCCAGCGCCAATGGGCTGTTCGCCCGCTCCATCCTGCGGATGGGCGTGCCGGTGGCGGCGCGGAACATCTTCCCGTCGAACATCCAGGGCCTACCCACCTGGTACGAGGTCCGGATCACCGAGGCGGGTCACCTCGGCCGGCGCGGCGGCGTCGATCTGATGGTGGCGATGAACCCTCAGACCTGGGACCGCGACCTGGCCGAAATCGAGAGCAACGGGTTCCTGTTCTATGACTCCACCCGGCCCATCCCGCCCTCGAGGTTCCGGGACGATATCGCCGTCATCGGCGTGCCCCTGACGGCCATGTGCAACGAGGCCTACGAGCTGCCGCGCGAGCGGCAACTGTTCAAGAACATCATCTATGTCGGAGCCTTAGCGGGACTTCTTGGCATGGATGTAAGCGCCATCGAGGCGCTGCTTGCGGAGGATTTCGCCGGCCGCGACAAGCTGATCCGCGCCAATGTCGAGGCCCTCCACATGGGTCTCGACCATGTGAAACAGAACCTCGCACCCCTGCCGCTGCAGGTGCGTCAGGCCGATGCGGTGGGCGACCGGATCTACGTCGAAGGAAACCAGGCGGCGGCGCTCGGCGCCGTTTATGGCGGGGCGACGGTCTGCGCCTGGTATCCGATCACGCCGTCGACCTCCCTGGCCGAGGCGTTCACCGCCTATTGCCAGGACCTGCGGGTGGACCCGGACACCGGCAAGGCCCGCTATGCGATCATCCAGGGCGAAGACGAGATCGCCTCGATCGGCATGGTGGTCGGCGCGGGCTGGAACGGCTGCCGGGCGTTCACCGCGACGTCAGGGCCGGGCGTTTCGCTGATGACGGAGTTCATCGGCCTCAGCTATTTCGCCGAGATCCCAGCGGTGATCTTCGACGTTCAGCGGGGCGGACCGTCCACCGGCATGCCGACCCGAACCCAGCAGGCGGACCTGCTGGCCGCGGCCTACGCCAGTCACGGGGACACCAAGCACCCGCTGCTGCTGCCGGCCGATCCCGGCGAATGCTTCGAGATGGGCGCCCTGGCCTTCGATCTCGCCGACCGCCTGCAGACGACGGTCTTCGTCATGCTGGACCTCGACATCGGCATGAACGAATGGCTGACCAAGCCCTTCGCCTGGGACGACAGCCGCAAGCTTGACCGCGGCAAGGTGATGACGGCCGAGGAGCTGGAGGCGGGCGCCGACTTCGGGCGATACAAGGAGGTGGACGGCGACGGCATCCCGTTCCGCACCTATCCCGGAACCCACCCGACCAAGGGCGGCTACTTCACCCGCGGCACTTCGCGAAACCCATATGCGCGCTACTCGGAGGAGGGCGCGGTCTATGTCGACAACATGCAGCGGCTGCTGCGGAAGTTCGAAACGGCCAAGACGCTGGTTCCGGCCCCCGTGCTCAAGCCCGCCAAGGGCAAGACCAAGGACGGGGTGATCTACTTCGGCTCCACGAGCGTCGCCATGGACGAGGCCCTTGAGATCCTGGAGGCCCAGGGGCGACGGCTCGACGCACTGCGCGTCCGGGGCTTTCCCTTCGCCCATGCGGTGGATGAATTCATCGCCTCCCATGACCGGCTGTTTGTCGTCGAGCAGAACCGCGACGGCCAGCTGCGGACCCTGCTGATGACCGAGATCGGCGTCGACCCGTCCAAGCTGGTTCCGGTGCTGCACTACGACGGGACGCCGATCACCGCTCGCTTCATCGCCGGCGAGATCGGGCAACTGCTGTCCCTGGGCCAGATCGAGGCGGCGGAATGACCTATATCCTCAAGCCCCAGCTCCATCACCCGAAGCTGCCGACCAACGGCCTGGGTTACACGCGGCGAGACTACGAGGGCTCGGTCTCGACGCTGTGCGCGGGCTGCGGCCACGACTCGATCTCGGCGGCGATCATCCAGGCCTGCTTCGAGCTGGAGCTGCCGCCGCACAGGGTGGCGAAGCTGTCGGGGATCGGCTGCTCGTCGAAAACCCCGGACTACTTCCTGGGCAACAGCCACGGGTTCAACACCGTGCACGGCCGGATGCCGTCGGTGCTGACCGGCGCGAACCTGGCGAACAGGGAGCTGATCTACCTCGGAGTCTCGGGTGACGGCGACAGCGCCTCCATCGGCCTCGGCCAGTTCGCCCACGCCATCCGGCGGGGCGTGAACATGCTCTACATCGTCGAGAACAACGGCGTTTATGGCCTGACCAAGGGCCAGTTCTCGGCGACCTCGGACAAGGGTTCGAAGTCTAAGCGGGGCGTGGTGAACCACGACGCGGGCATCGACATGGTGAGCCTGGCGCTGCAGATGGGCGCGACCTTCGTGGCCCGCTCGTTCTCGGGCGACAAGGCGCAGCTCGTGCCGCTGATCAAGGCCGGGCTGGCGCACAAGGGCGCGGCGTTCATCGACTGCATCAGCCCCTGCGTGCAGTTCAACAACCACCCGGGCTCGACCAAGAGCTTCGACTACGTGCGCGAGCACAACGAGGCCGTGAACCGGCTGGACGTGATCACGCCCCGGGATCCGATCCACGTCGACTACAAGCCCGGCGAGACGGTGCGGGTGCAGCAGCACGACGGCTCGATCCTGTCGCTGCACAAGCTGGCCGAGCTGTACAATCCCAACAACCGGGCCCAGGCGCTGGGCTATCTGCAGGCGCGGCAAGCGCGGGGCCAGATCGTGACGGGGCTGCTGTTCGTCGATCCCGACGCCGGCGACCTGCACGACAGCGTCGGCACGGTCGACACGCCGTTGAACCAGCTGGGCGAGGCCGAGCTCGTGCCTGGCCAGGCGGCGCTGGCGGCGATCAACGCCTCCCTGAGGTAGCGGGCCGCCCCCACCATGCGGCGGCGAGGCCGACGGCTATCGCGCAGGCCAGGGCCAGCCAGGCGGCGATGGGATTGTCGGGACGCTCGGCGACCCACACCGCGACGAGACCCCAGGCGACCGCCGCGCCGTATGGCAGGACGGCAGTGCGCCTCAGGACCCAGAGGGCCACGCCGGTCGTGATAAGGACGCCAGCGGCGCCGTAGAGCACTGCGGGGTCCGGAGCGATGAGGCCTTCGGCCGTCATGATGGTCAGGATGTTCACCGCTGAGGCGACGGTGAGCCAGCCGGCGAGCAGGCCGAGCGGCCACCAGACCAGCAACCAGTCCAGGAAGGCGCTCTTGCCCCGGCTGGCGCGCATGAGGCCGAAGATCATCACCGCCGCCGCGGCGGCGATGATGGCGACGGTCAGCCAGCGCGCGTTGAAGGCCGAGGCGTAGATCCAGGCGCCGGTGGCGGCGATGGTGAAGACCGACGGCCACGCCAGGGCGCGGATCGCGGCGTTGCCGGTGTTGCGCGGCAGGGCCTGCCAGATCGCATAGGCCGCGAGACCCAGGTAGATCAGGCTCCAGATCGAGAAGGCGTAGCCGGCGGCCCGGAGGGTGCTGTTTCCCTGGTCGGCGAACTCCGAGGCCGAGAGACCGACGTCGAAGTAGGCTTGGCTCGCCGGCGCGGCGATGGCGAAGACGACCGCGGCGATCACCGCCAGCTTTCGGGGGCGTCCTTCAAGACTAGGGCTCCTTCGACTCGTCCTTGGCTGGTTTGGCGGCGCTGGTCTCGGGGATGTAGAGGCCGGTGGCGAACTTGGTGAGCCAACCTTCAGGGCGGATCCGCGGGCCGTATTCCGCGCACGGATCGGGCTTGGGGATCTCACCCGACCTGGCGTCGCTGGCGCTCAGCGCCTTCACCGCATCGTCGGCGAAGGGCTCGGCGAACTGCAGCGCATCGCCGACCCGGCTCAGGGAGGGATTGTCGGTGCCGATCGGCGTCGCGTTGCGGTTCCAAGTGATCGCGGCGAGCTGCCGACCGTCGCGAGCGAGCAACTCGGCTTCCGCTCCGAGGCCTCCCGTCGAACCGGGCACGCGCAGGCCGATCGGGCCGGGGATGAAGAAGCCCGCGGCCGCCGAGGCCAGGGAGCCGGCGGCGTTCGTCGCCCCGACGCGGGTGACGGCGGCCCGCAGGCTGGCGTCGGCGTTCTCCTTCACCAGCTCGTAGCGCTCGGAGGCCTCGAAGCAGAGCTGGGCGTCCACCTCGCGCAGGAGGAGGGTCTGCTCGCTCTCGGACAGCCAGCCGAGCTTGGCCTTGGCGTCGGGCATCAGGATCGTCGGGGCGAGCACCACGCGGCGGACGCCGGCGAGCGCCGCATCGTCGCGCCGCTCGCGGATATCAGCCCGCACCGTGCCTTCGCGCGCCTCGAGGCCCTCGTAGCTGGTCAGGAAGTCGGACGGGCGATGAGGCGTGGCGCAGGCCACCAACGCCAGCGCGAGCGGGAGGGCAAGGATCGGTTTCATGCAGGCCCCTACGTTGACCCTGGGTTGAAGGACGCACCTTCAACGCATGAAATCGCAAGTCGTCCTGTGAAGCTGTCGCGGGGGAAGCGTCAGGCTTTCGCCAGTTCTCCGACGACGAAGGCGTCCTCGCCATCGCGGACCAGACCCTCGAGCACGTCGGGCAGGTCGTGCGGATCGACGATCAGCACGAGCCCCACGCCGCAGTTGAAGGTGCGGCGCATTTCGTGCTCGGAGACGCCGCCGGCGGCCTGCAGCCATTCGAACACGGGCGGCAGGGTCCAGGCGCTCCAGTCGAACTTCGCCTCGAGACCTTCCGCGATGGCCCGCGGCGGGTTTTCGATGAGGCCGCCGCCGGTGATATGCGCCAGGCCCTTGATGCGGCCGGCCTTCAGGTGCGGCAGGACGGTCTTGATGTAGATCCGCGTCGGCTCCAGCAGGGCGGCGGCCAGCGTCTTGCCCTCGGCGAACGGGGCGGGCGCGTCCCAGCCGAGGCCCGAGCGCTCGACGATGCGGCGGATCAGCGAATAGCCGTTTGAGTGCGGGCCCGAGGAGGCGAGGCCGATGAGGATGTCGCCTTCCTTCTGGTCGCCCAGCCGCGGCAGCACCTTGTCGCGATCGACGGCGCCGACGCAGAAGCCGGCCATGTCGTAGTCGCCCTCGGCGTACATGCCAGGCATTTCGGCGGTCTCGCCGCCCACGAGGGCGCAGCCGGCCTGACGGCACCCCTCGGCGATACCGGCGACGACGGCCGCCGCGGCGTCGACGTCGAGCTTGCCGGTCGCGTAATAGTCCAGGAACATCAGCGGCTCGGCGCCCTGGGCCAGCAGGTCGTTGACGCACATGCCCACGAGGTCGACGCCGACCGTGTCGTGGATCCCCGTCTCGATGGCGACCTTCAGCTTTGTGCCGACGCCGTCGGTCGTCGTGACCAGCAGCGGATCGTCGTAGCCGGCGGCCTTCAGGTCGAACAGCGCGCCGAAGCCGCCCAGCGAGGAGTCGGCGCCGGGACGGCGCGTGGACTTCGCCAGCGGCTTGATCCGCTCGACGAGCGCGTTGCCTGCGTCTATGTCGACGCCGGCTTGAGCGTAGGTGAGACCGTTCGGACGCTCGGACATTCTGGGAAGGCCTATAGTGTTTGGAGACCGCCGCGCATGCGGACTTGCAGACTCGGGCGCGCGCGGGGCTATAGCTAATTGATGACGCCGATCACAACCACCGCGGAACTCGAGGCGTTCTGCGCGAAGATCAAGGGCCAGCCGTTCGTCGCCGTGGACACCGAGTTCATGCGCGAGACGACCTACTGGCCGAAGCTGTGCCTCATCCAGGCCGCGAGCCCTAACGCCGAAGCGACGATCGATCCGCTGGCGGACGGTCTGGACCTGGGCTGCTTCCTGGAGATCCTCAAGGACAGCAGCATCCTGAAGGTCTTCCACGCCGCCCGACAGGACGTGGAAATCTTCAACAACCTGGGCGCCATGCCGCGCCCGCTGTTCGACACGCAGGTCGCCGGCATGGCGGCGGGCTTCGGCGAGCAGATCGCCTATGACGCGCTGGTGCGGCAGATGCTGAAGATCGAGCTCGACAAGAGTTCACGGTTCACCGACTGGGCCCGCCGGCCGCTCTCGGACAACCAGCTGACCTATGCGCTCGCGGACGTGACGCACCTCGCCAGGCTCTACCCGATGCTGCGCGAGCGGCTGGAGCGGGAAGGGCGCCTCGCCTGGGTCACCGACGAGATGGAAGACCTGACCGACCCGGCGAACTACGACGTCGAGCCGGACAACGCCTGGAAGCGCCTGCGGCCGCGGCGGCATACGGCCAAGTACCTGGCGGTCTATAGGGCCGTGGCGGCGTGGCGCGAGCGGACAGCGCAGCTGCGCGACCAGCCGCGCGGCCGCATCCTCAAGGACGAAGCGATCGACGAGATCGCCACCCAGGCCCCGACCGACGCTGATGCGCTGGACCGCCTGCGCTCGGTGCCGAAGGGCTTCTCGGGCTCGCGGTTCGGGCCGGATCTGATCGCTGCCGTTCGCGAGGCCCTGAAGGATCCCGAAGCCTATGCGCCCGTGATCGAGAAGGCCCGCCAGCCGACATCGCCGGCGGCAGGCGCCGTGGTCGAGCTGCTGAAGGTGCTGCTGAAGGCCAGGGCGGAGGAGGCGGGCGTCGCTTCCAAGCTGATCGCCACGGTGGCGGATCTGGAGCAGATCGCCAACCACGACAATGCCGAAACGGCGGCCCTGAAGGGCTGGCGGCGCGAGGCGTTCGGCGAGGACGCCCTGAAGCTGAAGCGCGGCGAACTGGCCCTGGTGCTGGACGGCACGCGCGTGCGGGTGGTCGAGGTGCGACGGGCGCCGAAGGCGGCGTCGGCCTAGCGGCCGACTGCTTTGGCAGCCGGTCTCTAAGATCTGCGGATAACCTCAAGCGGCTGAAACGGCTCAGCTTTGGTCGTTGCTCCGCGCGCTTTCCACAGCCTGTCCACCGCATCTTCCCCGTACGATGCACAACCGTTCGCCGAACACCGCTTGCCGCCGGCCGGGACGTGGGTGATCGTGACCTTGCCGAGAGGGACTGCGGCGCGGCGGACCGAGAAGCCAGGCGACTGGGAGACCGGACCGAGAGGCGAGCGGAAGGCCCCTCCAGGACGGACGGCGCGGAAACCCCTCGGGGCGACCGAGCCGGAGCTCCGGGAGGCGGCAACGGGGGCGGAGCAAGGCCGAGCCGGGCGACCGGCGACGCGGAGACCTCCTCCGACCTTGAGGCTCAGGTCCCCCAACGGATCTGGTTCAGAGGGCGGTGTTCCGGGCGACCGGGGCGCCGCCCTCTTGCTATGCGGCAAGCGGCTCAGCCCATCTCCAGCTTGAGCTTCAGCGCCTGGGCCAGGACCTGGGCCCGCTTGGCGGTCTGTTCGCCGAGCAGCATGTCTTCCCAGCCGGAGACCGTCGTCAGCGCCAGGCGATCGCCGCGGAGCGCAAGGCTCGAGCTTTCCAACAGGCGGGGATTGCGGCCCGACAGGTCGCAGCCGAGGCGGATGGCCGAGCCTAGGGCGCGCGCGCGCTGCCGGCGGTCGGGGGAGAGCAGCCGGGCCATCGTGTCCGGTTCGGGTGTGGCGGCCGCAGACGAGTGGCGGGCGTAGGCGGTGGACGCCAGGAAGGCCCGCTCACGGTGATCCATGCCGGCGATCGGCGCTCGCAGGACCTGCTCGAAGGCAAGGTCGGCGCGATGGTCGGGGTGCAGCCGGGCGCCGAGGTCGGCCAGACGGCAGGCGGCGGAGATCAGCACCCGGTCGCGCGCCGCGCCGAAGACATGCGGCAGTTTCTCGAAGAGGCCGCCGATCCAGGCCTCCAGAGCCGGCCCGAGGTCGGGCGATACGCCCTTCTGCGCGGTGAGCGCGTCACAGCCCTCGATCAGCGGATCGCGCCGGCGGACCTCCGCGGGCATGGCCTCCAGGAGCATCCCTTCGCGGACGCCGTAGGCCGAGATCACGACACGCTCGAGCCCCAGCCGCTCGATCAGCTGGTCAAGCACCAGGGCCGAATAGGGCAGGGTGTCGAAACGCTTCTTGGATAGCCCCTGGATCCGCTCCAGCGACGAGCGCGATTGCCGTTCGACGAAGCGGGCGACATCGAGGGCGTCGGCGCGGCTCATCTCATACTGATGGGCGACGTGCAGCGGGTAGTCGGCGAGCTGCATGTGCAGCAGGGCGAGGTTTCGCCAGGCGCCCCCGACGGCATGGAAATCGCGGCCGGCGAAGCGGTTGGCGTGGGGCGCGAGATGGCCATCGACGGTGCGGCGGATGCGATCGACGTCCAGCGGCTTGGGCGCGCCCAGGGCGAAGGGGCCGAGCGGCAAGGTCACGCCCTCCACCGGCGCTGCGCCGTTGAGCCGGATGAGCTCCAGGCTGGAGCCTCCGAGGTCGCCGACGACGCCCTCGGCCTGCGGATCGCCGGCCCGAACGCCAAGCGCCGCGTAATGGGCCTCCTCCTCGCCGGAGAGGATGCGCACCTCGAGGCCGGTCTCGTCCTTCACGCGCTTGAGGAAGGCACGGCCATCGGCGGCCTCGCGGACCGCGGCGGTGGCGGCGGTCGTCACCTCGGATGCCTGCCAGCCGTCGAGGACGGCGCGGAAACGGCGGAGCGCCGAGATGGCGGCCTCGACGCCTTCCGGATTAAGCCGGCCGGTGGCGGGCAGATCCCGCCCGAGGCCCGCGACCACCTTCTCGTTGTAGATGGTCCAGAGCGCGCGGCCGTCGATCCGGTAGATGACGAGGCGCACCGAGTTCGAGCCGACGTCGATAACGGCGGCCTGCCGGGCTTCGGGGCGCACGCCGACGGCGGCGGAGCGGCTATCCGCGCGGGGCCACATGGTCGATCGCGCGCGGCATGTCCTTCACTCGCTGGCCTCTGCCGGAGAGGCTGGGATTGGTCATGAAATACTCGTGCGCGGAAAAGGCGTTGGGGTGGTCCCAGGACGGTTCACGCCTATAGCGGCCCTCGGCGTCCAAGGTCCAGCTCTGGGCTTCGTCCTTCAGGTTGGCCAGCATGATCTGCTGGAGAACCTGCTGATGCACCGTCGGGTTCTCAATGGGCGTCAGACATTCGACGCGGCGCTCGAGATTGCGCGGCATCCAGTCGGCGGAGGAGATGAAGACCCGCGACTGAGCCGACGGCATGGCGTGGCCGTTGGCGAAGGCCACGATGCGCGAATGTTCGAGGTAGCGGCCGACGATGGATTTCACACGGATGTTCTCGGAGAGGCCGGGAACGCCGGGCCTCAGACAGCAGATCCCGCGGACCACCAGGTCGATGGCCACGCCAGCCTGGCTGGCCGCGTAGAGGGCGTCGATGACGTCGGCGTCGACCAGGGCGTTCAGCTTGGCCCAGATGGCGGCCGGCAGGCCGGCCCGAGCGTTCTCGGCCTCCTGGCCGATGTACCGCAGAAGGTCGCGCTTCATGGTGACCGGCGAGAAGGAGAGCTTCTCGAGGCTTTCGGGCTGGGCGTAGCCGGTGACGAAATTGAACAGCCGCGCGCTGTCGCGGGCGAGCGCCGCGTCGGTCGTGAAGAGGCTCAGGTCGGTGTAGATGCGCGCCGTGATCGGGTGGTAGTTGCCGGTCCCGAAGTGGCAGTAGCTGCGCAGGCTGTCGCCCTCGCGGCGGACCACCGTCGAGAGCTTGGCGTGGGTCTTGTACTCGATGAAGCCGAAGACGACGTGGACCCCGGCGCGCTCCAAATCGCGCGCCCATTTGAGGTTGGCTTCCTCGTCGAAGCGGGCCTTGATCTCGACGACCGCGGTCACGTTCTTGCCGTTCTCGGCCGCCTCGATGAGCGCAGCGACGATCGGGCTATCCTTGGACGTCCGGTAGAGCGTCTGCTTGATGGCCAGCACGTTCGGATCGCGGGCCGCCTGGCGCAGAAACTGCACGACGACGTCGAAGCTCTCGAACGGATGATGGACCAGGATGTCCTTCTCGCGGATAGCGGCGAAGCAGTCGCCGCCGTGGTCGCGGATACGCTCGGGGAAGCGCGGCTCGAACGGCTTGAATTTCAGCTCGGGACGGTCGGCGGGGATGAGCTGCGAGAGCTCGTCCAGGCCCAGCAGCCCGTCGATGAGGATGATGTCCTCGGGATTGGCGTCAAGATTCTCGCAGATGAAGGCGCGCAGCTCCTCGGGCATGGCGGCCTCGATCTCGACGCGCACGACCGAACCCATTCGGCGCTGCTTGAGCAGGGCCTCGTACTCGCGGACCAGGTCCTCGGCCTCTTCCTCGATCTCCACGTCGGAGTCGCGGATGAGGCGGAAGACGCCCTGGTTCTCGACCTCGCAGCCGGGGAAGAGGTGGTCGAGGAAGAGGGCGACGATGCCCTCGAGCGATAGATAGCGCCGGTCCCGCTTACGGCCCCCCTTGGCGTGCGGCAGCTCCCAGAAGCGGGCCACCTGCGCCGGGAGAGGCACGAGGGCGTGCAGGCGCCGGCCGTCCGACAGGCGGCGGAGGTTGAGCACCAGCGAGAACGCCAGGTTCGGGATGAACGGGAAGGGATGTGCTGGGTCGATGGCGAGCGGCGTCAAGACCGGGAACAGCTCGGAAAGGAAGCGGCTCTCCAGCGAGGCCTTCTCGGCCTCGGTGATGTCGCCGCCCGAGACCACATGCAGGCCCTCGGCGGCCAGTTCACCGGTGATCTCGCGCCAGCGCACCTGCTGGTCGGCCATCAGGTCGGCGGCTTCGGCGTTGATGCGCGCCAGCTGTTCGGAAGGCGTGAGGCCGTCCTGGCTGAAGACGCGGACCCGTTCCCGGACCTGGGCCTTCAGCCCCGCCACGCGGACCATGTAGAACTCGTCGAGGTTGCCGGCGCTGATCGCCAGGAACCGCAGCCGCTCCAGCAGCGGGTGGCGCGGGTTCATGCTTTCGGCAAGGACCCGCCGGTTGAACGCCAGCCAGGACAGTTCGCGGTTGAAGAACCGGGCTTGCGAGCCCGCGAGTTCGCCGTCCCAGCCATGCCCGGCGCGCGCCCCGTCGTTCGCAGACTGCGAGGCGTACGGCGCGACTTGCGACATCAGGACCGCTCCTGGAGCTCAGAGTTGGTGATCAACCTGTTCCGAGCCCGAGTTATCACTCGAAAAGATCAAGATTTTGACTATCGCCCTCAAGAATCTGGCGGGCAAGCACCCGCGTGACCGGCCTGAAGCCCTCGTCGCCGGCCTCATCGAGCCTGCGGACAATCTCCTGGGCGTCCGGGATCGACCGGCCCATGCGTCGCAGAAGGTAAGAATATACCTCGTCCGGCGGGCGAATATTCCGCGCGCGGAAGAATTTGCGCAGCACCCCTCCAGCAGCGCATCGTCCGGCGGCTCGATCTCGGCGACCGGCAGCGCGTTCAGCCTTGAGCGCAGGTCGGGCAGGGCGGCTGACCACAGCGCCGGCGCCTTGCGCGCGGTCAGCAGCAGGCCGCCACCGTCCCGGGCCGCAAGGTTGATCAGGTGGAACAGCGCCTCATCCGGAACGCCCTGGTCGACGTCTTCGACCAGCACGGGCCGGCGCTCGGCCTCAGCGATGTCGGGGGAGGTGCGGTCGAGCACGGCCGCACCTGCGCTGGCGGCCCACGCCTGGGCCAGATGCGTCTTGCCCGAGCCTTCCGGTCCCACGAGGGTGAGAGCGCCGCCGGGCCAGGCGGGCCAGGCGTCAACCATCCTCACGGCGGGCGCGTTGGAGGCTCCGACGACAAATTCGTCGCGGGCGTAGGCCGTGGGGCGGCCGAGGCTCAGCCGAAGCTGCCGCGCCATGCGCCGGGTCCTGGGGAAAGCATCACGCCCGAGTGTTTAGCGGCGCGAACGAGGGGAAGCCATCGCGGCCGCCGGTTCGTCACCGCCTTCCACAGGCTAGAGGCGGGGAAGTTCGTCCTTCGGCCGCAGGTCGCGGCTGGACATGATCGCCCAGCCCTCCGCCTTGAGGAGTTCGATGGGCGAGAAGCGGACCTTGTAATCCATCTTCTCCGAGCCGCGGACCCAGTAGCCCAGATAGACGTAGGGCAGGGTCGTCAGACACGCCTGGACGACGTGGTCGAGGATCACGAACGAGCCCAGGCTGCGCCGCTTCATACCGGGGTCGTAGAAGCTGTAGACGAGCGACAGGCCGTCGCTCATCAGATCGACCAGCGCGCAGGCCACCAGCTCACCCGGGCCGCCGTCCGGCGACTTCGTGCGGTATTCGATGAGGTGCGTGCGGACCGCCGTGTCCTCGACCATGGCGACGTAATCGGGCCAGGTCATCTCGGCCATGCCGCCGTCGGCGTGGCGCGCCAGCAGGTAGCGGCGGAGCAGGTCGAACTGCTCCATGGTGGCCTCGGCCTCGACGAGATGCCGCTCGATGTCCTCGTTCCGGGCCAGCACCTTCCGCTCCGAGCGCGAGAAGACATAGTCCGAGGCGGGGATCCGCGCCGAGACGCAGGCGGAGCAGGCCTCGCAGGCCGGTCGATAGGCGATGTTCTGGGATCGGCGGAAGCCGACCTGGGTCAGGCTGTCGTTGACAGTGGCCCCGTCGGAAAGCGGCAGGTGAGCGAAGACCTTCCGCTCATAACGTTCTGGCAGGTAGGGGCAAGGCGACGGCGCGGTCAGGAAGAACCTGAGCTGTCGGGTCGGGAAATGCTGCGTCACGAGTGTGCGACCGCCCCTAAATCAAAGCGCCTCAACGAATTAGGCGTCATGCGGGGCGGTTGCGCAAGGCGCTTCGCTACAACCCCGCGTCCTGCGGAAGGACAGGCGCCTCACGCAACAACACGATCGCAATCCGACGGTTGCCGGGAAGGGTCGGATCGTCCGGGTAGAGCGGCTCGGACGTGGCCTTGCCGGAAACCTGGTAGATGCGGTCGGCCTCTACGCCGGAACCCTGCAGCACGCGCCGCGACGCATCGGCGCGGGCGGCGGAAAGAGGCCAGTCGGCCTCGGACTTCGCGCCGCCGCTGTTGGCGCTGGTATGGCCGTAGATGCTGACGCGGTTGGGCAGCTGGTTGATCACCTTGGACACGGCGCGCAGCAGCAGCTTGGCGCGGTCGTTGGGCTGGGCCGATCCCTGGTTGAACATCGAGCGGCCCTCCTGGTCGACGAGCTGGATCCGCAGACCTTCGGGCGTCTGGTCGATCAGGATGTTCTTCGAAAGCTCGGCCAGCTCCGGCATGTCCTGCAGCGCCTGGCGGAGCGATTGGGCGGCCGAGGCGAAGGCCGCCTCCTCGCGCTTCTGCAGCGCATCGCGCAGCGCCTGCGTCGAAGCGGCCTCGAGCGAGTCCGACTTGGAAGCGTCGCGGTTCCTGCCGTCGTTGGGATTGCGGCTGTCCGGGGCCAACTCTTCGATGATCGCAGAGGCCCCGGCGCTCTTGGAGCCGTCCGCGCCCAGGGCGTTGCCGCCCAGAATGCCGCCGGCGCCGGACGTGGTTTCAGACACGCTGGCGGGGGCGAAATAGTCGGCGATGCCGCGCTTCTGTTCGGGGCTGGTAGTGTTGATCAGCCACATCAGCAGGAAGAAGGCCATCATGGCGGTCACGAAGTCGGCGTAGGCGACCTTCCAGGCGCCGCCATGGTGGCCGTGGCCGCCGCCCTTCTTGATCTTCTTGATGACGATCGGCTGGTCGCCCACCGACATTGGTCCACCCCGAGTCCGCCTGCTAGAGCGGGGGTGAAGGTGAAGGCTGCTCGTTAAGATGCAGCTAAGGTTACGGAGCGCGTGGGTATGAAGGTGGCGTTCGCCGGTCTCGGCGTGATGGGCTTTCCGATGGCGGGGCACCTGGCGAGGTCCGGTCACGAGGTCGCGGTCTTCAACCGCAGTCCCGAGAAGGCGCGGCGGTGGGTCGAGACGCACGGCGGCCGGACGGGCGGGACAGTCGCGGAAGCCGCCGCGGGCGCCGATATTCTGTTCCTGTGCGTCGGCAACGACGACGATGTGCGCCAGGTCGTGGGCGAAGCGCTGGAGGCCCTGTCACCCGACGCGGTGATCGTCGACCACACCACGACCTCGGCCGTGGTGGCGCGGGAGATGGCGGACCTGGCGGGGCGGCGCGGTCGCGCTTTCGTGGACGCGCCGGTTTCCGGCGGCCAGGCCGGCGCCGAGAACGGTCAGCTGACGATCATGTGCGGGGGCGACCAGGCGGCTTTCGCCAAGGCGGAGCCCGTCATGGCGGCCTACGCAAAGGCCATCCGCCGGATGGGCGAGGCCGGGGCAGGCCAGCTCACCAAGATGGTCAACCAGATCTGCATCGCCGGCGTGGTCCAGGGGCTCGCCGAGGGGCTGCATTTCGCCAAGCGGGCGGGCCTCGACCCGCAGGGCGTTCTGGAGGCGATCTCCAAGGGCGCCGCCCAGTCGTGGCAGATGGACAACCGGTGGCCCACGATGGCGCAGGGCAAGTTCGATTTCGGCTTCGCCGTCGACTGGATGCGAAAGGACCTGGGCCTCCTGCTGGACGAGGCTCAGCGCAACGGAGCCAAGCTGGAGATGACCGCGATGGTCGACCGGTTCTACGCCGAGGTGCAGGCGATGGGCGGCAGCCGATGGGACACCTCCAGTCTCGTCGCGCGGCTGGAGCGACCCGAATGATGCTGACGACGGAGCGGCTGACGCTGACCCCGCCGACCGAGGCCGACGCGGCCTTCGTCCTGGAGCTTCTGAACGATCCGGGCTGGATCGCCAACATCGGCGACCGAGGCGTGCGCAGCCTGGATGACGCGCGGACCTATATCGCCGATCGCTTCTCGAAGAGCCCCTGGTTCGTCGTGCGCACCGGCGCCGGCGAGGCGGTTGGGATGTGCGGCATCGTGGTGGGACGCGAGGGCCTGGACAGCCCGGATATCGGCTATGCGTTCCTGGCGCGCCACGCCGGCCACGGCTACGCCACGGAGGCGGCGCGCGTGGTTCTGGCCCATGCCCGGGACGCCATGGGCCTTGCGAAGGTGGCGGCGATCACCGCCCCGGGGAACACCGCCTCGCAGCGGGTGCTGGAGAAGATTGGCTTACGCTTCGTCCAGATGATCAACCTGCCCGGGTATGAGGAGCCGAGCGCCTACTTCTCGACGTGAGGGAGGGATCCATGGGGGCCATGACGACGCGGACGGTGGAGGCCAACGGCTTCCGGTTCGCCGTGGATGAGGCGGGAAGCGGCGACCGCCTGGCGCTCTGTCTGCATGGGTTCCCGGAGAGCCGGTTCTCGTGGCGCCACCAGCTGCCGTTGCTGGCGGAGATGGGCTACCGCGCCTGGGCGCCGGACCTGCGGGGCTACGGCGAGACCGAACCGAAGCCGCAGGACGTGCCGTCCTACCTCATCGACCGGCTGATAGAGGATGTCGCCGCCCTGATCGATGCGAGCGGCGCGAAGGCGGTGACGCTGATCGGCCACGACTGGGGCGCGGGGCTGGCCTGGACCTTCGCCGCGAACCGTGTGCGGCCCCTGGAGCGGCTGGTGATCATGAACGTGCCGCATCCGGCGGTGATGGCGGCGAACCTGCGGAAGGGCAACTGGGCCCAACTGGCGAAGAGCTGGTACATGTTCTTCTTCCAGATACCCGGCCTGCCGGAGTGGGTGACGACGGCCCGCGACGCGCGTGCAGTGCGGCGCGCATTCTACGAGATGGCCGTCGACAAGACGCATTTCACGCCCGACGTGCTGGACCGGTACGCCCGCGACGCCCAGCGGCCGGGCGCCATGCGGGGGATGATCAACTGGTACCGCGCTGCTCTACGACTGCAGGGCAAGCTGGCGGGCCCATGGCCGGTGATCGAAACGCCGACCCTGATCGTCTGGGGGGAGGGAGGATGCCGCCCTCGGAACAGAGCTTCTCGACGGCACGGGCGACTATGTGAAGGACCTCACGATCCGGCGGCTGCCGAACGTCTCCCATTGGGTGCAGCAGGAGGCGCCGGAGCAGGTCAACGCGATCCTGCGCGCCTGGCTTACGGAAGCGCGTTGAGGGCCGGCAGGATCCGCAGTTCCAGCAGCGGGGCGAGCGGTGCGTCTCGCGGCGTCGCCGGATCGATCCAGAGCACCGCTTCGAGCTCGGCCGCCATGCGGATCTCTCCGGTCACTTCCGCCAGATAGGCGGACGACCTCACGGTGGCTCCCGGCTCGTTTGCTGCGGCGGCCTCGAACCGGCCGAGCGGCTCCGCCGAGACGAGGGCCACGCCCAGTTCCTCGCGCAGCTCCCGCGCCAGGGCAGCCAGATCATCCTCCCCAGACTCCCGCTTCCCGCCGGGGAGCATGAAGCGCTGCGCCCCGGTCTTGCGGACCACCAGGAGCCGGCCCTCGGCGTCCCGGATCAGGGCGCCGACGACCTCGACGATCACGCGCCGAGAAGCCGCGCCGCCCGCGGCGCGAAGTAGCTGATCACGCCGGAGGCGCCGGCGCGCTTGAAGGCGCCGAGGCTCTCTAGGATGGCGCGCTCCTCATCCAGCCAGCCGTTCTGGGCGGCGGCCATAAGCATGGCGTACTCGCCGGAAACCTGGAACGCGAAGGTCGGCATCTGGAACGCGTCGACGACCTGCCGGACGATGTCGAGGTAGGGCATGCCGGGCTTGACCATCACCATGTCGGCGCCCTCGGCGATATCGAGAGCGACTTCGCGCAGCGCCTCGGCCTGGTTGGCGGCATCCATCTGGTAGGTCTTCTTGTCGCCGGGATTGTCGACGCTGCCCGTCCCGAGTTTCCCGGAGCCGATGGCCTCGCGGTACGGGCCGTAGAAGGCCGAGGCGTACTTGGCGGCGTAGGACATGATCATCACGTCCTGGAGCCCCTCGGCCTCGAGGGCGGTTCGCAGAGCGCCGACACGACCGTCCATCATGTCGGAGGGCGCGAGGATGTCGCAGCCGGCCTTGGCCTGGACCAGGGCCTGGGCGACCAGGGCCTCGATGGTGGCGTCGTTGAGGATGCGGCCGTTCTCGATCAGGCCGTCGTGGCCGTGGTCGGTGAACGGATCGAGCGCGACGTCGCACATGATGCCAACGTCGGGGGCGGCGTCCTTCATCGCCTTTACGGCGTTGCAGACCAAACCGTTCGCGTCGGCGGCGAGCGAGCCAGAGGCGTCCTTCTTGGCGCCGTCGATGTGCGGGAAGACGGCGATGGCCGGGATACCCAGCGCCTGGGCCTCCTTGGCGGCCTTGGCCGCGTCCTTCACAGATAGCCGGTTCACGCCCGGCATCGACCCTACCCGGATCTCGCCGTCGCCCTCGTGCACCACCATCGACCAGATCAGGTCGGCGGGGGTCAGGACGGTCTCGCGGACCAGGCGGCGGATCCAGTCGGCCTGGCGCAGACGGCGCAGGCGGAGCGCGGGGTAGGCGGCGAGGGGCGCTTTGGTCATGGCCGGGCTTTGGACCCGGAGACGGGCGGAAGGCAAGAGCTACAGCCTGCCCCAAGGTTAGATTGACACCGCGGAAGCGGCGGGCGAACTCCCGGCCCATGGACTTCAACCTGACGGAAGATCAGCGGGCCATCGAGGACGCCGCGCGCGACTTCGCCGCCGCTGAGCTCGCGCCTCACTCGGCGCGATGGGACGAGGACAAGCACTTCCCCGTCGACGTGCTGCGCAAGGCCGCCGAGCTGGGCTTCGCCGGCCTCTATGTGCGCGAGGACGTCGGCGGCTCGGGCCTGAGCCGCCTGGACGCCTCGATCGTGTTCGAGCAGCTCTCGTATGGCGACGTGGCGACGGCGGCGTTCATCTCGATCCACAACATGGCCTCCTGGATGATCGACCGGTTCGGCTCGGCCGAGCTGAGGACCCGGTACCTGCCGAGGCTCTGCACGATGGAGCTGATCGCCTCCTATTGCCTCACCGAACCGGGCTCGGGCTCGGACGCGGCGGCGATGAAGACGACGGCGCGCCGTGACGGCGACGCCTATGTGCTGAACGGCTCCAAGGCGTTCATCTCGGGCGCCGGATCCTCGGACATCTACGTCGTGATGGCGCGGACGGGCGGCGAGGGCGCCAAGGGCGTGTCCGCCTTCGTGGTCGAGAAGGACACGCCGGGGCTGTCTTTCGGAGCCCAGGAGAAGAAGATGGGCTGGAACGCCCAGCCGACCGCGCAGGTGAACTTCGACGATTGCCAGGTGCCCGCCGCCAACCGGATCGGCGAGGAGGGCGAGGGCTTCAAGTTCGCCATGGCTGGCCTGGACGGCGGGCGGATCAACATCGCGTCCTGCTCGCTGGGGGGCGCGGGGTTTGCGCTGGAGACGGCCCGGGAATACCTCGGCAGCCGCAAGCAGTTCGGGCGGCCGTTGGCCGACTTCCAGGGTCTGCAGTGGCGGCTGGCGGACATGGCCACCGAACTGGACGCGGCGCGGCTGATGGTGCGGCGCGCGGCGCATGCGCTCGACAACAAAGATCCAAAGGCGACGCAGTACTGCGCCATGGCCAAGCGCTTCGCCACCGACGGCGGGTTCGAGGTGGCCAACCAGGCGCTGCAGCTGCACGGCGGCTACGGCTATCTTAGGGACTTCCCGCTCGAGCGGATCGTGCGCGACCTGCGGGTCCACCAGATCCTCGAAGGCACCAACGAGATCATGCGGGTGATCATCGCCCGGGAGCTGCTGCGCGGATGAGCGAACCGGAAGTCTTGACCCGCGTCGAGGGCCGTGTCGGCCGGATCACGCTGAACCGTCCTCAGGCGCTGCACGCGCTGACCACGCAGATGTGCCGCGACATCACCGCCGCCCTGCTGGCGTGGAAGGACGATCCGGCGGTCGAGCTCGTGCTGCTGGACCATGCGGGCGAGCGGGGATTCTGCGCCGGCGGCGACATCCGGATGCTGGCCGAGAGCGGGCAGGGCGACGGCGCGGCGGCGCGCGAGTTCTTCCACACCGAGTACCGGCTGAACCACCTGCTGTTCTGTTATCCGAAGCACACCGTCGCGATCATGGACGGGGTGACCATGGGCGGCGGCGTCGGCCTGTCCCGGCCCTGCCGGTTCCGCGTCGCCACTGAGCGCACAACCTTCGCCATGCCCGAGACGGGGATCGGCCTGTTCCCCGACGTTGGGGGCGGCTGGTACCTGAGCCGGATGCCAGACCACATAGGGCTGTGGCTGGCGCTGACCGGCGCGCGGATCAAGGCCGCCGACTGCGAGCTTCTCGGCATCGCCACCGACTACGTCCAGAGCGCCAAGGTCGCCGCGCTGAAGGCGGCCATCGTCGCCGATCCGAAGAAGGTCGAGACCCTTCTGACCGAGTTCGAGGACGATGCGGGCCGGCCGCCGCTGGCGCAGCATCAGGACGAGATCGCCAAGGTCTTCGGGGGCGACAACGTCGAGGCCATCCTGGCGGCGCTGAAGGCGTCGAACAGCGACTGGGCCGCCGACCAGCTCAGGGTCATGGCAAGCAAGTCGCCTCAGACGATGAAGGTGGCGTTCCGCCAGCTGAAGCTGGGCGCCCTGGCGGAGACCTTCGCCGAGAACATGGCCATGGAGTACCGGATCGGCGCCCGCGTCGTTCAGAAGCACGACTTCATCGAGGGCGTGCGGGCCGTGATCGTCGACAAGGACAATACCCCGCGATGGAAGCCGGCGAGCGTCGAGGAGGTGACCTCGGCCGCGCTCGACGAGATCTTCGCCCCTCTGCCGGCCGACCAGGAATGGACCCCGCTTCCGGAGCTCTCCGCATGACCCGCATCGCTTTCATCGGCCTCGGCAACATGGGCGGCGGGATGGCCGCCAACCAGGCGAAGGCGGGCCGAGAGGTGATGGCCTTCGACCTGTCGGCGGCGGCGCTAGACAAGGCGGCGGGCGCGGGCTGCGCCAAGGCGACCTCGGTGGCCGAGGCGGTCAGGGACGCCGACGCCATCATCACCATGCTGCCGGCCGGGCCGCACGTGCGCTCGGTCTATGCGGAGCAGGTGTTCCCGAACGCGCCGAAGACGTCCTTGCTGATCGACTGCTCGACCATCGACGTGGAGAGCGCGCGGGCGGTGGCCGCCCAGGCGAAGGATCAGGGCTTCCGCTTCGCTGACGCCCCGGTCTCCGGCGGCACGGCGGCGGCCGACGCCGGCACTCTGGCCTTCATGGTGGGCTGCGACGAGGCCGACTTCGCTCAGGTGGAACAGGTCATCGCTCCGATGAGCCGGGCGACGATCCGGGCCGGCGATCACGGGGCCGGGCAGGCGGCCAAGATCTGCAACAACATGGTCCTAGGCATCTCGATGATCGCCGTGTGCGAGGCCCTGGCGCTGGCCGAGAAGCTGGGCCTGGACCCGGTGAAGTTCCACGAGATCAGCTCACAGTCGTCTGGCCAGTGCTGGAGCCTGACCAGCTATTGCCCCTGGCCAGGCCCGGTGCCGACGGCGCCCTCGAACCGCAACTACGAGGGCGGCTTCGCCACCGCCATGATGCTGAAGGACCTGAAGCTCGCCCAGGAGGCGGCCGCCAAGGCCGGCGCCGCCACGCCGCTGGGCGCCAGCGCCGAGGGCCTCTACGCCCTGTTCGATCGCCTGGGCGGCGGCGGCAAGGACTTCTCGGCGATCCTCGAGATGCTGCGGGGCAAGCTGCCGGCCTAGAGCTCGGCGACGCTCGTTGATCTTGGTCAACGACAGGCGGTGCGTGGCGGCTCACGTAATCTGCGCGGTCGGTCACGAAACCTGATCGGCTGCGGCGTCCGAGTTTATGGACATTGTGAAATCCCGGCGCCAAAAGGCAGACGTATTCAAGGGGCCGGCCGCTTCGCAGCGACATGCCGGGATCAAGTCGATGGATTACAGGTCAGCTTTCCGCACCGCTCTGGAGAACATCCGCTCGGAGGGCCGGTACCGCGTGTTCGCGGACCTGAAGCGCCACCGCGGCGCGTTCCCGAAGGCCACCTGGACCCGTGCGGACGGCTCCGAGACCGAAGTGACCGTCTGGTGCTCGAACGACTACCTGGGCCAGGGGCAGAACCCCGTCGTGCTCGACGCCATGCACCAGGCGATCGAGGAAGCCGGTGCGGGGTCCGGCGGCACCCGCAACATCTCGGGCACCACGCACTACCATGTCGAGCTGGAGCGTGAGCTCGCCGACCTGCACGGCAAGGAAGCGGCCCTGCTGTTCACCTCGGGCTACGTCTCCAACGAGGCGACGCTGTCGACGCTCTACAAGATCCTGCCGGGCCTGCAGGTTTTCTCGGACGAGCTGAACCACAACTCTATGATCTCGGGGATTCGGGCCGGCAAGCGCGAGCAGCGCCACGTCTTCCGCCACAACGATCTCGAGCACCTGGAAAGCCTGCTGGCGGCGGCCGATCCGAACGTGCCGAAGCTGATCGCCTTCGAGAGCGTCTACTCGATGGACGGCGATATCGCCGACATCGCCGGCACCATCGCCCTGGCCCGGAAGTACGGCGCCATGACCTACATCGACGAGGTTCACGCGGTCGGGATGTACGGCCCCCGCGGCGCGGGCGTGGCCGAGCGCGACGGCCTGATGGCCGAGATCGACATCATCGAGGGCACGCTGGGCAAGGCGTTCGGCGTCATGGGCGGCTACATCGCGGCCGACGCGGTGATCGTCGACGCGATCCGCAGCTATGCCGACGGCTTCATCTTCACCACGTCGCTTCCGCCGGCGCTTGCGGCCGGCGCGGCGGCTTCAATTCGCTACCTGAAGGAGCACAACGAGGTCCGCGAGGCGCACCAGGAGCGCGCCGCGACGCTCAAGGCGCGCCTGGCCAAGGCCGGCCTGCCGGTCATGCCTTCGGTCAGCCACATCGTGCCGGTGCTGGTGGGCGACCCCGTCCACTGCAAGATGATCTCGGACATCCTGCTTGAAGAGCACGGCATCTATGTCCAGCCGATCAACTACCCGACAGTGCCTCGCGGCACCGAGCGTCTGCGCTTCACGCCGTCCCCGGCTCACACCGACGAGATGATGGACAAGCTGGCCCACGCGCTGGAAGCGCTCTGGGTCCACTGCAACATCAAGCGGGTCGGCGGCGTCGCGGCCTAGGCGGCTTCTTCGTCAGAAGACGTCGGTCACCCGGCAGACCGCACTCCAACCGCCGCGGAAGGTGGTGAGCTGGACGACCGCGATCTCGTGGACCACGCCCCGGCTCTCCACCGTGAACAGGTCGCCCAGCTTGGGCGTTAGCGGGTCGACCGACCAGATGGCCACTTCGCGGCGCGTCTCCAGCTCTTCGTCGAGAATCTCATAGCCGCTCTCGCTGAACGGCCGCAGGGCTGGATCGGTCGTAACCCGGGGCATGTTCTACTTCCTCCGTCGGACGCCGCGGCCGAGGCCGATCTTCTTGGCGAAATCGGACCGGCGAGCCGCGTATGCCGGGGCGACCATGGGATAGTCGGGCGCCAGCCCCCAGCGGCGGCGGTACTCGTCCGGGCTCATGTTGTAGCGGGACCTGAGGTACCGCTTGAGCATCTTCAGCTTCTTCCCGTCCTCGAGGCAGACGATGTAGTCGTGTTGGATGGAACGGCCCACCGGGACGGCCGGCTTGGGGCGCTCCTCGGAGACCGGCGCCGTCGGCGCCCGGGTCAGTTGTTCGAGTGTCTGATGAACGGTGCGGATGATGTCCGGCACCGCCTCGGCCGAAACGGCGTTGCGGCTGACATAGGCGGCGACGATGCCTGCACCGAGGCGCAGGATGTCTTCTCCCGACGGAGCCCCGGTGTCGGGTCCAACGCTCATAGATCCCCCTTCTTCCACGCTGCACTGGGAGGCCCGGGCGCGCGCCTGCACCTCGGCCTGAGTCGCTGAACGCCGAAGCCCGGGATTTGTTCCGGCCATCCGGCGGGGGTTGCGGTTGGAAGCGGCGTTCCAAGGGAGTAAAGAACCGGCTCCGCCGCCCCGGACTCACCCAGCCTCAGAAAGGCCAGCCCTTGAACGTGCACGTGCAATCGCAAGCCCAGACCGACGAGTTCTTCGGCAAGGGCGTCGATCAGGCCGACCCAGCGGTCGCCGCGGTGCTCAACGGCGAGCTGAAGCGGCAGCAGCACCAGATCGAACTGATCGCGTCCGAGAACATCGTCTCGAAGGCGGTGCTGGACGCCCAAGGGTCCGTTCTGACCAACAAGTACGCCGAGGGTTATCCGGGCAAGCGGTACTACGGCGGCTGCGAGGTGGTGGACGAGGTCGAGACCATCGCCATCGAGCGCGCCAAGCAGCTGTTCGGCTGCGAGTTCGCCAACGTGCAGCCGCACTCGGGCAGCCAGGCGAACCAGGCGGTGTTCATGGTCACCATGACCCCGGGGGACACCTTCATGGGCATGAACCTGGACCACGGCGGCCACCTGACGCACGGCAAGAGCGTCAACCAATCGGGCAAGTGGTTCTCGCCGGTCGCCTATGGCGTCCGCGCCCAGGACCACCTGATCGACTATGACGAGGCCTATGAGGTCGCCAAGGCGAACAATCCGAAGGTGATCATTGCCGGCGGCTCGGCCTATTCGCGCCAGATCGACTTCAAGAAGTTCCGCGAGATCGCCGACGAGGTTGGCGCGGTCCTGATGTGCGACGTCGCCCACTACGCCGGCCTGATCGCGGCCGGCGAATACCCGAACCCGTTCCCGCACGCCCATATCGTGACGACGACGACGCACAAGACCCTGCGGGGTCCCCGCGGCGGCCTGATCCTGACCAACGACAAGAAGCTGGCCAAGAAGATCGACAGCGCGGTGTTCCCAGGCCTGCAGGGCGGGCCGCTGATGCACGTGATCGCCGCCAAGGCGGTCGCGTTCGGCGAGGCGCTGAAGCCCGAATTCAAGACCTACGCCAAGCAGGTGATCGAGAACGCGCGCGCACTGGCCGACAGCCTGCAGAGCGTAGGCTTCAAGATCGTCTCGAACGGCACCGACAGCCACCTGATGCTGGTCGACCTGACGCCGAAAAACGTCTCGGGCGCCCAGGCCGAGGTGGCGCTGGAGCGGGCCGGCATCACCACCAACAAGAACTCTATCCCGGGAGACCCGCTGCCCCCCGATGCAAACCTCGGGCCTGCGGGTGGGCTCGCCCGCCGGCACGACCCGCGGCTTCGGCGTCGAGGAGTTCCGCCAGATCGGCCGCTGGATCGGCGAGGTGCTGGACGCGGTCTCGACCGGCGAGGATTCCGGTGCGGTGGAGCAGAAGGTGCGGGGCGAGGTGCTGGCGTTGACGAAGCGCTTCCCCATCTACTCCTAATAGCGTTAAGTGGCCGGGTAGGGGGCTAAATATGCGCTGCCCGTTCTGTGGCCACGACGAAACCCAGGTGAAGGACAGCCGCCCGTCGGAGGACGGCGCGGCCATCCGGCGTCGCCGGTTGTGCCCGCAATGCGAGGGTCGTTTCACGACCTTCGAACGGGTGCAACTGCGCGAGCTGACGATCGTGAAGCGGTCGGGACGACGCTCGCCGTTCGACCGGGACAAGCTCGCGCGTTCACTGATGATCGCGCTGCGCAAGCGGCCGGTCGAGCCCGAGCGGATCGAGCGCATGATCTCGACCATCGTGCGACAGCTCGAGAGCATGGGCGAAACCGAGATCTCGTCTTCCGCGGTCGGCGAGCTCGTCATGAAGCAGCTCAAGCAACTCGATGACGTGGCCTACGTCCGCTACGCCTCGGTGTACCGCGACTTCCGCGAGACCCAGGATTTCGCCCGCTTCCTCGGCGAGGAAGGCCTGAGCGAGACGACCGACGACGGCCGTTAGTCGAAAAGGTCGGGACGCCGGCCGGTACGGGGGGCCGGCCGACGCCCCTGGCCCTGCGCCGCTCGCGGCCGCTCGCGGACCGGCCGTTGCGGCGCACGGCTAGCAGAACGCCGGCGCGACCTCTTCCAGTCTGGCGCGACCGGCGGGGCTGACCTCGCCCAGCGCCTTCAGGAAGCCCTGGTTGACCAAAGCCGAGCCCAGGAATGTCCAGCGCTGAGCCTGATGCTGGCGCGCCGTGAAGGCGGCGCGCTGGTCCTGCGTCAGGGAGCGGCCGGTCGCGCGCTCGAAGGCGTCAAGGTCGAACGCCACCTGCTGCGCAAGGCCGCCATCGAGGAAGGCCCCGATCTGCAGGAACTCCTGCACCGCCTGCATGACCCCCTCAGGCCCCGCCTTCTCGGCGAGCTCGTAGAACACGAGGGCGTCCAGCTTGGCGTGCTGCGACTCCTCCATCCAGTGATGCTTGAGCAGGCTCTTGAACTGCGGATCGAGGCCCTCGTCGTCCTGCACGCTCTCCAGCCAGTGCTGCTGGGTGGCCCATTCGATCGCCAGCACGAAGAGCGCGACCCCGAGCTTGCCGTGGCTGCGGATCATCGCGCCGATGTCCTCGGCCGGGCCGATCACGGCGCAGGCGACGTCGAAGCCATCGGTGAAGGCCTTCCGGAAACGCACGAAGAGCTCGATATGCTTGGCTTCCTCGTCGGCGAAGTTCTGCAGGGCCGCGGTGCGGTGCGGGTCCTGGCCGGGCCTTGACGGCACGTGCTGCTCGATGGCAGGCAGGATGCAGCGCTCGACCAACTCGAACATGGCCAGGTAGCCGAAGCCGCGGATCTGGTTGAGCTTCAGCCGCTCGTCGGGGCTCAGGAAGTCGAGCTCGCCGGTGCGGGCGAAGGTCTCCGGCAGGAAATGCCGGGCGAAGTCCATCGGCTTGTCGGGGCCGATGATGTCCTCGATGCGCCAGTTCACGCGCTTCGAAATCTCGAGCAGTCGCTCGTAGCTGTGGCCTTGGATCATGATGTGGTCTCCTCGCGCGGCGCCGCGCCCTCCGGGGCGCTGCCGCGGCGGGTGGAGCAGCCGCCGTCAGTTGTTGGCGGTTGTCGGGTCGATGATCTGCGGCACCTCGGTGATCCGGGTCACCGGGAAGCCGCTGAGTTCGGCGTGGGCATGGATCGTGTCCTCACCGTCGGCGAGATAGATGCAGTACGTCCGGTCCCCGGCCACGTAGCTGTGCTGCCACTGGATGGTCCCGCCGATCTTCTCGATCGCCTGGTTCGAGGCGCGGGCGACGCCGCACAGTTCGACAATGGACATGCCGCCTATGCCGGAGACGTCGCGCTCGACCAGGAAACGTCTGAGTTGGCCCATGGCGCCGCCTCGTGCACTTCCTCGATGCCCCAGTGTCGCGTTGGCGGGCGAACGCTGCAATCTAAACAATCTGGCCATGACTAAAGCTTTTGCTTAGTACGATTCCATGGTCGCGCCGACGTACCTAAGGTCGCTCCAAGCGCTGGAGCTGGCGGTCCGGAAGGGCTCGTTCACCGCGGCCGCCGAGGCGCTGGGCATCACGCCTGCCGCGGTCGGCCAGCGGGTGAAGGCGCTGGAGGACTACCTGGGAGTCGAGTTGCTGACGCGCGGCCGATCGGGCCTGCGGCCCGCGCCGGGGCTGATCCCGGCATTGGGTCACCTAAACCGGGGCTTCGAGGAGCTGGCGGCGGCGGCCCGGGAGCTCGAACTGCAACGGGGGCACGAGCTGCACATCGCGGCGGCGTCGGACTTTGTCGACCTGTGGCTCGCGCCGCGGCTGAAGTGGTTCCGCGCGGCGCATCCGAACATCCTGTTCAACATCAACGGCGAGGGCGAGGCTCCACATCGCATCGGGCGTGTGGATTGTGAGATCAGCTACGGCCCGCCGCGTGGCGCGCCGAACACCGACCTGCTGTTCCGCGACTATGTGTTGCCGGTCTGCTCTCCCGAGAACGTGGAGCGGACGTCGCTGATACCGCGCGAGATGAGGCTTGAGGGTTTCCCGCTGGTCCACCTCGACTTCTACAAGGACGACCCCGCGGGACTCTCCTGGCCCGAGTGGGTGGCGGCCAACGGGATGCAGCGGAGCGCGCCGGAGCGCGGCATGCGCTTCCGCCGCATCACGGCGGCGCTTGACGCCGTGCGGGCCGACGCCGGCGTGACGCTGTGCGGGATGGCCCTCATCGGAGACCGGTTGGACGCCGGGGAGATCGGCCTGCCGTACCCCGTGCTGACGGGGCGGTGGAGCGCTCACGGTTTCCAGGCGCGTTTCCGCGCCGATGCCGAGGGACGGCGCCCGGTGCAGCGGTTCCGGGAGTGGCTGCTGGAGGAGGCCCGATCGACGCGCGGCTGGCTGGCCGGCGCGGTGGGCGCCGCCCCGGACTGAGCCCCGCCGCCTTGTCGGCGACGGCCTTTCCGGCCATGTACCCCTCGAATGACCGTCACCCTGAAGCTCGCCACGTCGCTGGACGGCCGCATCGCCACGGCGAGCGGCGAAAGCCGCTGGATCACCGGGGAGCCCGCGCGGCGCGCCGTGCACCAGCTGCGTGCCGAGCACGACGCGGTGCTGGTGGGTATCGAGACGGCGCTGGCCGACGATCCGGAACTGACCGTGCGCCTGCCGGGCTGGAACGGCCGCCAGCCGGCCCGCGTGGTTCTGGACAGCCGGCAACGGCTCACGCCCGCGTGCAAGCTGGTGCTGACCGCACGCGAAGTCCCAACCTATGTTGTCGCGACGACGCCGCCCGAGCCGGAGCTGGTCGCGGCGGGCGTCCGGGTGCTGCGGGTCAAGGCCGTCGGCGAAGATCGTCCGGAGTTGAAGACGGTCGTGCAGGCCCTTGCCGGCGAGGGCCTTTCGAGGATTTTCGTCGAGGGCGGCGGGCAGGTGGCGGCGAGCTTCCTGCGATGCGGTCTGGTCGATCGGCTGGAGTGGTTCCGGGCCCCCATCGTGATCGGCGGCGAGGGCCGTCCGGGCGTGGGCGCCCTGGCCGTTGCGGCGCTGGTCGACGCGCCCCATTTCGCGCGCGTGGAAATCCAGAGCGTCGGCGACGACCTCTGGGAGCGGTACGAGAGGCTCTGAGAAGAATGTTCACCGGCATCGTCACCGACGT
This sequence comes from Phenylobacterium sp. J426, assembly GCF_024699945.1. GTDB lineage: Bacteria > Pseudomonadota > Alphaproteobacteria > Caulobacterales > Caulobacteraceae > Phenylobacterium. Next base: position 3,303,489 of record NZ_JAJOMY010000001.1, on the reverse strand, counting down.
GGGGCGCGTGCGCGCCGTGCGGGACACCGAGCGCGATCGCCGGTTCGAGATCGAGACGGCGTTCGACACGAGCGGCCTCGACATCGGCGCCTCGGTGAGCCACGCCGGCTGCTGCCTGACGGTCGTGGAGAAGGGCCCCGGCTGGTTCGCCGTCGAGGTCTCGGGCGAGACGCTGTCGAAGACCACCCTGGACCAATGGCGCGAGGGCCATCGGGTGAACCTGGAGCGGGCGGCCCGCGTCGGCGACGAGCTGGGCGGCCACATCGTCTCGGGCCACGTCGACGGCGTGGGCGAGGTGGTGAGCGTCTCGGAGGAGGGCGGGTCGCACCGGGTCCGAATCCGCGCGCCCAGGCCGCTGCACCGCTACATCGCGCCGAAGGGCTCGATCGCCGTGGAAGGGGTGTCGCTGACGGTGAACGAGGTGGAAGACGACGTCTTCGGCATCAATCTCATCCCGCACACTTGGGACGTGACCACGCTGGGCGAGCTGAAACCGGGCTCGCGGGTGAACCTCGAGATCGACATGCTCGCCAGATATCTCGCCCGCTGGCGCGAAACCGCCTAAAGGGGCGGGCATGAGCGAAGAACCTCTCCGCGTCCTCATCGTCGAGGCGCGCTTCTATGACGATCTGGCCGACGCGCTTCTTGAAGGCGCGAGCGACGCACTGAAGGCCTATGGCGCGGAATTCGACGTGGTCACGGTGCCCGGCGCGCTGGAGATCCCGGGCGCCATCGCGCTGGCCGAGGAGGCCGGCCATGGTCCGAGCGGCGTGCGCTACGATGCCTACGTGGCCCTCGGCTGCGTGATCCGCGGCGAGACCTATCATTTCGAGATCGTCTCGAACGAGAGCGCCCGCGGCATCATGGACTTGACCGTCCGCAAGGGCCTGTGCATCGGCAACGGCATCCTGACCACCGAGGATGACGAGCAGGCCTGGGCGCGGGCCCGGATTAGCGAGGGCGACAAGGGCGGGGGTGCGGCGCGGGCGGCGCTGGCCATGGCGGCGCTGAAGCAGCAGCTGACGGCGGGCGGCCGATGAGTGCGCCCAGGCAGTCCCGCTCGGTTGCGCGGCTGGCGGCCGTGCAGGCGCTGTACCAGATGGAGGTCTCCTCGGTCGGCGTGGAGGCCGTGATCCGCGAGTTCATGGACCACCGCTTCGACCGCGACGTCGAAGGCGAGACCCTGGCGACGGCGGATGAGGACTTCTTCGCCGAACTGGTGCGCGGCGTGGTCCGCGAGCAGAAGGCGATCGACGCGGCGATCGTGAAGCGGCTGGCCAGCGGCTGGCGGCTTGAACGGCTGGATGCGACCGTGCGCGCCATCCTCCGCTCGGGCGCCTTCGAGCTGAAGCACCGACCCGACGTCCCGACCGAGGTAGCCATCGACGAGTACGTCGAGCTCACCAAGAGCTTCTTCGAGGGCCCTGAGCCCGGCTTCGTGAACGGCGCGCTGGACGGCGTGGCCCGCGATGTCCGGCCTGGATGAATTCGGCGAGATCGCGCGGCTCTTCCGGCCGCTGACGCGCGGCTACCCCGGCGCGTTCCAGCTCAGCGACGACGCCGCGGCCATTCCGTCGCGGGCGGGTCACGACCTGGTGGTGACGAAGGACGCGATCGTCGAGGGCGTGCACTTCCCGGCGGGCGAAGCGCCTGACCTGGTCGCGCGCAAGCTGGTGCGGGCGAACCTGTCGGATCTGGCGGCGAAGGCAGCCGAGCCGTTTGGCTGCTTGCTCGGCGTGGCGTGGCCGTCGGGCTTCGCCGCCCGCGATCGCGAGCGGTTCGCCCAGGGCCTGGCCTCCGATCTCGAGCAGTACGAGGTGGCGCTGCTGGGCGGCGACACCGTCGCCACGCCCGGGCCCTTCACCGCCAGCCTCACGGCCTTCGGGTGGGCGCCGGAGGGACGCATGGTGCGGCGAGGCGGCGCGCGGCCCGGGGATCGGCTGATGGTCAGCGGGACGATCGGCGACGCCACCCTCGGGCTGGCCGCCGTGAAGGGCGAGATCGCGGACCCCGACGGGACCCTGGCGTACCGTTACAGGCTGCCGCAGCCAAGGCTCGACCTGCGTCGGGCCCTGCGGGAAAAGGCGACGGCGGCGGCCGACGTCTCGGACGGACTGATCGCGGACGCTGGCCACATCGCGCGGGCCAGCGGAGTCGGCCTGCATCTGGACCTGGACGCCCTGCCGCTCTCCGGCGCGGCCGCGAGCTGGCTGGAACGGCAGCCGGACGTCGGCCGGGCGCTGCTTCGGCTGGCCACCGGCGGCGACGACTACGAGGTGGTCTGCACCATGCCGTCCGGCCTGAAGAAGCCTGCGGGGTTCGCCGTCATCGGCGAGGTCGTCGAGGGCGAGGAAGTCACCGTCACCGCCCAGGGCCGAACGATCGACCCCGGCGCCGGGGGCTGGCGGCACGGTTGAACGTCACACGAACTCGAAGCGCACGGCGGAACGGCCGAAGTCGAGGGCGACCTGCTCGAACTGCATCAACAGGTCCATCCCGATCACCAGCGCCGGCTTCTTCTCCAGCTCCCAGATCCGGAACACGTGCATGTCGGCGTAGGTCACCTGCACGTTTCCGAGATGGAGGCCGCCCAGGCGGAGGAAGGGCAGGAACACCGACTCGCCGTGGAAGACCTCTCCGGCCAGCGATTCCATGCGGACGGACTGCGGCGGCCCCGTCTTGCCATGCCGCTGCTCCGAGGCTCGGACAAGGTCGCGCAACGGCCCGTTGCACAGCGTGCCCTGAGCCCCGGAATCGATGATGGCGCTGATCGGGACCCCGTTCAGGTCGGCGTCGATGATGGTCAACTGGCCGTGCTTGCGGCGGGCCGGAACCACGACCACCCGGCCGGGATGGGCGTGATCCGACTTCGACTTGGTGATCTCGATCTCGTTTTTCTTGAAGTCCAGCACCAGCCGCTGGCCCTTCAGCCAGTCGACCCCGAGAATCCCGTCGACGCCGGGGCCCTTGATTGGCAGGGCCGGGGCTTCGACGTCGCGACGGGCGCGGTTGCCGACCGTCAGTTCGTCGATCACCACGCTGGGACGCTCGCGGACGCCGACGATGGTATGGACGCGCCGGGGCCGGCCCGGCTGCAGATCGAGCTGCTCGACGAGCGCGTGCGAGACGCAGCTGACGTTGGCGCCGGTGTCGAGCACGAACTGGTAGGGGCCGCGGCCGTTGATCAGCACGGGGGCCATCATGTGGGTGTACTTGTCCTGGCCGGCCTGGAGGCGTTCGTCAGGGCCGTGTTCGATCTCGGGCGCCTCGGCCCGCGACGCATCCTCAGCCATCGCCCGTCCAAGCGGCGTCGCCGCAGCGCCTGTGGTCAGGAGACCGATAGCGGCCTGACGTCTGCTCGGAGACATGCTCCGACCTCCTCCCCAATTCTGTCGCAATCGAGGATACCACCGTTCTGCAACCGCAACCACGGTCGGCGGAGCAGGAAAGGATGATGCAACCGGATCGGGCGGAGGATGGCTCATGGTCCGCCGCACCCTGCTCACCGCCGCCTTGATCGCGTTCGCGCCGGCCGCCGCGATAGCCGCCGGCAAGACCGAGGCGCCGCCGAAGGACGCCGGCCAGTACGTCGAACTTCTGCCGGTCGCCTTGCCCATCGTCGCCGACGGTCGGTTGGTGAACTACGTCTTCGTGTACGTTCGCATCAACCTCGCGCCTACCGCCAACCCGACGCCTCTCCGGGCCAAGGAGCCGCAGTTCCGCGACGCGCTCGTCCGGGCCGGCCACCGGACGCCGTTCACCCTGGCCGCCGACCACAACAAGATCGATACGGCAAAGCTGATCGCGGCCGTAATGCGCGAAGGCGCCGGCATCGCGGGGCCCGGCCAGATCAAGTCGGTCGTCGTCACCTCGCAGCAGCCACGCCGGCGGGTGGCCACGCCCCGGCTCTAGGCGCGGAGGCCTCGGATTCCGGCGTTCGTCGGGCGCCGGTAGGGCAGGTTGCGCGCGCCTCGGAAACCTGAGTAGGCTCCCGGTCCCGCTTGGCCCGTGAGAGCGCCCGGCGGCTACTGGGGAAACGAACAAGGGCTGGGAGTTCGCCGGATCAGCCCGCTTGGGCTGCCGGCGCCCCTACCGCGCAGATCGCAAAGGGGTGCGCACAACATGAGTCTTACGCTTACGCTGGTGATCGTCGCCGGCTTGCTCGCGGTGCTTTACGGCGCCGTACAGAGCAGCTCGCTCTTGCGAGCTTCGCCCGGCAACGCGCGCATGCAGGAAATCGCCGCCGCCATCCAGGAGGGCGCGCAGGCCTACCTGAACCGCCAGTACACCACCATCGCGATCGTGGGCGTGGTGATCCTGATCGCCGCCTTCTTCCTGCTGGGCTGGGAAGCGGCCGTCGGCTTCGCCGTCGGCGCCGTGCTTTCGGGGCTGGCGGGCTTCGCGGGCATGCTGATCTCGGTCCGCGCCAACGTGCGAACCGCCCAGGCGGCCTCCGAAAGCCTCGAGCGGGGCCTCTCGATGGCCTTCCGATCCGGCGCCGTGACCGGCATGCTGGTCGCCGGCTTCGCCTTGCTGGGCGTGTCGGTGTACTTCGCCTTCCTGGTCTATGGCCTCGGCTACGAGCCGACGAGCCGCACCGTCGTCGACAGCCTCGTCGCCCTCGGCTTCGGCGCGTCGCTGATCTCGATCTTCGCCCGTCTGGGCGGCGGGATCTTCACCAAGGGCGCCGATGTGGGCGGCGACATGGTGGGCAAGGTGGAAGCCGGCATCCCCGAGGATGATCCGCGCAACGCCGCGACCATCGCCGACAACGTGGGCGACAACGTCGGCGACTGCGCCGGCATGGCCGCCGACCTGTTCGAGACCTATGCCGTGACCACGGTCGCCACCATGGTCCTGGCCGCCATCTTCTTCCGCGGCTCGGGCGTCGAACTCGACATGATGCTGCTGCCGCTCGCCATCTGCGGCGTGTGCATCCTGACCTCGATCCTTGGCACGTTCTTCGTCCGCCTCGGCAAGAAGAAGAACATCATGGGAGCCCTCTATCAGGGTCTCATCGTCACCGGCCTCGCCTCGATCGCGGCCATCTGGTTCGTCACTGACCGCCTGGTGCCGGAGACGGTCACCGCAGGCGCCTTCACCTTCGGGGCCATGGAACTCTTCTGGTGCGGCGTCCTTGGCCTCCTGGTCACCGCGGCTATCGTGGTGATCACCGAGTACTACACGGGCACCGGCTTCCGGCCGGTGAAGTCGGTGGCCAAGGCCTCGGTCTCGGGCCACGGCACGAACGTGATCCAGGGCCTGGCCATGTCGCTGGAGTCCACCGCGCTGCCGGCGCTGGTGATCATCATCGGCATCCTCGTCACCTACAACCTCGCGGGCCTGTTCGGCATCGCCATCGCCACGACGGCCATGCTGTCGCTGGCCGGCTTCATCGTCGCCCTCGACGCCTTCGGCCCCGTGACCGACAACGCCGGCGGCATCGCCGAGATGGCCGGCCTTCCCCCGGAAGTGCGTGTCTCGACCGACGCCCTGGACGCGGTCGGCAACACCACCAAGGCGGTGACCAAGGGCTACGCCATCGGCTCGGCGGGCCTCGGCGCCCTCGTGCTCTTCGCGGCCTATACCGAGGACCTGAAGTTCTTCTCGGCCAATGCGACGCCGGGCTCGTTCTTCGACGGACTGGGCGCGGTGGCCTTCGACCTGTCCAACCCGTACGTGGTGGTCGGCCTGCTGTTCGGCGGCTTGCTGCCGTTCCTGTTCGGCGGCCTTTCCATGACCGCCGTGGGTCGGGCCGCTGAGTCGGTCGTCGCCGAGGTGCGGCGCCAGTTCAAGGAGAACCCGGGGATCATGACCGGCGAGGTGAAGCCGGAGTACGGCCGCGCCGTCGACATCCTGACTAAGTCGGCGATCCGCGAGATGATCGTGCCGTCGCTGCTGCCCGTGGTTTCGCCGGTGCTGCTGTTCTTCGTGATCCGCGCGATCGCCGGCAACACCGACGCCTTCGCGGCCCTCGGCGCCATGCTGATGGGGGTGATCGTCACCGGCCTGTTCGTCGCCATCTCGATGACCAGCGGCGGCGGCGCCTGGGACAACGCCAAGAAGTTGATCGAGGAAGGTCACTACGGCGGGAAGGGCTCCGACGCGCACAAGGCGGCGGTGACCGGCGACACCGTTGGCGACCCCTACAAGGATACGGCGGGTCCGGCCGTAAACCCGATGATCAAGATCACGAACATCGTGGCTCTGCTGCTGCTGGCGGTGCTCGCCCACTCGGGCTGATCGGAGGGTCCTGAAAAGACGACGCCCCGGAGAGCAATCTCCGGGGCGTTTTCGTTCGTAGGCGTCTGGCGATTGACAGCGCTAGCGCCGGTCCCCCGGCCGGGAACCGGGCACGCCTTCGTCGTCGCGGGGCAGCATGCCCGATCGACCGACCGAGCCCAGCAGCTGTTCAAGCACGGTCATCTCGCGGCCGCGCGTCGGAGTCTCCCGGCCGTTGAAGGCGACGACCTTTCCGTCCTTGAGCGTGTAGTTGTTCACCGCGACGACCGCCTCGGTCTCCTTGCTGAACTCGATGGCGGTGACGTTGCGGGCGGTGACCTGCGGCTTCCGGAAGGCGACCCGCTGCTTGATCTGGTTCACGTAGAACCAGGTGTTCGCGTCAAACGTCGACTGCGCGGACGGCGACCCCAGCTTGGCGCGGACCGTCGATTTGGTGTCGGTCCCGACCTTCACGTCCTGCGGATTGGCGTCGATGGCCTGGAAACCCGAGTAGGTCGTGATCGGCGCACAGGCGCCGAGGCCGGCGAGGAGGCCCACGGCGAGGGCGGCGGGGGCGGCTCTGCGGAACATTCGGTCGGGTTTCCAAGTCACCTGAAAGGCAAGAGGCTTTGACCTATCGCCGGCCGCCCCTTAGTTCAATGCCGCCTTTAGCCACGTTCCTTGGCGAAATCGAGGCCGACCCATGCTGAAGAGCCTGTTCAAGCCCAAGCCGGCGCGGACCGCCGGGCGCGCGTTGTATGCGCGGGTGGTGGAGCAGGCGCGGTCGCCGGCGCTGTATCGCGATCTTGGGGCGCCCGACACGCCGGAAGGCCGCTTCGAGATCTACAGCCTGCACGTGGTGCTGTTGCTGGAGCGGCTGCGAGGGCACGGCGCGGCCGCAACCGAGGTGTCCCAGGCGCTGTTCGACGCCTACGTCAGCCACCTCGATGACGCGCTGCGCGAGCTGGGCGTGGGCGACATGGTGGTGGGCAAGAAGATGCGGAAGCTGGGAGAGGCCTTCTACGGCCGAGGGAAGAACTACCAGCAAGCGCTGGACCTGCTCCCCGACCGGGCTCCGCTGGAGGCGGTCATGGGCCGAACGGTGTACGCCGGCGTGGCGGATCGTTCCGCCGAGCTCGCCGACTACGTGCTCGCGCAGCGGGAGGCGCTGGCCGCCAATCGTTTGGAGGACCTGCTGGCCGGCAAGGTCGACTGGAGGGCCGCATGAGCGCCTGGGGCAAGCCGCTGAAGCTGCACGAGGTGAACCGGGGGGCCGGTGCGTCTGGCGCTGGCGCCGGACGAGACCGAGCGCGCCGCGATCGCCAAGCGATTGGGCCTGCGCAGCCTGCCCAGTCTGACCGCCGACGTGACGGTGAAGCCGTGGCTGGACGGCGCTGAGGTGTCGGGCCGGTTCGATGCTGTGGTGGAATACGTCTGCGGGGTGACGCTCGACCCGTTCGAACAGGCGGTGTCCGGCGAGGTTTTCGCCCGCGTGGTCCCGCCGGGCAGCGAAAACGCGCCCGACCCCGAGGTCGGCGAGATGGAGCTGGATCTGGAAGCGGACGACCCGCCGGACGTGCTGACGAGCGACGCCATCGACGTGACCGAATATGTCGTAGAGCACCTGTCGCTGGAGCTCGACCCGTTCCCGCGGAAGCCGGGCGCTACGTTCGACTACCAGCCGCCGCAGGAGGAGGAGTCTCCTTTTGCGGTGCTCAGGAAGCTCCAGGAGCCGAAGGGCTGAGGCGCGACCGCGGCTCCAGTTTTCAGAATGGAAACCGGCGCGTATGGTCGCGGTGATTCCGGCTGAAGGCCGCCGAGGGACGAAAGCGCCGACTTGACCCAACCTCTGGTGATTTCCATCGACGCCATGGGCGGCGACCATGGCCCGTCCGTGGTGGTTCCGGCCGCCGCGCGAGCCCTCAAGGACTTGCCAGCCCACGTGCGCTGCCTGTTGCACGGAGACGAGACGCAGCTGCGGGCGGAGGTCAGCAAGTGCTCCGGCCTCCTCGAGCGCGTCGAGCTTCGCCACGCCGAACGTGTCGTCGGCATGGATGAGAAGCCCGCCCAGGCGCTGCGGCGGGCCAAGGGCAGCTCGATGTGGAACGCTGTCGAGGCCATCCGAGAGGGCGCCGCCAGCGTCTCCGTCTCGGCCGGCAATACGGGCGCTCTGATGGCGATCTCCAAGCTGATCCTGCGGATGAGCGCCGACCTCGATCGCCCGGCGCTGGTGGCGTCCATCCCCCATGCCAAGGGCGTCAGCACCTTCCTCGACGTGGGCGCCAACGTCGATTGCGACGCTGAGCGGCTCGTCGAGTTCGCGATCATGGGAGAGGCCTATCACCGCGCCGCCCATGGGGTCGCCCGGCCCACCGTCGGCCTGCTCAACGTCGGCTCGGAAGAGATGAAGGGCCATGAAGAGGTCCGCGAAGCCAACCGCATCCTCCGTGAGGGTGGCCTCGACCTGGAATATCGGGGCTTCGTCGAGGGTGACGACATCACCAAGGGCACTGTCGATGTGATCGTCACCGACGGCTTCACCGGGAATGTCGCGCTGAAGTCCATGGAGGGCGCGGCGAAGTTCATGTACGGCGAGCTGAAGTCCGCGCTCACCGCCGGGCCGTTCTCGAGCCTGGGCGCGCTGTTGGCGCGACCGTCGCTGCTCCGCTTCCGGGACAGGATCAATCCGCCGCCCGCCGCTCCGCTGCTCGGCCTGAACGGCCTGGTGCTGAAATGCCACGGCGGAGCCGACGACCGGCAGTTCGCCATGGCCATCCGCGCCGCAGCTGACGTCGCGCAAAGCGGGTTTGCCTCGGAGATCGAACGGAATATGAGGCGCCTTCCCGCCGCGCTCTCTTCCGCGGCCCCTGCGGACGGAGCCGCCTAGAGTGTCTAAAGTCCTGCGTAGCGTGGTCACCGGGGTCGGGGGGTATCTCCCTGATGGGATCGTCACGAACGACGACCTCGCCAAGATCGTCGAGACCTCCGACGAGTGGATCCGCGAGCGAACAGGCATCACCCAGCGCCGCAAGGCTGCGGACGACCAGCCGGTCTCGGACCTGGCGGTGGAGGCCGCGAGGCGCGCCCTGGCCGCGGCGGGCCGCACGCCGGACGACGTCGACCTGATCATCGTGGCAACGACCACGCCTGACCTGACCTTCCCGGCGACGGCCACCATCGTGCAGCGCAAGCTTGGCGCGCCGGTTGGCATCGCCTTCGATGTGCAGGCGGTTTGCTCGGGCTTCGTCTACGCGCTGTCCACGGCGGACGGGTTCGTCGCCCGCGGCCGCGCGAAATGCGCGCTGGTGATCGGCGCCGAGTGCATGACCCGCCTGATGGACTGGACCGACCGCGGCACCTGCGTGCTGTTTGGCGACGGCGCCGGCGCGGTCGTGGTGGAGCCGGGGGAAGGTGAGGGGACGACGGCCGACCGCGGCCTTCTGGGCTTCGCCCTGCGCGCCGACGGCACCAAGCAGGAACTTCTGTATGTGGACGGCGGCGTGTCGACGACGCGGACCACCGGCTATCTGCGGATGCAGGGCAATCAGGTGTTCCGCCACGCCGTGGTGAACATCTCGGAGGCGGTGACCGCCGCCGCCGCGGACGCCGGGGTCGAGGTCTCTTCGGTGGACTGGTTCATTCCGCACCAGGCCAACCAGCGCATCCTGGAAGGGGTGGCGAAGCGGCTGGGTATCGACGAGACCAAGGTGATCTCGACCGTGGCCGAACACGCCAACACCTCTGCCGCGTCCATCCCCCTGGCGCTCGACCAGGGCGTGCACGACGGCCGAATCAAACCGGGCCAGTTGCTGCTGCTCGAAGCCATGGGCGGCGGCCTCACCTGGGGCGCCTGCGTGCTGCGGCTGTAGGCGCCTTAACCAGGGCCTGCAAAGCGTGACTTGAAGTCTTTGAGCCGATAGGACAATCAAGATCCATGAACGATGTCTCGGCGGGGGGTCAGCGTAAGGATGAAGGGGGCGACCGTCACCCGGGCGGACCTCTGCGAGGCCGTGCACGAACAGGTGGGCCTCACCCGCCAGGATTGCAGCGAACTCGTCGAGCGGGTGCTCGAACTGATGTGCCAGGCGCTGGAGCGCGGCGAGCAGGTGAAGCTCTCCGGGTTCGGGGTGTTCCAGGTCCGCTCCAAGCGCGCCCGGATGGGCCGCAATCCGAAGACCGGCGAGCCCGCCGCCATCGAACCCCGCCGCGTGATTGGCTTCCGCGCCTCGCAAGTGATGAAGGCGCGGGTCGACCAGGCGCTATCGCGGTGAGGACGCCGTAACGCCGTGGCCAAGGGCCCGGACGCGTTCCGCACGATCTCCGAAGCGGCGGACGAGCTCAACGTGCCCCAGCACGTGCTGCGGTTCTGGGAAACCAAGTTCGCCTTCATCCGACCCATGAAGCGGGCGGGCGGCCGCCGGTTCTACCGGCCCGCCGACATAGCGGTGCTGCGTGGCGTGCGCCGGCTGCTGCACGACGAGGGCTACACCATCAAGGGCGTGCAGAAGCTGCACCGCGAACAGGGGCTGAAGCGCCTGATCGCGGCGGGCGAGGGCGGCGCGTTTGCGGTTGGGACCGCGCCAGCCGCGTCATCCGGCAGCCCGAAGACCGCGCCAGGAAACACCGAGGCCTTACTGACTGCGTTGCGCGACCTGGAGAGCGCCAAGCAGCGTCTCGACGCGCTGCTCAAGGGCTGAAGGAAAACTCGCCGCCGGCCGATGGTCGGAGCGACAGGATCCGAACCTGCGACCCCTTGACCCCCAGTCAAGTGCGCTACCAGGCTGCGCTACGCTCCGCAGGCCGGTCGGCGAGGCGGGTCTTCTAGCGGAAGCAGCCAGACCGGCAAGCGCATTTTTCGGGGGAGCGATGCGGCGTACTTCACTCCTGAGCGCGGCGCTGGTCTTGGCCTCAGCCGGTTCAGACGTCGCCGTGGCCCAGATGGCGGCGAGCCGCTGGTCAATGCTCCCCTCCTCCGAGGATCTGCTCGCGGCCTATCCTGCGAAGGCGTCGGACGGAGGGGTGGAGGGGATCGCAACCCTATCGTGCGCTGCGGACGCGGCAGGTCGGCTCAGCAGTTGCACGATCGTGTCCGAGGAGCCCGCTGACGCGGGATTCGGCGCGGCCGCGCTGAGCCTGATCCCGAAGTTTCGCTGGAACGTGGAAGCTCATGGCGTGGGGAATGCGCTGCTGCTCCCGATCCGGTTCAAGCTGCCGGAGCGGCCGCGGGATGTGGTGTTCGGCGACCCGACACGGTGGAGCCACCTGGGGCCGCCCGGACCGTATTTCCCTGACAATGCCTATCGGGCAGGGGTTGGCGGAGTCGCGATCATCGACTGCCTGGTCGGCAAGGCGCGGGCTCTTGACGCCTGCCGTTCGGTCGAGGAGGCGCCCGGTGGATTTGCATTCTCATCCGCTGCTCTGCGGATGGCTGAGCGCAGGTACATCAAGGCGGGTCCGGATGCGCCCGAGGGACCTGGGCGCGTGGCGTTCCGTGTCGTGTTCCCGAAGCCGCCGCCGATGCGGCCTCCAGTTCGGGTGCGCTAACGCCCGCGGTTCATCCAGGTGATGAGCGGAAGGATCGGCACGCCCCAGAGGATGCCGGCCAGGCCGTAGTAGGCGAGCTGGGCCGCCCAATGGTCGGCGACGAAGGCGCCGATCGAAGCGACCGCCCAGACGTAGAACAGCAGGAACCCGACGATCCCGAACAGGCCGATGAGCTTGCGCACGCGTGCGGTCATGGGGCTGCGCTATAGCGGGGTCGCGCTTCCGGCCCAAGAGCGATAAAGGAGCGGCCCAAGTTCGGCCCACAAGCGGCGCCACCCCGCAGACCTCATGACCTCGTTCCTGCGTTCCGATCGCTCCAAGCCTGTCGCCGTCTGGCTTTTCGTGGTGGCCGCCTTCGTGCTGGCCATGGTGATCGTGGGCGGCGCCACGCGGCTGACGGACTCCGGCCTCTCGATCACAGAGTGGCGGCCGGTCACGGGCGCGATCCCCCCGCTGAGCGAGCAGGCCTGGCAGACGGAGTTCGCCAAGTATCGCGAGATCCCGCAGTACCAGCAGGTGAACCGCGGGATGAGCCTGGCCGAGTTCCAGACGATCTACTGGTGGGAGTGGGGCCACCGGTTCCTCGGACGACTCACGGGCCTGGTCTTCTTCGCCCCGTTCGTGTGGTTCGCGATCCGGCGGGAGATTCCCAGACGATTGACCTGGCGCCTGGTCGGCATCTTCGTGCTGGGCGCGCTGCAGGGCGCCGTCGGATGGTGGATGGTGGCGAGCGGGCTGACCGAGCGGGTCTCGGTGGCGCCCGAACGGCTCACCGTCCACCTGGGTCTGGCGTTTGCGCTGCTGTCGCTGCTCGTCTGGACCGCGCTCGACGCCTGGGCGGGCGGCGCACGGCAAACGCTTCCCAGCCCCTGGGGGCGCAGGGCGGCCTGGCTGCTGGCGCTGATCTACTTCCAGATCCTGCTGGGCGCCCTGGTGGCCGGGAACGACGCGGGCCTGGTCTACAACGACTTCCCGCTGATGGGCGGGCGGCTGGTCCCCGAGGACTATGCGGCGGCGACGCTGTGGGGGACGCTGGCGCACAGCCAGGGCGCCGTACAGCTGCATCATCGGCTCATGGCCTATCTCGTCACCGGCGTCGCTGTCGCTGTGGGGCTGTCGGCGTGGCGCTCGAACTATCTCCACCGCGAGAGCAAGATGCTGGGCGTGGCGCTGGCGGCCGCCGTGCTGCTGCAGGTGGTGCTGGGCGTCGCCACCCTGATGGCCCGCGTTCCGCTCAGCCTTGGCATCGCCCACCAGCTCGTGGCGGCGCTCGTTCTCGGCGTGGCGACGGCGTTCGCCTGGCGGACCCGGCGCATCTGACGCCCAGAAAAGACGCGGTATCATAATACCACTAACGATAACTCACTGTTTTCACAGTCTTTTGTCGAAACTCGCGACGCAAAACGGCGTTGACATTGCGGCTTTGGAGCGGCATATGCCGCGCCTCACGTCGGGGACGCACGTTCGCGCACCCGCACCATTCTGACGGATTACACCATGTTGAAGGCTACGACGGCTTCGCTGAAGCCCGCCGAGGTCGAGAAGAAGTGGATCGTGGTCGACGCCAAGGACGCCGTGGTCGGCCGCCTGGCTTCGTTCATCGCCATGCGTCTTCGCGGCAAGCATCGGCCCGACTACACCCCGCACGTGGACTGCGGCGACTTCGTCGTCGTCGTGAACGCGGACAAGGTGAAGTTCACCGGCAAGAAGCTGTCGGACAAGATCTTCTACTGGCATACCGGCCACCCGGGCGGCGTCAAGCAACGCACCGCCGGCCAGATCCTCGGCGGCAAGTACCCCGAGCGCGTGCTGGAGAAGGCCGTCGAGCGCATGCTGCCGAAGGAAAGCCCGCTGGCCCGCAAGCAGATGACGCACCTGCGCATCTACACGGGCGACGAGCACCCGCACGCGGCCCAGAACCCCGAGACCATCGCGTTCGCCGACCTGAACGCCAAGAACGTGCGGAGCGCGTAATGAGCGAAGCCAACACCCAAGAAGCGACCGGCTTCGACGCCCTGAAGGGCCTCGGCACGCAAGCGGCCGAAGACGCCGTCGTCCGCGAGCCGAAGATCGACGCCCAGGGCCGCGCCTATGCGACCGGCAAGCGTAAGAACGCGGTGGCCCGCGTGTGGATCAAGCCGGGCAAGGGCGCGATCACGATCAACGGCCGCGACCAGGAGATCTACTTCGCGCGTCCTGTGCTGCGCATGATGATCGCCCAGCCGCTGCAGATCGCCGACCGTCTCGGCCAGTTCGACGTCGTCGTGACCGTCGAAGGCTCGGGCCTGTCGGGCCAGGCGGGCGCCGTCCGCCACGGCATCGCCAAGGCCCTGACCTACTACGAGCCGGGTCTGCGCTCGGTCCTGAAGCCGCACGGTTTCCTGACCCGCGACCCGCGTGTCGTCGAGCGTAAGAAGTACGGCAAGGCCAAGGCCCGCCGCAGCTTCCAGTTCTCGAAGCGCTAACCGCGCGCGACAACTCGCGTATTCGGAAGGGCGCTTCGGGAAACCGGAGCGCCCTTTCTCTTTGTCCGGAGTCCACCATGGCCCACACGGTCTTCATCGACGGCGAAGCCGGCACCACGGGACTGCAGATCCGCGAGCGGCTCCAAGGCCGCACCGATATCGAGATCCTGTCGATTGATCCCGCCCGGCGGAAGGACACCGGCGCCCGCGCCGAGTTGCTGAACGCGGCCGACGCCGTCGTGCTGTGCCTGCCCGACGACGCCGCCAAGGAGGCCGTGTCGCTGATCCGCAACGAGAAGGTGAGGGTGGTCGACGCCTCGACGGCGCACCGCGTGGCGCCGGGCTGGACCTATGGCTTCGCCGAGCTGGACCGGAACCAGCGGGAGGCGATCCGCGCCTCCACGCGGGTGGCGAACCCCGGGTGCTACCCGACGGGCTTCATCGCCCTGGTGCGGCCGCTGGTGGACGCCGGTCTCATCCCCGTCGCCTTCCCGCTGACCGTGAACGCGATCTCGGGCTATTCGGGCGGCGGCAAGGGCCTCATCGCCGAATTCGAGGAACGGGGCGCCCGCGATGTCTTCCGGGCCTATGGCTTGCCGCTGGCGCACAAGCATCTGCCCGAGATGCAGGCCTACACGGGCATCGCCCATCCGCCGGTCTTCGCGCCATCCGTCGGCCGCTATGCTCAGGGGATGCTGGTGGAGGTTCCGCTTCAGCTTTGGGCGCTGCCCGGTAAGCCGGACCCGTCCGACCTGCACGTGGCGTTGGAGACCTACTACGCCGGCGAGACCTTTGTGGAGGTGGCGGGCGGAGCCGAGTGCGCCGAGCTGCAGAGAACCCGCGCCGGGGCCGCCGGCCACGTCGAGGCCCTCGATCCCGAGGCGCTGAACGACACGAACTGCATGCGGCTGTTCGTGTTCGGCAACGCCCAGTCCGGCCAGGCGCGGCTGATCGCCCTGTTGGACAACCTCGGCAAGGGCGCATCCGGCGCCGCAGTTCAGAACCTGAACCTTATGCTCGGTCTCGACGAGGCGGCCGGCCTCTAGCGTCGGCTGCGACCGCATGGCGTCTGGTCGGCGCTGTCGTTCGGGCGTCTCCTGCCGTGTCATCGGCGGGGCTGAAATGAAGACGATCCAGAGACTCGCGGCGACGGCCATCGTTCTGCTGTCGCCCGGCTTGGCGCTGGCCGAGGCGCGCACGAGCATCGTGGCGTCCGATTTCGGCGTTTTCGACGACGCCAAAGGGACGTTCACCCCGACGCGGACGGTTCTGCGGGCCGGCAAGCCGGAATACGGCTGGATGATGCTGCTGGACACGCCGAAGCGGCAGGTGCGCTATCGCGAGGAGTTGAGCGGGCCGGACGGCGTCGCGCCGATCGTACGCGAACGCACCGTGACGCCCGATGACGGCGTGATCCTCAATGTCTGGTCGGCGGACAAGCACCATCCGGCGGGACGCTACGTCGTGCGCGTGCTGATCGAGGATCAGGTCGAGAAGACCTTCGTCTTTGTCATCCAATAGGCTGCGCTTGCATCCCGTGCCTGTCGGTCCACGTAATCGGAGCATGGACACGAACACCGAACGGCGCGCCTTCCTGCTGGGCGCCTCGCTGATCGCACTCTCCGGCCTGCCTGGCTCGACTTTGGCCGCCGACCGCTATGCGGCATCACCCGTGCGGAAGATCTCGGACGCGCAGTGGAAGCAGCGCTTGTCCCCAGCCGCCTACCGCGTGCTTCGTCACGAGGACACGGAACGCCCGGGCTCCAGCCCGCTGAACGGCGAGAAGCGCAAGGGGACGTTCGTCTGCGCCGGCTGCGATCTCCCGCTCTTCAAGAGCGAGTGGAAGTTCGAAAGCGGCACCGGCTGGCCCAGCTTCTACCGCGCGATCCCCGGCGCCATCGAGACCAAGACCGATTACAAGATCGGCGTCCCGCGCACCGAGTACCACTGCGCCCAATGCCTCGGCCACCAAGGGCACGTGTTCAACGATGGTCCCAGGCCCACCGGCCTGCGCTACTGCAACAACGGCGTGGCTCTGAAATTCGTGCCGGCCTAGAGCGGCCCTCGGACAAAGAACGGGCCCGCGGGGGAGCGCGGGCCCGAGTTATGCAGGCTGGCTTGGGGGACAGTCTGCAGAACGTGTCAGGTGCTGGTCTTGGCCGGCGCCGCTTCTTGCGTGCCCGCCGCCGGCGCGTCGCCCTGGCGACGATGAATCTGGCCGGCCCCGGAGATGTCGGTCTCGAGCTCGGCCGGATCGGTCAGCAGGTTGATCTCGCCCATGCCGGAGATCTGCAGGCGGGCGCGGCCTGTCGGCGCCACCGTCGCCTCGCCGGCGCCCGAAATGTCGACCTTGGCGTCACGCGTGACCAGCCGACCCATCTCGGCCTCTCCGGCGCCCGAGATGTCGATGTCGAGCTCCTGGGTCTGGCCGCGCGCCTCGATCTTGGACGCGCCCGAGACGTCCACCGACAGGGTGGGCTGATTGTAGTCGCGGATGGTCAGCCGGTTGGCGCCAGACAGGTGGAAGCGGCTGATGTTGGGGGGCGGTCACGGCGATCTGCACCTTGCGGACCCCCCAGCCCGCCTTGCGGACGCGGATGCGGCCGTCTTCGACCGACATCCGATCGAGCAGTCGCTGGGGCCCCGTCACCACCACCTGGGCCGGGCCATCAGCCTGAGTGTAGGTGACGTCCGCCGGTATGCTCAGGCTCAGGCGGTCCGAGCCATCCCAGGGGAAGGTCCGGGTCGCCACCGGGCCGCGGCTCTCCGGCACGTCGATGTCCCAGTCATAGTCCCAGTGGTCCCGGTCCCAGCCGCCGGCCCAGTGCCAGCCGCCGCGAGCGATGGCGTCGGGTCCGCCGATGGCGAAGGCGGCGGACAGCGCGGCGAGGCAGAGCACGAAGCCGGCGACGGCGATCACGACGAGATTCCGGATCATGGCGTGCGCTCCCTTAGGCTTGAGGTTCAAGAGCCGGCTTCAGCAGCCGGTAGTGAAGACGCCCGTACCAGACGAGGGCGTTCATCAGGCCGATGCTGACGAGGGTCAGGATCGCGCCGAAGGACGTCGCGCCCGCCATCAGGCCGATTCCCGCCAGCACGCCCGCCACCGTCCCGCCCGGCGGGTCGACGAAGGGCGCGGCGGCGAACAGCAGGCCGCCGGCGAAGAAGCAGGCGATCACCGCGATGAAGAGGCCGAACAGCGTGCCCGCCACCGCCATAAGGATCGGCAGCAGGATCAGGATGTCGATCGCGCCCAGGCCCAGGACCGCGAAGACGGCGCCGGCGGCAGACGAGGGACTGCGCTCCTCGCGCCAGCGGGTCAGCTGCGCCTCGGCCTTGAGCTCGCGGGCGAGCCGGTCGGGATTGCCGAGCGCCTCGGCGACGTCCGCCTCGCTGCGGCCCGCCGCCTCGCCTTCGGTGAAGTGCGCCTCGTAGTCGGCGACGATGTCGGCGACGGCTTGCGGAGGCAGGCCGCGCAGGCCTTCCCGCAACCGGGCCATGAAAGCCTGACGTGTCATTTGGCCCCTCCAAAGACGATCTGGTCGACGGCGCCGGAGAACGAGCTCCAGGCGTCCTTCTGGCTTGCGAAGCTGCGCTTGCCGGGCTCGGTGAGCCGGTAGTATTTGCGCGGCGGTCCCGCGGGGCTCTCCACGAGATAGGTCTCGACAAGCCCGTCCGACTGCAACCGGCGCATCAGCGGATAGATGGTGCCTTCGCCCATCCCGATCTGGTCGGAGAGGCGGCTGGCGATCTCATAGGCGTAGCTGTCCTGGCTGTGGAGCAGGGCGAGAACGCAGAGTTCGAGCGCCCCTTTCTTCAGCTGGATCTCAATGGGTTCCGGCACGGCGGAGCTCCTTCCTGGGCTCTGGTGTACCGACAGGTAGTGGGCGCTGCAAGGTAGCGTGCATTAAACGTTAGTAACCTTGGACAGCGGCGTTGCTTGACAGGTGGCCCGGGCCCAGGGAGACGCTGGCCGCCTCACGGGGGAGCCGCGGCCGCGTCTTGATCACCGATCCATTCGCCAGGCTGAGCCAGGGCAACATCATGGCCGCCGTGCAGCACGCCACCGCGCTGCAGAGCGCCGGGCGGCTGGCCGAGGCCGCGGCGCTATGGACGCGGATCGCGGCGGTGGCGCCCACCAGCGCCGAAGTGCGGTTCAACCTCGGGGCCGCATTGCTGGGCCTGGAGCGGCACGAAGTAGCCGAGCAGGCGCTGCGGGACGCGGTCCGGCTGAAGCCCGGGATGACGGCGGCCGTCCACCGGCTCGGCAACCTCCTGCAAGCGACCGGGCGGTGGGACGAGGCGGAGCGGCTTTACGATGAAGCGCTGCGGCAGGACCCGTCACTGTGGCGGGCCAAGCTCGACCTGGCTCACATCCATCTCGGACGCGGCGACTTCACCCAGGCCTGGCCGCTGTTCGAGGCGCGGCGCGACCTCGGCGGGGCGCACATCGATGCGCCGCCCTTTCCGCGCGAGTGGCGCGGCGAGCCGCTGGACGGCCGCTCGATCCTCATCTGGCCCGAGCAGGGCTTCGGCGACCAGATCCAGTTCGCGCGGTTCGCGCCGGACCTGGCGAAGCGCGGCGCCGACGTCACCCTGGTCGCGCCACCGGAGCTGTCGGCGCTGTTCGCGACGCTGGGCGTGCGGGTGGTCGAGCGGTCGGCGCAGATGGCGCTGGCCCAGCCGGATTACTGGACCTGGCTGCAGTCGATCCCGGGGCGCATTGGCGTGACGATGGCGACCCTGCCAGCCGCGCCGTACCTATCGACGCCACAGGACCGGAAGACGAAGTGGGGCGGCTTCGCGCAGACAGGCGGCGTGGGCGTTATGTGGCAAGGCCGGGCGACGCCGAACCCGCATCGTTCGCTGCCAGCCTTCGAAATCCTGCAACCGCTGGCCGATGCCGGCGCCCAGCTCGTCGAACTGACGCCACCGCCCGGCGGCGACTTCGCCGACGTCGCCGCCCAGATGGAGCGGCTGGACCTCATCATCAGCGTCGATACCGCCGCGGCGCACCTGGCCGGCGCGCTGGGCAAGCCGGTCTGGATCCTGCTGCCCTGGTTCAACGCCGACTGGCGATGGATGCAGGGAAGGGCGCATTCGCCCTGGTACCCGACGGCGCGGCTGTTCCGGCAGCCGTCCCACGGCGACTGGGCCGGCGTGGTGGCGGACCTTGTTGCCGCGTGGACCTGCCGCGCCTAGCTGCGGACCTTCACATATTCGCCGGGCGCATCGCCGAGCGGCTTCAGCTTGCCCTTCGCGGGATCGCGGGCGGGGATCAGGCCGCCCGACTTCGCCTTCAGCCAGGCGACCCAGTGCGGCCACCAGGAGCCCGCGGCCTCCCTGGCGCCAGCCTGCCAGGCCTCGAGGCTTTCGGGCAGGTCGTCGCGGGTCCAGTGCTGGTACTTGTTGGCGGCGGGCGCATTGATGACGCCAGCGATGTGGCCGGAGCCGGCCATGGTGAAGGTCACCGGGCCGCCGAACAGCCTCGCGCCCTTGTACACCGAGCGGGCGGGCGCGATGTGGTCCTCCTTCGAGGACTGGACGTAGATCGGGATCTTCACGTCGCCGAGGTTCAGTTTCACGCCATCGAGGACGAGCTCGCCCTTGGCCAGCGCATTGTCGCCGTAGAAGCGCCGGAGATAGAAGAGGTGCAGGGTCTTCGGCATGCGGGTCTGGTCCGAGTTCCAGAACAGCAGGTCGAAGGGCTTGGGCTCGCGGCCCAGCAGATAGTTGTTCACGAAGAAAGACCAGATCAGGTCGTTGGCGCGTAAGGCGTTGAACGTATCGGCCATGGCCTGGCCCGACAGCACCCCGCCGCCCTCGTCCATCTTCTGCTCGAGCGTCTTCAGCCAGTCCTCGTTCGTGAAGAGCAGCAGGTCGCCGGCTTCGGAGAAATCCTGCTGGGCGGCGAAGAACGTGGCGGCGCCGATCGGCTGCACGCCCTTGGCGGCCATATGTGCAAGGGTGGCCGAGAGCAGGGTGCCACCGATGCAATAGCCCACCGCGTTCACGTGGGAGACGCCGCACTGCTCGATGGCGGCCGCCGCGCCCTCGTAGATGCCTTGGCGCATGTAGTCCTCGAAGGTCTTCGTCGAGAGCTCCGGCGTCGGATTGACCCAGGAGGCGACGAAGACGGTGATCCCCTGGTCGGCGAGCCAGCGGATCATGGAGTTCTCGGGCCGCAGATCGAGGATGTAGAACTTGTTGATCCAGGGCGGGAAGATCACCAGGGGGATCTCGTGCACCTGCTCGGTCGTCGGCGCGTACTGGATCAGCTCGATGATCTCGTTGCGGAAGACGACCTTGCCGGGCGCGGTGGCGACGTTCTCGCCGATCTTGAAGAGGTCGTAGTCCGTCTGGGCGATCGACAGCTGGCCACCACCCCGCGCGAGATCGGCGGCGAAGTTCTCCATGCCCTTGACCAGGCTCTCGCCGCCCGTGGCCATCACCTCTTTCAGGGCTGCGGGGTTCGAGGCAAGGAAGTTCGAGGGCGAAAACGCGTCGGTGAGCATCTTCATGAAGAACTCGACCCGGCGCTTCTCCAGCGGGTCCACGCCGTCGACCTCGGACACCAGGCCGTTCAGCCAGTTGGAGGTCAGGAGATAGGACTGCTTGATGACGTCGAAGACGGGGTTCTCGGACCAGTCGGGATCTGCGAACCGCTTGTCGCCCTTGGCCGGCTGCACCACCGGATCGACGGCTTCGCCCGAAACTCGCCGGGCGGCCGACTGCCAGAGTTCGAGGTATCGGCTGAAGAGGTCGGCCTGCGCCCTCATCAGCCGGTCGGGCTGGGCGGCCAGGCGATTCATCACCTGGGTGAGCGCGGGCGTCACGTTGAAGGGGTCGGGCGACAATGCAGCGGGACGGTCCGCCTGGCGGAGGGCCATCTCGGCGATCGCGCCCTGGGCGGCCAACGCCGCCCGGGCGAGGTTGCCCGACAGCTTCTCCAGCTGTTCGCGCTGTTCGGCGGTGAACTCCATCGCATCGAAGGACGGCTGGGGATTCTCTGCGGCGGTCGGCGGCGGCGCGGGCGCCAAGGCCTCGGCCAGGTTCTCCTCCGGCAAAGGCGGCTTCTTCAGCTTGCCCTTGCCGGACTTCACCGTCGTCTCTTCACTCATGGGCCGAGTCTCCCTGACGAGGGAAAGTCTCTCACGGACTTCCGCCCCGGACGATCATCGCATAAGAGCGTGACTTAGATGAATGCGCCGCGCCCGCTTTTTGAGAACGCCCGCCGCGTCGCCAGGCTCCTGGCGACCTGCGGGGCCGCGAGCCTCCTCTCGGCCTGCGTGGCCAATCCGTTCGTCGATGCGAAGGTCGACCCGAACTCGCCCGTGGCGGCCGAAGTCGCCAAGGTGGCGAACGCCCGTCAGGACTATCCCAGCTTCCGCGACATCCCGGCCGTGCCGAAGGACCTGCGACCGGTGGGCCTCTACGGCCGTGAGGCTGAGCGTGTGAAGGCGGCCGGGGCCGAGCTGATCCGGGCGACCGAGCCCGACACCTGGACCCTGCAGGCCAGCGAGTCGTTCGCCGAGAGGGCCCGTCGAGACGCCGGCCCCGAGCTGCCGGCAACGGCCACGCAAGATTCGGACGCCTTCGCCCGCGGGCTTCGGGAACGAGCTACCCCGCCTCCGCCGCGCTGAGGCGTCGCGGAGGCATAGAATTCCCGAAACGCGGCTTGGCGGACTCCGGCCCGGAGTCTATCGATGCCGAACCCCAGCTCATACCGGAGCCGCATGGGCATGAGTGCGGCGAAGGCCTCCTGACATGACACCCGAGTTCCACCGTATCCGACGCCTGCCTCCCTACGTTTTCGAGGAGGTCAACAAGATCAAGGGCCGCCTGCGCGGCCAGGGCGTCGACATCATCGACTTCGGCATGGGCAATCCCGACATGCCGACCCCCAAGCACATCGTCGACAAGCTGGTCGAAACGGCGCGCGACCCGAAGGCCGGGCGCTACTCGGCCTCCAAGGGCATCGGCGGCCTGCGCAAGGCCATGGCCGGCTACTACGGCAAGCGCTTCGGCGTGAAGCTGAACCCGGACACCGAGGTGATCGCCACCCTGGGCTCGAAGGAGGGTTTCGCGAACCTGGCGCAAGCGCTGACCGCGCCCGGCGATGTCATCGTCTGCCCCAATCCGGCCTATCCGATCCACGCCTACGGCTTCATCATGGCTGGCGGGGTGATCCGTCACGTGCCGGCTCCGTCGCCCGAGGAGTACCTCGCCGGGATCAGCCGCGCGGTGAAGCACTCGGCGCCGCCGCCCAGCGTGCTGATTGTCAGCTATCCGTCGAACCCGACGGCCCAGTGGGTGGACCTCGACTTCTACAAGGAGGTGGTGGCGCTGGCGAAGAAGCACGAGATGCTCGTGCTCTCGGACATCGCCTACTCGGAGATCTACTTCGACAACAACCCGCCGCCTTCGATCCTGCAGGTGGATGGGGCGAAGGACATCGCCGTCGAGGTCAACTCGCTGTCGAAGACCTACGCGATGGCGGGTTGGCGGGTCGGCATGGTCGTCGGCAACGAGCGCATGTGCGCGGCGCTCGCCCGGGTGAAATCCTATCTCGACTACGGAGCGTACACGCCCATCCAGGTGGCGGCCGCAGCCGCGCTGAACGGGCCGCAGGACTGCGTGGAGGAGATCCGGGCGATCTACAAGAGCCGCCGCGACACCCTGATCGACGCGATGAAGCGGGCCGGGTGGGACATTCCCGCGCCGCCGGCCTCCATGTTCGCCTGGGCGCCGCTTCCGGAAGCCTACAGGGAGGCCGGCTCGATGCTGTTCTCCAAGCTGCTGGTCGAGGAGGCGGGGGTGGCCGTCGCGCCCGGCATCGCCTTCGGCGAGTACGGTGAGGGCTATGTGCGGATCGGTCTCGTCGAGAACGAGCAGCGCATCCGTCAGGCCGCCCGCAACGTGAAGAAGTTCCTGTCTAACGCCGACGAGATCCTGGGACGGGCGCACAACGCGCTCGCAGCGCAGTCATGAGCAAGACCTGGCGTATCGGCGTGGCGGGCCTGGGCACCGTCGGCGCCGGCCTTCTGAAGTTCCTGGACGAGCGGCCGGGCTTCGCACCCGCCGGGGGGCAGGCGCTGGTGACCGGGGTGTCGGCGCGCTCCCGCTCGCGGCCACGTCCGTTCGACATCTCGAAGCTCGCCTGGTTCGACGACCCGGTGGCGCTGGCCCAGTCGGACGAGACGGATGTCTTTGTCGAACTGATCGGCGGCTCTGACGGGCCCGCCAAGGCGGCGGTGGAGGCGGCGCTTTCGGCCGGGAAGCCGGTCGTCACGGCCAACAAGGCGCTGATCGCCGAGCATGGCGCCGAGCTGGCCGCGCTCGCCGAGGCCCAGGGCGCGCCGCTGCTGTTCGAGGCCGCCGTCATGGGCGGCACGCCGGCGGTGAAGATGGTCCGCGAGGCGCTTGTCGGCGACGAGATCAAGTCGGTCGCCGGCATCCTCAATGGCACGTGCAACTACATACTGACCGAGATGGAGGCGACCGGCCGCTCGTTCGCCGAGGTGCTCGCCGAGGCCCAGCGGCTGGGCTATGCCGAGGCCGATCCGACGATGGACGTGGGCGGGTTCGACGCCGCCCACAAGATCAGCATCCTCGCGGCGCTGGCCTTCGGCTGCGCGCCGAACTACGCGGCCGCCGAGATCGAGGGGATCGACCAGGTCGACCTGCTCGACATCCACATGGCGAAGGACCTGGGCTACCGGATCAAGCTGGTGGCTTCCGCCGACCGCTCCGCGGATGGCGTCCTTGTGCGGGTGCATCCGTCCCTGGCGCCGCTGAACCATCCCCTGGCCCAGGCCGGCGGGGCGCTGAACGCGCTCTTCATCGAAGGGGCGCGGGTCGGCCGGATCTTCGTCCAGGGGCGCCGGCGCGGGCGCCGGGCCGACGGCCGCCGCGGTGGCGGCCGACATCGCCGACGTGATGACCGGCGCCGTGCGCCCGGTCTTCCAGGCGCCGGCGCAGACGCTCCAGCCGTTCGAGCCGGTGGACCCGTCCAAGAACCTCAGCCGCGCCTATCTGCGGTTCCTGGTGAAGGATGAGCCCGGCGTGATCGCCGCCGTCTCGGAAACCCTGGCTGAGGCCGGCGTCTCGATCGAGAGCTTCCTGCAGAAGCCGGTGGAGAACGCCAACGGCGTCCCGATCGTTCTGACGACCCATGCGGTGGCGGAATCGGTGCTCACCGCCGCCATCGCACGCATCGCCGACCTGCCGGCGGTGCTGGAATCGCCCCGGATGTTGCGCATCGCACGCATCTGAGAATGACGCGGCGCGCAGCTTCCGCTAAGGCGCATCGCCAAGAGGCTGGAGACGCTACGGAATGAGTTCTGAAGGGCTGGACCGCGGGCTGGTGCTTGACGCCGCGCGGGTGACCGAAATCGCGGCGATCGCGGCGTGGAAGCTGGTCGGACGCGGCGACGAGAAGGCCGCCGACCAGGCGGCCGTGGACGCCATGCGCACCGCGCTGAACGACCTGGAGATCGACGGCGAGATCGTCATCGGGGAGGGCGAGCGCGACGAAGCGCCCATGCTCTACATCGGCGAGAAGGTCGGTAAGGGCAAAGGCGCGAAGATCGACATCGCCCTCGACCCCCTGGAAGGCACGACGCTGACCGCCAAGGCCATGGCCAACGCCTGCGCCGTGATGGCCTGGGCGCCCAAGGGCACGCTGCTCAACGCGCCCGACACCTACATGGACAAGATCGCCTGCGGGCCCGGATACCCGGCCGGCGTGATCGACCTGGACAAGACGCCTGCCGAGAACGTCCAGGCGCTGGCCCAGGCCAAGGGCGTGGAGCCGACCGAGATCACGGTTTGCATCCTGGACCGCCCGCGGCACGCCGACATCATCGCCTCTGTCCGTTCGGTAGGGGCGCGCGTGCATCTGATCACCGACGGCGACGTGGCCGGCGTGATCAACACGACGGACCCGGAAACCGGCATCGACCTCTACGTGGGACAGGGCGGGGCGCCCGAGGGCGTCTTGGCGTGCGCTGCGCTCAAGTGCGTCGGCGGCCAGTTCCAGGGCCGTCTGGTGTTCCGCAACGCCGATGAGCGCGCACGCGCCGGCCGCGTCGGCATCACCGACCTCGACAAGAAGTACGACCTGCACGAGATGGTCCGCGCGGACGCGATCTTTGCGGCCACGGGCGTCACCAAGGGCGCGCTGCTGGACGGCGTGCGGTTCTCGGACGGGCATGTCCACACGCACACCCTGGTGATGGACAGCGCCACCCAGACGGTGCGCGACGTGCGGATGAAGCGGCCGATCTGACCCAACGACCGCGTTTGACGTAAACGCCTGCGACCCTGCCGCTGCTGGCGACTCAGTCGCCAGCAGCGGATAGTGGGCGGATGGCGGACGGCGGCGGACAGTTGGGCTACCTGGGCGTCTCCCGCTCGCTGTCGGGCCGGGCCTGGCGAGAGCGCGCGGCCTGCGCCGACCTGACCCGCCGCCACCAGCTGTCGCTTGGACTTTCCGAGCCGCTTGCCCGGGCGCTGGCCTCGCGCGGCATCGAGGATGGGCAGGGCGGCCACTATCTCAATCCTACCCTGAAGGCGCTGTTCCCCGACCCGTCGGGCTTCGCCGACATGGACCGCGCCGCCGAGATCCTGGTGAGCGCGCTAGAGGCCAAGCGCCGGATCGTGGTCTTCGCCGACTACGACGTCGACGGGGCGTCCTCGGCGGCTCTCCTCGTGCGGTGGTTCCGGGCCATGGGCCAGGAGATCGCGATCTATGTCCCCGACCGGATCACCGAAGGCTATGGCCCCTCGCCGGCGGCGTTCAGGCGCCTGAAGGCCGAGGGCGCGGAACTGGTCGTGACGGTGGACTGCGGGGCCGCGGCGCACGATGCGCTCGCCTGCGCAGCCGAGATCGGCCTGCCCGTCGTCGTCATCGATCACCACCTGATGCGGCCGGGCGAGGCGCCGAAGGTCGAGGCCCTCGTTAACCCGAACCGGCCGGACTGTACGTCAGGGCAGGGGCATCTGGCTGCGGCGGGCGTGACCTTCGTGCTGCTGGCGGCGCTGAATCGCGAAGCGAGGAAGCGCGGGCTGGCCTCGGAGCCGGACCTGCGGGCCTGGCTCGACCTCGCGGCCATGGGCGCCATCTGCGACGTGACCCGCCTGACCGGCTTCAACCGCGCCCTGGCGGCCCAGGGCCTGAAGGTGATGTCGGGCTGGAAGAACCCCGGCCTCATGGCGCTGCGCGACGTCGCGAAGGCCACGGGCGCGGCCTCGACCTTCCACGTGGGATTCCTGCTGGGGCCGAGGATCAACGCCGGCGGACGGATCGGCCGCTCGGATCTCGGGGCTCGGCTGCTGTCGACCGATGACGTCGAGGAGGCGGCGATGCTGGCGGCCGAGCTCGACGCACTGAACGCTTCGCGCAAGCAGGTCGAGGCCGATGTGCTGGACGCGGCGGTGCGGTGGATCGAGCAACAGAGCAACCAGACCGACGCGGCCTGCCTGGTGGTCGCCCAGGATGACTGGCATCCCGGCGTGATCGGCATCGTCGCAGGGCGTCTGCGCGAACGCTATCGCAAGCCCTGCATCGTCATCGGCGTGGACCGGGCGGCCAACGTCGGCAAGGGCTCCGGCCGCTCGCAGCCAGGCGTCAACCTGGGGCAAGCGGTGCAGGCCGCTTACGAGGAAGGCCTCCTCCTGGCTGGAGGCGGCCACGCCATGGCCGCGGGGCTGTCGGTGCGGCCGGACGCGATTCCTGAGCTGCGCGCGTTCCTGTGCGAACGGCTGGCCGACGAACAGGCCGTCGCCGCGGCCGAGGATGGCCTCGAGATCGATGCGCTGGTCACCGCGCGCGGCTGCGACCGACGCCTCTGGACCGAATTCCAACGCCTGGCGCCGTTCGGGCCAGGGAACCCGGAACCGATGTTCGCCGCCGCCGACGTGCGGATCGAACGCCCGATGGCCCTGAAGGGCGGCCACGTGCGCTGCACCCTAACGGACGGCTCCGGCGGCAAGCTCAAGGCCGTGGCCTGGCGGATGGGCGACACCGAGGCCGGAAAGCGGCTGTTGCAGGAAGGCGGCGCCGTGCATGTCGCCGGCCGATTGAAACCCGACGACTGGCAGGGTCGCGAGAGCGTTGAGCTGGAAATCGAGGACGTGGCGGATCCGCGAAGAATTTAGTCCGTCAGGGCCTTGCGCGGCCTCGGGAGCGCGGATATAGACCCGGCCTCGCGCACGCGGTCCCTTCGTCTATCGGTTAGGACGCCAGGTTTTCAACCTGGAGAGAGGGGTTCGACTCCCCTAGGGACTGCCACGCGACTTCCCCGAATTGAGTGGAAATACGGCCTTGCGCCGCGCGACGTCACGCGATTCCCCATTGACGCCCGCTTCGTTACAAGAACACTGTTATAGTTGGCCCGGCCGATTGTTTCGGGGAGATGGGGCCGAGGGGCGAATGGCTGGTTTAGATTTCGAGCAGGTGGACGTGCCCGACCCGGTGCGGATCACCGGCCGCGTCAAGTGGTTCGACGCAGGCAAGGGTTACGGCTTCATCGTCCCCGACGATCCCGCCCAGACCGAAACGAAGGACGTGCTGCTGCACGTGACCAGCCTCCGCAGCTCCGGACGCGAGCATTGCCTGGAAGGCTCGATGATCACCTGCGACGTCGTACGTCGGCCAAAGGGCTGGCAGGTCGCCGAGGTCCTGTCGCTGGACGAGAGCACGGCGACGCCCGAGCGGCCGCGCGCGGAAGGCGCTCGCCGGGGTGACGGCCTGGGTTTCGCTGGGGCCCGCCCGCCGCGTCGGACGATGGAGGCCACGGGCCCGCTGGAGCAGGCGAAGGTCAAGTGGTTCAACCGGGCGAAAGGCTACGGCTTCGTGGTCCGCGACAGCCAGCCGGGCGACATCTTCGTCCACATCGAGACTCTGCGCCGGTCAGGCATGGAAGACCTCCAGCCTGGTGACAGCGTCATGGTGCGGTTCGCCGAGGGTCCGAAGGGTCTTGTTGTGGCCGAGATCGAAGCGTCTAGTCTGAGCTGAGACGACCGCTTCGGAGACCTGCTTCTTGAGAGTTGCAATGACCGGCCGCGTTTTGCTGGCCGCCGCCGCACTGTGGGTTGCGACGGGGCCTGCGCAGGCCCAGCTGCCGCGTCAGAATCCGGCCGACTGCAAGGGGCAGCCCGAGCTTAAACCCCTCGAGCCGTTGAGCGTCACCACGCCGAAGGGCGCGTTCAAATTCATGGTCGAGATCGCCGACAGTCCGCGCGAGCGTGAGTTCGGCCTCATGTGCCGTAAGGGGCTCGCGGCGGACCGCGGCATGCTGTTCGTCTTCCCGAAGGCAGACTTCCAGGCGTTCTGGATGCGCAATACGCTCATCCCCCTGGACATCATCTACATCGGGCCTGACGGCGCCGTCGTTTCCATCGTGCGCAACGCCCGCCCGCTCGACGAACGGCCGCTGCCGTCGAGCGCGCCGGCTCAATTCGTCCTGGAGCTCGCGGCGGGGAGGGCCGCCCAGCTCGGGCTGCTACCGGGTGACAAGGTGCAGCATCGGGCCATCCCCGTTGGCTGACCTGATCCCCGAGCCGCCGCAGGGATTCGTCCAATCCGACGCCCGCGGCCCCTTCTCGACGCACAATGGACCCTATTTTCATCGTGTCGGCGATGATCCGGACACCGTCGGTCAGGCGTTCTTCGCGCTCCCCAGGCACGCCAACGGACTGGGCCTGGTGCATGGCGGGATGCTGTCGGCGTTCATGGACGGTCTGCTGGCCATGGCGGTGGGGCGCGGCACGGGACAAGTGGCGATGACGATCCATCTTTCGACCGACTTCCTTCACATGGCGAGGCTCGGCGAATGGGTGGTGGGCGAGGCGCGGATGACGCGGGCGACCAAGGACATCGGCTTCGCCGAAGGCGTCGCGCGCTCGCGGGGCGTGGACGTCGTGCGCGCATCGGGCGTCTTCAAGCTGATGGCGCGCCGGGGCTAGGTTGCTGGTTGCGTTTGCGGAAATCCTGAAACGCCCATATTGCAGGGCCTCCAACGCATACGGGGTGTAGCGCAGCCTGGTAGCGCATCTGCTTTGGGAGCAGAGGGTCGCAGGTTCGAATCCTGCCGCCCCGACCAGCGTTGGGGCCGAACGTTAGAGGATCTGGGATCAGTCGCATGCTCGCGCGCATCTTTCGCCCGTCCAAGACCGCCATGCAGTCGGGGCGCGCCAAGACGAACGAATGGGTGCTCGAGTTCGAGCCGAAGGACGCTCGCAGACCCGATCCGCTGATGGGCTGGACCCAAACCTCGGACACAGAGAGCAGCCAGGTGAGGTTGACCTTCGAGGCGAAGGAAGACGCCGTGCGCTACGCCGAGCAGCACGGCATCGCCTTCCAGCTCGTCGATCCGAAGCCCGCCAAACGGATCATCAAGGCCTATGCGGACAACTTCGCATTCGGCCGCAGGATTCCCCTGGACGCACTGACCCGTTCAACTTCTTGAGCGCCCGTAGCTCAGCTGGATAGAGCACGTGCCTTCTAAGCATGTGGTCGCAGGTTCGAATCCTGCCGGGCGCGCCACCTTCCGAGGCTGGAGCCGCCGCCATGACTCGCCCTGAGGCCGATCCGGACGCCGTGACCGTCACTGAGACAGGGGTCGGCAAGTTCCAGGTCGAGGTGCTAGCGGGCGGCGCGGTCTTCCTGGCTGACGAGCCGACAGATGTCGGCGGGCTGGGCTCGGGCCCCAACCCGTACGATCTCCTGGCCTCAGCCCTGGGCGCGTGCACGGTCATGACCTTGCGCCTCTACGCAGAGCGGAAGGGCTGGCCGCTGAAGCGGGCGACCGTCCGGGTTCTGCACTCTCGGGCCCCCAGCGCGAAGGACTGCTTCGCGCGGGAAGTGACGCTGGAGGGGCCGCTCGATGGCGATCAACGTCGCCGGCTGATGGAGATCGCCGACAAATGTCCCGTCCACCGTACGCTGGCGGGCGGATCGGAGATCATCACCGTCCAGGCCTCGCCGCCCGATCTGGCCGCCCTGGAACGCTCGGGCGTCGGCCACATGCAGGCGATGGAAGAGGCCTGCGCCGACTGACCGGCCGCAGTAATCCCCAGAAAATTCGACGAACAAGCGTCACCTTTCGCCATTCCTCCGCCGCAGACTCACCTGCCCATCGTATGACCGGGGTGAGACGAGGAAGGCTGCCATGAGCGATGCGACCTACGTGTCCTTCGTCCCTCGCGCCAAGCGGCAGAAGCTGCGTCAGGTGCTGGAGGGCGAGGACACCGGACCGATCCGCTGGAGCGAGAAGCGCGGCTGGTTCGGCAGCGAGTTCTACTTCTCCGGCCCATCCGAACTGGCGCGCAAGACCCACGCCTATATCACCGCCTGGCTGGCGCAGGGCTGACGGCGGAGCCAGGGACTTGCCGGGACGCGCCCGCGCCTCCTAGAGACGCAGATGGCTTGGACCCGGCGATATGAGGAACCCGAACCGCAACGGGTGAACAAGTGGCTCGCGCAGAGCGGCGTGTGCTCCCGGCGCGAAGCGGAAGCGCTCATCGCCGACGGGCTCGTGAGCATCGACGGGGAGACCGTCGCCGACGCCGGCCGCAAGATCCTGCCGGGGCAAACCCTGACGCTCGCCGATCGCGCCGCCGAGTCGCTGGTCGGCTTCACGGCGGTGCTCAACAAGCCGGTGGGATATGTTTCCGGTCAGCCCGAGCCAGGCCACACCCCCGCGGTGCGGCTGTTGACCAAGGGAAACCTCGTCGGGAAGGGCGAAGCGCCCGCGTCCGGCGCCAGCCTGCCGCCGCTGGGCCGCCTCGACGAGGACAGCCGCGGGCTTCTGATCCTGTCCAGCGACGGGGTGCTGGCCAAGGCGGTGATCGGACCTGAGAGCGACCTCGAGAAGGAGTATCTGGTCCGCGTCACGGGCCAGGTGGAGGAGCGCAAGCTCGGACGCCTGCGGCACGGCCTCGAGCTGGACGGCCGCAAGCTGAAGCCGGCCAAGGTGTCGGTCGTCGAGGGAAACACGCTGCGCTTCGTGCTCAAGGAGGGTCGCAAACGCCAGATCCGTCGGATGTGCGACCTCGTGGGACTTCGGGTCGTCGACCTGCTGCGAGTCCGCGTGGGCCCGCTGAATCTGGGCGACCTGCCGGAGGGCCGCTGGCGGCTGCTCCGCCCCGACGAGCGGGACGCGATCATCCGCGCCTCTATTCCGTCCGGTCCGAGGACGGTTCCTTCGCCACCACGACAGACTTGATGTTGACGAACTCGCGGATGCCGAAGCGAGTGAGCTCCCGGCCGTACCCCGAGTGCTTCACGCCGCCGAAGGGCAGGCGGACGTCGGAGCGGACGTTCTGGTTCACGAAGCTCATCCCGGCGTCCAGCAGAATCCGACGCAAGCCGCTCGCCGCGCGCGAGATCGCCGGTGAGAACGCCAGAGCCGAGGCCGAACTCGCTGTCGTTGGCGATGCGGATCGCCTCCGCCTCGTCGGCGGCCTCGATCACGGCTGCGACAGGACCGAAGACCTCCTCGTCATAGACGGCCATGCCTGGCCTCACGTCGGCCAGAACGGTCGGCGGATACCATGCGCCCGGCTTGTCGGGGACCACCCCTCCGGTCAGCAGGCGGGCGCCGGCGTCGAGGCTGCGCTTCACCTGGTCGTGCACGCCATCGCGGTCGGCGACGCGGACCAGCGGACCGAGCTTGGTGTCGTCGCGACGCGGATCGCCCATGACGAAGGCCGCCATCTCGCGCGCCAGCGCCTGTTCGAACGCCTCGCGGACCGCCGTCAGCACGATGAAACGCTTGCCCGCGATGCAGCTCTGGCCGGCGTTCACCATCCTCGCCTGGGCCGCCACCTTGGCCGCCGCGCGAATGTCGGCGTCGTCGAGAACGAGATAGGCGTCGCTGCCGCCGAGTTCCAGGACGCACTTCTTCAGCACGGCGCCGGCCTGCGCCGCGACCTTGCGACCGGCCTCGACGCTGCCGGTCAGGCTGACGGCGGCGATCACGGGATCCTCGATCAGGGCCTGCACGCCGGAGGCGGGGATCAGCACAGTGCGGAACACGTCGGCCGGGAAGCCGGCAGCCTTGAACACCTCTTCGATGGCCAGCGCCGAGCCCGGAACGTTGGACGCGTGCTTGAGGAGCCCGGTATTGCCGGCCATCAGGGTCGGTGCGGCGAAGCGGAAGACCTGCCAGAACGGGAAATTCCAAGGCATCACCGCCAGCACCGTGCCGAGGGGGCGATAGACGACCTTGGCGCGCTGGGCGCCGGGAAACTCGAGATCCTCCTCGGCGAGGTAGGCGCCGGCATGGTCGGCGAACCAATCGCAGGCCGTCGCGCACTTTTCCACCTCGGCGCGACCGTCGGCGAGGATCTTGCCCATCTCGGCGCACATCAGCTCGGCCAGATGGTCCTTGCGATCGCGCAGGACCTCGCCTGCGGCGCGCATCAGGCGGGCGCGCTCCTCGAAGGAGGTCTTGGACCAGCCTTCGAAGGCCGCTCGGGCGGATCGCGCGATCTCCCGGGCCTCCTGCGGCGTGTGACCCTCGTACCGCTTGCCGGGTTCGCCCGTGGCCGGATCGACGGTCTGGAAGGTCGGGCGTTCGGTCATGTGAAGTCTCCGGAGACGCGGACATGGGTGGCGCGCCGGTCGGCGTCGAGTTCGACGACCATATCGGCGCGCGAGGGCAGCTCCGCCAGAAGCCAGCGGGTCAGGCGCTCGTAGTGCTGCACGAAGCGCGCGATCTCGGCGTCGTTCATGCCCGCTCCCGTGCGATCGCGCAGCTTAGCCTCCTGCTCCGCCCGCCAGCCGGCGACCACCTCGAACCCTGGCGCCTGGAGGAAGGCCAGCGCGTCGAGTCGGCGGAACAGCGCCTGGTAGGGCCCGGCGAGCTGGCGGTTCACATAGGTTCGCCAGACAGCGTCGGGGTCCTCCTCGGTCTCCAGTTCGTTGACGGGCCGGCTGAGGTCGGCGGGGGGGCTGTGGCGCGGCCCCGATGCACCAGCCCTCCAGGATCACCACCTCGACCGGACCGGCGACGGTGCGCCACTCGGGCTTCGGCCGCCGCTCGTCCGTCGACTTGTCGAAGGCGGGCAGGGCGGCGGCGCTGGGTTCGGCGAGCGCGTCGAGTACGCCGCAGGCCATCGCGACGTCGTGTGTCCCCGGCGGGCCACGGGTGGCGAGCAGCGGGTGGACCTGGCCGGCCAGCCAGGTGCGCGCCTCTCGGCCGAGGTAGAAGTCGTCCAGCGAGACAGCGATCGCCACGCGCTGCTGGGCCTGCAGCAGTTTCACGGTCGCCTGGGCGATGGTCGACTTGCCGGACCCCTGGGCGCCGCAGAGGCCGACGACAACCGAGCCGCGGATGTCGGCCAGCCGTGCGGCCTGGCCGGCGAGGGGGCGGCACACCCGCTCGACCGTGTCGGCGAAGCGCGCGGGCAGGCGCTCCGCCGCCAGGAACGGTTCGAGCCAGGCCTCGATGGGGTCCTATCCTCTAGTAGCCGCCGATCACCGGCAGGATCTCGCCGGTGATGTAGCTGGCCGTCTGGGGCGACGCCAGGAAGACGAAGGCCGGTGCGATCTCCTCCGGCTGCGCCGGGCGACCGATGGGCGTGTCCTTGCCGAACTCGGGCGTCTTGTCCGGCTTGTCGGCGGGATTCAACGGCGTCCAGACCGGTCCCGGAGCCACGGCGTTCACCCGGATGCCCTTCTTGATCAGGCTGCCCGACAGCGACCGGGTGAAGGCGTGGATGCCGCCCTTGGTCATCGAATAGTCCAGCAGCTCCTGCGAGCCGCGGATCCCCGTCACCGACCCGCAGTTGAGGATCGAACCGCCGGCCTTCAGGTGCGGGACCGCCGCCTTGGCCATGTTGAAATAGCCGTAGAGGTTGGTCTTCAGCGTGCGATCGAAGTGATCGTACTCGATGTCCTCGATCGATTTCGCGTGCATCTGGAAGGCGGCGTTGTTGACAAGGATATCCAGCTTGCCGAACGCCTCCAGGGTCTTGGCGACCGCGTCTTGCGCATAGGCGGGATCGGAGACGTCGCCCGGCAGCAGGATCGCCTTCCGGCCCTCTTTTTCAACCGCTTGCTGGGTGATCTTCGCGTCTTCGTGCTCTTCGAGGTAGGCGATGGCGACATCGCAGCCCTCCCGGGCGAACAGCACGGCGATCGCGCGCCCGATGCCGCTGTCGCCGCCCGTGACGATGGCCGCCATCCCCGCGAGCTTGCCCGATCCCTTGTAGTAGGGCGCGTCCCACATCGGCTTGAGGTCGAGGTCGCCTTCGCGCCCGGGCTTCTCCAGACTCTCGCGTGGGAGGGGCGGCGTCGGATAGGCGCGGGCGCCGGTCTGCGGCGGCTCCTCGTCGTCTGGCTCGAACGACCGCGCTTCCTTGGCCTCGATCCTGTCCTGGATTTCGCGCTCGTGATCTGCGACGCGCTGGGCGTCTTGGCGGTGTTCGCCCTGGTGCTCGTTGCTGGGCTCGCTCATGAGGTCCGTCCTCCTCTGGCTTGTTGGCTCGGCGGACCAATCCGGCAGGACGGGCGAGGTTCCGCCCTAGGGCAGAAGCGCGGCGTATGCGTCGAGCCCGCGGCGCAGGTCGGCGATCAGATCCTCCGGCGCCTCCAGGCCAATGTGCAGCCGCATGAGCGGCCCGCGAAGGTCCCGGGCGAAGCTGCGGCGCCGGAGCTGCGGGTCGCACCAGATAGCCAGGCTTTCAAAGCCGCCCCAGGAGAAGCCGAGGCCGAAGACCTGAAGGGCGTCGAGGAAGCCGTCGACCGCCGCCTGTGGCGCGGGCCGCAGGGTGAAGCCGAAAAGCCCACAGGCGCCCTTATAGTCGCGCGCCCAGAGTTCGTGACCCTGCGCGCCCGGCAGGGCCGGATGCAGGACCTCGAGCACCTCGGGCTGCCCCTTCAGCCACGCGGCGACTTCAAGGCCGGCCGCGCCCTGCGCGGCCAGCCGGGTCGGCAGGGTGCGCAACCCACGCAGCATCAGATAAGCGTCTTCGCCCGACACCGACCAGCCGAGGTGGTGCACGCCGTCGTCCAGCTTGCGGACGAGGGCCGGGTCGCGAGCGGCGGCCGAGCCCATGAAGACGTCCGAATGGCCGCCGACATACTTGGTGAGGGCCTGCAGCGAGAGGTCGACGCCGTGCTCGAGCGGTCGGAACAGGAAACCGGCGCCCCAGGTATTGTCGATCGCCGTGAGGATCCCGCGCGCCCGCGCGAGTTCGGCGATCTGCGAAACGTCCTGGACCTCGAACGTCAGGGAGCCGGGGCTCTCCATGAGGATCAGGCGCGTCGACGGCGAAGCGCCGCTCACAAGGTCGGCCGGCGGCTGCAGCGGGTCGTAGTAGGTCACGGCCACGCCGAAACGGGCCAGCACCTCGTCGCAGAAGCGGCGGACGGGCTTGTAGATGCTGTCGACCACCAGGACCTCGTCGCCGGCGCGAAGGACCGCGAGAAGAGCACCCGAGATGGCCGAGAGCCCGGAGGGGTACAAACTTACGCCTACGGCGCCTTCCATGGCGGCCAGCGCCGCCTTCAGGGCGTTCTGGGCGGCTAGGCCGGCGCGCCCGTAGGTTACGCAGCTGTCCTCATCGTAGAGCGAGGCCGCGTCAGGGAGCAGAACGGTCGAGCCCTTCTGCACCGGGGGCCCCACCGTGCGGCTCAGCGGCTGCGGATGGCTCCCGGCGTGGATCAGGCGGGTCTGGTCGGAAGAGCCGGAAGGAGGGCCGGAGGACATGCGGGGTTGCAGCCGTGGGCGACGCTGGCGAAAGTGCCGGTCGCACTTAGACCTCCGCGTTTCCCCGATTCAAGGAGCAGGGATGATCCGGCTGGCGCTGACGGCCGCCATGGCGCTCTTGCTTGCAGGGTGCGACAGCCGCCCGGCGCCGGAGCCCGAGCCGAAAGCGCCGCCGGTGAAGGCGACGACGGCTGCGCCTGACTATGCCGCGTCTGAAAGCCCCACCCTCAAGGCTGTCCGCGCGCGCGGCTACCTCGCCTGCGGAGTTCATCCGGCGCTGCCCGGCTTCGCGTTCAAGGACGCCCGCGGCGATTGGCGCGGCTTCGACGTCGACATTTGCCGCGCTTTGGCTGCCGCCGTACTCGGCGACGCGACGAAGGTCAGGTTCACGCCGATCGACGGCGGGGATCGCTTCGCCGCGCTCAAGGCGGGCCGGATCGATGTGCTCTCGCGCAACACGTCGCTGACGCTCTCGCGCGATGCCGGCCTGGGCCTGACCTTCCCCGTGACGACCTATTTCGACGGTCAGGGGTTCCTGGGCGCCGCAGGCGCTGGGCCTTTCCAGCGCGGAAGAACTGAGCGGCGCCCGCATCTGTATCCAGGCGGGGTCGGCCAGCGAGGCGAACCTGGCCGACTTCTTCCGTGTCCGGGGGATGCGCTACCGGCCCGTCGTGGTGGCGACCGAGGCCGAGGCGCGGGAGCGTTATGAAGCCGACGCGTGCGACGCTTTCAGCGCGGACATCTCCGCGTTGGCTGCGTCCCGCTCGTTGCTGGCGAACCCCGGGGCCCACGTGATCCTGCCCAACGTCATCTCCAAGGAACCGCTGGGGCCGGTCGTGCGGCAGGAAGACCCCGCCTGGGCTGACGTCGTGGCGTGGACGGTGCGGGCGCTGATCCTGGCCGAGGAGCTGGGGCTGAGCTCGCGGACCGTGGAACAGGCGCGGGAGACGGCCACCGATCCGGAGACGCGACGCCTGCTGGGTGTGGAAGGCGAACTCGGCGTGCTGCTCGGGCTTAAGGTCGACTGGGCCTATCAGGCGATCAAGCAGGTCGGCGCCTATCACGAGCTCTTCCGCCGCGATCTCGGAGCCGACTCCGCCCTGAAACTGGACCGCGGTCTGAATGCGCTCTGGACCGCGCCCAAGCCGGGCCTGATGTACGCCCCCCGATCCGCTAGAGCGCGAGGACCATGGCGCAGCGGTCCGACAGCCCCTTGTCGGCCTCTGCGGCCAGGATGGCCTGCAGCTCAGGCAGGCGGGCGTCCTCTACGAACCCCAGCGAGGCGTAGAAGGGGCCGTTCCAAGGCACGCTCCGAAAGGTCGTGAGGCTGAGCTGCGCGAGGCCGGCGTCTCGCGCCCAGCGGACGACATGGCCGATCAGCCGACGGCCGACGCCGCGGCCCTGTGCCCCGAGGTCCACGTCGACTTCGTCGATGTGCAGGCGATCGCCCGTCGCGGTGGCGGCAAGGAAGGCGACCACCTGGCCTTCGCTTTCGACGACCCAGAGCGTTCCGGCTTTCAACTGCGGCCGCCATGCCTCAGGCGGCGAGGCGTGGACAAGAAGGAAGGCGGGGACGTCACGGCCTTGGAA
This sequence comes from Phenylobacterium sp. J426, assembly GCF_024699945.1. Taxonomy (GTDB): domain Bacteria; phylum Pseudomonadota; class Alphaproteobacteria; order Caulobacterales; family Caulobacteraceae; genus Phenylobacterium. The sequence continues at coordinate 3,265,946 of NZ_JAJOMY010000001.1, read as the reverse complement.
CGCCTGGGCGGCTGAGCGTTCGATCCGCGGCAGGTGGGGAAGGTCTTCGGGACGAGCTGGGCGAATCTCGATGGATCAGCCTCCGGTCACGACGGCGGTGTCGGGGCGGCCGCCCCATTCCGTCCACGATCCGTCGTAGACCGCCACGTCGTCGACGCCGAGCCGAGCCAACGCAAGGGCCAGCACGGCGGCGGTGACCCCGGAGCCGCAGGTGGTCACGATGGGGCGGCCAAGGTCCACGCCGGCTCCGGCGAAGGCCTCGCGCAGCTCTCCTTCGGGTTTCAGCGTGCCGTCTGCGGCGACGACACCGTCGAAAGGCAGGTTCAAGGCGCCGGGCATATGGCCGGAGCGGAGACCGGCGCGAGGCTCCGGAGCCTGGCCCGAGAAGCGCGCCTGCGAGCGGGCGTCCAGCAACTGGGCGTCGCCCGCCTCCAGATGCCGCCGCACCTCCGCAAGATCGCGTACGAGTTCGGCACGGAAGGCGGTGTCGGTGGCGACCGGCGCGGGGGCTGCGGCGTCGCTGACGACGACGCGGCCCTCGGCGCGCCATTTGCGCAGGCCGCCATCCAGAACGAACACGTTCGGGTAACCCATGGCCCGCAGGGTCCACCAGACGCGCGGAGCTGAATAGAGGCCGTGTGCGTCGTAAACGACGATGGTGCTGCTGCGGCCGAGCCCTAGCGACCCGGCGGCTTCCGCGAAGGCCTCGGCGGTGGGCAGCATGTGCGGCAGGTCGGTCGTGGGATCGGCGATGACGTTGATGTCGAAGAAGACCGCCCCCGGGATGTGGGCCGCCTCGTAGGTGTCACGACCACGGCCAGGCTGCCCGACCAGCGGCAGGGTCGCGTCGACGATGCGGATCTCCGGATCGTGGAGGCGCGCCTCCAACCAGTCTGTGGAGACCATCGGATCCGTCATTGCGGTCACTCCAGCCAGGGCGGGCAGGGGAGGCCCTTCTCGCGCAGGAACGCGGGGTTGAAGATCTTCGATTGGTAACGTTGGCCGTGGTCGCAGAGCACGGTCACGATGGTGTGGCCGGGCCCCAGATCCTTGGCCATCCGGATCGCTCCGGCGACGTTGATGCCCGTGGAGCCGCCCATGACCAGCCCCTCGAACTCCATCAGATCGTAGATGGCGAGCAGCATCTCCTCGTCCGAGATGCGGTAGGCGCGGTCGATCTTCAGACCCTCCAGATTGGCCGTGATGCGGCCCTGGCCAATTCCTTCGCTGATGGAGCTGCCCTCGGCCTTCAGTTCGCCATCGGCGTAGTAGCTGTAAAGCGCCGCGCCGTGAGGATCGGCTAGGCCGACGACGACGTCGGGCTTGTGGGCGCGCAGCGCCTCAGCCACGCCGGCCAGCGTTCCGCCCGATCCGACGGCGCAGATGAAGCCGTCGACCTTGCCGCCTGTCTGACGCCAGATCTCCGGCCCGGTGCCGTGGACGTGGGCTTCGCGATTGGCGACGTTGTCGAACTGGTTCGCCCAGACGGCGCCCGCCGGTTCGCGCTCATTAAGTTCGGCCGCCAACCTCCCGGAATACTTCACATAGTTGTTCTCGTTCGCGTAGGGCACGGCGTCCACCTCGACGAGGTCGGCGCCATAGAGCCGGATGGCGTCCTTCTTCTCCTGGCTCTGGGTGCGGGGGATCACGATCGTGCACGTGTAGCCGAGCGCCTTGCCGACCATCGCCAGGCCGATGCCGGTGTTGCCGGCGGTGCCTTCGACGATGCGGCCGCCCGGCCGCAACAGGCCCCTACGTTCCGCGTCGCGGACGATCTGCAGGGCCGCCCGATCCTTGACCGACTGACCGGGGTTCATGAACTCGGCCTTGGCAAGGATTTCGCAGCCGGTCAGTTCGCTGGCGCGGCGCAGGCGGAGGAGCGGCGTGTTGCCGATCAGATCGAGGACGCTGTTGGCGACTTGCATGGCCGCTACTTAGGCAAGCCCGGCGCGTTTCGACAGGCCAGAAAGGCTTAAGCCCGGGACAAGCTGAGCTGAACGACGTCGGTGCGTGCGGTGCGGAAGCCCGCCTCACAGTACGAGAGGTAGAAGCGCCAGAGCTTGCGGAAGCGCTCGTCGAAGCCGAGCCGCTTGATATCGTCCCAGGCGCCCTCGAAGCGGCTGGCCCATTCCGCGAGCGTGTCGGCGTAGTGCTGTCCGAACCGCGAGACGCCGGCCCAGGACAGCCCGGCGCGTTCGGTTTCCGCCTTCAGCCGCGCCTCGGACGGCAGCATCCCGCCCGGGAAGATGTACCTCTGGATGAAGTCGGCGCGGCGGCGATAGTCCTCGAAGAGCTCATCCTGGATGGTGATGATCTGAAGTCCCGCGCGACCGCCGGGCTTCAGACTCTCGCGCACCTTCCCGAAATAGGTGGGCCAGTACCGCTCGCCCACCGCCTCGAACATCTCGATGGACGCCACGCGGTCGAACTGCCCGTCGACATCTCGATAGTCGATCAGGCGGATATCGGCCCGCTCGTTGAGGCCCTGAGCGAACATGCGCTCCTTGGCGAACCTGTACTGCTCTTCCGAGATGGTGATCCCCGTGACCCGGGCGCCGACCTCGCGGGCGGCATACTCGGCGAAACCGCCCCAGCCGCAGCCGATCTCCAGAACATGCTGCCCCGCCCTGAGGTCCATGCTCTCCGCCAGGGTGCGGTATTTGCGCCTCTGGGCCTCGGAGAGAGCCTCTCCTGGCTTTGCGAAACGGGCCGCGGAGTAGGTCATCGTCGGATCCAGCCAACGGGAATAGAACGCGTTCCCCAGATCGTAGTGGGCATGGATGTTCCTGCGGGAGCCGTCGCGGGTGTTCGGCCGCAGCAGGTGTTGCACGAAGTGCAGCAGGGACATCAGCGGACTGCCTGTCGCCACCCGCTCGATGTTGTCGAAGTTGAGGGCGAGCACCTCCAACAGCGCCGACAGATCCGGCGTATCCCACTCGCCGGCCATGTACCCCTCGGCGAGGCCGATGTCGCCCGACGCCAGGACCCTGCGCATGAACCGGTAATCACGGACGATCAGATGTCCTTCAGGTCCCGGCCGATCGGCCGAGAGGCGCAGCTCGCGGCCGTCCGGCAGGACGAAGACGAGCACGCCCGTCTGCCAATTGCGGGTCATGATGCGCGCGGCCGCCTGGAAGGCGGCGGGCGCGCCATCGAGCGGCTGCATCAGACGATCCAGGCCCATGGTCGCTCCCCCTAAGCGTTACTGGAAGATAACACCGATCTCGCAACGCGTGCAGATCGGCTCTCCAGACGTACGGCCAGGCTTGAGCGGCGGATGCACCGGACTTGCGGTCGGCAGGCGGTCGGGCCACTTAGGCCCGCCGCGCAAGGAGTGACCCATGGCCGTCCTGAAGCTCGACCGCTGGAACCTCGCTGTCGGCGACGGCCAGCCGCTGACCGTCATCGCCGGCCTGAACGTGCTGGAGGACGAAGGCCTGGCGCTGGAGACGGCGAGGCATCTGAAGGCGATCTGCGATCGTCTGGGCCTGCCATTCATATTCAAGGCGAGCTTCGACAAGGCCAACCGCTCATCGATCACCAGCTATCGAGGACCGGGCCTCGACGCCGGCCTGAAGATGTTGAAGGCGGTGAAGGAGCAGGTCGGCGCGCCGCTCGCCACCGATATCCACGAGGTGGACCAGGCCGCCGCGCTCGCGGACGTGATCGACCTGCTGCAGATCCCGGCCTTCCTGTGCCGCCAGACCGACCTCGTGGTGGCCGCGGCGCGGGCTATCCACGCGACGGGCGGCCTGCTGCACGTGAAGAAGGGACAGTTCCTGGCCCCATGGGACGCCAAGAACATCGTCTCGAAGGTGAAGGAGGCGGTGGACGGCGCGGACATCACCATCCTGTGCGAGCGCGGAGTCTCGTTCGGCTACAACAACCTCATTGTCGACATGCTCGGTCTGGATGAAATGAAGAAGCTGGGCGTGCCAGTGACCATCGACGCCACGCATGCGGTACAGCTGCCGGGCGCCGACCCGCGAACCGCGGGCGCCTCGACCGGCGGCCGGCGCGAGGGGGTGGCGACGATCGCCAAGGCGGCCGTCGTCTCGGGCGCCGACGGAGTCTTCCTCGAATTCCATCCCGAGCCTGACAAGGCGCTGTGCGATGCGCCCAGCTGCCTGGCGCTAGACAGCGCGGAGGCGCTGCTCGGCAAGCTGAAGGCCCTGCACGAGGTCGCCCGCGCGCCTTGACGCCCGGCTTGACCCTGCGCCCAACGCGCCGCACACCCTCGAAGCCATGGATCTGGCCGCTCTCCAGCACCTCCTCGCCGACCTTCCCGGAAAGCGGGTCGCCTGCGTCGGCGACCTCATGGTCGATCGCTTCGTCTACGGCTCGGTGAGTCGCATATCGCCGGAGGCTCCGATCCCGGTGATGGCGCGCAGCCACGACATCGTCATGCTGGGCGCCGCCGGGAACGTGGCGCGCAACGTGGCCGCCCTCGGCGGATCGGTCGCCCTGGTGGGGGTCATCGGCGGCGATGCGGACGGCCATGAAGCTTCTCGCCTCGTGGTCGAGGAGCCGTTGATCGAGGGCTATCTCGTCACGGACCCCTCTCGTCCGACCACGCGCAAGACCCGGTTCGTCTCGGGGGGACAGCAGTTGCTGCGGGTGGACCTGGAGGAGAGCCGCCCGGTCACCGGCGAGTGCGAGCAGCGCCTCGCGCGCACCATCAAGGACGCGGCGCGTGGCGCGGGCGTGATCCTCCTGTCCGACTACGGCAAGGGCGTGGTCACCGATGCGGTCATCGCAGCCTGCCGAGAGGCCGCCGCCGAGACCGGCGCCAAGGTGGTGGTGGATTCCAAGGCCAGGTCATTTGCGCGCTATGGCGAGGTGGACCTGATCAAGCCGAACGCGCTCGAGCTTTCCCACGCGACCGACATGCCGACGGAAAGTGACGCCGAAGTCGCGGCCGCGCTGCAGCGCGCCCTGGAGCTTTGGCCGGCGAAGGGCGTGCTGGTCACCCGCGGCGGCAAGGGCGTATCCCTGGCGCTCCGCGGTGAACCGGTCCGGCACTTCGCCACCGTGGCGCGCGAGGTATTCGATGCATCGGGGGCGGGCGACACCGCGCTCGCGGCGCTGGGGCTCGCGCTGGCCGCCGACACCGGGCTGGAGGTCGCCATCGCCTTCGCCCAGCTGGCTTCCGGGGTCGCGGTGGGCAAGGCGGGCACGGCGACCGTGGGGCCGGACGAGCTGATCGAGGCCGTCCTGACGGCCCACATGGCGCCGGCGGAGGCGAAGATCGCCACGGCTCAGCGGATGGCCGAGGAAGTCGCCCGCTGGCGCGCCCAAGGCCTGCGGGTGGGTTTCACCAACGGCTGCTTCGACATCCTCCACCGCGGCCACGTTGCCTACCTGGCGCAGGCGAAGGCCTGGTGCGACCGGCTGATCGTCGGCCTGAACTCCGATGCTTCGGTCAAGGCGCTGAAGGGTGAAGGACGGCCGGTGAACGATCTGGAAAGCCGCGCCCTCGTGCTCGCGGGCCTGCAGAGCGTCGACCTCGTTGCGCCGTTCGAGGAGCTGACCCCGCTCAAGCTGATCGAAGCCGCGCGGCCCGACGTCCTGATCAAGGGTGCGGATTATTCGGAGAGCGAGGTCGTCGGCGCCGCCGAGGTGAAGTCCTGGGGTGGCGAGGTGAGGTTGGCCGCCCTGGTGGACGGCTATTCCACCACCTCGGCGATCGCCCGCATGAAGAAGGAACCCACATGACCCGCAGGATCGTCTTCGTGACAGGAGGTGCGGGCTTCATCGGCTCCAATATCGTGGCCAAGCTCGCCGAGGACCGCGCCCTGGACGTGGTGGTCTGCGATCGCTTGCGGGAGGCCGAGCTCGGGAAGTGGCGCAATATCGCCAAGCATCCCATCGGCGACTTCGTCGCGCCCGAAGACATGTTCGAGTGGCTGGAGAAGCGCTGGCGCGACGTCGAGATGGTGGTCCACATGGGCGCCATTTCGTCCACGACCGAGCCGGATGCCGACAAGATCATCCACTCCAACTTCACCCTTAGCCGGGACCTGTTCCGCTGGTGCGCCGACCGGCAGCGGCGGCTGGTCTATGCGAGCTCGGCGGCCACGTACGGCGCGGGCGAACACGGCTTCGACGACGACAACGACTTTGAGGCCCTAGCGCGGCTCCGACCGCTCAACACCTACGGCTGGTCCAAGGCGCTGTTCGACGTCTTCGCGTCGCGGCAGGCCGCGCGGGACTACGCGCCGCCGCAATGGGTGGGGCTGAAGTTCTTCAACGTCTACGGGCCGAACGAAGAGCATAAGCACTCGATGAAATCCGTCGCCGCCCAGATCTGGCCGCACGTCCGCGCCGGTCAGGGCGTGCAACTGTTCAAGAGTTACCGCCCGGACGTGCCCGACGGCGGGCAGAAGCGGGATTTCGTCTACGTGCGCGACGCCGCCGAGGTCACCCGCTGGCTGCTCGACAATCCTCAGGTGAACGGCATCTTCAACCTGGGGAGCGGCGAGGCGCGGACGTTCGAGGAGATGGCCCGCAACGTGTTCGCCGCCGCGGGCAAGCCGGCTCAGATCGAATACACGCCGATGCCGCCGGCCATTCGCGACAAGTACCAGTACTTCACGCAGGCGCGGATGGATCGGCTGTTCCAGGCGGGGTACCCCCGGAAGATGACCTCACTTGAGGACGGGATCAGCGACTATGTCGGCGGCTTTCTCAGCCAACCTGACCCCTACCGCTAGCCCATGAGCGAGCCCCAGCCCCGCCGGCGCCGGTGGCTCACGCTCCTGCTGCTCGGGATCGTGCTGCTGGTGGGCGCGACGATCGGGGTCTACTGGGGCGATCTCCAGCAGACGGCGCTGGACCCGAAGGCGCCGTTCCAGACGTATCAGCCTCCGCCGGCGCCGGACTATGCGCAGGCCGAGGCCTGGTCGCTGCGGCCGAACGGACAGGGAGATCGCGCGGCCGACGTCTTCTTCATCGCCCCCACCACCTACAAGGGCGGCCGCCACTGGAACGCACCGCTGGACGACGCCGAGACGGTGGAGGAATTCCGCAAGACCATGGCCCCGAACTACGTCGGGCCTTTCGTCAGCGTGGCGCGCGTCTATGCACCCCGATATCGGCAGGCCAGTCTCTACAGCCTGCTGACGCTGCGCGAGGACGCGCGGGAGGCGCGCCGCTTCGCCTATGGCGACGTCGCCGACGCCTTCCGCACCTACGTCCAGCGCGACAATGGAGGGCGGCCCTTCCTGCTGGTGGGGGGTCGAGCAGGGCGGCACGCTCGGGCTGCGGCTCCTGGAGGAAGAGATCGCCCGCGATCCGGTGCTGCGATCGCGGCTGGTGGCTGCCTATCTGATCGACACCGTGGCGCCGGCCGATCGGCCGCCGATCCCGCCGTGCATGGAGGGCGGGCAGACGGGCTGCCTCGCCGCCTGGACGCGGGTGGAGGAGGGCGCCTTCGACGCCGCGAAGCGAAGGCTCGACCGGGCCCTGGTGTGGAACGACCGCGGCGACCTCGTGAATCTGACGCCCCGGCCGGCCCTTTGCTTCAACCCCGTGCTGGGCGCTGTCACGGAGACGCCGGCGCCGGCGCGGCTCCACCTAGGCGCGGCCAATGCCACCGGCCTGGAGTGGGGCGCTCGACCTGCGTTCCTCGCCCGCCAGGTCAGCGCCCGCTGCGAAGACGGCGTCCTGCACGTGAGCCAGGCCAAGTCGGCGTCGCTTCGGAAGACTGGCTCCTGGGCCGATCGGCGCCGGTCGCCCGGCTTCAACCTGTTCTACGCCGACCTCGAGGCGGACGCGAAGGCGCGGCTCGCCGCCTATCAGGCCCGGTCCGACGCCACGCCCTGAGGGGGGCCGACAGAGGACGTCATCGACGGCTTGGAGAACCTGCCGCAGGCGCTCGTCGGCCTGCTGCACGGCGAGAACCGCGGCAAGCGGACGGTGCGCATCTAGCCCGCGTCCCGCAGGGCGAAGTTGGCCTTCCAGTCGAAGAGCTCCTGGAGCACCTGAAGCGCCTTGCCGCGCTCGCTCGCGAGCTCGGGGTCCCGATGGATGATCAGTCTCGCGTCGTCGCCGGCGGCGGCGATCAGCTCTCGGTGCGCGAAGGGATCGGCGAACACGTAGTCCGGGAAACCTGACTGGCGGAGGCCGAGCGCGTCGCCGCCGCCGCGCAGCTCCAAGTCGCGCTCGGCGATGACGAAGCCGTCGTCGGTGCGCCGCAGGATGTCGAGCCGTTGCTGGGCGGTCTCGGACAGCGGCGGGTCGTACAGCAGCACGCACGCGCTCTCGCGCGCGCCACGGCCGACCCGTCCGCGGAGCTGGTGAAGCTGGGCCAGACCGAAACGCTCGGCCTGTTCGATGACCATAATCGTGGCGTTCGGCACGTTGACGCCGACCTCGACCACCGTGGTCGCGACCAGCACCGAAAGCTTGCCGTCGGCGAAGTCGGCCATCACGGCGTCCTTCTCCGGCCCTGTCATCTTGCCATGGACCAGGCCGACGCTCGGCAGCACCTTCTTAAGCGCGAGCGCTCGCATCTCAGCGGCGGCCAGGTCGCTGACTTCGGACTCCGAAACCAGCGGGCAGATCCAGAAGGCCTGGGCGCCCGCGGCCACGACCTCGCGCAGCCGTTGGACGACCTCGCTCATCCTCGGCATAGGCACGGCGCGGGTGGCGACGGGCGTGCGGCCCGGCGGCTTCTCGTCGATCCGGCTCACGTCGAGGTCGCCGTAGACGGTGAGTTCCAGCGTCCGCGGTATCGGCGTGGCCGACATTGCCAGCAGGTGGGTCGCCTGGCCCTTGCCCTGCAGCCGCTGGCGTTCGGCCACCCCGAAGCGGTGCTGCTCGTCGATGACCACGAGTTGCAGCTTGCGGAAGGCGACATCGTCCTGGAACAGGGCATGGGTGCCGACGGCGACGGCCGCCTGGCCTGATCCCAACGCCATCAGCTTCTCGGCGCGGGCCTTGCCCTTGTCGCGGCCGGTCAGAAGAACGACGTCGATCCCGTGCGCAGAGAGCGGGCCCGAGATGGTCTCGTAATGCTGGCGGGCGAGGATTTCGGTCGGCGCCATCAGCGCCGACTGGCCGCCGGCGGCCGCGACATCGGCCATGGCGCACATGGCGACGACGGTCTTGCCCGAGCCGACGTCGCCCTGGACGAGCCGGCTCATCCGCTCGCCCGAACCGAAGTCGGCGCGGATGTCGGCCAGGGCGCGCGCCTGGGCGCCCGTGAAGGCGAAGGGCAGGTCGGCCTGCACGCGGGCGGCGGCCTCGCTGGCGGCGACGGTCGCGGCGGGCTCCCGCCGACGTGCGGCCTTGCGCTGGGCCATCGCCAGCTGGTGGGCCAGAAGCTCGTCGTAGGCCAGGCGGCGCATGTGAGGCGTGAGCGGGGAGAGGTCGGCCTCGCTCTCCGGCGCGTGCAAGCGGGCCAGGGCCTCGCGCCAGGCCGGGAAACGCTCGCGCGCCAGATAGGCGGGGTCCTGCCACTCGGGCAGCTCCGGCGTCTTTTCCAGCGCCTCCAGCACGAAGGTGCGAACGCGGCGGGCTGGCAGGCCCTCGGTCGCCGGATAGATCGGCTCGATCTCCGGAATCTCTTCCGCCTTCTCCGGATCGGCCATGTAGTCGGGGTGGACCATCTGGCGGCCGAACTTGTCGTCGCCGACCTTGCCCGAGACGATCCGGCGCGCGCCGACCGGGTGTCGCTTTTCCAGGCCGTCGCCGAAGCGGCCGAAGAAGACGAGGGTGATCCAACCGGTGGGGTCCGAGGCGCGGATCCGCCAGGGCTGGCTGTTCACCCGCGGCTTCTGATGCTCCTCGATGACCAGTTCGAAGGTCATGATCTCGCCGTCGCGCGCCGCCGACAGGACGGCCGGCGTACGGCGGACCACCGTGTGCGGCTTGAGGAAGGCCACGTCGCGCACGATCGGGCCGGCCACCCGGTCAAGCAGGGGCGCCACCCGCGGGCCGACCCCCTTGAGCGTGTTCACCGGTGCGAAAAGCGGGAACAGAATCTCCGGCCGCATGCTTCGAGCATAGCTCACTGGCGCAGAGGCGAGGGGACCTCTATATCCCCGACCTCCTTATGACGACTGAAGATGCACGGCTGAAGAAGCTGAAGCTGCGGGCCTGGCGCCGCGGCTTCCGGGAAGCGGACCTCATTCTGGGGCCGTTCGCGGACAAACACGTTTCGACGTTCTCGCCCGAGGAACTCGACTGGTTCGAGCGGCTGCTGGAGCAGCCTGACCAGGACCTCTACGGCTGGATCCTCGACACCCAGCCGACGCCGCCTGAGTTCGATGGCGAATTGATGAACCGTCTCAAACTCTTCCGCGACGAAGTTTACGCCAAGGGGATGGCCGGTGGCAGCTGACGGTTCGCGGCCGGTGAGCGCCGCCCAACTGCGTCGGGTCGCCGAGGATCCCGGCCGTCTGGACCTGGTCGGGGCGCCCGAGGGCTTCGATGCGCTGGTGATGGCGGACGTGGTCAAGGCGCGGAAGGGCCTGTCGGTCTTCGTCGCCCGCGACGGCGCTCGCATCTCGGCCTTCGTCGACGCCTTCCGGTTCTTCGCGGAGAGCGTCGAGGTGATCACCTTCCCGGCCTGGGACTGTCTGCCGTACGACCGGATCGGGCCTTCGCCAGGTATCGCCGCCCAGCGCATGGCGACGCTCTCGCGGCTCGCCCACGGCCTCGATGACAAGAAGCCCGTCCTGCTGGTGACATCCGTCCCGGCGCTGTTGCAGCGCGTGCCGCCCGTGAAGTTCGTCAAGCGCGCCAGCTATGCGGCGAAGGTCGGCAACTCCGTCGATATCGGCGACCTCGAACGCTATTTCGCGGTCAACGGCTACAGCCGCGCCTCGACCGTCTCCGACAAGGGCGAGTTCGCCATCCGCGGCGGCGTCATCGACGTCTTTCCGCCGACGGCCGAGGAGCCCGTGCGCCTGGACCTGTTCGGCGACACGTTGGAGAGCATCCGCGCCTTCGACCCCGAGACCCAGCGCTCCACGAAGCAGCTCAAGGACGTCAGCCTGCTTCCGGTCAGCGAGGCGCTGCTGGACGCCGACGCCATCAGCCGCTTCCGAACCGGATACCTCGAGAGCTTTGGCGCGCCGGGCGACGACCCGCTGTACGCCGCGATCTCGGAAGGCGGCCGCCGCGCGGGGATGGAGCACTACCTGCCGCTGTTCTACGGCGACCTGGGGACGCTCTTCGACTATCTGCCGGCAGATGCGCTGATCGCGCTCGACCACCTCTCCCGCGACGCCCGCGACGAACGGCTGGCGATGATCGCTGACGCCTACGAGAGCCGGACGGCGAACGAGCGGAAGACCCACTACCACCCGTTGGAGCCCACGCGGCTCTATCTCGGCAAGGATGAGTGGGCGGAGTTGCTGGCGAAGCGAGCGACGCGGCGCTTCTCGGCCTTCAACGAGGCCGAAGGCGAGGCGGTGCTCGACATGGGCGCTCGCCAGGGGCGCGACTTCGGGCCGGAGCGCAAGCTGGACAGCGTCAACCTGTTCGAGGCGACGGTCGACCACGCGAAGAAGCTGTCCGGCGACGGCAAGCGGGTGCTGTTCGCCTCATGGTCGGACGGCTCGTCGGACCGCCTCGGCCACATGCTGTCGGACCACGGGCTGAAGAGCCTGCCCCTGGCGTCCTACTGGGACCAGGCGAAGGCCGCCGATCCCAAGAAGCCGCAGCGGGTCGTGCTGCCGCTGGACCACGGCTTCGAGACCGACAGCCTGGCGGTCATCTCCGAGACGGACATCCTGGGCGACCGGCTGGCGCGACCGCGCAAGCGGCGGCGGGCCTCCAACTTCCTGGCCGAGGCGTCGGCGCTGACGACCGGCGACCTGGTGGTGCATATCGACCATGGCATCGGGCGCTATGCGGGCCTGAAGACCCTGGACGTGCAGGGCGCGCCACACGACACGCTGGAGCTGCACTACGGCGGCGAGGCCAAACTCTACCTACCCGTAGAAAACATCGACCTGCTGACCCGCTACGGCGCGGACGGCGAGAATGTGCAGCTGGACCGGCTGGGCGGCGCCGCCTGGCAGGCGCGCAAAGCACGGGCCAAGGAGCGCCTGCGCGAGATGGCCGACGGCCTGATCCGCATCGCCGCGGAGCGCGCCACCAAGACGACCGACGCCGTGGAGCCGCCGCAGGGCGTGTTCGACGAGTTCTGCGCCCGCTTCCCGTACGAGGAAACCGACGACCAGCTCATGGCCATCGGAGACGTCCTGGAGGACCTGTCCGCCGGCAAGCCGATGGACCGGTTGATCTGCGGCGACGTGGGCTTCGGGAAGACCGAGGTGGCGCTGCGTGCGGCCTTCGTGGTGGCGATGAGCGGCCAGCAGGTGGCGATCGTGGCCCCCACGACGCTCCTGGCCCGTCAGCACTACAAGACCTTCACCGAGAGGTTCGAGGGCTGGCCCGTGAAGGTGCGGCGTCTGTCGCGTCTCGTGCCCGCCAAGGAAGCTGCGGAAACGCGGGACGGGCTGGCCAAGGGCGAGGTCGAGATCGTCGTCGGCACGCACGCGGTGCTCTCGAAGCAGGTCAGCTTCAAGGACCTCGGCCTCGTGATCGTCGACGAGGAGCAGCACTTCGGCGTGAAGCACAAGGAGAAGCTCAAGGAGCTTCGGGCCGACGTACACATGCTGACGCTGACTGCGACGCCGATCCCGCGGACGCTGCAGATGTCGCTGTCCGGCATCCGGGAGATGTCGATCATCGCGACGCCCCCGGTCGATCGCCTGGCGGTTCGGACCTACATCACACCGTGGGATCCGGTGGTCGTCCGCGAGGCGCTGCTTCGCGAGAAGTACCGCGGCGGCCAGGCCTATTTCGTGGCCCCGCGGATCAACGACCTCCCGGAGCTCGAACGCTTCCTGCGCGAACAGGTCCCCGAAGTGAAGTTCGTGGTCGGCCACGGCCAGATGAGCCCGACCCAGCTCGAGGAGGTGATGACCGCCTTCTACGACGGCCAGTACGACGTGCTGCTGTCGACCACGATCGTGGAGAGCGGCCTCGATATCCCGACGGCCAACACCCTGATCATCCATCGCGCCGACATGTTCGGCCTGGCGCAGCTCTACCAGCTGCGCGGACGCGTGGGCCGGTCGAAGGCGCGGGCCTACGCCTACATGACCACGCCGGCCGAGAAGCAGCTGACCCTGTCGGCGGAGAAGCGCCTGAAGGTGCTGCAATCCCTCGACAACCTGGGCGCCGGCTTCCAGCTGGCCAGCCACGACCTCGACATCCGCGGCGGTGGGAATCTGCTGGGCGAGGAGCAGTCGGGCCATATCCGCGAGATCGGCGTCGAGCTGTACCAGCAGATGCTGGAGGATGCGGTGAACGAGCTGAAGACCCGCGCCGGCGCCGAGGGCCTCGTCCACGATCGCGGCTGGTCCCCGCAGATCAACACCGGCGCGGCAGTGCTTCTGCCGGACGAGTACATCCCGGATCTCAACGTCCGCCTGGCGATCTACCGTCGGATCTCGGACGCCGAGAAGGCGGACGACCGCGAAGCGCTGGCGGCCGAGCTGATCGACCGGTTCGGCCCACTGCCGGCCGAAGCCGACCAGCTGCTGAAGGTCGTCGCCATCAAGGGCCTGTGCCGCGAGGCCAACGTCTCGAAGATCGACGTCGGTCCGAAGGGCGCCGTGGTGACGTTCCGCAACGACCAGTTCGCCAAGCCTGAGAACCTGATCCCATTCCTGGCCAAGAACCAGGTCGCCTGGAAGCTCCGCCCCGACAACAAGGTCGTGGTGAAGGGCGAGTGGGAGACGCCGAAGCAGCGCCTCGATGCGGCGGAGAAGGTCCTTCGGGAGCTCGCGAAGCTGGCGGCCTAACCAGCCTTGCGCCCGGCGGCGGCCGCGGCGGCCTGCTCGAGGGCCTGGACGACGGCGTCCGGGGACGTGACCTCGGCGGCGCCCATGTCGAAGTCGACGACAAACGGCTTGTTCCCTTGGCCGGCTTCGAACGCCGTGCAGCCGATGACGGCGGAGATGCGCTGGCCCGCGGCTTCGGCGGCGTGCAGCGGCGTGGCGGGGAGGGCGAGAGCGAACACCTCCGGCCCGAGCCGGGCGCCCGTGTCCTCGACCCGAACGAGACGGCCCACCATAGAGCCGATCTGGGGCACGGCGCGGGCCACCCAGCCGCCGGCGCGGGGCGCGCGGAGTTCGGGCTTTTCGGCCAGCTTCAGCACGCAGACGCTCAGCGGCCGATTGCGCGCCCGCGAGGCGCGCGCCAGCCGCGCGAGGTGAGCGGCGAACAGATCGCGGGTGAACAGGCCGGTAGCGGCGTCCATCAGGCCCGAATGGCGGGCCTGCTCCAGCGCGTCGCGCACCGCCTTTTGCCGGCGGAACGCGCGGGCGAGTTCGACGACCCGGCGAGCCGTCTCGCTTTCGGCGGTGTCCGGCGTCGCCACGTCGCTGATGCCGCGGTTGTAGGCCTCCGCGGCCGTCAGCGTGGCCTCGCCCTTGAGATAGAGCAGGGCGGGCGTGTGATAGAGACGCGTATTGCGACGCATGCCGGCGGCGATGGAGAGCGCCTCCTGCGGACTGTCGCCGGCCCAGAGCACGACGGCGTCGAACGGCCGCTCATGCAGGAAATCGAAGGCCGTGAACGCGGTGAAGGCGCCGGTGACCTCGGCGCCGTTGCGGGCCAGTGCGTTGGAGAGCGCCAGGAACTGGGGCGCCGGCTCGCCGATGGCGAGAACCCGGTAGGGCGTGGGATCGTCGGCCGGCAGCTCCAGCAGATGGCCCCGCTCGGCGAAGCTCTCGAGGCGAAGCTCGAACTCCTCCTCGGACACCGCCGTGCGGACGAGGCTTTCCAGCCGCATGGCCGCCTGAGCCGGGTGCAATGGCGGAGCCACCACGAGATCGAATCCCAGGTCCTTCAGGAAAGGGTCAGGTCTGCCCATGCCGATGACCGGAAGACGGCGTGGAGCACAGGCGGCCTTCAGCCGCCCGGCGATGCCCTCGGCCTCGTCGCCGAAGCCGGCGAGATCGATGATGGCGGCTTCGATCTGCAGATCCGACAACGCGGTCTCGGCCGTGACGAGCCGGCGTGCGGTCACTGTGCGCCAGCCGAGGCGATCCAGCCCTTCGGCGAGAGGTCCGGCCACGGAATCATCGCGCGCTGCGATCAACACCCGGGCCTGTACGCCTGACGCCATTTCCCCATCCCAAAACGCCCGTCGCTGTCCTAAGCACGGAATCGCGCGGGCCCAAAGCCGCAGAGACTAGGCGCGCGCAATGGTTGCAGAAACGCTGAAGCGTCGGAGGAACGAGGGGATGTCGGGACAATTGTCTGGGAAGGTCGCCGTGGTGACCGGCGCGAGCGGTGGCCTTGGCGCGCATTTCGCGAGCCTGCTGGCGCGGGAAGGCGCGGCCGTGGCGATCACCGCGCGCCGGGTAGACCGCATCGAGGCGCTCGCCGAAGATATCAATTCGGCCGGCGGCAAGGCCTTGGCGCTGCCGCTCGACGTGGCGGATGCTCACGCCATCGGGCCTGCCTTCGACGAGATTCAGGCCAAGCTCGGAACGATCGAAATCCTGGTGAACAACGCCGGGGTCGGCGGCGAGGGCCTGGCGCTGGACATCTCGATCGAGGATTTCGACAACACCTTCGCCGTGAACGTGCGCGGGACCTATTTCGCCGCCGTCGAGGCCGCCCGGCGGATGATCGCCGCCGGTGTCGAGGGCCGCATCGTCAACATCGGCTCCATCGCCAGCCACACCGTCCTGCCCGGACTGTCGGCCTACTGCGGGTCGAAGGCGGCGGTCGGCATGCTGACCAAGAGCCTGGCGCGCGAGTGGGCCCGGCGCGGCATCGCCGTGAACGCCTTGTGCCCCGGCTACATCGAGACGGCGATCAACGATGCGTGGTGGCCCACCGAGGGCGGGCAGAAGCAGCTGAAGGGCTTCCCCCGCCGCCGACTGATGGAGGCCTCCGATCTGGACGCCGCCTTCATGATGCTGGCCGGACCGGGCGCGAAGGCGATCACGGGCACGCTTGTGACGGTGGACGATGGCCAGTCTCTTCCCGGGGGCGGCTAGCGTGACTTGGCTGACGGCGCGTCATCGTTCCTAGGTTCGCCGCAAACCAGGAGGAAGCCATGCGCCAGGGACCGCTCACGGGCCTGAAGATCGTCGAATTCGCCGGGATCGGTCCCGGGCCCTTCTGCGGCATGCTGCTGTCCGACCTGGGCGCGGACGTGATCCGCATCGATCGGAAGGGCGGACGCGGGGGGCGCGCCCTCGGACATCACCGCGCGCGGCCGCCGCTCGGTGGCGTTGGACCTCAAGTCACCTGACGCGGTCGAGACCTGCCTGAAACTGATGGAGAAGGCCGACGTCGTTTTCGAGGGCTTTCGGCCGGGTGTGATGGAGCGGCTAGGCCTTGGTCCGGACGTGGCGTTGAAGCGCAATCCGAAGCTGGTCTACGGTCGCATGACCGGCTGGGGCCAGACCGGCCCCTACGCCCAGGCCGCTGGCCACGACATGAACTACATCGCCATCACCGGCGCGCTGCACGCCATCGGCACTGACGAAAAGCCGGTCCCGCCTCTGAATCTGGTCGGCGATTTCGGCGGCGGAGCGCTCTATCTTGCTTTCGGCATCCTGGCCGGCGTGATCAGCGCCCGTGAGACCGGAAAGGGTCAGGTCATCGACTGCGCCATGAGCGACGGCGCCGCCTCGCTCATGGCCATGTTCTACGGCTTCAAGGCGTCCGGCATGTGGACGGAGCAGCGACGCTCGAACCTCCTGGATGGCGGGGCCCACTTCTACGACACCTACCAGTGCTCGGACGGGAAGTGGGTGTCGATCGGCTCGATCGAGCCGCAGTTCTACGCGCTGCTGCTGGAGAAGACCGGCATCACGGACCCCGATTTCCAGCGACAGATGGACAAGAGCGCGTGGCCCCAACTGCGCGAGAAGCTGGCTCAGGTGATCGGCGCCAAGACCCAGGCGGAATGGTGCGAACTCATGGAGGCGACCGATGTCTGCTTCGCCCCGATCCTCGACCTCGACGAGGCGCCGCAGCATGCCCATAACAAGGCCCGCGAGACGTTCGTAGAGGTCGCCGGCGTCATCCAGCCGGCGCCCGCGCCGCGGTTCTCGGCCACTCCCGGCAAGATACAGGGCCCGCCGCCTCAGGTGGGCGCGCATAACGCCGAGGCGCTGAAGGATTGGGGCTTCTCCGAGGCCGAGATCGCAGCGCTGTAGCTGAAAGCGCCGTTCAGACTGGGTTCAGCCGGCGAGCCGCAAGTTCCGCATCGGACGGTCGTCGCGCTCTCCCGTCCCTCGAAGCGGCGGCCGCCCCGGATGGAACGACACGCCCATCGGCGGCCCGCTACCCCAGGGTAGCGGGCCGTTATGGTTTTGACCGTCTCGCCGACGCGGGTTGCGAGTCAGGGACCGCTTGACCACCCTGCGCGCGATGAAGAGCCTCGCCGCACGGCTGCGCGCCATGGATTGGGACCCCACGCATTGGGCGCGGACGGCCATGGTCATCATGGGCAGGTCGCTGACCCGCCTCTGGGGCCGGGACGTCATGCTCTACACCGGGGGCGTCAGCTTCTTCGCCATGCTGGCGATCTTCCCGGCTTTGGCGATCCTGATGGGCGTCTACAGCCTGGTTTCCGACCCTGCCCAGGCGGCGGCCCAGGGCGAATACCTGGCCCGGCTCATGCCCGACGCCGCCCGGCTGATCTTCCAGAGCGAGATGCTGCGGCTCAGCCACGCGCCGTTCGAGGCGATCTCGGTGCAGAGCGGCATCGCCCTGGTGGTCGGCGGCTATGCGACCCACCGCGGCTTCAAGGCGTTGCTTGCGGGGCTGTCCTTCATTCACGACGAAGATAAGCCGCGAGGCTTCGTCGGCTTCAACCTGTTGGCCCTGGGCGTGCTGATCGCCGTCTTCACCGGGCTTGGCGCGCTGTCGATCGTGTTCTTCGGCTTCCGTATCCTCGGCGAGACCTTCGACCTGCGGCCTCTACGCGGCGCCTGGTGGCTGTACAGCGAATGGACCTGGGCCAGCGCCGGCATGGCCGCCGGCATGACGCTGATCTATCGCTGGGCGATGTCGCGGGACCCGGTCGACTGGCGCGCGTCGTTTCTGGGCGGTGCGGCGGCGGCGGCGCTGTGCATCTTCGCGTCGTGGGCCCTGGGCTTCTACGTCGAGCAGATCGCCCAACTCGGCGCGACCTACGGGTCGGTGGCCACGGTCGTGATCTTCCTGATCTGGTTGTCCTGGAACGTGAACGCCCTGTTCTTCGGCGGCGCGCTGGCGACCGAAGTCGAACTGGCGCTTCACAGACGCCGTCGCGCCTAGGGCTTCGCGACCAGGAAGCTCAGGTCGCCGTCGGTCTCGGCCTGCTCGAGCACCGTGGCTCCGGCTTGGGCGGCGAAATGCGGCACGTCGATACGGGCGAGGGGGTCGTCGGCCAGCAGACGGACGCGGCCGCCAGCTGGAGCAGCCTCCAACGCACGGCGCAATCGCAGCGTGGGCACGGGGCAGCGGTGGCCGCGGGCGTCCACCAAGGTTTCTTCGGACGACATGGTCGCGGCCTCTACACCAGTCGCCATGCGGGACCCAAGCTTGGCCTTCACGCGTTGACGCCGCACCAGGGAGAGGTCGGGACGCGGATGCACGGGACGGGGAAGGTCTTCACGACGGACATTCCGGCCAGGCTCGATCGCCTGCCGTTCAGCCGTTTCCACTGGCTGGTGGTGATCGCGCTCGGCGTCACCTGGATCCTGGACGGCCTTGAGGTGACCCTCGTGGGCTCGCTCTCGCCGGCCATCGCCGGGCCCGACGGTCTGAACCTCACGGCCCAGCAGATCGGCTGGACCGCCAGCGCCTACATCCTCGGCGCAGTTATCGGAGCCGTGGTGTTCGGACGGCTTACGGACGCCTATGGGCGGAAGCGGCTCTTCACGATCACCGTGCTCGTCTACATGGTGGCGACAGTCCTGAGCGGCTTCGCCTGGGACTACTGGTCATTCCTGCTGTTCCGCTTCCTGACGGGCGCCGGCATCGGCGGCGAGTATGGTGCGATCAACTCCGCCATCGACGAACTGATTCCCGCACGGCGGCGCGGCCAGACCGCGCTCGCCATCAACGGCAGCTTCTGGATCGGCGCCGCGCTGGGGGCCATGGGCTCCCTCGTGGTGCTCGACCCCGACGTGGTGGACCAGGCGCTGGGCTGGAGGCTGGCCTTCATCATTGGGGGGACTGCTCGCCCTGATCATCGTCTTCGTGCGGCGCTACATTCCGGAGAGCCCGCGCTGGCTGCTCACCCACGGCCGCCCGGACGAGGCCGAGGCCGTGGTTCGTCAGATCGAGGCGCGCGTGGAACGCCACGTGGCGCTGCCGCCGATGATCCGGCCGCTCCCCAGGCTGACATTCGTGCATCGCGGGCCGACCCGGTGGGCCGACATCGCGCGGACATTGTTCAAGGATCATCCCAGGCGGACGACCCTGGGGCTCGTGCTCATGGCCACCCAGGCGTTCTGCTACAACGCCATCTTCTTCACCTACGCCCTGATCCTCACCCGCTTCTATGGCGTGGCCGCGGAGAACATCGGCTGGTTCATGCTGCCGTTCGCGCTCGGGAACGTCACCGGGCCACTGCTGCTGGGACGGCTGTTCGACAGTATCGGGCGCAAGATCATGATCTCGGCCACCTACGCTGTGGCCGGGACGCTGCTGTGCCTGACGGGATGGCTGTTCGCCGAAGGCGCTCTGACTGCCGAAACCCAGACTGCGGCGTGGATGGTGATCTTCTTCTTCGCCTCGGCCGGTGCGAGCGCCGCCTATCTGACGGTCGGCGAACTGTTTCCGTTGGAGACGCGCGCCATCACGATCTCCCTGTTCTACGCAACCGGCACGCTTCTGGGCGGGGTGGCTGGACCGGCGCTGTTCGGCGCCCCTGATCGACACCGGGGAGCGGAGCCAGATCTTCCACG
Organism: Phenylobacterium sp. J426; assembly: GCF_024699945.1. Lineage (GTDB taxonomy): Bacteria > Pseudomonadota > Alphaproteobacteria > Caulobacterales > Caulobacteraceae > Phenylobacterium. The sequence continues at coordinate 3,245,997 of NZ_JAJOMY010000001.1, read as the reverse complement.
GCTATCTGCTTGGCGGCGTCCTGATGCTCGTGGCCGCCGTCATGGCCCTGTGGCTGGGGGTGCGGGCCGAGAGGAAGTCGCTGGAAGAGGTGGCTGCGCCGCTGTCCCTCGCAAGGGACGACGCTTCCTAGACCGCGCGGCGGATCGCCGGTCCGCGGCGCTCGAGCTTCATCAGCTCCCAGCCATCCCGCGTCAGGAAGAACGCGTTGGGCGAACCGCGCCAGCCGTTGGCGGCGGCGATGCCCCCGGCACGCTGCAGCAGCTTCAGCCCGCAAAGCCGGATGCACAGGCCGACGGCGACAGGGTCGCGGTCGACGAGCGGACCGTTGAGGGCCTCGCGGAGGAGGCCCCGTTCTTCCATCGAAAGGCCTGGCATCGGGGTCATGAAGCGTGAACGCCGAGAGCGGCCGTCTGTTGCGCCGCTGACGTCGCGCCCGAACGGGTCTATGCCTAGACCATGGGATCCGGCGGGGCAGGCATGGTCGTGGCGGTGAGCCGCAAGAAGAGCCACGGCGTCGACAAGCCCAATCAATTGATGATCCGGCTGATCGCCGGGGAAGGCGTGGAGGGCGACGCCCACTGCGGGTCGAAGGTGCGACATCGCAGTCGCCGCCGCTTCAATCCCGGCCTGCCGAACCTCCGGCAGGTGCATCTGATCCACGCCGAGCTTTTCGACGAGCTGGCGGCTCAGGGCTTCGCCGTTCGTCCGGGTCTGATGGGCGAGAACATCACCACACGCGACCTCGACTTGCTCTCCCTCCCGAAAGGGGCGCGAGTGCATGTCGGCGACACGGTGGTTCTCGAACTGACCGGCCTGCGCAATCCCTGCGTTCAGTTGGAAGCCATAGCGCCCGGGCTGATGCAGGCTTGCCTCGGACGAGGACCCGGCAGCGAACCCGTCCGCAAGGCCGGCGTCATGGCGATCGTGCTGGCCGGCGGCGAGGCGAGGGCGGGAGATCGCATCACCGTCCAACTTCCCGACGGCCCGCAGGTGGCGTTGCGCCCGGTCTAGCGGGCGAGGTGCAGGGCTGCGATCTGACCTGCGATGCTCTGGAAGGCGAGCGCCATCTGCGACGCGTTCTTCCGTCGTAATAGTTGTCTGGCGAGGACGCGCAGTTCCTGAGCACGTTGCTGGACCCCGAGTTCACCTCGACACGAATGGTGTAGATCTCGATGTCCTTCGCCGCGGCCTTCATGTTGTTGCACAGCAGGCTCAAGCGGTGATCGAGCGCGGCCGTGCGGTCCTGGTCGCTGGTGTTCTGGTTCATCGGCGTTCCATCCGCCTTGATGATCCGGCCTTGCCGCGCGTGCCCGATGCCAGTGTAGGTGGAACCGTTCGGCGTATCGATCTGCCGGATCTCGTTCAGCCCGTCGGTCATCAGGACGACGATCTTCTTGTGCTTGTCGGTTCGGTAGGGCACCGCATCGTTGAACGGGGCCATCGGCGCCAGGGTGTGCCAGCCCCAGACAAGACCGATCGGAATATTGGTCGAGCCTGAGGCATTCATCTGGTTGATGGCGGTGCGCAGAGCTGAGAAATCGGTCGTGAGCCGCACGATCGTACTGATGTTGCAGCCCGTGTTAGGCCCCTTGTTTGGATCCGTGCGGAAGCTCTTGTTGTACTTGGCCAGGTTGCCGAAACGCACCCGCCAGTCGGCGCCCTTCTTGACCTCGTCCGACAGGTAGTTGTGCGGGAAGCTGTCGAAGTACCAGTCAGCCTTCACATCGGGTTCGTCGGGCGCGAAATAGGGGGTGAACAGGGTGGCTCCGGCGCTTGGCGGCGTGTCCTGCACGTCGTACGGCGCCTGACGGCTCTCGACGCAGCCGGCCCAGCTCTCGCCCAGCTGTTGGAACAGCGTGAAGCGGTTGGCCCACTGGGTCCCTTCGGCCGTCGTGAAGATCTCGTTGTTGATGGGCGAGACGCCGTTCTGGTCGATCCAGACCGCGTTTCGATATAGCGACGGGCTCAGCCGAACGGTGTGTGAAAAGGGGACCAGCGAGATCTTGATGGTGTTCGGCTCGGAAGCGCCTTTCGAGGCTTCCTCCATCTTGCTCACGAACTTCGTCGCCGCGTCCTTGAGGTAGAACATCTTGTTGTTCTGATCCATGGACCCGGTGTTATCGAGGACCATCGCGATCTCGAGTTTCATGCCCGCGCGCACGACATCCGTGCTGACGTTGATGTCCATGTTCGGCGCGACGATCATGCCGGCCACGTAGGGCTCCACGCGGATCTGCGCGCTCGCCAGAACTCTGTTGCCTTCGCCGAACCGGAAGGACGAGGACATCAGTTCGAAGTCGGAGCCCAGCGCGAGGTTCTGGCGCAGCAGCCGCTCGCCGCTGGCCTGAAGCATCGCCGGATCGTTGGACGTCGATCGCGCCGCGCCCAGGGCGGCGGCGTCGAGGGCGTCCTGGAGCTGAACGCGGGCGCTGGCGCCGCGCGCCAGGTCGACGGCCGCCAGCGTGCCGAAGGAGATCGGCAGCATGGCGATCGCCACCGTGATCGCGACGTTGCCGCGGTCGTCGGCCCATCGGCCGATCAGGCCGCGGACGAGGCGCGGCCAAGTCATGCGCATGATGCCCATAGCCCCGCGAGCATGGCCGAACGCCGCTAACGGCGAGTGATCGGAACTGGTTAAGGCTCGTCCACCAAGACGCCCCAGGACTTAACCCGGCCTTTGCCGGCCCGGGTCAGCATGCGCGCGGACCTTCAAGGGAGCGCCTCCGTGGCTGCGCGCCGTTTCTATCAGGACGAGCGAGGCGGGACCGCGATCGAATTCGCGATCGTGGCGCCCATCCTGATCTTCCTCCTGTTCGCCACCCTGGAGGTGGCGGTCGTCGGCATGATGTCGGCCGGCCTCGACAACGCCATCGCCCGGACCGGCCGCATGATCCGGACCGGGCAGTCCGACGGCCCCAATGATGCGCCACAGTTCGAGGCGTTCGTCTGCCAGGCTCTCGGCGAGGACAACGACGAGTGCCGCGCGCGCCTGCAGGTCAGCGTCCAGCGATACGCCAACTTCGGCCAGGCCGCCGCTGCGGCGAGCGGGCTGCCGGACGGCACGTTCAACAAGGGGAGCGCGGGCGACATCATCATGGTTCGCGCCAGCTATCGGTATCCATTGCTGACGCCGCAACTCGGCTTCTACGGAACCCCCAGCGCCGCGGGCGAGGTGCTGCTCGACGCGCGCACGGCGTTCAAGAACGAGCCGTACAAATGAATGCGCTTCGCAGGTTTGGCCGGGACGAGCATGGTGCGGCCGCGGTGGAATTCGCCCTGATCCTGCCGTTCCTGGTGTTCATGCACCTCGCGGTCGTGGAGTTTGTACAGGCCTGGCAGGTTCGAACGCGCGTGGGGCATGTGGCCGCCTCCATCGCAGACGTCACATCCCAGTCCCGGACCGTGAGCGACGCGGATCTAGCGGATATCCTGCTGGCCGGCGACGCCATGATGCGGCCGTATCCCACCGCGCCGCTGGGCGAGCGGATCACCAGCCTCACGGCCAATGCGCAAGGCGCCGTGGTCGTGGACTGGAGCGTCGGTCGAAATTTCGGGGCGGCCCCCGCTGCAACCGCGCCCCCCAACTTCCTGGCCCCCAACGAAAGCATCATCGTAGCCGAGGCCCGCTACGACTATCGCCCCGCCATCAGCGTGTACCTGCTGGACAAGTTCACCCTGCGTCAGACCGCCTACGTCCGGCCCCGGGTCGCGACCAAGGTGGAGAAGCGCTAGCGCGGCGCGGCGACGCGCACCCAGACCTGCGACTTGCAGGCGATGTTGGCGATCAGACAGCCACGGGCGCGCAGCCTGTCCTCGTCGAGGAGTTCCGCCGTGCCGCTGAAGGTGGCGTTGAGATCCGGGACGAACACCTTGCCCCGCCAGCGGCCATTGGCCTGTGGGTTGAAGTTCCGGAAGAGTTGCAGGCCGATGAGGTTTGGCGTGCCGCCGTCGCGGGCATCAGCCTGCGCCTCGGCGTTCGCCCAGACGACGTAGCCGCAGGCGCTCGGGCCGCAGGGGCGCACATCCACGTGGACGCTGTTCTTCGGATTGCGCCAGACGCCGTAGATCTGCCCTCCGCCCGCGACAGGAGCCTGGGCTGCGACAGGACCCGCAAGCAGGGCCGTGGCCATCAGGGCAAGGACGATCTTGGAGATGCGCATTCAGGATCTCAGCTACCGCAGTTCGGCGGACGTGCAAACGCGACCGACCTCAGCATCTGTCAGGAGTTTGGTGGACGGAACCTGAACGGCGTCTCGCCTCGTCAGCCCTGCGCCGCGGAAGCGCAATGGCGGATGGGGTGGGATTCGAACCCACGGTGAGCTTCCACCCACGGCGGTTTTCAAGACCGAAAAGGCGCTTTCCGCCTCTTTCCCGGCCTTGCCGAATTTTCCCGTAAGCCATTGCACGGATTGTGCAAATTGGCCTCTCTGGGGTTCGGCCATTCTAGCGTTTGCACACCCCGTGCAAGCTCTCGTGTGGCCTCGTTGTGGCCTCAAGCGCCGTCGCTCGCGGCCTTCGGAACCGGGCCAAGATACCCGGCCAAGGACTCGCCCGCCGCCCGGTCCCGCTCGTCCACCTTGTCGGCGTAGAGCTTGAGCGTGATGACGGGTGTGGAGTGCCCGAGGCGGCTTTGGGTGGTCTTAACGTCGGTGCCGTCCGCGATGAGCAAGCTCGCCGCCGAGTGCCGCCAGCCGTGGACCGGCTGGACATCCTCGACGCCCGCCCGCCGTCGAAACTGACGGAGCTTCACGGTCAAGGCCATGGGGTCCATTGGAGCGCCCGCGAGCCCCGGGAAAAGGTACATCGGGTCGCGGTGATACTCGGCTCCCCAAGCCATCGCGTCCTCAAGCACGCGCGCCTTTTGAGCCCGTAAGAGCGTCACGACGGCGGGCGGTATGGAGAGGGTGCGCCGGGAGGACTTGTTCTTAGTTATCTCTCGGACCACGGGCGGCATGCCCCGCACCTCGGTGACGGTGCGCCGGATGGCGATGGTGCCCGCCTCAAGGTCCAAGCTGTCCAGCGCGAGCCCCAATAGCTCCGAGCGCCGGATTCCGGTCGTGAGCAAGAGGGCGAGGGCGCAATAGCCCACCGCGTCGCCGCTGGCCGCCTCTAGAACCCTCGTAGTCTCGGCCTTGGTGTACCCGCGCGTGTGCCGGTCAGGCACCGAGGGTGGGGTGGCGTTGGCGGCGGGGTTTTCACCGATGAGCTTCCATTTCACGGCTTGCTTGAACGCGGTGTGAGCCACGCGGTGGATGTGAAGGACGCTTTGGCGGGACAGTGGCTTAGGCGGTTTCCCGTTCGCGTAGGGCCGCCCGCCCTTGGCCAGCAAGGTGGCGTACAGCCGGTCAAGGTCCAGCGGCGCGAGCTTTTCGAGCGGGACGTGGCCGATGTGGTGGATGGCCGCCTCGGCATGGCGTCGATAGCCCGCGAGCGTCGTGGGGGCACAGTCCGCCCGGCTTTCGAGGTGGTCCAGCCAACGGCGCAGGAACGTGGCCACCGTGTGCTTGCCGATGTCACCGACGCCGCGCGCCTCGCGTTCCTCGGCCATCTTGCGGGCGTGTGCCTTCGCCTCCTTCTCCGTGGAGAAGTTGCGCTTGCGGTCCACCGTCTTGCCGCCCGGTCCGGGCTCGCGCCACCGCGCCTCCCAACGAGCGCTCCCGGCCCTAGTCTTTATCTTGCGATGCGACGCCATGGGGCGAACTCCTGCGGTTGGCGAAGGCCGCGCGGCACGAGGCGGTGTCAAACCGCGCGTCGGTGCGGGCCGGGTGGAACCATGAATGGCAGTAGGCGCACCAGCGCATGGGTGCGCGGTGGCGAAGGGAGGCCATTGCGGAGGCGAGCATGAAGGCGCGGAGGGTCCTGGCGACCGTCACCGGCTGGAGCCCGTCGTAAGTGACGGAAAGCTCATCGGTCCAGCCGGGGCCGAGCGCGCCAAGGAACTCCCTCACGGCATCGGACGGAGAGACGCCGCCGTGGCCGTATCGGCTCTCGGCGTTCTCGCGCCCCGGCTCCCATGCCCGCGCGGCGGCACGGAGTAGGGCGCGCAACGACACCCACGCCTCGGCCGTCGTGGAGACGGGATTAGTCGGGGAGAGGACGCCCGCCGGGTCGCCGCGCCGTTGCACGAACGACACCGCGCGGCGCTCATCGTGCGGCGCGACCTCGGCAAAGTCCCGCCACCACGCTTGAGGCTCGCGCACCTCGTATTCCCGACCGGCACCGCTCGTATGGACGAGGACGGAGCCAAGGCCGAACTCGCCGCCGTCGCCCAACCGCGCGGCGGGGGTGCCTCTCGCGGCTGGCCAGCTTCGGCCTCGAAACACCAACGGCTCCCGCACCTCGGTTTTCCCTCTCGTTCCGTTCTTGCCTGTTTCTGCCTCTCTCATAGCTGACGAAAAAACGTCGCGGCAAGCTCAATATGCGGATTGACTCGCTATTATCCGCATCACAGAAAGGAACACGTAGAGAACACGACGGAGCCAGTCCGATGGAGCTTCAACCCTTCAAACCGCGCAATCCCCGCGCGGGCTATTCGCTTCCCGAGGCCAGCGCGGCGCTCGGGGTTTCGTACAAGTCGTTGCTCACGGCGGTGAAGAACGGGGAGGTGCGGGTCGTCCGCTTCGCCGGACGTGACCGCATCACCCAAGCGGAGGTGGCTCGGGTGCGAGCCATGCTCCTAGGCGACGACACCGCCGCCGCCTGAACCGGCCAACCACGGTCACGCCACGCCAACTCAGTGGAGCTTTCCATGAGCGTGACCGAGCGGCCCCGAGGGTCGCCACTACCTGATGATGGGATGGCCCGATGGCTCGCGGACGCGGCCGGGCGGCTCCCGGCCTCCGAGCTTGGCTCCGAGTTTCGGCGTCGATGGCCACACGCAACGGCGCTTGCGCGGAGGCACGCCGCAGCCCGGGCGCTCGGCATCCTCCGGGTGCGCCGAGGCACGCCGCCAAATGAGCGAAGGCCCGGAGCGCCGCCAGCGCCCCGAGCCCAACGCTCAAGTCCAACCGCCCGAAGTGTACCCCGCCGCGCGACCCGCACAAAGCTCGGGAGGCGCGCATGAGCGCCCCGCCAGCTTGGGCTGACCTCGCCTTCCGTATCGGTTGGCTTGAGGCCGTCGCCGCTCACGGCTTCTGTGGCCGGGAGACGGACGTGGCCGTTGCCATGTTCAACAAATTCAACCCGGAGCGCGGCGGTGCCTTCACCGGCCTCGGCTGGCTTTCCGAGGTGTTGGGCATCGAGAAACGCAACCTCCGTCGCCTCATCGCCAACCTCGAAAGAGCCGGATACCTCCGCACGGCCCGGGAGGGGCGAGGCGCGGAGTCCAGCCTCTATGTTCCGACGTTGCCGAGAGGCGTGGAGCCGGGTCTTCACGATGGGAGGGAGAGGGCTACGCAACCCCTCCCAAGGCAGATGAGGGTATAGGAGGGAGAGGGCTACGCAGCCCCCACCCCCCACAGGAGGGGAGAGGGCTAGCTAGCCCTCACCGAGAGGGTTACGCAGCCCCCGGGGAGAGGGCTACGCAGCCCCCTGAATCAACTAAGGACTCAACTAGTCCAACTAGAGACGACGACTCCGCGCCGCTCGGAAGCGACGCGGCGGGTTCGGTCGATTCCATCGAAGTGGACGAGGGGTGGCCAGCCGACCCGGTGGCCGCGTTGCTCGACGCGTGCCCCGAACTGGCCTCGGTGCATGAACTCGACCGCCCGCACGTCGGCAAGGCCGTGAAGGCTTGGCGGGATGAGGGGCGGCATTGGCCCACGGTGAGAGCCGTCGTGGTGGACGGCGTGGCCCATGCGACCGGGTGCATCCGTGACCTAGGGGCGTTCCTCGCGGCCGAGGTAGCGCGGAAGCACAAGCCGCCAAGCGAGAACCCGCAGCCCGCCCCACCCACGCGGCGGCACAAGCGCCGAGCCGAGCAACGCGACGCCGACGCGCAGCAAGTGGTGGCGAGCTTTGCGGACTATCAGCCCGAGCCGTGGACGGAGGCGGCCCAAGCCCTCGCAGAAGCCGAACCCGCCTCGCAGCGTCTGGAACCTGACCAGACTCAGCCAACACCCGCCGCAAGAGGTGCCGCGTGACAACCCGCGCCTATCCCCGCCGAGCCGTCCACGCCGCGCTCCGCGACGCCGCCAACCGGGCCTTGGCCTTTCGCCCACCGAGCGACATTCGCGCCGCCCTCAAGGCCGTGGCCGCGTACGCCGACGCCGAGCTTTCGGCCGACACACCCCCCGCAGCACCACGTTGAGGAGCAAGCCGAGTCGTGACCCTCGCCCACGCCGACCACGAACCCAAGCCGGACCGCCGCCGTGCTCCACGAGCCCGACAGGTTGTGGAGGTGCCCACGCCACCGACCTACCGGGCCGAGGTGCTTGGCATCCTCGACACGTTGGACACCCTGTTGGCCGCCATCGCCGCGCCGGGTGCCCGGGCTCACCTCCTCGGCCTCGACTCGTTCGTCCTGGCGAAGACCCGCAAGACCGCCGCCGCGTTCATCGCCCAAGCTCCCACCGCCAGCGCCGCCGCGCTTGCCGTTCGGGTGTTGGGCGAGCGGTTGCAGAGCATTGGCGGCCACGAGCTGCTGACGTGGGCCGAGGGCGAGGTGGTGAAGCGTCGGGCTCCCCGCATCGTGAGGGCCGCCGTCCTCGGCGCATGTTGGGTCCGGCTTGGGGAGGGCGAACCGTGACCGCCCCGCACGAGCCCCGCCAAGGCCCCGCAAGCCTTCGGCCCCACCACCGCACCGCCGGTACTCATGCGCCCGTGCACGGCGCTCCCACGCTCGGCCGTGTGACACGCGCGGAGAGCATGGCCCGGCCCGGTGCGGTGGACGCGGACCGGAGCGGACGGGCCACAGACGAACCCCGCGCCGTCGTGGACCGCTCACCACGAGCATGGGTCAACAAGCTTCACCGGGGGGGCCGCTTGGGTTCCTACGGCGGCGCTCGCGGAAGGCGACGGCGGGCAAACACACGCGTGAATCCCGCCCACGGAGACTGAGTTGACATGAACGCCCCTCAACCCCCGAAGCACCTCGGGCCACGTGGCCGCGAATTGTGGCAACGCCTTGTGAGCGAGTACTGCATTGCCGACGCGGCCGGACTCGCGCTCGCCCAGACCGCCGCCGAGTGCGCCGACCGTATGGCGTCCGCGCAAGAGGCCATCGCCCGGGACGGCGCAATGATTCTGGACCGGTATGGCTGTCCGAAGGCTCACCCGGCATGTGTGCTTGAGCGCGACTCCCGCACCGGCCTCTTGGCGGCGCTCAAGGCGCTGAATCTGGACGTGGAGCCCGCTCGCGACGGACCCGGCCGCCCGCCGGGAGCGGGGTACTGACATGCCGTCGCGTCGCACCCGCATACGACCGTGGGGCGGTCCCGTGCTCGACCCGTTCAAGCGGCAAAGCCTGCTGCGCGGCCCGGATAGCCTGCTGCTGTTCGGCAAGGGCTACTTCCCCGGCCACAGCGCCTCGACGCTGGACCAAGCCACCGCGGAGGAACACCGGGAGGCGGAAGCGGCCATGCGGGTGGATTGGGCGATGCACGGCGCGAGCCTCACCACCTGGTGGGTTGCCGCCGCGCCCGAGGCGGTGGACCCCGACCCGTGGACCCGTGTGGTTCCCGGCGGCCCGGGCACCCGGCCGTGGGCGTGGTGGCGGTTCTCGTGTCCCGGCGGACGGCGGAACGGCGAGGCCGAGGCCACCGCGCTTGAGCGTCTTGGCGTCCTCGCGGCCGAGGAACGGGCTCGCTTGAGGTGGCGCAAATGACCGCCGCCCTTGCACGCGTACACGAGCCCGAGGCCCCGGTGGTTCACGCCCTTGCGGCGGTGGGCGTCGTCGGAGCGGCCCCAACGCTCGGGAGTCCGACAATCACCCGCCAGCGGACACCGAAACAGGTGCGCGCCGCCAAGCTCCACGCTGCGCGGATGCGACGCCTTCGGCTTCGGAATGCCAAGGACCGCGCCGGGCACGCTCGTGATGGTGCCGCGCCCCCGGTGCCGCTGGAAAGCTTGGGGGACACCGTGCGGCTCTTGCTCGACCTCGGCTGGCTACCCCGAAACGGCCCCACCGACCGCGCGGCCGTGGGACGTGCCCTAGGGCGCATGATTGACGACCTCGTGCGGCGCGAGGGTGCCGCACGCGCAAGCGTCGCGGAGGTGTTGGGCCGCCTTCAAAAACCGTGACGCATATACAGCGCCGCCCCGCGTGGCTCGGCATCGTGAGGCCATGAGCACGCGCCCCCCATTCCCCTTCGCCCCGAACCCGCCGAGCCTCCGCGCGCCGCCCTCATCCGAGCCGGATCTCGTCCACATGCTGGCCGGACGGAACGGCGACCCGGTGGCGGTCGCTCGCCAACTGTACGGCGACGAGCCCGTGACGCTCGCGCTCCTGCAACGCGCGGCCGTTGCGCCCGCGAGCACCGGCGACACCGGTTGGGCGGGCGCACTTGCCGGGCAAGCCGTGCTCGATTTCGTCGCCAACCTCCCGCAGAGCGCGGCCGGGCGGCTGTTCGCCCGAGCCCTCCGGGTGGACCTCGCGGGCGTGGGCTCCGTGGCCGTTCCGGGCCGCCTCGACCCGGCAACGGGCGGCACAATGTCGTGGGTTCAGGAGGGCGCGCCCATCCCGGTCCGGCAAGCCAACCTCGGCTCCACCGTCATCGGCCCCATGTCCAAGCTCGGCGGGCTTGTCGTCCTCACGCGCCAGGTTGCCGAGGCGGGCGGCGAGGCCGCCTTTCGGACGCTGCTAGAGGAGGACGCCTCGGTGTCGCTGGACGCCTCGGCGTTCTCCCCGGAGGCCGCCACCGACTCTCGCCCGGCTGGCCTCCTGAACGGCATTGCGCCGCTTACCGCGACGGCCGGTGGTGGGGAGAGCGCGATGCAAGCGGACCTCGCCAAGCTGGCAGGAGCCGTGTTCGCGGCCGGTGGGCGCGAGGTGGTGTTCGTTGCCAACCCGGCCCAAGCCTTCACTGCCGCCCTTCGCCTCCAAGGCCGCGAGGTGGAGGTGTTGCCGAGCGTAGGCGTCGCGCCGGGAACAATCATCGCCATCGACCCCGGCACCGTCGCGGCCTCGGTGGACCCGACGCCCGACTTCGACCGCTCGATTCATGCGTTGCTCCACATGGAGGCCGACGACCCGGCTGCAATCTCCACGCCGGGCACGCCCAATGTCTCGGCGGGCAATCTACGCAGCTTGTTCCAGACCGACTCACTGGGCGTCCGGTGCATCCTCTCGGCCACGTGGGCGCGGCGCTCGGGCGCGGTGGCGTACATGACCGACGTGGCGTGGTAGCGCCGCCATGAGCCCCGCCGCCCAAGCCATCCTCGACCGCGCCCGCGAGGTGAGCGCCGAGGCCAACCGCGCCATTCTCGGCATCCCGCCAGCCGCCGCCGAGCCGGTGACGCACGCCGCTCCCGAGCGCGTGGCCCTCCCAGGCGACGAGGTGCTAACGGCCGCCGACCTCGCGTTGCTGGAGGGTGAGCCGCACTTCCGGCGCGAGGCCACCCGCCGAGGATTGGTGGCCCAACGCCGCGCCGAGGCCTCCCGCCGACCGCCCGAACCCGCGCCCGTGCGCCGCCAGCTAGCCGCTGCCGTCCAGCGCCGAGCGCCCAAGGCCGCCAAGCCGGTGACGCGGGACACCCTCTCCCGGTGGGCGAGCATGCTCACCACGACGATTGGCGACGGCGTAGGCAAGCACCTTCGCCTCATCCGGTCGGACCACCGGGAGCTTGCCGAGCTTGTGGAGGCGCTAGCCGGACGTGTCGCGGAGCTTGAAGGGCGGGTGACCGAATTGGAGAACCGCAATGACCGTTGAGCCCGAAGTGCCGCCCTTCACGGCGGAAGAACTCGCCATCTTGGAAGCGGACGCGGGCTCAAACCCCGAGTCGGCCGACCTCCTACGGCGGTACAGGGTGGCCAAGGGCGCGATGGGGCTCATCCGTGTTCTAGGCGCGCTCGTGCATGGCCACGTCAAAGCGGACGACGTGCCCGTGATTGTCGCCCAACTCCGGTACATGGCCGACGCCTTGGAGGCCGACCGCCCGACGCTGAACTGAACCCACGGCGCGCGCACGAAGCCCCAACGTCGCGCGACTTGGCAGAGGGCCGCCACAGCCTTCCGGCGGCTCTCACCCTCGCTCCCGGCCCGGCAAGCACGCTAAGTGGCCGGGGGCGGCCTCCCGCTAGCTAGGGAGCGCGCCCGCCCGGTGTCGGAGTTGCACCGGGCGGGCTTTCCTAGCCCCCGGGGGGCGCTCGACGGTATGGGGCAATGGAACGGCCGACGACACGGAGGACCCATGAGCAAACGAACCCCGACCGACGCCGAGGTGTTGGCCGGTGCCCAAGGCGGGTATGAGCACGCGATGAGCGCGGTGCCGGGCCACAAGGTGCCGTTTCAGGAACTGTCACCCGACCGGCGCGGCGTGTACGAGTCCAACGCCCGAGCGGTGCTCACGGCCTACTTCGTACACGTTGACGATGAGGCCAAGCGCGAGGCGCGGCGGAAGGCGGACGGGAAGCGCGGTATCGCTTAGGTTGGCTCAAAGCTGAACTGCCCGACGTTTGAGCGGAGCCGCCGGGGCCGGTTCGCCTCTAGCCGCGTTCCTCGCCCGCCGCGCGCGCGTCCACGATGCGGAGTAGGTGCGAAGCCAAGAGCACCATTTCTTGGGCTTCCCGCATGTCCGTCACCTCGACCGTCCGGTGGGAGTGGGGATTCTTGTACGAGCCGATGGCACCCGCAAAGAGGCTGGCGAGCGCCTCTTGTTCGGCGTGGGGTTCCTCGTGCTTGGCGAGCGGGCCAACGCCCGGCTTGAAGGCGTCCCGCATGAGGGACACCCCCACCTTCTCCGGTGGGAAGCCTCCGGCCTCGCGAACCGCTTCCTCCACGGTCCTGAACGCGATGAACACCGCCAACGATAGGTCACGCCGGGCGAGTTGCAGCCACACGTCGTCCGCGATGCGGGGATGTAGGAGGGCCTTCGGGAACTCCACCGCAGAGCGGTACTCATCGAACCGGTCTTGCTCCACGAGGGCGCGCCCCCGGCGGGTTAGGACGCGCCAACCGTTGCGCCCGTTCACACCGGGCGCGGGCATGATGAGCAACGCGGTTTCGAGCCATTGCCACGCCTCCGAGGTAGCTTGGAGGATTTGCTGTTCCCGTGCTCGCGGGTAGTACCCCGGCGCGTTTCCTTCCGCGTGAAGGGGAGGATAGAGCGCCGTGTCGCCTAGGATCCCTCAAAGCTGAACATGCCTCGGTGTTCTGGGTCGGCGGCCAGCTTGAGCAACACGCCGCCAAGCTCCTCGGGCGCAAGCGCCAAGAGCACGTCCACGTCGGGCACCTCTTGCGGAAGGCGAGTCACTCGTTCGGCTCCATGGGTGGGATGGATGCGGCTAGCGCGGCGCGTACCCGAGCGAGGCCGCGCGCAACGTCCTCATCCGGCCCGTCTAGGTACCTGTGACCGGCCGCGCCCATGCACTTCTCCAACATGGTCGGGAACGCCGCTAGGACGACCGCGAATGTGTCCCGCTCCACGGACCACGAGGTGGCCTTTGGGTGGTCGATGAGCCCTCGGAGCCAATCGAGCGTCCGGGCCGCCTTCCGCTCGTGCTCGGTGAACGTGAGCGGCCCCGAGAAGTCCATGCGGTCGGGTTCTTGGACGCGCTGAAAGAGGGCCGCGAAGGGCAACGTGTGGTCCTCGGGCATGTCGGGAATTTCCCCGCCCATGAACTTGAGGTGCTTGGCCGCCAGCTTGTCGGAGTAGGCACCCACTCCGGCGGTGCCGGTGAGGGCGACGGTGCAAGCCGCCATGATGGCCAGATGGGCGCACCGCACGGCGTCCACGAGGCGTTGAGGGTCTGACGCGGCGGCCTCTAGGTGTTCGGCAACACGGAGGGTTTGGGCCGCGCACGTAAGCTCGGGGGTGATGTGGACGTACATGGCGCATAACGTGGCCCCACGGCCGATTCTGCGAACAGGCAACTCCGACGCTAGCGCCGCCCCCGGTAGGGCTCGCATGCAATCCCGTCGCCGTCGCCGTCCATGTGCGCGCCATACCCCGGCTGGCCGCGATAGAGCGGCGCGGCTCCGGCCTCACGAGCCTCGCGGCAATTCCGGTAGGACCAGCCGGGCGAGCCCGCGAAAGGTTGAGGCTGGACCGGCCGAGCAACCGGAGCCGCTCGCCGCGTGCCGTTCCCGCCCTCGGTCACGCCAGCTTGGCGCATCAACGAACCGATGGCGCGGCCATTGAGGGTGCATTGGGCGGCCACCCGGTCGTGGGTGCGTGACCCCGCCTTGCACACCACCTCGCGCCCCAAGACGAGCGCCGCGAGCTTCTTCTGTGCCGCCGGTCCGCCGGGTTGGCTGAACTCGGGGGCGTGGAAGTCGGCCAACCGCACCTCCACCAAATTCTCCGGGCCAGCACCGCGCGCCACGCACATGGAGTCGCCGTCAATCACCACCTTGACCGCCCCCCGGAAGGTGCTTCCCGGCGCGAGGTACGCGGGCATGGGGCCGTTGTCGGGGATGGCCTTGCATTGGTCGGCGTGGGCGGCTCCGGCGACCGCGAGGGTGGCGAGGACGCCGAGGGTGAGGGAGCGGGCAAGGGTGTGGCTCATGCCGAGAGCGTACCCGCGTGCGGTTAAAACTACGCCCATTGGGCGGGTCGCCGCCGCCTCGATCCGAGGGAAGGGCGGTACATGCCGCGAACGCGCTTCGCGAGCTCGTGTGGCCTCGCTGTGGCCTCGCAAGGGATTAGGACGATGGCCGCACGCCCACCCAAGCCGGGGAGGGGCTAAGACATTCTCGTGTGATGAGAACACCTTAGCCCCGCATGTTCTGGCGGACGGGGTGGGATTCTGAACCCACGGTGGGCGTGAACCCACGGCGGTTTTCAAGACCGCTGCCTTAAACCACTCGGCCACCCATCCAGCGCGGCGGACGCCGCCTATAGCAGGCGAGGGCGGGCTGCTCCACCGCAACCCTCCATTAACCGTGACGCAAGGCTTGCCGGCCAAGCTTCACGCTTGATCTCGGGGAGGAGAGCATGGCCCGCGCCCGCATCCTGAACCTGGCCGGCGTGCTGCTGGCAAGCAGCGCGCTCGCGGCCTGCGTCACGCCGAGGTACGGCACGGAGCCCCGTGGCGCCGCGAGCGCGCCCCCAGCGGCGGGGGGGTACAAGGTCGGCAAGCCCTATCAGATCGGCGGCATCTGGTACGTGCCCCGCGAGGAGCCGGATTACGACAAGATCGGCATCGGCTCCTGGTACGGCGACGCCTTCCATATGAAGGCCACCGCCAATGGCGAGCTCTTCGACATGAACGCGATGACCGCCGCCCACACCACCCTGCCGCTGCCGTCGATCGTCGAAGTGACCAACCTGGAGAACGGTCGCAAGATCCAGGTCCGGGTGAATGATCGCGGTCCGTTCGTCGACAACCGGATCATCGACCTCTCCCGCGAGGCGGCGCGCCAGCTCGATTACGAACGCAAGGGCGTCGCCAGGGTGCGCGTGCGCTACATCGGGCCGGCCCCGCTGCTGGGCCGCGACGCCGGCGTACGCTATGCCTCCGCGCCCGCGACCCGCGTCGCCGCGCCTCGGCCGGCGCCGTCGCAGTACGATGGGGCGCCGGCGCAGATCGCCGCCGGCCTACCGCCCCGTCCCGAACCGGTGAGCACCCTGGGCCTGCCGCCCGCCGCCCCGCCCACGGCCGCGTATGTGATGGCTGCGACACCGCCGCCTGCGGCCTATCGCGTGCAGGCCGGCGCCTTCGCGAGCGAGGGGAACGCCCAGCGGGCGGTGTCGCAGCTGTCGATCGCCGGCGAGGCGACCATCGAGCCCCTCCAACGGCCGGATGGCATGACCCTCTACCGCGTCGTCCTGCCTGCGCCGGCCGGCGAGGCCGAAGCCTATGCGTTGCGCGACCGGGTGGCCGAGATCGGCTTCGCCGACGCCCGCGTCGTGCGCGCGTTCTAGACCTCTGGACTCCTGACGCGAACGGGCCATTTTGGCCGCGTGGCGCGCGGGCGGTTCATCACTTTCGAGGGCGGCGAGGGCGCCGGGAAATCCACCCAGGTGAAGCGGCTCGCCGCACGCCTGGAAGCCCAGCGGCTTGAGGTGGTCACCACGCGGGAGCCAGGCGGCTCGCCCGGCGCGGAGAGCATTCGGGACCTGGTGCTCAACGGCGCGGCGGACCGCTGGAGCCCCGTGACCGAAACGCTTCTCATGTATGCGGCGCGGCGTGATCACATCGAGCGAGTGATCCGCCCGGCCCTGACCCGCGGCGCCTTCGTCGTTTGCGACCGATTCGCCGATTCCACCCGCGCGTACCAGGGCGCAGCCGGCGGGACGGCGCCCGCGCTGATCGCCGCCCTGGAGACCCATATCCTCGAGGACGTGCGCCCGGACCTGACTCTGGTCTTCGACCTGCCGCCCGAGGTGGGGCTGGAGCGGGCGCACGCCCGGGCTGGGGCGGAGATGCGGTTCGAAAGCAAGGGGATGGCCTTCCACACCCGCCTGCGCGAGGGCTTCCGGGCCATCGCGGCGGCCGAGCCGGAGCGTTGCGCCGTCATCGACGCCACCGCCCCCATCGACGCCGTCGAGGCCGAGGTGTGGCGGGCGATCTCCGAGCGGCTTGCCGTGCATGGCTAGCGAAGGAGTCCCGCATCCCCGGGAGGTCTTCCAGCTGCAGGGGCAGGGCGGCGCGGAGACGGCTTTCGAGGAGGCCCGCGCCCGTGGCCGGCTGCACCACGCCTGGTTGCTGACCGGCCCCGAAGGGGTCGGCAAGGCCACGTTCGCCTATCGCGCCGCCCGTCGCCTGTTGGGGGCGCCGCCGGCGCCCGGCTGGGGCGAGTTGGGGTCGGACCCAGACCATCCGATCAGCCGCCAGGTGGCGGCCCGCAGCCATCCCGACCTGCTCGTGCTGGAGCGCGAGGGGCCGGACGGCAAGCCGCGCAAGGTGATCCCTGTGGAAGACGCGCGGAAGCTGGGCGAGTTCTTCTCGAAATCACCGGCGAGCGCGCCGCATCGCGTGGCGATCATCGACGCCGCCGACGACCTGAACGTGAACGCCGCCAACGCCATTCTGAAGACCTTGGAGGAGCCGCCGCCGCGGGGAGTCCTGTTCATGGTCTCCCACTCGCCTGGCCGCCTTCTCGCGACGATCCGATCGCGATGCCGCCGGCTCGCCTTCCACGCCCTGGAGCTGGAGGAGGCGGCGGATTTCGTGAGCCGCCACGCCGAAGTGAACCCGGAAGAGGCGTTGCGCCTTTCGCGGATGGCGGGCGGCGCGCCGGGCCGTGCGCTGCAGCTCTCGGCGATGAAGGCGATCGCCGTGGACGACGCGGCGCGGGAGCTCCTGGCCGAGCTGCCTCGCGTCGACGAGACCCGCGCGCTTGCGCTCGCCGAGGGCTTCCGGGGCGGGGAGGGGGCCCAGGCCTTCTCCCTGCTGTTCGACCGGCTGGCCGACCGCGTGCACGGCATGGTCGCCGACCGGGCGGCGCAGGGGATCGGCCCGCTTGATCGCTGGGCGCAGGCGTGGGAGACGCTGCAGCGCCTGCCGCGCGAGGTGGAGGCGCTCAACCTCGACCGAACGGATGCGCTGTTCACGGCGCTCACGGAACTGAAGCTGGCCGCCCAGGCCTAAGGCCCCATGCTGATCGACAGCCACGTCAACCTGCACGCGCCGCAATTCGACGACGACCGCGAGGCGGTGATCAGCCGCGCCTTGGCGGCCGGCGTGCGCCTGATGGTCAACATCTGCGACCGCGTCTCGAACTTCGAGGCCGTACGCGGCGTGGCCATGCATCCGGACATCTGGTGCACCGTCGGCACGCATCCGCACGAGGCCAAGGAGGACCCTGAGCTCTCGGCCGAAACGCTGGTACGGCTGGCGCAGGACCCGCGCGTCGTCGGCATCGGCGAGTGCGGCCTGGACTTCCACTACGATCTCAGTCCGCGCGAAATCCAGGCGAAGGTGTTCCGTGTCCACTGCCAGGCGGCGCGGGAGACCGGCCTGCCGCTGGTGGTCCACACGCGGGAGGCCGACGACCTCATGGGCGCGATCCTCGAGGAGGAGTACGCCAGAGGGCCGTTTCGCATCCTGATGCACTGCTACACCTCGGGCTTGGAGCTGGCCCGCCGGGCCACAGCTCTTGGCGCGTGGTTCTCTGTGGCGGGGATCGCGACCTTCAAGACCGCCGACGACGTTCGGGCTGTGGTCGCCGAGATGCCCGCAGACCGCATCATCGTCGAAACCGACTGCCCCTATCTCGCCCCTGTGCCCTACCGCGGCCGGCGTAATGAGCCGGCGTTCCTGCCGCACGTCCTGGCCAAGCTGGCCGAGATCCGCGGCTGGAGCCTGACCGAAGCTGAAGCCAGGACCGAAGACGCCTTCTTTAACCTGTTCGATCGGATCCCGCGGCCGTGAGCGACGTGCTGGAGGTGGTGATCCTGGGCTGCGGCTCGTCCGGCGGCGTACCCCGGGCTGATGGCGAGTGGGGCGCCTGCGATCCCCGCAATCCGAAGAACTTCCGGACCCGATGCTCGATGCTCGTGCGGCGGAAAAGGCCAGGCGGGGAAGAGGGCGCGGAGACAACCGTCCTCGTGGACGCCTCGCCCGAGCTGCGCATCCAGACCGCCAGGGCGGGCGTCAAGCGCGTCGATGCGGTGCTGCTGACGCACGACCACGCCGACCAGGTGCATGGGCTTGACGACGTGCGGGCCTTCTACCTCCGCCAGCAGGCGCGGATTCCGTGTTTCATGGACGCCGCCACTCAGGCGACCATGAAGCGCCGGTTCGGCTACATCTTCGAAGGGGAAGGAGGCTATCCCGCCATCTGCGACGAACGGCTGATCCCGGCGCACGGCGACGATTGGGCCGTGCAGGGGCCTTCCGGCCCGATCCCGGTGCGCACTTTCGACCAGGACCACGGCGGTGTGCGTTCGGTGGGCTACCGCTTCGGGGGAGTCGCCTACTCGAGCGACGTGGTGGGGCTCGACGACGCCGCGTTCCAGGCCCTGGCGAACCTCGACGTGTGGATCGTCGACACCTTGCGATACCGGCCGCACCCGACCCACGCCCACCTCGAGCGCACGTTGGAGTGGGTGGAACGGGTAAGGCCGCGGCGGACCATCCTGACCAACATGCACATCGATCTCGATTTCGACACCCTCGCGGCCGAGCTGCCGGAGAACGTCGAACCGGCCTATGACGGCCTCGCGTTCGAACATCAGCTTCGGGCCGAAAACGCGTGATTTCCCGACCCCTTAAGATCGGTTTCCTCGCGTCCGGAAACGGCTCGAGCGCGCGCGCCGTGTACGACGCCATCCAGGCCGGCCGCCTGGACGCGGACGCGCGGCTTCTCGTGACGAACACCCGCAAGGCCAGTGCGCTGGAATGGGCGCAGAGCGTGGGCCTGCAGACCCTTTGCGTTCCCACGGTCTCGAACCCTGAGGCCGCGGACATCGAACTCGCCGACGCCATGGCGGCGGCCGGAGTCGAGTTGATCGTCATGTCGGGCTACCTGCGTCGCCTGGGTCCAGCAACGCTCGCACGTTACGGCGGCCGCATCCTCAACATCCACCCCGGGCCGCTGCCGGAGTTCGGCGGCCAAGGGATGTACGGCCGACGCGTCCACGAGGCGGTGCTGGCTTCCGGGCGGGCCGCCAGCCGCATCGTCATCCACGTCGTCGATGAGGAGTACGATCACGGACCGGCCCTGGGCGGCCTCGACGTTCCGATCGAGACCGGCGACACCCCCGAGACCCTCGAGGAGCGCGTGAAGAGCCTTGAGCCGGCGTTCTTCGTGGATACGCTCCGCAGGATCGCCAGCGGCGAGATGGAGTTGCCGGATGGAGCTGGATCGTAGGGCGTTCGGTCTCGGGACGGTGGCGTTGGCGGCGGTCGGGGACCAGGCCGCTCAAGGCGCGCCCGGGATGTACGGACTGATCGGCAAGATGCTGGCGAAGCCCGGGCGACGCGACGCGCTGATCGAAGCCATGCTGGCAGGAACCCAGGCCATGCCGGGCTGCCTGAGCTATGTGGTGGCGACGGATCCGGCGAACGCCGACGCCCTCTGGATCACCGAGGTCTGGATCGACGCGGCCCATCATCAGGCGTCTCTCAAGCTGCCGGCGGTGCAGGCGACGATCGCACAGGCTCGACCGCTGATCGCGGGCTTCGGCGAGCGGTTCGAGACGAACCCCGTCGGCGGCTACGGCCTGAAGGCCTAAGGCCGCCTGCGTAATTTCCGATAATATTCCTTAGGCGAGAAGACCGTCGATCTGTTCAGCTGATTGTCAGCCAAGCGCGGCTATGCCCTCCTGCCGCTCTGGAGGTCCCATGCCGAACCCCTATCTCGCCCCCGCCGTGGCCGGCGCCGCCGTCGTGGGGCTTGGCGCGGCCGTCGCAGGCGCCTTCATCGGCTCGGGCCTGCAGAACGCCCAGGGCGGCAATCGTGCGGTCACCGTTCGTGGCTTCTCGGAGCGTATCGTCAAGGCCGACCTGGCTGTTCTGCCTCTGAAGTTCGCCGCCGCCGGCGACGACCTCCAGGCGGTACAGGCCGACGTCGACGCCGACACGGCCACGCTGCGCCGGTTCCTGGCCGCTCAGGGTTACCAGACGGCCGAGATCGACCTCGGCCGTCTGGAAGTCACCGATCAGTATGCCCGCGAGTATCAGCAGCAGAACGTCGCCGCTCGCTATCGCGTCGCCCAGACGGTGATCGTTCGGACCACCAACGTCGACCGGGTCCAGGCCACCACCCGCCAGCTCGACCAGCTGATCCGCGAGGGCGTGGTCCTGCAGGACTACAACGGCCCATCATACCTCTTCACGAAGTTGAACGACGTCCGTCCGCCGATGATCGCGGAGGCCACCGCGAGCGCCCGCTCCGGCGCCCAGCAGTTCGCGCGCGACTCCGGCGCGAAGCTCGGCGGCATCCGCTCGGCCACTCAGGGCTCGTTCGAGATCCTGGGCCGCGACGACGTAGGCTACGACCCCTCGTCGCAGGTGTTCAAGAAGGTCCGCGTGGTCACGACCGTCAGCTATGCTTTGCGTTGAAACCGCATGAAATGGGAGTGAGATCCGATGCGCTCAGCTTGCGGGCTGGCGCGCCCTTCCCCATGTGTTAAGTTCTTACTGTATATTCCCCGGGAGACCCGCATGCGCTTCCTTGCCTTTGCGGCCGCCGCGCTCCTCGCCAGCGCCTCGACCGCCCTCGCCGCTCCGGCGACCGTTTCCGTCACGATCGGCCCCGAGCTGCAGGCGAAGGCCGAGAAAACGTACGGCGTTCGCGACGTGCAGCGGCTGGCCGACAGCCTTCGCGGCGAAGTCGAACGCAGGCTCACCAAGTCGGGCGCTCACCAGGACGCCCAGATCGAGCTCGTACTGACCGACGCCAAGCCCAACCGGCCGACGTTCAAGCAGTTGGCCGACACCCCCGGCCTGTCGATGGAAAGCTTCGGGATCGGCGGGGCCGCCATCGAAGGTCGGCTCATCGCGGCTGACGGCACCGTGACGCCGCTAAGCTACCGCTGGTACGAAAGCGACATCCGCCAGGCCTACGGCGACTGGGTGTGGTCGGACGCCGAAGTGTCCTTCGATCGCTTCGCCGCGCGCCTGGCCCGGAACGACGCGCGTCTAGCGCAGCGCTGAACCACCAGAGCGTCTTGCGCCCCCGGACGGCGCGCGGTCTGATCACCGCGCGCCGCTTTCGTCACCGAGATCTCCCATGACGCGACCTGCCCCGCCGGCCGACCTGCGGCCCATCGATCGCCTGCTCGCCATCATGGCCCGCCTGCGTGATCGGGAGGACGGCTGCGAATGGGATCAGCAGCAGACCTTCGCCACCATCGCGCCCTACACGGTGGAGGAAGCCTACGAGGTCGCCGACGCCATCGAGCGCAACGACCTGCCGGACCTGAAGGAGGAACTGGGCGACCTGCTGCTGCAAGTGGTCTTCCACGCCCGGATGGCCGAGGAACAGGGCGCGTTCGACTTCGACGACGTGGCCCGCGCCATCAACGAGAAGATGGTCCGCCGGCACCCCCACGTGTTCGGCGATGAGGCGTACGCCTCGGTCGCCGCGCAGAAGGCGGGCTGGGAGCAGCTGAAGGCGCAGGAGCGGCGGACGAAGGGCCGGCAGGAGAGCCTGCTCGACGACGTGCCGACCGGTCTGCCGGCCCTCACCCGGGCCGTGAAGCTGTCGAAACGCGCCGCCGGCGTCGGCTTCGTCTGGCCGACCGTGCAGGACGTGGTGGCCAAGCTGCACGAGGAGGTCGGGGAGCTCGTTCGCGAGATCGAGGCCGGTGATCTCGAAAAGGCCCGCCAGGAGATGGGCGATGTCTTGTTCGTGGTCGCCAACCTCGCCCGCACCCTGGACGTCGACCCCGAAGACGCCCTTCGCTACACCA
Source organism: Phenylobacterium sp. J426 (assembly GCF_024699945.1). Taxonomy (GTDB): domain Bacteria; phylum Pseudomonadota; class Alphaproteobacteria; order Caulobacterales; family Caulobacteraceae; genus Phenylobacterium. The sequence goes on along the minus strand of NZ_JAJOMY010000001.1, from coordinate 3,223,595 downwards.
ACTCCAAGTTCGCCCGCCGCTTCCGGCACATTGAGCAGAAGCTCGCGGAGCGTGGCAGGACGCCCGAAGAATCGGACCTGACCGAGATGGACGCCCTGTGGGACGAAGCCAAGGCGGCGGAGCGGGCCTAGCCCTCGCCCAGCCGCGCCTGGGGGAACTGCTGCTCGAACTGCCCCAGCGCCTGGGGCGTCAGGCTCACAGACATCCGCACGCTCCCGTCGTCGGCGGTTTCCCGCTCGATGACCCGTCCATGACGGTAGAGCCAGGCGATCGCCGCGCCCTCGCCCGCCGGCGTGTGGATCTCCACCGGCGGCGCCTCGTCGACAAGCGCGGCGATGGCGCCCAGGAGGCTGTCAGTCCCTTCGCCTGTCACGGCCGAGACCGGCACGGCCGCCGGATGCGCGCGGCGGGCGTCGCCGATCACCTCTTCGCGGGCCTCCTCCGGCAGCAGGTCGACCTTGTTCCAGACCTCGAGGATGCGACGCTCGTCCATGTCGAGGCCGAGGCGCTCGAGCACTTCGCGGACGTCCTTGGCCTGGGCGGCGCTCTCGTCGCTGGCGATGTCGCGCACATGCAGGACGACATCGGCCTCGCGCACTTCCTCCAGGGTGGCGCGGAAAGCTTCGACCAGCTCGTGCGGCAGGTCGGAGATGAAGCCCACGGTGTCCGACAGGATGGCGTCACGGCCATCCGGCAGCTTGAGGCTGCGGAGGGTGGGGTCGAGCGTGGCGAACAACATGTCCTGAGCGACGACATCGGCCTTGGTCAGCCGGTTGAACAGCGTCGATTTGCCGGCGTTGGTGTAGCCGACGAGCGCGACGCTCGGGAAAGGCACGCGCCGCCGCGCCGAGCGCTGCAGCGTCCGGGTGCGGCGCACCTCGGTCAGCTCGCGCTTCAGCTTGCCAATCTTCTCGGCGATCAGCCGCCGGTCGGTCTCGATCTGGGTTTCGCCGGGGCCGCCCATGACGCCGAAGCCGCCGCGCTGGCGCTCCAGGTGGGTCCAGGTGCGGACGAGGCGCGAGCGCTCGTAGGTCAGCCTGGCCAGCTCCACCTGCAGCCGGCCTTCACGCGTGCGCGCGCGACGGGCGAAGATCTCCAGGATAAGGCCGGTACGGTCGATGACCTTCGCCTTCCAGGCCTTTTCGAGGTTGCGCTGCTGGACCGGGGTCAGGAGAGTCGTCCACCACCACGACGTCGAGTTCCTCGACCTCCACCAGGGTGGCGATCTCCTCGACCTTGCCGCGGCCGAACAGGGTGGCAGGGGTGAGCTTGCGCAGGCCAACGACGATCGCCTCGCGGACCTCGAGATCGAGGGCGAGCGCGAGGCCTGTGGCCTCCTCCAGCCGCGCCTCGGAATGGCGCGCGCTGTCGCGGCCCTCCCGATCGGGATGGATCACCAAGGCGCCCTGGATGGGCGCCTCGCGGTCAACGGATTTCGAAGAGCTCAATCGGCCTCGTCGTCGGCCGGCTCATAGAGCTGCACGGGCTGAGCCGGCATGATGGTGGAAATCGCGTGCTTGTAGACGAGCTGGGATTGCCCGTCCCTGCGGAGCAGAACGCAGAAGTTGTCGAACCAGCTCACGACCCCCTGCAATTTCACGCCGTTCACGAGGAAGATGGTGAGAGGGGTCTTCGACTTCCGGACGCTGTTCAGGAACGTGTCCTGGAGGTTCTGTTTCTTGTCGCTCATGGCTTTACGCCTTCTGGTTTTGGATCGGGCGGCCAAATCCGCCCACACACGCAAGGGCACGCTAAGCAGGCTTTGACGACGCGCGCAATCGCGCGGACGGGATCAGATGGCCTGGGCCTTGGCGCGCTCGATATAGAGGCTGCGGAGCCGGGTTGCGACGGGGCCGACCGCCCCCTCGCCCACCGGCTTTCCATCGACACTGACGACCGGCAGGACGATCGTGCCAGCGCCGGTGATGAAGGCCTCCTTCGCCGCTCGGGCCTCCTCGGGGGTGAACGGCCGCTCCTCGACCTTCAATCCTGCTTCCCGGATCACGTCCATCAGCGTGTGGCGGGTCACGCCGCGCAGGATGTTCGCATTGGTGTCGCGCGTGCGCAGGATCCCGTCCTGATCCACGATCCAGGCGTTTGACGAGGCGCCTTCGGTGACGAGACCCAGCTCGTCCACGAACCAGGCCTCGACGGCCCCGGCGGCGCGGGCCTTCTGCTTGGCCAGCGCGTTCGGCAGGAGGCCGACGGTCTTGATATCGCATCGCCCCCAGCGGTTCTCCGGCGTGGTGACGACGCCCACGCCCTTGGCGGCCCGCGCCTCGGTCGCCGCCCGATCGACGCGGCTGACCGTGATCACCACGGCGGGTCTGACGGGCGGGTTCGGGAAGGCATGATCGCGCGGGGCGACACCGCGACTGACCTGCAGATAGACGAGCCCTTCGGCGACGCGATTGCGGCGCACGGCCTCGCGAAGGACAGTCGTCAACGCAGCGCGGCTCATCGGCATGTCGATCTGCAGTTCCGACAGGCTCCGTTCCAGGCGCACGAAGTGACCCTCGGCGTCGGCGAGCTTGCCGCCGAACAGCGCCCAGACCTCGTAGACCGCGTCGGCCAGCTGATAGCCGCGGTCCTCGATGTGCACGAAGGCCTCGGCGTGCGGCACGAAGCGGCCATTCACATAGGCGATGCGCCCCACCTTACGCGTCCTCGGTTTCGAGCGGCCGACCGCCCGACAGGCCGAGCGACTTCAGCTTGCGGTGCAGGGCTGAGCGCTCCATGCCGATGAAGGCGGCGGTTCGGCTGATGTTGCCCGAGAAGCGAAGCATCTGGGCGTTCAGGTACTCGCGCTCGAACACCTCGCGCGCCTCGCGCAGCGGCAGGGCGATGATCCGCTCGGCCCCGAAGGAGCCGGCCTGGTCGTTCACCGAGGCCTCGGGTGGCAGCATCTCGGCGGTGATCGGCTCGGCCGGGGCGCCCGACGCCAGGATCAGCATCCGTTCCACGTTGTTGCGCAGCTGCCGGAGGTTCCCGGGCCACGCGCGGACCTGCAGCATGGCCAGCGCATCGTCCGACAGGCGGCGACGTGGAAGACCCGTCGCCTCGCAGATCCGGGTGATGAAGTCCTCGATCAGCTCCGGGATGTCCTCGCGGCGCTCCGCAAGCCCCGGGACGTTCACCGGCACCACGTTCAGCCGATGGAACAGATCCTCCCGGAAGCGGCCCGCGGCGATCTCCTCGCGCAGGTCCTTGGAGGTGGACGAGATCACGCGGACATCGACCTGAACGTCGTAGTCGCCGTCCACGCGCCGGAACCGCTGCTCGACGAGCACGCGCAGGATACGGCCCTGCGTCTCGCGCGGCATGTCGGCCACCTCGTCGAGATAGAGCGTTCCGCCATGGGCACGCTCGAACACGCCGATCTTGGCGGGGCGGCCGCCCTCGCCTTCCTGGCCGAACAGCTCGATGTCCATGCGTTCGGGCGTCATGCCGGCGGCGCTGATGGGGACGAACTCGCTGCGCGTGCGGTGGCTGGCGGCGTGGATCAACCGCGCCACCGTCTCCTTGCCGGCGCCCGGCGGTCCCGAAATCAGCACCCGGCTGTTGGCGCCGGCAAGCTTGGCGATCATCTGACGCAGCTGCTGGGCGGGCATCGACTTGCCCAGCAACCCCTCGGGCGTGATCGCCTGGGTGCGCAAACGACGGTTCTCCCGGCGCAGGTTGGCGGCTTCGAGCGCACGCTCGACGACCAGCAGCAGGCGATCCGACTTGAACGGCTTCTCGAGGAACTCATAGGCGCCGCGCTTGATGGCGCTGACGGCGGTCTCGATGTTGCCGTGTCCCGAGATCATGATCACCGGCAGGTCGGCGTCGAGCTCCTTCACCATGTCGAGCAGTTCCAGCCCGTCCATGCCGCCGCCCTGCATCCAGATGTCCAGGATGAGCAGCGCAGGCTTCCGCGCCCGGATGGCCGCCAGGGCCGACTCCGAATCGTTGGCCGTGCGGACCGCGTAGCCTTCGTCGGAGAGGATCCCCGCCACCAGCTCGCGGATGTCCGCCTCGTCGTCGACCACCAGAACGTCAGACGCCATGCCTTCCAGTCCTCTCAAGCCGTCACGGCGCCTGCCGGAGCGCCGATGCGCACGGTCGTGGCCGTCGGCAGGCGCAGGATCGCCAAGGCGCCTTGCCCGCTCCGCGCATCGGAGAGCTCCAGCTCGCCGCCGTGGTCTTCCAGGATTCGCTTCACGATCGCGAGGCCGAGGCCCGTGCCCTTCTCGCGCGTCGTCACATAGGGTTCGGTGAGCCGGTCGCGGTCCTTGGCCGGCAGGCCCACGCCGTTGTCCTCGACCTCGATCACCACCTGGGCGTCCTCCACCAGCAGGCGTGCGGTGATCCGCCCCTTCAGCCTTGGGGAGCGCCCACGCTGCGCGTCCACCGCCTCGGCGGCGTTCTTGAGGACGTTCGTCAGCGCCTGCGCCAGCATCCGGCCGTCCGCACGCAGGACCGCCTCGGGCGTCGGTTCTTCCAGTTCAACGGTCAGGTCCGGGCTCGCCACACGCTGGGCGAAGACCGCAGCGCGGAGCAGTTCTTCGGCGTCGACCTGGGCGAACTTGGGCGCAGGCATCCGCGCGAATGCCGAGAACTCGTCCACCATGCGGCCGATGTCGCCCACCTGCCGGACGATGGTGTCGGTGCAGCGGTCGAAGGTCTCCAGCTCCGCCTCGGCGATGTCCTTGCGGTACTTCTTCCGCAGGCGCTCGGCCGACAGCTGGATCGGCGTCAGCGGGTTCTTGATCTCGTGGGCGATGCGGCGGGCGACGTCGCGCCAAGCCGCGTTGCGCTGGGCCGTGACCAGCCGCGTGATGTCGTCGAAGGTCAGCACCAGCCCGCCCTCGCTGTGACTGGCCCGCACGCGCAGACGGCGGCTGTCGCGGCCGCGCACGACGTCGACCTCTTCCTCAGCCTCGCCGCCACGGCCCGCGCCGGCGGCGACCTCCGCCAGCTCTGGAGCCACATCCGCAAGCTTCCGTCCGCGGCCATGGTCGCCGGGCAGCGCCAGCAGCAGGGCCGCCTGCCGGTTGGCCACCGAAATCCGGCCGCGAGCGTCGAGACCGATCACGCCGGCGCTCACCTCGGCCAGAACCGTCTCGATGAACTGGCGGCGGCTCTCGGCCTCTTCTCTGGCGCTCTGCAACGCTGCCTGCTGCACCTGAAGATCGTGCGTCATGCTGTTGAAGGCACGTGACAAAACGGCGATCTCTTCAGGATCTCCGTCCGCGTCCACGCGGGCGTCCAGGTCGCCCCCCGGCCACGCGCCCCGCGGCCTGCACCAGACGGGCGACGGGGGCGGAGATGGCGTTGGCGGCGCCCAGGCCCAGCCACACGGCTCCGACCAGCACCAGCAGGGCGGTTTCGGCGTAACTCAGGGCGAAGATGGTCTGGATACGCTCTCGGTTCTGCGCCACATCCCGGTACGAGACGAGCGAGCCCTCCGCCTGACGAAGATAGGCCACGATGCCCTCACGCAGGGGGCGCGCGATGTACAGATAGACCTCGTCGTAGGCATTCAGCTTGTAGAGCGCCCGCATGACGTCGGCGCCGGTGAAGTCCGGGACGTAGATCTCACCCTGGTCGGCGGCGTCGAAACCCGCCCTGGGCGGCGGCACGTAGGGTGGGGCATCGGCGCTCTCGACCTTGGCCAGCACCCGGCCCTGGCGGTCCACCAGATAGGCCGCCGGGAAGGCGTGATACGACGCCAGCGCATCCAGATACTCGTCAACCTGATCAGGCCGGGCCTGCAAGGCTCCGGCTTCACGGTTCAGGTCGGCGGCCATCGGCGTTACGTGCTCGACGATGTAGCGGGTCTGCTCGTCGACGTAGGAGCGGAACACCGTCGCAGCGTTCTCGACGACTGTCTGGACCCGTTCGGAGAACCAGTTCTCCACCCCGCGGCTGACCAGCACGCCATAGAAGATGAAGACGACTGCGGCGGGAGCCACGGCGGCGAAGGCGAAGAGGCGCACGAACCGCACGTGCAGGCGCGCGCCGGCGTCCTCTGTCCTGGCGCGGAGCAACTCTCCGATTCGCAGCCCCACGGCCGCCATCAGTAAGAGGATGATGACGAGGTTGAGCCCCAGCAGCGTCAGGATCAGCCGGCTCGCCGGCCCCAGGGGACCCGTCTGGGGCGGGGACGCGGCCAGGATGATGGCGAGCACGGTCAGGCCGACGGCCACGCCGTAGCCGACGCCGAGCACCAGCCGCGACTCCAGCGACCGTCGCGCCCAACCGATGGCGGGCGTCAGGAAAGCGGGACTGTTTAGCAACGCCATCGCGTCGGGAGACTAGGGACCTGTGCTCCAAACTCAACAGCTATGTTGCCGTGAAGCTTCAGCAGCGGGCTAGCGCCGGCCGCGGGCCATCTCCACGCCGAGGTCCTGGATCTTCTTGCGCAGGGTATTGCGGTTGAGGCCGAGGATCTCGGCGGCGCGCACCTGATTGCCCCGCGTCGCCGACAGCGTGAGCTGGATGAGCGGCCGCTCCACCTCCTCCAGCACCCGGTCGTAGAGACCCGGCGGCGGAATGCCGTCGGGCTGGTCGGCGAAGTAGCCGGCCAGCTTCTGTTCCACGAGCTGGGCCAGCGTTGCGGGTCCTTCCTGGCCCTGCACGACCGGCTGCTGGTCGGCGAGCTCCTTCTCGATGATGCGCGCGCTGATCAAGTCCTCGCCGTAAAGCGCGCAGACTCGGCGGACGAGGTTCTCGAGCTCGCGCACGTTGCCCGGCCAGCTGTGCCGCTTCAGCCGCTCCAGGGCGCCGGCATCGATCGTCTTGGCCGGCAAGCCCTCTCGGTTGGCGCGAAGCAGGAAGGCGCGGGCCAGGTCCGGGATGTCCTCCACACGGTCGCGCAGGGGCGGCAGACGCAGCGGCGCCACGTTCAGGCGGAAGAAGAGGTCCTCGCGGAACAGCCCCTGCTGGATCAGGGCGCGCAGGTCACGATTGGTCGCGGCGATGATTCGCACGTTCGGCCTGCGGCCCGTCTTCGGGTTCAGGGCCGGCTCGGAGCCGTCGATGACGCGCAGCAGCCGGGTCTGGGCGTCGAGCGGCATGTCTCCGATCTCGTCGAGGAACAGCGTGCCGCCATCGGCGTCGACCAGCTTGCCGTAGTCGCCGTCCTCCTTCCCGAACAGCTCGGTCTCGACGCGCTCGCGCGGCGTGGCCGCCAGGTTGATGACCACGAACTTGCCGTCGCGCCGACGTCCCATGTCGTGCATGGCCCGGGCGACCAGTTCCTTGCCGGTGCCGCTCTCGCCGGTGATCAGGACCGTCAGATCCGCGCCGACGAGCCTGGCGATGGTCCGATAGACGTCCTGCATGGGCCCCGAGCGGCCGATGAGCGGCAGACGATCGTCGCGCACCGCCCTCGCCTGCGCCTTCGAGGCCTCGCTGTCGGCCGGCCGCGACAGGGCGCGCCGGGCGGCCGAGGTCATGTCGTCCAGGTCGAAGGGCTTTGGCACATACTCGAAGGCGCCGACCTCGGCCGCGTTCACCGCGGTGATGAGGTTGTTCTGGGCGCTCATGACGATGACCGGCAGCTTGGGCCGCTGCTTCTTGATGCGCGGCAGGACGTCAAAGACGTTCTCGTCCGGCATGACCACGTCGGTCACCACCAGGTCACCCTCGCCGTCCGAGACCCACTTCAGCAGGGTCGTGGCGTTCCCCGTGGCGCGCACCTGATAGCCGAGCCGCGTGAACGCCTGGCTGAGCACCAGCCGGATCGAACTGTCGTCGTCGGCGATCAGGATCTTCTTCGAAGCGGCGTTCATTCTGAGGCACCCTCGGCGGAAGCGATCGGCAGCAGGACGCGGAAGACGGTCCGGCCGGGCTCGGATTCGAAGTCGATCAGGCCGCCGTGGCCGGCGACGAGCTTGGCGACCAGGGCCAGGCCGAGGCCGGCGCCGCTGGGCTTGGAGCTGACGAAAGGCTGGAAAAGGCTCTCGCGCAGGTGCTCGGGCACGCCTGGGCCGTTGTCCTGGATCCGCACTTCCAGCGGCGCGCCCCGCAGCGCCTGTCCGCTGGCTGCGCGAACGCGAACGCCGTGGCGGTAGGCGGTGTGGATCGCGATCTCGCCGCGGCCGTCGCCACGGGCATGCGCCGCCTCGGCGGCGTTCTTCACCAGGTTGAGGAAGATCTGGATCAGTTGGTCTTCGTCGCCCAGCACCGGCGGCAGCGACGGATCGTACTTCTCGCGGAGCACCAGGCCGTCGGCCACGCCGTTGGCGGCCAGGGCCCTCACCCGATCGAGGATCTGGTGGATATTCAGCGGCGTGAGCTGCGGCAGGTGGTCGTCCGAGAACGCCTCCATCCGCTCAACGAGGCGCTTCACCCGATCCGTCTCGTCGACGATGAGTTGCGCCAGCGGGGGCGTCCTCACTCTTCGCGCCGGCCTTCAGCAGCTGAGCGGCCCCGCGGATTCCGGCCAGCGGGTTCTTGATCTCGTGCGCCAGCATGCGGCCGAGGCCCACCAGCGAGCGCAGCCCCGCGGCTTCCGTGGGGCCTCGCTCCACGCCGAGGCCAGACTTGACCGTAAGGGTCAGCAGCACCGAACCGTCACCCAGCGGGGCTGCGGCGCCGTCCGCCTCGAACGGAGGCAGGCCGAAGAGGCTGATGTGCACGCCGCGCTCGCGAACCCGCGCGCCTTCGTCGAGCGCCCGGTTCAGCAGGGAGACCAAGGCCGAGCCCGGCGGCAAGGCCGCGCGGAAGCGGCCCCGCGCCAGAAGGCCCAGCCCCTGGCCGAACAGCGCCTCGGCAGCCTCGTTCACCGCCACGAGCGCGCCCTCGGCGTCGACCACCATCGACGGATCGGGACTGAGGTCGAAGGCCGCCGCCTTCAGCAGGTCGGGATCGCGCCCGGTTGTCCTTGTCCGCGTACTTCCATTCATGCCGCCAACCTGTGATCTGAAGTCCCCCACAGGGCCGCGAGACCCCGTTCCACTTCAGAGGCGTCCTCCAGGCGGCACAGCGCCGCGCGCGCTTCTCTCCGGACCTGCGGATCGTCAGGCCAGGGGGCGTTTTCGATGTAGCTCGCCAGGTGCTTGCGGAAGATGCGAAGCCCGAGGCGATCGCCGTAGAACTTGAGCGTGTCGCGGAAATGATCCAGCGCGATCCCCAGCCGGGTCTCGCGATCGGGTGCGACGAACGTCCCGCCGGCAAGTTCCGTCTCGATCTGGGCGGCCACCCACGGCTTCCCGTAGACGCCGCGGCCCACCATCACCGCATCGGCGCCGGAGGCGGCCAGGGCCGCACGCGCCGTCGCACCGTCGACGATGTCGCCGTTGACGATGACCGGGATACGGACCTCGTCCTTCACGGCCTTCACGGCGCTCCAGTCGGCTGCGCCTTTGTAGAATTGGCAGCGGGTCCGGCCGTGGATCGTCACGGCCCGCACGCCCAGCGCCTCCGCGCGGGACGCGATCTCTGGGGCGTTCCTGGAGGCGTCGTCCCAGCCAAGGCGCATCTTCACAGTCACCGGCACGTCGACGGCCTCGACCGCAGCCGCCATGAGTTCGGCCGCCAGCTCGGGCGTGCGCATCAGCGCCGACCCGGCGGCGATGCCGGTCACCTCCTTGGCGGGGCAGCCGAAGTTCAGGTCGACGATCTGTGCGCCGGCCTCCACGGCGAGGCGTGCGCCCCGGCGGACGTGCTCGGCCTCGCGGCCGACGAGCTGGACAACCATGAGCGGAAGCCCCTCGCCCACCGCGGCGCGCCGCACGACGTCGGGTCGGCCGCGGGAGAACTCGGCGCAGGCGACCATCTCGGTTGCGACGTAGGCCGCGCCTTGGCGGCTGGCGGCCTTGCGGAACGGCAGGTCGGACACGCCGGTCATCGGCGCGATCCAGGCGCGGCCGCCGACATCAACACTGCCAACCTTGAGCTTTGTGCTCATTTCTTAATCATCCCCACCGCCGTGTTTTTAGGCAATTTGTCGAGCGCCGTAAAGCTGGAAGAAAGCCCCGCAGTTTTCTAAGACGGCGCCATGAGTTTCTCGGCGGTCGTTGTCGCAGCGGGGTCTGGCCTGAGGGCCGGACCGGGCGAACCCAAGGCCTGGCGCAGCCTGGGCGGACGCCCACTGCTGCGCTGGTCGGTCGAGGGCCTGCTGTCCGCCGGGGCGCGCGAAGTGGTCGTCGTCGTCGCCCACGACCGTCTGGGCCATGCGGATGAGGCTCTGGCCGGACTGGTGAACTGGCGTGCGGTGACCGGCGGCAAGACCCGGGCGGAATCCGTCCAGGCGGGCCTCGCGGCGCTGACCGCCACGCGGACCCAGGCGGTCCTGATCCACGACGCCGCTCGCCCCTTCGTCACCCAGGCGCATGTCGACCGACTGCTCGCAGCTCTCGACGTCGCCGACGGCGCGATCCCTACCCTGCCCGTGCCCGACACCTTGAAGCGCGGCGAAGGCCTGGTCGACGAAACCGTTCCGCGAGAGGGGCTTTACCGCGCCCAAACGCCGCAGGCGTTCCGGGTCGGCAAGCTGAAGGCGGCCTACCGCCGGTGGCCGGCGACGGAAGAGCCGACCGACGACGCCTCGGTCATGGAGCGCGCCGGCGGCAACGTCGCCATGGTGGCCGGCGACCCGCTGCTGATGAAGCTGACCTACCCCCAGGATTTCCTGCTGGCTGAGCAACTCGCCTCCGGCCGTCGGATCATCCGCATGGGCCACGGGATCGACGCCCATCGCTTCGGCCCCGGGGACGTCGTCTGGCTCTGTGGCGTGCGGATTCAGCACGACGTGGGGCTGGTGGGCCACTCCGATGCTGACTGCGGCCTGCACGCGCTGACGGACGCCGTCCTCGGGGCGATTGCTCAGGGCGACATCGGCGAGCACTTCCCGCCGACCGATCCGCGCTGGAAGGGCGCATCCTCGGATCAGTTCCTGACGCATGCCGTGAACCTGGTGAGCGCTCAGGGCGGCCGCATCCTCAACGCCGACGTCACCCTCGTCTGCGAACGACCCAAGATCCGCCCGCACCGCGACGCGATGCGCGAGCGCATCGCCGAGCTGCTGGGCCTGCCCGTGAACCGGGTGAGCGTAAAGGCGACCACGACCGAGGGCATGGGCTTCACCGGGCGCGAAGAAGGCCTCATGGCCCAGGCTGTCGTGTCCGTGGAGACGCCCCCTGATCTAGGGCAGCCAGGTCCAGCGCATCTTGAGGTTGGCGTACAGCGCGCCGGCCAGGTTCGTGTAGTCGTCGCGCCAAGGCCGCGCCAGGAACGGGTTGGCGCGCTCCCATCGCGGATCGGCCGCGAAGGCGGCCAGCGCCGCGTCGCTGCGGGCGACGATCACCACGTCCTCGGCCGATTCCCAGCTCCCCTGCGCAGACTGATCGGGTCGATAGCCCTGGACCAGGGCCCGTCCGCCCGCCGCCCGCGCGACCGCCTGAGCCGGGCCCATGAGATCCAGGTTGCGGTTGGACAGGTGCAACACGATCACCCCGTCGGGCTTGATACGCGCCAGATAGCCCTGCAGGGCCTCGACCGTGAGAAGGTGGGCCGGCACGGCGTCGGACGAGAACGCGTCGATCAGCAACACGTCATAGGTGTTCGCCGGCTGCTGCTGCAGCGTGAGGCGCGCGTCGCCGATCACGAAGTCGACCTGACCCTTGGCGCACCCTCTGACGTAGGTGAAGTACGCGGGATCCGTGGCGATCCGCTGCACCAGCGGGTCGATCTCGAAGAAGGTCAGATGATCTCCGGGCCGCACGTAGGCCGCCACCGAGCCGGTGCCGAGGCCTACGGCGCCGATCCGCAGGCTGGCGCGCTCCTGTTGCTTGCCGGCGAACACCTGACCGATCGGCGTGCGCGGCGTGTAGTAGACCAGCGGGTTGCAGCTGTAGGCCGGGTTCAACGACTGCGCGCCATGGAGCGTGGTGCCGTGCGCCAGCATCCGGACCTCACCGCCGAGGCTCGAGACATAGGTCTGCGACAGGCTCATCACGCCGAAGAAGCTGCGCCAGCTTTGGCGGGTGTCCGTGCGGTCGGCCGCGGCCTGGGCCGAAAACGACAGGACCGCGACGACGACGAAGAAGAAGACGGCCCGCGACCGCACCAGGAACGCGCAGATCACAGAGAGGACCAGCAGCCCCTTCATCCCCATGTCGAACAACTCGGACTGGTCGAAGGCGCCCACGACCGTCTCAGCGGTCATCCTGCTCCCGACGCCGGTGAGCAGGATCGGCATGGCCGCCGCCGCGACGACCCCCAGGACCATCAGGACCCAGGCGCCGGGCTCCACCTTGTCCAGCCGACCCCAGGGGCGCGCCAGACAGGCCAGCGCCAGGACCAGCGGATATTCCCAGACATTGTTGAAGATGACCGGGGCCACGAAGGCGTTGAACGCCCCGCCCACGACGCCGCCGATCGAAAGGCAGAGATAGAACTCGGTCAGGTGCGCCGGGTTTGGACGGCGCGCCACCAGCCGCTGATGGCACATCAGCGCGGTCAGGAAGAACGCCGCCAGGTGCACGAAGAACTGCAGCACGAAGTTGCTGGAGCGGAACGGCAACAACGCCGCGCAGGCCGCGAGCGCGGCGGCCTGGAAGACCAGGGTGAGCGCCGGCGAGATGGCCGGCTTGGCCTGAAAGGCGATGATGAAGGTGGTGAGGTACAGCGCCAGCGGCAGCACCCACAGGAACGGCGCTGAGGCCACATCGGTGGTTAGGTGGGCCGTCACCCCCAGCATGAGGCTCGCCGGAATGGCGGCGAGGCCGATCCAGGTCAGTCGGTCCGCCCAGCGCGGGGGGCGGCCGCCTTGGGCGCCTCTTCGGCCGCCGCAACCGCGCCTCGCGTCGCCAGCAGCCCAAGCGTCGCCATCAGCAGGACGAAACCCAGGTAGGCCGCGCTCCAGCCGTAACGCTGGCCGGCCAGGGTAGACAGCGGTTCGACGATCACCGGGTAGGCGAGCAGCGCCAGCAGACTGCCAAGATTGCTTGCTGCGTAGAGGACGTAAGGCTCCTTCCCCTCCGCCTGTCCGATCGTGCGGGCGTACCAGGCCTGGACCAGCGGCGCGGTCGCGGAGAGGATGGCGAAAGGCGCGCCGATGGAGAGCGACAGGACCGCAAGCAGCCAGAGATTGGGATGCTCGGAGGACGGCGGTCCAGCCAGGCCGTTCACCCGCAGCGGCAAGGCGAGCGCCGCCACCAGCAGGGCCGCGCAATGGACGATCGCCTGCCGACGGACGGAGGCGATCCGCTGGAGCGCGTGGGCGTAGAAGTAGCCGACCAGCAGCGCCAGCTGGAAGAACGCCATGCTGGTGTTCCAGACCGACGGGCTGCCGCCCAGCAGCGGCAGGACCAGCTTGGCCACCATGGGCTGCACCAGGAAGACCAGCGCCGCGCTCGAGAACGTGGTGACGGCGAACAGCGCCGGCGGCGCATAGGCCGGACGCGCGGTAGCGGCGAGCGTGGTCATTCGGTCTCCCGGCCCTTGATCGAGTCGGAACTTCCGGTGCTTGTGGTCTCGCGACAAGCCCAAAGCGGCGGCAACCTGCAGGAGAGCACGCCCCGATGTTCCCGCTCGAGATCGTGACCCTGGCCCGGCTGCTGATCGACGAAGCCCGTCAGCGGTCCCTGCGGATCGTCACGGCCGAGAGCTGCACGGCGGGACTGGTGGCGGGTGCGATCGGATCCATCGCCGGCGCCTCCGACGTGCTGGAGCGCGGCTTCGTCACCTATTCCAACCGCGCCAAGCAGGAGTTGCTGGGCGTGCCAGGCGATCTCATCGCCGACCTGGGCGCGGTGTCCGAGCCCGTGGCCCGCATGATGGCGGAGGGCGCCCTGGAGGCGTCGAACGCCCATCTCGCGGTCGCGATCACGGGCATCGCCGGTCCGGGCGGCGGAACGGCGATGAAGCCGGTGGGCACCGTACATATCGCCACGGCGCGCGCGAACGAGCGGATCCTGCACAAGGCGGAGCTGTTCGAGTTCGAAACGCGGGAGGAAATCCAGCTCGCCGCCGTGCAGTCGGCCCTGCAGGCGATGCTGGACCGGCTAAGCTAGCTTCGAGACTAGCCCGGCGAGATCTCGGGCTCCGCCCGGCCGTAGAGCGAAGCCGCCCTCGCCTCGAAACAGCCCATCAGCTTCTCCACCGCGTGGTGGAAATTCGCCTTCAGCAGCCCTTCCAGCAGGCGCGACTTGAACTGGAACTCGATGTCGAATTCGATGCGGGTGCAGCCGTGCCCGGCGTCGAGGAAGCGCCAGCGGTTCACCAGCTTGCGGAACGGGCCGGAGAGCAGGCTGACGTCGATCTGCCGGTTCAGCGCATCCCGGCGGACCCGGGTGGCGAAACGTTCCTTCAGGAAGGCGAAGCCGACGCTGGCCTCCGCGTCGAGGCTGTCGACCCCTTCGCTGAGCTTGCGCGCGTTCCAGGTGCGGAGCGCGGTGATCCAGGGGACGAACTCTGGGTAGCGGCTGACGTCGCCGACCAGTTCGAACAGCTGGTCGGGGGTGTAGGGCAACTGCTTGGAAACGTGGTGCCGCAAGATCCTACGCGGCCGCTTCCTTGGCCCGACGGGCCGCCTGCAGGCGCGCGAAGTCCTCGCCCGCATGGTGCGAGGAGCGGGTGAGCGGGCTGGCCGAGACCATCAGGAATCCCTTCGCGCGGGCGATCTCCTCCAACGCCCGGAATTCGTCCGGGTGGACGAAACGGTCGACCGGGGCGTGCTTGCGGGTGGGCTGCAGGTACTGACCGATAGTGATGAAATCGATGCCGGCGGAGCGCATGTCGTCCATCACCTGCATGACCTCCTCCTTCGTCTCGCCGAGGCCGACCATGATGCCGGACTTGGTGAACTGGGTGGGGTCGCGCTCCTTCACCCGCTCCAGCAGCCGCAGGGAGTGGTAGTAGCGGGCGCCCGGGCGGATCCCGAGGTAGAGCCGCGGCACGGTCTCGAGGTTGTGGTTGAAGACGTCGGGCCGAGCGTCGATCACCGACTCCAGCGCCGCGACCGGCTTGCGGGCGAAGTCGGGGGTCAGGATCTCGATGGTGGTCGTCGGCGACGCCGCCCGGATCGCTCGGATGGTTTCCACGAAGTGCCGCGCCCCGCCGTCGGCCAGGTCGTCGCGGTCCACCGAGGTGATGACCACGTGCTTCAGGCCCATCTTGGCGGTCGCCTCGCCAACCCGTCCCGGCTCGTCCAGGTCGAGCGGCAGCGGCTTGCCGGTGGCGACGTTGCAGAAGGCGCAGGCCCGCGTGCAGGTCTCGCCCATGATCATGAACGTGGCGTGGCTCTTGTCCCAGCACTCACCGATGTTGGGACAGCCGGCCTCCTCGCAGACGGTGACCAGCCGGTTGGTCTTCACGATCTCCCGGGTCTGCATGTAGCCGGGCGAGCCCGGCGCGCGGACACGCAGCCACTCGGGCTTCTTGAGCAGCGGCGTGTCGGGATTCGCCTGCTTCTCGGGGTGACGCGGTCGCGCGCCCACGGTGTCGATGACCACGGCCATGGCGCTTAAATCGTCGCTTGGGGCCCTCGGATCAAGCGCGCGATGCGTCGCGACGCCAGACCGCACCACAGATTGGCGCCGCCTCCACTACGCTTATGGTGGGACGAGACCTGACCGGAGATCGCATGCGGACGCTCGCCACCCTCGCCCTCGCCCTTGTCGCCGCCCCCGCCCTCGCCCAGACGCCGGGCGTGGCGGCGCGGCCTTTCGAGCCCGCGCCCTGGTGGATGGAGCGCCCGATCCTCGCCTCTACCGGCCATGTGTGGACCGAGGTTCCCGCCAACCGCGCCCAGGTGACCGCGACCTACGACGCCATCGATCGTGACGCCGCAGCAGCGCAGCGGGCCGCCGCCGACAAGGTGCGTACGCTGGGGCAGGCGCTGGCGGGCTATGGGGCCGACAAGGTGCGGGTGGAGACCACGTTCCGCATCCAGCCGCTTTACGACCAGTATCGGGATCGTCAGGGCGATGTGAACGAGAACCAGCGCGCCGACAAAATCGAGCGCTACCAGGTCGTGGCCAATGTCGCCGTCGAGATCCGGGACATCCGGCTGACCGAGCGGGTCTACGCGACCCTGATGGCGGCCAAGCCATCGTCGACGCAGCCGGTTCGCTTCCGCCTGCAGCCCGAGAACGAGACGCTGACTCAGATGTTCAGGCTGGCCGTCGAGGACGCCAAGCGGCGCGGCGAGCTGGCGACGGCCGCCGCCGGCGCCCGCCTGGGGACCGTGAAGCTGATCGATCCGACCGGACGGGCCTGCGAGACCGACGTGCTGGTCACCGGCGCCGGCCGCAGCTACGGCGGCGACACGGGCGCCTATCAGGTGCCGCCGCCAGCCCCTCCGCCGCCTCCGCCGCTGCCCGTGCCGCCGGTCGAACGGCGCGTGGAGGACGTAACGGTGACCGCAGCTCGAGCGGGCCAGCAGCTGGATCCCGAAGCGATCCGCCTGCCGCTGAACCCGCCGCTCCAGCGGCTCGAGCAGAAGGCGTGCGTGATCTTCAGCCTGGGCTAGCGCCGCCTCACGCGATGTAACCGATCTTTTCATCGCCGTGACTGAGGGATAGGTTCCCCGACCAACGATAACAGTCCGGGAGCGTGCGCCCTTGCGTCCGTTCGACAGCGCCAAGGCGCAGTCTTCCATTTTCGACGCCCTGATCGACGCGTCGAAGACCTATGGGGCCAAGAAGCCGATCCTGGAGGACCAGGAGCGCAACCCCCTCAGCTATACCGACTTGATCCGGGCCGCCTTTGCGCTGGGCCGGAAGCTGTCAGCCATGACCAGGAAGGGCGAGCGGGTCGGCGTCATGCTGCCGTCGAGCGCGGGGGGTGTCGTGACCTTCTTCGCCCTGCATGCCTTTGGCCGCGTGCCGACGATGCTCAACTTCACCGCGGGGATCCGCAACCTGCGCGCCGCCTGCGAACTGGCCGGCATCCAGCGGGTGCTGACGTCCCATCGGTTCGTCGAGCAGGGCAAGCTGCACGACCTGATCGACGCGCTCGAGACCAAGACCCAGATTACCTACCTCGAAGACGTCCGCGCCACGATCGGGCTCAGCGACAAGCTGTTCGCCGCGGCGGCCGGCGCCCTGCCGCGGCAGTTCCGGGCGCCCGTCGCGCCGTCCGATCCCGGAGTAATTCTCTTCACCTCCGGCAGCTTCGGGGCCCCACGGGGGGTCGTGCTGTCGAACGCCAACCTCGTCGCCAACTGCCGGCAGATCGCCCAGCACATCCCGTTGAACCCCGACTGGGTGTTCTTCAACCCGCTGCCGATCTTCCATGTCTTCGGCCTGACAGGCGGCGTCCTGCTGCCGGTGCTCACGGGGATGAAGGCGTTCCAGTACCCTTCGCCGCTGCACACCAAGCAGATCCCCCCGCTGATCAAGGACAGCAAGGCAGCGGTCCTGCTGGCCACCGACACTTTCGTGAACCAGTACGCCCGCGCCGCCGAGGCGGACGAGCTGT
Source organism: Phenylobacterium sp. J426 (assembly GCF_024699945.1). Lineage (GTDB taxonomy): Bacteria > Pseudomonadota > Alphaproteobacteria > Caulobacterales > Caulobacteraceae > Phenylobacterium. The sequence continues at coordinate 3,206,180 of NZ_JAJOMY010000001.1, read as the reverse complement.
CGGGGCTGACCTTCGTGGTCTGCGGGGCGGAGAAGGTGCGCGACGAGACGCACAATCTCATCGCCGAGAAGTTCGGGCCTATTCCGCTCCTGGAAGGCTATGGCGCCACCGAATGCTCGCCGGTGATCGCGGTGAACACGCCCGTCGACAACCGTCGCGGGACGGTGGGCGGGCTGCTGCCGGGCATCGAGGTCAAGCTCGAAGCGGTGGAAGGCATTCCAGGCGGCGGCAAGATGCTGGTGCGTGGTCCCAACGTCATGTCGGGCTACTTGCAACCCGACGGGTCGGTCGAGCCTCTGCCCGACGGCTGGCACAACACCGGCGACGTGGTGTCGATCACCGACGACGACTGGGTGAAGATCCTGGGCCGCGTGAAGCGCTTCGCCAAGGTCGGCGGGGAGATGGTCTCGCTGACCGCCGCGGAAGACCTGGCCTCGGCCGTTTGGCCGGATTGCCGTCACGCCGTGGTCGCCATGCCCGACCCGAAGAAGGGCGAGCGGCTGATCCTGGTCACGGACCAGCGGAGCGCCGAGCCCGGCCCGCTGCTGGCCCACGCCCAGAAGATCGGGGCCCCGGAGCTCGCCGTGCCACGCAAGATCATCCGCGTGCCGGAAATCCCGGTGCTGGGCACCGGCAAGACCGACTACGTGGCTCTGCAGCGGATCGTCGAGGCGGAGCTGCGGCGGGCGGCCTAGGTGGAACGGTCGGTTGTACGCGTCGTCTGTATGCCGGCCTTGACCTTCATGATCGCCGGGTCGCTGGCGGCTGCGGCTCTTTATGCGATCGTGGGGTTCGTATGGGCCTTAGCCAAGCCAACCGGCGGCTCCGGCGACGCCATGCTCTTCAGCCTGCCGTTCCTCCTGTTCCCGGCGGCTATGATCACCTCGAGCCTGCCGATGCTTGCCGCAGGAGCAGCATCGTATCCGCTGAGCCGCTCCGGCCTTCCGCGCATCATGGCCACCATCGGGGTAGCTGTTGTGGCTGCGGGCGTCGGGCTCGCGGGGATGGCCCTGGCCGAGGTTGCGAAGATCTGGGCGTTCGGGTCGATCACGTCCCTGCAAGTCGCTTGCTTGGCCGCAGCCGCCTTCGTGCTCCACGCCCTATTGGGTCCCACGCTGGACAATAACGGTGGTCCACGTTGAGCTCCCCCTGCCGGCGTTGGCCGGTGGGAGGGACCAACCATGCCGAACCTCGACGTCTGGGCGCCGCGCGTGCTGAGCGTGCTGCGGATCATCACCGCCCTGCTCTTCATGCAGCACGGGCTGATGAAGCTGTTCGATTTTCCGGGGCCGCAGGAAGGCGCGCCGGATCCGTTGCCCCCGATGCTCGTGGCGGCCGCATGGATCGAGGTGGTCGGCGGAGGCCTCATCGCGCTCGGCCTGTTCACGCGCGCCGCGGCGTTTGTCTGCTCCGGCCAGATGGCCGTGGCCTACTTCATGGCACACGGTTCGCAGGGCTTCTGGCCCGCGCTGAACGGTGGCGAGCTCGCCATCATGTTCTGCTTCGTCTTCCTCTACCTGGTGTTCGCCGGCCCCGGCCCGTGGAGCCTGGACGCGATCCTGCGGAAGAAGACCTGAGACGGCGGCGCCCCGGCCAAGGCCGGGACGTTTCACGTCAGAGGTGCAGCACGCGTCCGTAGGCGTCGAGCGCGGCCTCGTGCATGGCCTCGCTCATGGTCGGGTGCGGGAAGACCGTGGCCTGGATCTCGGCCTCGGTGGCTTCCAGCGTCATCGCCAGCGCGAAGCCCTGGATCATCTCCGTGACCTCGTGGCCGACCATGTGGGCGCCGATCAGGGCGCCCGTCTTGCCGTCGAAGATGGTCTTCACCAGGCCGTCGACCTCGCCGGCGGCCACGGCCTTGCCGTTCACTCGGAACGGGAAACGCCCGACCTTCGGGTCCAGCCCCTGTTCCCTCGCCTGAGCCTCGGTGAGGCCCACCGACGCGATCTGGGGCGTCGTGTAGGTGCAGCCGGGGATCGGCGAGGTCAGGTTCGTCGGCCTCAGGCCCGCGATGTGCTCGATGCAGTGCACGCCCTCGTGGCTGGCCTTATGGGCGAGCCACGGCGGGCCGGCCACGTCGCCGATCGCATAGAGGCCGGGCACGCCCGTCGCGCCGTGCTTGTCCGTGACGATGTGGGTCTTCTCGACCTTCACGCCGAGGGCCTCGAGGCCGAGGTCCTCGACATTGCCCACAATGCCGATGGCGACGATGCAGACCTCAGCGTTCAGCGTCTCGGCCTTGCCGTCGGCCTCGATATCCAGGCTGACCCCCGTTTTGGACTTGGTCAGCTTCTTCACATTGGCCGGCACGCGAAACTTGATCCCGCGCTTCTCGAACACCTTGCGGGCCGTCTTGGAGATCTCCTCGTCTTCGACGGGAAGGATGCGCGGCATCATCTCGATCACCGTCACCTCCGAGCCCAGGGCCCGGTAGAAGCTGGCGAACTCCATGCCGATGGCGCCCGAGCCCACGACGACGAGCGACTTCGGCGCAGCCTTCGGCACGAGGGCCTCGCGGTAGGTCCAGACCCGCTCACCGTCTGGCTCCAGGCCTATTGCAGGGACCGTGCGAGCCCGGGCGCCCGTGGCCAGGATCACGTGCTTGGCGGTGAGCTTCCGTGAGCCCACCACGACGGTCGGCGCGGGCGAGCCTTTCTCAAGCCTCGCTGTCCCCTGCACCACCTCGATCTTGTGCTTCTTCATCAGGAAGGTGACGCCCGAGTTCATCTGGGCGGCGACCTTGCGCGAGCGCTGGACGATGCCGTCGAAGTCGAAGCCGCGCTTCTCCACCGACAGGCCGTAGTCCCTCAGGTGATCCAGTTGCTCGTAGACCTCGCCGGACTTCAGCAGCGCCTTGGTGGGGATGCAGCCCCAGTTCAGGCAGATGCCACCCAGTTCCGACCGCTCAACGATGGCGGTCTTGAAGCCCAGCTGCGAGGCGCGGATGGCGGTGACATAGCCACCCGGGCCAGAGCCGATGACCACGACGTCGAACTGATCCGCCATCAGAGCAAAGCCTCGATCGCGCCTTCCAGCGCCTTGGGTTCAACGGTGGGGGCGAAACGGCCCGTGACCTTGCCTGAGCGGTCCACGAGGAACTTGGTGAAGTTCCACTTGATACCTTCGGTGCCCAGCACGCCCTTCTTCTGCGCCTTGAGGTAGGCGTAGAGCGGGTGCGCGCTCGGGCCGTTCACGTCCACCTTGCGCATCATCGGGAAGTCGACGTCGTAGGTCAGCGAGCAGAAGGACTTGATCTCCTCCGCGTCGCCAGGCTCCTGCTGGCCGAACTGATTGCAGGGAAAGCCCAGCACCACCAGGCCGCGGTCGCGATACTTCCGATAGAGCTCTTCCAGCCCCGCGTACTGTTTGGTGAAGCCGCACTTGCTGGCGGTGTTCACGATCAGCACGACCTTGTCACGATAGTCGGCGAGCGGCGCCGGCTGGCCGTCGATGGTCTCGGCGGTGAAGTCGTAGATGCTGGTCATCGCCGGCCTCAGACGATCATCGTCAGCGGTTCTTCGATCAGCGCCTTGAACGCCTGCAGGAAGCGGGCCCGTCGCGCCGTCCACGACGCGGTGGTCGCAGGTGAGCGTCACGGACATGACGGTGGCGATCTCGATCTTGTCGCCGCGCACGACCGGGCGCTTCTCGCCCGCGCCGACGCTCATGATGCAGCCCTGCGGCTCGTTGATGATCGAGGCGAAGGTCTTGATGCCGAACATGCCGAGGTTCGAGACGCTGAAGGTGCCGCCCTGGAATTCCTCGGGCTTCAGCTTCTTGTTGCGGGCCCGCTCGGCGAGGTCCTTGGCTTCGCTGGCGATCTGGGCCAGGCCCTTGGTCTCGGCGGCGCGGATGATCGGCGTGATCAGGCCGCCCGGCACCGCCACCGCCATCGAGATGTCGGCATGATGGTGCATGGCGATGCCTTCCGGCGTGTAGGAAGCGTTGGCCTCGGGAACGCGCTTCAGGGCCACGGCGGCGGCCTTCATCACCATGTCGTTGACGCTGACCTTCACGCCCTCCTTCTCGAGCAGCGCGTTGATCCGGGTACGCGCCGCCAGCAGGCCATCGATCTCGAGGTCGATGGTCAGGGGGAAGTGCGGCACGTCGCGGAAGCTCTCGGTCATCCGGCGGGCGACGGTCTTGCGCATGCCGTCGAGCGGAATGAGGTCGTAGCTGCCTGCCGGGATGCCCTGCTGCTCCAGGCTCTGGACCTGGCGCGGCGCAGCCGCAGCCGACGCCTGCTGCGGCGCGGCCGACGGCTGAGCGGCCGGCGCTTTCGCCTGGCCCGGCTGGGCGGCGTCGATGTCGGCCTTGACGATACGGCCGTGCGGACCGGAGCCCTTCACGGCGGAAAGGTCGAGGCCCTTCTGCTCCGCCAGACGACGCGCGAGCGGCGAGGCGAAGATGCGCTCGCCGGTCTGCTGAGCCTTCGCCGGCGCAGGCGCCGCCGCCACTGGAGCGGGCTTGCTCACCGGATCGGTCGCCTGCTCGCGGCTGGCGCGAGCCGAGTCGGTTTCCGCCGGCGGCGCGGCTTCGGCCTTGGGAGCGGCCTCGGCCTTCGCGGCCGGCGCAGGCGCCGCAGCAGCCTCGCCTTCGCCCTGCAAGCGGGCGATCGGCGTGTTGACCTTCACGCCCTCGGAGCCTTCGGCGATGAGGATCTCGGAGACGACGCCCTCGTCGACCGCCTCGACCTCCATGGTCGCCTTGTCGGTCTCGATCTCGGCGATCACATCGCCCGAGCGAACGGTGTCGCCCGTCTTCACGTGCCACTTGGCCAGCGTGCCCTCCTCCATCGTCGGCGAGAGCGCGGGCATCAGGATGTCCGTCATGCGGGTTCCCTGGAAAGATGGGCCAGACCGGCGGCGTTCGCCTCCCAGTTCTGGCCGTCGAAGGCCTCGATCGCGATCTCCAGCCCCTCGACGCTGTCGAGGCAGCGGGCGTTCACGCTCCAGCCGTCGGGATTGGACCTGGGGCGGTAGAAGCTCTTCACGCCGCATTCGGCGCAGAAGAGGTGCTTCGCCACCCGGGTGTTGAAGGTGTACTCGGCCAGCCGCTCGGCGCCCCTGGTGAGGCGGAAGCGGCTTTCCGGCACGATGATGTGTACGAAGCCGGTCTTGGCGCACATCGAGCAGTTGCAGGCCTGAGCTTCCACCCGGGCCGGCAGCGCCGCCTCGAAGCGGACGCCGCCGCAGTGACAGCCGCCCGCGCGCCAGACCAGCCCGTCGGTCATCGGTACGAAACCGCCTTGGCCGCCGCGACGATCTTCTCAACCGAAGGCAGCGACAGCGCCTCGAGGTTGGCCGCATACGGCAGCGGCACATCCTCCTGGCAGACGCGGGCCGGAGGGGCGTCGAGATAGTCGAAGGCGTGCTCGACCACCCGGGCCGCGACCTCGGAGCCGACGCCCATCGGGCCCCAGCCTTCCTCCACGGTGACCAGGCGGTTGGTCTTCTTGACGCTCTCGACGACCGTCTCGTGGTCCAGCGGGCGCAGGGTGCGCAGGTCGATGACCTCCGCCTCAATGCCTTCGGCGGCCAGTTCCTCGGCCGCCTTCAGCGACAGACCCACCATCCGCGAATAGGCGACGATGGTGACGTCCTTGCCCTCGCGCCGCACCTTGGCCTTGCCGATCGGCAGCACCCAGTCGACGCCTTCCGGCACGTCGAACTCCTGGCCGTACATCATCTCGTGCTCGAGGAAGACGACGGGGTTCGGGTCCCGGATGGCGGCCTTCAGCAGGCCCTTGGCGTCGGCCGCGTCATACGGCGCGATGACCTTCAGGCCCGGCACGTGGGCGTACCAGGCGGCGTAGTCCTGGCTGTGCTGGGCGGCCACGCGGGCGGCCGCGCCGTTGGGGCCGCGGAAGACCACGGAGGTCTTCAGCTGGCCGCCGGACATATAGAGGGTCTTCGCCGCCGAATTGATAATATGATCAATGGCCTGCATGGCGAAATTGAAGGTCATGAATTCGACGATAGGCTTCAGGCCCGCCATCGCCGCCCCCACGCCGAGGCCGGTGAAGCCGTACTCGGTGATCGGGGTGTCGATCACCCGGCGCTCGCCGAACTCCTGCAACAGCTCGCGGCTGACCTTGTAGGCGCCCTGGTACTGGGCGACTTCCTCGCCCATCAGAAAGACGGCTTCGTCGCGCCGCATCTCCTCGGCCATGGCGTCGCGGAGGGCGTCGCGAACGGTGACCTTCACGAGGCTCACGCCCTCGGGCAGTTCCGGATCCTTCAGCGGCTCGGCGGCCGGACGCACGGGGGCAGGCCCCTCGCCTTCCGGCTGGGTCTTGGCCGTTTCCGGCGGCTGCTTCTCGGGATCGCCCGCTGAGGCCTCCGTCGCCTGAACGGGCTTCTCGACAGGGGCCGGCGCCGAAGCGGCAGACGCCCCGCCCTCACCCTGGAGTCGGGCGATCGGGGTATTGACCTTCACCTCTTCGGAGCCTTCCGGCACCAGGATCTCGGCCACGACGCCTTCGTCGACGGCTTCGACTTCCATGGTCGCCTTGTCCGTCTCGATCTCGGCGATCACGTCGCCCGAGCGGACGGTGTCGCCGGGCTTCACATGCCACTTGGCGAGCGTGCCCTCCTCCATGGTGGGCGACAGGGCCGGCATCAGGATGTCGGTCATTGCGCCACCTCGGTATAGACGTCCGTGTAGAGTTCCGAGGGCTCCGGCTCGGGGCTGGTGCGGGCGAATTCCGCGGCGTCGGCGACGATGCGCTTCACCTCGGCGTCAATGGCCTTCAGCGTCGCCTCGTCGGCCCAGCCGTGCTGTTCGAGTAGCTCCTCGACATGGTCAATGGGGTCGCGGGTCTTGCGGACCTCGTCCACCTCCTCGCGGGTCCGGTACTTGGCCGGGTCGCTCATGGAGTGGCCGCGGTAGCGGTAGGTCTTCATCTCCAGGATGTACGGGCCCTTGCCCGAACGCGCGTGCTCGGCCGCCTTCTCGGCGGCCGCCTTTACGGCCAGCACGTCCATGCCGTCGACCTCTTCGCCCGGGATGCCGAAGGACACGCCGCGCTTGTGCAGACGGGTCTCGGACGACGAACGCTCGATCGCCGTGCCCATGGCGTACTGGTTGTTCTCGATCACGTACACGACCGGCAGCTTCCACAGCTCGGCCATGTTGAAGCTCTCGTAGACCTGGCCTTGGTTGGCCGCGCCGTCACCGAAGTAGGTGAAGCTGACCTTGCCGTTGTCCCGGTACTTGTTGGCGAGCGCCAGGCCCGTTCCGAGGCTGACCTGCCCGCCCACAATTCCGTGGCCGCCGTAGAAGTCGGCCTCGGTCGAGAACATGTGCATCGAGCCGCCCTTGCCCTTGGACGAGCCGCCGGCCCGCCCCGTGAGCTCGGCCATGACCTCGCGCGGGTCCATGCCGCAGGCCAGCATATGCCCGTGGTCGCGGTAGCCGGTGATCACCTGGTCGCCATCCTGCTTGATCGCCTGGACGCCGACCGCGATCGCCTCCTGGCCGATGTACAGGTGGCAGAAGCCGCCAATCAGGCCCATGCCGTAGAGCTGACCGGCCCGCTCCTCAAAGCGTCGGATCAGCAGCATGTCCCGATAGTACTTGAGAAGCTCGTCCTTGCCGGCGTGAGCGTTGCCGCCTTCGCCATTGGCTTTTCGCCGACCGGCTTCACCGGTCTGCCCGCGCGCCATGCGTGTCTCCGTGATCCTATGTAGGTGTCCTCTAGAACCCTCGACGGGGCGCTAGGGCTTCATCCGGATCACATAGTCCCTTGGGTCAGCAAAGCCTAGCAGAGAGCGCGCCCTTTCCTCGAGGAGGTCGGCTGAAAGGCTCTGATCGCGCAGCAGCTGGGCGCGAATCTCCAGGTCCCGCCGCTGGTCGGTCACCGCCGCCAGCTCGCGCTGCTTGGCCAGCAGGGTGGCGTCGCGCTGATTTGACCGCAGAAGCCCGCCCTCGCCCGTGAAGGCGTGGAAGCCGAAGTAGAAGATCAGCAGCGCCAGGGCGGCTGTCGACAGGTACGGACGGAGACGGGCGAACAACGGCTGCGAATCCCTTGGCAGGACCCCGGTGTTCTGGGGCCGCCATGCTTAATGTGGCGCTAACCGTCCCCACTGCGATCGGCGCTCGCCCGCGTCTGTGGAAGGAGGACAAGCAGCCCCTCGGGCCATCCCGGCGCGATCGATGCTCCCCAACGTGCAGATGGCGGATCGCTGGCGGCGGCGCTCTTCGTCCAAACGCCGGCTGACGCACCCGCACGGGAACATCCGGGCCGCGGCGTACGGCCCGGACTGTCTCGGCCCGGACTGTCTCGGCCCGCCCTGCGACGAGCGCCGCTAGGCCCTAGAGCGCGCGCAGGGCCCGGCGGCCAGCGTAGATCGCCTGGTCGCCCAGCTCTTCCTCGATGCGGAGCAGCTGATTGTACTTGGCGGTGCGATCCGAGCGGGCCAGCGACCCGGTCTTGATCTGACCGCAGTTGGTGGCGACCGACAGGTCGGCGATGGTGGAGTCCTCGGTCTCGCCCGAACGGTGGCTCATCACGGCCGTGTAGCTGTTGCGGTGGGCCATATCGACCGCGTCGAGCGTCTCGCTGAGCGTGCCGATCTGGTTGACCTTCACCAGGATCGAATTGGCCAGGCCCTTGCCGATGCCCATTGCCAGACGCTCGGGATTGGTCACGAACAGGTCGTCGCCGACCAGCTGGACCTTGCCGCCCAGGCGATCGGTCAGCAGCTTCCAGCCGTCGAAGTCGTCCTCCGCGCAGCCGTCTTCGATGGTGACGATCGGGAACTTGGCCACCAGATCGGCCAGGTAGTCGACCATGCCTGACGGGTCGACTGTCTTGCCCCTCGCCCTCCATGACGTACTTGCCGCCCTTGAAGAACTCGGTGGAGGCGACGTCCAGGCCCAGGTGGAAGTCCTGGGCCGCCTTGTAGCCGGCGCTCTCACCGGCCTTGACGATGAACTCCAGCGCGGCTTCCGCCGAGCCGATGTTGGGCGCGAACCCGCCCTCGTCGCCGACGTTGGTGTTGTGGCCCGCCGCCTTCAGCTGGGCTTTCAAAGCGTGGAAGATCTCGGCGCCCATGCGCAGGCCTTCGCCGAAGGTGTCGGCCCCGGTGGGCAGGATCATGAACTCCTGGATGTCGATCGGATTGTCTGCGTGGGCGCCGCCGTTGATGATGTTCATCATCGGCACCGGCAGGATGCGGGCCGAGACGCCGCCGACGTACTTGTAGAGCGGGAGCGCCGCCGAGCTCGCCGCGGCCTTCGCCGTCGCCAGGCTGACGCCGAGGATCGCATTGGCGCCCAGGCGGGCCTTGTTCGGCGTGCCGTCCAGCTCGATGAGGAGGCGGTCGATGCGGCGCTGGTCCTCGGCGTCGGAGCCCGAGAGCGCATCGTAGATCTCGCCGTTCACGGCCTCGACGGCCTGCCGCACGCCCTTGCCGAGGTAGCGGCCCTTCTCGCCGTCGCGCTTCTCCACCGCCTCGTGGGCGCCGGTCGAGGCGCCCGAAGGGACGGCGGCGCGGCCCATGGAGCCGTCCTCGAGGACCACGTCGACTTCGACGGTCGGGTTACCCCGGCTGTCCAGGATCTCACGGGCGGTGATGTCGACGATCTCGGTCATGGGACTCCTCAGGGTTTCGGCGGCGCGGGAGCCTTAGCCAGCTTCCGCTCGCCGGGCAACTTGACTTCCCCCGGCGTCGACGGCGCATCGGGGCGAAAACCGGAGGAACATTATGCTGCTCATAGACAAGCCCCACGAGGGCGTGGCCCTGGTTACGCTGAACCGGCCGGAGGCCATGAACGCCCTGTCTCGCGGGCTGCGGGGCGCCCTGCGGCAGGCGATGGTGGAGTTGGACAATGATCCGTCGGTGAAGGTGATCGTGCTGACCGGCGCCGGCGAGCGCGCCTTCACCGCCGGCCTGGACCTCAAGGAGCTGTCCTCGGACCCCCTCGGCATGGGCGCGGCCAACGCCACCGACCCCGCCGAGAACCCCGCCCGCGCCCTGCTCGCGACCGACAAGCCGATCATCGGCGCCATCAACGGCGTGGCCATCACCGGCGGCTTCGAGGTGGCGCTCGCCTGTGACGTTCTGATCTGCTCGACCAACGCCCGCTTCGCCGACACTCACGCCCGGGTCGGCATCACACCTGGCTGGGGCCTGTCGCAGAAGCTGTCACGGGTGATCGGCCCCCTACCGCGCCAAGGAGTTGTCGCTCACCGGCAACTTCCTGCACGCCCAGACGGCCTACGAATGGGGTTTGGTGAACCGCGTGGTCGAGCCGGCCGAACTGGTGGAGGCGGCGCTGACCCTGGCCCGCCAGATGGCCGACATCGAGACCGACATGCTCATGACCTACAAGGCCATGATCGACGACGGCTACGAACGGAGCCTGGGCGACGGCCTTGCGCTCGAGCACGAGCGCTCGGTGGCCTACAACTCGGCGGTCACGCCCGAGATGGTGGCCGAACGCCGTGCGGCCGTGCAGGCCCGCGGGCGGTCTCAGTAGCGGACATGCAAACGGCCCCGCCTAGAGGCCAGGCGGGGCCGCGCAAACTGTCTTGAAAGAAGCTTAGTCTTCCTTCGGCGCCAGGACCTGGCGGCCCTTGTACATGCCGGTCTTCAGGTCGACGTGGTGCGGACGCTTCAGCTCGCCCGTCTCCTTGTCTTCATGATAGGCGTTCGGGCCCAGCGCGTGGTGCGAGCGACGCATGTTCCGCCGCGAGGGCGAGGTTTTTCTCTTAGGAACGGCCATCGGAGTATCTCGAAATGATTGCGGCGGCCGAACCGGGCCGCCGACGTGAGCGCGGGTGTATGCATGAAACCCGCAGCCGGATCAAGCCGCAGATCGGCCTCCGCCGTTCAGCAGCCGTTTGGGGGCCACGGTCGCCCAGGCCAGCCGCAACAGGGTAGCCAGGCGGTCCGCCTCCAGGCTCTCGAAATAGGCGTAGGTCCACCCCTTGCGGCCATAGGCGCCGTCCACCGGTCGCAGGCCGACGCCGTCGACCAGATTATGCTGATCGTCGGGATCGAGCTTCAGGACGATTCGGGGCTGGTCCTGATGCACGGTGCAGAAGATCTTCTTCGCCACCCGGAAGGACGGGACGTCGAAGTGCTCCTCCTCGTAGGCCTCAGGAAGGGCCAGAGCCGCCGCGCGGACGTCTTCTCGGGTCAGCATGACCGCGAGCATCCGCCATCCCAGACGCTTAGACCAGCCGGCTCCGCTCCTTCGCCGCGCCAATGAAGCTGGCGAACAGCGGGTGCGGGTCGAACGGACGGCTCTTCAGCTCGGGATGGTACTGGACGCCAACGAACCAGGGATGGTCCTGCCGCTCGCAGATCTCAGGCAACTGCCCGTCAGGCGACAGCCCGGTGAACTTGAGACCCGTGGCCTCGATGCGCTCCCGGTAGCCGATGTTGACCTCGTAACGGTGCCGGTGGCGTTCCTGGATCGTAGGGGCTCCGTAGATCTCCGCCACGCGTGAACCCGGAACCAGCACGGCCTCGTAGGCGCCGCACCGCATCGTGCCGCCCATCTCGCCGCCCTCGGCCCGGGTTTCCTTCTGATTGCCGCGCACCCACTCCGTCATCAGACCGACAATGGGCTCGGACGTCGGGCCGAACTCGGTCGATGACGCCTGCTTGATCCCCGCGAGGTTCCGCGCCGCCTCGATCATGGCCATCTGCATGCCAAAGCAGATGCCGAAATACGGGATGTCGTGCTCACGAGCGAACTGCACAGCCCGAATCATCCCCTCCGAGCCGCGCTCGCCGAAGGCGCCGGGCACCAGTACGCCGTGGACGTTGGTCAGTCGCTCGGCGATCAGCGCCTCCTCCTTCTCGAAGGCCTGGCCCTCGATCCAGTCGAGCTTCACCCGGACGTTGTTGGCCACGCCGCCGTGGATCAGCGCCTCGACGAGCGATTTGTAGGCGTCGGTCAGGGCCGTGTACTTGCCGACCACCGCGATGTTCACCTCGCCGTCGGGATGGCTCAGCGTGTGCGAGATGCCTTCCCACCGCGACAGGTCGGGCTTTGGCGCGGTTTCGGTCAGGCCGAAGACGTCGAGGACCTCCGTGTCGAGACCCTGGCGGTGATAGTCGAGCGGCACCGCATAGATGTTCGCGCTGTCCATCGCCTGGATGACCGCGCTTGGTCGCACATTGCAGAATTGGGCGATCTTCTTGCGCTCGCCCTCGGGGATTTCCTGCTCGCAGCGGCAGAGCAGGATGTCGGGCTGGATGCCAATCGACCGCAGCTCCTTCACCGAGTGCTGCGTGGGCTTCGTCTTCATCTCGCCGGCCGTCTTGATGTAAGGCAGCAGCGTCAGATGGATGTAGCAGGCGTGGCCGCGCGGCAGTTCCTGGCCCAGCTGGCGGATAGCCTCGAAGAACGGCAATCCCTCGATGTCGCCCACCGTACCGCCGACCTCGATCAGCACGAAGTCCACGTCAGGGCCGGGATCCGACAGGACGAAGTCTTTGATCTCGCCGGTGACGTGCGGAATCACCTGGACGGTCGCGCCGAGGTAATCCCCCCCGGCGCTCCTTCTCGATGATCGTCTTGTAGATCTGGCCGGTCGTGATGTTGTCGTTGCGCGTCGCCGAGACGCCGGTGAAGCGCTCGTAGTGCCCCAGGTCGAGATCGGTCTCGGCGCCGTCATCGGTCACGAAGACTTCGCCGTGCTGGTAGGGGCTCATCGTCCCCGGGTCGACGTTGAGATAGGGGTCCAGCTTTCGTAGCCGAACCTTGTAGCCACGCGCCTGAAGAAGCGCGCCGAGAGCGGCGGACGCGAGACCTTTACCCAGAGAGGAGACCACGCCGCCGGTGATGAAAATGTACCGGGCCATGGGCGTTCAGATTAGCCGTGATTCGGTCGAGCGGCCCGCCCGACAATGCAAATGATCCACGGCTTATTGCGGCTGCGCCGGAGCCTGCGGCGTCGGCTGGACCGGCTCGCCCGCGAACGGATTGCCGACGACCGGGGCCGGAGCCTGGAACGGAGACGGCGCCTGCTGCGGAGCATTCGGTTGTCCCGCCGGCGGCTGCGGCCGCGGCTGGTTCAGGCTGTTCGGGTCAATGGCGTCGACCTTCAGGCGATCGACCACCGAAGAGTCGCCCCGCTCGCGGCCCGCCATGACGGTCAGCAGCAGGCCCAGCGCGAAGAACACGGCGCCCAGGATCCAGGTGGTCCGCGTCAGCAGATCGCCCGCGCCGCGTGCGGTCATGAAACCCGACGGCCCGCCGCCCATGCCGAGCGCGCCGCCCTCCGATCGCTGCAGCAGGACCACGACGATCAGGAAGAAGGCGACGATGACCTCGATGACGAGGAGCAGCGTGAGCAGCATGAACCTATCCGGTGCGTTTCGGCGGCCACACCCGCCCGAAATGAAGCGCGCGCTCTACCACCTGCCCGCGCCCAAAGCCATAGCTAGTGGACCGCAGCCTCGGGACAAGTGATGATTCTCGATCTCCGTCGCCTGCCGATCCTCGAAACCGAGCGGCTCCGGCTGGATCCGCTGAACGCCGCCGACGCCGAAGCGATCTTCCCGGTGCTGGGCGATCCGGAGGTCCTCTCCTACTGGGATGCGCCCGAACACGACGACCCGGACGTCGTGGCCAAGGTGGTCGGCGGCCAGGTAGAGGCGATGACCGCAGGCCGAGCGATGCATTGGGCCATCCGCACCCTCGCCGACCGTGCCTTCGTCGGCTGTTTCGACCTGACGGAGATCGACCGGCGTCACCGGCGGGCGGAGATCGGCTTCATGCTCAGCCGAGACGCCTGGGGCCAGGGATATGGCCTCGAGGCGATGCGGACCGTGATCGCCTACGCCGCCAGCAACGGCCTGCGGAAGCTCGCTGCGCGCACGCACCTGGGAAACCGGCGCTCGGAAGCGGTGCTGGAGAAGCTCGGCTTCGAGGAGGAAGGCCTGCTGCGGGGACATATTCTCGAGGACGGCGAACGGCGGGACTGCCGCCTCTGGGGGCTGCTGCTGTAGAGTCTCGGCGCATGACCCATCCCATCGCCGTACAGGGGTTTGACCACATCGTGCTCCGCGTCCGCGACAAGGAGCGGATGCTGGGGTTCTACTGCGGCGTCCTGGGCCTGACGGTGGACCGGGACCGTCCCGAACTTGGCCTGACCCACGTTCGGGCCGGTCCGCAGATGATCGATCTGGTCACGCTTGATGGGCCGCTCGGCCGTCTCGGCGGCGTCGGTCCAGGCGACAACGGTCGTAACCTGGATCACTTCGCCTTACAGGTCCGCCCGTTCGACGCAGCCGCCATCCGCGCCCATCTGACGGCAATGGACGTCGAAATCGTCGACGAGGGCCCGCGGTATGGCGCCGACGGCGACGGCTTCTCGCTTTACATCCGCGACCCCGAAGGCAACACGGTCGAGCTCAAGGGGCCCAGCGCCTAGAGCGCGCGCACGATCCCCAAGAAGTCGTCCGCCTTCAGCGACGCGCCGCCGACCAGCGCCCCGCCGACTTCGTCAGCGTGAAGGATCTCGGCGGCGTTCGAGGGCTTCACCGAGCCGCCGTACAGGATCGGCGCGCTGCGGCCGGCTTCACCGAACAGTTCGATGAGCGTGGCGCGGATCGCCCGATGGACCTCTTCGATCTCCGGCGTGGTCGGCGTAAGGCCGGTGCCGATCGCCCAGACCGGCTCGTAGGCGACGGAGAATGGCGTCCCGGCCAGCTCCCTTGGCAGCGAGCCCCGCACCTGCCCCGTCACAACGTCGAGCGCCCGGCCGCCCTTGCGCTCCTCCAGGGTCTCACCGACGCAGACGATGGGCTCCAGCCCGGCGCGCAGCGCCGCCTTCACCTTCGAGGCGACGACGTCGTCGGTCTCGCGATAGCCGGTGCGGCGCTCGGAATGGCCGAGGATCACGAGTTTGGCGCCGGCGTCGGCCAGCATCTCGGCCGAGATATCCCCGGTGAACGCGCCAGCGTCGTCCCAGTGCGCGTCTTGGCCGCCTACGAGCACCTTGGATCCCGCCAAGGCCTCGCTCATCCGGTGGGTGAGGATCGACGGCGGGCAGATCGCCACCCGCGCCGGCCCGTCGCCAAGCCCGTCTGCGATGGCGCGCGCCTCGGCCAGCGAGGCCGAGGTCCCGTTCATCTTCCAGTTTCCGGCGATCAGCGGCTGGGGCGCGGTCATCTCGTCTCACTTCCGTCGAACTGCCCGGCGCGGTTAAGGCAAGCCGCGTCGCCTGTCACCTGCTTGCCGTACGGAAGCGGCCTCCACTATACCGGCCGGCACGTCTGCGCCCCGGAAAGGGTTTCGTTTCATGCTCGCCGCCATTCGCACCTTCGCGAAGTCCTGGGTCGCCGCCATCCTGATCGGGCTGCTGATCGTCAGTTTCGCGATCTTCGGCATCAACGACGTGTTCCGCGGGACGATGGGCGACCAAGTGATCAAGGCGGGGTCGCGCGTGATCAATTCGGCCCAATTCCGCCGCGAGTATGATCAGTACCGCAAGGACCTCGAGCAGCAGGCCGGCCAGCCGATCACCCCCGAGATGGCGTCGGAGAACGGCATCGACCGCCAGGTGCTGAGCGGCTTGGCGACGCGGGAAGCCTTCGCGGAGATGCTGAGCCGGATGGGCATCCGGCCTTCCGACAAGCTGCTGGTCGCCGAGATCCAGAAGATCCCGGCCTTCTTCGACCCCATCAGCGGCCGGTTCGACCGCAAGACCTTCGAACAACGCCTCGGCGAGAACGGCCTGCGGCCGGAGGATTTCGACCGCGTGCTCGCGGACCAGATGGCCGCTCAGCACTGGGGCTCGGGCGTGGGCGAAGGTCTTCGGGCCCCACGCGCCTACGGGGCCCTGGCGGCCATATACGGGCTCGAGAGCCGGAACGTGGCCTATTTCAACATCACGCCGGCGAGCGTCCCGGCCGTAGCCGCGCCCACGGACGCCCAGCTCACCCAGTTCATGCAGCAGAACGCGGCGCAGCTGACGCGTCCCGAGATGCGCGTGCTGACCGTCGTGCGGTTCAGCCCGCAGGCCGTGGCGGCGAACGCTCCGGTGGATCCGGCCGAGCTCCAGAAGCTCTACGACTTCCGGCGCGACACGCTCTCCCAACCCGAGACCCGCACGCTCGTGCAGATTCCGGCCAAGGACGCCGCCGCCGCCCAACAGATCCAGGCCCGGCTCGAGCGCGGCGAGGCCCCAGCGGCTGTCGCCAAGGCGGTCGGCGTGGACGCCATCACCTACGAGAACAGGCCCCGCACGGCGATCGCTGATCGTCGTGTGGCCGAAGCCGCGTTCCGCCTGCCAGCGGGCCAGGTGGCTCAGGCGCAAGGCGAGCTTGGCCTGGCGGTGGTGAAGGTGCTTGCGATCACGCCCGGCCGCACCATCACCCTGGAAGAGGCCCGGCCGATGCTGGAGGCCGAGCTGCGCAAGAACGCCGCCGCCCAGAAGGCCTATGATCTCGCCCAGGCCTACGATCAGGCCCACCAAGGCGGGGCTGACCTCGCCGCCGCTGCGCAGAAGGCTGGCGTGCCCGCGATGACGGTCGGCCCCGTGGTCAAGCAAGGCGTCGACGCCCAGGGTCGTCCGGTTGCTGGCCTGACGCCGCAGATCCTCGAGCAGGCGTTCTCGCTCCCCGGCGGCGGGGAGAGCGACCTGGTCGACGCGGGCGAAGGCGAGTTCTTCGCCGTCAAGGTCGAGCGCATCGTTCCGCCGACGCTGCCGCCGCTGGCGGAGGTGCGCACCGAACTCGCCCGCGTGTGGACGGCGCGAGAGACCGCCTCCCGGATGGAAACGCGCGCCAACGAGCTCGCCGATCGCATCCGCAAGGGCGAGTCGCTCGCCGCGGTCGCCGCCTCGGCTGGGACGTCCGTGTCCCAGCTCACCGAGCTGTCGCGTCAGAACGCCGGCCAGCGCCAGGACGTCTCGCGAGAGTTGATGGCCCGCGCGTTCGCGACGAAGCCGAACGAGGTGTTCGTGACCCGTGCGCGCGAGTTCGCGTTCTCGGTGGGTCAGGTCGGCGAGGTGCGGATGCAGCCGGGGCCCCTGGCCGCCATGCTGGCCGAGCAGAGCCGCCCCGAACTCGCCAGCACCATGTTCCGCGAGATCGCCGACTCCGCTCAGGCGGCGGCCCGCACCAAGCTGAAGGTCCGAACCGACGTGAACCGGGCCCGCGCCGCCATCGGCATGGAGCCGCTGGCCGCCGAGGGCAAGGCGGAGACGAAGAAGTGACGCCCGAGCCTGCGTTCGAGGCGTTCCGATCCACCTATGACGGCGGCGCGCCACAGGTCGTCTGGACCCGGCTCGTCGACGATCTCGAGACGCCCGTCTCGGCCTTCCTCAAGATCGGGCACGGGCGTCCTTATGCCTTCCTGTTCGAGTCCGTCGAGGGCGGCGCCTGGCGGGGCCGCTATTCGATCATCACCCTTGCGCCAGACCTGGTCTGGCGTTGCCGGGGCGACCAGGCCGAGGCGGCGGAAGGCGAGGACATCGCCGCCGGGCGCTTCACGCCTCAGCCGGGCGGGGCGCTCGATTCTGCTCCGTGACCTGATCGCTGCATCACGGATCGAGCTGCCGCCGAGCCTGCCGCCGATGGCCGCCGGCGTGTTCGGTGCGGTGGGTTACGACATGATCCGGCTCGTCGAGCGACTGCCGAACGTCAATCCCGACCCGCTTGGTCTGCCGGATTCGGTGCTGGCGCGGCCGTCGATCGTCGCCATCTTCGACGCCATCGCCCAGGAGATCATCCTCGTCACGCCCGTGCGGCCAGGTCGCGCCTCGGCTGATGAGGCCTATGCTGCGGCCAGGGCCCGCCTGGAGGCGGTCGTGGCCGACCTGCGCAGGCCGGCGCCTCCGCTGTCCGGCGCTGGCCAGCCGGAGCCGGACCAGTTCACGACGCCGGTCAGCCGCGAGGCCTATCGCGATATCGTCGCCAAGGCGAAGGCCTACATCGCCGCCGGCGACATCTTCCAGGTCGTGCCCAGCCACCGCTTCCGGGCGCCCGTTCAGGCATGACCCGTTCGCGCTCTACCGTTCGCTGCGCCGGACGAACCCGTCGCCCTTCCTGTTCTTCCTCGATTTCGGCGACTTCCACCTGGCCGGCTCCTCGCCGGAGATCCTCGTGCGCCTGCGGGACGGCAAGATCACCATCCGGCCCATCGCAGGCACTCGGCCCCGCGGGGCGACGCCGGAAGAGGACCGCGCGCTCGAGGCCGAGCTGATCGCCGACCCCAAGGAGCGGGCCGAGCACCTCATGCTGCTGGATCTCGGCCGCAACGACGTCGGCCGCGTCGCCATGCTGAAGGCGCAAGGCTCGAACGAACCCCAGGCCCCCCTCGCGGACTCCGCGGGTCCGAGTGACCGCCAGCTTCTTCGTCGAGCGCTACAGCCACGTGATGCATCTGGTGTCCAACGTCGAAGGCGATGCGCCTGAGGGGCTGGACCCGGTGGACGTCGTGCTGGCGGCCCTGCCCGCCGGCACCCTGTCCGGGGCGCCCAAGGTGCGGGCCATGGAGATCATCGACGAACTGGAGATCGAGAAGCGGGGCCTGGGTTACGCCGGCGGCGTCGGCTACTTCGGCTGCGACGGTTCGGTGGACACCTGCATCGTCCTGCGCACGGCGCTCTTCAAGGACGGCATGATGTACGTCCAGGCCGGTGGCGGCGTGGTCGCCGACAGCGATCCGGACGCGGAGTACGACGAAACCCTGCACAAGGCCCGGGCCCTGCGCCGTGCGGCCGAGGAAAGCTGGCGCTTCGTGTAATCCGCGCGGGCCAGGCTGCCCATTACGGGTAATTGCTTAGGTTGCAGAACCTGCAGCGCGCTCCAAGCTAAGGGAAACCGTGCGCCACGGGGGCGTGCGCTTGGGTTGGGACAGCGGCCGCGTGGACGAGGGGACACGACAGAACGAGGCCGCGGCCACGCGCCGCGAACAGGAGCTTGGGCGGCTGTCGTTCGCCTTCATGCTCGATCAGGCGGCGATGGGCCTGGGCGGCCTATCCAGCCTCGACGCCATTCTGATCATGGCCATCAACCAGGCGAACATCGCGCCCCTCACCCATGAGCCGCTGACCCGCATCCGTCACGGACGCCTCGAGGCGCCAGCCCCCGATTCCCGCCGCCGACCGGTGAGCATCAACGCCGTCGCCAATTCGCTGCGCATGCCGTTCGAGACCGTGCGTCGCCACGTGCGCCGGCTCGAGCAGCTTGGCGCCTGCACATCGGTGGACGGCGGGGTCATCGTCCCCGAGACATACCTCGCGTCGCCCGGCTACGTGGAGGGGGTGATGGAGAGTCATCGCCGCCTCGTGCTGTTCTTCCACCAGGCCAATGCCGCGGGCCTGCTGGAACCGCTCCCGCGGTCGGCCTACCCGCCCGAGCCCACCATCCCCGTTCGCGCCGCGGCGCGGATCCTGGCGGACTACATGCTGCGCACGACGGACGCCTTGCTTGCGGCGGTGAGCGATCTCGCATCGGTCATCGTGTTGCTGGCGGTGATCAGCGCCGACACCGGCCGCACCAGCGTCGCCGAGATCGCGCATCGCCTGGGCATGCCCGCCGAGACGGTCCGCCGCCATGTGAAGAGCCTCATCGACCAGGGGCTCGTTCTGCGGATCAGCACCGGCCTGGTCACACCCTATGAGGTGATGGAACGGCCGGCGTGGCAGACCTTCCTCAGGGAGAACGCCGTCAATGTGCAGCGCCTGTTCACAGGCCTCGCCGAACGAGGGGTGGTCGAGGCGTGGGCCCGGCTGATCCCGCCGATGCGCGGGGAAGACGTCAGCCCGGCGCGGTCTGCGCCACCGAATAGGTGACCAGAGGCGGCGCCACGATCATGGCGGTGGCGAAAGCCAAGGCCGAGACAGCCAGCGCCGCCGCAGCCGCCAACACAGGCCACATGCGCTGACGACGCGCCCCAGGCGCAAGGAGCCCCCGAGCTCGCGCCAGGGCCTCTAGGTCGAGGAGCGAATCGTCGGCAGCCATGATGGAGCATCCCGCTTGGCGGACGGCTCCGCAAAGCCTAATGGAAGCGGATGATCCTGGTCGTCGATAACTACGACAGCTTCACCTACAACCTCGTCCACTATCTCAACGAGCTGGGCGCGGAGACGCATGTCGTCCGCAACGACGCGGTCAGCGTCGAGGAAGCGCTGGCCCTGAAGCCTGACGCCATCCTGCTCTCTCCAGGCCCTTGCACGCCCAACGAGGCGGGCATCTGCCTGGACTTGCTGGCGGCCGCGCCGCAGGACCTGCCGATCTTCGGCGTCTGCCTCGGCCACCAGTCGATCGGCCAGGCGTTTGGCGGCGACGTGGTCCGCGCCAAGGCCCTGATGCACGGCAAGACCAGCCTCATTCACCACGACGGGAGAGGCGTGTTCGCCGGCCTCAAGAACCCCTTCACGGCGACGCGCTACCATAGCCTCTCGGTCGAGAAGCAGGCGCTCCCGGCGGACCTCGAAGTCACAGCCTGGACCGACGACGGCGAGATCATGGGCGTGCAGCACAAGACGCGCCCCATTTACGGGGTCCAGTTCCATCCGGAATCAATCGCCACCGAGTGTGGCCATGAGTTGCTGGGCAACTTCCTCGACATCGCCGGCGTGAAGCGGCCGGCCCAGGCCTGATCTCCGCCCCCCATGTCCGACGCCTTCAAGCCGCTGCTCTCGCGCCTCGCCGACGGTGCGACCTTGTCGGATGGCGACGCCGACACGTTCTTCGCAGCCTGTCTCCGGGGCGAGCCGAGCCCGGCTCAGGTCGGCGCGGCGCTTACAGCGATGCGCATGCGCGGCGAGACGCTGGGTGAGATCGCCGCCTGCGCCCGGGCCATGCGGCAGGCGGCGGTTCGTCTGGAGCCGGGCTTCCCCACGATCGACGTATGCGGGACCGGTGGCGACGGCCTGCACACCCTGAACATCTCGACCGCCGTGGGCTTCGTGGCGGCTGGCGGCGGGCTGAAGGTCGCCAAGCACGGCAATCGGGCCATGTCTTCCAAGTCCGGGACGGCCGACGTGCTCACCGAACTCGGCGTCAACATCGCAGCCCCGCCGGAGGCTCAGATCCGGGCGCTGGAAAGCGCCGGGATCTGCTTCATGTTCGCGCCGGCTCACCACAGCGCGATGCGCCATGTCTCGCCGATCCGCGCCGAGCTGGGTTTTCGGACCATCTTCAACCTGCTCGGGCCGCTGACCAATCCGGCGGGGGCTGAGCGCCAGGTCGTGGGCGTCTACGCCGAGCGCTGGGTGAAGCCTCTGGCCGAGGCGCTGGGCATGCTGGGCTCCGAAAGGGCCTGGGTGGTTCACGGCTCGGGCCTCGATGAAATGACCACGACCGGGGAGACAGCCGTGGCCGAGCTGCGCGACGGCAAGGTACGCCTCTTCACGATCACGCCCGAGGCCGTCGGGCTGCGCCGCGCCGCACTCGCCGATCTCACCGGCGGCGCGCCCGCCGACAACGCCGAGGCGCTGCGACGACTGCTCGGCGGTGAACCTGGCGCCTACCGGGACATCGTCGCGCTGAACGCCGCAGCGGCCTTTCTCGTCGCCGACAGGGTCGAGACGCTCCGTGAGGGGGTCGAGCTCGCCTACGCCATCCTCGACGACGGCCGCGCGAAGGCGGCCCTCGACAAGCTCGTCGAGGCCACCGCCACGTGACCGACATCCTGCAGAAGATCGCCGCCTACAAGCGTGACGAGGTCTCAGCGCGCAGGGCGCACCGCCCGACGATCACGCCTTCGGCGAGTCCGCCCCGGGGATTTCGCGCCGCTTTGGAGCGTAAGCACGCGCCAGGCCGGCTGGCGCTGATCGCAGAGATCAAGAAGGCCTCGCCGTCCAAAGGCGTCATCCGCGCCGACTTCGATCCGCCGACCCTCGCGCGCGCCTACGAGGCCGGCGGCGCAGCCTGCCTCTCGGTGCTGACCGACACGCCGAGCTTCGCGGGCCGCGACGACTATCTGGTCGCCGCCCGAGACGCAGTCGCCCTCCCCTGCATCCGCAAGGAGTTCCTGATCGACCCGTGGCAGGTCGCCGAGTCGCGCGCGCTCGGGGCCGACGCCATCCTGGTCATCCTGGCCATGGTCGACGACGCCCTAGCCGCCGACCTGATGTCCGAGGCGCGGCGCCTGGGAATGGATGCGCTCGTCGAGGTGCACGACGAGGCCGAGATGCATAGGGCCGGTCGCCTTGGGGCTGACCTCGTGGGGGTCAACAACCGCGACCTCCGGACCTTCACCGTCGATCTGGCCAATACCGAGCGCTTGGCCGCGCTCGCTCCGCCCGACGCCCTTCTCGTCACCGAGAGCGGGATCTTCACGGCCGCCGACGCGGCGCGGCTTGAACGCTGCGGTGCGCGGGCGATGCTGGTCGGCGAGAGCCTGATGCGTCAGCCGGACGTCACAGCCGCAACCCGTCAACTGCTGGTCTGAGTCGCAAGTTCAGCCGCCGCGCCTTCCAGAATTCCTTCGCATTTTCAGTGGGAAGGTTCGTAACCTGGCATAACCGCCTTCCTGTCGTCGCCATTCCACCAGCACGGTGGGCGGCAGCACCCACCAGCAGGAGGATCTCGGGATGCAGCAACAATCGTATGTTGGCCTGGACGTCTCGTTGGCCGAGACGGCCGTGTGCGTTGTCGACGGCACGGGCAAGAAGCTGTTCGAGGCCAAGGTCCCTACCGACGCCGCGATGATCGCCGGCGCTATCCGCAAGCATGCCGTGGGGCAGCTTGAGCGCGTGGGTATGGAGACCGGCACCACGGCGCCGTGGCTTTGGCGCGAGCTTCAGGCCCACGGTTTGCCCGTCGTGTGTCTCGACACCCGTCATGCTCACCGAGCGCTGTCCCTGCGTGTCCAGAAGACCGATCGCAACGACGCGCGCGGCTTGGCCGAGCTGGTGCGGCTGGGGTGGTACCGCGAAGCGCGGGTGCGCAGCATGGACGCTCAGTTCATGCGCGCCCTGTTGCTGTCCCGCCGGCAGCTCATGCAGGTCGTGCGCAACGTCAGCAACCAGCTGCGCGGCACCCTCAAGGTCTTCGGACTCGCGCGGACCTCCACCGCCGGCAAGGGCTTCCGCGCCAAGGTGCAGGCGCTCGCTGCCGAGCATGAGTGGGCGAGGCCGGTGCTGGATCCTCTGCTGGCGGTCTTGGTCGCCACCGAAGAGCAGCTGAAGGCCATCACGACGAAGCTCGTCCGGCTGGCGCGAGACGACAACGACGTCCGCCGGATGATGACCGTCCCCGGCATCGGCCCGATCTCGGCGCTGGCCTTCAAGGCCGCCATCGACGACCCGAAGCGCTTTACCAAGTCGCAGGCTGTGGGCCCGTATCTGGGCCTCGTGCCCCGCGTCTATCAGTCGGGCGAGTCCGAGTGGACCGGCCGCATCTCCAAGACGGGAGACGAGCTCGCGCGGACATATTTGTACGAGGCCGCCGGCGTCCTCCTGCACCAGGTCCCTTCGTGGTGCGCCTTGAAGGCCTGGGGCGTGCGCCTCGCCCGCAAGAACGGTCTGAAGCGGGCGCGCGTCGCCGTCGCCCGCAAACTCGCGGTGCTGCTCCACGCGATCTGGGTCGACGGCACACAATTCGAATGGCGATCGGAGCCGCCCGCGACCGCGGCGGCCTGATCTAAATCTTCCGCTCCCAGGCGGAAGCGTCCGTGTCAGGACGACGGGTCTGGCGATCTCGCAATGTCAATCGCGTGCCCCGACCGCGCGTGTAACCCTGAGACGCCACTCCCACCGAACCACCCAGGATGAGGCGGCTCGCCCGACCTCGAAGAGAACCATGCGCCTGACATCTGGACCTCCTTCTCGGTAGCGGCACACGATTGCGTACGACGACATCCGCCGTTGCTGCGCAACGGCCGGGCGCCCGATCTCGCAGGGATCGTAGGCAGGCTCGATCGCGCGCTCCGCGCGCCATCGGCACTGCGCGCGTGACTTTGAGGGGCGCCCGGCCGACCATTTGAGCATTGTCTAACGGAAGGCAGAACTACCGCATGGCCACGGCCTGAGCGCTGTTGAAGTTCAGCAACGGTGAAAGATCGCGCACCGCAGGCCAGGGTAGCCACCCGAGCCTTCACGATAGGCTCTCATCGCTTCCTTCCTGCGTGCCTCTCTCGCGAACTCGTCGTCTCCGTTCTGGGGATCGAAGGAACGCGTGACGCCACGCGCGATCTCCTGTTCTCGCCGACACTCTTCCAACGTCTCGTCGATCACCCTTGGATCACAAGGGCGGCGCCGGCTTTCGGTTGGCGGGGCTTTGCGACGGCCTTCTGCAAAAGGCGCCGCCATCAGGTCCGGCGCTGAATTTGCTGGCGTCGACGCCGAAGCAGGCGGGTTAAGCTGGAGCTTCTCGACCGGCTCTCGAGCTACTCGCTGAACGACTTGCGGTCGCCCTGTTTGAGCAGCCTCGCGCTGCGGTGGCTTGGGCTCTGGGCGACTCAAATCCACCAGTTCGACGACCATCGGGGGAGGCTCCGCCACCCTCTCCTCGGTCCCCCGCAGGAACAGCCAGCTAAGTGCAGCTACATGTAGGAGGACCGAGAACGCGGCTGCGCCAAGGGGAACCCGTCCACGTGCCAAATGACCGCCCCGCGTGAGATCGCGTTAGAAGCGAAGCCTCACCAGGTGACGAGTTTATGGCGAGGGCGGTTTGAAGGCACTCCGCAAATACGCGCCCCTGCGGGTCGGGCTCTACTCGGCTGCGCCTCCCGAAGCCTCCCACGGGAGTCTCCGCGCCCCGGAGCCGCCCTCTGAGCCCTTCGGTCTCTTCAGGCTGGGCGTTGCGATCCCTGCGCGGAACAGAGCAGCTGTCGAGGACAGATCGCCCCGAATGTTCGATTCGGGATCTTCGCGCTGACCTGACATCGACGCCCGAGCTACGGGCCCAAAATCCCTGGGGAATTCCAAGCGTTAGCAGCCCGGGGGTTGCAGGCGGTTAGAGAACTTGACATTAACTCGGAACACCTAGAGAACACGAGCCAACGTTTGCGCTTTGTTCCAGAGGTCGCCCGATGCTCACCCGCAAGCAGCACGAGCTGCTCATGTTCATTCATGAGCGCATCAAGGAAACTGGCGTTTCGCCGTCCTTTGACGAGATGAAGGAAGCACTGGACCTGGCGTCGAAGTCCGGCATCCACCGGCTGATCACAGCGCTTGAGGAGCGGGGCTTCCTGCGTCGCCTGCCCCACCGGGCCCGGGCGCTGGAAGTGGTCCGCCTGCCGCAACAGGCGACCGCGGCGGCTCCGCCGAAGGGCCGCGCCCCGTTCAAGCCCCAGCTCGTGGACGCCGCAAAGGAAATGCCCGTCGCAGCCAATGACACACGCGAGTTGCCGATCCTCGGCAAGATCGCCGCCGGCACCCCGATCGAGGCCATCCAGCAGGAACGCGATCGCCTGCCGGTGCCGGAAGCCATGCTGGGCGCCGGCGAGCACTTCGTCCTCGAGATCCAGGGCGACTCGATGATCAACGCGGGGATCCTGGACGGCGACTTCGTGGTCATCCGCCGCACCGACAGCGCCAACTCGGGCGATATCGTCGTGGCGCTTGTGAACGGCGAGGAAGCGACCTTGAAGCGCCTGCGGAAGAAGGGCGCCTCCATTGCCCTCGAGGCCGCCAATCCGGCCTACGAAACCCGCATCTTCGGACCGGATCAGGTCTCTGTGCAGGGTCGCCTGGTTGGGCTGATCCGCCGCTATCACTAGCCGCTCGCCGCTAGGCGGCGGCGGACACGACATCGACGATGGACACCCGCCCGCCACGCCGTGGCGGGCGGCTTTCGTAACGCCTTCCTGCCCGTCAAACCGCTGCGAGCCAGCGCCGTGCCGCCAGATGCAAGAACCGCCGGGTGATCTCGCCGAGGCCGCCGGGGCTCCCCGGCCAACGGGCGAAGATCATCGCGGATCGCAACCCCAGGTCCACGGTCGTCGCCAGCACCGATCCTGCGCCCACGCCTCGCCCCGGGGCTCGCGATAGAGCTCCGCCGATCCCACGGCCCGAAAGTCGGCGTCCCGCTGAGCGCGAGCGCGCCGCCGCCTAGGGTGGCCTACGCAAAGGGTTTGCGCAGGAGCCCGAAGTAGGCGGCGCAGCCGACGCCGAACGCCACCGGCGTCGAGAGGGTCCAGCGGTCGAGCTGCGCCTCAGTCTGGTCCTGCGGCCATGTCCAGACCGTGGCGAGGCTGGTCGCACGCGGAAGCGGCGTGCTAAGAGGCGCCGCCGCGGCCCCCGCGCCCGCTCCCCCAGACCTCTCGAGATCGATGGCAGACCGTCCCGTCCGCACCCGTATCGCCCCCTCGCCTACCGGCATGATGCACATTGGCACGGCGAGGACCGCCCTGTTCAACTGGCTTTATGCCCGGCACACCGGCGGGCAGTTCCTGTTGCGCATCGAGGACACGGATCGCGAGCGCTCCACCGACGCGGCCGTTCAGGTCATCTTCGATGGTTTGAAATGGCTGGGCCTGGAGGCGGACGAGCCGCCGGTCTTCCAGTTCGCCCGGGCGGCGCGCCATCGTGAAGCGGTGGATACGCTGCTCGCCAACGGCGCCGCCTATCGCGACTACATGACGCCCGAAGAGTTGGAGGCCGAACGCGAAGCCGCGCGCGCGGAGGGTCGCGTCGTGCGCTCGCCCTGGCGCGACTCATCGCCGAACGATGCACCCGACCGGCCGTTCGTCGTGCGCCTGAAGGCGCCGCTTGAGGGCGACACGGTCATCGCCGACGCCGTGAAGGGCGAGGTGCGCTTCCAGAACCGTTCGCTGGACGACTTGATCCTGCTGCGCACCGACGGCACGCCCACCTACAATCTGGCGGTCGTGGTCGACGACCATGACATGGGCATCACTCACGTCATCCGGGGTGACGACCACCTCAACAACGCCGCCCGCCAGACGCTTATCTACCAGGGTCTTGGCTGGGAGGTCCCGGTGTGGGCCCATCTTCCGCTGATCCACGGGCCGGACGGCGCGAAGCTGTCGAAGCGGCACGGCGCTCAATCCGTCACCGACTTCGAAGCCATGGGTTATCTGCCCGAGACAATGCGCAACTACCTCGCCAAGCTGGGCTGGGGTCATGGCGACGACGAGATCTTCTCGGACGCCCAGGCGATTGCCTGGTTCGACATCGAGGACGTGGTCAGTGCGCCGGCCCGTCTGGACTGGGCGAAGCTGAACCACCTGAACAACCACTACATCCGTCAAGCGGAGCCCGTGCGGCTCGCGGCGCTTGTGGAGAACGTCCTGGCGAGCCGCGATTGGGCGCTGGAGACGGGCGACATCGCCGTCATCGAGCGCACCATTCCCTTCGTCCGCGACGGCGCCAAGACGGTGCTGGAGCTGGCGGACGCTGTGGTCTTCGCGCTCAAGCGCCGGCCGTTGGAGTTGCCCGAGAAGGCGCAGGCGGCGATGACCGAGGAGATGGTGGGCCGCCTTTCGCGCCTGCGGGACGCGCTGAACGCCCTGCCCCACTGGGACGTGCCGGACCTGGAGGCCGCGATCCGCGCGTTCGCCGAACAGGAAGGCGTCGGCCTCGGCAAATTCGGGCCGCAACTGCGCGCAATCCTCTCGGGCGGCGCACCGGCGCCCAGACCTCGCTGGTGCGATGGTGGCGCTAACCCGAGCGGAAAGTCTGGCCCGCCTTGACGATGCGCTTTCACGCCGGGCGTAAAGCGTTATAAGGCCGCTCGAACGAGCGTTTCATCTCGCATCCGCGAAAGGAGTCCGCATGGGCGACACGGCGAAGATCGGCATCGGCGGCAGCACCGTCGAGCTCCCCGTCCTGAAGGGTACGGCTGGCCCGGACGTTGTCGACATCCGAAAGCTGTACTCCGGCGCCGACGTCTTCACCTACGACCCAGGCTTCACGTCTACCGCCTCGTGCGAGAGCAAGATCACCTTCATCGATGGCGACCAGGGCATCCTGCTGCACCGCGGCTACCCGATCGACCAGCTGGCGGAAAAGTCGAGCTTCCTCGAGGTCTGCTACCTGTTGCTGCACGGTGAGTTGCCAACAGCGGCCGAATACGCCGAGTTCGAGCACAACATCACCTACCACACGATGGTGCACGAGCAGTTCGACCGCTTCTTCCAAGGCTTCCGTCGGGATGCTCACCCGATGGCCATCATGGTCGGCGCCGTCGGCGCGCTGTCGGCCTTCTATCACGACAGCACCAACATCGATGACCCGGAACAGCGGATGATCTCCGCCCACCGGATGATCGCGAAAATTCCGACGATCGCCGCCCGCGCCTACAAGTACTCGCTGGGCCAGCCGTTCGTGTATCCGCGGAACGACTGCTCGTACGCTGAGAACTTCCTCCGCATGTGCTTCTCGGTCCCGGCCGAGGACTGGAAGCCGAACCCGGTCCTGACGCGCGCCATGGACCGCATCTTCATCCTGCATGCCGACCACGAGCAGAACGCGTCCACCTCGACCGTTCGCCTGGCCGGCTCGTCGGGCGCCAACCCGTTCGCGTGCATCGCGGCGGGTATCGCCTCGCTCTGGGGTCCGAAGCACGGCGGCGCGAACGAAGAAGCGCTGAACATGCTGAAGGAGATCGGGACCGTCGAGAACATCCCGGACTTCGTGAAGGGCGTGAAGAACCGCGAGCGCCTGCTCATGGGCTTCGGTCACCGGGTCTACAAGAACTACGACCCGCGCGCGAAGGTCATGCAGACGACCTGCCACGAGGTGCTCGCCGCCGTCGGCCACTCCAACGACCCGCTGCTCAAGGTCGCGATGGAGCTGGAGAAGATTGCGCTGAGCGACGAGTTCTTCATCGAACGCAAGCTGTATCCGAACGTCGACTTCTACTCGGGCATCACGCTGCGGGCCCTGGGCTTCCCGCCGGAGATGTTCACGGTGCTGTTCGCACTCGCCCGGACCGTTGGCTGGATCGCCCAGTGGAAGGAAATGATCGAGGACCCGTCGCAGAAGATCGGACGTCCGCGCCAGCTCTACACCGGCGCGCCGCAGAGGGACTATGTGGCCGTCGAGAAGCGCTAACCGCTTCGAAAGCGAAAGTCGAAAGGCCGGACCGAAAGGTCCGGCCTTTTCCGTTTAGCGGCCGGTCCGCCGCTCCAGAAGATCCAGCACCGCGGCGGCCGCCGCTTCGCTCGGATCCGCGCCGCCGCGTCCCATCTTGTCCAGGGCCGCATACTGTCGCGCCACCTGCCGCTCGCGAATTCCGGGATCGTCGAGACGCAGCGCCACCTCGCGCGCCAGGGCTTCCCCATTGCAGGCGTCCTGGATCAACTCGGGGGCGACGATGTCGTCGGCGGCGATGTTGAACAGGGTCACATACTTCGTGCGGATCAGCCGCTTCAGGATGGCGTAGGTCAACGGGGCGAGCCGGTAGCCGACGACCATAGGACAGCCGGCAAGGGCAAGCTCCGTCGTCACGGTGCCCGAGCAGGCCAGCGCCACGGTGGCCGCCTTCATGGCGTCGCGCTTGGGGCCCTCGCCTTCGAGCACGTGGGCACGGTGCGGCCACCCGGCGACCCGGGCCTTCACGGCGTCGGCGACAGTTCCGGCGGCCGGCACGACCACGTGCAGCTCCGGTCGATCCGCCTTCAGTCTGTGGACGGCGTCCTCGAAGGCCGGCAGCACCCGCTCTATCTCCCCCGGACGACTGCCCGGCAGCACCAGAAGGATCGGATCACCGGCCCCTGCGCCGATCAGGGTGCGGAGGCGAGCCGGGTCCGCGGCGGAAAAGTCCACCGCGAGCGCCGAGTTGCCAACGAAGGTGACCGGGAGGCCTGCGGCCTCGAAGTACGGCGCATCGAAGGCGTGGATGGAAAGCAGATGGTCGAACGTCTCGGCCGTCGTCCTGGCCCGCCCCGGTCGCGAGGCCCAGACCTGAGGACCCACATACTTTACCAGCGGCAGATGCGGATCGAGCTTCCGCAACGCCTTGGCGACACGCAGCGTGAAGCCCCAGGAATCGATCAGGACGACGATGTCCGGTCGTTCGCGTTTCGCCAACTCCGTGGTTTCGCGCACGCGGCGCACGACCTTGGGATAGGCCTTGAGGCCTTCGACGAGGCCGAGGACTGACAGCTCAGCGATCTCGAAGGGACTATCGAGGCCTTCCGCGCGCATTCGCTCGCCGCCGACGCCAACGAACCGGACGCCGCAGCTCATATGCTGCTTCAGCGCTCGCATGAGCCCTGCGCCGCGGTCGTCGCCCGAGGCCTCGGCGGCGACGAGCATGACCTTGACCGCCGCGTCCGCCACCTAGGCGTCCACCCCTAGGATGAAGACGCCGAGTTCGTCCGCCCGCGCGATCACCGCCGCGCGGTCGAGAACGAGGAGGCGCCCTGCTTCCCCGACGATGCCGACCAGTCCGGCGCGTGCAACGCCCTCGACAGTCGCCGGGCCGATGGTCGGCAGGTCGACACGGGTCTCCTGGATCGGTTTGGGCGCCTTGGCCAGCACCCCCCGACCGGCGCCCGGCGAGCCTCTCAGATGCGCTGGCAAGCCCGCTACGCGGGTCAGCATCGCGTCAGTGCCCTCCTGGGCCTCCACCGCCAGCACCAGGCCGCGGGCGACAACGGCCGCCTGACCGACATCGAGACGTCCAACGGCGCGCGCGACGTCCAGAGCGCGCTGCGCGTCGTGAAGGTCCTCATCGGCCCCCCGGCGGCCCCCGAGGTAGCCCAGCGGCAGCGACAGGTCGTCCATGACCTCATGCGCGCCCTCGACCTCGAAGCCCTCCTTCTCGAAGACGTCGACCAGGAGGCGCAGCAGGGCGTCGTCGCCCTGACGCGCGGCGGCGATCGCCTTCGGCAGCAGCTTGAGGCCCTGGAGATCCGGCACGAGGCTGGAGAAGTCCGGCCGCGCCACATTCCCGGCCAGGCAGACCGCCTCGCAGCCCGCACGCTTCAGCGCCTTGATGCACTTGCCGACCTCCGCGATGCCGACCTCTGCGCCTGCGTACGGCGCCAGGTCGCCGCCGGCGAAGCCCTTCAGCCGGACCACGAAGAGCGGTCGGCCGGAGCGTTCGCAGTGCTCGGCGATCTCCACCGGCAGGCCTCCGCCGCCGGCGATCAGCCCCAGCTTCTTCATCAGACTTCGCGTTCGGGCAGGCAGAGCGGCCGGCTGGCGTCGGCGCGGATGAAGTCGATGATCTCCATCACTTGCGGGCTGGCGGCGTAGGTCTCTGCCGTGTCCTCAAGCCGCTCCTGAAAGGTGCCTTCGTCGGCGAACAGCAGGCGATAGGCGGCCCGGAGCGTATTGATGGTCTCACGATCGAACCCGCGCCGCTTCAGTCCCACGAGGTTCAGCCCCTCGAGGTGCGCGTGGTTGCCCCACACCGAGCCGTACGGAATCACGTCCTTCACGACCGCAGCCAGGCCTCCGATCATCGCGTGGCGGCCGACCCGGGTGAACTGGTGCACCGCCGCCAGGCCGCCCACGATGACGAAGTCGCCGATCTCGCAGTGGCCGCCGAGGGTCGCCTGCTTCGTGAGGATCACATTGTCGCCAACGATGCAGTCGTGCCCGACATGGCTCTCGATCATGTAGAGCCCATTGGACCCCACACGCGTCACGCCCCCGCCGTGCGGCGTGCCAATGTTCATCGTCGCGTGTTCGCGGATGAGGTTGTTGTCACCGATCACAAGCTCGGTGTCCTCGCCCTTGTAGGCCGTGTGCTGCGGGGGACCGCCCAGCACGGCGAAGGGATGGATCTGGTTGTTGGCGCCGATCGTCGTGCGGCCTTCGACCACCACATGGGCGTGCAACCGCGTCCCTGCGCCGATCCTGACGGCCTCGCCGACGATGCAGAAAGGGCCGACGAACACCCCGTCGGCGAGTTCGGCGCTGTCAGCGACGATGGCGGTGGGATGGACCTGCGCGGCCACGAGTTCAGGTTTCCACGACCATGGCGGCGAACTCAGCCTCGGCCGCGACCTTGCCGTTGACCAGCGCCTCGCCCGCGAACTTGAAGATGTCGCCGCGGTGCTTCACCACCCGCACCTGCATCCGCACGACGTCGCCGGGCCGCACCGGCTGGCGGAACCGGCAGTTGTCGGCCGACATGAAGAAGATCGCCTTGCCTTCGGTATCCACCTCAAGGGACTTCGACATCAGGACCGCACCGGTCTGAGCCATGGCCTCGATCAGCAGGACGCCGGGCATGACTGGATAGTCCGGGAAGTGCCCCTGGAAGAAAGGCTCGTTCACCGTCACGCACTTGATGCCCACGATCGACTCGTTCGGCTTGTACTCCTCGCAGCGATCGACCAGCAGAAACGGGTAGCGATGCGGGATCCGCTCGAGAATCTCGGTGATGTCGATCTGCGTCGGGTCCTGCCCGGCAGGCGCCTTGCGCGTCATTGTCCAGCCCCCTCTGCGGTTCGCCATCCGGGCGAGCCACGCCGTTTCCTTCAGCCATTCCCGGATGGGACGAGCCGGCATGCCGCCCCATGTCTCGCCGGCCGGGATGTCCTTCATGACGCCCGCAGCCGCGCCCACCCGGGCGCCGGCGCCGATCGTCACATGGTCGGCGACGCCGGCGCGACCGCCGAACTGCGCACCGTCGCCGATCGCCACACTGCCGGAGATTCCGGTATGAGCGGCCATGACGCAGTTTCGCCCGATGCGGACGTTGTGGGCGATCTGCACGAGGTTGTCGATCTTGGTGTTCTCGCCGATCACAGTGTCGTCGAAAGCGCCGCGGTCGATGGTCGTGTTGGCCCCGATTGTCACCCCGTCCTGGATGATCACACGACCCAGTTGCGGAATGTCGATCAAGCCCATCGGGCCCACGGTCGCGCCGAAGCCGGGCTCCCCGATCCGTGCGCCGGCCAGAATGCGCACACGATCTCCCATCAGGGTGAAGCCTATGGTGACGTTCGCGGCGATGTCACAGTCGCGGCCGATCGCGACACCGGGACCGATCACGGTGTTGGCGCCGATCCGGGTGCCTCGGCCGACCTTCACGCCGGAACCCAGGACCACTCCGGCCTCGAGCGTGGCGCCCTCTTCCACTTCGACGTCCGCCCCCCGCGCCTCGCCGCCGCCTGTCCGCGGCCGGTGGAGACGCTGGGCCGCCAAGGCATAGGCGGCCTGGGGATTGGTCGCGACGAGCGCAACACATCCCGCCGGCAAGGCCGCCGCGTCCTTCGCCTGCACGAAACAGGCCCCGGGCTGGCCTTCCAAAGCGGCGATGTGTTTGCGATCGGCCAGGAAGGTAATCGTGTCGGGTCCCGCCTGGGCGAGGATCGACACGCCCCGGATCAGGACGACACCCGCCGGGTCGGCGTCGGACATCTCCGCCCCGCCGAGCCTGGCCAGCTCGGCGAGGGGAACGGGTCCCAGGTCCTCGAAGAAGCGCGGATCGGGCATGGTCCGTCTGAAGCGAGCTCGGCTCGACCCGCGCCCGGCGCTAGCGGCGCTGCGGCGGCGTCTGCGTCGGCGCCGGAGCGGCGGCCGGCTGCTGGTCCAGACGTTCGCGGTCGAAGGTGAACTGGGTGATCTTGGCGTTCAGCGCCGTGACCACGGCCGGCGTGATGTCCATGGCCGGATTGCCCAGCACGATGGAGTCACGGTTCAAGAGGACCGAGCATTGGCGCTGCTGGTAGACCTGACGGATCAGCGGCTCCATCTCCTGCCCCACGCGGCCGAGCGCCTTCTGCTCGGTGGCCTGCACTTCGCGCTCACGCTGCTGCGCCTTGCGCTGAAGGGCGTTCACGCGGACCTGCAGGGCGGCGCCGCGCTGTTCCGCCGTCGTCCGATCGAGCGTGGCCGCTTGGCCCTGGAGCGTCTTGCTCTCGTTCTCGATGGCCGTCCGCTCGCCGTTCAGCTCGCCGTTCACCTGCTGGATGATCTGCTGCATGCGGGTGTCGACGTACTTGCCGACGGTCGAGCCGGCGATGGCGCCCGGGATCGACATGATGCACACGCCCGCGATGGGGGCGCCGTGGGTGACCGGCGGCGGCGCGTTGGTCTGCGCCACCGGGGGCGTCTGGGCGAGCGCCTGGCCCGCGATGGCCAGGATCGCAGTCGCGGCGCAGCTCGCCGCGGCAAAAGTCTTGTAGTTCATGAGTTTCCTAGAACCTGGTTGAGGTGGAGAACCGGAAGGTCTCGGTCTTGTCATAGTCCTCTTTGGCCAAAACACGGCTGAAGTCGAACCTGATCGGACCCATCGGCGAACGCCAGAAGACACTCAAGCCCGCCGAAGCGCGCAGCGACAAGTCGTCCCGAATGCTCGGGTCGCGGGCGCCGAGGGGACAAGCTTCCGAACCCGGTGGCGGGCATTGCTTGTCGACCTTGTCCAGCAGCCCCAGCGTGCCCACGTCTGAGAACAGCGCGGCCTTGATGCCGTACTGCTCGGGGAGGAAGGTGGGCACAGTCAGCTCGACGGTGCCCACGGCATACGCCTTGCCACCCAGCGCGTCCGCCCGGGTGAACGACAGGTCCCGGGGACCGATGCCGGCGGTCTCGAAGCCTCGGAAGGTGTTCCCGCCCTTATAGAAGCGGTCATTGATGCGGACGCTGTCGCCAGCCCACCCCTCCACGTACCCCCCGACGCCGTCAGGCTGAGGATGAAGTCTTTCGTGAAGCCGTGGTACCAGCCGCCCTCGGCCTCGGTGCGAACGTAGTTCACATCACCGGCGAGACCCGCAAAGTCCTGCACGAAGTCGATGTAGAAGCCGCGCGTCGGGTTCAGATAGTCGTTCCGGCGGTCAAAGCGGACGCCATAGCCGACGAGCGAGGTGATGTTCGATCCGCGCTGTCCGCACAGCGCTAGCGACAGCACCGGCGCGGCCGGATCGCAGTAGAAGTCGGCGATCTCGATCTCGTCCTGCCGCAACGAATAGCGCAGCGAACCGCGGGCGTTCAGGCTGAGCGGGAAGTTGGCCCGCAGGGTCGTGCCGTAGGTCGTCGTCTTGTAGGCCGAATAGTCCGACAGATCGTAGCGGTAGCCATAGAGGTCGATGCCGGCCGCCACGTCGCGACCGAGGAAGCGCGGCTCGGTGAACGAGAAATCGAGCTGCTGGCGCAGCGAACCGACGGAGACGCGGGCCCGGACGTCCTGGCCGCGGCCCCGGAAGTTCCGCTGGGTGACGCCCAGGTCGAGCACGAGCTGGTCGACCGACGAATAGCCGGCGCTGAACGACAGTTCGCCGGTGGGCTGCTCCTCGACCCGCACCTGAAGCGCCGTGCGGTCCGGCGCCGAACCCGGCGTTTCGGTGATCTCGACGTCCTTGAAGAAGCCGAGCCCACGGATCTGGCGGCGAGACCGGTCGACGAGCGCGCGATTGTACGCATCGCCCTCGACGACGTTCATCTCGCGCCGGATCACGTAGTCGAGGGTCTGGGTGTTCCCGACGATGTCGATCCGGTCGACGTACACCCGCGGACCTTCGCGGACCTGGAACGTCACGTCGACCTTCCGCGTCTCCCGGTTCGGCGTGTAGTTGGGCCGCACATCCACGAAGGCGAAGCCGGCAGCGCCGGCCGCGAACGTCAGGGCGTCCGTCGCCTGTTCGATCGACTGATCCTGGTAGGTCTGGCCTTCGCGGATCGGCAGCAGGGCGGCCAGCACGTTCTTGTCGAGCTTCTGCAGCTCGGTCTGGACCTCGACCTTGCCGAACTCGTACCGGGGACCTTCATCCACCGTATAGGTGACCACGAAGCCGTTCTTGTCGGGCGCCAGCTCCGCCACCGCCGATGAGACCCGGAAGTCGTAGTACCCGCGGTTGCGGTAGTGCTTCCGCAGCTGTTCCTTGTCGTATTCGAGGCGGTCCGGGTCGTAGTTCGCGTTGTTCGAGAAGAACTTGTACCAGCGGCTCTCCTCGGTCACGACGACGTCGCGCAGGTCGTTGTCGGAGAAGGCCCTGTTACCCAGGAAGTTGACCGACAGGATGCCGCTCTTCGGCCCCTCGTCGATCTTGAAGATGAGGTCGACACGCTTCTGCGGCAGCTCGATGACCTGCGGCGTCACCGTAGCCGAGATCCGGCCCGATCGGCGGTAGAGCTCGACGATGCGTTGCACGTCGCTCTGCACCTTTGCGCGCGTGAAGATGCCGCGAGGACGGATCGAGACCTCGTCGCGCAGCTTGTCTTCCTTGAGCCCCGAGTTCCCCTCGAAGATCACCCGGTTGATGATCGGGTTCTCCTCGACGGTGATCACGAGGTCGCCGTTCTGGTAGTCGATCTTCACATCGGCGAAGAGGTCGGTCCGGAACAGCGCCTTCAGCGCCAGGTCGATCTTCTCGGGTGTGACTTCCTCGCCCACGCCCACAGGCAGGTAGGAGACGACGGTCGCCTGTTCGATCCGCTCGTTGCCCTGGACGAGGATCCTCTGGATCACGCCACTCTGCTGCTGGGCATAGGCAAGCGTGGGCGCGACGAGCGCCGTCGAGCCCAGAAGAAGGGCAAGGCCGGAGGCTAGCGCAGCACTGCGGGCGCGGTTCTTGAGCATCGAATCAGCCGTTTTGTGAGACCGAGGGCCTAGGAGAATAGGCCGCCGAACAGATTGAACACACGGAGGCGCTGCAAATCGTTCCAGGTCGCGAACAACATCAAACCAAGGACGAGTGCAAGGCCTACGCGGTACCCTGCAGCCTGAACCTTGGCGCCAAGAGGGCGACGAGCGACCGCTTCGTAGGCGTAGAACAGGAGATGGCCGCCGTCGAGGACGGGGACCGGCAGCAGGTTCATGAAACCGATGCTCACCGAGATGAGCGCCACCAGCTGCAGCAGGTTGAGACCGACACCCATGACCATGGCCCCGACCGACGGCGCGCCTTCGGCGCCGACCTGAGCCACGTTCTTCGTGACGCTTGCGATCCCCAGCGGACCACGCAACTGGTCTGTGCTCACCTGGCCGGTGATCATCCGCCCTAGGTAATAGACGCTGGTCTCCAGCACGTTCCACGTGCGGGCGGCTCCGCCCACCAGAGCCTCCGCCGGGCCATAGCGCACGCGGACGTAGTCCGAGAATTCCTGAGCGGGACGGAGCCCCAGGGTCCCAGCCGTCTTCTTGCCCGCGATGCGATCTTCGCGAACCTCCCAGCGGGGCGTCGCCACGAGATCAAGGCGCTGGCCCCCACGGTCGACGGTGAAGGTCGTCGGCACCCCACCCCGCACCTCGATCACCTGCGCGATTTCGTTGAAGGCCGTCATTTCGCGGCCGTTCACCGCCACGACCCTGTCCCCCGGACGGAATCCGGCGGCGGCGGCCGCGCTGTTCGGCGTCACTTCGGCGACGCGGAACGGCAGCACCATCTCGCCGAAGCTCATCATCAGGCCGGCGAAGATCGCGATGGCGAGAGCGAAGTTCGCGAACGGACCGGCAGCAACGATAATCGCGCGCTGCCACAGCGGCTTGAAGTGGAAGTACTGGCCGAGCGACGCCACGCCTTCGCGCCGCACCACATCGCGACGCATTTCGTCGAGGTCGTCGGCGTCGGGGATCGATGAGGCGTTGTCGTCACCGGCGAAGCGGACGTAGCCGCCCAGCGGCAGCCAGCCGATCCGCCACTCCACGCCCTGCTTGTCTCGCCAACTCGCCACCGCGCGGCCGAAGCCGATGGAGAAGCGGTCGATCTTCGTACCCAGCCACTTGGCGGCCAGGAAATGGCCTAGCTCATGGACCGTCACGACGACGCCCAGCACCAGCACGAACGGCAGGATGTACAGCAGGATGTTCTGTAGGACGTGCATTGCGCCGATCTACTCCATCAGGCCCAGGTGGGGCTCTGGGCCCGTTCCCCCACCACCTCGTCCGCCACGCGCCGCGCCTCCGCGTCGGTCATCTTGGCGCACTCCAGGGCGTCGCTGTTGTCGGCTGCGAAATCCGCGCCGTCCAGCCGTTCCAGCGTCTCCGTGACCACGGAGCTGATGTCGAGCAAGCCGATGCGGCGGTCAAGGAAGGCCGCCACGGCGCGCTCGTTGGCCGCATTCATGGCCGCCGGCGCATGGCCGCCCGCCCGCAGCGCCTCCTTGGCGATACGGAGGGCCGGAAAACGTTCGAGGTCGGGATGCTCAAAGGTCAGAGGCCCCGAAGTGACCAGATCGAGCTTCGGCGCCGGCCAGGGCAGACGATCCGGCCAAGCGAACGCGCAGGCTATTGGCGGGCGCATATCGGGCGGACCCAGCTGCGCCAGGGTTGAGCCGTCGGCGTATTCCACGAGGCTATGGATGATCTGCTGCGGGTGGACCAGGACTTCGATCCGTTCGGGAGGCATGGCGAACAGGTAGGCGGCCTCGATGACCTCCAGGCCCTTGTTCATCATGGTCGCTGAATCGATCGAAATCTTGGCGCCCATCGAGAAGTTTGGATGCGCCAGCGCCCGCTCTGGCGTCGCCGCCGCCATCTGATCTCGGGTGGCCGAGCGGAAAGGTCCGCCCGATGATGTCAGTATCAGGCGGGAGACCTGGGCTGCGACGGCAGGATCCAGAACCTGGAAGATCGCCGAATGCTCCGAATCGACCGGCACGACAGCGCCGCCGGCAAGCTTGGCCGTCCGCAGCAGGGAAGGCCCGGCGCAGACCAGGCTCTCCTTGTTGGCGAGCGCGATCACAGCGCCCGCCCTGGCCGCGGCCAGCGTCGGCGCCCAGCCCTGCGAAGCCAACGATAGCCGACATCACCCACTGAGCGTCGGCGGCGGCGGCGTCCCTGACGGCGGCAGCGCCGGCGGCGACCTCGACGCCGGAACCCTTCAGCCGCTCGCGCAGCCGGGGCAGCGCGCGCTCGTCCTCGATGACCGCCACCTTCGGCCGCCAGCGGAGCGCCTGGTCGGCCAGGCGCTCCACGTTGCGGCCGGCGGTCAGCGCGACCACGTCAACCTCGACCCCCGCCTGTTCGAACAGGTCCAGCGTCGAAACCCCGATCGAGCCGGTGGAGCCCAGCACGCTGACCTTGCGCGGCAGATTCAATGCCATCCCCAGATATTGGCGAGCCGCACGAGGGCCATGACCACAACGGCGAACATGAGACCGTCCACCCGATCCAGCAGCCCACCGTGGCCTGGGATCAGATCACCGGAATCCTTCACCCCGAACCGGCGCTTCAGAGCCGATTCCCACAGGTCACCGGCCATCGTGGCCAACCCCACGCACAGGCCAACAAAGGCGGCGGCGGCGAGGTTGAGCTGAAAGACGCTGAAGAACGCCATGCCGAAGCCGGCCAGCGCCGAGGCGCCGAGGCCCCCGACGAACCCGGACCAGGTCTTGTTCGGCGAAAACCGCGGCCATAGCTTCGGCCCCTTCAACAGGCTGCCGACGGCGAAGGCTCCGATATCGGCGGCCCAGGTCGCGGCGAAGAGGGTCATCAGCCACCAGTGGCCCTGGTGAGAGCGGATCTCATGACTGTCGCGGAGCCAGATCAGGCAGATGGCGGCGGGCGCGATATAGATCACCCCGAACGCGGCGTCGGCGGGCCGTTCCGCCACCCCGCGCGCCACGAGGGCCGCGGCGACGGCGCCCACGGCGACGGCAAGCCAGGCCAGTTCGGTCTGCTCAAGATAGGCCAGAAACACTGTGGCCAGCACGGCCACCGTCACCGCGGCCGACACACGCGTCGGCGCGACGGGGGCGCTCATGCCGCCCCATTCCAGCGCCAGCAGTGCGACGCCGATCGCGATCAGCACCAGGTAAGGCCAGCCACCCAGCCAGGCCGCGCCAAGCGCGGCCGGCGCAATCACCGCAGCCGAGGCGATGCGCAGGCCGAGGTTGGACCAGTTGAACCGCTTAGCCGGCGGCGAGGACGTCATCGGCCACGATCGCGCCATAGCGCCGGTCCCGCGCGGAGAATGCCGCCAGGGCCGCCTTCAGGTGTTCGGCCCCGTAGTCAGGCCAGAGCACGTCCTGGAAGACGAGCTCGGCGTAGGCCGCCTCCCACAAGAGGAAGTTGGACAGCCGCTGTTCGCCCGAAGGACGGACGATAACGTCCGGCGGCGGCGAACCTGTGGTCGCCAGGAAGCTGGCGAACCGCGCTTCGTCCAGATCTTCGGGCCTGGCGCGACCTGCAGCCACCTCCACGGCGAAACGCCGGGCGGCGTCGGCGATGTCGGCCTGGCCGCCATAGTTGAAGGCGATATTCAGGAAGAAGCGGTCGTTCCTGGCGGTGCGGGCCTGGGCGTCTTCGATGATCTGGACCAGATCGTCGGACAGGCCTTCGCGCCGACCGATCACGCGGACCCGGACGCCCTCACGCTCGAGCCGCGCAATGTCGCTCTGGAAGTAGCGCTTGGGCAGCGCCATGAGCTCGGAAACCTCGGCGGCCGGACGGCTCCAATTCTCGGTGGAGAACCCGAAGACCGTCAGCCAGCGGATATTCTGCTCCGCCGCAGCGGAGACCGTGCGCTTCAGAGCCTCCACGCCTTCGCGATGACCAAGCGTGCGCGGCAGCCCGCGGCGCTTGGCCCAGCGGCCGTTGCCGTCCATCACGATGGCCACGTGCAGCGGCCGATCCTGGCCCGCTGTCGTTGGCGCGCCCGGGAACGGCGTCTTGTCTTCGGCGGCCATCGGTTGCGACGATCCTGGGAGGCGTTCCGGCGAAGCGCCGGATCAGACCTGCATGATCTCTTGTTCCTTGGTTTTCAAGGCTTCGTCGATGCGCTTGATGGCCTCGTCCGTCATCTTCTGGACGTCGGCTTCCATCTTCTTCTGCTCGTCCTGGCTGATGACGTGGTCCTTCTCGGCCTTCTTCAGGTCGTCGTTGGCGTCGCGTCGGATGTTGCGAACCGCGATGCGCTGCTGCTCGGCGTAACGGCCGGCGATTTTGGCGAGGTCCTTGCGGCGGTCTTCCGTGAGCGGCGGAATCGGAATCCGCAGCGTCTGACCGTCGACGACCGGATTGAGGCCGAGGTCGGACTGCCGGATCGCCTTTTCGACCGACACCACCATGCCGCGATCCCAGACGTTGACGCTAATCATCCGCGGCTCGGGGACACTGATGGCCGCCACCTGGTTGAGGGGCGTGTTCGAACCATAGGCCTCGACATGGATCTGGTCGAGCAGGCTGGCGGAGGCGCGGCCGGTGCGAAGCGAGCCGAACTCCTCCTTCAGCGCCGCAACGGCCTTGTCCATGCGGTCCCTGTACTTGGAAAGCACCGGCTTCTCGGTCGTGGCCATGACGGATTATCTCCCGTTCGAATTCATGCAGCGCCGAAACTAGGCGGCTAAGCGATGGTGGTGAAGGTCCCCTCGCCCTTCAGCACCTTGAGGAAGGCGCCCCGCTCGCGGATCGAGAAAACCACGATCGGGATCTGGTTGTCGCGCATCAGGCTCACCGCGGAAGCGTCCATGACGCGAAGGTCCTTGGCGAGGACATCCGTGTAGCTCAGCGTCTCATAGCGCTCGGCCGATGGGTCCTTCTTGGGGTCGGCCGTGTAGACGCCGTCCGACGCTCGTCCCCTTGAACAGCGCCTCGCAACCCATTTCGGCGGCCCGAAGCGCGGCGCCCGAGGTCTGTCGTGAAGAACGGCGCGCCGACGCCGGCGGCGAAGATCACCACCCGACCCTTCTCCAGGTGCCGCTGCGCGCGGCGGCGGATGTAGGGTTCGCAGACGGCCTCCATCGGGATCGCGGACTGGACGCGGGTGTAGACGCCGATCTTCTCGAGCGCGGCCTGCAAGGCCAGGGCATTCATGACCGTCGCCAGCATGCCCATGTAGTCGGCGCTGGCCCGCTCCATGCCGCGACCGGCGAGCGAAACGCCGCGGAAGATGTTTCCGCCGCCGATCACCAAGCAGAGCTGAACGCCCGTGCGCACCACCTCGGCGATGTCCTCAGCCGTCCGCTCCAGCGTGTTGGTGTCGATGCCGAACGGCTGGTCGCCCATCAGGACCTCGCCCGAAACCTTCAGCAGCACGCGGGTGTAGCGGGGTTTTTCGGCCATGGCGGGTCCAGTTCGTAAGGGCGCGGGACGTAGATACATCAAGGGCGCGGCGCGCGTCGAACGCGCCGCGCCCTCAAAGGGTCAGTTTCGTGCGGGCCTTAGCCCGCCGAGGTCATCGAAGCCACTTCGGCCGCGAAGTCGTCGACCTTTTTCTCGACACCCTCGCCGAGGGCGAAGCGGACGAAGCCCTTCACCGCGACCGGCGAGCCGACCTGCTTGGACGTCTCGGCGATCAGCTGCTCGATCGTCTGATCCGGGTTCATGACGAAGGGCTGCTTCAGAAGCACCACTTCTTCCTGCCACTTGCGGATCCGGCCCTCGACCATCTTCTCGGCGATCTCGCGGGGCTTGCCCGACTCCATCGCCGTCTGGGTCTGGATTTCCCGCTCCTTGGCGACGGCGTCCGGATCCAGTTCGTCCGACGTCAGCGACAGCGGCGGGGTCGGCGTACCGGCCACGTGCATCGCGATCTTCCGACCGACGTCCTTCAGCACGGCCTGATCGCCGGCGCCTTCGAGGGCGACCAGCACACCAAGACGCGCAACGCCTTCGCCCTGCACATTGTGCAGGTACAGCGCCACGGCGCCCTGATCGACGGTCAGGCGGTGGCTGCGGCGCAGACGCATGTTCTCGCCGATCGTCGCGATCAGGCCGGTGATGATGTCGTTGATGACCTCACCGTTCTCGGTCTTGGCGTCGTTCAGCGTGTCCAGCGCCTGGTGAGTCAGGGCCGTGACGGCGATCCGGCGGGCGGCGTCCTGGAACTTGTCGTTCTTGGCGACGAAGTCGGTTTCCGCGTTCAGCTCGATCAGAACGCCGGTCTTGCCGTCGTTGCTGATCAGGCCGGCGACGAGACCTTCGGCCGCGGCGCGATCCGACTTCTTCGCCGCCTTCGACAGGCCCTTGGTGCGCAGCCAGTCCGCCGCGGCTTCGATGTCGCCGCCGTTCTCCTGCAGGGCCTTCTTGCAGTCCATCATGCCCGCGTCGGTTTTTTCGCGCAGTTCCTTGACCAGCGCAGCGGTGATCTCCGCCATGGTGGGCTCCTTCAAAGCTAGAATCGTGACGAGCCCCCTTCATGAGGGCTCGTCATCAGAGTTTCGTGTCAGCGCAGCGCCGGGAGGCGCCTAGCCGGCCTGTTCTTCGCTCGCCGCATCGGCCGCGGGAGCTTCGGCGCCGGTCATCTCGGCTTCGAGGGCCGCAGCTTCCGGCGCGGTGACCTCGGGTTCAGCCGCCGCTTCCGGGGTCAGCTCGCGCGCCAGCGTCGGCTCAATCGGAGCCTCCGAAGCGCCCAGGTCCACGCCCGAGGCGGCTTGGCCGGCAGCCAGGCCGTCGAGGATCGCGTCGGCCATCAGGTCGCAGTAGAGCTGGATGGCGCGGGCCGCGTCGTCGTTGCCGGGGATCGGATAGGTGATGCCGTCCGGGTTGCAGTTGGTGTCGAGGATGGCGATCACCGGGATGTTCAGCTTCCGGGCTTCCTGGATCGCGATCGCTTCCTTGTTGGTGTCGATCACGAACATGAGGTCGGGGATGCCGCCCATGTCCTTGATGCCGCCCAGCGACAGCTCCAGCTTGTCCTTCTCGCGGGTGAGCGTCAGCAGTTCCTTCTTGGAACGGCCTTGGCCCTCGCCGCTGACGACGCCTTCCAGTTCGCGCAGGCGCTGAATCGACCCCGAGACGGTACGCCAGTTGGTCAGCGTGCCGCCCAGCCAGCGGTGGTTCACGTAATACTGAGCGCAGCGCTTCGCGGCGGTCGCCAGCGGATCAGACGCCTGGCGCTTCGTGCCGACGAACAGGATCCGGCCGCCGCCCGCGGCGACTTCACGGACCTTCACCAGCGCCTGGTGCAGCAGCGGAATCGTCTGCGACAGGTCGATGATGTGGATGTTGGAGCGCGCGCCGAAGATGTACTTGTCCATCTTCGGGTTCCAGCGGTGCGTCTGGTGGCCGAAGTGGGCGCCGGCTTCGAGCAGCTGGCGCATAGAAAAGTCAGGCAGAGCCATCGTCTGTATCTCGTCTTTCTTCCGGTTGGACCTCCGCAGGCACCCTTCCGAGGAAGGACCGGAACGGTGATGGACGGGATGTCTCCCCGGCCACGCCGAACGCCTGCGTGTGGATTGAGGCGCGCATTTAGGGGTTAAGCGCCCGAATTGCAAGCTCTTGCCCGCCCCGCAGGCGAGCTCACAGCTCAGGCGGGCTCACAGCTCAGGCGGGCTCCAGAAACATCACCTCGACGGCCCGGCGCCGCGTCCAGCCCAAACGCTCGTAAAGGGCAATGGCTCGGGTATTGTGGTCGTAGACGTGGAGGAAGGCGACGTCGCCGCGCGCGAGGATCGCCTGGGTGACCAGACTCATGAGCCCGGCGGCGTACCCGCGACCAAGGAAGTCGGGATGGGTGCAGACCGCGCTCAGTTCAGTGTAACCCGGCAGGCGAAGCCTCTCGCCGCACATGGCGGCCAGGCGGCCGTTCTCGCGCACTCCGATGAAGGCGCCGAGCTGATGGGTGCGACTGAAAAACGGGCCGGGCTTCGTGAGCGTCGCCAGTTGGAGCATCTCGGCGGCGTCAGCGGGCGCCAAGGCGCAGGACCTCGAACTCGGTGGGCGCGAAGACAGGCGTCGTGGCGATCATCTGGGTGATAGGGGCGCCGGGCGTGACCGTAACCCCCTCCAGCTCGCGGGGCGGATCGGCCTCGAAGAGCGCGGCCGGTCCGGTCTCGCGAACCAGGGCGGCGAGCGCAGCGACGTTTGCCGCCGAGCGGTCGGCGGCGGCAGCGAACAGGCCGTACTCCGGCGCGAGCCGGCGGGCGCGATGATCGCCCAGCGCCAGGTGAGCCTGGCGGGTGGTCAGCGCCGCCCACACCGCGCGGTCCAGAGGATGTCCGGAATTCGGATCGTCCATG
Source organism: Phenylobacterium sp. J426 (assembly GCF_024699945.1). Classification (GTDB taxonomy): domain Bacteria; phylum Pseudomonadota; class Alphaproteobacteria; order Caulobacterales; family Caulobacteraceae; genus Phenylobacterium. The sequence goes on along the minus strand of NZ_JAJOMY010000001.1, from coordinate 3,161,488 downwards.
CCCTCACCTGTCCTCGTCGCGGATCACCGTCTCGCGGCTCCCGGGCCTACTTTGGCTTCCCGTACACCGAGCCCGGCTTCCACGGCTCGTAGGCTTGAGGGCCTCAGGCGGCTTCGGCGTCTGGCCCGGAGCGCCGAACCCGGCATGAGCCGCTGTCGATACCGACACGACCGGCTACGACGGCCGCGAGGGCAAGCTTCCTCATCAGACGTCCTCCACGAACACCACGCCTGGCGCGGTCTTGATCGCACCCCGCACGGAGCCGTCCAAGGTGAACCGGCCAGGCAGCTTCACCTCGACCTCGCGGCCGAGCTCCAGGGGGGCGACGAGGATGATCTCCCCGCCTCTAGGATTGGTCACGCCTTCCAGGCGCTTCTTCAAGGCTTCAATCTCGGCGCTGCGGGGCGCGACGTGGACCCGGAGCCCTGCGACCACGTTCTCGACGGCCTTTTCAACCGGCTCGACGCTGTCTCCAAAGAAGCGGACCTCCCCCTCGTTGGCCTTGGCGCGCACGGTGATGGCGACGGCCTTGCCCGGCTCCAGCAGATCCCGGCAGCGCTTCAGCGATTCCGGCGGGAACAGCACCTCGTACTCGCCGGTCGGGTCGGAGAAGGTCACGAAGGCGAACTTCTCGCCCGAGCGCGAAGGGCGCTCCTGCTTGCGGCGGACCACGCCCGCCATCCGTAGCGCCTCGGCCCCGGCGGCGGCCTTGGCGATCGCATCGGTTAGCAGCTCGGTGCGGCGGCGTCGCAGCGCCTCGATCATGTCCTCGAGCGGATGCCCCGACAGGTAGAAGCCTACCGCCGCCAGTTCCTCGTCGAGGCGCTCGGTCGGCGTCCACGCCTCGGCGCGAGTCATTCGCGGCCGATGCCCCCCGACAGGTCGTCGCCAAACAGGCTGACCTTGCCCTCGGCGCGGTCGGAAGCCAACGCCTGGCTATGACCGATCAAGGCATCGGCCGAGGCGATCAACTCAGCGCGGTTCGGGTGTATGGCGTCGAAGCAGCCGGCCCGGGCCATCGTCTCGAAGGTGCGCTTGTTGACCTGTTTCGGGTCGACCCGTTCGACGAAGTCGAAGATGTCCCGGAACGGCCCGCCCTCGCGCCGCACCTGAACCACATGCTCCATCGCTTGCAGGCCGACGTTGCGGATGGCGCCCAGCGCGTAGAGCACTTCGCCGTTCTCAACGTCGAAGTCGGCCCCAGACCGGTTCACGCAGGGCGGCCGGATCTTTACGCCGAAGCGCTTGGCGTCCTGATAGAAGACCGACAGCTTGTCGGTATTGGCGATATCGAGGCTCATCGAGGCCGCGAAGAACTCGACGGGCGCGTTCGCCTTCAGCCAGGCCGTCTGGTAGCTGACGAAGGCATAGGCGGCGGCGTGGGACTTGTTGAAGCCGTAGCCGGCGAACTTGTCGACCAGGTCGAAGATGGCGCCGGCCTGGGCGCCCGGCACGCCCTTGGCCTCGGCTCCGGAGACGAACCGCGCCCGCTGGAGGTCCATCTCCTCCTTCTTCTTCTTGCCCATTGCGCGACGCAGGAGGTCGGCCTCACCCAGGCTGTAGCCCGCCAGGATTTGGGCGATCTGCATCACCTGTTCCTGGTAGACGATGATGCCGTAGGTCTCCTTCAGCACCCCTTCCAGCGTGGGATGCAGGTAGTCGATCGGCTTGCGGCCGAACTTGCAGTCCACGAACGTCGGGATGTTGTCCATCGGGCCCGGGCGGTACAGGGCGCCGATGGCGGTGACGTCTTCGATGGAGCTGGGACGGAGCTGGCGCAGCGCATCACGCATGCCTTGACCTTCGAACTGGAAGACGCCGATGGTCTGGGCGTTGCTCATCAGATCGTAGGTGGGCTGGTCATCCAGCGGCAGGGCGTTGGGGTCGATCGCCGCGCCGCGTTTCTCCAGGTGCTTCACGGCCCGATCGATGACGGTGAGCGTCTTCAGGCCCAGAAAGTCGAACTTCACCAGGCCGGCGCTCTCGACCCACTTCATGTTGAACTGGGTGGCCGGCAGCTCGGAGCGCGGATCGCGATAGAGCGGCGTAAGCTGCGTCAGCGGCCGGTCGCCGATGACGACCCCGGCGGCGTGGGTGGAGGCGTTGCGGTACAGCCCTTCCAGTTGCATGGCGACGGTGATCAGCCGGTCCACGGCCTCGTCACGCTGGCGCTCTTCCTTGAGGCGCGGCTCGATATCCAGGGCCTGGGCCAGAGTTACCGGATTGGCGGGGTTGGCAGGCACCATCTTGGCCAGGCGGTCGACCTGCCCGAGCGGCAGTTGCATCACCCGACCGACGTCTCGCAGGACAGCGCGGGCCTGCAGCGTGCCGAAGGTGATGATCTGGGCGACCTTGTCGACGCCGTAGCGCTGCTGGACGTAGCTGATGACCTCTTCGCGACGCTCCTGGCAGAAGTCGATGTCGAAGTCGGGCATCGACACGCGTTCCGGGTTCAGGAAGCGCTCGAACAGCAGGCCGTAGCGGAGCGGGTCGAGATTGGTGATGGTCAGCGAATAGGCGACCAGAGAGCCGGCGCCCGAGCCGCGACCGGGCCCCACCGGGATCCCCCTGGCCTTGGCCCACTTGATGAAGTCCGAGACGATCAGGAAGTAGCCGGGGAACCCCATCTGGGTGATCACCTGGATCTCCCGCTCCAGCCGCGCCTCGTAATCCTCGGGCGGGAAGGCGTTAGCCTGGCCGGCGGACATGCGGGCCTTCAGCCCTTCGCGAGCCTGGTGCGCCAATTCCTCGGCCTCGGAGCGGCCGGCGTCGGTCGTGAACCTGGGCAGCAGCGGGTCGCGCTTGTGCACCATGAAGGCGCAGCGGCGGGCGATATCCAGCGTATTGTCGCAGGCTTCGGGCAGGTCCTGGAACAAGGCCCGCATGTCGGCCGGCGACTTGAACCAGTGCTCGGCGGTGACTCGACGCCGCTCGTCCTGGCCCACAAAACTGCCGTCCGCGATGCACAGCAACGCATCGTGCGCCTCATACATCTGCGTGTTCTTGAAATAGACGTCGTTCGTGGCGACCAGCGGCACGTCTTCGTCGTACGCGAACGCCACCAGGCCGCCCTCGGCGGCGGCCTCGGCCGGCATGCCGTGGCGCTGAAGTTCGACGTAGAAGCGGTCTCCGAACGCGCGCTTCATCTCGGCCAGCGCCGCGCGCCCCTCCTTCTCCTTGCCGCCGGCGAAAAGGCAGTCGACGGGACCGTCGGGGCCGCCCGACAGCAGGATCAGGCCGGCCGAGCGCTCGACCACCTTGGACCAGGGGACGTGCGGCTCTTCCGTGGCCTCGGCGTCCACATAGGCGATGGACGACAACTCGCAGAGGTTGAGGTAGCCCTCCTCGCTCTGGGCGAGCAGCACGACGGTGGGTGTCTTGGCCCAGCGCTCGGGCGGACGGTCGCCGATCCCCGACACGGGCAGCGCACAGCCGATGATCGGCTGAACGCCCGAGCTCTTCGTGGCGACAGAAAACTCAAGAGCGCCGAACAGGTTCGCGCGGTCGGTCAGGGCCACGGCCGGCATATGCCAGCCCTTCGCGAGGTCCCCGATCTTGTCGGCCTTGATCGCGCCTTCCAGAAGCGAGTAGGCGGAACGGACCCGGAGATGGACAAAGCCCTCGCTACTCTCCGCGCTCAAGCTGGCCAACTCCCCCATCCGCGACATGGCGTCAGCTCACGACGGACGCCAAGTGACACACCATCCAGACAAAGCTGGTGACCGAGCCAAAGGCCAGCGATTCCCGCGCCAGGCGAACCATGTGTCGCATCCTTCTGTGGGCGTCCTTGTGGACAACCTGTGATGGGTTCTACTTTCGTTCTTATTCGCCTTTTGTTCTTCCTGTCAACCTGCTTGGCAGACGAGCGGCGCGCCCGGCGCTGACGCTCGGGCTTAGGGCTTGACCCACGGCTCCAGGTGGCCGTCCTTCAGCGTCAGCACGCGGTCCATGTGGCTGGCGAGCTCGAGGTTGTGGGTAGCCACCAGGGCGGCGACGCCCTGGCGCCTGGCCAGCGCATAGAGGTTCTCGAACACCGCTTCCGAGGTCTTCGGATCGAGGTTGCCGGTGGGCTCGTCGGCGAGCAGCAGCCGGGGCGAGTTGGCGAGCGCCCGGGCGATGGCCACCCGCTGCTGCTCGCCGCCCGAGAGCTGGGCCGGCTGGTGGTGCGTCCGCTCCTTGAGGCCCAGTTCGCTCAGTAGCGTCGCCGCCCGGTCCTGCGCCGCCTTGTGACTTTTGCCGGCGATCATCTGCGGCAGGGCGACATTGTCGAGCGCCGAGAATTCCGGGAGCAGGTGGTGGAACTGGTACACGAAGCCAATGGTCGCCAGGCGCACGCGCGTGCGCTCGCGCTCGTTGAGGTTCGAACAGTCGCGGCCCAGCACCGTGATGCGGCCGGCGTCGGGATGCTCCAGCAGGCCGGCGGCGTGCAGCAGCGAGGACTTGCCCGAGCCCGAGGGGCCGATCAGGCCAACGATTTCGCCGGCGTTGATGTCGAGGTCGGCGCCCCGCAGCACCGTGAGCGCGCCGGCCTCGGTGCGGTAGGTCCGTTCCAGCCCCCGGATGGAGAGGACAGGCTCACTCATAGCGGAGCGCCTCCACCGGATCGAGGCGGCTGGCGCGCCAGGCGGGCGGGATCGTGGCCAGGCAGCTCATCACGAAGCCCCAGGTGGCGACGATGGTCACCTCCACCCAATCCAGCTTCGCCGGCACGCGGTCGAGGAAATAGACGTCGGACGAGAACAGCACGGCGCCGGTGACGAGCTCCAGCGCGTGCTGGATCGGCGTGATGTAGGCGCAGAACACCACGCCCAGCAGCAGGCCCGCGATGGTGCCGAAGACGCCGATGCTGGCCCCGGCCATGAAGAAGATGCGCAGGACCGCGCCCTGCCCGGCCCCGATGGTGCGCAGGATGGCGATGTCGCGCCCCTTGTTCTTCACCAGCATGACGAGGCCGGAGATGATGTTCATGGCTGCGATGGCGACGAGCAGCATCAGGATCAGCCGCATCATGGTCCGCTCGATCTTCAGGGCGCCCCAGAACGAGCTGTCGCGCTGCGTCCAGTCGGTCACGATCCCCGTGGGGCCGGCCGCCATGCCGATGGCGGCCTTCATCCGCGCCGCATGATCGGGATCGGTGACCCGCACCTCGATGGCGTCGGCGGTGCCTTCCCGCCCGAAGAAAAGCTGGGCCTGTTCGAAGGGCATGAAGATGTAGGCCTGGTCGTACTGGCTCATGCCGACGGCGAAGGTGGCCCCGACCACATAGTCCTTCTGCATCGGCGTGCCGCCGAAGGCGGTGGCGCCGGCCGAGGGCGAGATCAGGGTCAGAACGTCGCCGGGCGCGACGCCCAGCGACTGAGCCAGCCGCTCGCCGACCACGATGGTCTCTCCGCCGTACTCGCCCGCCCCGTAATCCTTCAACGAGCCGCGGGTGATGCTCTGGGCGACCATGGTCGTCGCCTGCAGGTCCTTGGGACTTATGCCGCGGACGATGGCGCCGGAGATCTGCGTCGGACCGAGCGCGATGGCCTGGGCCTCGATGATCGGCGCCACCTGGATGACGTTGGGCACCTGCTTCAGCCGCTGGACCGCCGCGTCACGCTCGACGCCGTCCAGAAGGCCCCCGGTGACATAGACATGCCCCTGGAAGCCCAGGATCCGGTTCAGCATCTCGGCGCGGAACCCGTTCATCACGCTCATGACGATGATCAGCACCGCCACCGCAAGCATGATGCCGACGAAGGAGATCACCGAAATCAGCGCCACGCCGCCTTGGCTGCGCTTGGCGCGCAGATAGCGGCCGGCGAGCATCCGCTCCCAGTAGCCGAAGGGCGCCGCCGCACCGCCCGTGACAGCGCCGCCGTTGTTCACCCCGTGATGACCTTCAGGGCGTCCTCGAGCGGCAGGGTCTGGCGCTCGCCCGTGGCGCGGCGCTTGAGTTCGACCACGCCGTCGGCCACGCCCTTGGGACCGACGATCAGCTGCCAGGGGATGCCCACGAGGTCGAGCGAGGCGAACTTGGCGCCCGGCCGCTCGTCGCGGTCGTCAAGAACCGGCTCCACGCCGGCCGCCAGCAGGGCGCGATAGGCCTGCTCGGCCACCTCGTCGACGGCGGATTCTGCCGGGGCGCAGGTTCACGACCGCGGCGCCGAAGGGCGCGACGCTCTCGGGCCAGATGATACCGGCGTCGTCGTGGCTGGCCTCGATGATCGCGCCGACCAGACGCGAGACGCCCACGCCGTACGAGCCCATATGCACGGGCGCGTCCTTGCCGTCGGGCCCGGTCACCTTGGCGTTCATCGGCTTCGAGTACTTCTCGCCGAAGTAGAAGATGTGGCCGACCTCGATGCCGCGCGCGGTCATGCGTTTGTCCTCGGGCCCTCGGCCTCGAAGCGGGCGGCGTCGTGCATCTCGTCGCTGGCGGCGTAGAGGCGGGTGCGCTGCTGAACGAGCGGCTCCAGGTCGCCGTCCCAGTCGATGTCGGGACCCGGCGCGCCCATCTCGACCAGGTCGCGGTGGGCGAAGACCTCGCTCTCGCCGGTCTCGGCCAGGATGATGAACTCGTGGCTGAGGTCGCCGCCGATCGGGCCGGTGTCGGCCCGCACCGGGATCGCCTGCAGGCCGAGCCGCGAGTAGATGTTGAGGTACGCCAGGAACATCCGGTTGTACGCCCGACGGGCCGCCGCTTCGTCGATGTCGAACGAATAGGCGTCCTTCATCAGGAACTCGCGGCCGCGCATGACGCCGAACCGCGGGCGCCGCTCGTCCCGGAACTTCCACTGGATGTTGTAAAGATTCTTCGGCAAGTCCTTGTAGGACTTCACATAAGCTCGGAAGATGTCGGTGATGACCTCCTCCGCCGTGGGGCCGTACAGCAGGTCCCGGTCGTGGCGATCCTTGATGCGCAGCATCTCCTCGCCGTAGTCGTCGTAGCGGCCGCTCTCGCGCCACAGGTCGGCGAGTTGAAGCGTCGGCATCAGCAGCTCGACCGCGCCGGCGCGGTCCATCTCCTCGCGAACGATCTGCTCGATCTTCTTGAGCACCTTCAGGCCGAGCGGCAGCCACGCGTAGATGCCGGCGGCCTCCTGCCGGATCATCCCGGCGCGGAGCATGAGCTGATGCGAGACGATCTGGGCGTCCGAGGGCGCCTCGCGCAGCGTCGGCATGAAGTAACGCGAAAGGCGCATCGTCTCGGGTGTCCTAGAGATTCAAGGCTGGAACGAGGCGCGTTGATAGCCTCCCGCCCGGAAGCTTGGCAACGCGCCTGTGGCCGAAGGGCTCCCTAGTAGGTCGACGGGAGCGCGGGCAGCTTGACCAGGCCGAACTGGACGATGGCGAAGATCACGGCAAATACGATGGCCGAGACCCAGGTCGTGGTGATGAACTTCTGCTTCAGCTTGGGATCGACCGGAGCGCCGGGATCGCCGCCGTCGCCCTTGTCGATGCCCGCCTCGTAGTGGCTCTGGACCCCGAGCGGCAGCACCGTGAACAGCACCGTCCACCAGATCGTCAGGTAGATGGCGACGGCGGTGATCGGACCCATCAGTGCGCCCCTTTCGGCGTTTCCATCAGCTCGACCAGCACGCCGCCCATGTTCTTCGGATGGACGAAGATCACCGGCGTCCCGTGCGCTCCGATGCGCGGCTGGCCGTTGTTCAGCACGGTCGCGCCCTTGGCGGCCATGTCATCGCGCGCCGCGATGATGTCGTCTACCTCGAAGCAGATGTGGTGCTGCCCGCCCGCCGGATTCTTTTCAAGGAAGCCCTTGAGCGGCGAGTTGTCGCCGGCAGGCTCGATCAGCTCGATCTGGCTGTTCGGCAGGTCAACGAAACAGACCCAGACGCCCTGCTCGGGCATGACGAACTTCTCGCCGATCTTCGTGGGCGCCGAGGACGTCGCGGTACAGCTTCACCGCTTCGTCGATGGAGGGCGTGGCGACGCCCACGTGATTGAGTTTCCCGATCATGGGGCTGCGTATACGCCGAGCCGCGGCCGGGCGCGAGATCACGCCGCGTCAGGTGGTGAAGGGAAAGAGGCCGATGAGGGCGAGGGCCGTGAAGGTCACGAGGACGTTCAGCCCCAGCCAGCTCACCGTGAGGGCCGAAAGCGTCCGGGTGTGCCAGGCGAATGTCGGCGCGATGAGGCCACAGACCGCCAGCGCGAGATAGCCGAGGCCGGTGGCGGCGGCGCTTTGCTCGGCCGTGGAGATGCCCATCGCCGCCGCGAGCGGCGCGAGCCAGACGATCGGCAGCAACAGCAGCCAGCGGGCCGCCGGACGGCCCCTGACGACCATGAGCACGCCGACGCCGACCATCGGCGGCAGCAGCAGGCCGGCCCATGTGGCCATAACCAGCAGTACCACGAACCCTGACAGGAATCGGCCGTCGATCTCCATGCGCCGAGGCTACACCGTGGCTGGCCGTTCAGCGCAACCCAGGCGGGTTCTCAGACCCTGAGCACCGTCGTCTCGACCACGGGGCGGCGGCCCCAGATGCGCTGGCAGGCCTTCTTCACCGCCCTACTGATGGCGGTCTCGACCTCGTCGTCCAACTCGCGCTGTTCCCCCTTCAGCCGTCCAAGCGCGGCTTCCGCCTCCTCCGCCAGGTCGTCCAGGGCTTCCTCGAGCGGATAGTCCTCGTCGGCGGGCAGGCCCAGCGCCCTCACCTGCGGCCCGGCGGCGACCTTGCTGCGTCCGTCGAGCACGACGGAGACGGCGATCATGCCGTTGTAGGACGCGTGGCGGCGCTCCCTGAGGGCTTGGCCGTTCTCGGGCGTCAGCACGCCGGCATCGACGAACAGGCGGCCGGAGGGAACCTCGTCGATCACCTCGGCGCGGCCGGGCGCCAGGCGCACCATGTCCCCGTTGCGGGGCGTCACCTGCTGCGGCACCTGCAGGTCGCGGGCGAAGGCGGCATGCTCCATCAGGTGGCGGCGCTCGCCGTGGGTGGGCACGGCGACCTCGGGCCGCGCCCAGCGGTACATCTCGGCCAGCTCATCGCGGCACGGATGGCCCGACACGTGGATGCCGGGATGGTCGCGCTCGGTGTAGAGGCGCACGCCCCGTTCCGTCAGATTGTTCTGCAGATTGCGGATCGGGATCTCGTTGCCGGGGATCACCCGGCTGGAGAAGATCACCGCGTCGCCGGCGCCAAGGCTCACGTGCGGATGGGTCCCGTCCGCGATCCGCGCGAGCGCGGCGCGCGGTTCGCCCTGGCTGCCAGTGCACAGGTAGAGCACCTGGCTCTCGGGCAGGTGCTTGGCCTCGCTGTCGTCCAGGAATGGCTGAACGTCCTGCATCAGGCCCACCGACTTCGCCGCAGCCGCCATACGGTGCATCGAGCGCCCGACGAGGCAAACGCGGCGGCCGGCGGCCTCGGCGGCGTGGATCACGCTGTCCATGCGGGCGACGTTGGAGGCGAAGCAGGCCACCGCCACCTTGCCCTTGAGGCCGCCGATCAGCGGCGTGAGCGCGGCGCGGACCTCGGCCTCGGAGCCGGCGTGACCGTCTTGAAAGACGTTGGTCGAGTCGCAGACCATCGCCAGCACGCCCTCGTCGCCGAGTTCGCGGATGCGGTCGATGTCCGTAGGCCCGCCGAGCAGCGGGTCAGGGTCGATCTTCCAGTCGCCGGTGTGGAGCACCGTGCCCAGGGGCGTCTTGATCGCGAGGCCGTTGGGCTCTGGGATCGAATGGGTGAGCGTGATCAGCTCGAGGCTGAACGGGCCGAGCTCGATCCGGCCGCCGAGCGGCACCTCCGTGATCTCGGCCTCGTCCAGCAGATCCGCCTCGCGGAGCTTTTCGCGCAGCACGAAGGCGGTGAACGGCGTCGCGTAGATGGGCGCCTTCAGGCGGGGCCAGAGCCAGGCCACCGCGCCGATATGATCCTCGTGCGCATGGGTCAGCACGATGCCGAGGATGCGGTCGGCATATTCCTCGATGTACTCGGGATCCGGCAGGATCACCTCGACGCCCGGCGTGGTCTGGTCGCCGAAGGTGACCCCCAGGTCGACCACGATCCACTTGCGGTCGTGCGCCGGCCCGAAGCCGTAGAGATTGAAGTTCATGCCGATCTCGTTCGACCCGCCGAGAGGCAGGAAGACCAGTTCGTCGGCAGCGTCGTTACGGGCCATCAAGCCTTGCCTTGGTTGCGGCGCCAGATTTCCAGCATGCCGCGAATGGTGAGGTCGGGATCAAAGTGGTCGATGGCGTTGGTGGCGCCATGGAAAAGCGAGGCGACACCGCCGGTGGCGACAACGGTCAGCGGCTCAGCGCGCTCGGCCTTGATGCGGGCGATCAGGCCCTCGATCAGGGCAATGTAGCCCCAGAACACGCCCGATTGCATCGCACCCACGGTGTCCGTCCCCACGACCCTTTGCGGCTTCTGGATCGCGACCCTCGGAAGTTTCGCCGCCGCTGAGTGCAACGCCTCCATCGACAGGTTGATCCCGGGCGCGATGATCCCGCCCTCGAACCCGCCGTCGGCGGCGATGACGTCGAACGTGGTGGCGGTGCCGCTGTCGATGACGATAAGGGCGCCGTCATAGACCACATGGGCGCCGATGGCGTTCACCAGGCGGTCCGCGCCGGCCTCTGACGGCTTGTCGATACGGACTGCGATGCCCAGGTCGGCATTCTCGCCGATCACCAGCGGCTCCACCTTCAGATACCGACGGGCCAGGTTCCGCAGGTTGAAGATCGACTGCGGAACAACGCTCGAGACGATGCAGCCGTCGAAGGCCCCAAGCGCCAGGCCCGCCATGGCCAACAGCTGAGACAGCCAGACCGCGTACTCGTCAGCGGTGCGGCTGGAGTCCGTGGCCGCCCGCCACTGAGCGATCCATCGCTCGCCGTCGTGCACGGCGAACAGCGTGTTGGTGTTGCCCTGTTCGATCGCCAGCAGCATCGCTTGCCTCACACGCCCCCGAAGAACACGTCGCCCGCCGTTACGCGCTCAAGGCCGCCGTCGTCCAGCCGAAGACGCAACGCCCCGTCCGAGTCCATGCCTTCCGCGACGCCCGACAGGGTGCGGCTCGGGAGCCGCGCCTCGCATCGCTCACCGAGCCCCATGGCGCGTTCCGTCCAGGCTTGCGCGATCGGCGCGAAGCCCTGAGTGACCCAGGCGCGGCGCCACCGTTCGAAGGCGGGAGCCATCACCTCCAGCGCCGCCACGGGCTGGGGCGGCGGCCCCTGCATGAAGTCGGCGAACGCACTGGCTGGGCGTTCAACATCCTCCGGAGCGTGCGCGAGGTTCACGCCGATCCCGACAGCGAGCCAAAGCCGACCGTCGCCGCGGGCGCCGGATTCCACCAGAATGCCGACCGCCTTGCGGCCATGGATCAGAACGTCGTTGGGCCACTTCAAGCGCGCCGCGCCGGCGCCCAGGCAGGCGTCCGCCAAGTCGCAGGCGGCGAGCGCGGCCACGAACGACAACTGGGCGGCCTCAGCGGCAGGCGCGTCGGTGACGGTCAGAAGCGTAGCCGCGAGGTTGCCTCGCTGCGTCGACCAAGCGCGGCCCCGCCGGCCGCGACCGGCGGTCTGCAGAGCCGCGGTGATCCAGACCGGGCCCGTCTCTCCAGCCTCGGCGCGACGCCGCGCTTCTGCGTTCGTGGAGTCGAGGCTGTCGTACGCCTCGATCGGCGGATGATCGGCCAATCGGCTAGGCCAGACCGAACGCGCGGGCTGCGTCGGCGGCGAGCGGGTCCAGCCACGTGAGCGCGATCAACACCACGGGGAAGGAGAACAGCGCCAAGGCGACGGCGATGGTCTTGGCCTCCATTGGCGGCTTGTCGGTGGCTCCGCTCGCGCCGTCGAACCACATCGCCTTCAGGAGGCGCAGGTAATAGAACGCCGCCACGACGGACCCGACGAGGCCGAGCACAGCCGGGACCCAGAGGCCGGCGTCGAGCGCCGCCTTGAAGACGTAGAATTTCGCCCAGAACCCCGAGAACGGCGGCAGGCCGAGCGCCGAAAGCGCGAAGGCGCTCATGGCCAGCGCGATTCCCGGCTGTTCCTTGATGAGACCGGCCATGTCGTCGATGGTTTCCATGGATCGACCCTGGCGGGACAGCGCCGCCAGGCAGGCAAAAAAGCCCGTCACGTCGATCATGTAGAGCACCATGAACACCAGCATCGCCTGGATGCCGTCCTGCGTGCCGGCGGCTAGGCCCAAGGCCGCATAGCCGATGTTGGCGATCGAGGAATAGGCCCACAGGCGCTTCAGGTTCTTCTGCACGAGACCCGCGAAGGCCCCGACGGCCACCGAGATCAGGGCGATCGCGACCAGCACCTGCTGCCACTGGTGGATGGCGCCCGGGAAGCCCTCAGCCAGAGCGCGGGCGAACAGCACCATGGCGGCCAGCTTCGGCGCAGCGGCAAAGAAGGCCACGACCGGGGTCGGCGCCCCTTCGTAGACGTCGGGGGTCCACATATGGAACGGCGCGGCCGACACCTTGAACGCCAGGCCGCACATCAGGAAGACGAGGCCGAACAGCACGCCGGTGTTGGCGCCGCCCTGGACGGCCACCGCGATGTCGCTGAACACCGTCGAACCGGCGAAGCCGTAGATGAGGCTGGCGCCATAGAGCAGCAGGCCCGAGGAGAGGGGCGCCGAGCACGAAGTATTTCAGGCCGGCCTCCGACGCCTTGGCGTCGTCGCGGTGCATCGCAGCCAAGACGTAGAGCGCCAGCGAATGCAGCTCGACCCCGACATAGAGCGAGATGAGGTCGCCCGACGAGGCCATCATGCCCATGCCGAGCGCGGCGAGCAGGATCAGCACGGGGAATTCGAAGTTCTTCACGCCGCGCCGCTCGAACCACGGCTGGGCGAGCGGAATGGCGATCGCCGAGGCGACGTAGATGGCCACCTTCGAGAACGTCGCAGCGGCGTCCGAGATCAGCCCGCCGCCGAAGGCGACGCCGAACGGCTGGGTCGCGGCAGCGACAGCGGCGCCAAGCAGCGCCACGACGGCCGCTGCGCCGACCGCGGCTGTGGCGCGCGGCGCAAACGCGCCCACCACGAGCAGCGCTAGGGCCGCGCCCGCGAGGATCAGTTCGGGGAAGGCAAGCGAGAGGTCGGCAGCGAGATTCATCTAGAGGCCCCTCACCCGCCGATGGCCGCCTGATAGACAGCAACGAGCTGGTCCACCGAGGCCGCGGTCAGGTTGAAGACGATGTTGGGCTGGACGCCCAGGTACAGGGTGGAGACGATCAGCGGCGCGAAGATCGCAACCTCGCGCCAGTCGAGGTCGGTGATCGCGGCGAGCTTGGGATTGGTGAGCTCGCCGAACATGACCCGGCGGTACAGGGTCAGCGCATACACGGCCGACAGGATCACCCCGGTCGCCGCCAGGAAGGCGGTCCAGGTGGAGGCCTGATAGGCCCCGGTCATGGTGAGGATTTCGCCCACGAACCCCGATGTGCCCGGCAGGCCGACATTGCCCATGGTGAAGAGCATGAAGACCGCGGCGTACCAAGGCATGCGGTTCACGAGGCCGCCGTAGAACGCGATCTCGCGGGTGTGCATCCGGTCGTAGACGACGCCGACGCAGAGGAAGAGCGCGCCCGAGATCACGCCGTGGCTGATCATCTGGAACAACGCGCCCTGCTCGCCGGCCGCATTGCCCGAGAAGATGCCCATGGTGACGAAGCCCATGTGCGCGACGGACGAATAGGCGATCAGCTTCTTGATGTCGGTCTGACGGAAGGCGACCAGCGAGGTGTAGATCACGGCGATCACCGACATGGCGAACACCAGCGGCGCGAACAGTTCGGACGCGTTCGGGAACATCGGCAGGCTGAAGCGCATGAAGCCGTAGCCGCCCATCTTCAGCAGGATGCCCGCCAGGATGACCGAGCCAGCCGTCGGCGCCTCGACGTGGGCGTCGGGCAGCCAGGTGTGCACCGGCCACATCGGCATCTTCACGGCGAAGGACGCAAAGAAGGCCAGCCATAGCCAGGTCTGCACCCCGCCCGGGAAGTCGTACGCCATCAGCTCCGGGATCGAGGCCGTGCCGGTCGTGGCGATCATGTAGAGGATCGCCGCCAGCATGAGCACCGAGCCCAGCAGGGTGTAGAGGAAGAACTTGAACGCCGCATAGACGCGCCGCCCCCCCCAGATGCCGATGATCAGGAACATCGGGACCAGGCCGAACTCGAAGAAGATGTAGAAAAGCACGAGGTCGAGCGCACAGAAGACGCCGATCACCAGGGTCTCGAGGACCAGGAAGGCGATCATGTACTCCGGCACCCGCTTCTCAATGGAGGTCCACGAGGCGGCGATGCAGAGCGGCATCAGGAAGGCGGTGAGAAGGACGAACAGGACCGAGATGCCGTCCACGCCCATCCGATAGCTGAGGCCGGCGAACCACGGCGCCTCTTCCACGAACTGGAAGCCCGGGTTGGACGGATCGTACTGGAGGACCAGCAGCACCGACAGGGCGAACGTCGCGAGCGTGGTGACGAACGCGATCCACTTGGACGCACTGACGACCTTCGCGTCCTCCGGTCGGCCCATGAGGCGCAACGCCAGGATACCTGCGACGCCGATGAGCGGCGCGTACGTGATGAGGGAGAGAAGCGGCATTGGTCGTTATCCCCCTCAGGCGTTCCAGGCCCAGAGGGCGTAGGTCAGCAGGCCCGCGACGCCCAGCAGCATCACGAAGGCATAGTGGTAGACATATCCGGACTGCAGGCGTCCTGCGCCCTTCCCCACCTTGACCGACAGCGCTGAGACGCCGTCGGGGCCGAGGCCGTCGATGATCTTCTGGTCCCCGCCCTTCCAGAACAGGTCGCCCAGGAACTTGGCCGCCCGAACGAAGGTCGCCTGGTAGAGCTCGTCGAAGAACCACTTGTTGTAGAAGAACACGTACAGGGGGCCGCCGCGGGCGGCGAGGCGTGCGCCGAGACCTTCCCGCAGCAGATAGACGTAGGCTGCGACCACCAGGCCCAGCACCGAAGCCACCAGCGGAGCCAGGATCACCCACACGGGCGCGTGATGCTCCTCGGCGGGCTGCTCGACGGCGGGCGCCGGGATCGGGCCGGCGGCATGCTGGGCCGCGTCGGTCGTGGCATGGTCGGGACCGGCCGGCGCCGCATGGGCGCCGGCGGCCGCGCCGTGGTGCTCGACCGGGGCGTTGTAGATCGCGCCCTTCCAGAACTCTGCCTTCTCGTCGCCGATGAACTGATGGTGGAAGGCGAAGCCGGCCGCGATGGCGCCGATCGACAGCACGATCAGGGGGATGCGCATGCTCCACGGGCTCTCGTGGGGCAGCGCCGGACCGTGGTGGCCATGCCCATGACCGTGCGCATGATCGTCGCTGGCTAGCGGCTCGTCGTGCGTCTCGTGTTGAGCGTCCGAAGCGTGATCGCTGTGCGCGCCGTGGGCGTCGTCAGCGTGATGGTCGCGGTTGTGCCAGTGGTGTTCGAGGTCCTCCGACGTCCAGCGGGCGTGGCCGTTGAACGTGAAGAACGCCAGGCGCCAGGAATAGAACGCCGTGAGACCGGCCACGAGCACGCCAATGATGAAGGCGAACCAGCCGATGGCGTGACCCGCCTGAGCGCCCTCGTAGGCAGCGTGGATGATCGCGTCCTTCGAATAGAAGCCCGCGAAGCCCCAGTCGAGGAACGGAATGCCGAGGCCGGTGATGGCGATCGTGCCGATGGTCATGACCGCATAGGTGACCGGCAGGTACTTCGTCAGCGCGCCGTAGCGGCGCATGTCCTGCTCGTGCGCCATGCCGTGGATGACCGAGCCCGCGCCCAAGAACAGCAGCGCCTTGAAGAAGGCGTGGGTGAACAGGTGGAACATCGCCGCCTGGTAGGCGCCGACGCCCGCGGCGAAGAACATGTAGCCCAGCTGCGAGCAGGTCGAATAGGCGATGACACGCTTGATGTCGTTCTGCGTAAGGCCGACGGTCGCCGCGAACAGCGCTGTCACCGCGCCGATCACCGTGACGATGTTCTTCGCCACCGGGGCGTATTCGAACATCGGCGACAGCAGGCAGACCATGTAGACGCCAGCCGTGACCATGGTCGCGGCGTGGATCAGCGCCGACACCGGCGTCGGGCCTTCCATGGCGTCCGGCAGCCAGGTGTGCAGGAAGAACTGGGCCGACTTGCCCATGGCGCCGATGAACAGCAGTCCGCAGGCCAGATCCATCAGGCGCCAGTCGCGGCCGATGAATTCCCAGCTGCGATCGGCGTTGGCGGCGATCTGCGGGAAGATCTCGGCGAACTGGATGGTCCCGAAGGCCCAGAACACCGTCATGATGCCGAGCGCGAAGCCGAAGTCGCCGACACGGTTGACCACGAAGGCCTTGATCGAGGCGGCGTTGGCCGTGGGCTTCTTGAACCAGAAGCCGATCAGCAGGTAGCTCGCCAGGCCCACGCCTTCCCAGCCGAAGAACAGCTGCATGAAGTCGGCGGCGCTGATCAGCGCCAGCATGGCGAAGGTGAAGAGCGACAGGTAAGCGAAGAACCGCGGCTTGTGCGGATCCTCGGCCATGTAGCCCCACGAATAGAGGTGCACGAGCGACGAGACGGTCGTGACCACCACCAGCATCACCGCCGATAGGCCGTCCAGGCGGAACGACCAGTTGGAGATGAAGTCGCCGACGTGGATGAACGGGGCGTAGGTGACGGTGAACGGCTCGAGGCCGCCCCAGGTCCATTGGCTGAACACCACCCACGACAGGATGGCCGACAGGAACAGGAGGCCAGTGGTGACGGCCTGGCTGACCTTGCTCGGGATCACTCGGCCGAACAGGCCGGCCGTGATCGCGCCCAGCAACGGGCCGAACAGGATGACGGTGACGAGGACGGCAGCGTTTTCCACGGTTCGCTCAGCCCTTCATCATCGAGGCGTCGTCCACGGCGATGTCGCCGCGGTTGCGGAAGAACGTGACCAGGATGGCCAGGCCCACGGCCGCCTCGGCGGCCGCGACGGTGAGGACGAACATGGCGAAGATCTGCCCCGTCACGTTGCCCAGATAGACCGAGAAGGCCACCAGGTTGATGTTCACCGCGAGAAGGATCAGCTCGATCGACATCAGGATGACGATGATGTTCTTGCGGTTCACGAAGATGCCGAAGACGCCGATCGTGAACAGGATCGCCGCGACGGCCAGATAGTGCGGTAGGCCGATCATTCGCCGATCCCCTCGCCCGGCTTGATGTCGATGATGCGCATGCCCGTCTTCGGCGTGCGCAGGACCTGGTCGGCGACGAGCTGGCGCTTGACGCCCGGCTTGTGGCGCAGGGTGAGCACGATCGCCCCGATCATCGCCACCAGCAGCACCAGGCCCGCCGCCTGGAAGAAGTAGACGTAGTCCGTGTAGAGCACCCGGCCGATCGCCTCCGCGTTGGTGACGTCGACGCCCTGCCCGCTCGCCATCGGCAGGTCGTTGCCGGCGGCCGCGCCGCGCGTGGCCACGGTCGACGAGACGACGATCATCTCCACCGCCAGAACGCCGGCGATCAGCAGGCCCAGCGGCATGTAACGGGCGAAGCCCTGCCGTAGCGCGGCGAAGTCGACGTCCAGCATCATGACGACGAACAGGAACAGCACCGCCACGGCGCCCACGTAGACGACCACCAGCAGCATCGCGAGGAACTCCGCGCCCATCAGGACGAAGAGGCCCGCGGCCGAGAAGAAGGCCAGGATCAGCCACAGCACCGAGTGCACCGGGTTGCGCGCGGAGACCACGCCAAAACCGGCTGCGACGGTGACTGCCGCCATCAGATAAAATGCGATCGCCTGCAGGGGCATTCGGCTCGTCTTTCGTCCCTCAGATCAGCCGCGTCGCGGCCGGCGGAATCGCGCCGCGGGTTTAGCGGTACGGCGCGTCCAGTTCCAGATTCTTCGCGATCTCGCGTTCCCAGCGGTCGCCGTTATCCAGCAGGCGCTCCTTGTCGTAGTAGAGCTCCTCGCGGGTCTCGACAGCGAACTCGAGGTTCGGACCCTCGACGATGGCGTCCACCGGGCAGGCCTCCTGGCACAGGCCGCAGTAGATGCACTTCACCATGTCGATGTCGTAGCGGGTCGTGCGGCGGCTACCGTCGGCGCGCGGTTCGGCCTCGATGGTGATGGCCTGAGCCGGGCACACGGCCTCGCAAAGCTTGCAGGCGATGCAGCGCTCTTCGCCGTTCGGATAGCGGCGCAGGGCGTGCTCGCCGCGGAAGCGCGGGCTCTGCGGGTTGCGTTCGTGCGGGTACTGCACCGTCTTCTTGGGCCGCACCATATGCTTCATGGCGAGGCCGAAGGCGCCGGCGAAGTCCAGCAGGGCCGCCCCCCTTCACCGCCTGACCGATCCGGTTCAGCATTTCAGTCTCAGTCCTTCTGACAGGACCAGTGGTCCAGACGCCTGGAATCCCCCTGGTCCCGAAGTTTCAAGGTCAGCCCCTTCGCGGCGCAGGCCTGCTGCGCGTCGCGAATGGCGTCGTAGGTCGCCAGGCCCTCGTCGCGGAAGGCGGGCGCGCTTGCGCACGCGCCCAGCGCCAGCAGCGAGAGCATGGCGACCGCAGTCCTCACGAGCCCATCGCCGGCTTGAGCACGAACAGCGCCCAGCCCGAGATGAAGAAGATCGCGATCAGCGAGAACGGCAGGAACACCTTCCAGCCCAGTCGCATCAGCTGGTCGTAGCGGTAGCGGGGCACGATCGCCTTCGCCATCGACACCAGGAAGAAGAAGAAGACGACCTTCAGGAAGAACCACATGAAGTAGAAGAAGCTGGCGGCCGTCGGATGCCAGGCGTCGGTGAACGGCGTCGGGAACGGCGCGGTCCAGCCCCCGAAGAACAGGATCGTCGTCATCGCGCAGATCAGCACGATGTTCGCGTACTCGCCGATCATGAACAGCAGGTACGGGGTCGACGAGTATTCCACCTGATAGCCGGCCACGAGCTCGGACTCGGCCTCGGGCAGGTCGAAGGGCGGACGGTTCGTCTCGGCGAGGCCGGAGATGAAGAAGATCACCGTCAGCGGGATCATGAACAGCAGCAGCGGCAGCTTCTCGATGCCGCCCGGGCCGCCGAAGGCGTACCAGTTCCAGAACCCGCCCTGCTGGCTGGTGACGATGCCCTGCAGGTTCATGGTGCCGGCGAGCACGATGACGGCCACGATGATGAAGCCAAGCGAGACTTCGTAGGACACCATCTGTGCGGCCGACCGGAGCGACCCCAGGAACGGGTACTTCGAGTTCGAGGCCCAGCCGCCCATGATGATGCCGTAGACGCCGAGCGAGCTGATCGCGAACAGGTAGAGGATGCCGACGTTGATGTCGGAAACCACCCAGCCCGGCGCGAGCGGCATGACCGCCCAGGCGGCGAAGGCGAGCGTGAAACTGATCAGCGGCGCCAGCAGGAAGACCGCCTTGTCGGCCCCCGACGGGATGACGATCTCCTTCAGCACGAACTTCAGGAAGTCGGCGAAGGACTGCAGCAGGCCGAAGGGGCCCACGACGTTCGGGCCCTTCCGCATCTGAACGCCCGCCCAGATCTTGCGGTCGGCCAGCAGCAGGAAGGCCAGCGACAGCAGGATCCAGATCATCACCGCCAGGATCTGGCCGACGGTGAGCAGGGTCCAGCCGCCCGGGGTTTCCCAGAAGGAAGTCTGCATCGCCTACTCCGCCGCGATCTTCGTGGCGCCGGCCGCGAGGGAGGCGCATTCGGCCATCGTCACGCTGGCGCGGGCGATGGGGTTGGTCAGGTAGAAGTTCTTCACGCCGCTCCAGAACGGGTCGTCCGAGACCTCGCCCTTCGTGCCGAGGCCGGCCAGGTCGAACGCCGCCGGCGTCTCGGCCACGTAGTCGATGCGGCCGAAGGTCGGATGCTCGGCGAACAGCGTGGCGCGCAGCTGGTCCAGACTGTCGTAGGGCAGCTTGGCGCCCAGACGCTCGGAAAGCGCCCGCAGGATCGCCCAGTCCTCCTTGGCATCCCCCTTCGGGAAGACGGCGCGGAAGCCGAGCTGCACGCGGCCCTCGGTGTTCACGTAAATGCCGTTCTTCTCGGTGTAGGCGGCGCCCGGCAGGATCACGTCGGCCCGGTGGGCGCCCGCGTCTCCGTGGGTGCCGAGATAGACGACGAAGGCGTCGGTCTTCGACAGGTCGAGCTCGTCGGCGCCCAGCAGGAACAGGACGTCGGCGGCACCCTTCTGGACGAGTTCGCGCGCGGTCTTGCCGCCGGCCTGCGGCACGAAGCCGAGGTCGAGGCCGCCCACGCGGCTCGCCGCCGTGTGCAGCACGTTCCAGGTCATGCCGAACGCCTTGGCGACCGAGGCCGCCGCCTGCAGCACCGCGGCGCTGTCAGCCCGCGAAAGCGCGCCGGCGCCCACAACGATGGCCGGGGCCTTGGCGTCCTTGAGCGCCTTCACGAAGTCGCTCTTGGACTTGGCGAGGCCGTTGAGGCTGGCCGGGCCGGCGCCCAGGTGCTCGTAATCGTAGGTCAGGTCGGCGCTCTCGCCGATGACCCCGACACGCAGCGCGCCAGCGAGCCAGCGCTTGCGCAGGCGGGCGTTCAGCACCGGCGCCTCGATGCGCGGGTTGGAGCCCACGAATAGGACGACGTCGGCGTCCTCGATGCCCATCAGCGTCGAGTTGAACAGCCAGCTCTCGCGCGGGCCCGCGCCCAGCACGGAGCCGTCCTGACGGCAGTCGAGGCTGGTCACGCCCAGGCCGCCAAACAGGTCCTTGGCGGCCTTCATGGATTCGGCGTCTTGCAGGTCGCCGGCGATCACGCCGATGCGGTCGGCCGAAGTCGCCTTCAGCTTCGACGCGACCAGCTCCAGGGCCTCGCCCCAATCGGCGACGCGCAGCTTGCCGGCTTCACGGATGTAGGGACGGTCCAGGCGCTGGCGCGACAGGCCGTCGACCGCATAGCGCGTCTTGTCCGAGATCCACTCCTCGTTGACCTCGTCGTTGATGCGGGGAAGCACGCGCAGAACGGCCGGGCCGCGGGCGTCGACCCGGATCGCCGAGCCGAGCGCGTCCATGACGTCCACGCTCTCGGTCTTCTTCAGCTCCCAGGGCCGCGCGTTGAACGCATACGGCTTCGAGGTGAGCGCGCCGACCGGGCACAGGTCGATGACGTTGGCCGACAGCTCCGAGCCCACCGCCTTGTCGAGATAGGTCGTGATCTCAACGTCTTCGCCGCGGGAGATGAGGCCGATGTCCGGCACGCCGGCCACTTCGGTGATGAAGCGGACGCAGCGGGTGCACTGGATGCAGCGGGTCATGACCGTCTTGATCAGCGGACCCATGTACTTCTCTTCGACGGCCCGCTTGTTCTCGGCGTAGCGGCTGTCGTCGCGGCCATAGCCCATGGCCTGGTCCTGCAGGTCGCACTCGCCGCCTTGGTCGCAGATCGGGCAATCCAGCGGGTGGTTGATGAGCAGGAACTCCATCACCCCGTGGCGGGCCTTCTTCACCATCGGTGTGTCGGTGAAGATCTCCTGGCCCTCGGCGGCCGGCAGGGCGCACGACGCCTGCGGCTTCGGCGGGCCGGGCTTCACCTCGACGAGGCACATGCGGCAGTTGCCGGCGATCGACAGCCGCTCGTGGTAGCAGAAGCGCGGGATCTCCTTACCGGCCAGCTCGCAGACCTGGAGGACGTTCATCCCCGGCTCGAACTCGACCTCGACCCCGTCGACCTTGGCGATAGGCATTCCGGATTACTCCGCCGCGATGGACGCGCCGGCATAAGAGCCTTTGCGCGCGCGGTAGTTGTTGATCCGCTCTTCGACCTCGTGGCGGAAGTGGCGGAAGAGGCCCTGGATCGGCCAGGCGGCCGCGTCACCCAGGCCGCAGATGGTGTGGCCTTCGACCTGACTGGCGACGTCCAGCAGCAGGTCGATCTCGGACATCTCGGCTTCGCCGGTGACCATCCGCTCCATGACCCGCCACATCCAGCCGGTGCCTTCGCGGCACGGCGTGCACTGGCCGCAGCTCTCGTGCTTGTAGAAGTAGCTGGCCCGGGCGATCGCCTTCACCAGGTCTGCGTCCTTGTCGAACACGATCATGGTGCCGGTGCCGAGGCCGGAGCCCCTCGCCTGCAGGTCCTCGTAGGTCATCACGGCTTCCTCGGCCTCGTGGGCCGGGATCATGCGTACCGAGATGCCGCCGGGAATGACCGCCTTGAGGTTGCCCCAGCCGCCGCGAACGCCGCCGAAGTGCTCCTCGATCAGCTGCTTCACGGGGATGCCGACCGCGTCTTCGACGACGCAGGGCTTGTTGATGTGGCCCGACGCGGCGAACAGCTTGGTGCCCGTCGACTTCTCGGTGCCGAAGCCCGCGAACCAGTCCGCGCCGCGGCGCAGGATGGTTCCGACGACCGAGATCGACTCGACGTTGTTGATCGTCGTCGGCGCGCCCCAGATGCCGGCGCCGGCCGGGAACGGCGGCTTCAGGCGCGGCTGGCCCTTCTTGCCCTCCAGGCTCTCCATCAGCGCGGTTTCGTCGCCGCAGATGTAGGCGCCGCCGCCGTGCTGGACGCGGACGTCGCAGTCCCAGCCATGGACGTTGCCCGGGCCGATCAGCTTGGCGTCATAGGCCTGCTGGATGGCCGCCTGCAGGCGCTCGCGCTCGTGTACGTACTCGCCGCGGATATAGATGTAGGCGGTGTGCGCGCGGATCGCCCGGCAGGCGATCAGGCAGCCCTCGATCAACAGGTGCGGATCATTGCGCAGGATGTCGCGGTCCTTGCACGCGCCCGGCTCGGACTCGTCGGCGTTGACCACCAGGTAGTGTGGACGATCGCTCTCCTGCTTGGGCATGAAGGTCCACTTCAGCCCCGTGGGGAAGCCAGCCCCGCCCCTGCCGCGAAGGCCGGAGGCCTTGATCTGGTCGCAGATCCACTCCGGCGTCTGGGCGACGATGTCTTTCGTCCCGTTCCAGCAACCGCGCGTCTTCGCCCCTTCCAGACCCCAGTCGTGCAGACCGTAGAGGTTGGTGAAGATGCGGTCCTTGTCGGCAAGGATGCCCACCATCACGCCTTCTCCTTCACCGAACCGGCGGCCGGCAGGTTCGGGATCTTGATCTTCTTGGCGAGGCTGCCGTCGTAGAGCTTGGGGTCCGTCAGCGTCATCGGACCGCCCTCGGGCGCCGAGCCCTGGCGGCCGATGGCGGACCCCGGCGGCGGGGTCTTGCCTGCGGCGAAGTCGTTCAGGAGCTTCTCGAGGCTCTCCGGCGTCAGGTCCTCGTAGTAATAGTCGTTGATGGCGGCCATCGGCGCATTGGCGCACGCGCCCAGGCACTCGACTTCCTGCCAGTAGAACTTGCCGTCGGCCGAGCGATGGTTCTGAGCCCCGATGCGGCGCTTGCAGACGTCCATCAGCGCCTCGGCGCCGCGGCTCTGGCACGGCGTGGTGCCACAGACCTGCACCAGCGCGTGGGTGCCCACGGGCTCCAGCATGAACATGGTGTAGAAGGTTACGACCTCCAGCACCCGGATCACCGGCATGCCGAGCAGTTCGGCGACCGCACGGATCGCGGGTTCGGAGACCCAGCCTTCCTGCTTCTGCACGAGCCACAGCACCGGCACGACGGCCGACTGCTGCTTGCCGGCCGGGAAATTGGCCATCCAGGCCTTGGCTTTCTTCAGCGTATCGGGACTGAAGGCGAAGCTTTCCGGCTGGACGGGTGAAAGCCTACGGACGCTCAACGGTCGATCTCCCCGAACACGATGTCGAGCGAACCCAGGATGGCGGAGACGTCGGCCAGCATGTGACCGCGGTTCATCCAGTCCATCGCCTGCAGGTGCGGATAGCCCGGGGCGCGGATCTTGGCGCGGTACGGCTTGTTGGTGCCGTTGCTGACCAGATAGATGCCGAACTCGCCCTTCGGGGCCTCGACGCAGGCGTACACGTCGCCCGGCGGCGTGCGATAGCCTTCGGTGTAAAGCTTGAAGTGATGGATGAGCGCTTCCATCGAACGCTTCATCTCGCCCCGCCGCGGCGGAGCCACCTTGTTGTCGTCGACCAGCACCGGGCCGGGCGTCTTCAGCAGACGCTCGCAGCACTGCTTCATGATCTTGGTCGACTCCCGCATCTCCTGCATGCGGCAAAGGTAGCGGTCGTAGCAGTCGCCGTTCACGCCAAGCGGCACCTCGAACTCCATCTCGGAGTACAGGGCGTAGGGCTGGCTGCGGCGCAGGTCCCAGGGGATGCCCGAACCGCGAACCATCACGCCCGAGAAGCCCCAGGCGATCGCCTCGTCCTTCGAGACCACGCCGATGTCGACGTTGCGCTGCTTGAAGATCCGGTTGTCGGTGATCAGGCCCTCGATGTCGTCGAGGATCCTCGGGAACTGGTCGCACCAGTCCGAGATGTCGCGGACGAGCTCTTCCGGCAGGTCCTGACGGACCCCGCCGACGCGATAGTAGTTGGCGTGCAGGCGAGCGCCCGAGGCGCGCTCGTAGAACACCATCAGCTTCTCGCGCTCCTCGAAGCCCCACAGCGGGGGCGTGAGCGCGCCGACGTCCATCGCCTGGGTGGTGACGTTCAGCAGGTGGTTCTTGATGCGGCCGATCTCGTCATAGAGCGTGCGGATCAGCAGCGCCCGGACCGGCGGCGTGACGTCCAGCATCTTCTCGATGGCCAGGCAGTACGCGTGCTCCTGGTTCATCGGGGCCACGTAGTCCAGCCGGTCCATGTAGGGGATCGTCTGGGCGTACGGACGCGCCTCCATCAGCTTCTCGGTGCCGCGGTGCAGCAGGCCGATGTGCGGATCGACCCGCTCCACGACTTCGCCGTCCAGCTCCAGCACCAGGCGCAGCACGCCGTGGGCCGCCGGGTGCTGCGGGCCGAAGTTGATGTTGAACTTGCGGACCTTGGTCTCGGGCAGGCCCTGGACGTTGGCGTCGTTGGGCGCGGCCTGGATGTTCTGACCGGTCATGGCTTGGTCGCCTCATCGGACTTCTCGTCGCCCGGCAGCACGGGCGAGAAGCCGCGCTCCATGCCCTCCCACGGTGAGAGGAAGTCCCAGTTACGCCATTCGACCGACTTGACGGGCTCGTAGACCACTCGCTTCAGCTCGTCGTCGTAGCGGACCTCGACGTAGCCGGTCATCGGGAAGTCCTTCCGCAGCGGATGGCCGTGGAAGCCGTAGTCGGTGAGGATTCGGCGCAGGTCGGGGTGGTTGTCGAAGAAGACGCCGTACATGTCGAACGCCTCGCGCTCGTACCAGTCGGCGCAGGGATGCACGCTCGTCACCGACGGCACCGCGGTGTCCTCGTCCGTCTGCACCTTCACCCGGATCCGCCGGTTCTTGGTGAGCGACAACAGGTGATAGACCACGTCGAAGCGCCGCTCGCGCTCGGGATAGTCCACGCCGCAGAGGTCGATCAGCTGGTGGAAGCCGTGGGCGTCGCGCAGCAGCGTCAGCGCCTCGACGATACGGCCGGCGGGCGCCGTCATCGTGAGCTCGCCGTAGGCCACCTCATGGCTGCCGAAAAGGCCGCCGCCGTTGGCGACCAGCGCCTGACCCAGCTGCTCCAGGTCTGAGTTCGTCGCGGGCCAGCTCATCGCACGATCGTCCCGGTGCGGCGGATCTTCTTCTGCAGCTGCAGCACGCCATAGACCAGGGCCTCGGCGGTCGGCGGGCAGCCCGGGACATAGACGTCCACGGGCACGACGCGGTCGCAGCCGCGAACGGTCGAGTAGCTGAAGTAGTAATAGCCGCCGCCGTTGGCGCAGCTGCCCATCGAGATGACGTAGCGGGGCTCCGGCATCTGGTCGTAGACCTTGCGCAAGGCCGGAGCCATCTTGTTCACCAGCGTGCCCGCGACGATCATCACGTCGGACTGACGCGGCGAGGCACGCGGGGCGAAGCCGTAGCGCTCCAGGTCGTAACGCGGCATGGAAGCCTGCATCATCTCGACCGCGCAGCAGGCAAGACCGAACGTCATCCACATCAGCGAGCCGGTGCGGGCCCAGGTGATCAGGTCGTCGGCGGCGGCGGTGACGAAGCCCTTGTCCGCGAGCCGCTGCGAGACGCCGTCGAAGTACGGGTCGTGCAGCTTCGGATCATAGCCTTCGACGGTCGTGCGGCCGGCGGAGCCCGCGGGAACGATCACTCCCATTCGAGGGCGCCTTTCTTCCATTCGTAGATGAAGCCCACCGTGAGCACGCCAAGGAACGTCATCATCGACCAGAAGGCGAACTGCGCCACATCCGGCGGCAGTTTCATCAGTGACACCGCCCACGGGAACAGGAAGGCCACTTCCAGGTCGAAGATGATGAAGAGGATCGAGACCAGATAGAATCTGATGTCGAACTTCATCCGCGCGTCATCGAAGGCGTTGAAACCGCATTCGTACGACGACAGCTTTTCCGGGTCCGGCGCCTTGGGGGCGAAGATGGCCGCGGCGAGAATGAAGGCGATACCCAGCGCCGCCGCGATCCCGATGAAGATCACGATGGGCAGGTACTCGGATAGGAACGCGTTCATGGAGTCCTCGGGAGGAGTCGGGCGCCCTTCTAGGCCATCCTTCCCGGGGTTTCAAACGGCCCGACGCAGTTGCGAAACGCTCGCAATCAACCGCCGTTAGATGGGTCAATTTCGCCCCGCCGGCACTCTGCCGTTGACACGATTCCAGCACGCCCATATGAGAGCCGCCTCGCACGGCCCCCGGGCCTTACGCGGGTGTAGCTCAGTTGGTTAGAGCGCCGGCCTGTCACGCCGGAGGTCGCGGGTTCGAGCCCCGTCACTCGCGCCACTTCCCTCTCCTCACGGATCGCGGGAAGCCGGCGAGAACCCCCAGATCCTACCTCAGTTCGATCCGCTCGATGCGCCATGCCCGCTGTTCGGCCGTGGCCCCCGGCACATCGTTGGAGCGGCGCAGCACGGCGTCGCCCGACTGGTGGATCGGCTGGCCCGTCCGCAGTCGGCCGTAGATCACGACCGGCACCCGGACGAACAGCGACCCCGCCGCGCCTTCGATCTCGCCGGGCGCGCCCACCAGCGCCTGATAGCTCCAGTATGAATCGAGGTCCGGCGGACTCGCACCGCGCATCAGCTTCGAGGCCTCGCCCGCCTTGCCCGCCGACAAGTGCGCATAGAACGTCTGCACGACGTTCGCCGCTCCTTGGGCGCTGTCCGGTGTGAACGGTGCTTCGGAAATGGGTGTGCGGTCGTCTGGCAGGCCGCCGGGCGCACCAGGTTCCGGCGGTTGCACCGGTGGCGGGTCACCAGACCAGCACAGCACCGGTGTGGCGCTCGCCACGTCCTCGCCGGGCTTAAGGGGCGCTCGGAACCCCTGATCGCCCTTGGACCACCACTGAAGGCCGCCGCCGGTGTAGCGAGCGCCGCTCGCGCTCACGGCCCGCTTGAGATGCAGCGTCCTCTGCCCGAGGGACACGGTCGCTTGGTCCTGACCGACATACTTCACTTGCGTCGACTGGCCATCCTCGCACGTGTAGCGCGTGTAGTCCGGCTCCGGGAGGATGACACGGGAGACCTCAACGTCCTCCTCGGGAGCGCCTGCCTTCGGCTGGCAGGCCGCGACGGCCAAGGCGGAAAGGATCAGCAGGGCGCGCATCACGCCTCAAACGCTCAAGCTTAGGCGACCGTTTCCGGCGTCCGCTCCAGCACATAGTCGTCCGGATTGGGCGCAAGCGTCGCCCGCCAATAGTCGATCAGCTCGAACGGCCAGTTCTGGCTAACCCGGCCGAACGCGTTCTTGTACCAGCTGGAGACGTGCGGCGAGCCCCAGGCCCAGCCCTCGTTCGCCTGATCCACCTTGGCGTTAAAGGCGTCGTGCACCTCGCGCTTGGGCTCCATGGCAGAGGCCCCGGTCTCGGCCAGCAGCTTGAGGCAGCCGACGATGTAACGGATCGCGCACTCCGAGAAGAAGATGATCGAGCCGTTCACGACGATGTTCGTGTTGGGGCCGTACGTCAGGAACAGGTTCGGGTAGCCGGGGATCGTCACGCCCAGGTATGCCCGGGCGTCGCCGCCCCATTCGTCGTGCAGTTCGCGACCGC
Source organism: Phenylobacterium sp. J426 (assembly GCF_024699945.1). Taxonomy (GTDB): domain Bacteria; phylum Pseudomonadota; class Alphaproteobacteria; order Caulobacterales; family Caulobacteraceae; genus Phenylobacterium. The sequence goes on along the minus strand of NZ_JAJOMY010000001.1, from coordinate 3,133,521 downwards.
CGCGGCCCTTCACCTTCAGGAACGACAGGAAGTTCGAGGCCTGGAAGCCGGTGCCGTAGATCAGCACGTCGACCTCGTGCAGCACGCCGTCGGCGGTCACGACGCCCTTCGGATCGATGCGGGCGATCTTGTCGGTGATCAGCTCGACGTTCCGCCGCTTCAGCGCCGCGAGCCAGACGCCATTGTCCAGCACGGCGCGCTTGCCGCCGATCGGATAGTCCGGGGTGATCTTGGGCAATAGGTCGGGGCGGTCGGCGAGCTGGGCGGCGAACGACTGCTCGACCATCTCGCGCAGCATCGCGTTCTCGGGACCGACGGCGCGGGGGCCGCCGTTCCAGGCGGGATCCGACTTCACCATCGGCAGGAAGCCGTCGGTGACCATCCAGAAGAGCCAGAAGCGGTACCATTTGTCGTAGAAGGGCACGTGCTCGAGGAGCCACTTTTTCCCCTCGGCGACGTCCTCATGATAGTGCGGCACGGGCAGGCCCCACGGCGGCGTCCTCTGGAACACCTTCAGCTCGGCCACGTCGGGCGCGATCTCCGGCACGAACTGGTAGGCTGAGGCGCCCGTGCCGATCACAGCGACGCGCTTGCCCGTCAGCTCCACGTCGTGCCGCCACTCCGCCGAATGGAAGGCCGGGCCTTCGAAGCTGCCGAGGCCCTCGAGGTCGGGAAACTTCGGACGATTGAGCTGGCCCACCGCACTGATCACCGCGTTGGCCTCGACGGTCTCGATCTTTCCGTCCTTGCCACGCAAGCGCGCGCGCCAGACGTTGCGCGCCTCATCCCACGCCACCTCGTCGACAAAGGTCTCGAAGCGGATGTGCTTTCTCAGATCGTACTTCTCCGCGATGCCGCGGAAATAGCTCAGCAGCACGGGCTGGGTGGAGAAGTGCTGCGGCCAGAAGTGGTTGGGCTCGAACGAATAGCTGTACATGTGGTTCGAGTTGTCCACCCGGCAGCCGGGATAGGTGTTCTCGTACCAGGTGCCGCCCACGTCGGCGTTCTTGTCGACGATCTCGAAGGGGACGCCGGCCTGGCTCAGGCGGATGCCGGCCAGCAGGCCCGACATGCCGGCGCCGATCACCAGCACCTTCAGCTTGCGTGCGGCGGCTTGCAGCTTGGGCTGGTCGAACTGCGGGTCCTTAGACGATTTGCCGGCAAGCGCGAGTTCGTCGGTAAGGAAGTCTGCGTAGCTCTCCGGGATCGGCGCGCCGGCCACGAAGTCGATCATCCGCCGCAGCGTCGCCGGGTCAGGGTCGCGCAACTGGATCGGCTTGCCTTCGAGATGGGCCAGGATCGCCGCCTTGGCCGCCTCGCGGACCTTGGCCTGCTCCGCTTCGGGGATGCCGATGTCGTCCCTGGCGAGCGGATTGTACGTCGGCGTCCACTCGGACTTCAGCCATGCCTTGTCGCCGGTGACGTGAACCAGCGCCGCCATCAGCGCCGGCAGGTGGGCGTCCTTTAGGATCGTGTCGAGATCCGGACCTGCGGCCATGTTCCTACCCAGCAGTTATCGTTGTTCTTCTGGGTCGGAGCATGACTCCCGGCGGCGAGCTGCGGAAGCCCTCACCCCACGTCAGGCCGCCTCCTGCGCCTCGCGGATCTGGCGCATCAGCCGGCTGCTTACATCCAGAGCCGAGGCGCGCGCGTTCTCCTGCAGGTGCGCCATCCGCGTGGCGCCAAAAACGGCGCAACTCACCTGCGGATTGGCCAGGACGTACCCGAGAGCGGCCTGTGAGCCGGTCACGCCGGGCTGGCGATGCAGGAAACGGAAGCGTGCGCCGCGGGCGAGCTCGTCGCGATGCCGGGCGAAGGCGCGGGCGGCGTACCAGACATCCTGCGGCCCCTTCAGGCGTGAGAGCAGCGGCCGGGTGTGGCCCATGGCCAGCGCCATGCCGGCTAGCACCCCCTTCCCCGCCGCCGCGGCGCGCGCAATCAGGGGCTCCCGCTCCGGCCGAAGAACATTGTAGTCGACCATAACCACATCGAAGTCGGGCAGGCCGATGACGTGTTCGATCACCGCGGGATCGAAACTGTTGACGCCGAGCGCCCGGATGACTCCCCTCGCCTTGAGGTCGGCCAACGCGGCGCGCAGGTCGTCGTTGAGCTCTCCGATCGCCGGGCCGTGCAGCTGAAGGAGTCCAAGGCCTTCGACGCCAAGATTGCGCACGCTGCGCTCGGCGCTAGCCACGATGGCCGCAGGCGAGAAGTCCCGGGCGATGCGCCCGCCGCCGGCGTGATGGGTGCCGGCTTTGGTGGCGATCACCAGGCGCGAGAGGTCCCGGTCCATCAGCGCCCGGCCGAGCCTCGGCTCTGCCTCGCCCGCGGAATAGCTTGCGCCGGTGTCGAAGAAGGTGAAACCGAGGTCGAGCGCGGCGTGCACCAAGCCCAGCGCTTCCCGTTCCCCAAACTGCGGCTTGCCCCACCAACTGGCGCAGCCGAACCCCAATTCGGAAACGGTCAGGCCGGTGCTGCCCAGAGGGCGGTGACGCATGCATCGCTCCAATACGCACGAACGGCTAGGCGCGCGCGGTCGAGCGCTCTAGAAGGCCAGCGCGGGCGGCTAGCTCAGCTGGTTAGAGCATCTCGTTTACACCGAGAGGGTCGGGGGTTCGGATCCCTCGCCGCCCACCAACACTACCCCGTTCGACCGCCGCCGACGGCCTCGTGGCTCAGAAGTCTGGCGAAGAAGCGTCCGACCAGCAGGAAGACCACGGCCGCTCCTGCGGCAATGCCGGCATGCATGAGCCAGAAGTTCGCGGCCGGCATCTTCTCCAGCAACGTGCCGAGCACCCCGACGGTCTGGTTCCCGACCACGAGGTGCAGATAGTAGACGCCGATCATGGTCCCCAGCACCGCAGGTGGCGAGGCGCGCGCATAAAGGGCGAGCGAGACCGGCAACATGTTGGCGAAGGCCGCGCTGTTGAAGATCTCGAAGGCGATCAGCCACCACAGGCTGACCTTGGTCCCCGCCGCGGCCGCCATCGCCGCGCCGGCCGCGAGGCTGAGGGCGCCCAACACTGAGATGAACGCGCCGATCGTCAGCTTGCCGATCTCGTCCGGCTCCCTAAACCGGCGGGCCCACATCCGCCAGAACACCACCATGCCTGCGAGGAAGGAGACGGAGACGATGCTGTCGAGCGTGATCAGCCATGTGGTGGGCAGCGTCTCTCCGAAAAGGGTCATGTCGACGCTGGTGTCAGCCCAGACGAGATAGGCGTTGAAGATCTGTTGGTTCACCAGCACCGACGCGGCCAGCACGGGCAGCAGCGCCACCAGAACGCCGACAGTGCGCCAGTCGGCGGGCGAGAGCTTGGGCCGGTCGACCATGCTCGTCGTCTTCAGCGGCGGGTCGGGCGGCAGGTGCCTGCGGCCGGCGAGGTAGATGGAGAGTGCGATCAACATGCCGACGCCGGCGGCGCCGAAGCCGTAATGCCACCCCACCTTCTCTCCCAGCGTGCCGGCGATGAGCGGAGCTGCGATGACCCCCGCGTTGATGCCGAGATAGAAGATCTGGAACGCGTCGGCCCGGCGGAGGTCGCCCTCGCCGTAGAGGCCGCCGACCTGGCCTGCGATGTTGCCCTTGAAACAACCGGTGCCCAGCACAAGGCACAGGAGCGCCAGCAGGAACGAGACGTCGAAGGCCATCAGGAAGTGGCCAGCCGACATCAGCAGCGCCCCCGCGATGACGGTGCGCGTGCGGCCAAGCAGGCGATCAGCGACAAAGCCGCCCGCGATCGGCGTCAGGTACACAAGGCTGGTGTAGAGGCCGAAGATGGTGGAGGCGACTTGCTGCGTCGTCGCTTCACCGCCCAGCCCATAGAGGCCACTGAGGAAGGCCCGGAATCCCTCGAACCCAGCGATCTGCTCGACATGCGGCGTGAGCAGCAGTTGCTTGGTCATGTAGAGGACCAGCAGCGACTGCATGCCGTAGTAGGAAAAGCGTGCGGATTCCGACGATGCCGCCCAGCTATTCCGAGATGATCTCGCCCGCTGTTCCGATCTGATGCCGCCCAGCGGCACAGCCTTCATCGACAGGTTTCATCTGTCTGGGGTTCGGCCGGCTGGTCAAGCCTGATCGGCGGGTTTCGGGCGGCGCAGGGAGTCGCCGCTGAGGTCCAGGCGGTGGGCGTTGTGGACGAGCCGGTCGAGGATGGCGTCGGCGTAGGTGGCCTCGCCGATGACGGTGTGCCAGGCCGAGACCGGTAGTTGGCTGGTGACGATGGTGGAGCGCCGGCCGTAACGGTCCTCGAGGATCTCGAGCAGGTCGTGACGTGCCTGGGCGTCGAGCGGCTCCAGGCCCCAGTCGTCCAGGATCAGCAGTTGCACGGCGCCCAGGCTCTTGAAGCGGCGGCCGATGCTGCCGTCGCCGTGCGCCAGCGCCAGCTCGTCGAAGAGCTTGGGGACGCGGACGTAGAGCACCGAGCGGTTGTCGCGGCAGGCTTTGTGGCCGAGCGCGCAGGAGATCCAGCTCTTGCCCACCCCGGTCGGGCCGCAGATCACCAGGTTCTCGGCCGCGTCGATCCAGTGGCTTTTGAGCAGCGTCGTGAGGACGCCGCGGTCCAGTCCGCGGGGGGCGCGGTAGTCGATGTCTTCCGGGACGGCGTGGTGGCGCAGCCGCGCATGGCGGAGCCGGGCGCCGAGACGCTTGTCCTGTCGGTGCACGGTTTCACGGTCCAGCAGCAGCGCCAGCCAGTCGGCATGTCCCAGGCCGCCGGCTTCGGGGTTGTCGAGCAGTTCGCGGAAGGCCTTGGCCATGCCTTGGAGGCCCAGGACGTTGAGCTGGTCGAAGGTGGGATGGGTCAGCATCAGATCTCCTCAGTGGTAGTAGGTTGAGCCGCGGATGTTGGGGTGGGCGACGGCGCCGCCGGCCTCGCCGTCGCGCCGCCGGACCGGTTGGCCGTCGAGCCGGTTGTCGAGGATGGATTTGACCGCGCCGTAGCTGCGCGCGCTCACCAGCAGGGCGCGCTCGCAGGCCGCCTCCAGGCGCGCGACGCCGTAGACCTTGGCCAGGCGCACGATCCCCATCGTGGTGCGGAAGCCCTGTTCGGGGTGCGGCCGGTGCTCGAGGATCACCTGGCAGAGCAGCGCCACGGAAGGGCCGCAGGCCCGCGCCTCGCTCAGGATCCGCTCGATGGTCCAGTCGCTGTAGCGGCGGTGGCTGGCCGGCATGTGCTCGCTGAGCGTGGTGTGTTTGCCGTCGCCGGAGCCACGCAGGTGGGCGGCGATGCGCTCGCCGTGCAGGAAGATCTCCACGGCGCGGGCGGTGAGCCGCACCTCCACCGTCTCGCGGGCGTGACGGTAGGGGACGGAGTAGAAGTGGCCGTCGACGTCGACGTGGTAGTCCAGCCCCACCTTGCGCACGCGCCATTCGGCGAGGGCATAGGGCTCGGCCGGCAGGGCTTTAAGCCGCGGGGCGTCGATCTCCGCGAAGAGCTGGCGACGGGTGCGGCGCTGATAACGCCGGACCTGCTGCTCGTTGAGCCAGACCAGCAGCTCGCCCAGGGCGGCGTTCACCTCGGCCAGGCTGTAGAAGCGTCGATGGCGCAGCTTGCCGAGCAGCCAACGCTCGGCGATCCGCACTGCGGCTTCCACCTTGGCCTTGTCCCGCGGCCGCCTGGGCCGCGCCGGCAGCACCGCGGTGTCGTAGTGGGCGGCCAGCTCGCCGTAGGTGCGATTGACCTGCGGGTCGTAGAGGCAGGCCTTGATGATCGCCACTTTGGGGTTGTCCGGCACCAGCAGCCGCGGCGCGCCGCCGAAGAAGGCGAAGGCCTGCACGTGGCCGTCGACCCAGTCGGGGAGCTTCTCGCTCCAGGTGGCGCAGGCGAAGGTCAGGCTGGAGGCGCCCAGCACCCCGACGAAGATGTGCGCCGGCTGTGTCTTGCCGCTGCGGCGGTCGATGATCACCGGCACGGTGTCGCCGGCGTAGTCGACGAAGAGCTTGTCGCCGCCAAGATGCGTCTGGCGCATCGTCACCGGCAGGCGGGCTTCCCAGCTGCGGTAGAGCTCGCAAAATCGGCTGTAGCGATAGCCGTCCGGATAAGCCTCGATGTACTCGTCCCACAGGATCTGCAGGGTGACGTGCTTCTTCTTCAGCTCGCGGTTGAGCGCCGCCCAGTCCGGCTCGGCGCGCCGACGGAAGCCCTGCTTTGTCCTGCTCTCGCCGTAGAGCCGGTCTTCCAGCTCGCTGTCCGTCAGATCCAACGGCAACGGCCAGGCGAGACCGGATTCTTCGAAGCGCCGCGTCATCTCGCGGAACGTCGACGGGGCGATCCCCATCCGGCGGGCGATCTCCCGCCCGCCAAGCCCGGCGTCCAGGCGCAGCCTCAACATCTCGCGCACGCGGCGCATCGCAATCCTCTCCGTCGGCATCGGCCTCTCCTCGAAAGGAGGAGAGCCTAGCGTCGGCGAAGGCCTGGACCGCCGGGCCGCCTGGGCGGGATCATCCCGGATCCTGGGCGGCGTTATCCCGGAACGGTGGGCGGGATCACTTCGGAATGGTGGGCGGCATCAAATCGGAACGGCGGGCGCGATCACGTCGGAATCCGCAGGAAAAGCGCTCCCACGCCTCGGAGAAGGCCAGGTAGCCCAGCGCCCTCGGATGTCCGAGGAACGCCTTGTCGCCGTCCTGGGCGACCTTCGAAGCCGTCATTCCGCCTCCCCCCTTGCCGGCCATGCCTAGCGCGCTCCGAAGAGCACCGCCAGCAGCACCGAGGCGCCGATGAGCGCGAAGAGCACGGCGGCGCCGATGCGGACGTAGTTCAGCGGCACGACCTTGGTCGCCGCCTCGCCGAGGAAGACCGCCGGAACGTTGGCCGCCATCATGCCCAGGGTGGTGCCCGCCGTGACCAGGGCGATCTCCTGGAACCGCGCGGCCAAGAGCGTCGTGGCGATCTGGGTCTTGTCGCCGATCTCCACCAGGAAGAACGCGATCAGCGTGGTCAGGAACACGCCGCCGAGAGTGCGGGCTCCCGCGTCCTCATCCTCCTTGTCGGGGATCAGCGCCCACACCGCCATCGCCACGAACCCTACGCCGACGAGGACCTGGAACAGCGAGCCCGTGAGGTACTTCGCCACGACGACGCCGATGGTGGCGGCCGCGGCATGATTGAGCAGCGTCGCGGCAAGAATGCCGAGAATGATCGGGAGCGGCTTGCGGAAACGCGCGGCCAAGACGATGGCGAGGAGTTGGGTCTTGTCACCGATCTCGGCGACGGCCACCACGCCGGTGGAGATGAGAAGGGCTTCCAAGTCGGACTCTCAAGGGCGCGGCGTCGACACGACGATGCGAATGCCCCGTCGCGCCCGCGCCGAAGCCGCATCGCCGGTCTCGCCAATCCGGACCTGAAGGTCCGCCGCTCGCGCCATGCCGTGAAGGCAAGCCTGTTGACGCGGGCTCCGCTGTCGCGCGGACGGCTACTCCCCGTGGATGGCCGGCTGGTAGGCGATTGGCAGGTCGGCCGCAACCGAAAAGCGGCGGCCGTGGCAGACGGCCGCCCCTCTTCGGCGCTGGGGCCGGTTCAGCTGTTGAGCGTGCTCTTGAGTCCTTCGCCAACACGGAAGCGACAGGTGGCGCTGGCCGGACGCCGGACCTTCTCCCCGGTGCGGGGGTTGCGCGCCATGCCCGCCGCACGCTTCACCGGCACGAAGCTGCCGAAGCCGACCAGCCGCACCTCGCGCCCGGCCTTCAGCGACGTCGAAACCGAGGCAATGAAGGCCTCTAGCGCTTCCTTGGCCTGCGCCTTGTTCAGCCCTGCCCTGTCGGCGATCGCCGTGACGAGTTCGGCCTTCGTCATCTGATCAGTCTCCCACCATCTGTTTTTTATGTGTTTTTCGACCAGCCGCCGGCGCGCCCCAACCGCGCCGCACCGCCCCCGCCGGCATTTAAGGCGCGTCCGAGCTTGGCCGTCAAACGAAGCGGCGCGGGATTTCTCCCGCGCCGCGCGCTTGTCACAAGTTGTGATCGCCCGGTGAGCGATCAGTGCGTGATGACCGCCTCGACGTCCGCCGTGTCCGATTCCTCGGCCGCGACTTCCACGGGCGCCGTGTCATCCCACTCGATCGGGGTCGGCTGACGCACCAGCGCCTTGGCGAGCACCTGATCCATGGTCGAGACCGGGATGATTTCCAGGCCGGACTTCACGTTGTCCGGAATGTCGGCCAGGTCCTTCTCGTTCTCTTCCGGGATCAGCACCGTCTTGACGCCCGAGCGGAGCGCCGAGAGCAGCTTCTCCTTCAGGCCGCCGATGGCGGTGACCCGGCCGCGCAAGGTGACCTCGCCGGTCATGGCGACGTCGGCCTTGATCGGGATGCCCGTCAGCACCGACACGATCGCGGTAGCCATGGCCGCGCCCGCGGAGGGCCCGTCCTTCGGCGTCGCGCCGTCCGGAACGTGGATGTGGACGTCGGTCCGCTCGAAGATCGGCGGTTCGATGCCGAACTTCGTGGCCCGGCTGCGAACGTAGCTGTTCGCCGCCGAGATCGACTCCTTCATGACATCCTTCAGATTGCCGGTGACCGTCATGCGGCCCTTGCCCGGCATCTTGACGGCCTCGATCGTCAGGATGTCGCCGCCGAACTCGGTGTAGGCCAGGCCGGTGATAATGCCGACCTGATCTTCCTTGTCCGTCTCGCCGTAGCGGTACTTCTTGACGCCCGCGTACTTCTCCAGGCGCTCCGCATCGATGGTGATCGAGACCACCTTCTCGCGGACAAGGTCGCGAACCGTCTTGCGCGCCAGATTGCCCAGTTCGCGCTCGAGGTTACGTACGCCGGCTTCCCGCGTGTAGTAGCGGATCAGGTCCCGGATGCTGTCTTCCGGCACCACGAACTCCTCGGGCTTCAGCCCGTGGTCCTTCGTGAGCTTCGGCAGGATGTGCCGCTTGGCGATCTCGACCTTCTCGTCCTCGGTGTAGCCGGGGATGCGGATGATCTCCATGCGGTCCAGCAGGGGTTGGGGCATGTTGAGCGAGTTGGCCGTGGTGACGAACATCACCGGCGACAGGTCATAGTCCACTTCCAGGTAGTGGTCGGCGAAGGTGGAGTTCTGCGCCGGGTCCAGCACCTCGAGCAGCGCCGACGACGGATCGCCGCGCCAGTCCGAGCCCATCTTGTCGATCTCGTCCAGCAGGAAGAAGGCGTTGGTCGTCTTGGCCTTCTTCATGGACTGGATGACCTTCCCGGGCATCGAGCCGATGTAGGTGCGGCGGTGGCCGCGGATCTCGGCCTCGTCGCGCACGCCGCCCAGGGCCACCCGCACGAATTCGCGACTGGTCGCCTTGGCGATGGACTTGCCGAGCGAGGTCTTGCCGACCCCTGGGGGGCCGACGAGGCAGAGGATCGGGCCCTTGAGCGACCCCACGCGGCTCTGGACCGCCAGGTACTCCAGGATCCGTTCCTTGACCTTCTCCAGGCCGTAGTGGTCCTCGTTGAGGATGTCCTCGGCCTTCTGCAGGTCGATCGGCTTGGCCTTGCCCTTGCCCCACGGGATCGACAGCAGCCAGTCCAGGTAGTTGCGGACGACGGTGCTCTCGGCCGACATCGGGCTCATGTTGCGGAGCTTCTTCAGCTCGGCCTCGGCCTTCTGGCGGGCTTCCTTGGAGAGCTTGGTCTTCTTGATCCGCTTCTCGAGCTCGAGCAGCTCGTCGCGGTGGTCGTCCTGCTCGCCCAGCTCGCGCTGGATCGCCTTCATCTGCTCGTTCAGATAGTACTCGCGCTGCGTCTTCTCCATCTGACGCTTCACGCGGTTGCGGATCTTCTTCTCGGTCTGCATGACCGAGATCTCGCCCTCCATCAGGGCGTACACTTTCTCGAGGCGCTTCACGACGTTGAAGACCTCGAGCAGCTGCTGCTTCTCGGCGATCTTCACCGACAGATGGCCGGCGATGCGGTCCGCCAGCTCCGACGGATTGTCGATCTGCGGGATGGCCGCGAGGGCCTCCGGCGGCACCTTCTTGTTGAGCTTCACATAGTTTTCGAACTGCTCGATCACCGCGCGGCTCAAGGCCTCGGCTTCGGGCGAGCCCGTGCCGTCTTCCTGCACGTAGGCGATCTCGGCTTCGTAGTAGTCGGCCTGGCCGGTGAACCGGGTGATGCCGGCGCGCGCGCGGCCCTCGACCAGCACCTTCACGGTGCCGTCGGGCAGCTTCAGGAGCTGCAGGATCGTGGCGACCACGCCGACATCGTAGATCGCGTCGGGCGCCGGATCGTCGTCGTCCTTGTCCTTCTGGGTGGCGAGCAGAATCTGCTTGCCCTCAGCGCGCATCGCCTCCTCCAGCGCACGCACGGATTTCTCGCGGCCGACGAAGAGCGGAACCGGCTGGTGCGGGAAGACCACGATGTCCCGCAGCGGCAGGATGGGGAGGATCTTAATCTCGGACATGATGCTTCTTTAACTCCTGGCCGGCCCGTTTGGATCGGACCTGGCCTGCCGGATCGTGGTCACTTCAGACGATGCGCCTGAGTCGGACGACCCGTCCGCCGGGCCACGGCGGTTGTTCGGTGATTTATGTGGACGGTTTCGCGAGGGGTTCAAGCGCCGCAATAACCGTGCGCGACACTCGGCCTCATCGCTGTCCACAGGTTAGCTTTACCAGAGGAAAGGATGCGAGCTGCGCAAGGATTTGCCTTGATCACACGCAATAGATGGTCAGTGGCCGCTGGGTTCTCAAGTGGTCGGTGCGGGGCGGCCCGACTTCGCACCGGTGGCGAGCTTGGTCCTCACCTCGCGCACCGCGACCGCCGGCAAACGCTCGGCGTTCGCAGCGACGTAAGCCTCTACGTCTGCGGCATGATGTCTGGTCATGGACCGCAAGAGCCATGAGACCGCCTTGGTGATCAGCGGATCCCGTTCCGCCGCGAGGGTGTCGATATTGGCGAAGGCCCGGGCCTTGAGCCGCGGATCGGGCGAGGCGCGCGTCGGGCCGGTCAGCAGGACCAAGGACGCCCGCCGCCGGCTTATGGCGCCGTCACGGCTCCATGCGGCGAGCGCAGGCTCCCAAGCCACCCATGTGGCCAGAAGCTGGTCGGCGGAAAACAGTCCCTGGCAGAGGTGATCGACCTCGGCCCAGCCCTGCAGGCCGCCGAGCCAGCGGTCGACATGGCTGGGCGTAACGTCTGCCCTGGCCTTCGCGTGGCAGCCCAGTATCAGCGGCCCGAGGGTCTTCTCCTCGTAAGAAGCTCCGCCCATCAAGCTGTCGACGAGCGCCAGCACACGCTCCGGCGACACCTCGTCATGGGTGCGGACCCAACGACGGGCGATCTCACGCTTCGCCGGCACGCTCAGCCCATAAAGCGGATGATCGCCCTGCCCAAAATAGCCGGACGGCGGGCGGCGCGACGGGTCTGCCGCTGCTTCGATGGCGCCGATCAGCCGAAGGTGTTCCGCATCCATGCGTCAGACCCCGTCACCTGATCTGAGCATCGGGCTCCGCCGAGCCCGCCGGCAAGCGCAGAGATCGAAACGGCCCCGCAGGGGTCCTGCGGGGCCGTAAGGCTGGTCGGGGCGCGAGCGTCGGTCAGGCCGCGCCGCCCTTGTCGCGACGTTCGGCGTAGATGATCAGCGGCTGGGCGCGGCCCTCGATGACCTCCTGGTTCACCACCACCTCCTCGACGCCGTCGTAGGTGGGCAGCTCGTACATGGTGTCGAGCAGCACGCCTTCGAGGATCGAACGCAGGCCGCGGGCGCCCGTCTTGCGCTGGATGGCCTTGCGCGCCACCGCCATCAGGGCGTCGTCGGTGAAGGTCAGGCCCACGTTCTCCATCTCGAAGAGACGGACGTACTGCTTCACGAAGGCGTTCTTCGGCTCGGTGAGAATCTTCACCAGGGCCTTCTCGTCCAGGTCGTCCAGGGTCGCGATCACCGGCAGACGGCCGATGAACTCCGGGATCAGACCGAAGCGCAGCAGGTCGTCCGGTTCGACCTGGCGGAAGATCTCGCCGGTGCGGCGCTCGTCCGGATCGGCGACCTTGGCGCCGAAGCCGATCGAGGTGCCCTGCCCGCGCGCCGAGATAATCTTCTCGAGGCCGGCGAAGGCGCCGCCGCAGATGAACAGGATGTTCGTCGTGTCGACCTGCAGGAACTCCTGCTGCGGATGCTTGCGCCCGCCCTGCGGCGGCACGGAGGCGACAGTGCCCTCCATGATCTTCAGGAGCGCCTGCTGGACGCCCTCGCCCGACACGTCGCGGGTGATCGAGGGGTTGTCCGACTTGCGGCTGATCTTGTCGACTTCGTCGATGTAGACGATGCCGCGCTGGGCGCGCTCGACGTTGTAGTCGGCGGCCTGCAGCAGCTTCAGAATGATGTTCTCGACGTCCTCGCCGACGTAGCCGGCCTCGGTCAGCGTCGTGGCGTCGGCCACGGTGAACGGCACGTCGATGATCCTGGCGAGCGTCTGGGCCAGCAGGGTCTTACCCGTGCCGGTCGGGCCGATCAGCAGGATGTTGGCCTTGCCCAGCTCGACATCGTTGTTCTTCGTCGCGTGGTTCAGGCGCTTGTAGTGGTTGTGGACGGCGACCGAGAGGACCTTCTTGGCGTGGTCCTGGCCGATCACGTAGTCGTCGAGGACTTCGCGGATCTCCTTGGGCGTCGGCACCCCATCCTTCGACTTCACGAAGGAAATCTTGTGCTCTTCCCGGATGATATCCATGCACAGCTCGACGCATTCATCGCAGATGAACACCGTCGGGCCCGCGATCAGCTTGCGGACTTCGTGCTGGCTCTTGCCGCAGAAAGAGCAATACAGCGTGCTCTTCGAATCTCCGCTCGCGGCCTTGGTCATGGTCTGGTCTCACTCTCTCGACGATGCGGGCCGATCATCTGGCCAGCCTCGCACCCCTTGGCGCTGGCGTGGGGCATGTCCGCCGTATCAATGCAGAATACGCGCCGCGGGTTGTCCAAGTCTTGACATTCCCCGATCCGGCCTCGGATCACAAGGGCTCGCTCGCCGGAGCGACAAAACGCGGCGCGACGCCCTGTGGATAGGCGCCTCGTGTTCTTAGATGGGATTCGGCCCGAAATGGCACAAGAGCCCGCATCCGCGGCCGGAACGCCGATCGTCGCTTTCGATTTCGACGGCACGATCACGACCAAGGACAGCTTCACCACCTTCCTGAAATGGCGGGCGGGTCCGCTACGCTGGTGGCTCGGCTGCCTCCAGTTGGTCCCCGCCGCCCTCGCCTATGTCCTCCACCGCGACCGTGGCCGGATCAAGGCGGCGGCCGTGAAGGTCTTTCTGAAAGGCGTGCCTCACGACCGGCTGGAGGCCGACGCGAGCCGTTTCGCGGAACTCTTCGCCCGCAAGCTGTTCCGGCCCGACGCGCTGGCCACCTGGAAGCGTTGGCGGGAGCGCGGCGCCCGGATGGTGATCGTGACCGCGTCGCCGGACATCGTGGTTGGCCCCTTCGGCCGCGGCCTGGGCGCGGATCTCGTGCTGGGCACGCAGTTGTCGTTCGATCCGCAGAACCGGGTGGTGGGCGCGTTCTCAGGCCCCAACTGCCGGGGACAGGAGAAGGTGGTGCGCCTGCACGAAGTGTTCGGGCCAGAGCTGCGGCTGGCGGCGGCCTACGGCGACACGTCGGGCGACACCGAGATGCTGGCCATCGCCGACGAGGCTGGCTTCCGCGTCTTCACGGCCAAGCCCTAGCCCCTCAGCCAGGCGGCCCTGCGATCTGCCGCCACGCGGCGGCGAGCTCAGCCTCGAAGCGCTCGGCGCTGAAGGCTGCAGCCGTACGTCGTCCCGCCTCTCGCCTGGCCTCGAACCCTTCGCCGGCGGCGAGCTGATCCAGCCGCTGCACCAGCAGCTCCGCGACCTCGAACACCTGGTCGTCGTCGAACCAGTCCCCGTTTTCAGGGGTGGCGTACTCGCGGCCGCCGCCGCCGTGGAACCCGACCACCAGGGCGCCCGTCGCCATCGCCTCCAGAGGCGGAAGGCCGAGGCCTTCGTCGCGGCTGAGCGAAACGAAGATGTCCGAGGCCGCCATCACCTTGGCGACCTCCTGGCGCGGCAGCCCCACGATCTCGTGGAAATCGAATTCGAGGGTCGGCCGCCAGGATCTCGCCAGGCCCCGGATCAGGCGGCTGTCATGCGGCCGCTTGCGTGGCATGGCGGCGACGGAGAGCCGCGGCCTGGCGGGCGGCGTGGTTGCGAACACCGGATCGATGAACGGACGGACCGGCCACGTCGGCCCATCCCAGCCCATCCGCCGCAATGCCTCAGCCGTCACGCCGCTGCAGGTGAGGATGCCTCGGCAGCCCCAGTTGCGGATCACCTGAAGATCACGGAAAGCGACGAAGGTGTAGTAGAGGTTCTGGTTGTGGATGAGCTTCCGGGCGGGGCTGTCGTTCAGCAACTGCGCCGCCAGGCCATGCATCTCGCCTACGACCACATAGTCGGCGGCGGTCAGGCTGTGCAGGTCGGCGTGCCACGGCTCGGCCCGACCTGGCGGGAACTGGACTTCAGCCGGCTTACCTGGCTGGGGAACGAGGAGCAGCCGGGCGTCGTAGCCCAGCCTGCGGAGGGTCGTCACATGGTCCAGGTTGACGAGCTGGCCGCCCGACCGGTGATCGCCGTCGGTCAGGTAGAAGATGCGCAAGGGTCGAACGCCTCCGACTCGGGCTGTCGCGAGCCCAAGCCTAGGCTACCGGCCCGGCGCGCGCGGACAAGCCGAACGCAGCGCTGATCCCCTCGAGCGGACCGGCCGCTGCAAGGGCCGGACCCTCGCGGCAGGGCGCGGGGCGGCCTAGACCTTTGCGAGCTCAGGTCGCGGCGTCGTCCGCAGGGCGTCCACGAAGGCGTCGCGCCAGGCGCTGACATCATGGGTTTGGACGCCGTCCATCAGTGACTCCCATCGCCGGATCCGCTCGCTGCGGCCCATCGCGAGGCCGGCGGCGATCGCGTCCGAGACCTCCTCCCGGCTGAACGGGTTGACGATGAGGGCCTCGCCCATCTGCTCCGCCGCGCCGGCGAACTTCGAGAGGATCAGGACGCCCGGATCGTCCGGGGTCTGCGCAGCCACGTACTCCTTGGCCACCAGGTTCATCCCATCGCGCAAGGGGGTGACCAGGCCGATTGCGGCGGCGCCGTAGATGCCGGCCAGTTCGTCGCGTCGATACGCGCGGTTCACATAGCGGATCGGCACCCAGTCGGCCGTGGCGAAAGCGCCGTTGATGCGGCCGCTGACGGCGTCAAGCCGGGCGCGAATCTCCTGGTACGCCGGAACCTCGTCCCGACTAGGCGTCGCAATCTGCAGCAAGAACACCTGCTCAAGGGCCTCGGGGGTGTTCTGGAGGTACTCCTCGTAGGCGAGGAAGCGCTCTTCGAGGCCTTTCGAGTAGTCCAGGCGGTCCACGCCGATGATCATGCGCCGTCCCGCCAGGCTGACCTTCATCCGGTCGCGCCAGCCGCAGGCGGTCTCTCCCGTCGCGGCTTCCGCGAAGCTCTTCGCGTCCAAGCCAATGGGGAAGACGCCGGTGCGCAGCGTGCGGCCGTAGGCGTGCACGGCGCCGGGCCGCACCTCACCGCCCTCTTCCTTCTCGACGTAGTCCTCGAATGCGCTGAGGGAATCCTCCGTCTGGAAGCCCACCAGGTCGTAGTCGAAGACCGCTTCGACCAATTCGCGATGAAACGGAAGGGTGGCGAACAGTCGTCGCGCCGGCCACGGTATGTGCAGGAAGAAGCCGATCCGGTTCTTCACGCCCCGGCGGCGAAGCTCCCGCGCCAGCGGGATCAGATGGTAGTCGTGCACCCAGATGAAGTCGTCGGGCTGCAGCAGCGGCAGCACCGTCTGGGCGAACCGCGCATTGACGCGTGCATAACCCTCGTTGAACGACCGCTCGTAGGCGGAAAGGTCGATCCGGTAGTGGAACAGCGGCCAGAGCGTCCGATTGGCGTAGCCGTTGTAGTACTCGTCCCGGTCCTGCGGCTCGAGATCCACCGTGGCGATCGTCGCGCCGCCTTCCCGTTGGACCGCGAGTTGGCCGCTGAAGGCGTCGACCGTCTGGCCGCTCCAGCCGAACCACACGCCGTTGTATTCCCGCAAGGCGGCGCCGAGCGCCATGGCGAGGCCGCCGACGGAAGGCCCGGAGGAGTTCGTCGGCCCCACCCGGTTGGAGATCACGATAAGACGCCCCATGCGCTCAGGCCGCCGGGAGCGGGATCGTGCGCACGCCCCACGTATCCGCCAGCGAGCGGGCGAGCTCCGCACCGTTGCGCTCGCCAGCGAGCTCATCGGTGACCAACGCCAGATCGATCGGCGAATGCGCCGCCAACGTCAGAGCATGCTTGGCGCGGCTTACGGGTCCAACAACATTGATCCCAGCTTCCAGGAGTATTTCGACAACACCCTCTGAATTCTCGGGAGTCTTGCTTGCGATCAGGACGGTCGAAAATCGATCGAACTGCTCAATGATATCCTTCAGGTCCCTCATCACGAACCGAGATAGACCACGTCACCGGCCGCGCAAACACCGCCACAGCTAAACTAAATGTGAGCACCGCCTGGGCGTACACGAAAAAGGCCCGGGCGACGCGGGTCGCCCGGGCCAGAATTTCGTCGCTGGGGGCTGGATCAGCCCTCGTTGTCGCGCTTCTCCCAAACGTGATCCACGAGACCCCAATCCTTGGCCTCCTGGGCGGTCATGAAGTAGTCGCGGTCCAGCGTCTCCTCGACCACCTCGACCGGCTGTCCGGTGTGCTTGGCGTAGATCTCGTTGAGCCGGCGCTTGGTCTTGATGATGTCCTCGGCGTGGCGCTGGATGTCCGTCGCCTTGCCAGAGTAGCCGCCCGACGGCTGGTGGACCATGATCCGCGAGTTCGGCAGCGCGATGCGGCTGCCCTTCTCGCCCGCCATCAGCAGGAACGAGCCCATCGAGGCCGCCATGCCGAGGCACAGGGTGATCACCGGCGAGCGGATGTACTGCATGGTGTCGTAGATCGCGAGGCCCGACGTCACCACCCCGCCCGGCGAGTTGATATACATCTGGATCTCCTTCTTCGGGTTCTCGGCCTCGAGATGGAGAAGCTGGGCGCAGATCAGGCTGGCCATGCCGTCCTCGACCGGACCCGCGAGGAACACGATCCGGTCCTTCAGCAGACGGGAGAAGATGTCGTAGGCGCGCTCGCCCCGGCTCGTCTGCTCGACGACCATCGGCACGAGGCCCAGGGCGGTGGTGACGGGATCACGCATGGAGAGGAAGCTTCCTTCAGAGACATTTGGCGCGGGCCGGGCGCGCGCCGTCCCCTCCGATATCGCGCGCCCCCGGGGGCGGCGCAAGGCGCCGGTCAGGCGACAGTGCGTGAAATCCACTCCTGGAGCGTGGCGACGACCGGTTCGGACGGCGCATAGCCGCGCGTGACAACGCCGTAGGCGCCCTGTTCGTTCGGCCCGGCCACGAGCGTCGGGAAGCCTGTTACGCCAGCCCGCTGCGAGACGGCGTAGTCCCGCCAGGTTTCCGCCTTTGCTTCCTCCGAGCCCCATTGCTCCAGGAAGAGGCCGCGATCGAAGCCGAGCTCGGCGGCGAGGCCGGCGAGCACCTCGCCTGAGGTGATGTCCTGCGCCTCGGCGTAGAACGCTCGCTGCAGGCGGCCGAGATAGCTTACCGCCCGCTCCTCTCCCTCGCGGCGAACCACGACCACGGCCCGGGCCGCCGGATCGGTGTCGTAGAGGAAGCCCTCGTGGTCCAGCGCGCCGCGGTCGAACGGCAGTCCTGTCGCCTCGTGGACATGGGACCAGTGCCCAGCGAGCTCCGCCTTGGCCTCCTCGGTCATCGGCTTGTCCGTGCCCGGACGAAGGCCACCCATGACGACGCGGATCGGCAACGCGCGGCCGAACGCCCGGCGGATATCCTCCACCACCGGCGAGAAGCCGTAGCACCATGAGCACATGGGATCGGCGAAGTAGATGAGATGCGGAGAAGCCATCGAAACCTCCGCCTTCGAGTGTCGCAGGGAAGCCGCGTCAGGTCACGGGAAGATGGCCGCAGGCTGTCATTTGAGAAGAGCAGGCGAACGGCGGCCTCGGCGCCAACCTAGATTTGCATCCGGCGTCGTTTCACGGCCGAATAACGGCTTCGACGCAGCATGATGGGACGGCTGCGGGAACCTTCGGCGCATTTCGTACGCTGAAGGTTCGCACAGGGGTCTTATGAATGGTGCAATACGCAGTAACGCTCAAGGACGGCGACTGGACCGTCTTCCGGGACGGGGCGCCGGTCGCAAACGACCTCTCGCGCTCCGCCGCAATCCAGCTGGCGAAGGACCTGGCCTTCGAGGCCGAGGAGCGCGGTGAAACCGTCGAGCTCCTCGTCCAAGGCTACTACGGCGAGATGTCCCGCAAGGTGACGGGCGCCGCCGACGACTGAGCCTGCGCCTTAGCGGCGCATCTGGGCCTTCAGCTCGCGCTTGGCGCGCGCCTCGGCCTTCGCCGCCGCCTTCCGGGCCTTGCGCTCTTCGCGCTTCAGCTCCAGCTGCAGCTCCTCGTCGTTCTCACGCGCCAGACGAGCGTCCTCCTCGGCCTTTTCCTTGGCCAGGCGAGCGGCTTCCTTTTCGGCGGCGCGCTTGGCGCGGACTTCCTCAAGCTCGCGCGCCTTGCGCTGCTCGCGGGTCTCGAACACCTCGCCTTCCGCGCGGACGGTCGGCTTCGGCTTGAACTTCTCTAGAAGGGCCTTCCGAGCTTCCGCCTGTGCGGAAAGGCGCTCGGAGAAGCCAGGCATAACCTTGGATTCTCGCATGCTCACTTTGAATTGGTGTCAGGAAGGAAATGGCTCGGCGGGGTAATGCCGCCGAGCCGAAGTCGTTGCGTCGGGCTTAGCCGACGATCTCGTCGTCCGAGAAGAACTGGGCGATCTCGAGCTTGGCGTTCTCGAGGCTGTCCGAGCCGTGGACGGAGTTCTCGCCGACGCTTTCGGCGTACAGCTTGCGGATCGTGCCGTCGGCGGCCTGCGCCGGGTTCGTGGCGCCCATGACCTCACGGTACTTGGCGACGGCGTTGTCGCCCTCGAGGACCTGCACGACCACCGGAGCCGACGTCATGAACTCCACGAGCTCGCCGAAGAACGGGCGCTCCTTGTGGATCTCGTAGAACTTCTCGGCCTGGGCCTGGCTCATGCGGATGCGCTTCTGGGCGACGATGCGCAGGCCGGCGTCCTCGATCACCGCATTGACCTTGCCGGTCAGGTTCCGACGGGTGGCGTCCGGCTTGATGATCGAGAAGGTGCGTTCGGTCATGGGGTCTTCTTGTTCTTGACGAAGGGGGAGGATCGCGGGCCTCGCCGCGAGGTGGCGCGTCCATAGCGGAAACACCCCGTTTCGCCAAGGCGCTGCGGTGCAACAGGCGCTGACGAACCGTCGATCGTCTGCTATGGGCCGCGCTCTGTCTGGTCAGGGCAGCGGCGGCGCGGCTTGAAAACCACCTGACTTCGAACACGCGGGACCGGCCCATGCCGGTCCGCGCCCGCCAACCTGCACCTCAGTTCCTCTCGATGCTTCAGATCAACGACCTCGTCTTCGATGCCTGGGGGCGACGCTTCTTCGACCACGCCGGCGTGTCCCTGCCCAAGGACGCCAAGGTGGGGCTCGTGGGCCGCAACGGCGTGGGCAAGTCCACCCTGTTCAAGCTGATCCTGGGCGAGCTCGTCCTCGGCTCGGGCGAGATCAGCCTCCCGAAGGCTGCGCGTATCGGCTCGGTCGACCAGGAGCATCCGGCGACGCCGGTTCCGCTGCTCGACACCGTGCTGGCGGCTGACGTCGAGCGCGCGACCCTGCTGGCGCGCCTGGAGACCGCCCCGGCCGAGGAGATGGGCGAGATCTACAACCGGCTGATCGAGATCGACGCCGACCGGGCGCCGTCCCGCGCCGCCGAAATCCTGTCGGGTCTGGGTTTCTCGAACGACGACCTCGTTCGCCCCATGGCCGAGTTCTCCGGCGGGTGGCGGATGCGCGTGGCGCTCGCGGCCAGCCTGTTCGCCGAGCCCGACCTGCTGCTGCTGGACGAGCCGACCAACTATCTGGACCTGGAGGGCGCGCTCTGGCTCGAGGCGCGGCTGCGGAAGTACCCGCACACCGCCATCGTCATCAGCCACGACCGCGAACTGTTGAACAACTCGGTGGATCACATCCTCCACCTGAAAGACGGCAAGCTGGAGCTCTACACCGGCGGCTACGACAGCTTCGAGCGGCAACTGGCCGAGAAGCTGCGGCTGCAGGAGGCGGCGCGCGCCAAGATCGAGGCCAAGCGCGCCCACATGCAGTCGTTCGTCGACCGCTTCCGGGCCAAGGCGACCAAGGCCCGCCAGGCCCAGTCGCGCCTGAAGGCGATCGCCAAGCTGCCGCCGGTGGCGGCGGTGATCGAGGAGCACGTCGCGCCGTTCCTGCTGCCATCGCCCGAGCGTCCTCTGGCCCCGCCGCTGCTGCGGCTGGAGGATGCGGTCGTCGGCTACGGCGGCCCGCCGATCCTGAACAAGCTCAACCTGCGTCTCGACATCGACGACCGCATCGGCCTGCTGGGCGTCAACGGAGCCGGCAAGTCGACCTTCGCCAAGCTTGTGGCCGGCGCGCTGACAGTGGAATCGGGTCAGTTCCACCGCTCGCAGCGGATGAAGGTCGGCTGGTTCCACCAGCATCAGATCGAGGCGATGGACCCGGAGGACACACCGCTGGAGATCATCCGTCGGGCCATGCCGGACGCCACTGAGGCCAAGCGCCGCTCGGTGATCGCCCAGTTCGGCTTCAGCTACGAGAAGGTCGAGACGAAGGTCTCCAGCCTGTCCGGCGGAGAACGAGCCCGCCTGCTGCTGAACCTCGTCGCCATGGAGGCGCCGCACCTGCTGATCCTCGACGAGCCGACCAACCACCTGGACATCGACAGCCGCCGGGCGCTCCTGGAGGCGCTGAACGACTACGAGGGCGCGGTGATCCTGATCACCCACGACCGCTCCTTGATGGAGTTGGTCGCCGACCGGCTATGGCTGGCCGCCGACGGAACGATCCAGCCGTTCGACGGCGACATGGACGAGTACGCCCAGTTCGTTCTGGACCGCGCCCGGGTCGCGGCGCGCGCGCCCACCCAGGTCAAGGCCGAGGCGGCGCCCAAGCCGGCGTCGCCACCTGCGCCGCCGAAGATCAAGGTCCCGACCGGCTCAGCCCGCCGGCGCGCCGAGGCCGCCGAGACGGCGCTTGCCCAGGCCACGCAGCGGCTCGCGGACATCGACCGCGCCCTCACCGATCCGCAGGTGTTTGCGAAGGACCCCGGCAAGGCGGCCGAGCTGGGTCGCCGCCGGGACGCGGCCCAAGCGGCGGTCGAGGCGGCCGAGCTGGAATGGCTGGAGGCTCAGGAAGCCTACGAGGCGCTGAAAGCCTAAGCCGGGAACCTCGGCCCTCGCCGGCCTGTTGCAGCCCCGCTGTTTCAGGAGGTCGCGTACATGGCTCAGGCGCTCCGCAAGGCCGCCCCGTTTCTCGTTCTCGCCGGCCTCGCCCTGATGCCGCGGACGCCAGCGGCCGCGCGCCGCCCTTCCGGGCTGCCGCCCCCCACCGCGGACTGGCGCTTCCGAAGGCGTGAGCGACGCGGCCAACCCAAACCGCAGCACGGACGATCCGGCGCAGCTTCACGACACGAGCCGCGGCCGCCACGCCGAAAGTCCCGCCGAGATCCCCGCGAAGGGGTGGAAGGACATCCTGATCCGCTCTTGGAAGGAGTTCGGGGACGACCAGGCCCCGCTCGTCGCGGCCGGGGTCACGTTCTACACCCTGCTGGCGCTCTTCCCGGCCCTCGGCGCCTTCGCTGCGCTGTATGGCCTCTTCGCGGATGTCGCCCAGGCCCAGCGGCACCTGGAGGTGCTGTCGGTCATCCTGCCCCCGGACACCCTGCGCCTGGTGGGCGAGCAACTCGTCCGGCTGTCGACGGGCAACGAGGGGGCCTGTCGCTGGCCTTCGTCGGCGGCCTGCTGCTGTCGATCTGGAGCGCCAACGGGGCGATGAAGGCCATGATCACCGCCATGAACATCGCTTACGACGAGAAGGAGAAGCGGGGGTTCGTCCGCAAGACCGCGACGTCGCTCGCCTTCACGGTGGGCTTCCTGCTGTTCGGCCTGAGCGCAATCGCCGTCCTCGCAGCGCCGGCCGCCATCGAGCCGTTCGCCGGCGCCGGAGCCGCCGCCATGTTCCGTTGGATCACCTACCCCGCCCTGCTGCTCGCCCTGGCGGTGGGCCTCGCCCTCCTCTACCGCTTCGGTCCGAGCCGGGACCGGGTGCGCTGGCGCTGGATTACGCCCGGCAGCGCAGCGGCCATGGTGCTGTGGGTGATCGCCTCGGCCGCGTTCTCGATCTACGTGGCCAACTTCGCCAACTACGAGAAGACCTACGGCTCGCTGGGCGCGGCCATCGGCTTCATGATGTGGCTCTACTTCTCGGCCCAGGTCGTGCTGCTTGGCGCCGAGCTGAACTCCGAGATCGAACACCAGACCGTCCAGGACACCACCGTCGGACCGGAGCAGCCCCTAGGAGTCCGGGGCGCGGTGATGGCCGACACCGTGGGCGAGGCCCAGTAGCAGGAAGGCGCCCGCGGCCATCGCCGGGGCGCCTTCGAACGTTGATGAGCTCGGCTCAGGCGGGTTCAGGTGATGTGCTTCGGGCTGATCGGATCCGAGCCCGAGGAAGGTCTCCTCGATCGCCTCGTCCAGCAGCGCCTCCTGCCGGTCCTCGGCCTGGGCCTCGCGTTCGGCCATGTGGTCGGGCTTCTCGCCTTCCTTCAGCGGCTCGGCCGATCGGATGTGGGGCGCGTCGATGTGGCGGTGCTCTTCCAGCGCGCCGCCCTTGTCGCTGGCCATGTCCGCCGTAGCCCCGCTCGACCCGTGGGTGAACGCGCGCTTGGCCTCGTCTTCGGTCTGCCGGTTCGGCATTGGGGAACCCTCCTGCTTAAAGCTCAGCCGCTAAACCCCTGGGACGGCTCCCGGGTTGCCGCGGTCAGGCCTTCCGCTTGTCCTCCAGCAGGATCTGTCCCTCCTTCTGGATACGGCCTTTGACCTTGCTGGCGATCATCGCCAGGAAGCCCGGCAGCGTGACCTGGAGGACGACCTCCTGGTCCCGCACGTCGACCGAACCGTTCACCTCCTGGCCCATGGCTGCGACGGCGAAGCGAAGGATGTCGCCCTCCCATGCATGGCGCGTTTCGCCCATGGCGGCGAACTGCTGGGTCAGGCGGCCGATGCCCTCGTCGATCCGGCGACGGGCTTCGGCGCGGCCGAGCTGGTGGGGAATGTTGACGACGACGGGTTTGCTCATGGCGCTTCAACGGCTGAGCCTGGGCCGGGGGTTCCGACGCAGGCCCTCTCGCCCTAGGGTCGCGGCTGATGGAACAGGACACCACCCTTCTCGGCGACGGCCGGTATCCCGACAGTGGACTGCTGGCCGTTCTCGCACGCCTGGCGTTCGTCGGCGCCATCCTCGCCATCGTCGTGGCGGTCTTCCTGCCGCCGTCGATGGTCCCGGATTTCGTGAAGTCGCACTATCTGCAGCACTTCGCAGCCTTCTACGTCGCCGCCCTCGCCGGCCTGGCGGCCATGCCGCGCACGCGCCTGCGGCGGATCGCGGCTGGCTACTTCCTGTTCGCGACCGTGCTCGAGGCCTCGCACCTCCTGTCGGGGGCGCCGTTCGGCCCGCTGGTGGACAACTGGGTGGCCGATCTGGGGGGGCTGGCCGCCGCCTTCGCGCCCATCGTCGTAGAGCGCTTCCGGCGGCGGTTCCCGCGGACCCCGGCCTAGGTCTCTAGAGGAAGGTCCACCCGCGATCACGGTCGCGTAGGCGCAGATTGTTCTGCACGTTCCGCACCCCGTCGATGTCGGCCACGTCTTCGATGCGACGCTTGTCCTCCTTGCGGCGGACGGTGCCGTTCAGCGTGACCTCTCCGTCCTCGACGATGACGTCCACGTCGCGCATGTCGATCCGGCGGTCGTCCTCGAGCCGCTCCATGATCACGGCCCAGAGCACGCGATCCGACGAACCGCGTCGGCGCCGCGACCGCCGTTCTTCGTCGTAGCGACGCTCAGCGTCATAGCCGCGCCCATCGTCCAGCCGGCGAGCGTCATCGAACCGGCGCTCGTCCTCATCGCGGCTGCGGCCGCCGAAGAATTCGCTCGCGCGATCCTTCCAGGAGCGCGACGGCTCGCGCGGTTCGTAGCTGCGATCTTCGCTGGAGAAGCGCCGGTAGGGCCGCCCGCGCTCGGGATCATAGGCCCAGTCCGTGGTGTAGTCGGCCTGGCCGTAGTCGTCGCGGCGAGCGCGGATCGTCTCGTCGGCGCGGTAGCCCGTGCGCGTCCGAGAATCGTAGGCGAAGTCGGTGGAGTAGTCCGCTTGGCCGAAATCGTCACGGTCACGCGGCTCCGCGCGCCATGCGCGGTCCCGCTCGTGGTGCTCGTCCCGCCAGTCTTCCCGGGCCATGATCGCCTCCGTCTTGGTTTCTCCGAGGTCGCTGGCAAGAACCTGCGCCGTGGTCTTCGGTTCCGACTCAAGGGAGACCTCTTCCCGTGCAGATCCAGGATCCCACCGAGCCCCACACCCCGGGTCTGGAAGACCTGGAAGAGGATCTGGCCGCCGCGCTGCCGGAGACCCAGGGCTCGCGCTTCTTTCCGCTGATCAAGCGTTGGGCGCTGCATGTCGTGCCCTTCCTGCTTCTGGGGGCGGCGGTTCTGGTGCTCTGGCGCGAGTTCCGAGACGTCAGCCCGGCCGAGGTCGGCGCAGCGATGCGGGCCTGGGGCTATCTCGACGTCGCCCTGGCGCTGGTCCTCTCGGCGGCCAGTTTCACGCTGATGGGCGTGGTGGAGTGGTTCGGCTTGAGATGGGCCGGCGCGCGGCTGCCGGTCGCGCCTGCGCTCTGGGGCTCCTTCCTGGCCAACGCCATCGGACATACGCTCGGGGCGAACCTGCTCGTCTCCGGCGCGGTGCGGGCGCGGTTCTACAGCCGGTTCGGCGTGTCGCTGAAGCAGGTGGCGGCGACGACCGTGTTCCACGGCGTATCCTTCGCCGTCGGCCTTTCGGCTTTGGCCGGCGTCAGCCTCCTGGCGGCGGAGGGGCACCACAACGCAGCGACCCGGATCGCCGGTCCCGTCGCCGACAGCCTCGGCATCCTGCTGCTCGGCGCCGTGGCCACCTATGTGGCGCTGTGCGCGAACCTCAAGCAGCCGCTCCGCGCGTTCGGCTACCGTCTCAAGCTGCCCTCCTGGCGCGTGGCGCTGGCGCAGATCGGGCTCGGCGCGTTCGACAACGCCGTGGCGGCCGGCATCATCTGGACGCTCCTGCCCGAGGGCTCGGTGGGCTACTTCAGCTTCGTGGGGGCGTACGCCCCGTCCGTCGTGGTCGGGTTGATCTCGCACGTGCCGGGCGGCGTCGGCGTGTTCGAGGGCTCGATGTCGGCGCTGCTCGCCAGCGTGCCGCCGGCCCCGCTCGCCGCGGGCTTCCTCGGCTATCGACTCGCCTTCTTCCTGCTCCCGCTGCTGATCGCCGGCATCGCCCTGACGGCTGACGCTATGCGGCGGCGCGGTCCGGGTTAACGGCCTTCGAAAGCGCCTCGGGCGGGTCGATCTCGCGTTGCGGGCGATCCCGCTCCGCCTCGATGACCGCTCTCCTGAGCTCGGCCACCAGCTCCGATATGGTGTCGTTTCCTTCCATGCGGCCAGAACGCCGAACGGGGTTCGACGATCCCGACCCGGAGCATCAAAGCTCGGGTGTTGCAGGTGCGCATCGCCCGTTAAGGCGCGATCGGCTAGGAAGCGGCGATGAACGCTTCTCCACGGCCCCTGGCGGTTTTCGCCTACGATTTCGACGGCACGCTGGCGCCCGGCAACATGCAGGAGCACGCGTTCATTCCCGATGAGCTGGGCCTGGACCACGCCGAGTTCTGGGCCGAGACCCGGCGGCTGGCCGAGGCGCAGCGCGGCGACGGCATCCTGGCCTACATGCACCTCATGCTGGAAAAGGCCCGTGAGAAAGACCTGGAGTTGTCGCGCGACAGCTGGCGCAAGCGCGGGGCCAGCCTGCGGCTGTTCCCGGGCGTTGAGGACTGGTTCGGCCGCCAGAACGCCCGCGCCGAGGCGCTCGGCCTGGATCTGCGCCACTTCATCATCTCGTCGGGCAACCGGGAGCTCATCGAGGGCTCGCCGATCGCCGACCGGTTCGAGCGGATCTACGCCTCCGCCTTCATGTTCAACGCCGAGGACGAAGCGGTGGGGGCGGCGCTGGCCATCAACTACACGGGCAAGACCCAGTACCTCTTCCGGATCAACAAGTGGACGCTGGACGAGTGGGACAATGACGCGATCAACGCCGTCCAGCCCGACCGCGACCGGGCGGTGCCGTTCAGTCGCATCGCGTTTTTCGGCGACGGGCTCACCGACATCCCGGTCATGCGGGTGATGACCGACCACGGCGGCCACCCGGTGGCGGTGTACGACCCCGAAACGCCGATCACCGAGGCCGCGGCCGACAAGCTGATCAAGGACGGCCGGGCGCGGCTGGCGGCCGGCGGCGACTACCGGGAAGGCTCGGAGTTGGACGGACTCGCCGCCGACATCCTGGCGGAGATGGCCCGAGGCGTGCGGGCCGACCTTTTCGACTAGCCCAGCCGCTCCTCGTAAAGGCGCCGCAGCACCGCCGGCGCGAGACCCGGCAGGTCCTCCGAGATCAGGCCCGGCCCGAACAGCTCGGCCGCCTCGGCGTGGATCCAGGCCCCGGCGCAGGCGGCCTCGAAACTCTCCATGCCTTGGGCCACCAGGCCGCCGATGAAGCCCGCCAGCACGTCGCCGGAGCCGGCCGTGGCCAGCCAGGGCGACCCGTTCACGTTTACCGCCGCCCGACCGTCCGGGGCCGCGACCACGGTGTCCGCGCCCTTCAGCAACACGACCGCACCTGCGCGGCGCGCCGCCTCGCGCGCCGCCGTCACCCGCTCGGGCGAACCCTTCATCAGGCCGGGGAAGAGGCGTTCGAATTCGCCCGGATGAGGCGTAAGCACGTCGTCCCGATCGAGGACCGAGAAGAGCTCCTCCGGGTCGTCGCGGAAGACGGTGATGGCGTCGGCGTCCAGCACCAGGGCGGCGCCGGTGCGGGCAAGCGCAAGGACATTCAGCAACGTACCTTCGTCGACGCCCGCGGCCGGTCCGATGACCGCCGCGTCGACGTCCGCCGCAGCCTGTTCCAGTTCCGCATCGGTGTCGAAGGGGCGCAGCATGACGGCCTCGAGGTGCGACGCGTTCGAGGCCAGCGCCTCGCTCGGCGACAGCACCGTGACCAGCCCGGCGCCGATGCGGAGACCGGCGCGCGACGCCAGGCGTGCGGCTCCTGTGCTCCAGGCGTCGCCGCTCACCACGATCAGCCGGCCCCGCTCGTGCTTGTGGGAGGCCGCCGTCGGCCACGGAAAGCGATGGAGCCAGAGCTCCGCCCCGTTTTCCGACAGCCGACTCGGCGTCTCGCCGAGCCCGATGTCGGCCACGACCACCTCACCACAGAGGCTGCGGCCCGGCTCGAGCACATGGGCCGGCTTGCGGGCGTGGAAGGTCACGGTCAGGGCGGCTTGCACCGCCTGCCCTTGGGGCTGACCCGTGTCGCCCGGCAGGCCGCTGGGAACGTCGATGGCGACCACCTTGTCTGGCCGGGCCGCGAGGCGTTGGGCGACCGCCAGGGCCACGCCGTCGAGGGGCCGCGCGAGACCTGCGCCGAAAAGCGCGTCGACGACCAGGCCCTGCACCGCCTCGCCATCCAGCGCGCGCACCGGACCCTCCCATCGCGCGGCCATGGCCCTGGCGTCGTCGGTCGCGGGATCGGCGAGCGCCCTCACCTCCGCAGGCCAGCCGCGGGCCTTCAGCAGACGCGCGACCACATAGCCATCGCCGCCGTTGTTCCCCGGGCCGCAGAGCACCACGGTCGGCTGCGGCCGGAATCTGGCGCAGATCGCGTCGGCCACCGCTGCGCCGGCGCGCTCCATCAGCACCTCGCCCGGCGTGCCCGCCTCGATCGCCGCGCGATCGGCGGCCGTCATCTCAGCGACCGTCAGGATCGGGCGGGACCTCACAGCACGCTCGTCTGGGCTTCGGCCCCACGCGCCACCAGCTGGATGTCCCCGTCGCCGATCTCGAGGACCGTGATCGAGGCGTGGTCGGGCCGGAAGGCCAGCACCCGATCATCGCCGGTCAGACGCGACACCACGGCGTTTATCGCCACGTAGTGCGAGAAGACCGCCGTGTCGCCGCGATGACGCAACGCCTCCAGGACGGCGCCGCGCCAAGCATCGTAGTCGAGGTCTCCCTCGATCTCGGCCCATGTTCCGCCGAACGCCTTCCGCAACCATTCGGGCCGCTGGTCGTGGGCCAGCCCGCCGGGCGTCGGGATCTCGCCCACCAAGGCGTCGATCTCGATCTCGACACCCAGGGCCTGGGCGGTGGGCTCGGCCGTCTCCCGACACCGGCGCAACGGTGAACTCACCACCCGGCGGGGCCGCTCGGCCTCGGGCAATGCAAGCAACCAGTCCCGCGCCGCCTGGGCCTGCGCCTGGCCCTGCGCGTCCAGCCCCGGATCGTCGTCGTGGCCGCCCCAGGTGGAGGACGGCCGTGCGTGACGGATCAGGTATAGGCGCGCCATGCGGGGCTAGTCCGGTGTGAATATGTTGATCCCGTCCGGGCCGACCCGCACCGTTCCCGGCCGGCCGACCTGTTCCGTGGTCTCCATACCCGACAGCAGCGCTGCATCCGAGGGCGTATTCGCGGCGAAGCGGCGGCCGGCCTCGTCGCGCCCCACAACGATGGCCATGAACGGTCCCTCGCGCTTGTGGACGACGGTGTAGGTCTCGATGACGCCGCGGCCCTCCGGACGCTCGGCGATCTCGGGGTGCGGCAGGGCGTCGATCTCCCGCTGCAGGATCGCGGGATCCTCGCGCTCGAACGGCTTGTCCGGACGCCTGGTGGAGTAGACGCCGGTGGACTGCTTTGTCAGGTACCAGCCGTTGCCGGTGATCAGGCCGTACTGACCGGGCCGACGGCGGAGCTTTTCCATGATCACCGCGACCGAGTGCATGACGTAGTTGTTGCCCGGTCCGCCGGCATACGGCAGCCCGCCGGTCACCGTCAGGCCGCGCGGATCGTCAAGCGACAGGCCCAACTCCTCGGCGCCGATCTCCACCGCCACGGGGAAGCAGGAATAGAGATCGATCAGGTCGATCTGGTCGAGATCGATCCCCGCCATTTCAAGCGCCTTCTGGCCGGTGCGCCGCATGGCGGGACTCGAGTGAAAGTTCTGCCGGTCCAGCGGGTGCCACAGGTCGGCGGCGTCGGCGCAGCCGTGCAGATAGACCCACTTGTCTTCGGGCACGCCCAACTCACGCGCCTTGGCCTCGCTGGCGACGATGACGGCGGCCGACTGATCGACCTCCATGATGGCGTTCATCAGCTTCGGGTACGGAAAGCCGATCATCCGGTTCTTCTCGGAGACCGTGGCGATCTCTTCCGCCGAGCGCGCGACCTGGAACCAGGCGTCAGGATTGTCCTTGGCCACCTCGCTGAAGCGCGAGAACAGCTCGCCCATCCGGCGCTGGTGATCCGGGATCGAGCGTCCGTCACGGGCCCGCAGCGCGTTTTCGAACAGCGGATAGATATTGATCGGCCGGTCCAGGCCGTGACGGGCCTCATACGCGGTGACGCCGGGCCGCGGGTCGCCGATCCGCTCGGGCGGCGGCAGGTCCTCGGGCTCGTCGGCCTTCCAGTCGTCGAAGGACAGGCCACGGGTCGCGCGCTTCATGGCCGAGCCGAGGAACTCGCACCCGACGGTGAGCGCCAGCTCCGCCTCGCCGCGGGCGATCTTCTGGGCGAGCGTGTTGATCAGGTACTGGGGCGTATTGCCGCCCATCTCGGAATAGACGCTCCAGCGCGGCCGGGCGCCGATCTGCCTGGCGAGGTTTGCCGGCGGATTGTTCGAGTGCGGGATCATGCCCCGCTTCGACCCGGGCGCATCGATGGTGAAGCCGACCACCGCCAGGGCGTCGATCGCCGCCAGGCCGGCCGGGCCGAGGCCCGCGTCCAGGGCCGCGCGTTCCGCCGCAATCTTCAGCAGCGCCGTCGGCGACGGCGACGAGGCCGGATCGCCCCGATACGTGAATTGACCCGCTCCGATGAGAACCGGGGTGCGATCACCCATGCCTGACCCGCCTCCAAACGTGCTGATCGGTCATCCTAGGCCAGGAAAGCCGCCTTGCCGGGCGTTTTCCGGACTGACCGTTTTTTGATCCCATGGCGCCTTATTTTTAGGCGACGATCCATTTTCCCAGGCGGCCGTCGCGGCAAGCAACCGAGTTTCCTTGTGGCGGCCGGCCGCCGCGTGCTCCGTCCGGGCCAATCGCGGGGGCGGCGCACGCCGCTCCGCCAAGAAGCTGAGCCATGAAAAAGATCGAAGCCATCATCAAGCCGTTCAAGCTGGACGAGGTGAAGGAGGCCCTGCAGGAGCTGGGCGTCCAGGGCATGACGGTCATCGAGGCCAAGGGCTATGGCCGCCAGAAGGGCCAGACGGAGCTCTACCGCGGCGCGGAGTACGTCGTGGACTTCCTGCCCAAGATCAAGATCGAGGTCGTGGTCGCCGACGAC
Source organism: Phenylobacterium sp. J426 (assembly GCF_024699945.1). GTDB lineage: Bacteria > Pseudomonadota > Alphaproteobacteria > Caulobacterales > Caulobacteraceae > Phenylobacterium. The sequence continues at coordinate 3,102,911 of NZ_JAJOMY010000001.1, read as the reverse complement.
CAGGCGCCGCGGGCCCTCGAGGCCATCTCGGCCGCCGCCCGCACCGGCCGCATCGGCGACGGCAAGATCTTCGTCTCGGAGGTGCTGGACGTCATGCGCATCCGCACCGGCGAGACCGGCTCCGTCGCCATCTGACCTCAATCCAGCTCGCACCGATCGAGACCATCTCAAGGGGATAACGACATGGCTTCCGCGAAGGACATCCTGGACCAGATCAAGGAAAAGGACGTCAAGTACGTCGACGTGCGCTTCACCGACGTGAAGGGCAAGATGCAGCACGTCACCTTCGACATCGACCTCGTGGACGAGGACTTCCTGACGGACGGCACCATGTTCGACGGCTCGTCGATCGCCGGCTGGAAGGCCATCAACGAGTCCGACATGAAGCTGCGGCCGGATCTCGCCTCGGCCCACATCGATCCCTTCTACCAGCAGACCACGCTCGTCCTGTTCTGCGACGTCGTGAACCCCGACACCAACACGCCCTACAACCGCGACCCGCGCTCGATCGCCAAGGCGGCGCTGGCCTACGTGAAGTCGGCCGGCGTGGGCGACACGGTCTACTTCGGCCCCGAGGCCGAGTTCTTCGTGTTCGACGACGTGCAGTGGAACACCGCCCCCCCATGACACGCGGTACTCGTACGACTCGACCGAGCTGCCGGTGTCGTCGGCCAAGGCCTATCCGGAAGGCAACATGGGCCATCGTCCGGGCCCGAAGGGCGGCTACTTCCCGGTGAACCCGGTGGACAGCGGCCAGGACCTGCGCGGCGAGATGCTGGCGGTGATGGGCGAACTCGGCATGAAGCCCGAGAAGCATCACCACGAGGTCGCGCCGGCCCAGCACGAACTTGGCCTCAAGTTCGACGAGCTGATCACCATGGCCGACCGGATGCAGCTCTATAAGTACGTGATCCACAACGTGGCCCACGCGTACGGCAAGACGGCCACCTTCATGGCCAAGCCGATGTTCGGCGACAACGGCTCGGGCATGCACGTGCACCAGTCGATCTGGAAGGACGGCAAGCCGCTGTTCGCGGGCGACAAGTACGCGGGCCTGTCGGACATGTGCCTCTGGTACATCGGCGGCATCATCAAGCACGCCAAGGCGATCAACGCCTTCTCCAACTCGACCACCAACTCGTACAAGCGCCTGGTGCCGGGCTACGAAGCCCCGGTGAAGCTGGCCTACTCGTCGCGCAACCGCTCGGCGTCGATCCGCATCCCGCACGTCGACAGCCCCAAGGCGAAGCGCATCGAGGCTCGCTTCCCCGATCCGATGGGCAATCCGTACCTCACCTTCGTGGCCCTGCTGATGGCGGGCCTCGACGGCATCGAGAACAAGATCGATCCCGGCCCGGCCATGGACAAGAACCTCTACGACCTGCCGCCCCGCGAGCAGAAGAAGGTTCCGGAAGTCTGCGGCTCGCTGCGCGAAGCGCTGGAGAGCCTGGATAAGGACCGCGCCTTCCTCAAGAAGGGCGGCGTCATGGATGACGACTTCATCGACAGCTACATCGAGCTGAAGATGGAAGAGGTCATGCGCCTTCAGCTCCACCCGCACCCGGTGGAATTCGCCATGTACTACACGTGCTAGACGAGACTTCCTGAGACGCATTGGAAGGGCCGCGGAGCGATCCGCGGCCCTTTTTCCTTTGGCTGCCGCTCGGTCACCCGCGGTTGATCGGCGCAGGAGGCGCGCCATGTCGGAATTCGAGTTCGGCGACCGGACGCTGGTCGGACACCCGCTGTGCGTCGCCCGCTTCGAGGTGGACGGGATCCTGGACCTGGGCGCCTCGCCCTGGACCACCCGACGGATCGGCTACATCACCGGCGGCCGCTTCGAGGGACCGCGGCTGAGGGGCGAGATCCTGCCCGGCGGCGGCAACTGGTCGACGACCGGGGCCGGCCAGGACGGCGCAGCGACCGGCACGTTCGACGCGCGCTGCATCTGGAAGACGGACGACGGGGCGCTGATCTACGTCACCTACACCGGCCGCACGTGGATCCCTCCGGAAGTCGCCCAGGCGTTTCGCGATCCGGCCCAACCGCAGGTCGACCCCAGCCGATACCGGCTGCGCATCGCGCCGGTCTTCGAGACCTCAGACCGGCGCTACGACTGGCTGAACGCGATGCTGGCGGTGGGGGTCGGCGAACGACTCGCGAACGGTGTGCGCCACCACATCTACGAAATCCCCTAACCCGCGCCGCACTCGCCCTCGGACGCCAGGCTGACCCCCGCGGCGTTGGCCTCGCAGGCGTTGCCGTAGGTCTTGCCGTCGCATCCGCAGACCGGGCGGTACTCCCGGGTGCAGATGGGCCGCTTCGTCATGCAGACGCCCATGTTGTCAGCCACGCGGCACGTGCCGGTGGCCATCCGGCAATAGTCGTCGGCGTCGCGGCAGGCGAAGCCGGCGATGCCGCCGCAGGCGCCCCCGGTGTCCACGGCGCGGCTCGGCGGCGGGCCGGCGGGCGGCTCGGTCGAGGCGGTGGACTGTTGGCACCCTGCCAGGCCCAGGGCGGCGGCCACGATGAGGCTCGTCAGGCATTTGGCTGCGATCATGGGGTCCTCCCGGCAGACGCACGCCATCCTAACGTCGTTCCGAGCAAGCGGGGCCAATTGCAGCCGGCCGGCGGGCTGCTAGAAGTCGCCCATGCGTTCCTCCGCCCTCGCCCTCGTAGCCCTGCTCGCCGCCGGGACCGCCGTCGCCCAGCCCTCCCAGGGCCCTCAGCCGACCCCGTTGCCGCCGCCCGTCGCTGAGCCGCGGGACGTGGCCTACCCGGGGGTGATCACCGTCGACGTCGACGCCACCGACCTGGAGCGCCGGATCTTCCGGGTCCGCCAGACCATTCCCGTCACCGCGCCGGGACCGATGACCATCCACTTCCCGAAGTGGGTGCCGGGCGGGCACGCGCCGCGCAATCCGATCTACAATATCGCCGGCCTAACGTTCCGGGCGGATGGCCAGCCGCTGGCGTGGAAGCGTGACCCCATTGAGGTCTTCTCGTTCCACGTGACGCCGCCGGCCGGGGCCCGCACCCTGGAGGTCGAGTTCCAGCACGTCACGCCCACGGCCGCGGACCAGGGCCGCGTCCTCATCACGCCCGAGATGCTGAACGCCCAATGGATCTCGCTCGCGATGTATCCGGCCGGCTACTACATGCGCCGCATCCCAGTGGACGCCTCGATCCGCCTGCCGGCGGGCTGGGGATACGGCACGGCGATGGAGACCGAGTCCGAGGCCGGCGGTGTGGTGCGCTTCAAGCGGACCGACTTCGACACCTTCACGGACTCGCCGCTGTTCGCCGGCAAGTACTTCAAGCGCTACGACCTCGACACCAGCGGCAAGTCGCCTGTGCGGCTGAACATCGTCGCCGATCGACCGGAACTGCTCGCAGCCACACCGGAGCAGATCGAGAAGCACCGGGAACTGGTGCGCCAGGCCGACAAGCTGTTCGGCGCGCGCCACTTCGACCACTACGACTTCCTGCTGGCCCTGACCGAGCGGATGGGCGGTATCGGACTGGAACACCAGCGGTCCAGCGAGAACGGGACCACCCCCACCTACTTCACCGAATGGTCGAAGACGGCGCCAGCCCGTAACCTGCTGCCGCACGAATACGCGCACTCCTGGGACGGCAAGTACCGACGCCCCGCCGACCTGTGGCGGCCGACGCTCAACGAGCCCATGCGGGACAGCCTCCTGTGGGTCTACGAGGGGCAGGACCAGTACTGGGGCTTCGTGCTGGGCGCCCGCTCGGGACTGGTGACCAAGCAGCAGACCCTGGATGCTTTGGCCATGACGGCGGCGACGTTCTCGGAGGGCCGCCCGGGGGCCCAGTGGCGCTCGGTCGAGGACACCACGAACGACCCGATCCTCGCCGGCCGCCGACCGATCCCGTGGACCAGCTGGCAGCGCAGCGAGGACTATTACTCGGAGGGCCAGCTCGTCTGGCTCGACGTCGACACCCTCATCCGCGAGAGGTCCGGCGGCCGGAAGTCGCTCGACGACTTCGCCAAGGCCTTCTTCGGCGTCAACGACGGCGAGTGGAAGCAACCGCTGACCTACACCTTCGAGGAGGTCGTCGAGACGCTAAACAAGGTGCAGCCGTACGACTGGGGCAAGTTCCTCGACGTCAAGCTGCGGCAGGTCTCGCCCGAGTTCCCATTGGCTGGGGTGGAGCGTGGCGGCTACCGCCTGATCTATACCGAGACGCCGACCGACTACTGGACCGACAACGAGGCCAGCCGGAAGATCGTCGACCTCACCTACTCGGGCGGCCTGGTGCTGAACCGGGAGGCGCGGATCACCGGGGTTCTTTGGGACAGCGCCGCCTTCAAGGCGGGGCTCACGGTCGGCGATCAGATCCTCGCGGTGAACGGCATCGCCTACGACACGGGACGCTTCAAGGAGGCCATCAAGGCGGCCAAGGCCGGCGAGCCGATCAGCCTGATCGTGAAAGACGGCGACCACTTCCGCACCGTGGCGTTCGAATGGCGGGGCGGCCTGCGCTATCCTCGGCTGGAGAGGATCGAGGGCGCGCCCGACCGCCTGGGCTCCATCTACGCGCCTAGGAAGTAAATCGCGCCTCCATCCAGGCGCCGGCGTCCGCGATCGCACGGCGGGCGGCGGCGCACTGGAAGAAGAACGCCTGGAAGACGTGGATCATCTCGGGCCAGATCTCGAGCCGCACCTGGACGCAGGCCTGACCGGCGACATCGGCCACCTTCAGGCTGTCGCCGAGCAGCGTCTCCTCTGACCCCACCTGGATCAGGACCGGCGCCACGTCACGGAAATCGCCGAACACGGGCGAGGCCAGCGGATCCCGCGCATCGGCCGAGCCCAGGTAGTCAGCCGCCGACCTCGCGACGTTGTCGCGCTGGATCATCGGATCGGTCGCCGCCTTCGTTCGGTAGGTTTCGGACGACTGCGTCAGATCGGCCCAAGGACTGATCACATAGTAGCCCGCGGGCTGCGCCAGGCCCCGCTGCTTCAGCGCCAGGGCCAGCGCCAGGGAAAGGCCGCCGCCCGCGGAGTCGCCGGCCACGACGATCCTGCCGGCGTCGGTTTCCTTCAGCAGCTCGGCATAGACAGCCACCGCATCCTCGACAGCGGCGGGAAACCGGTTCTCCGGGCCCAAGCGGTAGTCGGGAACGACCGCTACGCTGCGCGCGGCCACCGCTAGCTGGCTCGCGAGCGGCCGATGACTGCGGGGACTGCCGATCACATAGGCCCCGCCATGAAGATAGAGCAGCCGCCGGCCGTCGACCGCGCCCTGAGGCGTGTGCCGCTCAGTGGAAATTCCGGCCAGAGTCTCGGGCGCGAGGCTGACGCCGTCCGCCAACGGAACCATTTCGCCGAAGCCGTCGATGGCGGCCCGGCGCTGGGCCATGGTGGGCTCCGGCTGCCCCGGCTGCGGCGCACCGGCCGCCAGCAACGCGCGCACGCCTTCGATGTCGGGATCTTTCCAAGCCATTGTTTCCCCTCGATCCGGGCTCTCGCCGGAGCCGCTGCCGACAGGATAGCCCAGCAGCCGCGCATCGCGATGCGCATAGGTCGCAAGGCCGCCGCATTGATCTGGCTTCAACCGGCAGCCATACGGGACCGATCCAGAATCGCCCCAAACTCACCAGATGTCCCCAAAGACCGCCCAAGCCTCCCTGTTCGACGACGCGCTGAACCCCGCGCCGGCCTCGCCGCTGGCCGAGAGCCATGAGCCGCGTCCGGATCCGGCCGTGGTGACCGGCAAACCGGCGGGCGGCTACTCGGCGAAGGACATCGAGGTCCTAGAGGGCCTGGAGCCGGTCCGGAAGCGGCCGGGGATGTACATCGGCGGCACCGACGAGCGGGCGCTGCACCATCTGTTCGCCGAAGTGCTCGACAACGCGATGGACGAGGCCGTCGCCGGCCACGCCAAGGTCATCGAGGTCACGCTCGATGCCGACGGCGCCCTGACCGTGCGCGACGACGGCCGCGGCATCCCCGTCGACCCGCACCCGAAACATCCGGGCAAGTCGGCGCTGGAAGTCATCATGACGGTCCTGCACTCGGGCGGTAAGTTCTCGGGCAAGGCCTACGAGACCTCAGGCGGCCTGCACGGCGTCGGCGTCTCGGTGGTGAACGCGCTGTCCGAGCGCGTGGAGGTCACGGTCTTCAAGGACGGCGCCGAGTGGCGGCAGTCCTTCACCCGCGGGAAGCCCCTGGGTCCCATTGAGAACATCGGCCCGACCCGCAAGAAGGGCACGGCGATCACCTTCCTCCCGGACCCGGTGATCTTCGGCGAGGGCGCGGTCTTCAAGCCGGCGCGACTCTACCGGATGGCGCGGTCGAAAGCCTACCTCTTCGGCGGCGTCGAGATCCGCTGGAAGTGCGACCCCTCGCGCATCCAGGACCAGACGCCAGCGGACGCGGTGTTCCGCTTCCCGAACGGCCTGGCAGACTTCCTGGCCGAGCGGATCAAAGGCCTGGAGACGGTCACGCCGGAGCCCTTCACCGGCCGCTACGAGCGGCCCGGCGAGGCCGGCAAGGTCGAGTGGGCCGTCGCCTGGACGCCCGCCGGCTTCGGCGAGGCCGACAGCTTCATCCAGTCCTACTGCAACACCGTCCCGACGCCTGAGGGCGGCACGCACGAGAGCGGCTTTCGGGCGGCCCTCACCCGCGGGCTCAAGCAGTACGCGGAACTGGTGGGGAGAAGCGCGGCGGGATCATCACGGCCGACGACGTCGTGGCCCAGGCCGGCAGCCTCGTCAGCGTCTTCATCCGCGACCCCGAATTCCAGGGCCAGACCAAGGAGAAGCTGTCCTCCAGCGAGGCCCAGCGTCTGGTCGAAAAGGCCCTCGCCGACCCGTTCGACCATTGGCTGACGGCCCAGCCGAAAGCCGCGAGCGCCCTGCTCCAGTTCGTCGTGGAACGCGCCGAGGAGCGCCTGAAGCGGCGCAAGGACAAGGAAGTCGCCCGCGCCTCGGCGACGCGCAAGCTGCGCCTGCCCGGCAAGCTGGCCGACTGCGCCGGGAACGCCATCGACGGCGCGGAGCTGTTCCTGGTGGAAGGCGACTCGGCCGGCGGCTCGGCCAAGCAGGCCCGTGACCGGAAGAACCAGGCGATCCTGCCGCTGCGCGGCAAGATCCTGAACGTCGCCTCGGCCTCGACCGACAAGTTCGGCGGCAACAAGGAGCTGTCGGACCTGCTGCTCGCGCTGGGCGTCCAGCCGGGCTCGAAGTTCAAGGAAGAAGAGCTGCGCTACGAGCGCATCATCATCATGACCGACGCCGACGTCGACGGCGCCCACATCGCGAGCCTGCTGATCACCTTTTTCTTCCGGACCATGCCGGACCTCATCCGCTCGGGCCGCCTCTACCTCGCACTGCCGCCGCTCTACCGCCTCAGCCATGGCGGCAAGGCCGTCTACGCCAAGGATGACGCCCACCGCGACGAGCTGCTGGCCAGCGAGTTCAAAGGCAAGAAGCCCGAGATCAGCCGTTTCAAGGGTCTCGGCGAGATGATGCCGTCGCAGCTCAAGGAAACCACCATGGACCCGAAGACGCGGACGCTGGCCCGCGTCGTGCTCCCGCGGGCCGAGGAGACGGTCGAGGATCTCGTGGAGGCCCTGATGGGCCGCAAGCCCGAGCTCCGCTTCCGCTTCATCCAGGAGAACGCCGAGTTCGCGGCCGCCGACCTCGACGTCTAGGAACACGGCAGAGCCTGAGCCCGTTAGTCCGGCGACACGAGGAGCCGGACATGTCGAAGTCGAAGAAGAAGGCGAAAGGCGCCCTGCCCAAGCGGGTCGCCGGTGTGAAGGTGCCGAAAGCGGTCCGCAAGGGCCGGTTCGCGGAGTTGCTGGCGTCGCGGCAGGGCCAGCACCTGATCGCCGAGGCCATCCTCGGTGCGGGCGCGATCGCCGCCGGCTTGAAAGCCAAGGACGACCCGAAGGTCCGACGGGTCGCCAAGGACGCCAAGGATAGCGTCGTGCAGGCGGGCGAAGACACCGCAGGCGCCGTGGGCGGCGCCAGCGCCACGCTGGCCTATGCACTCGCCGAAGCCGCCCGTGCCTTCGCCGAGGCGCTGCGCAGCGGCGGCCCTGTGGAGCGACGGAGCTTCAGTGAGGACGCGGAGGCCGAGGCGTGGACGCCGGACTATGGCGCTTCGGAGTCGGCCCCCGAGAGCAAGGCGCCCCCGGAAAAAACAGTCCACGGCCCAGGACGCGCAAACGCTCTGACGTTCGCTGGGCCGAGCTCCCCGGAGCAGGAGCGCGTTGGATGCCGGCGAATAGCCGGCCGACGCTGCTCGACAGCCTCGGCGCGTTCGGCGCGCGCCGGGCGCTGGCGTTCGCGGAGTGGCGCGCGCGCCGCGAGATCCAGGCCGAGTTGCGACGTCCCCGGACCCAACTTTACCGCGCCTTTGTCCAGATCAATGTGATCCGCAGCCGGTAAGGCGTTGCGGCCGATGGACCCGCAGTCGACGTCCGCGCGTTGACTTCAACGGACCTCTCCGTATGTTCCGCGCGCGCAGCGATGTCCGCCCGCGCCGCCGCGCGCGCTTGCCTTCCTGTCAGGGCGAGCGGCGCACCACCGGTAACTGATGACCGAATTCTCCGATCTTGGCCTCTCGCCCGCGACCCTGAAGGCCGTCGCCGAAACCGGCTACACGACCGCCACGCCCATCCAGGCGCAAGCCATTCCCGTGGCGCTCGCCGGCCGCGACGTGCTGGGCATCGCCCAGACCGGCACCGGCAAGACCGCCGCCTTCACCCTGCCGATGATCGACCGCCTGGCCGCCGGCCGCGCCAAGGCGCGCATGCCCCGCGCACTGGTCATCGCGCCGACACGCGAACTGGCCGACCAGGTCTCCGCCTCCTTCGAAAAATATGCGCAGGGCCAGCGGCTTTCCTGGGCGCTGCTGATCGGCGGCGTTTCCTTCAAGGATCAGGAACAGAAACTGGACCGCGGCGTCGACGTGCTGATCGCCACGCCTGGCCGCCTCCTCGACCACTTCGAGCGCGGCAAGCTCCTGATGACCGGCGTCCAGCTGATGGTCGTCGACGAAGCCGACCGCATGCTGGACATGGGCTTCATCCCCGACCTCGAGCGCATCTTCAAGATGACGCCGGCGGCCAAGCAGACGCTGTTCTTCTCGGCGACCATGCCGCCCGAGATCACCCGGCTGACCAAGCAGTTCCTCAAGGACCCGGTGCGGATCGAGGTCGCCAGGCCCGCCACGACGGCCGAGACCATCACCCAGTACATGGTCCCGATCCCGACGACGGATCCCAAGGCCAAGCGCACGGCCTTGCGCGAGCTGATCGCCCGGTCCGACATCAACAACGGCATCGTCTTCTGCAACCGCAAGTCGGAAGTCGATATCGTTGCGAAGTCCCCTGCAGAAGCACGGCCTGGACGCCGCAGCGATCCACGGCGACCTCGACCAGGCCACGCGGATGCGGACGCTGGAGAACTTCCGGAGCGGGGGGCTGAAGCTGCTCGTCGCCTCGGATGTGGCCGCCCGCGGCCTCGACATCCCGGCAGTAAGCCACGTCTTCAACTTCGACGTGCCGCACCACGCCGACGACTACGTCCATCGCATCGGTCGGACCGGCCGCGCCGGTCGCACGGGCGAGGCGTTCATGATCACGACGCCGGCCGACGCCAAGAACCTGGACAAGGTGCTGAAGCTGATCGGAAAGACGCCCGAGACCGTGACGCTCGATCTCGACTGGGCCAACATCAAGGATGAACCCCGTGCGCCGCGCGGCCGGGGCCGCGCCGAGGGCCGCGGCGGTCGAGAGCGTGGCCGCGAGCGTGACCGTAAGCCGCGAGAGGACCGCCCTCGCCGGGAGGACCTTCCCGAGGTTGAGGCGGCGGCGCCGGTCCCGGCCGCCGAGCAGGCCCCGCGGCCCCGCCGGGAACGTCCGGAACGTGCGGCTCACACCACGCGCGCCGAGCGCCAGGAGCGCCCGACCGCCGAACGGACGGAGCGCGAGCCCTCCCCGCGCACGGGGTCTGAACGCGAGCGGCCCGACCGCGAGCGGCCCGAGCGTGAACGTGGCGACCGCGCTCGCCGCAGCGCGCGAGAGGATGGGGATCGGGTGGTCGGTTTCGGCGCCGACGTGCCGGCGTTCCTGCTGCCGCCCAAGACGCCGCGCTCAACCAAGGGCTGAGCGCCCTCGGTCGGGCTTTAACCGCGCGTTTGCGGGTCCGTCGTAAGCTTCACGACAGCCACAGCGCATGCGCCGTGGCGGGGAACTGAAGGCGCGGCGAATGTCCACCGATGTCGAAACATCACTGAGGGGGCCCAAGGCCTACGACCTGGCCCGCAAGGCGCTCCAGGCGATGGAAGCCAACCAGGTCTGGCCGACCGCGCTCAACTTCGAGCTCTGGGTGCACTACGTCGCGGCCCAGGACACGCCCCTGGCGGCCGAGATCAACGCCCTCATCGAGAAGCGCGAGCCTTTCACCGAGGCCCTGGGCGAGCAGCTGGCGGCGCAGTTCCTGCCCAAGGCCAAGCTCAACGGCGAGATCCTCGAGGCCGGCCAGACCCTGTCGAAGGAGCTGGACAGCGTCTCCCGCGCCATCGAGAGCGCCCGCGAGAGCTCCGAGGCCTACGGCCAGCAGCTGGCCAACGCCAGCGAGTCCCTGGACGGCGAAGACGCGCAGGCGATCAAATCCATGGTCGAGAGCCTGACCGTGGCGACCCGCAAGGTGCGGGAGGAGAACCACGCGCTGGAAAGCCAGCTGCACGACACGACGGCCGAACTGGGCCGCCTGCGCGAACACCTGGAACAGGTGCGGCGCGACGCCATGACGGACGCCCTGTCCGGCCTGGCCAACCGCAAGGCTTTCGACGAGGCGCTGGATCGCGCCTGCGCCAATGCGTCGGGCGAGCCCATGACCCTGGCGGTCATCGATATCGACCACTTCAAGACCTTCAACGACACCTGGGGCCATCAGACGGGCGATCAGGTCATCCGCTACGTCGCCAGCGTCATCGATCGAAACAGCCCGTCGCCGCGGGTCTCGGCCCGCTACGGCGGCGAAGAGTTCGCCATCATCTTCCCGGGCGAGAGCGCACGGAACGCGCTGGCCGTGCTCGAAGCCGTGCGCGAAGAGGTTTCCTCTCGCATCCTCAAGCGTCGCTCGACAAACGAGGACCTGGGAGCGATCACCATTTCGGCGGGGATCGCCGAGCGGCGGGACAACGAAGGCCCCGCCAGCCTGATCGAACGCGCCGACGGCGCGCTCTACGCGTCGAAGCGCGGCGGACGCAACCGCACGTCCTGCGCCGATCCGGTCGCCGCGGCGGCCTAGGGCGCCCGCCCGTCGCTCACGTTTTCCCTTGGCTGACGCCGGGGTATCTTCCCTTCAATCGGCCAAAGAGCTCAAGGGAGGACGCCATGGACGGCGCACAGGCGACGAGCAAGGTGAAGACGCAGGTCGAGGCCGGCGTCGGCGTGATCACGCTTTCCGACCCCTCCACCCTCAACGCCGCCGGCATGGAGCTGATGGGCGATCTCGTCGGCGCGTTCCAGGCGATGGTCGACGACGACGCGGTGCGGGCCATCGTGATCACCGGCGAGGGCCGCGGCTTCTGTTCGGGCGCCAACCTGTCGGGCGGCGCCGGCGGCCGCGCCACCGACTCCGGCAAGGGCCCGAACCAGGCCCTCCTCCGCGTCTACAATCCCTTCGTCACCCAACTGCGTCGGTCGCCCAAGCCGGTTGTGGCCGCGGTCAACGGCGTGGCCGCCGGCGTGGGGGTGTCGCTGGCCCTGGCGTGCGACCTCGCCGTCGCCGGAGAGAGCGCCTACTTCCTGCTGGCCTTCCGTCGCATCGGCCTCGTTCCGGACGGCGGCGCGACCTGGCTGCTGCCGCGCCTCGTCGGTAAGGCTCGCGCGATGGAGCTGATGCTGCTGGGCGAGAAGCTGCCCGCGAAGACCGCCGCCGAGTGGGGCCTGATCAACAAGTGCGTGCCCGACGGCGAGGTGCTGGGCGCGGCGATGGCCTACGCGAAAGCGCTCGCCGAGGGCCCGGCCTCGCTGGGTATGACCCGCAACCTCGTGTGGGACGCCCTGGACGCCCCATGGCACCTGCAACTGGAGGCGGAAGCCTATTCGCAGGGCGACGCCGGCCGTACGGAGGACGCGCGGGAAGGCATCATGGCCTTCGTCCAGAAGCGTCCCGCCGAGTTCAAGGGACGCTGACCGCGCTTCAGGCCCCTTCGGAGCGTCAGCGCCTCTGGCGCAGACGCTCCAGCTCTTCCTCGATCATCCGCTCGCGACCGCCATCCCCGTGGAAATAGGTGGCGATGCCATGCGCCAGCAGACCGATGCCCCAGCCGAACATCGGCCACTGGAACCACCAGTCGCCCGGCGTGGTCACCAGGTTGATCAGCGCCAGGCCGGCGTTGACGATGGCATAGGTCAGAAGGTGGCCGCGGAAGGCGATCTTCATGTCCGCGCGGCGCGTGGCGATGCGGCGCAGTTCGACGTCGTCGGTCATCGGTGCTCTCCCCGTCTGGCCACGAGGATAACGCCGATCTTCGGCCCTAATCCAGTTCCGCGGGCTGAATGGTGACGCTTTCGCCGCAGCCGCAGGCGTCCGTCTCGTTGGGATTGTGGAACACGAACTTCGCCGACAGCTTCGTGACCTCGTAGTCGATCTCGGAGCCGATCAGGAACAACACGGCCTTCGGCTCCACCAGGATGGTCACGCCCTTGTCCTCGACCACCTCGTCGAGCGGATCGGCCGCTTCCGCGTACTCGAGGACGTACTCCTGGCCGGCGCAGCCCCCGTTCTTCACGCCGACACGCAGCCCGGCGTAAGGCTTCTCCGCCCCATCCTTCCGGGGTTGGGCCATGATCTCGCGCACCCGCGCGGCCGCCCGCTCGGTGAGCGTGACGACCTTGGGCCGCGGACGCCGCTGGCGCGGCTGAGGAGTGATTTCGAGGTTCGCCATCAGAACATGTTGAGCTGAAGCTTCGCCTCGTCGCTCATGCGCGACGGGTCCCACGGCGGGTCGAAGACCAGCTCGACCTTGCAGGAGCGGATCTCCGGGATCTCCTTGACCGCGTCTTCCACCCAGCCGGGCATCTCGCCGGCCACCGGACAGCCTGGCGCGGTCAGGGTCATGTCGATGAGGACGTCCTTGTCGTCCGAGACATCGACCTTGTAGATCAACCCCAGCTCATAGATGTCGACCGGGATCTCCGGGTCGTAGACGGTCTTCAGTTTCTCGACGAGCTGATCGGTCAGCAGGTCGAGCTCCGCCTGGGTGAGCGGGGCGGAGGGCTGGGTCTCGATGCTGGCGCCGTCGTCCATGATCCGTACTTCAGGCAAAGAAGGCTTGCGTCTTGGTGAGGGCGTCCACGAACGCGTCCGCCTCTTCCTCGGTGTTATATAGGGCGAAGGAGGCCCGCGCGCTCGACGTGACGCCAAAACGGCGCATGAGCGGCTCTGCGCAATGCGTCCCGGCCCGCACAGCGACGCCATAGCGGTCGAGGATCTGCGCCACGTCGTGGGCGTGCGCGCCTTCGACGGTGAACGACAGGATCGCGCCCTTGCCCGGTGCGTCGCCGATCACCTTCAGCCAGTTGGCCCCGGCGAGGCGGTCCCGCACCCGCTGGTACAGGCGGTGTTCGTGCTCCGCCGCCGCGAGCCGATCCTGGCCGGCCACCCAGTCGATGGCTGCGCCCAGGCCGATCGCCTCCAGGATCGGCGGGGTGCCGGCTTCGAAGCGGTGCGGCGGGTCGGCGTAGGTGATCTCATCCTGGCTGACGATGCCGATCATCTCGCCGCCCCCTGGTACGGCGGCAGCTTCGCGAGTTCTTCGGCCTTGCCGTAGAGAATGCCGATGCCGGTGGGGCCATACAGCTTGTGGCCGGAGAAGACGTAGAAGTCGGCATCCAGGTCCTTCACGTCCACCGGCTTGTGGACGATCGCCTGGCAGCCGCCGAACAGCACGAGGGCGCCCGCCTCATGCGCCATGCGGGCGAGCGCCTTGGCGTCGTTGATCGTGCCCAGCACGTTGGACATGTGGCTCAACGCGACCAGCTTCGTCTTCGGCCCCAGCAGGCTCTGGAAGTGCTCCAGGTCCAGGGCGCCGTCGTCGGTGACGCGCACCCACTTCAGCACCACGCCCAGACGCTCGCGCAGAAAGTGCCAGGGCACGATGTTGGCGTGGTGCTCCATCTCGGAAATCACGATCTCGTCGCCGGACTTCAGGCTGGCGCCCAGGCCCGCGGCGACCAGGTTCACCGCCTCGGTGCCGCCCTTGGTGAAGACGACCTCGTGCTCGCCGGCGTTGATGAAGGCCGCGACCTTCCTGCGCGCCGCCTCGTAGGCGTCGGTCGTCTCGTTGGCGAGGGTGTGCAGGCCACGATGCACGTTGGCGTACGAGTGCTCCATCGCCCGCGTCATGGCGTCGATCACAGCCCGCGGCTTCTGGGCCGAGGCCGCGGAGTCCAGATAGATCAGCGGCTTGCCGTGAACTTCTCGACCAAGGATCGGGAACTCGGCGCGGACCTTTTCGACATCGAAGGCCATCAGCGGAGCCTCTCGGCGACCCAGGCGCGGGCGGCCTCACGCGCGCCCTCGTGCCCGATCCGGTCCACCACCTCGCCCACGAAGGCCTCGGTCAGCATGGCGCGCGCTTCGGCTTCGGGAATGCCGCGCTGGCGCGCGTAGAACAAGGCGTCCTCGTCCAGGGCGCCGATGGTGTTGCCATGCGCGCAGGACACATCGTCGGCGTAGATCTCCAGCTCGGGCTTGGCGTCGACCTCGGCGCGGTCGGACAGGATCAGGGCGTGGTGGCCCATGCGCGCATCTGTGCGGTCGGCGCCTTCGGCGACCACGATCTTGCCCTGGAAGACGCCACGCGCCTGGTCCCGGACCACGCCCTTGATGAGCTGGTCGGTGGTCCCGTCGACGGCGGCATGGGTGACCACCGTCGTGAGGTCCGCGTGGCGCTTGTCGGCGAGCAGATAGACGCCGTCCATCCGCAGCGCGGCATGCCCGCCGGGGTGGTTCACCTGGGTCTCGAGACGCTGGCGGCGCGCGCCCGTCGCCAGGACCGTCTGGGCATAGGTCGAGCCCGCCTCGAGTTGAACCTGCGCCTGGCTGACGGACACGCCTTCGGCGCTGTCGGCCGCGAGAACGATGCGCTCGACGGACGCCCCCTCGCTGACGCCGATCGTCAGAGTGGTGTGGCCGAGGTAGCCCCCCTCGCCTTCGTAGCTCTCCAGCAGCGTCAGGCGCGCCCCCGGCGCGACCATCACTGCGACCCGGCCGGTGTGGCCGCCCTCGCCGCGCGCAAGCACCCGCAGCGCCACGGTCCGGTCGCTGGCGGGCCCCACCTCGATCCGCACGTCGCCTGCGCCGTTGGCCAGCACCCGGACCTCCTCGGCCATGGCGTCGAAGGGCCCGGTCCCGAAATCCTGCGGCGCGATCGGCTGCGAAGGCGGCGGCGCCTGGCGGATCAGGCCGCGCAGGTCGGTCCAGCGCCAGTCCTCGTCGCGCTTGCCCGGGAGCTCGGCGACGTCGCCTGTGCGGATGGCGGCAGCGACGCTCAAGCGGCCCTCGCGTACTTGTCGTAGCCTTCGCGCTCCAGCTCGAGCGCCAGATCAGGCCCGCCCGAGGCGACGATGCGGCCACCGGCCAGCACGTGGACCTTGTCGGGTTTGATGTAGTCCAGCAGGCGCTGGTAGTGCGTGATCACCAGCATGCCACGGTCAGGCGACCGCAGGGCGTTCACGCCCTCCGAGACGATCCGCAGCGCATCGATGTCGAGGCCGGAGTCGGTCTCATCCAGGATCAGGAAGCGCGGCGAAAGCATCGCCATTTGAAGGATTTCCATCCGCTTCTTCTCACCACCGGAGAAGCCGACGTTGAGCGCGCGCTTCAGCATCTCGAAGTCGATCTTGAGGTCGGCGGCCTTGGCCTTGGCCAGGCGCAGGAACTCCGGCGCGGTGATCTCCGCCTCGCCGCGCGCCTTGCGCTGGGCGTTCAGCGCCGTGCGGATGAAGGTAAGCGCGGGCACGCCGGGAATCTCCAGCGGATACTGGAAGGAAAGGAACACGCCCTTGGCGGCGCGCTCGTTTGGCTCCAGCGCCAGCAGGTCCTCGCCGTCCAGCGTCGCCGAGCCCTCGGTCACCTCGTAGCCCTGGCGGCCGGTGAGCACGTACGACAGCGTCGACTTGCCGGCCCCGTTCGGGCCCATGATCGCGTGCACCTCGCCGGCGGGCACCTCGAGCGAGAGGCCCTTGAGGATCTCCTTGTCCTCGGCGGCGGCGTGCAGGTTGGAAATCGAAAGCATGTCTAGCGGATCTCGTCGGCGAGGAACTGGGCGATGATCCGCACGGCGTCCTCGACGGTCGCGACGGATTCCTGTTTGCGGGGCGTAGCGGCGCCGGGGCTGGCGAACCGCTTGTCGGCGGATGTGACGCTCGCCTGGCCGTCCTCGAAATAGGCGGCGATGCGGAAGTTGGCGTGATCGACCGAGACCGTGTAGCGGCGCCGGTCGACGGTCAGGCCGTGAGCCTTGAGGAACTTGGCGTCGCTGTTGATGGCGTCGAACAGAGCCTCGGCCTTGGCGAGATCCTGCTCCTGCTGCAGCCGCTCGGCCTCCTCGCGGGCGCGGCGCTCCATCTCGCGGCGGGCGAACTCCGTCTCGAAGGCGTCCTTCAGGGTGACCGAGGGCTTCGGCTTGCGGCTGGTCCGCGCGGGCATCAGCCGACGCTCCCTTCAAGGCTGATCGCCACCAGCTTCTGGGCCTCGACAGCGAACTCCATCGGGAGCTCCTGCAGCACCTCCTTGACGAACCCGTTCACCAGCAGTTGGACCGCCTCTTCCTGGGAAAGGCCGCGCTGCATGGCGTAGAACAGCTGATCTTCCGAGAGGCGGGTCGTCGTCGCCTCGTGCTCGAACACCGAGTGCCCGTTGCGCGCCTCGATGTAGGGCACGGTGTGCGCCGCGCAGTGCTTGCCGATCAGCAGGCTGTCGCACTGGGTGAAATTGCGCGCGCCCTTGGCCTTCGGGTGCGCCGAAACCAGGCCACGGTAGGTGTTGGTGCTCTTCCCGGCGCTGATGCCCTTGGAGATGATCCGCGAGCGGGTGTTGGCCCCCAGGTGGATCATCTTGGTCCCGGTGTCAGCCTGCTGACGGCCGTTCGTGATGGCGATCGAGTAGAACTCGCCCACGCTCTCGTTCCCGCGAAGGATGCAGGAGGGATATTTCCAGGTGATCGACGAGCCCGTCTCGACCTGGGTCCACGACACCTTGGCGCGGTCGCCGCGGCAGTCGGCCCGTTTGGTGACGAAGTTGTAGATCCCGCCCTTCCCGGTCTCAGGATCGCCGGGGTACCAGTTCTGGACGGTGGAGTACTTGATCTCCGCATCGTCCAGCGCGACCAGCTCGACCACGGCCGCGTGCAGCTGGTTCTCGTCGCGCATCGGGGCCGTGCAGCCCTCGAGATATGAGACGTAGGCGCCCCTGTCCGCGATGATCAGGGTGCGCTCGAATTGCCCCGAATTCTCGGCGTTGATCCGGAAATAGGTCGACAGCTCCATCGGGCAGCGCACGCCCGGCGGCACGTAGACGAAGCTGCCGTCCGAGAAGACCGCGCTGTTCAGGCAGGCGAAATAGTTGTCGCTGACCGGCACGACGGTGCCGAGGTACTGCTTGACCAGTTCAGGGTGCTCGCGGATCGCCTCGCTCATCGAGCAGAAGATGACGCCGGCCTCCGCCAGCTCCTTCTTGAACGTCGTGACGACGCTGACGCTGTCGAACACGGCGTCGACCGCATAGCGGGGCGCGCCCTGCACGCCGGCCAGGACCTCCTGCTCGCGCAGCGGGATGCCCAGTTTCTTGTAGGTCTCCAGAAGCTCCGGATCGACCTCGTCGAGGCTCTTGGGCCCGTCCTTGGCCTTGGGCGCGGCGTAGTAGTGGAGATCCTGGTAGTCGATCCGCGGGAAGCTGACCTTCGCCCAGTCGGGCTCCTCGAGCGCCAGCCATCGACGGAACGCCTCCAGCCGCCACGCCAGCATCCATTCCGGCTCGTCCTTCTTGGCCGAGATGAAGCGGACGATGTCCTCGTTCAGGCCCTTGGGCGCAAACTCCTGATCGATGTCCGTGACAAAGCCGTGCTTGTACTTCTCGAGGCTCTGGACGTGCTCGACGGTCTGTTTGACGGCGGCCATCAGGCGACTTCCTTGCGGCGAGCGGTGTAGCGGGCGTGCGCCTCCAACCAGGCGTCGGCGAACCTGTTCCAGTCGGCTTCGGTGGTCTTCCACCCGCCGCTGACGCGGATGGCGCAGCCGGCGAGGTCGCCCTGGTCCATGGCGGTGAGCACATGGCTGGCCTTGACCTTGCCCGAGGAGCAGGCAGAGCCGGCGCTGACCATGACGCCGGCCAGATCCAGGGCCATGACCTGACGGTCGGCGGGCCAGCCCGGCGCGGCGATATTGAGCGTGGTGGGCAGCCGCGGCGCGGCCTCCCCCCATGACCACCGCGCCGACGGCCTTCAGGCGCTCGGCGGCGGCGTCGCGCCAGACCGCCTGGCGGGTGTTGTCGGAGAGGGAGGCGCGCAGCACCTTGGCCGCGGCGCCCAGCCCAGCGATGCCCGGGATGTTCTCGGTGCCCGCGCGGCGGCCGCGCTCGTGGCCGCCGCCGTGCTGGCGGCGCACCAGAACGGCGCGCGGGCCAAAGGCCAGGCCGCCCACGCCCTGCGGCGCGCCGATCTTGTGGCCCGAGAAGACGAGCGTGTCGGCGCCCAGCGCCGTCATATCGACCGGCGTCTTGCCGAGCCCCTGGATCGCGTCCACGTGCAGCCAGCCGTCCGCGGCGCGGACTTGCTGGGCGGCTTCGACGATCGGTTGGATCACCCCGGTCTCGTTGTTGGCCAGCATGAGCGCGACGAACGGCCGGCCATCGGCGGCGTCCCACCGGCCCAGGCGCTCGGCCAGCCAGCCGAGATCGGCCACACCGTCACGGGTGACCGGCAGCAACTCGACGGCCGCGCCGGACGCCTTGGCGGCCTCCATGATCGTCGCATGCTCGATCGCCGAGACGATCAGGCGCTTCGAACCCGTGGCGACCGCGCTGTCGATGACCAGGTTGTTCGCCTCGGCCCCGCCGCTCGTGAAGACGACATTGGCGGGCGCGGCGCCGACCAGGCCGGCCACCTCCTCGCGCGCCGCCTCCAGGATCGCACGGGCCGCCCGGCCATACGCATGGATCGACGAGGCGTTGCCGGTGACGCCCAGCGCATGGACGACGGCCTCGATCGCTTCCGGCCGCGCGGGCGCCGTGGCGTTGTTGTCGAGATAGACGACGTCACTCATGCCGCGACTTGCCCGCCGCGCAGGCGGCTCCCGATCACGTCGGCCAGACTGACCGACCCCAGATAATCCTCGATCTGCCGGCCAAGGTCGGCCCAGAGATCGTGGGTGAGGCAGCGCTCGCCCTTCACCATGCAGCCCTTGCCCGGATGGTTGCAGCGCGTCGCGCGGAGCGGCTCGTCTACCGCATGGACGATCTCGGCGATGGTGGTGGCCTCGGCGGCGCGGGCCAGCCGGTAGCCGCCGCCGGGGCCGCGAGCGGACTTCACGAGCCCCTTGCGGCGCAGGCGCGCGAACAGCTGCTCGAGGTAGGACAGCGAGATCTCCTGCCGGGCGGCGATGTCGGCCAGGGCCACGGCCCGCGCGGCCTCGCCCTCGCGGCGGGCGAGGTCGGCCATCGCCATGACGGCGTAGCGGCCTTTCGTAGAGAGTCGCATGAGCGGGAACCCGATGCAGTTTTCACGCGCATCCCGAGCCGCCTGTGCTACAAGCCGCGCCTCGCGCGGGGCTAGGAACCAGGTCGCATCCGGATGGTCGCGACTTAGGAAGACCTAGCGCAGCAGTCAAGTATTCAGGACCGACTAAGAGGGGTCTAGATGCCAGAGGTTGTTCTGACCGGCGCCGCCGGGCGGATCGAGGGCCGTTACACGCAGGGCAAGAGCGAGACCGCGCCGGTCGCCCTCATCCTGCACCCGCACCCCAAGGCGGGCGGCCAGATGAACAACCCCGTGGCCGTGCAGCTCTTCCACATCTTCATGAAGCGCGGCTTCTCGGTGCTTCGGTTCAACTTCCGGGGCGTGGGTCGCAGCCAGGGCGAGTTCGATGGCGGCATCGGCGAACTGGCCGACGCGGCCACCGCGCTCGACTGGCTGCAGTCGACCAACCCGGCGGCTTCGCAGTGCTGGGTCGCCGGCTACTCCTTCGGCGCCTGGATCGGCATGCAGTTGCTCATGCGCCGTCCCGAGACGGACGGCTTCATCTCCGTGAGTCCGCCGACGAACGCCTACGACTTCTCCTTCCTGGCCCCCTGCCCGGCCTCAGGCCTGATCCTCCACGGCGGCAACGACACCGTGGTGCCGCCGATCGAGGTGGAGCGGGTGGTGTCCAAGCTGCGCACCCAGAAGGGCATCGTCATCGACTACGACATCGTCGACGGCGCCAGCCACTTCTGGATGGAGAACCTGCCCGACGTGGAAAGCCGGGTCGGCGCCTATCTCGACAAGCGCCTCGAGGCGAATCCGGCCTGACATGGCGACGGCGCCGGAAGACGCGATCCGCGCCCGCCGGCGGCTGACCAACAAGCTGATCGCCGCCCATGAGGCGACGCGGCTCAAGGCCTTCTTCGCCGCCGACATGAAGCTGATCGTCGGCGACGGCGCGCTGATCCTGGGGGCCGATCAGGTGGTGGACGCCTTCGCCGGCCAGTTCGCCGATCCCGACTTCGTCACCTACGTTCGTGAGACAGACACCGTCGAGGCCGACGCGCTCGGCGAGCGTGCGGCGGAGGCCGGCCGCTGGACCGCGACCTGGAAGGGGCAGCCGCAGATCGGCGGGCGCTACCTCGCCGTCTGGCGCAAGGTGACAGGCCAGTGGGTGATCGAGAACGAGCTCTACGTCACACTCACCGCCTAGAGGCGCGTCTGCACCCGCTTCTCGGCGATGGCGCGGCCGTTCCGCATCACGCGGAGCTCAGCGCGATACTCCCCCTTGGGCCACCCCGCGGCGGGGCGGCGTTTGCCGATGAACTGCAGCTGCTGGGCCCGTGAGCTGGCCATCGGCGGGGTCGTCGTCTCAGCCAGCACAGCGCCCTTGGGATCGGTGAGCCGCAGCTGCAGGGCGTCGCCCTGGCGGACCATGATCGCCCGCATGTAGGCGACCAGAATCGGCGGATCGCCAGCGGCGGGCGCGAAGGTCGCCCACTCCACCTTCTCCATGTCGAGCGTCTCGCCGGCGAAACCCGCGTTGAGGATCGTGGCTTCCCGGTAGCCGAACTGCCGCGCCGCCTCGGCCGTCCACATCGACGACTGGGCGGGACAGGCTCCAAGCGCGCCACTGCCCCCGGCGCAAAGGGGTCGGTCAGCGCTCCATTGTGCAGGACCGAGAAGTGTAGATGCGGGAACTCCGTAAGCCCGGACAGACCGACGCGGCCCACCGGCTGGCCCGCCGCGACCGTATCGCCGGCCTTCACCTGCACGCTGCCCTTCGCCATGTGACAGTAGGCGCTGGTCCAGCCCCCTCCGTGGCCGATCACCACGGCGTTGCCACAGCCGATGTCGGTGACGTTCTGCGCCCCGACCACCTTCGCCGAGATGTCCTCGACGCCATCTCGCACGCGCAGCACCGTTCCGGCGGCCGCGGCCAGGACGGCCACCCCACGCGCCTGGGCGGCCATGTCGGGCAACCGGATGTCGACCCCTTCGTGGCCATCGTTGGTGGCCGGTCCGCAGCGGTAGTCGAGCACGCCCGGCCCTGGATCGCGGTCCATGTAGCGCTGCACCTCGCAGTCCCGGCCGATTGTGCAGGCGATGGGAAGGACGAACTGCGGCGCGTCGGCGTCGGTTGTCGGCGGCGGCGTCGGCGCGGGCGGAGCCTCGCCCGTCGCGGTCGGGCGCTGAGCCTCCGCCGGCGGGCTGGAACCGCCGCAGGCGGCGAGGACGAGGAAGGCGGCGATCGGCGCGGCGCGCATGGGGGGGCACTCCGGAAAGGAACGCCCAGACTGGCGCGTGAGCCCAGACGGCGAAAGAGGCCGCGTCGCTGTTGCGGGTCTGGATGCAGCCCCCTTGCCGCTCGCGTGCAGAACCGCGGCTTACGACTTGAGCTCAAGTCCCTTCAGGTCGCCGTCGGCGCGCCATCCCTCGAGGACCTTGGCGAAGGCCACCGGCCCCGCGCCGTAGGAGGTGTTGCGCTTGTTCATCAGCTCCACCTTGCCCTCGTTGTTGTAGTAGCCGGGGGTGCATTCCTTCAGGAAGTTCTCGCGCATCACCGAGAGCTTCACGATGGTGTCGACCCAGGCCTCTTCCGCCTCCTGCGCGGGCTCGACGACGCGGGCCTGGCGATCCGTCGCGTTCCGCACGATGTAGGCGATGTGTTTGGCCTGCTCGTTGATCATGTGCGGGAAGTTGGCCGAGAAGCCCGACTGGACGTTCGAGACGATGAAGCAGTTGGGGAAGCCGCGGCTCAGCAGGCCGTGCAGGGTCGAGGCGCCTTCCTTCCACTTGTCGGTGAGGGTCTGGCCGCCGCGGCCCTTCACCTCATAGCCGGCGCGCCGGGCATACGACGTGCCGACTTCGAAGCCCGTGGCGTAGACGAGGCAGTCGATCTCGTATTCGCGGCCGTTGGCGACGATGCCCCGCTCGGTGATGCGCTCGACGCCTCTCCCCTGCGTATCCACCAGATGCACGTTCGGCCGGTTGAAGGTGGCCAGGTACTCGTCGTGGAAGCAGGGGCGTTTGCAGAACTGGTTGTACCAGGGCTTCAGCGCCTCGGCGGTGGCCTTGTCCTGGATGACGCTGTCCACGCGGGCGCGGACCTGCTCCATCTTCTTGAAGTCGGCCAGCTGCATGAGAGCGGCAGGATCGTCGACGGCCTCGCCGGCCTCGGCCTTGCGGCGCGCCAGCAGCAGGATGTTGCCGATGATGTCGGTCCAACCGTCGTTGACGAGGTCCTTGTCCGCGAAGCCGCCGGAGACGAGCACGTTGAAGTTGTCCATCCGCTCCTGCTGCCAGCCTGGCTGGAGCGACTTCACCCACTCGGGGTCCGTTGGACGGTTGTTGCGGACGTCGATCGAAGACGGCGTTCGCTGGAAGACGAAGAGCTCCTTCGCCCATTCGCCGAGGTGCGGCACGCACTGGACGGCGGTGGCGCCCGTCCCGATCACGCCGACGCGCTTGTCCTTCAGGCCGACGAGCCCGCCGTTCGAGTCGCCGCCGGTGTAGTCGTAGTCCCAGCGGCTGGTGTGGAACGAGTGTCCCTGGAAGCTCTCGACGCCAGGGATGCCCGGCAGCTTCGGCCGGTGCAACGGGCCGTTCGCCATGACCACGAAACGGGCCTTCATGGCGTCGTCCCGGTTCGTCTTGATGATCCAACGCGACGCGGCCTCGTCCCACGACAGGTCGGTGACCTCGGTCTGGAAGCAGACGTTCTCGTAGAGACCGAACTTCTCCCCGATCGCCCGGCTGTGGCGGAGGATCTCGGGCGCCCGCGAGTACTTCTCCACGGGGATGTAACCGACCTCCTCGAGGAGCGGCAGGTAGATGTAGCTCTCGATGTCGCAGGCGGCCCCGGGATAGCGGTTCCAGTACCAGGTGCCGCCGAAGTCGCCGCCCTTCTCGATGATGCGGACGTCCTCGACGCCAGCTTCCTTGAGGCGCGCCGCCGCGAGCTGGCCGCCGAAGCCGCCGCCGATCACGACCACCTCGACCTCGTCGGTCAGCGGCGCACGCTGGAAGCCTTCCTCGACGTAAGGGTCTTCGAGGTAATGGGCGAAACGGCCCTTGATCTCGACGTACTGCTCGTTGGCGTCGGCCCGCAGGCGCCGGTCGCGCTCCTCGCGATACTTCCGCGCGAGCGCGTCCGGATCGAAGCCCAGGTCGTCGATCTTGCCGACATCATCCGCCATGGCGACGTCCTCCCGCCGAAGTTGTCTTCTTTGGAAGGAGCGTGCCGAACGTTTGTTTGACCGGCAAGGGTGACGTGGCGTGAGCGGCTACTTCGCCGCGCCGGCGGACGACAGGAAGTCCAGGGCCGTCAGCACCTGAGCCCGCACGCCGACCTCCATCGCGCCCTCGTCGACGACGTTGAAGAACGGCGAGTGGTTCACGCCGGGCGGGTTGCCGATCGTCAGGTCGTAGAACAGGCCCGGGACCTTTTGCTGGTAGTACGAGAAGTCCTCGGCGCCCGTGATGTAGTCGATGTCGTCCTTGATCCTGCCGCGGGCGGCGCGGGCGAGCGTCGGCTTCATCTTGGCGGTCAACGCCGGGTCGTTCGTGGTCACCGGGTTCGGCGTGCCCCACTCGATCGCCCCCTTCCCCCGTAGCGGCTGGCGATGCTCTCCACCGCCTTTTCCGCCTTCGCCATCACGTCCTTGCGCAGGTCGGGATCGAAGGTGCGCAGCGTGCCCGCCAGGGTGAAATCGTCTGGGATGATGTTGTAGCGGACGCCGCCGTGCACCGTCGCGACGGTCAGAATGGTGGGCGTCCGCGTCACGTTGATCTGGCGCGCCGCGATCTGGTTGAAGGCCAGCACGATCTCGGCCTGCATCGAGGCGATGTCGACGCCGTTCCAAGGGTTGGCGCCATGCGTCTGCCTGCCCTTGAGCTTGATCTCGTAACGATCCGACGCGGCCATCATCGGCCCCGGCCGCCACAGCAGTTGACCGGCGTCGCCCGGAACGACGTGCAGGCCGAACACGGCGTCCACCTTCGGATTCTCCAGCACGCCTTGTTTCACCATCAGAGGCGCGCCGCCCTCCTCGCCCACCGGCGGACCTTCCTCGGCCGGCTGGAAGATGAACACCACGGTGCCCGGGATGTCGGCCTTCATGCCGGCGAGGATCTCGGCGGCGCCCATCAGGATTGCGACGTGGGCGTCGTGGCCGCAGGCATGCATGACGCCGGTCTCCTGGCCGTTGAAGGTGGTGCGCACCTTCGAGGCGAACGGCAGGCCGGTCTGCTCGGTCACCGGCAAGGCGTCCATGTCGGCCCGCAGCGCCACCACGGGACCTGGCTTGCCGCCCTTCAGCACGCCGACGACGCCGGTCTTGGCGACGCCGGTCCGGACCTCGATGCCCAGCTTCCTCAGGTGATCGGCGACCAGCTTGGCCGTGCGCACCTCGCTGTTGCCGAGTTCCGGGTTCTGGTGGATGTCGCGCCGCCAGTTGACGACCTTGGGCTGGATCTTGCTGGCGGCGGCGAACACCGCCGCATCGTACGGTCCGGCCGCCTGATCCTGCGCCGCCGCCGGCGCGGCCGCCGCCATGACCAGCGCCAGCGCGGCGCCGCCGATCCAATGCCCCTTCATCCTCAACTCCCCGACTTCAAGGTTGTACGATACGTCCGCCGGTCATGGGCTCCGCCACGCCGGTCGTCTTGGGAAACGAAATCGGCAGGCCGCGCGCCGTCCGAGCTGCGAGATAGGCGAAGGCCTCGGCCTCGATGGCGTCGCCGCGCCACGCGCGGTCCTCGGCGGTGGTCACCGGACAAGGCAACCGCGCCGCAAGCGCCTTCATGATCTCGGGATTGTGCCGGCCCCCGCCAGCGACGATCACCTCGGTGGGCATCGCGCCCATCAGATCGAAGGCGCGCTTCACGCCCTCGGCCGTGAAGGCGACCAGAGTCGCCGCGGCGTCCTCGAGCTGCAGCTTGTCCAGCGGCTCCAGGGAGAAGTCGTAACGGTCCAGCGACTTCGGCGCGGGCGCCTCGAAGTAGGGATGCGCCAGCAGGGCGCGGACCACGCCCTCGTCGGCCCGGCCCACGCTGGCGTAGCGGCCGCCGGCGTCGTAGCGGCCGGCGCCCCGCGCCTGCACCAACAGGTCGATCATCCCGTTGCCGGGGCCCGTGTCGAAGGCCGCGATATCGTCGCCGCCGTTCCAGAACGTGATGTTGGCGACACCGCCGACGTTCAGCACCGCCAGCGGCGCCTCCAGTCCGGACGCCCGCGCTCGCGCCAGGTGGTAGATCGGGGCCAGCGGCGCACCCTCCCCGCCGGCCGCCACGTCGGCGGTTCGGAAGTCGTGGGCGATCGGCCGACCGGTGAGCTGGGCCAGCAGGCCGGCGTCCAGCAGCTGGACCGTACGCCCGACGACGTCCCCCCTTCGGCCGCTCATGCAGGACCGTTTGCCCGTGGACGCCCAGCAGGTCGATGTCGCTCCAGGCCAGGTTGTGCTCGGCCAGGAAGGACTCCGCCGCCGCGAAGTGCTCCCTCGCCACCGCTTCGCGGGCCTCGTGGAATATCTCGGGTTCCGGCGTTCCCCGCGCCCACTGCAGCGCCTGCCTTGTGGTCTCCAGAAGCACGTCGCGCGTTGCGTCCGTCAGCTTGCGCTCCCCGGCCGGGCCGAACGCCTGGATCGTCTCGCCGTCGGTCTCCAGCACCGCCATGTCGACGGCGTCGAGGGAGGTCCCGGTCATGAATCCCAGCACGCGCATGCGGCTTGACTGCCATGTCCGAGGATCGCTAGCTAGCCGCCATGATCGGACCTGCCGCCAACACCGGCCGCTATTACCGCCTGCCCTAGCGCAGGCGCCCGATCGTTCGCGCCTGCCGTCAAAACGGCCGGCGCCTCTCCTATCAGATCCAGGACCGCCGGCCTCCCCACCCTTCAGGAGCCTGCCATGTCCCTCGAAATCTCAGACGCGCCCGTGCTAGAGCCCGGCGACCCAAGTCCTGCGAGGTCCCGAGATGTCCGATCCCGCCTTCAAATCCGACTTCCTGACGACGCTGCAGGCGCGCGGCTACATCCACCAGATCAGCCATCCCGAGGAACTGGACGAGGCCGCCGCCCAGGGCGTCATCCGCGCCTACATCGGCTTCGACGCCACGGCGACGTCACTGCACGTCGGAAGCCTGATCCAGATCATGATGCTGCGCCGACTTCAGCAAGCGGGCCACAAGCCCGTTGTGCTCATGGGGGGCGGCACGACGAAGGTTGGCGATCCCAGCGGCCGCGACGAGAGCCGCAAGATGCTCACGGACGCCGACATCGAGCGCAACATCGCCGGCATCAAGACCGTGTTCGAGAAGTTCCTGGCCTTCGGCGATGGCCCCACCGACGCGGTGATGGTCAACAACGACGAATGGCTCTCGCAGATGGGCTATCTTGAGTTCCTGCGGGAGTTCGGGCCGCACTTCACGGTCAACCGCATGCTGACGTTCGACAGCGTGCGCCTGCGGCTCGAGCGCGAGCAGCCGCTGACTTTCCTTGAGTTCAACTACATGCTCATGCAGGCGGTGGACTTCCGCCACCTCAACCGCGCCATGGGCGTGCAGTTGCAGATGGGCGGCTCGGACCAGTGGGGCAACATCATCAACGGCGTGGAGCTGGTTCGGCGGATGGACCAGAAGGCGGCCTTCGCCCTTACGACGCCTCTGCTGACCACCTCGTCGGGCGCCAAGATGGGCAAGACAGCCTCGGGCGCCGTATGGCTGAACGCGGACCTGCTGAGCCCCTACGACTACTGGCAGTTCTGGCGGAACACCGAGGACGCCGACGTCGGCAGGTTCCTGCGCCTGTTCACCGACCTGCCGCTGGACGAGATCGCTCGCCTGGAAAGCCTGCCGGGCGCCGAGATCAACGAGGCAAAGAAGGTGCTGGCCAACGAGGCGACCCGGATGCTGCACGGCGCCGAAGCCGCGCAGACAGCGGAAGCCGCCGCCCGTGCCGCTTTCGAGGAAGGTCGCCTTTCCGAGGATCTGCCGACGCATGAAGTGGCCAAGGCTGACTTCGAGGCGGGGATCGCCCTCGCAGCGCTCGCCGCAGACGCCGGGCTTGCCTCCTCGCGCGGCGATGCCCGTCGCCTGGCCCAGGGCGGCGGCCTGCGTGTCAACGATCAGCAGGTCGCCGACGGCAATCGAATGATCACCTCTGCCGACCTCATCGACGGCGTGGTCAAGCTGGCCGCCGGCAAGAAGAAGATCGTCCTGGTGAAGCCGGTCTGAGGAGCTAAGAGATGGCGGACGTGACCGAAGGCGCCCCGGCGCCCGACTTCGAACTCGACACCGCGGACGGCCCCGTCCGCCTCTCCGACTTCGCCGGCAAGACGCTGGTGCTCTACTTCTATCCCAAGGACGACACCACGGGCTGCACTCGCGAGGCGCAGGACTTCACCGCGCTTGCCCCCGAGTTCGCCAAGGCCGGTGCGACGATCCTGGGCGTGTCGAAGGACAGCGTGAAGTCGCACCAGAAGTTCGCGACGAAGTATGACCTGGGCGTCGTCCTCGGCTCGGACCCTGAAGGCACGGTCATCCAGTCCTATGGCTCGTGGGTGGAGAAGACGCTCTACGGCCGCAACTACATGGGTATCGACCGGTCGACCTTCCTGATCCGGGACGGCAGGATCATGCGCATCTGGCGCAAGGTGAAGGTGCCCAACCACGCGCAGCAGGTTCTGGACGCCGTAAACGCCAACTAAAGCGGGCGGCGCTGTGGCGCAGGCGCCGCGGTCTGGACAATCCGTACGCAGCCGTCTGGACGGACGACGATTCGGAGCGCAGCCTGCGGCCTCGCGACGCTTTTGGTTAAATTTGTAACAACGCGTCTTGCCTGCCCCAAAAATTTGCCTCCATATCCCTCCCGTTCCTAGGGGCGGGGGCTTCAGCGAAACGCATGACACGTTTGGCGCGACTTCGTCGTTCGCTTGAAGACCTGTTTCCGGAGCGGCACCTCTACGTGCGCTCCGGCGGGGCCATGAAGGCCTTTGTCCTCACCTCCTCCAAGCAGATGGCCATCGCGGGCGTGGTGGCCGGCGGCGCGCTGTGGATGGGCGTCTGCACCGCCGCCATGCTGGTGAACCTGCTGTCGGCATCGGCGACGGATCGGGAGATCGCGCAGCTGAAGGCGCAGTCCGAGCGTTATGTCGCCGACCGGCAGGCCCGGCTGGACAGCGCGATGGCTCAGCTCAACGCCGCTTCCGGCTCGAACGTCGAGCTCGCCGCCAGCATCGAGAAGCGCCACGCCGCGCTCGCCTTGCTGCTCACCGATCTCAAGGGCGCGCCGGGCGCCGCAGAGGCGCTGACGCCGGCGATCAACAGGGCCCTGGCGAACGAGACCTCCAATCCGGTCAAGCGGGTGGAGATGGTCCGGATTGGCCAGGAGCAGCTACTGGACGCCGCCGACAGCTTCGCCAAGAGCCGCGCGGACCGGCTGCGGCTTGCGTTCCGGATGGCCGGCCTGACCCCTTCGGCCTTCGTGCCCAAGAGCGGCTCGCTGGGCGGACCGCTGATCGAATCCAAGGACCCGCGCGCCCTCGCCGCCGTCCTGGACGTGGACGAGGACTTCGCCGTGCGCATCCAGCGCGCCGCCCGTGACGTCTCCGAGACGCGCGCCCTGACCGACGCGGCCCAGGACCTGCCGTTCGCCCGCCCGACTTCCAACGCCGCCCAGACCAGCGGCTTCGGCGTCCGGTTCGATCCGTTCACCCGCAGGCCGGCGTTCCACTCGGGCCTCGACTTCGCGGGCGGCCACGCGACGCCGATCCAGGCCACCGGACCGGGCGTCGTCTCCTTCACGGGGCAGCGTCCGGGCTACGGCAAGACCGTCGAGATCGACCACGGCCGCGGCCTGAAGACCCGCTATGCGCACCTCTCGGGTATCAGCGTGCGGCCCGGCGAGCGCGTCGCCCTCGGGCAGCGGATCGGCGCCATGGGCTCCACGGGCCGCTCCACTGGGACCCACCTTCACTATGAGGTATGGGTGAACGGGCGCGCCCAGAACCCGGGCCGTTTCCTGAAGGCCGGCCAGTATGTTCAGCAAGGCGACTAAGGGTCCCGACACCGCGGCCTCGCAGCCGCGCAAGCCGGCGCTGGCCTCCCTGATCGCGCCGGGCGTCACGGTGCGCGGCGACATCGTCACGGAAGGCGACCTGCACCTCGACGGAGCGGTCGAGGGCGATGTCTCGGCCGGCCGGCTGACCCTGGGCGAGACCGCCTGGATACAGGGCGTCGTGACCGCCGATTCGGTGGAAGTCCGCGGCCGCGTCACGGGCACGATCAGCGCCCGTCAGGTCCACCTCTGCGCCTCCGCGCATGTGGACGGCGACATCCGTCACTCGGAGTTGGCTATCGACGCCGGAGCCCACTTCGAGGGCCGCAGCCTCATGTTCCCCGCCGACGCCGCGGCCGCGCCGTTGCTGATCGCCGAGGCGGCCGAATAGGCCTCAGGCCGCCGCGTCGCGGGTGGCGCCCACGCGCTGGGCGAGCGCTGCGCCCATGAACTGGTCGAGGTCGCCGTCAAGCACGCCGCCGGTGTCGGAGGTCTCCACCTCGGTCCGGAGGTCCTTCACCATCTGGTACGGCTGCAGCACGTAGCTGCGGATCTGGTGGCCCCAACCGATGTCCGTCTTCTGGTCCTCCAGCGCCTGCTGGGCCGCCTCGCGCTTCTCCAGTTCGGCCTCGTAGAGGCGGGCTTTCAGCATCTTCCAGGCCTGGTCGCGGTTCTGGTGCTGCGAGCGCTGGTTCTGGCAGGCCACCACGATGCCGGTGGGTATGTGCGTGAGGCGCACAGCCGAGTCGGTCTTGTTCACGTGCTGGCCGCCGGCGCCCGACGCCCGGTAGGTGTCGGTGCGGACGTCGGCAGGGTTGATCTCGATCTCGATGGTGTCGTCGACCACCGGATAGACCCAGACCGAAGCGAAGCTGGTGTGGCGCTTGGCGGCGCTATCGAAGGGCGAGATGCGCACCAGCCGGTGCACTCCGGCCTCGGTCTTCAGCCAGCCGTAGGCGTTCGGCCCCCTTCACCTGCAGGGTCACGGACTTGATGCCCGCCTGTTCGCCCGGCGTCTCTTCCAGGAAGTCGACCTGCATGCCGTGGGCGTTGGCCCAGCGGGTGTACATGCGCAGCAGCATCCCGGCCCAGTCGTTGGACTCGGTGCCGCCGGCGCCGGAGTTGATCTCGACGAAGGCGTCGTTTCCGTCGGCCTCGCCGGACAGCAGCGCCTCGAGTTCGGCGCGGCCGGCGCGCTCCTTGATCTCGCGCAGCTGGGCGCGGGCTTCCTCCAAGGAGCCTTCGTCGCCCTCCTCGTCCGCCAGTTCGGCGTAGCCCAACGCGTCCGCCAGATCGCGCTCCAGCGCCTGGACGGCCTCGATCTGGCCGGACAGCCGCGAGCGCTCGCGAGAGACCGCCTGGGCCTCGTCGGGGTTGTTCCAGAGGGTCGGATCCTCGACCCGGGCGTTCAGCTCATCGAGCTTGCGGAGCGCAGGCTCCCAGTCAAAGACGCCTCCTGAGCAGTTCGATCGACTGCTCGATGTCGGCCTTGGCGGCCTCGACATCCAATCTCATGGGACACTCCAGTATCAGGCCGGCGGAGATAGTCCGCGCCGGCCGTCAGCACAAGCGGACTAGAAGAGGTCGGACAGGTCGTCCTGCTTCTTGGGCGGCGGCGGGGCGACGGCGGCGCCCGCGTTGGGCGCCCCGGTCAGGCCGTCCTGCCAGACCTTATTGTACGGCTGCGGCCCCTGGGGCACGCCGGCGGCGCCGACCGGCGCCTGCATGGCCTGCGGCTCGGTGCCCGGGCGGAAGGCTTCGCGGATGCCGCGGATCGTGGCGTACTTGGCGTTGCTCGGCGCCTTGAATGGAACGGCGGGCGTGTCCTTCAGCGCCTCGGTCATGAACTCGGTGAAGATCGGCACCGCCGAACGGCTGCCGGTCTCGCCCTCGCCCAGGCTGCGGTTGTCGTCGAACCCGATGAAGACCCCCACCACCATCTGCGGCGAGAAGCCCATGAACCAGGCGGAGCGGTAGTCGTTCGTCGTGCCCGTCTTGCCGCCCAGCGGCTTGCCCACCCGCGACGCGTAGGTGGCCGTGCCGCGCTGCACCACGCCTTCCAGCATGGAGGTGATCTGGTAGGCGGTGATCGGGTCCATCACCTGGGCGCCCGTGCGCGGGATGCGGGGGCTCTCCGCCCCCGAGAAGCCGGCGTCGCATCGCGGGCATTCGCGACGGTCGGCGCGATAGATGATCTTGCCGTTGCGGTCCTCGACCAGCTCGATCAGGTGCGGCTCCACCTTGCGGCCGCCGTTCAGGAACGAAGAGTAGGCGCCGGCCATGCGGAAGACGGTGGTCTCGCCGCTGCCCAGGGCCATGGCCAGGACCTTGTCCATCTTGTTGGTGACGCCCATGCGGACGGCGAGGTCGCTGATCTTGGTCATCCCGACGCCCTGCGCGAGGCGCACGGTCATGGTGTTGCGCGACAGTTCGAGGCCGCGGCGCAGCGTCAGCGCGCCATAGTACTCGCGGTTGTAGTTCTCCGGGCTCCAGGCTTGGCCGCCGGCCCCGCGCAGGGTGATCGGCGCGTCGAGCACGGTGCTGGCCGGCGTGTAGCCGCTTTCGAGCGCTGCGGCGTAGACGATCGGCTTGAAGGCCGAACCAGGCTGGCGATAGGCCTGGGTGGCGCGGTTGAAGCTCGACAGCGAGAACGAATAGCCGCCGACCATGGCCAGCACGCGACCGGAGTTCGGTTCCATCGCCACCATGGCGCCGTTCACCGCAGGCACCTGCTTCAGGCGGAAGCCCGCGCCCTTGTCGTTCGGCGCGACGAAGATCAGGTCGCCCGTGCCGATGCCCTTGCCGCGGCGCGCCCAGGCGACATCCTCGCCCGCCAGCGCGCCGGCTTCGCCATCGACCGTCTGCACCTGAACCGAGCCGCCGGCGACGCTGGTCACGACGGCCTGACGCCACGAACGCCGCTCGGCGGGACGAGCCTGCTTCTTCGCCTCGGCCTCCCAGCCGGCGAGCGTGGTCACCTGCCCCCCAGGCGCCGCGCCAGCCGTGGCGGCGGTCGTACTCCTCGAGGCCGTTCATCAACGCCAGCCGCGCCGCGCTCTGCAGGCGCGGGTCGAGCGTGGTCCGAACATAATAGCCGCCGGCGTTCAGCCGCTCGTCCCCGAGTTCCTCCATGCCCAGCGCCAGACGGCGGACCTCTTCGACGAAATAGTCCGCGTCGCGATACTGGGCCCGCGTCGGGGCCGGCTGCACCTTCAGGTCCTCGGCCTGGGCGGCCCGGGCCTCGGCGCGGCTGACCATGCCCAGGTCGGCCATCTGGCCGATCACCCAGTTGCGGCGCGCGATCGCCTGCCGCTTGCGGCGGATGGGGTGGTAGTTGTCGGGCCCCTTGGGCAGGGAGGCCAGGTAGGCGCTCTCGGCCAGGGTCAGCTCGCTGACTGACTTGCCGAAGTAGTTGTAGGCCGCAGCGCCCACGCCGTACGAGCGGTAGCCCAGCCAGATCTCGTTCAGATAGAGCTCGAGGATGCGCTCCTTGGTCAGCGTGCCCTCGAGCTGCGAGGCCAGGATCGCCTCCTTCAGCTTGCGCCCGATGGTGGCGTCACTGGTGAGCAGGATGTTCTTGGCCACCTGCTGGGTGATGGTCGAGCCACCTTCCAGACGCCGGCCCTGGGCGAGGTTGAGCACGTTCTTGGCCATGGCGCGGCCGAGCCCGCCCACATCGACGCCGCGGTGGTGGAAGAAGCCGTGGTCCTCGGCGGCCAGGAAGGCCTGGGCGGTCTGCTTGGGGATCGCCTCGTACGGAACGAAGATCCGCCGCTCACGGGAGAACTCGCCGATCAGGGTGCCGTCCCAGGCATACGCGCGGGTCGCGGTGGGCGGGTGATAGTCGACCAGCTCGCCGGCGTCGGGCATGTCGTGGAAGAGCCAGGCCGCATAGATCGCGGCGCAGAAGGCGGCGACGCCTACGATGCTGAGGACCACGACCCCCGCCAGGGCCAGCCCACGCCGCGGCCGCGCCGTCTCGGGTCCAGGCTGTCCTTCGGGAGAGGTCAAGTCAGATGCGCTCCGAGGCGCCCGCGCGCCGCCAAGTGGCCCGGGTCTAACCTGTGTCGAGCCGGGCGCCAACGCCGTCGGCTCCGTCCCGCGTCAGCGGGCCGCGGGGAGTCCCGGGAACGCGGCGGACGACCGCCTCCGCGCCGACCTCGACGTTCGAGCAGAGGCTGTTCAGGCCTGCTGCCTGAGGCTAGGTGCAGGGCATGAGCATCATCGCCGCCTATGTGTACAAGGACGGCCGGAGGGTCCGGGAAGCCTCGCTGAGCGACGACGGCCTGGCGCTCGAACCCGGCGAGTTCGTCTGGATCGGGCTCTACGAGCCGGAGCCGGACGAGCTGCGGGCCCCTTCAGGAGCGCTTCCGCCTGCACCCGCTCGCGGTCGAGGACGCGCTTTCAGCCCACCAGATGCCCAAAGTCGAAACCTACGGCGATGAGCTGTTCGTGGTGGCGCGCACGGCGCAGCTGGACGACAGCCACATCCACTACGGCGAGACCCACATCTTCCTGGGGTCAAACCATATCGTCACCGTCCGCCACGGTTCCGCACGGGCGCATACCCAGCTTCGCGCCTATCTCGAGGCGAACCCCGCCCTGCTGAAGCACGGCGCGGACTATGTCCTTCATGCCATCCTCGACTTCGTTGTGGACGGCTATGCGCCGATCGCCGACCAGATCGAAGAGTCGGTGCTAGCGATGGAGAACCGGGCGCTGGACGCCATCCTGACCCGCGCCGAGATTCGCGAACTGTTCCAGCTCCGCCGCGAACTGCTGCGGTTCGGCCGCATCCTCGGACCGATGGAGGAGATGGCGAGCCGGCTCGAGCGGCTGGAATTCCCGTGCGTCGACCCCGAGGTGCGGCCGTACTTCCGCAATGTGCGCGATCACGTCCGTCGGGTCGGCGTCCGCATCAGCGCCCTGCGCGAAACCGTCGCGTCCGTGTTCGAAGTCAGCAACCTGCTGGAGCAGCAGCGCCAGGGCGCGATCACCCGGCGGCTCGCGTCGTGGGCGGCGATCCTGGCGGTGCCGACGGCGATCGCCGGCATCTACGGCATGAATTTCGACTATCTGCCCGAGCTGCACTGGAAGTACGGCTACTTTGCGGTCCTCGCGGCGATCGCGGCCGTGTGCCTGGCGCTCTACATCGGATTCAAGCGTTCGAAGTGGCTGTGACGGCCAAGGACCGCCGGATCAGCGCGTCGCGACCTTGAGGCCGGCGCCGAAGTGGTCGTCGATGGCGTCGGCGACGGCGTTCATCAGGCGGGCGCGTGCGGCGGGGTCGCGCAGACGGGCCTCGTCCTCGGGATTGTTGACGAAACCCATCTCCAGCAGGACGGCGGGCACGTCGGGGGCCAGCAGCACGACAAGACCCGCGTCGCGGTGGCTGCGGCGAAGCAGCGGGGCCTCGCCCTCGATGTTTGAGAGCAGCGTCTGGGCGAAAACGGCGGAGCGGTTGCGGGTGGCCCGCTGGGTCAGGTCGAAGAGGATGTCGCGAACGCCCTGGTCGCCGGACAGGTTGGCCTTCATGAACCAGTCGTCCTTGCTGACGAACTGGGTCGAACGCCGGGACGCCTTGTCGGAGAGGGTGTAGACGCTGGCGCCCTTCAGGCTGGCGGTCGGGCCGGAGTCCGAGTGCAGCGAGATGAACAGGTCTGCGTTGGCCCGCTGAGCGATCCGGACGCGGGTTTCCAGCGGCACATAGATGTCGGAGTTGCGGGTCATCACGACCTGATAGCGGCCGCTCTTTTCCAGGCGGGCCTTGAGCGCCAGCGCGGCGGCGAGGTTGATTTCCTTCTCGAAGCCCTGGGCTCCGCTGGCTCCCACGTCCTTACCGCCATGACCGGCGTCGATGACGATCACCTTCTTCAGCGGCAGCGGCTGTTTCTTGGCGGGCAGGAACTGGGTGCGCACGGCCGGCGTCGGGCCCGCGCCCGAGGCCTTGGTCAGGCTCGCGCTCTGGGTCGCGGCCGGGGCAGGCGCGCCGACCGACCCGCCCGAGGCCCCAACGGCGGCGAGGTCGATGACATAGCGGTAGTGGGCGATGCCGTCGGCCGGCGGCAACAGGAACCGACGCTTCACCTTGGCGTCGGCCGCGAGGTCCATCTGCAGGCGGGCCTGCCCCTGAACTTCGTCGACCATCCAGGCCTTCACGACTCCGCGGCCCGCGCCCTGCAGGCCGTCAGGCGCATCGACCCCGGGCATCATGACGACGACGCGCCGGTCGGCCTCTCCGTCGGAGACGACCTTCACGCTGGCGGACTTGTCGAGGTCGATGACCACGCGGGTCTCGGTCCCCTCGCCGCCCAGGCGCACCTTGAGCAGGGAAACCGTATCGGGCGCGGCGTGGGAGGCGGCCACGGCGACCAGGCCCAGGCCGGCGACGACCGCGGCGAGCAGCGCCCGCCCCCGGTTCACGGCCATCGCCCTAGCTGCTCGCCCCAACATCAAGCCACCCTACATCCGCGCGCGCGGAGTCGCAGAACACGACATCGACAGCCATATACGGGCCGCGGCCGTAGACAATCGGTTAACGAGGTCTTTCGTGTCGCAGGAGCCGAGCAGCGCGTGCTTTCCTTTTCGGACGCCGTGTTGCAAAGTCCGCGCCGCGCGACGACGTCGAGCCCGCTTCGGGCCCGTCGGACCGCGCGTCACGCAAACCGGCGTCGGCCTCGTTCGAGACCTTCGACGACCACGCCTCCTCCGATCGCGCCGCTCGTGGCGCGCCTAGGAACACACCCGATGGGCTGCGCAGCTCAAGCCAATCCTGGCCTTGCCCCCCGAGACGCCGCTTCCGGCGCCCTCCGGGTCGGCGCGCGCGTCCGTCCTTACCACCGGCAGCGCCCGGGCCATGCCCAAGCCGCGCGCCGCGGAGACGAACTGAATGTCCAAGACCATGTTGATCGACGCAGCCCACGCGGAAGAGACGCGTGTGGTGGTCGTCGACGGGACTCGCGTTGAAGAGTTCGATTTCGAGAGCCAGAACCGCAAGCAGCTTCGAGGAAACATCTATCTCGCAAAGGTGACGCGCGTTGAGCCGTCCCTGCAGGCGGCCTTCGTCGAATACGGCGGCAACCGCCACGGCTTCCTGGCCTTCAACGAAATCCACCCCGACTACTACCAGATCCCCGTCGCCGACCGCGAAGCCCTGCTGCGCGAGGAGGCCGAGGAGGACGACGAGGACCGCCACGAGCCGCGGGCCCGCGCGCCGGAGGACGAGGACGAGGTCGACCTGAACGCCTCGGACGACGAGGACGACGTCGTCGAGGAGGAGCTGGCCCGTCGCCGTCGGCGGCTGATGCGCCGCTACAAGATCCAGGAAGTGATCCGCCGCCGGCAGATCATGCTGGTCCAGGTCGTCAAGGAGGAGCGCGGCAACAAGGGTGCGGCGCTGACCACCTATCTGTCGCTGGCCGGCCGCTACGGCGTGCTGATGCCGAACACCGCCCGCGGCGGCGGTATCAGCCGCAAGATCACCACCGCGACCGACCGCAAGCGGCTGAAGAGCGTGGTCCAGAGCCTCGACGTGCCGAACGGCATGGGCCTGATCGTGCGGACGGCCGGGGCCAAGCGCACCAAGGCCGAGATCAAGCGCGACTACGACTACCTGCTGCGCCTTTGGGAGAACATCCGCGAGAAGACGCTGCATTCGATCGCGCCGGCGCTGATCTACGAGGAAGAGGACCTCGTGAAGCGTGCGATCCGCGACCTCTACGACAAGGACATCGACGACGTGTTCGTCGAGGGCGAGGCGAGCTTCAAGGAAGCGCGCGACTTCATGCGCATGCTGATGCCCAGCCAGGCGAAGAAGGTGCAGCTCTACCGCGAGCCCACGCCGCTCTTCGTGAAGCACAAGGTGGAAGACCACCTGTCGCAGATCTACTCGCCGGTCGTGCCGCTGCGTTCGGGCGGCTACCTGGTGATCAACCAGACCGAGGCGCTGGTCGCCGTCGACGTGAACTCGGGCCGCGCGACGCGCGAGCGCAACATCGAGGCCACGGCGCTGAAGACCAACCTGGAAGCGGCCGAGGAAGCCGCCCGCCAGTTGCGACTGCGCGACCTCGCCGGCCTGATCGTCATCGACTTCATCGACATGGATGAGGCGAAGAACAACCGGGCGGTCGAGAAGAAGCTGAAGGACTGCCTCAAGGACGACCGCGCCCGGGTCCAGATGGGCAAGATCAGCCCGTTCGGGCTGATGGAGATCAGCCGCCAGCGCCGCCGCACCGGCGTGCTGGAGGGCACCACCCACGTCTGCGAGCACTGCGCCGGCACCGGCCGGGTCCGCTCGGTCGAGTCGAGCGCCCTGGCGGCGCTGCGGGCGCTGGAAATCGAGGCGCTGAAGGGCGGCGGCGAGGCGACGCTGACCGTGCCGCGCGCCGTCGGCCTATACATCCTGAATGAGAAGCGCGCGCATCTCGCCAGGCTGCACCACGCCTTCGGCCTGTTCGTGACGGTCGTGATCGACGACGACATGGCGCACGCCGAGCATGGCATCGAACGCACGGCGAGCGAGACCCGCGCGGAGCACGCCGCGGTGCTGGCGCCGGCCCAGATCGCCTACACGCCGGCCGACGCCGCCGAGCTGGAGGACACCTTCGAGGACGAGGACCTCGAGGACGAGGACGACGAGGAGGCCTTCGAGGACGAAGACGAGGACGAGGACGACACCGCCGAGGACGGCGCGGAAGCCCGCCCGCGGGCCCGCGAGGATCGCGCGCCGCGCGACGACCGCGAGGACGCCGAAGGCGGCCGGCGTGGACGCCAGCGCCGCCGGCGCGGCCGGCGGGGCGACGAGCGTGGCGAAGGCCGTGGCGAGGGTCACGCTGAAGGACGCGCCGACAGTCGGGGCGAGAACCGGGGCGAAGGTCGCGGGGAAGGTCGGGGGTGAGCGCCAGGCCAATGGCGAGGACGAGGATGGCCGCGAGGGCCGTCGCCGTCGGCGCGGCCGTCGCGGTGGGCGCCGCATGCGGGACGACTTCCGTCCGCACGATCCCTTCACCTGGGTCCGGCCCTGGGTCCCCTACGGCGACGACCCGTTCGTCTGGTATGACCCGGCCGAGGACCTGAAGGCCAACGCGGCCGCCAACGAGGCGGGCCCGCCGCGCCAGCCGGCCCCCGCCGCGGCCGCGCCCAGCGCCTCCAGATCGGCCGTCGCGGCCCCGGCGATCGCCTCGCCGAACGCCGGCGGCGTCGACGAGGAGATCTGGGTCGAACTGCCGGCCGAGGAGGAGAAGCCCAAGCGCGGACGGCGCTCGCGGGGGCGCGGTCGCGGCAAGGAGGCCGAGTTCGAGGCCGAGACGCCGGCGGCCGACGGCGTGGCCGAGGCTCCGGTGAGCAACGCGGCTGTCGAAGCCGCCGCCCCCGAGGCTCTGGTGGAGGCTGTCCCCGGGCAGGTCGACGCGCCTGCGCCGAAGAAGCCGCGCAGCCGCAGCCGCAAGGCCGCAGCTCCGGTCGAGGCCGAGGCCGTGGCGGCGCCCGTCGCCGCCGAGCCCGAGTCCAGCCCTGAACCCCTGCCCGAGTCCCGGCCTGAGTCGCGGCCCGAGCCGGAGCCGGAACCCGTTCCGGCGATGGCCGAGGCGGAGCCCGCGCCTGCTCCACGCGAGCCGGATCCGAACGAGATCTCGGGTCCGCCGCCGGCGCCGCGCAAAGGCTGGTGGCGGCGCGGCTGACGGGCGACTACATTCGAGCGGGGCTTATCGAGGGGCGGTCTGGAGAAGCTTAAGAGAATGGTCTCCCCCTGCCTCTTCGATGTTGGCCTCCTCGAGCTCGGCGCTGTCCAGATGGGCCCGCTCCATCTCGCGCGTCGCGCTGAGCCTGGTCCTGGCGACCGCGGTGGTCGCCGGGCCCGGGCCGGCGGCGGCGCAGGAGGGCATCTCCCTGATCCGGGACACCGAGATCGAGGAGACGCTGCTGAAGAACTCGCAGCCGATCCTGCAAGCCGCGGGGATCGATCCCCGGAACGTCGAAATCCTGCTGGTGGGCAGCAAGGAGCTGAACGCCTTCGCCGCGCCGCGGGTGATGGGGTTCAACACCGGCCTGATCCTCAGAATCGGACACGCCCAACGAGCTGCAGGGTGTCATCGCCCACGAAGTCGGCCACCTCACGGGCGGCCACAGCGCCCGGCGCGACGAGATGAACCGGGCGGGCATGCGGCCCTTCCTGCTGACCATGGGTCTCGGCGTGCTGGCGGCGCTCGCCGGCTCGCCCGAGGCCGCGGCCGGCCTGGCGGGCAGCGCCAGCTATTTCGGGACCCTGGGCGCCCTGGGATTCAGCCGCGAGCAGGAGGCCCGCGCTGACCAGGCGGGCGCCTCGCTGCTGGACAAGGCGGGCCTTTCGGGACGAGGGCTAGCCGAGTTCTTCGACAACTTCCGCTACCAGGAGGTGTTCGACGAGGCCCGGCGCTTCGCGTACTTTCGCAGCCACCCGATCTCGTCTGACCGCGTGGAGTCCCTGCGCCGGCGCGTCGCCGCCCTCCCCAACTACGACAAGGTCGACAGCCCCGAGGCGCTGGCCGAGCACGCGGTGATGAAGGCCAAGCTGGAAGGCTTCATCAATCCGCAGGTGGCGATCACCAAGTACAGTGAGGCCGACACCTCGTATCCGGCCCGCTACGCCCGGGCGATCGCCTACTACCAACTGAAGGAGCCCGATCGGGCGCTGAAGCTGATCGACGCCCTGCTCGAGGAGCAGCCGGAGAACCCGTACCTCTGGGAGCTCAAGGGCCAGATCCTGTTCGAATACGCCCGCACGCAGGAGGCCGAGGCCCCGCAGCGCCGCTCGGTGGCGCTGAAGCCGGAAGCGCCGCTGCTGCGCGTCAATCTGGGCCAGACGCTGATCGCCCTGGACGACAAGGCCAAGGTCGAGGAAGGCGTCGCCGAACTGCGCAAGGCGCTGACCCAGGAAGAGGACAATGCCGTGGCCTGGCGGCTGCTGGCCGAGGCCTACGACAAGCTGGGCCAGAACGGCATGGCGAGACTGGCGACCGCCGAATACAACTTCTGGATCGGCGACCGCCGGCAGGCGCGGGTGTTCGCCATGCGCGCCCGCGAGATGCTGGACAAGGGCCGTCCGGAGTGGCGGCGCGCCACCGACATCGTCCTGGCGTCCGAGCCGACGCGCGAGGACATGCGCGAACTGGCGCGCGAAGGCTCCACCACCCGTCGCTCGAACTGAGCGCCGCGAGACAACCCTCCAAGGCTTATGACCGTGATCGTGAAGACCGCCCACACTGCTGGCCTGGCGCTGAGCGCCGCCCTCGCCCTCTCGGGCTGCCAGAAGCAGAGCGACGAGGCGTTCGGCGAACGCGTGCGCGCCTACCTGCTGGCGAACCCCGAAGTGCTGCAGGAGGTGTCGGTCGCCCTGCAGCAGAAGCAACAGGCGGAGCTGGCCAAGGCGTCCACGGCGGCGCTCGCCAAGCACCGCGCGCAGCTGGAGCGCGATCCGCGCGACTTCGTGGCCAATCCGAACGGCTCGATCACGGTGGTGGAGTTCTTCGATTACAACTGCGCCTACTGCAAGATCGCGGCCCCCCGAGGTGGTGAAGCTGATCCGCGACAACCCGGACGTCCGCTTCGTCTTCAAGGAATTCGCGTTCCAGACCGAGGAATCGATCCTCGCCGGCCACATGGTGCTGACGCCGATCGCCAAGCCGAAGTCGCTGGAGCTGTACGGCGACCTGATGGCCGCCAAGCCGCTCAACGAGGCGGCGATCGACCGCATCTTCACGAAGCACGGCGTCGATCCGCAGGTCGCCCGGCAGCAGGCGCGCGATCCGGCCATCCGGCAGCATCTGCAGGACGTTCGCACCCTCGCCCAGGCGCTGCATATCGACGGGACGCCGGCCTTCGTGGTGGGCGACCGCGTGATCCCCGGCGCCGACATGGAGGCGCTGAAGGCCGCCATCACCCAGGCCAAGGGCGTGGGCCTGAAACGCCCATCGGGCAACCCGGCCTAAGTCCGAAACGGCGTCGCCTGACGGGCGGCGCGGCTTGGAGGATCCGCGCCGCCCGGCGAGCCCGCGTTGGCTTGGGACTTGCGCGGGCCGGCTCACGATCCCCTGCGGCCGCCGTTGAAGCGAGTACGAAACGGTTCGCGCAGCGTTACAGCCGTCGGTTACGGCTTGGGCGGCGTCTCCGTGAAGAACAGCGAGCCGGTCGCCAGCTGGTCGCGCACCGCCTCGGGCGTCAGCGTTGCGGAGCGGTCGAGCTCGGCGATCTCCTCGGGGACGTACCAGTGGAGCTTGTCCGTGTGGTAGGCCTCCCAGACCACCTTGGCGACCTCGACCGGCGGGATGGCGCGGAACATGCCTTCCTTCGGCGCGGCGTCCACGGCGCCCGGCGGCAGGATGGGCGTGTCGATCAAGCCCGGAAGCACGTCGGCGACGCGGATCCCCAGCGCCTTGAACTCGACGGACAACGCCTCGGTCAGGCCCTTCACCGCGTGCTTGGTGGCCGAGTAGACGGCGATGCCCGGCATGCCGAAGGTGGCCGACGACGACGAGGTGGTGAAGCACAGCGAGCCGGGCGTCGCCTTGAGCAGCGGCACGGCCTCGTAGATGCCGTTCAGCACGCCGATGAAGTTCACCTGCACGACGGCCAGGATCTCTTCGAACGGCTGCTGGTCGAATGGCCCGCCCCGGCCGATGCCGGCGTTGTTGAAGAGGATGTCGAGCCGTCCGCCGGCCGCCGGGCCGAAGTCGTCCAGCGCGGCCCGGAAGTCGGCCCGGTCGGTCACGTCGAGGCGGCGGATCAGGCAGTTCTCCGCGCCCAGCTCGTGCTGCAGGTCCTGCAGGCCGGCCTCGTTGAGGTCGTAGGCCCCGACGAACCACCCCTTCCCGGCGAACAGGCGCGCGGTCTCGCGCCCCATGCCCGACGCGGCCCCGGTGATGAAGATCGATCTGCGGACGTCCGCTTCTCTACCGGCCATCAGATGAGCCCCGCCATGGGGGAGGATGGATCGGCGTAGCTGCGTTTGGCCATGCGACCGGCGAGCCAGGCCTCGCGGCCGGCGATGACGGCATGCTTCATGGCCCGCGCCATGCGGATCGGGTCGCGCGCCTCGGCGATCGCAGTGTTCATGAGGACGGCGTCGCAGCCGATCTCCATGGCCAGCACGGCGTCGGACGCCGTGCCGACGCCCGCGTCGACCAGCACCGGCACGGTCGCCTGCTCGATGATCAGCCCGAGATTCAGGAAGTTCTGGATGCCCCGTCCCGACCCGATCGGGGCGGCGGCCGGCATGATGGCGGCGGCGCCGGCGTCCTCCAGCTTCTTGGCGTAAACCGGGTCATCCGAGC
Source organism: Phenylobacterium sp. J426 (assembly GCF_024699945.1). Lineage (GTDB taxonomy): Bacteria > Pseudomonadota > Alphaproteobacteria > Caulobacterales > Caulobacteraceae > Phenylobacterium. The sequence continues at coordinate 3,059,813 of NZ_JAJOMY010000001.1, read as the reverse complement.
AGTAGACCATCACCTGGAAACCGTCGGCGACGAGCAGCTTCAGAGCGCGCAGGGTCTCCTCCATGTCGGGCAGCAGGTGCTTGGTCTGCGACAGCACCTCCAGCTTCACCAGGTCCCATCCGCCGGCCTCGCGCGCGAGCCGCAGGGTTCGGATGGCGTCCTCGCCGGTGAAGCAGCCCGCCGTGTTGGGGAGGAAGGTGAACCGGTCGGGCTTTACATAGTCCACCAGCATCGGCTGGTTCGGATCGGTCAGGTTCACTCGCCGCACCGCGACGGTCACGATCTCGGCGCCCGCGGCCTCGGCGGCGGCGGCGTTCTGGGCGTAGTCCTTGTACTTGCCTGTGCCGACGATCAGGCGCGAGCGGAAGGTGCGCCCGGCCACCGTCCAGATGTCGTCAGTCTGGGTCGAGCCGTCCACGTCAGCCGCCTCCGATAAAATGCACGATCTCGATCCGGTCGCCGTCGGAGAGCGCCGTCGCCGCATAGGCGGACTTCGGCACGATCTCCAGGTTCCGCTCCACGGCCACCTTACGCGCGTCGAGGCCGAGCGCCGCCACGAGCGCGGCCACATCAGGCACGCCCTGGAAGTTCCGGCTCTCTCCGTTCACGGTCAGTTGCATCAAACGCTCGGCGACTCCGCCCTCCCGTAGACATGGGGGGCCGGCTTGGGGGTTCGGCTTGCTTGTGGCCTCCGCCGCTGACCGTTACAAGGGCGCGGAATCGACGGCGGAGCCGAATGTCGAAACCGATCTATGTGCTGAGCGGGCCGAACCTCAACCTCCTGGGGACCCGCGAGCCGGAGATTTACGGTCATCACACCCTGGAAGACGTCCGCCGCCTCTGCGAGGCGCGCGCGAAGTCCCTGGGCCGTGAGGTCGTGTTCCGTCAATCCAACTACGAAGGCGAGCTGGTCGACTGGATCCAGGAGGCGCGCGAGGCCGCCTGCGCCCTGGTGCTCAATCCCGCCGCCTACGGCCACACCTCCATCGCCATCCTGGACGCCCTGAAGATGCTCAGCATCCCGGTGGTGGAGTGTCATCTGTCGAACCCGGCCGCCCGCGAGGCGTTCCGCCGTGAGACCTATGTTTCGCTCGCCGCCACCGGGGTCGTCTCCGGCTTCGGAGCGTCGAGCTACGCGTTGGCCGTCGAGGCCGCCGCGGGCCTGGCCCGCTGATTTCCCGACAAGTCTCTAGAGAAGAAAAAGGGTCGTTCCATGGCTAGCAGTCCGAAGGCGCCCGCCGATCCGTTCGACGCCCGCCTGGTGCGCAAACTGGCCGACATTCTGACCGAGACCGGTCTGTCGGAAATCGAGGTCGAGCAGGGCGAGCTGAAGATCCGCGTGGCGAAGACGCTGACGGCGACCGCCGTGCACGTCGCGGCCCCTGCCCCGGTCGCCCATGCGGCCCCGGCGGCGGCGCCCGTCCCGGCGGCGGCGGAGGCTCCGGCCGCCGCGCCGGCCCGCGCCAAGGGCGACGAGGTGAAGTCGCCGATGGTGGGTACCGTCTATCTGCAGCCGAACCCCGGCTCGGACCCCTTCGTGAAGGTCGGCGACACCGTGCAGGCCGGCCAGACCCTGTTCATCGTGGAAGCGATGAAGACCATGAACCCGATCCCGGCGCCGAAGGGCGGCAAGGTCGTGCAGATCCTGGTCGAGGACGCGCAGCCGGTGGAGTTCGGCGAACCGCTCGCGATCATCGAGTAGAGCGATGTTCGACAAGATCCTGATCGCCAATCGCGGCGAGATCGCCCTTCGCGTTCACCGGGCGTGCAAGGAGATGGGCATCTCCACCGTCGCCGTGCACTCGGAAGCCGACGCCGGCGCCATGTGGGTGCGGCTGGCCGACGAAAGCGTCTGCATCGGGCCGGCGCCGGCGGCGAAGAGCTACCTGAACATCCCCTCGATCATCGCCGCGGCCGAGATCACCGGCGCCCAGGCGATCCATCCAGGCTACGGCTTCCTGTCCGAGAACGCCCGCTTCGCCGAGATCGTCGAGGCGCACGGCTTCACGTTCATCGGGCCGAAGTCCGAGCACATCAAGCTGATGGGCGACAAGATCACCGCCAAGCAGGCGGTGAAGGAGGCCGGGATCCCCGTCGTGCCCGGCTCGGACGGCGCGGTCACGACCGAGGAAGAGGCCATCGCCGCGGCGAAGGACATCGGCTTCCCGGTGCTGATCAAGGCGGCGGCCGGCGGCGGCGGACGCGGCATGAAGGTGGCTCAGACCGAGGACGACCTGATCGAGGCCGTGCAGACGGCGCGCTCCGAGGCCAAGGCGGCGTTCGGCGACGACGCCGTCTATATGGAGCGCTACCTCCAGACCCCGCGGCACATCGAGCTGCAGGTGGTGGCCGACAGCCATGGCAATGTCGTGCACCTGGGCGAGCGGGACTGCTCGCTGCAGCGCCGCCACCAGAAGGTTCTCGAAGAGGCCCCCTCGCCCGTCATCGACGCGGCCGCCCGGGCCAGGATCGGCAAGGTGGTTGTCGATGCCGTGCGCGCCATCGGCTACCTGGGCGTGGGCACCATCGAGTTCCTGTACGAGAACGGCGAGTTCTTCTTCATCGAGATGAACACGCGCCTGCAGGTGGAACATCCCGTCACCGAGGCCATCACCGGCATCGACCTGGTACGAGAGCAGATCCGCATCGCCGCCGGCCTGCCGCTGTCGTTCCGGCAAGAGGACGTGGTCTTCGAGGGCCATGCCATCGAGTGCCGCATCAACGCCGAGAACCCGAAGACCTTCACGCCTTCGCCTGGCCTGGTTTCGGATTTCCACGCGCCGGGGGGCTGGGCGTGCGGATGGATAGCGCACTCTACGCCGGCTATTCGATCCCGCCCTACTACGACAGCCTGGTGGGCAAGCTCATCGTGCACGGTCGCGACCGGGAGGAGTGCATCGCGCGCCTCTGCCGCTGTCTGGGCGAGGTCGTCGTCGGCGGGATCGACACCAATATCCCGCTCTTCCAGGAACTGCTGGTGCAGCCGGACATCCTGCGCGGCGACTACAACATCCACTGGCTGGAACGCTGGATGAAGGCGCAGGCGGAGGCTCAGGGCTAAGGTCGGCCGATGGCCGAGTTCGAGGCTCGCGACCTGCTGGACTGCTACGCGCGCGGCGTCTTCCCGATGGCCGACGCGCGGGAGGACGCGCGGGTCTTCCTGATCGACCCGGAGCGGCGGGGGGTGATCCCTCTGGACGCCTTCCACGCACCGAGGCGGCTGGCCCGCACGGTGCGGGCCGAGCCGTTCGAGATCCGCATCGACACCGCCTTCCATCAGGTGGTTCTGGCCTGCGCCGCGTCGGGCCCAGGGCGGACGGAGACGTGGATCAACCGCCCCATCGAGTCGCTGTACCTGAACCTCCACACGCATGGCTTCGCCCACAGCGTCGAGTGCTGGCGGGACGACGAGCTGGTGGGCGGCCTCTACGGGGTGTCTCTGCAGGGCGCGTTCTTCGGAGAAAGCATGTTCTCGCGGGCGCGGGACGCCTCGAAGGTGGCCCTGGTCCATCTGGTCGCGCGGCTGATCGCCGGCGGCTACATCCTGCTGGACGCACAGTTCATGACGGAGCACCTGGCCCAGTTCGGCGCGACCGAGATCGCGCGGCTGGAATACCACCGCCGCCTTGGGCGGGCGCTGGCCGCCGAAGCCGACTTCTACCGCTGGGGCGCCGACGGAGCCCCGGCGACGGGCGCGGCGGCCCTGCAGCTGATCACCCAGGCGTCGTAGGTGGCGTGCTCCAGGGCGTGGAGCCCGGGGGACGAGGCGTACATCCAGCCCTTGAAGGCCTGCCGCGGCGGCGGCGTGGGGCGCCCGGGCTGCGGCCGCGGCTGGGAATCGATGGTCAGATAGACGATCGAGTCCTCGACCGGCTCGTCAGGCGCCGAGCGCTCGCACGCACGCACGGTGAAGATCAGGCCTTTCCAGCGCACCGGGCGGCCCACCGGCGCCTCGAACTTCAGGGTTTCGGCCGTGACCTTGTCCAGCGCCTGGATCACCGCCACGTCGTAGCGCGCGCGTCGGGTCGGGGCCTCGGCCGGCTTCTCCGCCACCTGAGCCTTCGGCGCCGGCGCGGGCTCCGCCTCCTGGGTCTCCACCGGCGGCGGCGCCAGGGGCTCCGGCGTCGGGATGGCGAGGGCCCGCGGCTCCTCCCCGCCGGGCGGCGCGGCTTCCTGTGGCAGGTTGGTCGGCGGCGGTATGGGCTGGGCCGCGACGAGACCGCCCGCCAGCACGGCGCCCGCCGCGACGGCGGAAACCGTGCGCTTGAGGATGGCGGACGCGGCGGGGCGGCGGGCCACGGCTATTCGGGCTTCCACGCCTCGTAGTCCCCGGTCGCGCGCTGGCGTTCGCCGCCGCGGGCCAGCGAGCCCTTCGGCCGATAGGCATGGATGGTGCCCGAGAGGTTCGGCCGGTGCTCCTTCTCCCACCCCTTGCGCGGCAGCGGGGCGGTCGTGGGCGGCTCGGCGAAGGTGTGGTGCAGCCAGCCGTGCCAATCCGGCGGGACCTTGGAGGCCTCGGCGTAGCCGTTGAAGATCACCCAACGGCGCTTGTGCTTGGCGTCGTAGCTGTCGGAGGCGTCGCGCGCCTCGTAGTACTTGTTGCCGTAGTCGTCCTGGCCGACGAACACGCCGCGACGGGCGATGGTGAAGCGGACGCCGGCGGTGGCGCCGTTCCACCAGGTGAAGATGGTCTTCAGGACAGACACTTAAGGGCTCTCAGCGGGCTCTCGGGGCTCGAAACGCGCGCGGACTATAGGCGGGCGCCCCATGAGCGTCCAGCGCTCGCGCCACCCTTCCGCGAAAGCAATATGTTGGGGATGAGCGGGCGCAGACACCCAACATCTATTGGCGCGCCGCGACTCGCCGGCCTAGGCTTCCCGACAGGGGAGTCGCTCATGGGCCGTGACGCGCCGCGCGTGGGAATAGAGGGCCGCATCGTGGAGAGGCCCGACGGGCTGGTCGAGGTGGACGCGCCCGCCCACTGGACCGATGCCCGCGTCGAAGCCTGGCTGGACTGGGCCGGCGGCCGCGTCGATCTCGCCGCCGCCATCGTCGAATATTCGGAAGCCCTGACGGCGCGCGCCCAGGCGAAGGGCCTGGTGAAGGATCTCCGCGCGCGGCGCCGGTTCCGCGAAGGGCTGACCGAGGCGCTGCTGTTGGGCGCGGTGGCCATCGTGGATGGGACGCGGCGGACGCTCCGGGTGATCGACGCCGCCGCTCCGGACTTCGTCCCCGCGCTGCAGGCGCTCGAGGCGGCCCACCGGGGGCGGGAGGCGGCCCAGGCCGCGGCCGAGCGGCTGTCGGCGCGGCTGCAGGCCGTGATGGACGCCATCCTGCGCTGTGAGGGCGACGCAGAGGCCTGCGCGGATCCGACCCGCAACAGCAGCCTGGCGCGCGCGGCCGAAGCCGCCCGCGCCGCCGGCGCCTCCGACGCCGCCATCCTGGACGCCGTGGCGCTGGCCCGTAGCGGCGAGAGCCTGTGGCCCGCGCCGCCGTCCAACATCGCGCCCACGGGGCCGGACCTGATCTGCCGCATCGGCGACGCCGATCCGCCGGAGATGCGAGCCCTCGCCCGCGCCGCCTGGACGACCGGCGCGGTGATCGCGGTCCGCGAACGCGCCGATGGCGAGGCGTTGGCGGGCTTGGCCGCCTGGCCGCGGGGCGGAGTCGACCTGATGGCCTTCTTCGGCGAGGCCGGCTTCGACTGGGACGCCTTCGAGGGCGCCGTCCACTTGGCGGCCGTGGCGCTGGCGGCCACCGACGAGCCGGGGCTGCTGGGCCTCGCCGGCCTCGGCGACTGGCTGGTCGCGCGGGGCCAGGACTACGGCAGCGACGAGGGCCGCGCCGCAGCGCACGACCTCTACGCCGCCGCAAGGCGGGTGATCGGCGAGGCTGGCGTCGAATGCCGCTTAGGCGCCTTCGACGATCCGGAACTGGCGCTGCGCCTGGGCGGGCGGCTGGACGCCGCTCCTTGGAACGGCCCGGTCACGCTCGCCGAGACGGCCGAAGGCGAGATCTTGCGCGTGCTCTCCGACGCGGCGCTACGCGGGCTGGATGCGCTCGCCCTCGATCGCGCCGCTGCGGAGGCGGTGCTGCTGGGCCGCCGCAGCCTGGGCGAGGCGCCCGGCGTGAACGTCCAGTCCCTGGCGGCGCGCGGGTTCTCCGAGCACGAGATCGCCGCCGCCGAGGCCGAGCTGCCGTTCGTCGCGCGTCTCGCCGAGGCGTTCGCCCCCCGCATCCTGGGCGACGGGTTCCTCCGCGACGTGTTGGGCGCGACGCCGGAGCAGCTGACCGATCCCGCCCTGGACGTGCTGGCGCTGGCCGGATTCGCCTGCGACGACGCCCTCGCCGCCGAGACCTACGCTCTGGGCGCCGACACCCTGACCGGAAGCGGCGTCGGGACCGAGGCGCAACAGCGCCATCTGCGACCGGCGGCCGAACTGAGCGTCGCGGCCAAGGTCGAGATGCTCAGCGTCCTTCGGCCAGCGCTCGATGCGCCGCCGGTCGTCGAAACCGCCCTCCCCTGGCGCGCGACACCCGCCGACTTCCAGGCCGCGCTCTCGGCGAGCCGCCTGCCCCTGCGTCTGCGTCGCGAGGCCGCGCCGGCCGACGCCGTCCTGGAGCTTCCCAGCGTCGCAGACCTGCCCGAGCGGCGGGAGCCGCCACCGCAGGCCGCCGGAGCGCCGGAAGAGCGCATCGTCGAGCGGATCGTCGAGCGCGACCGCACACGCCGCAAACTGCCCGACCGCCGCAAGGGCTACATCCAGAAGGCCTCAGTGGGCGGCCACAAGGTCTATATCCATACGGGCGAGTACGACGACGGCGAGCTGGGCGAGATCTTCATCGACATGCACAAGGAAGGCGCCGCCTTCCGAAGCCTGATGAACAACTTCGCCATCGCGATCTCTATCGGGCTGCAGTACGGCGTGCCGCTGGAGGAGTTCGTGGACGCCTTCGTCTTCACCCGGTTCGAGCCCGCCGGACCGGTCACCGGCAACGACACGGTGAAGTCGGCGACCTCGATCCTCGACTATATCTTCCGCGAGCTGGGGATCAGCTATCTGGGCCGCTCGGACCTGGCTAGCGAGGACCCGGGCGCGCTGAACGCCGATGGCCTTGGCAACGGCAAGGCCGATGCCGGCCATGACTCCGCGGGCGACGCCGAGCCCGCGCCGCAGCCGGCCTCGCGCTTCATCTCGCGTGGGTTCTCGCGCGGATCGACCCCCGACAACCTCGTCTTCCTGCCGACCGCGAACCGCAATCCGGGGCCTGCGGTGCTGGAAGCGGCGGAGGTGTGCGCCGCCTGCGGCGACATCGCCGTGGTGCGGAAGGGCCAGGCCATGATCTGCGAGACATGCGGCGCACGCGCGGGCCGCTTCGGCGAGGACCAGACGGGCTAAGTTCCTCAAAGTTACAGCGATTTAAGTGGCGCCGAGGGGCGGCCCGGAGCACAGGTGGGGCTCAAGACCATGAGGATGGCCTGAAGTGACCCAGCGTTCCGCCCGCCTGAAAATCGCCGCCGCCGCCTTCCTGGCGGCGAGCGCGCTGGCCGGGCAAGCTCTTGCATTCGGCGACAAGGAAGTGGCCCGCCGCACCTCGTTCGGCGGCAGCTGCGTGAAGTGCGAACTGTCCGGCCGCAACCTGGCCGGCGCTCACATCATCGGAGCCAATTTCTCGGGCGCAGCGCTCGTCGGCGCGAACCTGCGTGACGCGCGGTTCCAGGCCTCCTCCTTTGAGGGGGCCGATCTGTCTCGCGCCGACCTTACCGACGCGGGAATGAGCGGCGCGAACTTCTCGAACGCCAACCTCTCCAGCGCCCGGCTTCGGGCGGCGGAGGCGCACGGCGTGCACTTCGGCTCGGCCAACCTGACCAAGGCCGACTTCACGGACGCCGACGCCACGGGCGCGATGTTCCAGAAGGCGGTGATGGTCGGCGTGGTGCTGCGCAGCGCCGAGCTGCGCGGCGGCATGTTCGACTCGGCGGACCTGACCAAGGCGGTGTTGACCGACGCCAACGCCGCCGGCGCCAATTTCAGCCGGGCCACGCTGCGGGGCGCCAGCTTCCGATCGGCCTCGCTCAAGGCGGCCAACCTGCAGAAGGTCGACGCCACCGGCGCGGTGTTCCAGGACGCCGACCTGACGGCGGCCATGCTGTCCCACGGCCGCTTCGACAAGGCGTCCTTCCGTTCGGCCGAGCTGCGGGGGGCCTCGATGAGCCACGCCAGCTTCGACGGCGCCGACTTCCGCGACGCGAACCTGCGGCGGGCGATGATCGGGGGCGCCGACCTCTCGGGCGCCCGGGGGCTGACCCAGGAGCAGGTGGACGAGGCCTGCGCCGACTCGCGGACCAGGCTGCCGGCCGGACTCACCGGAAAGGGCTGTCAGGGCGTGCGCGTCATCGTGAAGCCGCCGCGGCCGCCTGCGCCGCCCGCCCCGCCATCATCGCCGGAGGGGCCGCGCTACATCATCACCCTCGGCCCGAGCGACTAGGGCGCCGCCCCGGTCCACGAAGGCCGCGGGGCCAGGGCGACTAGGCCTTGATCGGCGGCGCGAGCCGGATGTGCAGCTCCTTGAGCTGCTTCTCGGTCACCTCGGACGGCGCCTTCATCAGCAGATCCTCGCCCTGCTGGTTCAGCGGGAAGGCGATGACCTCGCGGATCGCCGTCTGGCCGGCCAGCAGCATCACGATCCGGTCGATGCCGGGCGCCAGGCCGCCGTGCGGCGGCGCGCCATGGCGGAAGGCGTTCAGCATGCCGCCGAACTGCTCCTCGACGACTTCCGGTCCGTAGCCGGCCGTCGCGAAGGCCTTGATCATGATCTCGGGCAGGTGGTTCCGGATCGCGCCCGAGCACAGCTCATAGCCGTTGCAGACGATGTCGTACTGGTAGGCCAGGATATCCAGCGGATCCTTGGTGTTCAGCGCTTCCAGTTCGCCCTGCGGCATCGAGAACGGGTTGTGCGAGAAGTCGACCCGCTTCTCGTCCTCGTTCCACTCGAACATCGGGAAGTCGACGATCCAGACGAACTCGAACTTGCCCTCGTCGATGAGGTTCAGGTCCGTGCCCACCTTGGTCCGGGCCGAGCCTGCGAACTTGTAGAAGACCTTCGGGTCGCCGGCGACGAAGAAGGCGGCGTCGCCCGCGCCCAGGCCGAGCTGGCCCATGACGGCGGCGGTCTTCTCCGGCCCCAGGTTCTTGGCGATCGGACCGCCCCAGCCGCCCTGGTCCTCGGACCAGAAGATATAGCCCAGGCCCGGCTGGCCCTCGCCCTGCGCCCAGCTGTTCATGCGGTCGCAGAAGGCGCGGCTGCCGCCCTTGGGGGCGGGAATGGCCCACACCGCGTTCTTGGCGTCTTCCAGAATGCGGGCGAACAGACCGAAGCCGCCGCCCCGGAAGTGGTCGGAGACCTCCTGCATCACCAGCGGATTGCGCATATCCGGCTTGTCGGTGCCGTACTTGCTGATCGCCTCGCGATAGGGGATTCGCGGGAAAGGATAAGGTGTGACCGGCTTGCCCTCGCCGAACTCCTCGAAGACTCCGTGCATGACGGGCTCGATGGCGGCGAAGACGTCTTCCTGCGTCACGAAGCTCATCTCGACGTCGAGCTGGTAGAATTCGAGGCTGCGGTCGGCGCGGAGGTCCTCGTCGCGGAAGCAGGGCGCGATCTGGAAGTAGCGGTCGAAGCCGGCGACCATCAAGAGCTGCTTGAACTGCTGCGGCGCCTGCGGCAGCGCGTAGAACTTCGACGGATGCAGGCGCGACGGCACCAGGAAGTCGCGCGCGCCCTCCGGCGAGGAGGCCGTCAGGATCGGCGTCTGATACTCGAGGAAGCCCTGGGCGATCATCCGGTTGCGGATCGACTGGATGACCTTCGAGCGCAGGACGATGTTCTTGTGCAGTGTCTCGCGGCGCAGATCGAGGAAGCGGTTCTTCAGCCGGATCTCTTCCGGGTATTCGGGCTCGCCGAAGACCGGCAGCGGCAGCTCGGCGGCTTCCGACAGGATCTCGACGTTGCTCACCTGCACCTCGACCTCGCCGGTCGGAAGGTTGGCGTTCACCGTCTCGGCTGAACGCGCGACGACCTTTCCCTCGATCCGGATCACGCTCTCGGCGCGCAGGTGCTCGACGAGGTTGAAGCCGGGCGTGGACGGGCCGACCACCAGCTGCGTCAGGCCGTAGTGGTCGCGCAGGTCGATGAAGATCAGGCCGCCGTGGTCGCGCTTGCGGTGAAGCCAGCCGGACAGGCGGACCTGCGAGCCGGTGTCGGAAGCGCGGAGTTGGCCGCAGGTGTGGGTGCGGTAAAGGTGCATGAAAAGTGGCTGAAATCGGCTGATTTGCGAGGCGCGGAAGGGCGCATGCGCATCTTCGCTTGTCAAGGACGGCGGACCCGGCTGCGACCTTGACTTGAACGCCCGGCGTCGCCTCAACTCCGCGCCGGGAAAGTTCGGGGGACCCGAGTGTCACAGATTCTGAAGGCCGCGCTGGCGGCCAGCCTGGCGGCGAGCCTCGCCGCCTGCGCCACCACGGCGGAGGAATCGCCGAAAGCCGTGGCGTCGAGCAGCAAGCCGCTGCCCCGGGGTCTGGAAGCCTCGGGCGAGGCCTTCGCCAGCACCTATCGCCCCCTGCCCGGCCGCGCCACGGCCCTGGTCGGCGCCACCGTCCTCACCGGCACGGGCGCGCAGATCGAGAACGGCATGGTGCTGGTGCGGGACGGCAGGATCGAGTCGGTCGGCCCCGCTGCCGCCCCGCCCGCCGGCTACGAGGTGGTGGACGCCCGCGGCCGCTGGGTGACGCCCGGCGTCATCGACGCCCACTCACACCTTGGCGTCTATCCCTCCCCCGTCCGTGCCCGCACACTCCGACGGCAACGAGATCACCGACCCGAACACCGCCCAGGTCTGGGCCGAGCACTCGGTCTGGCCGCAGGATCCGGGCTTCAACCTGGCCCGAGCGGGCGGCGTCACGACCGTCCACATCCTGCCGGGCTCGGCCAACCTGTTCGGCGGCCGCGGGGTCACGCTCCGCAACGTGCCCGCCCGGACGACCCAGGCGATGAAGTTCCCTGGCGCGCCGCACAGTCTGAAGATGGCCTGCGGCGAGAACCCCAAGCGCGTCTATGGCGGCCGCAACCGGTCGCCCTCGACCCGGATGGGCAATGTGGCGGGCTACCGCGCCGCGTGGATCAACGCCGCCGAGTACGCCCGCAAGTGGGACGCCTACCACGCAAAGTCGGAAACCGGCGACAAGGCCGACCCGCCGAAGCGTGACCTGCAGCTCGACACGCTCGCGGGGTGCTGCGCGGCGAAATCCTGGTCCAGAACCACTGCTACCGGGCCGACGAGATGGCCCAGATGATCGATGTGGCGACCGAGTTCGGCTACAGGATCACCTCGTTCCATCACACGACCGAGGGTTACAAGATCGCCGACGTGCTGGCGCAGAAGGACATCTGCGCCGCCACCTGGGCCAATTGGTGGGGCGGCAAGCTGGAGCAGTTCGACGGCATCGAGGCGAACGCCGCCCTGATCCACGCCGCCGGCGCCTGCGCCATCATCCATTCCGACGATCCGGACCTGATCCAGCGACTGAACCAGGAGGCCGCCGAGGCTCTCGCCGCCGGCCGCGCCGCGGGCCTGCAGATCAGCGAGGCCGAAGCGATCAAGTGGATCACGGCGAACCCGGCCAAGGCGATCGGCATCCTGAAGGAGACCGGCACGCTGGAGCCCGGCAAGCGCGCCGACGTGGTGCTGTGGGACAAGAACCCCTTCTCCGTCTATGCGCGGGCTGAACGCGTATGGATCGACGGGGCGGTGACCTACGACCGGACGAACCCGGCCTACCAGGCCAAGTCGGACTTCGAGCTCGGCCTGGGGGGCCTGCGATGAAACGTACCCTGACCGCCGTCGCGGCCCTCTGCGTCGCGTTCGCCGGGCCGGCCGGCGCGGCCACCTACGCCATCACCAACGCCCGGGTTCTGACCGCCGGGCCGGCCGGCGAGATCGCCTCGGGAACGGTGGTGGTCCGAGACGGCAAGATCGTCGCCGTCGGCCCCAATGTGCCGACGCCGGCGGGCGCCGAGGTGGTCGACGCAAAGGGCGGGATCGTGACCCCCGGCTTCGTCGCCGCAAACAGCCTGCTGGGCGCCGTGGAGATCGGGGCCCTCGGCTCCGACGCCAGCGTCAACAACCCTGAGCTCAGCGCCGCCTTTGATGTGCAGTACGCGCTCAACCCCGACAGCTTCGTCATCCCGGTGGCCCGGCTGGGCGGAATCACCAGCGCCGTGGTGACGCCGAGGCCGGCGACCCGGGGCAGCGACAACGATGACGGCCACAGCCACGACGGCGCCGAGGATCTGACGGCCGGCGGCGGGGCCTCGGAGCACACCCACGGCCTGTTCTCGGGCCAGGCGGCGGTGATCCAGTTGGCGGAGGACGGCGAACCGCTGGTCCGCGCCAAGGTGGCGATGGTGGCGCCGTTCGGCGACCGCGGGGCGAACCTGTCGGGCGGCGCGCGGGGGGCGCAGATCGTGCTCCTGAAGACCGTGTTGCAGGACGTCCGGGCCTATCGGGCGAACCGGGCAGCCTACGAGCGGGCTGGCTACCGCGACCTGGCGCTGTCGAAAGCCGACCTCGAGGCGCTGATCCCGGTCGTCGAGGGCAGGATGCCGTTGATCGCGGTCGCCAACCGCGCCTCGGACATCCGGGCCGTGCTCAAGCTGGCCCGGGAGGAGAAGCTGAAGGTCATCCTGTCGGGGGCGACCGAGGGCTGGCGGGTGGCGGCCGAGATCGCCGCCGCCGGCGTGCCGGTGATCCTCAATCCGATCCAGAACCGCCCGGCCAGCTTCGAGAGCCTGGGCGCCAGCCTGGAGAACGCCGCCCGGCTGAACGCCGCCGGCGTCAGCGTCATCATCGAGGGCCAGGGCGGAGCCCACCGGGCCCATGAGACCCGCTACAACGCCGGCAACGCGGTGGCTTACGGCCTGCCCTACGAGGCGGCGCTGAAGGCGGTGACCATCAACCCGGCCCGCGCCTTCGGCGTGGCGAACCGGCTGGGTTCGCTGGAGCCAGGGAAGGACGCCGACCTGGTGGTCTGGTCGGGCGATCCCTTCGAGCCCCTGTCGCGGCCGCAACTGATCCTGATCCGCGGCGAGCCCCAACCCCTGACCTCGCGCCAGTACGAGCTGCGCGACCGGTACAAGGACCTGAACCGGCCCCTGCCGCCGGCGTATTCGAAGTAAGTCAGAACTGATCCCTCCTCTTCAGGGGAGGATGGCCGCGAAGCGGCCGGGTGGGGGGACCACGACCGGGCTCGGCGCCGGATCGAGAGACCCCCACCCTGCTCGCCTCCGGCGAGCTGTCCCTCCCCTGAAGAGGAGGGACGGAAACCTCACTTCTCCGGGTTCACCAGCGCCTGATAGGTGAGCGTGCGGGCCGCGGCGCCGAGGTCGTCGCCGCCGGAGCCGCCAAGGCGCTGGATCATGCCGACGAAGATGATGTCGTTGGTCGGGTCGACCCAGAACCAGGTGCCGGCCGCGCCGCCCCAGCTCATGCTGCCCTTGCCTTCCAGGGTGCCGGCGGCACGCGGGTCGTTGACCACCATGAAGTCCATGCCGAAGCCCACCGCCTCATTGAAGCGCGAGCCGGTGGTGCCGTTGGACGAGACCAGGACATCGTTGGGGATGACGTTCGTGCCCATCAGTTCGACCGAGGCCGGCGACAGGATGCGGACGCCGTCGAGCTCACCCTTGTTGGCGATCATCTGGGCGAAGCGGGCATAGTCCATGGTGGTCGACACCAGGCCGCCGCCGCCGCTCTCCCACGCCGGCGGCTGGAGGTAGGTCGGCATGTCGCCGCCGAAGAGCTGCTTGGCCTCCTCGACCTTCTGGGTGTCGCGGTTGAAGTAGTAGACCGGCGCCAGGCGGCCCGCCTTCGCGGCGGGCACGTAGAAGGCCGTGTCGTTCATCCGTAGCGGCTTGAAGATGCGGCTTTCCATGAACTGGCCGAGCGTCTGGCCGGTCAGCTTCTCGACGATGTAGCCTTGGATGTCGACCGAGCTGGAGTAGCGCCAGTTGGTCCCCGGCTGGAACACCAGCGGGATCTGCGCCGTGCGCTCGATCATGGCCTTGGTGGAGGGCGCGCCCAGCACCTCCTTCTCGCGGTACAGCTTGTCGATGGGGTGGTCGTCCTGCAGGCCGTAGCCGAAGCCGGCCGTGTGGCTCATGATCTCCCGCATGGTCGGCGGGCGGCGCATGTCCTCGAGCGTCACATTGCCGTTGCCGTCGATGCTCTTGACCACCTTCAGGTTCTTGAACTCGGGCACGTAGCGGGTGACCGGGTCGTCGAGGCGCCAGCGGCCCTCCTCGAACAGGATCATCATCGCCACGCCGGTGACCGGCTTGGTCATCGAATAGATGCGGAAGATGGTGTCGGGGGGTCATCGGCGGGCCGCCGTAGCTCTTCGCGCCATAGGTCTTGAACGACACGACCTTGCCGTGGCGGGCGAGGAAGGTGGTCATGCCCGGCACGCGCCCGTCGGCCACCACCTTGGCCATGTAGGCGTCGAGGCGGGCCAGCCGCTGGCTGTCGAAGCCGACTGCCTCGGGCGCGACGGTCTGGGTGAGCTCCAGCGCCGGCGCCTTCCTCGCGGCCTGGGCGAAGCCCGACGCAGGGCTCACGGCCAGGGCGATGGCGGCCGCGATGGCCATTGGGGCCGCGGCGCGGCGGCGGGTCATGATCATGGAAGCTCCCCCTCGAACATTCGGTTTGTTTGCGGCGACCCTAGACGGTCGGCTTCGTTCCGCACAACAGCTAGGCTGAGGTCATGAAACAACTCCTGATCGTCTGGCATTCGCGCACCGGCGCCTCGCAAGCCCTGGCCGAGGCGGCGGCGGAGGGAGCGCGGGCCGAGGCCGAGGTGGTGGTGCGGCGGGCGGCGGAGGCGAGCGCGGACGACCTGCTCTCCGCCGATGGCTATCTCTTCGCCGGTCCCGAGAACCTGGCGGCGCTGTCCGGCGAGATGAAGGAGTTCTTCGACCGCACCTACTACGCCGTGCTGGAGCGGCTGAACGGCCGCCCCTATGGCTGCGTGATCGCCGCCGGCAGCGACGGACGCAACGCCGCGCGCCAGCTCGCCCGGATCGCGACCGGCTGGCGTCTGAAGGCCGTGGCCGAGCCCCTCATCGTCTGCACCCACGCCCAGACCGCCGAGGCGATCGCGGCGCCGAAGATGCTGAAGCCCGCCGACCTCTCGGCCGCCCGCGACCTTGGCCAGGGATTGGCGGCCGGCCTCGCCATGGGCGTCTTCTGACGGAAGATGGCGCAGCCCTCCGGATCGCTGGGCGCCGAAAATGTTCGCACCACGACGGGGCCGGCAGAGATACCGCTCACATCTTCGAGAGGCCGAACGGATCGTCGCGGCGCCGTCGTGGAGCGGGCGTACGGTCGCGCGCGGCAGGAGAAACCCCTGCCCTCCCGCAAGCTCGAAGGAGGCCTGCAATGCCCTATGTGACCGCGAAGGACGGAGCCCAGATCTTCTACAAGGACTGGGGTCGCAAGGATGGGCAGCCCATCGTGTTCAGCCATGGCTGGCCGCTCACCGCCGACGACTGGGACGCGCAGATGATGTTCTTCGCCGACCACGGCTACCGCGCCGTAGCCCACGACCGCCGGGGCCACGGCCGCTCGACCCAGACTTGGGACGGCAACGAGATGGACGCCTACGCCGACGACCTGCGCGCGGTGGTCGAGGCATTGGACCTGAAGGACGCCATCCATGTGGGCCACTCGACCGGCGGCGGCGAGGTCGCCCGCTACCTTGGCCGCCATGGGACAGACCGCGCGGCGCGCGCCGTCCTGATCGGCGCCGTGCCGCCCGTGATGGTGAAGAAGGAAAGCAACCCCGACGGTCTCCCGCTGGAGGTGTTCGGCGGCTTCCGCGCCAGCACGCTCGCCGACCGCGCCCAGTTCTTCAAGGAGATCCCGGCGGGGCCGTTCTACGGCTTCAACCGGCCCGGTGCGAAGGTCAGCCAGGGGCTGATCGACAAATGGTGGCTGCAGGGGATGATGGGCGGCGTGAAGGGCCACTACGACTGCATCAAGGCCTTCTCCGAGACGGACTTCACCGACGATCTTAAGAAGATCGACGTGCCGGTGCTGATCCTTCACGGGGACGACGACCAGATCGTGCCGATCCACGACTCGGCGCTGAAGGCGATCAAGCTGGTGAAGCACGGCACGTTGAAGGTCTATGCCGGCCTGCCGCACGGCATGGCCTCCACGCACGCTGAGATCATCAACCACGACATCCTGGCCTGGCTCGACGGAACCCTGGCGGGCGACCCCGTGGCTGGCGAGGCGCTGGAGCCCGCGGAATAGGCGGGCCTGATGCTGGCGAGGGCGGCGAGCGCCAGGCGCAAACACCGCAGCGGCTTGCCAAGCCAGACCGGGCGTAGAAGCATCACGGCATGCGCCTGCTGCACGTCGCCGTCCTCGCTCTCCTCGCAGGCTACGCGCCGGGCGCGGTCGCCGCGCAAGACGGGCAGGACACGGTCGTCGAGGCCCTGGTGGTCACGGCGGCGAAGCCCAATCCGGCATGGTGGGAGGTGCGGGACGGCGAGTCCGTCGTCTGGATTCTCGGCGGTCCCATGGGGCCGCTGCCGAAGTCGGTGCAGTGGAATGCGACGCCGCTGGAGCAGAGGATCGGCGGCGCCAAGACCCTCATCCTGCCATCGGGAGCCTCCGTCGGTCTCGGCGACGCCTTCTCGCTGCTCAGGCTGCGGGGCGAGCTGAAGCAGAAGACCCCGCTGGAGCAGTCGGTCCCGCCCGAACTCGCCGCGCGCTTCGCCGTCGCCCGCACGGCCCTGGGCAAACCGGCGTCACGCTACGACGGATGGACGCCGGTATGGGCGGGACGGCTCCTGCGCAACGACTACTACGACCACTGGAAGCTGGACGGCGGCCAGGCGCCCGAGCGGACGGCGCGCGACCTCGCGCGGCGCGGGCGGGTGAAAGTCGAGCATGTCACCCACCGCTTCGTGCCGGTCCTGAAGTCCGCCGCCCGCGAGATGCGTGAGGAGGAGAAGGTGGCGCAGTGCCTGGAGGGCAACCTCGAAAATGTGGAGACGCCGCCCGAACGCTATCGCGCCGCGGCCGAGGCGTGGGCTCGCGGCGACGTGCGGCGGGCGCTCGACGTCCCGAAGGGCGGCGACATCTGCCGCGAGCTGTTCATGGACGCCTTCGTCGCCGCCAGCGTGATGGACCAGGTCGAAGCGATCAGCGAGGCCCTGAAGACCCCCGGCGCCTCGGTCGCCGTTGTCCCGCTGCGCCAGTTGCTCCTGCGGGACGGCGTCCTCGAGCAGCTCGCCCGCCGCGGCTACGAGATTACCGATCCATCCGAGCTGGTGGACTAGCGGCGCGCACGGGTTCGACGACGAAGAACTGTGCGTGCGACCCAGGTTCTGGCGGCGCCCGCGCGATGATCGCCTCGACCTTCCGGGCCACCTCGTCGAGGCTCGCAGCCAGACGGTTGACTTGCGAAAGCATGGTGGCGGCTTCCGGTGCGTAACGGCTGATCAGGTACTCACGGGTGTCCGCGAGCGTACGTAGATGTGCATCGGTTTTGAGGCGCAGCTTTAGGCCGCCCTGGGCGGCGAGGTCCGCCCGAGCCGCCAGATCGTGCTGCAGGCCCCGCACGCGGGCGTGCCTGTGGCCGATGTGCAATAACAGTGCGCTCAAATAGAGCTCGATCGCATGGATCGCGATCAGTCTGTACGGCGCCAGAGATAACCGCTCGCCGGGTCGCCCGAGCTTCCGTGTCGCCTGTGCGGCGGCGCGATACTCGACCGCAAGCCTGAGAAGCTCGGCGGAGGTGGTCAGTTCACCCGGGTACTGTTGGGCGTCGGACTGAGGCATGGCGGCATTAGAACAGATCCTGGTTACCCGTTGACTTCACTCCGAAAGCCGGACCGGCGCCGATTGCTGGTCGTTCCTTGGCGCAGGCGCGGACGTTGTCTTCCGCAGGCTCAACCCGGATGCAGGCTGATCCGCGTGACGCGCGCCTTGTAGAAGGGGAAGTAGTCCGGCGTTCCGAACCAGTTGCCCCCGTCCACCGCCTCGGCCACCCGATAGCCGTCGACCTCCAGGATGGCCTCGATCGTCCCGCCGAAAGGCTGCAGCCGCCACGTTTTCTCCGGGTTCTCGCGGCTCCAGCGCATGAGGGACACCGAACGCGGTCTTCCGTCGGGGTCGACGGTGAGCTCCACCCGATGTTCATGCCCGGCGACAGTCACGATCGCCCGGGCCGTGTCGCCGTCGACCGCCTCCCACCGCACCTGTTCCGACGGCAGAAGGGCGGCGGGCGCCCAGAACAGCGACTCGGCCACCGCGCGGCCGGCCGCGGACCTGGCGATGTCGTCTCCGCCGCCCTCACGGACGATCGGGATGGCGTCGTAGAGCCAGAAGCGGGTCCAGCCCTCGCCGTCCGCATAGCCGTCGGACCCCGAGAACCACATCCCGCGGCCGCCGGCCCGAACCCGCCACACGAACCCGTCGAGCCGCAGCACCTGTCGTCCGGTCATGGAGAGATAGTTGGGCTTGGCCTTTGAGCCGAGGCTGAGCTGGCCGGTCATCTCGATGTCGGCGACGAGCCTCAGCGGGGCTCCCGGCGTAATCGCGTACAGGAAGTAGCGGCGCGCGGGTTCCGGCAGATCGGCCACCATCGCCGGATCGAACGTCCGGGGCGCTGCGGCGCCGCCCGGCCGCAGGGCGTCCATCGCCTGCTCATCCGCGCGCCGGTCGCCATCCCGCATGACCAGAAGCGACACTGCCGCCGCGCCGAAGGCGACGGCGGCCCCCCGCCCGCCAACAGAACCATCTTCCTGCGACCACCCGTCATGAGACCGCCTCCACGCCTATTTCGCGCGCGCCCGGGCGGCGGCGCCTTGATCCAGATCAGCACGCGGTCCCAGGTAAGGGGCTCCGCGCCGCCGTTCTCTCCGTGACAATTCAGATTGCCGCACGCCACGGCGCCCCTGTACGCCTTCCGGTGACGTTGCAGGGGACAAGGCCATGAAGACGCAGATCACCGAACTGTTCGGCATCGAGCACCCGATCATCCAGGGCGGCATGCACATGGTCGGCTACGCCGAGATGGCGGCCGCGGTGTCCAACGCTGGCGGGCTGGGGATCATCACCGGACTGACCCAGGGCACGCCCGAGAACCTCGCCAGGGAGATCGGGCGCTGCCGCGAGATGACCGACAAGCCTTTCGGCGTGAACCTCACCTTCCTGCCGGCCGTGACCCCGCCGGACTACCCGGGCTTCGTCGAAGTCATCGTCAAGAGCGGCGTCAAGGCGGTGGAGACCGCCGGCAACAATCCGCAGAAGTGGCTGCCCGCCCTGAAAGAGGCCGGCATCAAGGTGATCCACAAGTGCACCTCGGTGCGGCACTCGCTGAAGGCCGAGTCGATCGGCTGCGATGCGGTCAGCGTCGACGGCTTCGAGTGCGGCGGGCATCCCGGGGAAGACGACGTGGGCAACTGGGTGCTGCTGCCGCGTGCGGCGGAAGAGCTGAAGATCCCGTTCGTGGCCTCCGGCGGCTGTGCGACCGGGAGCCAGCTCGTCGCGGCGCTGGCGCTGGGCGCCGAGGGAATCAACATGGGCACGCGCTTCATCGCGACCGTCGAAGCGCCGGTGCATGAGAACGTGAAGCAGGCGATCCTCGCCGCCAACGAGCTGGACACCCGGCTGATCATGCGGCCGCTGCGCAACACCGAGCGCGTCCTGACCAACGCCGGCGTCGAGCGGCTGCTCGAGAAGGAGCGGACGCTGGGCGACAAGATCACCTTCGCCGACATCGCGCCCGAGGTGGCCGGCGTCTATCCCGCGATCATGAAGGACGGGCAGATGGACGCCGGCGGCTGGAGCTGCGGCATGGTGGTCGGCCTGATCCACGACGTGCCCACCGTGGCCGAGCTGATCCAGCGCATCATGAGCGAGGCGGACGCGATCATCCGCAGCCGTCTGGACCGCTTCGCGAGCAGCGGCGCCGCGGCCTAGTCAGCCGTCTAGCGGCGGGGCCGGCGGCCCCTCTGCAGCCGGTCGTCCCCTCCCCGCTGACGCGGGGGAGGTCGAAGCCGGCGACGCGACGCCTAGTCGCGGCGGTCGTAGCGGATCTTGGCGTTGAGGTCGTCGAGGCGGGCCATCAGGGTGTCGGCCTCGCGCGGGTCGAGACGGCCGTCACGCCAGTAGGTGCGCTCCTGGCGGCGGATGTCCTGCAGGGTGTTCATGGCCTGCTGGGATTCGCGGCGGGAGATGGCGCCGCTGTTGCGGCTGCGGACGATCCGGTTCTCGAGCCAGTCGGTGCGGGCCCGGATGTCCTCAGGGGCGTCGCGCCATTCCGAGCGGTAGCGGTAGGTATAACCAGGCGGGCCGTAGCTGTTGGCGTTTGCGCCGTAGCTGTTCGCCGACATGGCCCAGCGGCCGCTGCGATCCCAGTCGCCGGCCGGCGGGCGGCCCTCGATCCAGTTGCCGTTCCGGTCGTAGTAGCCTTGCGCATAGCTGCGCTCGACAGCGTTGGAGTGCCAGACGCCGTTGTTGTCGTACCAGCCGTAGGCGCGACGGCAGTCGCCGTTGCCCTTGGACACCTGGTTGCCGATGACCGCGCCGGCCAGGCCGCCGATGACAGCGCCTTCGTTGCGGTCGCCGCGGCCGGCCACCGCGCTGCCGGCGATGGCGCCCAGCGCGCCGCCCACGACGGTGCCGGCGATGCGGTTGTTGCGCCGCTCCTCGCAGGTCTGCTGGGCGTGGGCGAGGCTGGGGATGAGGGCCAGGGCGGCGACGCCGCCGGCGATGAGGCTCTTGCGCATTGGTTTTTCCTTCGTTCCTCGGCCAAACACCTGCGCCAAGGTGGAGGTTCCCTAGTCGCCGCGCCGGGCGGACCGGGCCGGCCCGCCCTCGTACGCGACGATCTTCACCCGCTGCCCGGGACGGAGTTCGTCGCCGTCGCGCAGGCCGTTCAGCAGCCGGAAGTGGGCTTCGGGCGCGGCCTCGACCGCCATGCGGCCCGACAGGGACTGGACCGTCTCGCCGGGGCGGACCTGGACCACCTGGATCACACGCGGACGGGCGGTACGGGCCTCCTCCCGGCTCAAGCGGCGGAACGAGCCGATCAACGGCTCGAAGGTGCGGCCGGAGTTGGCCGGGCCCAGGGTGACGAAGTGATAGGCCGTATCGGGGCCGGTGGCGTAGGCGGCCACCGTCAGGTCCAGCCAACCGCGTTGCGATTGCGCCCTGGCCGGCAGGATCACCGCCTCCAGGCCGTTGATGCGGGTGCGCTCGGGCCGCCCGGTCTGGACCTGGGTCTGGCCGACGGCCCGGCGCAGGGCGTCCTCGGCATAGGCTTCCAGGCCGCCGCGCAGCGGGGCGGTGGAGAACAGCGCCTGCTGTCCGCCCTGGCCCTCGATCTTCACCGCGCTGGAGCCGTTGGTGAGGGTGAAGCCGGGGGGCGCCTCGAAGGCGATGCCGAGATCGGGGTGGATGAAGCGGCGGCCTTCGACGAACCCCTGCCGTGGGTCATCCCCGAAGACCAGGCCGTCGATGCGGGCGAGGTACTCCGCCTCGCGCTCGGGCCCGGGCGGCTGGCCGGTGGCGCGGGCGTGCTGGACGGCGCGGGTGATGCGGTCACCGTGCAGTGGGTGGGTCTGGGCCCAGGCGGGGGCGGCCTTCTGCTCGCGGCCGCTGACGCGGGCCATCAGCTGCTCCTGGCCCTGCAGGGCGGTGATGACGTCGGCCAGAGCATAGGGGGAGTAGCCGGCGGCGGTGAGGTAGCGCACGGCGAGCTGGTCGGACTGCAGCTCCTGGGCGCGGGAGTAGGACAGGACGTTGAGCTGACCGAAGCCGCTCGCCAGCCGCGCGAGATCGTTCGAGCCCGTGGCGGCGCCGAGGATCAGCGCGCCAAGGCCGGTGATGGTGCTGCGCTGCTGGCGCTTGCCGGCGTGGTTGGCGGTGACGTGGCCCACCTCGTGGCCGAGGACGGCGGCCAGCTCGTCCTCGCTGCTGAGCAGGCCCAGCAGGCCGCGGGTGATGTAGACGTGGCAGCCGGGCGGGCTGGTGAAGGCGTTGACGACGTCGCTGTTGACCACATGAAAGCCGCAGGCGGCCCGGTGGCCGGAGACCTGGGCGACCCGGCCGCCGACCTGGGCCACGTAGGCCGCGGCCGGACCGGTGTAGAGCCCGCCGTAGGTCTCGACCGCCGCCGCGTGCTCGCGCGGCACGGGCGGATTGCCAGGGTTCATCCCCTGCGCTGCGGCGCCGGAGGCGGTCGCCTGGAGGGCCAAGGCCGCCGTGCAGGCGCCGGCCAGGATCTTGCGCTTCAGTCGCCGGGCGGTCATGGGCGTCACTCCGAGTTTGCGCCGGGGAGAAAGCGTTTTTCGCCGCTGGGTTCCGGCCCGCGCAAGGCCAAGGCTGCGGAACGCTCGCCAAGCCGGGGCGCTTGCTCTACTGCAAAGGCCCGACCCCTGCGGACTTTTCCTTTGTTAAACGGCGTTTCCCTTGAAGCGGTGATGAGCGCGGTCGCCGCCTCGCCGCTGCCCACGACCTATGTCGACCGGACCGGCGTCTACCGGTTCGTGAACAAGGCCTACGAGCGGTGGTTCGGGCAGACGGCGGACAAGGTCGTGGGCCGTACCCTGGCCGATGTGCTGGGTTCCAAGGCGGCCGAGAGCACCGAGGTTTACGTCAAGACCGCGCTGGACGGCGGGACGGTGGAGTTCGAGTCCAGCCTGGCCTACAGCCGGCGCGGCGCGCGGCGGGTGAGGATGGTGTTCGCGCCGGCCCGGGAGGCCGACGGGCGCATCCCCGGCTTCTTCGTCTACATCGAGGACATCACCGTCCGCTACGACGCAGAGGCCGCCGTGGCCGCGGCGCTGGACGGCTTGGCCGACGGCTACGTCGCCCTCGATCGCAACCTGCGCTTCACCTACGTCAACAGCGCGGCGGCGCGGCTGTACGGCCTGACCCGCGAGGAGATGCTGGAGCGCTCGATCGACGAGCTGTTCCCGGGCTCGTCCGATAGCGCGCCGGGGCGGCTGGTGCGCGAAGTGCTGCAGACGCGCAATCCTCAGCGTCAGGAGCTCCCCTCGGCCGGGCGTCCGGGCCAGGTGTTCCGGTTCGACGTGGTGCCGCTGATGACCGGCGGGGTGGCGGCGGTGATCCAGGACGTGAGCGGGACCGCCGAAACCTAGGCCGGCTCAGGGCCGGACGGCGACGACCTCGACCTCGGCCCCGTTGACGGTCACGATGTCGCCCACCGCCTTTCCCAGCAGCGCCTTCGCCAGCGGCGAGACGTAGGACACGCTGCCCCGGGCGGGATCGGCCTCGTCCTCGCCCACGATGCGGAACACCTGCCGCCGGCCGTCCTCGCGCTCGATCTCGACGGTGCGTCCGAACAGGGCCTTGTCGGCGGGCCCCTCGGGCGTGGTCAGCTGGGCGTTCGCGCGCCGCGCCGACCAGTAGCGCAGGTCGCGCGTGGCCCGAGCCATGGCCGTGCGGTCGGCGCTGACGCCGGGCCCGTCCTTGGCCGTGGCCTGGGCTTCGGTGTAGGCGGCGCGCGCCGCGGCGAGCTCGCGCTCGATGGCGGCGAGCCCTTCCGGCGTCACCAGGTTGGGGTGCGGCGAGATCGGACGGTCGGGCAGGTCGGCCGCCTGCGCCTCGTAGTCCTCTTCCCGGGTGAATGCGACGGCCATGACAGGGACTTAGGCGCTGGCCGGCCCCGGTGGAAGGGCCTCTGTCGGCTCAGGCGGGCTCGCCCACCAGCCAGGCATGCTCCACGTGGCCGAAGCCCTTGCGGTAATCGAGGACGCCGACGTTCTCGAGCATGATCTCGAACAGGGCGAGCTCGGAGCTGTCCGCGGTGTCCACGTACTGGGCCAGCTCGCTGAACTTCTGCAGGAACAACAGGCCGGCCGCGGCGGCCTCGTCGCCGTCGAGGCGGCGGGCCCGGCCGATGGCGGAGAGGCCGCGGATCTGGCTCCAGTCGCGGTACGGCAGGGTGATGGTCAGCGCGACGCGCGGGTCGCGCGCCAGGTTCCGCGCCTTCTGCGAGGCCGCCGAACAGCCGAACACGACGGAGCGGCCGTCGCTCGCATAGCTGACCGTGGTGGCGTGGGGGGCGCCGTTCTCCATCACGGTGGCGAGGGTCATGTCCTGGCCCTCCCTGAGGACGGCGGTCAGATCTTCGGGGATGGCCATGAGCAGGCTCCTTCGATGGACGACGAAGGATGTCCCGCCTCGCGGCCGTTGGCCTTGCGCTATGTCAAGACCCCGACGACAGGAGGCTCAGTCGACCGTGGCGCCGGCGCGGTGGAACTCCCCCACGCGGCGGTCTTCCTGGAAGACCTCGATGCAGGCGCAGCTGGGGTGCTGAACGAGCAGGTCGCATGCCATGACCTCGACCTCGTGGTCGCCGCGCAGGTCGAGCGCCAGGAAGGTGTCGGACGTCCCGTCGGGTCGACAGGGGTGGAAGGTATAGACCGGCATGGGGATGCTCCGTCGCTTCAGGCGGGAGCACGGAGCCTCTGGTCAGGCCACTCTCTCAGTCGCCGGCGCCCGAACTCCGTGGTCGACGATGGCTCACCATCCCACGGTTGCAGGCAAGGCGTCTGTCAGGAAACGACATAGGGGCGGAACGGCGCCGATGCTTCAGCGCCGGGCGGCGTCCAGGCTGTCGCGGATGCGGGCGGCGAGGTCGGCGAAGGTGAAGGGCTTGGTGATCAGCTCGACTCCCGGGTCGAGGCGACCGTGGTGGACGATGGCGCTGCGGGCGTAGCCTGTGGTGAAGAGGACCGGCAGGCCCGGCTGGATCTCGCGCGCGGCCTTCGCCACCTCGGCGCCGGTCATGCCGGACGGCAGGATCACGTCGGTGAACAGCAAGTCGACGCGGCCCTCCTGCCGTTCCAGAAGCCGCAGGGCCGAGGGGCCATCGTGAGCCTCCAGGACCCGATAGCCCAGCTCGCGCAGCGCCTCCACCGAATAGGCGCGGACGTCGTCGTCGTCCTCGCACACCAGGATGGTCTCATAGTTGTCGCCTTCGGGGGCGTAGGCCGGCGGCTCGTCCTCGTCGAGGTCAGCCGCTTTCGCCAGACGCGGGAAGTAGAGCCGCACCGTCGTGCCCTGCCCCACCTCGGAATAGATCTTCACGTGGCCGCCGGACTGCTTGACGAAGCCGTACACCATGGAGAGACCGAGACCCGTGCCGCGCCCCACCTCCTTGGTGGTGTAGAAGGGCTCAAACGCCTTCTCGACCACGTCGGCCGTCATGCCGTGGCCGGTGTCGGAGACCGAGAACATCACGTACTGGCCGGGCATCACCTCAAGGTTGCGGCGGGCGTAGTCGGCGTCGATGTGGGCGTTCGCCGTCTCGATGGTCAGCTTGCCGCCGGCCGGCATGGCGTCGCGGGCGTTGATGGCCAGGTTGAGGATGGCGTTTTCCAGGCCGTTGGCGTCGGCCTCGACGCGCCAGGCGCCCGGCGACAGCACCGTCTCGACCGCGACGGCCTCGCCCAGGGTGCGGTGCAGCAGTTCGGCCATGCCCTGGATCAGCTTGTTGGGATCGAGCGGCCGCGGGTTCAGCGGCTGGCGGCGGGCGAAGGCCAGCAGACGCTGGGTCAGGGTGGCGGCCCGCCGGGCGCCGGTCATGGCGCTGTCGGCGGCGCGCCGCAGGCGCGGCTGATCCGGACCGAGATGGCGCTGCAGCGTCTCGAGATTGCCGGTGACCACCTGGAGCAGGTTGTTGAAGTCGTGGGCGACGCCGCCCGTGAGCTGGCCGACGGTCTCCATCTTCTGGGCCTGGCGCAGGCGCTCCTGGGTGTCGGACAGTTCCTGCTGGCGGCGGCGCTCGGCGGTGACATCCCGGCCAGCAGCGTAGATCAGCTCGCCCTCCCGCGTCGCCGTCCAGGCCAGGACGCGGTAGCTGCCGTCGCGGTGGCGGAAGCGGTTCTCGAACGCCTCGGTGACCTCGCCGCCCACGAGGCGCGCGATCTCGCCGTGGGTATGCTCCAAGTCTTCGGGATGGGTCAGCCAGTCGGAACTGCGGCCCACCAGTTCGTCAGCCCGCCAGCCCAGGGTGCGCTCCCAGGCCGGGCTGACGCTGCGGAACGCGCCGTCGAGGCCGGCGACCAGCAGCAGGTCCTGGCTGGTCCGCCAGATCTGGTCGCGCTCGGCGGTGCGGGCCGCGACCTCGCCCTCCAGGCCCTCGTTGAGCCGCTGGAGGCGCTGAACCAGGCGCGAGGTCTCGATGCCCACAGCGGCCTGGGCGGCCAACCCCTCGACCAGTCGCTCGGCCCGCTCGTCGAAAACCCCGGCCGCGGCGTGGCCGAAGAACAGCCCGCCCACCACCTCGCCCGAGCGCAAGGTGACGGGCGCCGCCAGGTAGCTGCGCACCGGCAGGTGGCCCTCGGGCATCCCCTTGCGCGGCGCATTCTTCCCGTATCGGGCATCCTGGGTGATGTCGGCGGAGCGGACCATGCCCTCGCCTTCAAACGTGGGTGCGAAGACGGCCGTGTTGCGCGGCATCGGGAATTTCTCGAAGGCCGAGCGCTCGGCGCCCGACAGCGCATAGAGCATGTAGCTTTCGCCGTCGGCGTTGAGCAGGTTGTAGAAGAAGGCTCCGAACTCGGCGCCCGACAGCTCCACGCCGGCGTCGACAACGGTCTGCACCAGCTTCTCGAGGTCGTACTCGGCCGCGACCCGCGCGGCGACCGCGTTCAGGATCTGCAGCGCCTCGCGCTCCTCCTGCAGGGCGTCGCGGGCGACCTTCAGGTCATGAATGTCCGTGCAGGTGCCGTACCAGCGCGCTATGCGGCCGGCCTCGTCGCGCACCGGCTGGGCCCGGCCCAGCACCCAGCGGTACTGTCCCGACCTGTGCCGGAGGCGGTACTCGATGTGATAGGGTTCGCCCGTCTCGAGGCAACGGCGCCAGACCTCCCAGGCGCGGGTCTGGTCGTCGGGGTGGAACATGCCGTTCCACGCTTCGCCGTCCGTCGAGCCGTACGGCGTGCCCGTGTATTCGTACCAGCGGCGATTGTAGTAGTCGTGGAAGCCGTCGGCCCGGGTGGCCCAGATCATCTGGTCGATGGAATCGGCGATGGCCTGGAACCGCGCCTCCGAATTCGCCACCCGTTCCAGGGCGCGGACCCGGCTGGTGGTCTCGCTGACGATGCAGAGCACGCCGCCGACCCCGCCGTCGGCCCGGCGGACCGGCGAGTAGGAGACGTCGAAATAGACCGTCTCGCCCTCCCCTCCCCGACGCTCGATATAGAAGGGCCGGTCCTTGGCATGGAAGGTTTTGCCGCTCGCGCGGACGCCGGCGAGGAGCGGCTCGAGGTCGTCCCAGAGTTCACGCCAGTGCTCGATCGCCGGGCGGCCGAAGGCGCGCGGGTGCTTGTCGCCGATCGTTGGCGCATAGGCGTCGTTGTAGAGCGCGACGTAGTCCGGGCCCCAGAACAGCACGATCTCGGCCTTCGCGGGCAGGATCAGATCGACGACGGCGCACAGCTCTGCCGGCCAGTCGGCCTTGCCGCCCAGAGGCGACACCGTCTGGTCGAGCGATGCCATGATTTCAGCGACGGACTGGACCTTGGCCCCGGACATGCTTCCCCCCCACGCCCGGGTCGACTTAGGCGCCAAATGTTAAGCCCCGAATCCGCCGAAGGTTCCGCCGCCGAACGGCGTCAGGCGACGGCTTTGCGATAGAGATGCCAGGTGGCGTGACCCAGCACCGGCACCACGACGATCAGCCCGAGCAGGGCCGGCAGCGCGCCGAGCGCCAGGGATCCGGCGACGATGAGGCCCCAAAGGGCCATGATTCCCGGATTGCGGGCGACGACCTTCAGCGAGGTCCGGATGGCGACGTCGACGTCCACCCGCCGATCCAGGAGCATCGGGAACGAGATGGCGCTGATAGCCAAGGTGACGGCGGCGAAAACGAAACCCACGGCGACGCCGATGATCGCCATCGCCCAGCCCTCGCCCGTGGCGAAGACCTGCGCGAGGAAGCTGCGGAAGGTGACCGGCGGCGCGTCGGCGAAGGCCAGCAGGCTGATCTGGTAGGCCACGCCCAGCCAGGCCAGGAACAGGCCGACCAGGATCAGCCCCATCAGCAGGATGCCGCCCATGCCGGGCGCCCCCAGCACCGAGGCCGCATGCCACCAGCGGGCGTCCTCGCCGGCCTCGCGACGGCGGCTGATCTCGTAGAGGCCGACGGCGGCGAACGGGCCCAGCAGCGCGAAGCCGGACACCAGCGGAAAGATCATCGGCAGGAGGTCGTAGCGGAGGAAGGCGGCCGCCAGGACAAGGCCCGCCAGCGGATAGAAGATCGCGATGAACGCGACGTCGTCGCGCGCGGCGGCGAAGTCGGCGACGCCGCGGCGCAGGGCGTCCTTCAGGTCGGCCGCGGTCAGAGGCAGCACCTCCGGGACGTGGCGGGCGTGAACCCGGCCGAGCGGATCGGCCACGCGACCGCCGCCGGAGAGCGCCCAGCTCAGCCGCTTGAGAACGTATTCGAACGGATTACCGACGGTCGCAGCCATCACAGCACCTCTCGGGCCTTGTTCTCGGCAAGGCCGCGGCGCGGCGCGAGGCTCCTATCGTACGCAAGGGTCCGGCGCTGGCCGCCGCCTTGGGTTACGGCGCCAGCATAGCATGGATGGGCAGGCGCGTGCGCATCACCTGCGCTCGACCGCGCTCAGCGCCTAGCGGCCGCCGCGATACTGCGGACGCGGGTGCGCAGCCCCGACGCGCGGCGCGTTGTCGCGGTGACGGTAGGTGATGCGGCCGCGATCCATGTCGTAGGGCGTCATCTCGACCGTGACCCGGTCGCCGACCATGGCGCGGATGCGGTGCTTCTTCATCTTGCCGGCGGTGTAGGCCAGGATTTCGTGCTCGTTCTCGAGCTTCACCCGGAAGCGGCCTTCCGGCAGGAGCTCGGTGATCAGGCCTTCGAATTCGACAAGTTCTTCTTTCGCCAAGAGTGTTCCTTTCAGGCGTGGACAGGACGTTCTACGCATCAACGCAAACCGTGGCCGAACCGCTTCGTCGCGCCAGGCCGGGCGACGGGAACGGAACTGGACGTGATGTGCGCCAATGGGCGCCGCATCGGACGTTGATCGACCGCTTCGGCAGCGGCACAGACCCGACGGCGCGCGCCCCTAGATAGGCGATCGTACGGCAAATTGACAGGAGTTCCTCGCCCGACGGGCGTCACGGGCCCGGCGCGGCGAACGCGCCGGCCGCGAGCCAGGCGGCGACGGCGACCAGCAACAGCGCCGCGCCGCGCTGCAAGGCGACCAGCCGACCGTCGCCAGCCAGGGCGTCGGCCGCCCGGGCCGCGCCCAGGACGATGGCCAGGTGCACCGCGATGCTGACCGCAATATGCACGAGCCCCAGCGCCAGCGCCTGGACCTCGACGCGTCCGGCGTCCGGGTCGAGGAAGCCCGGAAGCAGCGAGACGTAAAGCAGCGCCGCCTTCGGGTTCAGCAGGTTGGACACGAAGCCCCTGACGAACAGGCGCGGCTCGTCGATTCGCGCCGGGTCGGCAGGCCTGCCGGCTGTCCGCCAGGCGTCCGCCGCGAGCCAGAGGAAGTAGCCGACGCCCAGCCACCGCAGGGCCTCCAGCCACGACGGCCGCGCCGCCATCAGCTCGGCAAGCCCGCCGATGGAGGCGAGGAGGCAGAGCCCCAGCCCGGCGGTGACTCCGGCGATGGTGACCAATCCCGCGCGCCGTCCGGCCTGGCCGGCCACGACCGCGAGGTAGCCCATGTTGGGGCCGGGGGTCAGTTCGAGCACCAGCACCGCGAAGAAGAAGGGCGCCAGCCGGGCGAGCTCGGGCACGGATCAGCCGCCCGCTGCGCGGTGGAAGCTCAGGTGGAGGCTCATGGGCGGACCTTAGGGACCCTTTCCGCCGCACCCTTGATACAGCGCAATGTGCGGCGCGATCTCCGAGGGCAGGCTTCGGCAGGACGTGGAGCTAAGCCATGGATCGCTTGAAGGGCAAGACCGCCGTCGTCACCGGGGCGGCCGTGGGCATCGGAGCCGCCATCGCGCGGCGGATGGCGGAAGAAGGCGCCGCCGTCGCCCTCACGGACGTTCGCGCAGAAGAAGGCCTGGCGCTGGCCGAGGACCTGCGCCGCGCGGGCCATCAGGCCGGCTTCTGGACCCTGGACGTGGCGCGGGAGGCCGAGGTGCAGCGGGTGATCGGCGAGATCGCCCAGCGGTTCGGCGGCCTGCACATCCTGGTCAACAATGCCGGCGTGGCCGGGGCCAACAAGCCGACGCATGAACTGACCGAGGCCGAGTGGGACTTCGTGCAGGCGATCAATGTGAAGGGCGTGTTCTTCTGCACCAAGCACGCCATCCCGCATCTCCGCCAGGCCGGGTCGGGCTCGATCATCAACCTCTCGTCCATCTATGGCCTGATCTCGGCGCCGGACGTGCCGCCCTACCACGCCTCGAAGGGCGCCGTGCGGCTGATGAGCAAGACCGATGCTCTGCTCTATGCGCCGGATCGCATCCGCGTGAACTCTGTCCATCCGGGCTTCATCTGGACCCCGATGGTCGAAGGCTTCCTCCAAGGCCAGGGCGACGTAGACGCCGGGCGTGAGGCCGTCGCGGCGCTGCATCCGCTGGGCCATCTGGGCGAGCCCGACGACATCGCCTGGGCCTGCGTCTACCTGGCCTCGGAGGAGTCCAAGTTCGTCACCGGGACCGAAGTCGTCGTCGACGGCGGCTACACCGCCCGCTGAAGAAGGAGATGTCGATGAAGGCCGCCGTCATCCGCGCCCATCCCGCGCCGGACAGCCTGAACGCCGCCCTGGCCAAGGCCTGCGCCGAGGCCCTGACGGCCCAGGGGCATCAGGTGATCGTTCGCGATCTCTACGCCATGGGGTTCGACCCCTGCCTTCGGGCCGAGGAGATCCCGGGTCCCGGCGAGCCGCGCTTCGGGCCCGACGTGCTCGCCGAACGGGAGCGGCTGGCGGACGTCGACCTTTTCGTCCTCGTCTATCCCGTCTGGTTCAACGGGCCGCCGGCGATCCTGAAGGGCTATGTCGACCGGGTGTTCGGCATGGGCTTCGGCTTCACGCCCGCCTTCGGCGGAAACGAGCCACGGCTGACGGGCCGGCGGCTGCTCAGCTTCACCACCTCGGGCTCGCCCGACCACTGGATGCGGGACACCCACGTGCTGCACGATCTCGAGCGGCTGTTCGACCATCATCTAGCCGGGACGTGCGGCCTGTCCGTCGTCGACCACGTCCACTTTGGCGGCATGGTGTCAGACGTGCGGCCCGACGTGATCGACGAGGTCCTGCTGCGGGTGGCACAGACGATCCGAGATCAGATCCCCGCGGGCGGCGCCGCCTGATCTCTGACCGCCGGTTGAGGCAGATCAATGCCGCCGGCCGAACCGGGCGCACAGTGAGACGGCAACCGCAGGAGGTCGTCATGTCCATGACCCAGGATCGTCCCGTACCGGCCGCGCGTTCGGCGGCCCGTTGCTTCGCCACCCTTCTCGTCCATGCCGAACCGGAGCTTTCGGCGTCCAACCGCGTGGAGGCCGCCGCCCATCTGGCGCGGGACGGCGACGCCCTGCTGATCGGCGTGGGCGCCGAGATGCTGGACGCGGCGTTCTCGATGGATCCGTTCGGCGGCGTCGTGCTGGCGGAATGGCTGACCGCCGCCCAGCAGCAGATCGACCGGAACATCAGGGCCGCCGAAGAGGCCTTCCGCCGCGACGCCGCCGGCGTCCGGATCGAGTGGCGCCAGGCGAACGCCTTCCCCGACCGCGCCCTGATCGACGCCAGTCGGGCCGCCGACCTGATCGTCATGAGCCCGCCGCGGCAGGACGCCTCGTCATATCGCAGCGCCGATCCGGCCGAGGTGGTGATGAAGAGTGGCCGACCGGTTCTGATCGTGCCGAACGAGGCGCGCAGGCTGCGGGCGGAGCGTGTGGTCGTGGCGTGGAAGGACACACGCGAGACCCGCCGCGCGATCGCCGACGCCATGCCGTTCCTGATCGCCGCCCAGGAGGTGATCGTCACCGCCGTGTGCGCCGACAAGGACGTCGAGGCCGTGGCGTTCCAGGCCGGCGACGTGGCGGCCATGCTGAAGCGCCAGGGCGCGACCGTGCGGACCGAGGTGGTCACCGGTCGTGACGAGGCCGTGGCCGGCGAGCTCGACCGCGTGGCGCAGGCCGCGGACGCCGACCTGATCGTCATGGGCGCCTACGGGCACAGCCGGGCGGCGGAGTGGGTGTTCGGCGGCGTCACGCGGACCCTGCTGCGCGAGCCGCACCGGTTCATCCTGACCAGCCACTAGCAGCCGGCCGCCCCGTTCCTCAGGCGAACCGTCGCACCCAGGCCTCGAAGGCCGTCAGATACCTGCCGAGGTAGGTTCGGGTGACTTCGTCCGCGAGTCGCCCCGCCTCGTCGAACTTCTCGTGGGCGCGGAAGACCAGCAGTTCGGGCTGCGGCATGCAGTAGGAGTTGGTGAATTCGAAGGCCTGGCGCAGCTGGCTCTGGCCGCGGGCCGAGCCGGTCTGGCCGGGCGAGGCCCCGATGATCCCCACCGGCTTGCCGCCGAGCGCCGCGCCGCGCGGCGGGCGCGAGGCCCAGTCGACCGCGTTCTTCGTCACCGCCGGGACGCCGTGGTTGTACTCCGGCGTGGCGATCAGCACGCCGTCGGCGGCGGCTATGGCCTGCTTCAGCCCCACCACCGCCGGCGGGTCGCCCTCCGCCTCCACGTCGGCGTTGTAGAGCGGCACGTCGATCAGGTCGAAGACCTCGAGGGTGAGCGTCGGCGGCGCGAGCTCTGCGGCCGCAGCCAGCAGCGCCCGGTTGTAGGAGGCCTTCCGGAGGCTCCCGGCGAAGGCGACGATGTGAACGGTGTCTGCGGACATGGGGCGCCCTCCGGCGTCAGGGCAGCGGGCCCCGCTCGGCGTACGGCAGGATCATCCGCCCGTCGGGCGCAGCCGTGAAGGTGGTTTGGGTCGGATAGGCGAATTCGATCCCTTCCGCCTTGAAGCGCCGCAGGATCGACAGGCCGATGCGGTGACGCACTGCGTGGATCTGGTCCCACTCGGGGCGATACACGTCGTAGTCCACCTCGAGATCGAGCGAGCTCGCGGCGAAGGCCACGAAGCCGGCGCGCACGAAGGTCCCGCCCTCGGCCTCGACGATTTCGCGCAGGATGCCGGGGATGCGGGCGGCGAGCTCGGGGTCCGTCTGGTAGATCACGCTCAGCACGAACTTCAGCCGCCGGTGGTCGAGCGTCTGGTAGCTGGTGATCTCCTTCTGGAGCAGGTTGGCGTTGGAGACGATCTTGCGCTCGCCGGTGATGGCGCGCAGCCGCGTGCTCTTCAGGCCGATGCGCTCCACCGTTGCGGTGGAGGTGTCGTAGGTGATCGTCTCCCCCACCCGGAACGGCTTGTCGAAGATGATCGAGAGCGCCGCGAACAGGTCGGAGAAGATGCCCTGAGCGGCCAGGCCGATCGCGATGCCCCCGATGCCGAGGCCGGCCACCAGGGCGGTGACGTTCACGCCGAGATTGTCCAGCACCACGATGATCGCGATGGCGAAGATCACGACCGTGACCAGCAGCCGGATCACCCCCGCGGCGTTGGCCAGGGGTCTCGCTGTGGCCCTCCATCGCCGTGCGGCGCTCGATGAGGCCCAGCACGATCTCGCGGATCCAGATGGCGGCCTGCAAGGCGGCGGAGATCGTGAATAGGAACTGCACCGTGCCCGCGACCGGCTCGGGCGGGTTGGCGTAACCCACGACGAGGCGGGCGGCGGCCAGCGCCAGGAACAGGTGGGTGGTCTTTGACGCCGCGCGGCCGACCAGGGCGCGGAAGCCCAGCGGCTGGCCCGCCCGGTCCTTCAGCCGCGACGCGAGCCCCCGGACGAGCTCCAGCGCCAGGTAGAGGACGAGACCCGCCGCCAGGGCCAGGACGATCTGCACGCCGTGGGCCTGCACCCAGGCGACCAGGTCGATCCAGACCTGGGCGAAGGAGACGTCGACCTTGGGCAGCTCGACCGCCTCGGTCGCCTTGGCCGCGGGCGCCGCCATCAGCGCGGCCGGAACCGCTTGTTGGCCGGGAAGCCCTTGGGAGCCAGCTTGCCTGCGCCGGCCCGGCGCCCGATCCACTCGCGCCACTCTTCCCAGTTCCGCGTGCGGCCGGCGGCGTCGACCCAGGTCGCGCCCTCCTCCCCCTTGAAGACCATGGCGTCGCGCAGGCCGCCCTCGCGGTAGCTCTGCAGCTTCACGCCCTTGCCGCGCGGCATCTCGGGCAGTTCGGCGGTGGGGAAGATCAGCAGCTTGCCGTTGTCGCCGACGACGGCGACCTGGTCGCCGGTCACCGGCAGGCAGACGGCGGCCCCCTCGCCCTTCTTGGTCGGATCGCCGGCGTTCAGCACCTGCTTGCCCGCGCGGCGGAAGGCGATGGCCTCCTCCTCGGGCAGGATGAAGCCATAGCCCTGCTTCGAGGCCAGCAGTCGCTTGGTCCCCGCCTTGTGCGGGAAGACGTCGATGATGCCGACGCGGTCGTCGAGGTCGATCATCAGCCGCAGCGGCTCGCCGTGGCCTCGGGCGCCCGGGAGCTTGTCGCAGCCGAGCGTGAAGAAGCGGCCGTCCGAGGCGAAGATCAGCAGCTTGTCCGTGGTCTCCGCCGGGACCAGGAACTGCAGCTTGTCGCCTTCCTTGAACTTCAGCTCCGAGGGGTCCTCGACCCGCCCCTTGGCGGCACGGATCCAGCCGCGCTCGGACAGGATGATGGTGATCGGCTCGCGCACGATCATGGCCTCGAGCGCCGCCTCGGTGTCGATCTGCGGGGCCTCGGCGAAGGTGGAGCGGCGGACGTTGAGGTCGCCCAGCTGGGCCTTCACGTGGCGCAAACCCTCGCCGACTAGCTTCCACTGGGCCTTGTCCGAGGCCAGCATCTTGACGATGCCGTCGCGCTCTTCCGACAGCTCAGCGTGCTCGCGGCGGATCTCCATCTCCTCCAGCCGGGCGAGCTGGCGCAGGCGGGTGTTGAGGATGGCGTCGGCCTGGATCTCCGAGAGCCCGAAGGTCTCGATCAGCTTTTCCTTCGGCTTGTCCTCGAACCGGACGATGCGGATCACCTCGTCCAGGTTGAGGTAGGCGATCATCAGGCCGTCGAGGATGTGGAGGCGGGCCTCGATCTTCTCCAGCCGATGGCGCGCACGGCGGACCAGCACCTCGCGGCGGTGATCGAGGAAGGCCTGCAGCGCCTGGCGCAGGTTCATCACGCCCGGCGTGCCGCGGGCGTCCAGGACGTTCATGTTGACCGAGAAGCGGGTCTCGAGGTCAGAGAGCTTGAACAGGCTCTCCATCAGCACTTCCGGCTCGACGTTGCGGCTCTTGGGCTCCAGCACCAGGCGCACGTCCTCGGCGGACTCGTCGCGCACGTCGCCCAGCAGCGGCGCCTTCTTGCCCTCGATGAGGTCAGCCAGCTGTTCGACCAGGTCGGCCTTCTTCACCTGGTACGGGATCTCGGTGACGACGATTTGGTAGGTCCCCTTGCCCAGATCCTCCTTCGCCCAGCGCGCGCGGACGCGGACGCCGCCGCGGCCGGTGGCGTAGACCTCGGCCAGGTTGCCGCGCGGCTCAACGATGACGCCGCCGGTCGGGAAGTCGGGACCCTGGACGTGCTGCATCAGGGCCTCGGTGGAGGCCTCGGGCTGGTCCAGCAGCAGCAGGCAGGCGTCGATCAACTCGCCGGCGTTGTGCGGCGGGATGGAGGTGGCCATGCCGACCGCGATGCCCGTGCTGCCGTTGGCGAGCAGGTTCGGGAAGCCGGCCGGCAGCACCACGGGCTCGTCGTCCGAGCCGTCGTAGGTGGGCTTGAAGTCGACGGCGTCCTCTTCGATCCCGTCCAGCAGGAGGGTCGCCGCCACCGTCAGCTTGGCCTCGGTGTAGCGCATGGCCGCGGCGTTATCGCCGTCGATGTTGCCGAAGTTGCCCTGGCCGTCGACCAGCGGGTAGCGCTGGGCGAAGGACTGCGCCATGCGGACCAGGGTGTCGTAGATCGACTGGTCGCCGTGCGGGTGATAGCCGCCCATCACCTCGCCGACGACCTTGGCGCATTTGCGCGCCGCGCTCTCGGGGTTCAGCCGCATCTCGCGCATGGCGTAGAGCACGCGGCGCTGCACCGGCTTCAGGCCGTCGCGCACGTCGGGCAGCGCCCGGTCGGTGATCACCGATAGGGCATAGGCCAGGTAGCGGCGGCTGAGAGCTTCCGAGAGCGGCTCTTCAATGATCCGGTCGGGTTCGCCCGACCCGGGCGGGGCAGTCATGACGGTCATGGGGACCTTCTAGCAAGGCGGGGGATTCGCCGCATCCGCCGGAGCGCCGCAGGCAGGACGAGCCTTGGGTGGAGGCGAAGCTAGAGCCTGCCTGCCTCTTCGAGCCGGTCGAGCAGCCACAGGCGCGCGGGCGGCAGCGGGCGGTTCAGCGGACCGAAGATGAAGGCTTCCAGGAAGTGGCCGGTGAGCGCGAGGCCGGCCGAGACGTCGCCGGCGCCGAGGCCGTACTGGGCGGCCAGCATGAAGGGCGGCAGGGTCAGCAGCCGGTCCTTGTAGGGCTCGCCGGCGGCCCGGCTGACCGCCCGGCCCGTGCGGGGGCTGACATAGACCAGGTCGTCGACCGAGCCCGTGGCGGCGCACTTCGACAGGTCGAGGCCGAAGCCCAGGTCCTGCAGCAGGCCGGCCTCGAAGCGGACGAACACCGCGGGCCAGATGTCGGGGTGGGCGAGCGCGCCGACCAGGGCCTCGAAGGCCAGGAAGGCGCCCGGATGCGGCTCGCGCTCGGGCAGCGCCCCGGCCGCGACGGCGGCGGCGGCCGAGAGGCCCGAGAGCGCCAGGGGATCGTCAAACAGGGCCGCGGGTCCCTCGCCCACCGGCTCCAGCTGGGCCGAGCCGAGCTGCTCGGCGACACGGGCGCGGTAGCGGACGAGGACACGGACCCCGGGCTGCAGGAACGGGCGGATCTTGCGCGAATTGCCGCCGGCGACGTGGGCGGCGTACTTGCCGTGCCGCTCGGTCAGGAGCTCGACGATCGCCCCGCTCTCACCGTGGACCCGGGCGGTCAGAACGTAGGCGTCGTCTTCGAACTCGTTCACCGGACAGCGGCTTCGATCATCGGCCGCCAGTCGGGCTCGACAGCCAGGCCGAAGACATCGCGCAACGCGGCCTCGATTCCGTTGGCGTCGAGCGTGCGCCTCTCAACCGGGCCGTCCAGCGGCCGGACGGTGAGCTGGTTGAAGAGCAGCGCGTAGCGCGCCTCGGGCGTCGTCCGCGCGGCCAGCAGGTTGTGGCGGAAGTGGCTTGTCGGGTGGGTCGAGGTGAACCAGTTGGCCATCTCGTAGTCGCGCGGCACGCAGGGGGGTCAGCCCGATGTCGTAGGCCGGGACCCAGCCGGGCTCGCGAAGCACCTCGAGGCGCAGGTCCTCGCCGACCGGCGTCAGGCGGTAGCGGTCGTGGGCCGTCTCCTGCTCCAGGTGCGGCTCGAAACGCAGCGGCGCGTCGAGCACGCAGCCGCCGAAGCCGACGTCCGTCAGCCAGGCCTGCCCCTCCGCGACAACGCGAAGGACCATGTGGGTGCGCGGCTGGGGCGGAACGTCCGGCGCCATGTTCCAGCGGACGCGGGCGGCCAGACCCTCGACCTCGAAGCCCAGGGCCTCCAGCACCCGCCGAAACAGGCTGTTGTGCTCGAAGCAGTACCCGCCGCGGCGGGCATGGATCAGCTTGGCGTCGACGGCGGCTGGACTGATGTCGACGCCGCGGTCCAGCAGGCAGTCGATGGCCTCGAACGGGATCGCCGCCGGGTGCCGCCGGTGGAGGTCGCGCAGGACGTCGACGGTGGCGGCGCGGGGGCCGGCGTAGCCGATGCGGGCGAAATAGGCGTCGAGGTCGACCATCCCGCACATCTAGGGCCTGGCTTGGCCAAAGCGAAGAGCGCGGCCGGCGTCTTTTGGACGCCGAGGGATCATCCGCCCGGCTGCGGCGTTGCCCGGCTGAGGGAGACTTCAGCCATGCCGAACGTATCCGCCCCCCAGGGCTCCGAAGGGCGCACCTGCCGCCCGCCCGCCCCAGACGCTAACCATGCGCCTGCAGGTGAACGGCGAGGCGAAGGTTCTGGAGCTGGACGTCCGCACCAGCCTGCTGGACGCGCTGCGCGAGCACCTGGGGCTGACCGGCTCGAAGAAGGGCTGCGACCACGGCCAGTGCGGCGCCTGTACGGTGCTGATGGACGGGCGGCGCGTGAACAGCTGCCTGACCCTGGCGGTGATGGCCGAGGGCAGCGAGATCACCACCATCGAGGGCCTGGGCGAGCCGGAGCGGCTGCACCCGATGCAGGCGGCCTTCCTGCACCACGACGGCTTCCAGTGCGGCTACTGCACGCCGGGGCAGATCTGCTCGGCGGTGGGCATGCTGGAGGAGCTGGCAGGCGGCATGCCGAGCCACGTGACGCCGGACCTGGAGCGCGAGCCGGAGCTTTCCGACGCCGAGGTGCGCGAACGGATGAGCGGGAACATCTGCCGGTGCGCGGCCTATCCGAACATCCTGGCGGCGATCAAGGACGTGGGAGGCGCGGCGTGAAGTCGTTCACCTACGAGCGCCCCGAGAGCGTGGAGGCCGCCGTGGCCGCCATCCGGGGCCATCCGCAGGCGCGGTTCGTGGCCGGCGGCACCAACCTCCTCGACCTGATGAAGCACGAGATCGAGGCGCCCACGCATCTGGTGGACGTGAACCGGCTGGGGCTCGACCAGGTGGAGGAGACGTCCGACGGCGGGCTGAGGATCGGGGCGCTGGTGCGCAACAGCGACCTGGCGGCCGATGCGCGGGTGCGGAGCCGTTACGGGGTGCTGGCGAGGGCCCTGCTGGCGGGGGCGTCAGGCCAGTTGCGCAACCGCGCCACGACGGCCGGCAACCTCCTGCAGCGGACCCGCTGCTACTACTTCTACGACCCCGCCAAGCCCTGCAACAAGCGCGAACCCGGCTCGGGCTGTTCGGCCCTGGCCGGCTTCAACCGCATCCATGCGGTGGTAGGGCAGAGCGACCACTGCATCGCGACACATCCGTCCGACATGGCGGTGGCGATGCGGGTCCTGGACGCGACGGTGGAGGTGGTCTCGGCCGAGGGCGAGCGGTCGATCCCTATCGCCGACTTCCACCGGCTGCCGGGCGACCGGCCCGAAATCGACACCACGCTCGAGGCCGGCGAGCTGATCACCCATGTCGCCCTGCCGCCGCCGCCGCCGGGCCAACAGGTCTATCGCAAGGTGCGGGACCGGGCGTCCTACGCCTTCGCCCTGGTGTCTGTGGCGGCGGTGCTGGACGAGGCCGAGGGCCGGGTGCGTGGGGGACGCGTCGCCATGGGCGGCCTGGCCCACAAGCCGTGGCGCTCGGAGAAGGCGGAGGCGGCGATGGCGGATGCCAAGCCTGGCCAGGCGGCCCAGGCGGCGGCCGACGTGCTGCTGGCCGGCGCGCGGGGCCATGGCGCGAACGGCTTCAAGATCCCGCTGGCGCGCCAGACGCTGGCCAGCGTCATCGCCGGCTGCGAGGGCTGAGCCATGGATTTCGAGTTCGAGTTCAAGGAACCCATCGGCGACACCGAGATCGACCGCCGGCCTGACGGCGCGGTCGGCAAGCCGCTGGACCGCGTGGAAGGCGCGCTGAAGGTCACCGGCCGCGCGCCCTATGCGGCGGAGTATGCAGGCTTCGGCCAGGTGGCGTACGGCTACCCCGTGCCGGGCGCCATCGCCAAGGGCCGGATCGCGGACATCGACGCCGCGGAAGCGGAGCGGCAGCCGGGCGTGCTGACGGTGCTGACCTGGCGCAACGTCGACCCGCCGAACGGCCAGGCGCCGCGGACGCCGGATGGGCCCACCTCGGGCAAGAAGGCGGTCCCCGAGCTGAATGACAGCCAGGTGGACCACTACGGCCAGGCGGTGGCCCTGGTGGTGGCGGAGACGTTCGAACAGGCGCGCTCGGCCGCGCGCCTGGTGCGGGTCACCTACGACCCCGAGACGTTCGAGACCGAACTGCGGCCGAACATGACCAAGGGGATCGCGCCCCCGGACGACGACGAGGCCGACAGCCTGGTGGGCGACTTCGAGGGGGCGTTCTCCAAGGCTCCGGTGCAGCTGGACCTCGAGTACACGACGCCCGTGCAGAGCCACGCGATGATGGAGCCGCACGCCACCATCGCCGAATGGACGGACGAGCGGCTGACGCTGCACACCTCGCACCAGATGGTGGCGCCCGGCGCCGGCAGCGTGGCGGCCACCTTCCGCCTGCCGAAGGACAAGGTGCGGATGATCAGTCGCTACATCGGCGGCGGGTTCGGCGGGAAGCTGGACGTGTGGGCCGACGCTATCCTGGCGGCGCTGGCCTCGCACAAGCTGAAGGGGCGGCCGGTGAAGGTGGTGCTGCCGCGCACCCACATGTTCGAGATGACCGGGCATAGGCCCTCGACGATCCAGCGCATCCGGCTGGGCGCCGACGAGAGCGGCCGGCTGACGGCGATCGCCCACGACGTCTGGTCCGAGAACAATCCCGACGAGACGTTCAACGAGCCAGCCGCCCAGCAGACCCGCAACCTCTACGACGCGCCGGATCGGCGTACGACGCACCGGCTGGTGACGCTGGACGTGCCGATCGGCTGTTCGATGCGGGCCCCGGCGAGGCGGTGGGGATGATGGCGCTGGAGTGCGCCATGGACGAGCTGGCCGAGCAGGCCGGACTTGATCCCATCGAGCTGCGCCGCCGCAACGAGCCGCCGGAAGATCCGGAGAAACACGTCCCCTTCTCCACTCGCGCGCTGATCCCCTGCATGGAGGAAGGCGCTCGGCTCTTCGGCTGGGACCGCCGGAAGGCGGAGCCCGGCCAGGTGCGCGAGGGCCGGCAGCTGATCGGGCTCGGCATGGCGGCGGCGAGCCGCAGCGTGATCCTGCAGCCCTCCAAGTGCCGCCTGCGGCTCGAACCGAACGGCCGCGCGGTGGCCGAGATGGCGATGACCGACATCGGCACCGGCAGCTACACCATCCTGACGCAGATCGGCGCCGACCTGCTGGGCCTGCCGCCCGAGCGGGTAGAGGTGCGGCTGGGCGACACCGACTATCCGGAGGCCTCAGGCTCCGGCGGCTCGTTCGGGGCCAACAGCTCGGGAGCGGCGCTCTACACGGCCGCCGAGGCGCTGAAGATCGAGCTGGCCCGGCGGGCAGGCGTCGAGCCCGACGAGGCGCGGTTCGAGAACGGCGCCCTGGTCGCAGGCAACGTCTCGCGCACCTTGGAGGAGCTGGCGGCGGACGGCGCGATCGAGGTGCTGGGCGACTTCAAGCCCGGCGACCTGGCCGAGACGTACTCCCAGCAGTCCTACGGCGCGCACTTCTGCGAGGCAGCCGTCGACATCGACACCGGCGAAGTGCGGGTGCGGCGGTTCCTCAGCGTGCACGCCGCGGGCCGGATCCTCAACGAGAAGACCGCGCGCTCCCAGTGCCTGGGCGGCGTCACCATGGGCATCGGAGCGGCGCTGACCGAGGAAGTGGCCCTGGACCCGCGGTTCGGCTCCTACGTGAACCACGATCTCGCGGAGTACCATGTGCCGGTGCATGCCGACATTCCGGACATGGAGGTCGTCTTCCTGCCCGAGCTCGACGACAAGGCGAGCCCCTTGAAGGCCAAGGGCGTGGGCGAGCTCGGCATCTGCGGCGTCGGCGCGGCGGTGGCGAACGCCATCTACAACGCCTGCGGCGTGCGGGTCCGGGACTATCCGATCACCCTGGACAAGCTGCTGCCCGGCCTCGGACGGTTCCGGGATCAGGCGTCGTAGTCGAGGCCGGGGCCGTAGAACTCGCGCTTGTCGGCCCACTTCTCGTCGACCTGGACATGCAGGAACAGGTGCACGGGACGGTCGAGGATGGCGGAGAGCTCTTCGCGGGCTTTCTGGCCGATCCACTTCACCGTCTGGCCGCCCTTGCCCAGCACGATCGGCCGCTGGCTTTCGCGCTCGACGTAGATCGTCTGCTCG
Organism: Phenylobacterium sp. J426; assembly: GCF_024699945.1. Lineage (GTDB taxonomy): Bacteria > Pseudomonadota > Alphaproteobacteria > Caulobacterales > Caulobacteraceae > Phenylobacterium. The sequence continues at coordinate 3,017,719 of NZ_JAJOMY010000001.1, read as the reverse complement.
ATGCGGGCGGACCCGTCGTCCTTCTCCTCGAACTTCGTCGTCTCGACCGTGGCCGCGTACGGCAGCTCCTCGTGCAGGCGGAGGTACAGCTTCTCGCGAGTGATCTCGGCGGCCAGCAGCCGGGCCGGCAGGTCGGCGGTCTGGTCCTCCGGATAGAGCCACACGCCCTCCGGCATCAGGGCGGCGATGCGCGCCTTGAGGTCGTCGACGCCCGACCCGGTGGTCGCCGAGATCATGAAGACCTCGTCGTAAACACCTGTTTCGAATAGACGTTGTGAGATCGCCAGCAGCTCGTCTCGCTTGACGGCGTCGATCTTGTTGAGCGCCAGGATGGCCTTGCGGCCGGAGGTCTTGAGGCCCTCGATGATGGTCTCCACGTCGACCTTGGCCTTCTTGTCGGCGGGCTTGTCGCCGAGCTGGGCGGCGGCGTCGACCAGGTGGACCACGGCATCGGCGTCCTCGGCCCCGCCCCAGGCGGCGCGGATCATCGCGCGGTCGAGCCGCCGGCGCGGCTGGAAGATGCCGGGAGTGTCGACGAGCACGATCTGGGTGTCGCCGGCGATGGCCACGCCGCGCACGGGAAAGCGCGTGGTCTGGACCTTCTGGGTCACGATGGTGACCTTCGCGCCCACCAGGCGGTTGGTCAGGGTGGACTTGCCCGCATTGGGCGCGCCGATGATGGCGCAGAAGCCGGCGCGGCTCATACGGCGCCCTTTCCGGGCTCGGGGCCCTCACGTTTCAGAAGCATGGACTGGGCCGCGGCCTTCTCGGCCGCCTGGCGGGACGGCCCCTCCCCGCGCTCGGCGCCGAAACTCTCGACCCGCACCTCCACCGTGAAGCACGGCGCGTGGCTGGGCCCTTCGCGGGAGACGATCTCGTAGCTCGGCAACGGCAGGCCCATGCCCTGCACCCATTCCTGAAGCTGGGTCTTCGGGTCCTTCGCGCGCGGCTCGTCGAGCCTGGCGAACTCCTCGGCCCAGAACTTCAGGAAGAACGCGCGAGCGGTCTCCAGGCCCCCGTCGATGTACAGACCGGCGATCAGCGCCTCGCAGGCGTCGCCCAGCACGGCGTCTGACTTGCGCGCGCCGACCTTGGTGGCCGAGGCCGACATGCGCAGGGCCTCGGGCAGGCCCGCCCGCTTCGCCGCCCGCGCGCAGGCGTGATAGTTCACGAGGCTGGCCAGCAGCCGGCTCATCTCGCCTTCGCGGGCGTCGGGATCCAGCGCCATCAGCCGCTCGGCGGCGCACAGGTTCAGCACCCGGTCGCCGAGGAACTCCAGCCGCTCGTTGTGGCGCACCTCGCGCGCCCCGTCTCCGACGCTGGCGTGGGTCAGGGCGCGTTCCAGGAGCTCCCGGTCGGCGAAGACGTAGCCGATGCGCCGTTCCAGCTCGGCGACGGCCGCGGCGCGCTTGTCGCCGCTCAATGCAGGACCTTGAAGAAGCGGCTGGGACGGGCGTCCAGCACCCAGGTCCAGGGCTTGAAGATCGAGGCCTCCGGCTCCCAGGACAACAGGATGATCTGCGCCTTGCCGACCAGGTTCTCGGCCGGGACGAAGCCCACGCCGCCCGCCCCGGGGGGCACGCGGCTGTCCAGCGAGTTGTCGCGGTTGTCGCCCATCATGAAGTAGTACCCCTCGGGCACCACATAGGCCTCGGTGTTGTCGAGGTCGCCGTCCGTGCCGAAGTCCTGGGTGGCGAAGGGGTGGCCGGCGATCGTCTCGCGATACTGCGCCACCTCGCGGATGAAGCCGCCGGCGTCGGTGCGGCCCACCGGCAGCTGCTCGCGGAGCACCGGCTGGTTGTTGAGGTGCAGCAGCCCGTTCTTCATCTGCACGCGGTCGCCGGGCAGGCCGATGACGCGCTTGATGTAGTCGGTGCGGTTGTCGCTGGGCAGCTTGAAGACGACGATGTCGCCGCGCTTCGGCTCCGAACCCATGATGCGACCTTCGAACAGGTCGGGGCTGAACGGGATGGAGTGCCTGGAGTATCCGTAGCTGAATTTGGAGACGATGATGTAGTCGCCCTCGTACAGGTTCGGCTCCATCGAGGCCGACGGAATGGTGAAGGGCTGGAAGAAGATCACGCGCAGGAACAGCGCGATCAGCAGCGCATAGACCACCGTCTTGATGATCTCGAAGAACTCGTTGGCGGCGCCGGATTTGTCGGGGCTGTGTGCGGCCTGCACGTTCTCGCTCATATACCGTCCCTGGAGGACGCCCCGGCGTACCGAAGCGGAGTGTGGGTTAGACGCTGCTTAGCCTGCGGGCAAGCGGAACGCCCGTGAACACGTCGTCACGGGCGGTGCGGCTTACCACGGATGTTCGCTCATCGCGGGCGGTCGTGCGCCTCCCGGACAGGTGGTGTCCCGCACGAAGCTGCGCGCTCTTCCATCGATCACAACCGCCTTGCCTGCGGCGTCCTGCAGCGTGAAGCGCCCGGCCTTGAGCGCTTCGAGGTCGCCCTCGCAAAGCGCGCTGCTCAACCTGCCGACCAGGCGCCAGCGTCCCCCCGGGCCTTGCGAATAGACCCGAGGGAGCGTCGCAAGCACGATCACCTCGTCGCCCGGAGCGCCATCGACGTCGCGGACGAGGGCTGGGCAAGCGTCGCCGCACGCGCGCGACGGCTCGTCTTCGGCCGGCCACGACTGGGCGAGGAAGCTCTCCGGCAACGGCGTGTCGAGCGCCGTCAGGGACATCCGCCGCGCCTGCGGCGTCCGCGTCACGTCTTCCCAACGATGCTTCTTGCGGGCCGCCTCGCCGGCGCGCTCGCGAACGAACGGCCGCGCATCCTTCTGGAGTTCGGACAGGGCCTCCCGCCCCCAGCGCCCGCCCTCAAAGGCGAGGAAGCTGTAGTCGAGCTTCTCGGCCGCGACCTTGCCCCTCTGGAAGCGCGCCATCTGGTCGGCGACGGACAGCCGCGCGGGATCCAGGATTGGCGAGAAGACGGCCAGGATCACGGCGATGATCAGGTGGGCGGTGAGGACGTTCACCCGCTCCAGGCGGCGCATCCACGGGCCGCGCGCCAGCGCCGCCCACAGGTAGCCGGCCGCATAGGCGGTCGCGACGACGAGGCAGGCTATGGCGTGGACGCGCTGGGGCGTCAGGCCATGCTGGCCGATCCGCAGGGCGAGGCCGTAGATCGCCACGGCGACCAGCGGCGCGAGCAGGACGGCGGAGATCCGGACCGCCCACTTGAGCAGCACCGGCGGATAGCCGTCGCGCTCGCCGTCCTGGTAGGTGGCGTTGAGCAGCACGACCAGCGCCGCCGACGCCGCGAGCAGGATGCCGCCCGCCCGCCCCGTGCCCCAGAGCGGACCAAGGCCCGTGAACGCCAGCGCCACCAGGAAGCCGCCCGCGATGACGGTCATCAGCGGCAGCAGCCAGGCCAGCAGATTGAGCGCCAGCGTCCGCGCGCCGAGCACGAGGCCGGCGCGGGCGGCGGTGACGTGAACGGCGATGGCGAAGAAGGACGTGGTGGCCGGCCAGGCGAACCAAGGCTTCTGGATCAGCTCCCCCAGGAACTTGAGCTGGATGGCGTCGAACAGCGCGGCGCCCAGGAAGAGCAGGAGCCACAGGGCGCCCACGAAGGCGCAGCCGAGCACGAGGCGGACAGCGTCCTTCCATCCTTCGTCGAAGTAGCTGCTGTAGCCGGCCACCCAGCGCCGTTCGGCGTCGGCCGGCAGGATCAGGTGGTGGGCCACGAACAGCGCCGTGGCGGCGAAGAACAGCAGAGGCGCGCGCGGCCAGAACTCGGACCGGTACGGCGTCTCGAAGTTGAAGACGAAACCGTCGTAGGCGCCGAGCGCGAGAAGCGCCAGGACGGCGGTCGCCAGCCAGATGGCGAGCGTGCGCGCCCGCGTCGCGCCGATGGCGCCGAGCGCGACGATGGGCGCGAGCATCAGGGTCAGAGCCAGCGCGCCCAGCACGGGGTCGGGAAGGCCCTTGCCGAAGCGCTCCAGCAGGTAGAGCGCCACGCCCTGGGCGAAGCCGATCCCCAGCCGCGCCGCGAGCAGCGCCGGACCCGAGGCGGCTGACGTCTGCGGTTCGGTCATCGCATTCCCCAATGGCGATGGTCGGTCCACCCGTCGGAAACTGGACGGTGCGGGGCAAGGCTAGCAGCCTTATCTAGCAAGCATGAGTCGCCCTGCCCTGCCGCCGTTGCACGCCCTCCTGGCGCTGGCCGTGGTGGCTGTGTGGGGGACCAACTTTGTCGTCATCCGCTGGGCGCTCGACGACCTGCCGCCGCTGCTGTTCGCGGCCCTGCGCTTCACCTTTGCCCTGCTGCCGGCGGTGTTCTTCCTCAAGCGGCCGGCGGTCTCGTGGCGCAACCTGGCGGCCTACGGCGTGCTGATCGGGGTGGGCCAGTTCGGCCTGCTCTACATCGCCATGACCCAGTTCATCTCGCCGGGGCTGGCCTCACTTGTGGTGCAGATCCAGGCGTTTTTCACCGTGGGCTTCGCCATGGTCCTGGCCGGCGAGAAGATTCGGCCGTTCCAGCTGGTCGCCCTGGGGCTCGCGGCGTCGGGTCTGATCTGGCTCATGGCGCACACCAGCGCCGAGGTGACGGTCCTGGGGCTGGCCCTGGTGGTGGGCGCCGCGTTGGGCTGGGCCGGGGGCAATACCGTGGCCCGCACGGCCGGGCCGGTGAACATGCTGGCCTATGTGGTCTGGTCGAGCCTCTTCGCCGCGCCGCCGCTGTTCGTGCTGTCGTTCCTCTTCGAGGGCTGGCCGGCGATCCAGGGCGGCTTCGCCGCCGCCGACCTCGGCACCTGGGCCTGCGTGCTGTGGCAGTCGGTGGGCAACACCATCTTCGGCTACGCGAGCTGGGCCTGGCTGCTCGCCCGGCACCCCGCGGCCACCATCGCGCCGCTGTCGCTGCTGGTGCCGGTGTTCGGCATGGGCGCCTCGGCTCTTCTGCTGGGCGAGCCGCTGACCTCCTGGAAGCTCACCGCGGCCGTGCTCGTTCTGGGCGGGCTGGCGCTGAACACCCTCTATCCGGCCTGGGAGCGTCGGCGGCTCGCGCAAGCTCAGGTCTAGGCCGGCAGCGCCTCGATGATCACGAAGGCCTGGGCGTAGGGGTGATCGTCGGTCAGGGACAGGTGGATCACCGCCTTCATACCGGGGGTGTGATCTCCTCCAGCCGCTTCAGCGCGCCGCCGGTGAGCTGCATGGTGGGTTGGCCAGAGCGCATGTTGACGACGCCCATGTCGCGCCAGAACACGCCTCGACGCATGCCCGTCCCGAGCGCCTTGGCGCAGGCCTCCTTGGCGGCGAAGCGCTTGGCGTAGCTGGCGGCGGCGTCGGCCTTGCGGTCGGAGCGCGTGCGTTCCAGCTCGGTGAAGACCCGGTGGCGGAAACGGTCGCCGAAGCGATCCAGGCTCGCCTGGATGCGGCGAATATCGGACAGGTCCGAGCCGATGCCTATGATCATGCCGCGACCTGCGCGCGGGCTTCGTCCATCAGCGCCCGCATCCGCTGGATGGCGGGACCGAGGCCGATGAAGATCGCCTCGCCGATCAGGAAGTGGCCGATGTTGAGCTCGGCAAGCTCGGGGATGGCGGCCACGGGCTTCACCGTCTCGTAGTCGATGCCGTGACCGGCATGGACCTCCAGACCCAGGCGAGCCGCCTCGCCCGCCGCGGCCCTCAGGTTCTCCAGCAGCCGTTCGGCCTGGTCGCGATGACCGTGACGGACGGCCTCGCAATAGGCTCCCGTGTGCAACTCGACGACCTGGGCGCCCACGGCTTTCGACGCGGCGACCTGAGCCAGGTCGGCGTCGATGAAGCAGGACACGCGGATACCCGCCTCGACCATCCGCTTCACCACGGGCGCAATCGTGTTATGGCCGCCGGCCACGTTCAGGCCGCCCTCGGTGGTCACCTCCTCGCGGCGCTCGGGCACCAGGCAGGCGGCGTGGGGACGGTGCTTGAGGGCGATCGCCTCCATCTCGGGGGTCACGGCGCACTCGAAGTTCAGTGGGCGGCCGCGCTTGCGGCAGATGACGGCCAGCTGGTCGATGTCGGCGTCGGAGATGTGGCGGCGGTCTTCGCGCAGGTGGGCGGTGATGCCGTCGGCCCCGGCGGCCAGCGCCAGTTCGGCGGCGCGCACGGGATCGGGGTAGCTCTCGCCGCGGGCGTTCCGGACGGTCGCCACGTGGTCGATGTTCACGCCCAGCCTGAGCTTGCTCATCCCCGGAGCCTCTTCGACCCGGGCTCCTCGGCCGGGATGGCGGCGAGCTCGGGCGGAATCTCGTCGGGGGCGTAGGACGGGACGTCGACGGTGGCGAGCGCCACCAGCGGCCAGCCGACCTGGGCCTTGCCGCCCGAGCGATCGACGATGCAGGCGCAGCAGACCACCTCGCCGCCGGCCTCCTGGACGGGCTCGACGGCCTCGCGGAACGAGCCGCCCGTGGTGATCACGTCCTCGACGACGACCACCTTGGCCCCGGGCGCGATCTTGAACGCGCGGCGCAGCCGGAACTTGCCATCCTCGCGCTCGACGTAGATTGACGGCACGCCCAGGGCGCGGGCGACCTCGTAGCCGGGGATGATGGCGCCGACGGCCGGCGCCACGATCACGTCGGGCTTGCCGAACTGGGCGACGATCTTCTCGGCCAGCGCCTTGCACAGCCGCTCGGTGCGGTCGGCGTACTGGAAGACCAGGTTCTTCTGCAGAAACATCGGGCTGTGGCGCCCCGAGGCCAGGATGAAGTGGCCTTCGCGCAGCGCGCCGGCGCCGCGGAACTCTTCGAGGACGTCTTCGGTGTTCATGGCGCCCGAGATAGTCGCGTTTCGCAGGGTTCGGAAGATGCCAGCCGTTGCGGCGTGGCATGCCCTGCTTGCCTTGGCCTGCGGGATACCCAACCCTGGCGTCCTTAGGCAGTCGGGGGATTCAGATGTTCAGGTTCTTACTGGTGGCGCTTGCGCTGCTCTTCACGCCGGCGGTCGCGATGACGGCGGAGCCGGACTCGGCTGATCAGGTCGTCGAGCGGCTGTTCAAGGACATCCAGCGGGGCGATACCAACGCGGCGTACGCGAACGTCGGGCGCGGAACACTGATGGAGCAGAAGAAGACTGAACTCCAGCTGCTGGCGAGCCAGACCTCAAACGCCCTGCAGCTGTACGGGAAGGTGATCGACTGGGAGCTCGTCGGCGAGGAGAAGTGGGGCTCCAACTACCTTCGCCGAAATTATCTCGTCCGCGCCGAGCGCGGGCCGCTCTTCTTCAACATGCATCTCTACCGCACGCCCAAGGAGTGGACGGTCGGACAGATCTTCTTCACCGACACGCCGTCCAAGCTCCCCGAGCTGTAGTCGGCCGGACCAGGCCCATTGCGGCAGGCCCTACCCACCCCCTACCTTGCCCGCATGGTGAAGTTCCTGGTGGGCGTGGTCCTCGTCGTGGGCGCGTGGATCGCGGCGGGTCTGGTGGTCGTGGCGACGGCGGCGCACGCGAAGCCGCGCGGCGAGTTCGTCGACGTCGGGGGTCGGAAGCTGCGGGTCGTCTGCGAAGGCGCGGCGGACGCCCGCTCCAGCATCTGGCTCGAGCACGGCGCGTTCGGAGCCGCCACCGACTTCGCGGCCCTCCAGCAGAAACTGGCCGCGAAGGGGCTGCGCAGCTGCGCCTACGACCGGGCCGGCCTGGGCTACTCGGATGCGGGCCCCGCGCCGCGCGACGGCGACGCGGCGCTGGCCGACCTCGAGGCGCTGATCAAGGCGAAGGGCGACGAAGGCCCTTACGTCCTCGTCGGACACTCCATGGCCGGGCTTCACGTGCGCCGGTTCGCCACCGCCCACCCCGACAGGACGCTGGGCGTCGTGCTGGTGGACGCGACGACGCCGGAAGCCATCGACGATCCGCGGACGCGGAAGTTCCTGGGCGTATTCAAGGCGGTGGCGCGTACCGGCGCCGTGGCCGGTTCGATCGGGCTGACCAAGCCGCTTTACTACTGGGCCGAGCGGATCGGCCTGCCGCAGGACCGGGTGACCGAGAAGCGGCGTATCTGGGTCTCCGGCCGGCATGCGCGCGGCGCGGCGGCCGAGGGCCTGCAGTGGGAGCGGGCGGCGCGGCAGGCGATCGCGGCGGGTCCCCTGCCCCGCGAGATGCCCGTGGCCGTGATCCTGGCCGGCGACCGGGCGCCCGACAGCCCGCGCATGGGCCCGGCCAAAGCGTCCGCCCACGGCTATTTCGAGAACGTCGCGGCGGCGACGCACACCAGCATCCTGGGCCGCACCCACGGCGACGCCGTGGTGCGCGGGGTGGAGCATGTGCTTGCGGTCGCCGGCGGTCGGCCGTGACCGGGCCCGCCGATCCGCAGGCCCGGGGCGGCTACCACGCGCTTCGGGGCGAGTGGGCACGGGCCGAGCCGCACCTTCGCAAGGCCGCGGCCATGGCTCAGCGCGACGCCGCACGACGGCATGCCTTGGCGCTGGCGTTGATGGCGCAGGGCAAGCTGCGCGAGGGGCTGCCGCTCTACGCTCATCGCTGGAGCGTCCCGGGCCTCGGCATTGCGCGCTGCTCGCTCGGCGTGCCCGAATGGCAGGGCGAGGACATCGCGGGCCGCCACATCGTGATCTGGCCCGAGCAGGCCTGGGCGACCAGATCATGTTCGCCCGCTATGCGCCGCAGCTCGCAGCCCGCGGCGCGGACGTGACGCTGGTCTGCCTGCCGCCGCTGGCGCGGCTGTTCGAGCCTCTGGGTGTTCGTCTCGTCGCGGCTCAGGGCAGGATGGAGTTCCCGGAGCCGGACCTCTTCGTGATGCTCGCGGACCTGCCCTTGCGGCTGGGCCAGTTCAAGATCCCCGGCGAGCCCTATCTCCGCGGAACCCCGCCTGCTAGCGCCACGGGCGGGATCGGGCTGGTCCGCCGCGGCAATCCCACCCATCCTAACGACAGCCACCGATCGCTAGGCGATGACGTCGTGATCCCCTTCCCGACAGTGAGCCTGGATCCCGCCCAGACGGGCGCGAGGGACATGCAGGACACCGCCGACATCATCGCTGGCCTGGACGCGGTGGTGACGGTGGACACCTCGGTGGCCCACCTCGCCGGGGCCATGGGCAAGCCGGTCCATATCCTGCTGCCGGCGCACGGGGTCGACTGGCGGTGGGGCGAAGGCGCCCGGAGCCTCTGGTATCCCGGCGCCCGCCTGTACCGGCAGGGCCGCCCGGGCGATTGGCGGCAGGCGCTGGAAATGGTGGCGCGCCGCCTTGGCTAGGGCTTGGCCTGCCAGTCGGCGTAGCTCTTCTCCTCGACCAGGTCGGACGCGGTGACCCGGTTGATCTCGCGCTTCAGCGCCGCGCGGCGGTCGTTGGTGATGTAGACGGATCGCGCCAGCTCGATGAAGCGCGGGCCGAAATCCTTCGCCGCCTCCTTCTCGCGGATGTCGTCCTCGATGTCCCACAGCGCGCCATTCACTTCGACGAGCTTAGCCTTGAGGCGGGCGAGTTCGGGATCGGGCGCCAGCTGCGCTTCGACGGCGCGAAGGGCGTCCAGCTCGCGCCGGACGTTGGCGAGCGCGGCCGGGGCGGTGAGCCGTTCCGCCTTGATTTCCAGGATGGTGATCTTGTCGATCAGCTCGCCCCAGGAGACCGGCGCGTCGGGCATCAGGACAGCTCCTTCGAAAGTTGTTCGGCCATGGCGGCGAAGACCGGAGCCCAGTGGCCGCGCTCCGCCTGCCGGAACAGCCGCATGGCGGGATACCAGGGCGTGTCGTCGCGGGCGAGCAGCCAGCGCCAGTCCGGCGTGGCCGGCAGCGCGAGCCAGGTGCGGGCCCCGACCGCGCCCGCCACATGGGCCGGCGCGGTGTCGGCGCTGATCACCATGTCGCAGACCTGGGCCACGGCGGCGGTGTCGAGGAAGGCGTGCGGGCCTTCGTCGAAGCCGGCCCCCAGCGTCTCGACCCTCATGCCGTGCGGCAGGTCCGCCAACTGGTCCAGGCCGTCGCGCTTCTGCAGGCTGATCAGGCGGACGCTCGGCAGGTCGGCGATCGGGGCGAGATCGGCGAGGCGGAATGAGCGGCCCATCAGGTCGGCGCCGGCCCGGGTGCTGCCCTGCCAGCAGACGCCGATGCGGAAGCCGGCCTCGCCGATCCGGTCGCGCCAGGCGGCGACGCGCTCCGGCGGGGCGCGGAGATAGGGTTCGGCCACCTTCACGTCGTCGGGCGTGGCGCCGAAGACCCTGGGCAGGTCCATCAGCGGGCAGTGCAGGTCGAAAGCCGGGGGCGCCTCGTCGTTGCCGATCAGCTCGATCGTGGGGCTGAGGCTCGACAGCAGGCCGTGGAGCGTCGTGGGCGCGGCGAGGATCACCCGCGCGCCGTGGTCCTCGGCGAGCCGGGCGTAGCGGCCGAACTGGATCAGGTCGCCGAGGAACAGTTCGGGGTAGATGAAGAGCGTCCGGCCCGGGAGGTCCTGCGTCCCGTCGAAAGCCGGCTGCGGATAGGCGCGCAGCTCCGGCCCCGGACAACGGTGGCGCCAGGCGTATTCCTCGAATCCACCGGTCCAGTCACCCAGCAGCATACGGCAGACGGCGCGGTTCTGGTGCGCCATGGCGAAGTCGGGATCGATGCCGACGGCGCGGCCGTAGCTCTCGACAGCGTCGTCCGTCCGCCCGAGGCGGCGCTGGGCGTTGCCGAGGTTGAAGAAGACGCCGGCATCGTTCGGAGCGGCCTCGGCGCCCCTCGCAAGGGCCTCGAGCGCCGCCTCGGCCTCGCCCGCACCCAGCAGCAGGTCGCCGAGCTGGGCCTGGGCCGCACCGAGGCCCGGCTGCAGCCGCACCGCCTCGCGGAAGCCCAGGATCGCCTCGTCCTCCCGCGCCATGCGGCGCAGCAGTTCTGCGCGGGCGGCGTGCCAGATGGCGTTCTGCGGATTGAGCGCCAGCGCCTTTTCGTAGGCCTGCAGCGCCGGCGGCAGGCCCCCATACGGAGGAGCGCGTTGGCCTTGTTGAACACGGCCTCCGCGAACATCGGGTTGAGGGCGATGGCGCGGTCGTAGTCGGCCAGGGCCTCCTTGAACCGCTCGAGCGCGGCCAGCACCAGGCCGCGGTTGGCGAGGATGATCGGCGACTTCGGCGCAGCCTTCAGCGCCTTGTTCAGCAGGTCGAGCCCTTCGGCCGACCGGCCGGCGCGGTGGGCGATGAGGCCCAGGGCATGCAGCGCCTCGGCGTGCTGCGGCTCCTGGGCGAGGAGGGCCCGGAACAGGCGCTCGGCCTCGGCCAGGCGGCCCTGCTGCATCAGGCCGGCGGCCATCTCGAACGGATCGACCGCGGACGCGGCCGCTTTCGGCGCGCCAAGGCCCGGCAAGGGCGCCGGCGGCGACGGGAACGACGGCCCCTTCACGCGGACTCTAGCTCTTGGTCCGCTCGACCGTCTCGACGCTGGGGCTCGCCCGGAGCGCCGCGGTGATGTGGGTCAGGTGCTTGGCGTCGTTGACGTCGACGTCCACGTCCACGTCGAAGAAGTCCTGCTGCCGGTGGTGCATGCGCAGGTTGACGATGTTGCCGCCCGCCTCGCCGATGATGCCGCAGACCTGCCCGAGAACGCCCGGGGCGTTGCGGATCGTGGCGGTGATGCGCGCGCGCGCCGTCGCGTTGCGCTCCGCCTCGGGCGTCCATTGCAGGTCGCGCCAGAGCTCCTCGCGGTCCTCGAAGGCCTCGAGACGCTCGCAATCGATGGTGTGGACGGTGAGGCCCCGGCCGTCGCTCTCGAGAATGCCGACGATACGGTCGCCCGGCACCGGAGAGCAGCACTCGCCGAAGTGGATCGAGACGCCCGGGGTCAGGCCGCCCCCGCGCACGTAGAGCCGCGCGGACTTCCCGTCCTCGATGTGGCGCCGGGCCGCGGCCGCCTCGCGCTCGGCGGCCTTCATGCCGGGGAAGACGGCCTCCAGCACCTGGTTCGGCGGGGCCCGCCCGCGCCCGACGGCGTCGAACAGGTCGTCCTCGCTGGCCACGGCGAAGCGGTCCATGGCCGGCCGCAGCGACACGTCCTTGCGGCTCCTTCCGGCCGCCTCGAAGGCCTGGTCCACCGTGGCGCGGCCGAGGCGCACGAACTCCTCGCGCTCGGTCTGGCGGATGTGGCGGCGGATGGCGGAGCGGGCGCGGCCGGTGACGGTGAGCGAGCGCCAGTCCGGCGGCACCACCGGCTTTCCGCCGCGGATCACCTCCACGACGTCACCGTTCGAGAGGGTGGTGCGCAGCGGCTTCAGCTCGCCGTTGATCTTCACGCCTATGGTGGTGTCGCCGATGTCGGTGTGCAGGGCGTAGGCGAAGTCCAGCGGCATCGCGCCACGCGGCAGGCTGACGAGGCGGCCCTTGGGCGTGAAGACGAACACCTGGTCGAGGTACATCTCGAGCTTGGCGTGCTCGACCAGTTCCTCGGCGTCGCCGCCGTGCTCCAGCACCTGGACGAGGTGGCGCAGGTTGACCAGCGGGTCGCGCCCGCCGGCGGCCCTCTGGGCCTCGGGGTCGAAGCCGTAGCTCTCGTTCTTGTAGCGCCAGTGGGCGGCCACGCCCTCTTCGGCCACCAGGTCCATGGCCTCGGTGCGGATCTGCATCTCGATCCGCATGCCGCGCGGGCCGACCACCGTGGTGTGCAGCGAGCGGTAGTTGTTGCGCTTGGGGGTCGAGATGAAGTCCTTGAACCGTTCCGGCACGCTGGGCCAGGCGCGGTGGATGACGCCGAGTGCGCGGTAGCAGTCGTCCTCGCTGTCGACGATCACCCGGAAGGCGTAGATGTCGGACAGCTGCGAGAAGCCGATCGACTTGCGCTGCAGCTTCCGCCAGATCGAGAATGGGTGCTTCTCGCGGCCGAACACGCGGCTGGGGATGCCCGCGGTGTCGAGGCGGCTGGTGATCTCCTGGCTGACCAGGGCGACCGCCCCGCCCTGCTCGTGGCGCAGCACCTCCAGGCGGCGGATGATCGCGTCGCGGGCCACCGGGTTGAGGTGGGCGAAGGCCAGTTCCTCCAGCTCGGCGCAGATGCGGTGCACGCCGATGGAGCGCGCCAGCGGCGCGTAGATGTCGAGCGTCTCGCGGGCGATACGCTCGCGCTTGGCCGGCGTCTTGATGAAGTGCAGCGTTCGCATGTTGTGAAGCCGGTCGGCCAGCTTCACGAGCAGGACGCGCACGTCCTTGGAGATCGCCAGGATGAACTTCCGCAGGTTCTCGGCCTGGCGGAGGTGTTCGGAGGACAGCTCTAGCTTGGAGAGCTTGGTGACCCCCTCGACCAGCTCGGCCACCTCGGCGCCGAACAGCTTGTCGATCTCCTCACGGGTCGCGTCGGTATCCTCGATGACGTCGTGCAGCAGGGCCGTGACGATGGTTTCGGTGTCCAGCCGGTAGTCGGTGAGGATGCCCGCCACCTCGATCGGGTGGGCGAAATAGGGGTCGCCGGAGGCCCGCTTCTGCGAGCCGTGCTGGCGCATCGCGTAGACATAAGCGCGGTTCAGCAGCGCCTCGTCGGCGCTGGGGTCGTAGGACCTGACCTTCTCGATCAGTTCGAACTGACGCAGCATCCGCGGCCGCTTGGGAACGGCCGTCGGAGCTGAAATCGGCGCCGGATTGGCGTTGGGAGCGGGAGCGTCGGTCGCCGTCTTGGACGGGCGAGCTTCCGGGAGGGCGGCGGGTTCGGTCGCCGCCTCTTGGATGAGTGGTTCTGCGCCTTCCGGGCTCAGTACCGCTCCTCCTGGCCGCCGTCGCGGTCGCTCTGCAGGGCGCGAACCAGCTCGAGTTCGGACATCTGCATGTGGGTGGGATCGGCCAGCAGGGCGAGCGTTTCGGCTTCTTCCTCGGCTTCCGACCGCTCGTCGACGCGCTGCAGCGTGCCGATGAGCGTCTCCTTCAGCTCCTCGGCGTCGACCACGTCGTCGGCGATCTCGCGCAGGGCCACGACCGGGTTCTTGTCGTTGTCGCGGTCGACCATGATCTGCGAGCCGGCCGAGATGGCGCGCGCGCGATGCGCGGACAGCAGAACCAGCGAGAAGCGGTTCGGGACCTTTTCGATGCAGTCTTCGACGGTGACGCGGGCCATGGAGTCCTCAGAGCGGGGATAGAACCGGCGAAAATAGAGGTTCGGCCGCCATTGTGCAACGCCGCATGGCGGGGCGGTCGGCCGCAGCGCCTAGGCTCCGCGCCTCGCCGGCCGGAGGACGCGGCGCAGGAGACCGCCGAGGACGGCCCCGGCGGCGGTGAGCGGCAGGGCGATGAGGGCCGCCCTGCCCGTCCCGCTCACCGCGCCCGCCAGGATGTCGGCGAGCGGCGTCGCGCCGCCGCCCTCCAGGCGGCTAACGAGATACGAGGCGGAAAGGCCCAGCACGAACCAGAAGGCGAGGGCCGCAGCAAGGCCCCAGGCGAGGCCTCGCCAGGCGAAGCGCCAGGTCAGCCAGGCCATGGCAGCCGCCTCGGCGGCGACCAGGACCTGGATCCACGGCGGCGCCGCCAGCACGCTCAAGGTATCGCCTGCCGCGCCTTGTCGCCGAGCTCGCCCGCGAAGACGTCGCCGAAATCCTCGAGTTCGTAGACCTGGCGGACCTCGAGGGTGACGTTCGCCTCCTCGAGGATGCAGGGCCAGCGCACGGCCCACGACATGACCTCGTCCCAGTCCTTGGCCTCGACCAGGGTGTACCCCGCGATGAGCTCCTTGGTTTCGGCGAAGGGCCCGTCGACGATCAGCGGCTTGCCGTCCGGGAACGAGATGCGCTTGCCCCGGCGGCTGGGATGCAGGCCGTCGCCGCCGAGCACCTTCAGATGGCGGCCCATCTCCTCGTGGTAGTCGATCATCGCCTGGGCGAGCTCGCGGCTGGGCATGACGCCAGCCTCGGTGGCCTCGTCGGCGTGGCGGATCAGCATGAAGCGCATGGTTGGATCTCCCTTTGATGCGCCCCGAGGACGCGCGGCCCGACGAGCCGCCGACAAAATGGTTCAGGCCGGCTGCGCATCGAGGCCGACGGAGGCCGTTTCGGCAAGCTCGGCGGCGCTGCGTCCCAGCACCGGATGGGTCCAGCCGGGCGCGACCTCGGCCAGCGGCCCCATCACGAACCGTCGTTCGTGGGCGCGCGGATGCGGCAGGGTGAGGTGGGGTGTCTCAAGCACGGTCCGGCCGTGGGCGATCAGGTCGAGGTCCAGCGTCCGGGCGGCGTTGCGTTCGCCGCGGATGCGACCGAACTGCGCCTCGATATCGAACAGGGCGCGGAGCATCTCGGCCGGCGGGCGGTCCGCCTCGACAAGCGCGACGCCGTTGCGGTACTCAGGACCGGTCGGGTCGGGCCAGGCGGCGGAGCGCCACCAGGACGACCGTTGAAGGACCTTCAAGCCGACCGTCGGGAACCGCGCCAGCACCGCCTCCAGCAACGCCTCGGACGAGCCGAAGCCGCCCGCCAGATTGCTGCCCAGCGCGATGACCGCCGCCCGGTCCGGATCGGACGCCACAGATGTCGGGATTTTCCTAGCGATGAGCTTCTACCCCACGGACCGCCTGGCGCTGTTCATCGACGGGGCCAACCTGTACTCGGCGGCCAAGAGCCTCGGCTTCGACATCGACTACCGCAAGCTGCTCGAGGAGTTCCGCAAGCGCAGCGTGCTGGTGCGGGCCTACTACTACACGGCTCTGGTCGAGAACGAGGAGTACTCGCCGATCCGGCCGCTGGTCGATTGGCTGGACTACAACGGCTACCGGCTCGTGACGAAGGCGGCGCGGGAGTACACCGACAGCCAGGGCCGCAAGCGCTGGCGGGGCGACATGGACGTCGAGATCGCCGTCGACATGCTGGAGATGTCGGGCAGCGTCGACCACGTGGTGCTGTTCTCGGGCGACGGCGACTTCCGCGCGCTGGTGGAAGCAGTGCAGCGCAAGGGCTGCCGGGTCACGGTGGTCTCCACGGTGAAGAGCCAGCCGCCCATGGTGTCGGACGAGCTGCGCCGGCAGGCGGACACCTTCGTGGACCTTGCCGACCTCGCCGACCTGATCGGCCGGCCGGCCCGCTTGCCCAAGTTCATCCAGGAGAGCAACAGCCCCCGCGTGGAGCGCGACGACCCGCCGGGCGCCTCGCGCAGCAATCCCCTGGCCGATGCCGGCGCTTGAAGTGAACGCCGTGACCGCGGGGCCCGAGGCGCCCTCGGACTGTCCGCTATGCCCGCGGCTGGTGGCGTACCGCGAGGCCAACAAGATTTCCGTGCCCGGCGGCTTCAACGGCGCCGTGGCCTCGTTCGGTGACCCGGCGGCGCGGTTGGCGGTGGTGGGCCTGGCCCCCGGACGCATGGGCGCGAACCGCACCGGTCGGCCGTTCACCGGCGACGGGGCCGGCGTCATCCTCTACGAAACGCTGATCAGGACCGGCTTCGCCCGCGGGCGCTACGAGGCTCGCGCTGACGACACCGTCGAGCTGGTCGACTGCATGATCACCAACGCCGTCCGCTGCGCCCCGCCCGGCAACAAGCCCGAGACGATCGAGGAGGCGACCTGCCGGCCGTTCCTCACCTCGCGGCTGGAGCACCTCCCGAACCTGAAGGTCATCGTCACCCTGGGCGACGTCTCGCGGCGCAACGTGCTGCGGGCGCTGGGCCTGAAGGCCTCGGCGGGCATCGCGGGGCACGGGACCGAGTTCCCGGCCGGTCCGTACGTGGTGCTGAACAGCTACCACTGCTCCCGCCTCAACACGAACACCGGGCGCCTGACGCCGGAGATGTTCGAGGCGGTTTTCCGGCGGGCGCGGGCGATCATCGACGCGCCCCGTTGACGGCCGGAGCGCGGCCTATAGCGTCGCGGCCAAGCTTTGCCCCGGAGTTCCGCGTGATCCGCACCCTGCTCGTTTCGGCCTGCGTCGCCGCCGTCGCCCTGCCCGCCGTCGCGGCCCCGCCGCCGGGACTGCACGACCAGGCGCTCGAAATCCTCACGACCGGCGTCCGCTTCCGGACGGTCAATCCCGGTGACCAGATGGTCCCCTACGCCGACTACCTGAAGAGCGTGCTGGTGAAGGCGGGCTACCGGCCGGACGAGATCACCATTCGGCCGATGGCCGGCACGGCGGCGCTCATCGCCCGCTATCCCGGTTCGGATCGCAGCAAGAAACCCATCGTCATCCTCGGCCACATGGACGTCGTCGAGGCCAAGCGGGAGGATTGGGAGCGCGATCCGTTCAAGGCGGTCGTCGAGAACGGCTACGTCTATGGCCGCGGCGCCGAGGACAACAAGTTCGACGTCTCGATGGTGGTCGCCACGCTCGCCCAGCTGCGCCGTGAAGGCTGGAAGCCCGGCCGCGAGGTGATCCTGGCGCTCTCGGGCGACGAAGAGACCAAGATGGTGACGACCCAGTGGCTGGCCAACGAGCTGAAGGGCGCCGAGTTCGCCCTGAACGCCGACGGCGGCGGCGGCACGCTGGACGCCGAGGGCAAGCCGGTCGCCTACGGCCTGCAGGCGGCCGAGAAGACCTATGCCGACTTCACCCTGACCCTCACCGATCCGGGCGGTCATTCCAGCGCGCCGACGCCCGGCAACCCGATCTACCGGATGAGCCAGGCGCTGAAGAAGCTGGACGCCTACCGCTTCCCGGTCATGGCCAACGAGATCACCCGCGCCTCGGCCGCGGCGATGGCGGACAAGCGACCGGGGGCTGTCGGCCAGGCGCTGAAGCGGTTCGCCGCCAACCCGCAGGACCCGCAGGCGATCGCCACGCTCTCTGCCGACAAGGACATCGCCCCCCAGCTGCGCACCACCTGTGTCGCGACCATGATCTCCGGGGGTCACGCGCCGAACGCCCTGCCCCAGCGCGCCGAGGCCACCGTCAACTGCCGCATCTTCCCGGGCACGCCGGCCGAGGAGGTCCGCAAGACGCTGGACCAGGTGATGGCCGAGCCCGGCCTGACGGTGGCGCGGGTGACGGACGACGGCTCGGTAGACAGCCCGGCCTCCCCGTTGCGGCCCGACGTGATGGCGGCGGTGAAGAAGGCGGTGAACGCCCGTTACCCCGGACTGCCCGTCACGCCCTCGATGTCGAGCGGGGCCACCGACAGCATGCACTTCCGCGCCTTGGGCGTACCGAGCTACGGCGTGTCGGGCCTCTTCATGCGCAACGAGGACAGCTTCGCCCACGGCCTGAACGAGCGTGCGCCTGTGGCCGCCATCGACGGCTCCCTGGACCACTGGCGCTCGCTGCTGAAGGACCTGGCGAAATAGCTATCCGCCTTCTTGGCGTCCCGGAAGCCGCGCAACGGCTGTCCGGGACCCAGGGGCCGCCGCACTGCAGAACCTCCTGGGTCCCGGCTCTCCGCTTTGCGGCGGCCGGAATGAGGGACTTGGGTGCGCCTCAGCGTGCTCCAGCGATGTATGCGTCCACACGCTGTTCCAGGACGTCTAGCGGGATGGCGCCGGCGGCCAGCACCGTCTCGTGGAAGGCGCGGATGTCGAACTTGGGACCGAGCTGCTTCTCGGCCTTGGCCCGCAGTTCGCTGATCTTCAGCTGGCCGATCTTGTAGCTGGTCGCCTGGCCGGGGCTCGTGAAGTAGCGGTCGATCTCGCTCTGGATGTCGCGCTCGGAGTTCAGCGTGTTGTCGCGCATGTACTGGACGGCCTGGTCCCGGCTCCAGCGCCTGGCATGGATGCCGGTGTCCAGCACCAGGCGCGCCGCCCGCCAGATCTCCAGGCTGAGCCGGCCGAAGTCGTTGTAGGGATCCTGGTAGAAGCCGGCTTCCTTGCCGAGCTTCTCGGCATAGAGGCCCCAGCCCTCCTGATAGGCGCCCTGGTAGGCGTACCGGCGGAACATCGGCAGGTCGGTCTGCTCGAGGCTGCGGGCGATCTGGAAGTGATGGCCCGGCGCGCCCTCGTGATAGGCGATCGCCTCCAGCTGCGGCTTGAACACCTGGTTCATGTCCGAGAGGTTCACGTAGAAGATGCCCGGCCGCGAGCCGTCGGGCGTGCCGGTGTTGTAGAAGGCGACGGACGCCGTCTTCTCGCGGAACGGCTCGACCGCGCGGACCTCCAGAGCCCCCTTCGGAAGCACCGAGAACTGCTTGTTCGCGGCGGTATCCATGTAGGTGGCGATGATCTGCTTGGCGTCGGCCAGGTACTGCTGCTTGCCGGCGTCGGTGTTTGGATAGCGGTACTTCGGATCGGTCTTCAGGTGGGCGAAGAACTCGTTCAGCGTGCCCTTGAACCCGACCTTCTTCTGGATGGCTCCCATCTCGCCGCGGATGCGGGCCACTTCCGACAGGCCGATCTGGTGGATCTGATCGGCGGTCAGCGGCGTGGTGGTGAAGAACGACAGCAGGTCGCCGTAGAAGGCCTCGCCCTGCGGCAGGGCCCAGACGCCGTTCACGGTCGTGGCCTTGGCCTGCATGCGCTCCAGACTGGCGACATAGCGCTTGTAGCCGTTCGTCCAGCCGGTCTTCAGCGCGGCCTCGCCGTCCTTGAGCAACCGGGCCTTGGTGGCGTCGTCGGTCTGCAGCGCGGCGACCTTCTTCTTGAAGTCGGCCCAGACCGCGTGGTCGGCGCCCGCCGTCGAAGGGCCCCCTTCAGCTGGTTCTGCGCGTCGGGGATCACCCGGCCGAAGACGAAGGCCGGCGGCAGGAAGCCCTTGGCCGTCCGCTCGTCGATGTCCGCGGCGACCTCCGCGCCCACCCGTTCCACGGCCCGCAGGCGCGAGACGTAGGCGTCGGCGTCGGCGACGCTGTCCACGCGGTGGACGTTGATCAGCATCACCGGCAGGCCGTCGAGCGCGCTTCCCGTCGAGGTGACGGCGTAGCTCTGCCAGTACCACTTGCCGAACATCCGCTGGGTGGCGACGTTCTTCTCGAACAGGTCGTACGAGACTTGCGAGCTGGCGCTGAGTTTCGCCCGGTCGAAGTCGCGCTTCATGCGGGCGAGCTGGGCCTCGGCGACGGCGAGCTGCCGATCCGAACCGGCCTTCGTGTAGTCGCCGAGTTCGCCGTAGCGCTCCTTCATGCCCAGTTGGCTCAGCGTCTCGGGGCTGAGGCGGGCGCTCTCCAGGAAGGCCTCCTGGAAGAAGGCGGCGAGGCGCGCGTCCTCGGACTGGGCGGCCGCGGCGGCGGGTGCGGCGGCGGTTTGCGCCAGGGCGGGCGCGCCCAGCAGGGCGACGGTCAGCGCCAGGACGGAACAGGCGGTACGGATCATGAGAACCCCCAAGGTTGTGTTGGGAGGTCTAGGCGCCGGCGCTCCGCGCCGGAAGTGAATTCTTGGACAGGCTTAGCCCCAGTAGCAGTACCGCCAGGCCGCTTCGAAGCCCGCCTTGCGGTAGAGGCTGCGGGCGGGGTTCGGCTCCTCCACCTGGAGGAACACCCGTCGCACGTCGCGGGCCAGCGCCGCGCCGCCGAACGCCGCCAGGAGGCGGCCGGCATAGCCACGGCCGCGGGCGTGCCGCGCGGTTCGCATCCCATGCACCCCGGCCCAGCCGCGGCCGAAGCTGACGGCGCCCACGGCGAGCGTACGGCCGTGCTCTCGGACCGCGCCATAGAGGGCGTCCGGCGACCGGGTCAGGGTGGCGACGCGGCTCGCGCCGTCGGCGGGATCGAAGCCTTCGCCCAGGAACACCTCGCCCCAGGCGGCGTCGGGCGTGTCCAGCAGCTCGGCGTCGGGAACGCAGAAGCCGGACAGGGTCAGCGCGTCGGCGATCTTCACCCAGGTCGGCTTGGCGGGCCCGAAGCCCCTCGCCTGCAGCGCCGCGCGGACCTCGTCCAGGCCCTCGACGTCGGCGATGCGGAAGGCGGGCGGCAGGCCGCGTGTCCCGTAGGCGGCGAGGATCTCGTCGAGCGCCTCGCAACCGGCCTCGTGCGACAGCGGCACGGCCGACTTGGCGCGGCCGACGGTCCCGGCGTCCAGCGGGACCAGCCAGCCGGCGATCTCCAGCACCTCGACAGGAGCGACCGCCTCGACGGTGGCGCGCTCGAGGCTCTCCACGAGCCGGGGGTCGATCACCCCTTGTCGCGCAGGAGACGCGCCTTGTCCCGCTGCCAGTCGCGCTCGGCGGTCGCCTGCCGCTTGTCGTGGGTCTGCTTGCCCTTGGCCAGCGCGATCTCGAGCTTCGCCAGGCCCTTGTCGTTCCAGTAGAGCTTGGTCGGGATGATCGTGCGCCCTTCCCGCTGGACCGCGCCGATCAGCTTGTCGATCTCGCGCCGCTTCATCAGCAGCTTTCGGTGCCGCCGCGGCTCATGATTGAAGTACGGCCCGGCCTGGGCGTACGGCGGGATGTCGGCGTTCACGAGCACGATCTCGTCGCCTTCGACCGCCGCATAACTCTCGGCGATGTTGGCCCGGCCGTTGCGCAGGCTCTTCACCTCCGACCCGGTCAGGGCGAGGCCCGCCTCGAAGGTCTGTTCGAGGAAGTAGTCGAACCGCGCCCTACGGTTCTCGGCGATCAGCTTCCCGGCCATGTCAGTCGGTCAGGCCCGCCTCGCGCAGGCCGGCTAGGACCTCGGCGCGGGCGGCCTCCGAGCACGGCGTGATCGGCAGGCGCGTCTCGTCGGCGCAAAGGCCCAGGTGGGCCAGCGCGAACTTGGTGGGCGACGGCGAGGCGTCGGCGAACAGCGCCTTGTGCAGGCGGATCAGCCTGTCCTGGTGCGCCAGGGCCGTGGCGTAGTCCCCGGCCATGCAGGCGTTGTAGAAGTCGGCGCAGGCCTCAGGGGCGACGTTGCAGGTCACCGAGATGCAGCCGTGGCCGCCGTGGGCCATGTAGCCCAGCCCCCCGTCGTCGTTGCCCGACAGCATCACCCAGTCGTCGCCGCACTCCAGGCGCTGCAGGCTGGCGCGCGGCAGGTCGCCGGTGGCGTCCTTGATGCCGACGATGTTGGGCAGCTTGGCCAGGCGCTCCAGCGTCGCGTTCGAGATGTCGACGCTGGTGCGGGCCGGCACGTTGTAGACCAGGATCGGCAGCTGAACCGCGTCGTTGATCGCCTTGTAGTGGGCGTAGAGGCCCTCCTGGCTCGGACGATTGTAGTACGGCGTCACCACCAGGGCGGCGTCGGCGCCGACGGTCTTGGCGTGGCGCGCCAGCTCGATGGCCTCGGCGGTGGAGTTGGATCCCGCGCCGGCGACCACCGGCACGCGGCCGCGCGCGGTCTGCACGCAGAGCTCCACGACGCGGCGATGCTCCGCGTGGCTGAGGGTGGCGGTCTCGCCGGTCGTACCCACCGGCACGAGCCCGTGGACGCCGCCTGCGATCTGCCTCTCGACGAGGGCCACGAAAGCCTCCTCGTCGACCTCGCCGTTGCGGAACGGCGTGACGAGCGCCGGAAGGACGCCCCGGAACATGGGTTCGGACATGGTGTGCAAATTGCCGTGAAAAGGTCGCTTGTTGGGGCGACGTTCAGATTTCGCGGGACAATATGTTGGCGTGGGTCGAACCCGCAACGCCGATTCCGTTTCGCATCATCGTCTCCAGTTTTCGCCGGGGGGGAGAGGTTGGACTCCAAGGCCCGCAAAGTTTTCCTCGCCGTGAGCCTCGTGGCTCTGGCCGCCGCCGTCGCCCGGGCCCAGCCCGCGGACCCGATCGGCGACCTGATCAAACGCGCGCCGCCGGCAGCGGCGCCGCAGCCTGCGCCGGCGCCTCCGAGACCCGTGGGCAGCCGCACGCTGAGCGCGGCCGACCAGGCGCTGTTCGCCACCGCGCTGAACGCCGCCCGGCGCGCCGACATCTCGGGCGCCCGCAACGCCATCGCCGGCATCAGCGATCCGATGGCGAAGAAGACCGCCACCTGGGCGCTCGTCGACGGCAATTCCAGAATCGCTCGGCTTCTACGACGTGGACACTGCGCGCCGCGAGCTCGCCGGCTGGCCCCGCGGCGCCCGGCGCCAGGCCGCGGCCGAGAAGCTGCTGGCGACGTCGGGCAAGACGCCGGCCGAGGTGATCGCCTGGTTCGCCGGCCAGGAGCCGCAGACCGCCCACGGCGCCCTGGCGCTGGCGTCGGCCTATCGCCTGCAGGGCCAGACCGAGGTCGCCCGCGACCTGATTCGCCGCTGGTGGACCACCAGGAGCTTCGAGGCCGACGTCCAGCGCACGATCCTGGCCCGCTTCCCCGAAGCGCTGACGATCGAGGACCACGCGCGCCGCGCCGACGTCCTGCTGTACGGCGCCCAGGGGCCGGCCGCCCGCGAGATGATCGCGCTGCTGCCGGCCGGCGATCAGGCGGCGGCGCTGACCCGCATCGCCCTGCGCGCCGACGCGGCCAACGCCAACGACCTGTACGGCGCGCTGACGCCGGCGCAGCAGGCCCAGCCCGGCGTCGCCTTCGAGCGGGCGGGCTATCTGCGGCGCAAGGGCTCGACACCCTGGCCCTCGCCCAGGTGGCCAACTTCCCCAGGACGGTCGTCACCGACGAACAGGCCGACCGCATCTGGTTCGAGCGGCATCGCCTGACCCTGGCGGCGATCAAGAACGGCGACTGGCGCAGCGCCTATCAGGCGGCCGCCAATTCCGGCCTCACCAAGGGTTCGGACGCGGCCGACGCCGAGTTCTACGCCGGCTGGCTGGCGCTCTCGAAGCTGAACGATCCCGTGGCGGCCGGACGGCACTTCGCCAACCTGGAAAGCATCGGCTCCTCGCCCATCACCAAGGGTCGGGCCTTCTACTGGCAGGGCCGCGCGGCCGAGGCGCGCCGCGAGAACGCCGCCGCCGAGACCTTCTACGCCCAGGGCGCCCAGCACGTGACCACCTTCTACGGCCAGCTGTCGGCCGAGAAGCTGGGGCTGCGGCTGAACGTGCCGAAAGACCCTGAGATCACCGCCGCCGATCGCGCGCGCTTCGAGGCCCGCGAGCCGGTGCAGGCCGCCCGGCTGCTGGTCGAACAGGGCCAGCGCGACCTGTTCCGCGTCTTCGCCCTGCACATCGACGACGTGGTGCCCACGACCCAGGAGGCCGCCCAGCTGGTCGACCTGGCGCGGGCCTATGGCGACCAGGACACCTCGATGAAGGCCGTCCGCGCGGCGGCGCAGCGCGGGCTGATCCTGGGCGACCGCGGCTATCCCTACCGCACGCCCCCGACAGTGGCCGGCGGGCCCGAGCCGGCGCTGGTTCTGGGCATCACGCGCCAGGAAAGCGGCTTCGATCCCCTCGCCCGGTCCAGCGCCGACGCCCGCGGCATGATGCAGCTGCTGCCCACGACGGCCAGCCTCGTGGCCCGCCGGATCGGCGTCTCGCACACGGTCGATCGCCTGAACGACCCCGAACACAACATGCAGCTGGGCTCGGCCTATCTGGGCCAGGTGCTGGACCGGTTCTCGGGCTCCTACATCATGGCCGCAGCGGGCTACAACGCCGGCCCCGGCCGGCCCGCCCAGTGGATCAACATGTGCGGCGATCCGCGGACCACCGCGGTCGACCCGCTCGATTTCATCGAGTGCGTGCCGTTCTCCGAGACCCGCAACTACATCATGCGGGTGATGGAAAACATGCAGGTCTATCGCGCCAAGCTGAACGGCGGCTCGGCCCCCCATCACGCTGTCGAGCGACCTGAAGCGCGGCGGCTACGGCTACCCGTCCCTGATGCCGGTGCAGACGGCCAGCCCCTAGGCCTCCGCCTGCGGACGCGTCCGCAGGTAGGCCAGGGAGAACAGCGCCGCGAGCACCAGGTCGGGGCTCGCCACCAGCGCCACGCCCATCGGCGTGCGGCCGGCGGCGTACAGCAGCCAAACGGTGACGCCGAAGCCGAGCTTGGCCAGCACCGCCAGCGGCATGATCGGCCGGAAGCGCGCCGGATCGCGCCCGATGGTCAGATAGACCAGCTGCCAGGCCAGCACCGCACCAACGAACCCATAGTAGGTCTCGGGATAGGCGGTCGGGCCGCGGTCGTTGGCGGCGATCCAGCCTTCCAGGAACAGCATGGGCGCGACCACCAGGATCCCCCAGACCCCGCCCAGCGTGAACGTCCAGCGCGCGAACCTCATGGCCGCCCCCCCTCGCCGCTTCGCCGCCAGCATGGCGCCGTCGGCGGTGAGCGCCAACCGGCCGTCGAGGGCGAAGGCCTCGGCCAGGACGGCCGGCGTCAACGCCCCCGTGGGCGGACCGTCGGCGAGCACCCGTCCTCGACTGAGGACAAGCAGGCGGTCGCAGTAGCGGGCGGCGAGCGGCAGGTCGTGCAGGGTCAGGACGACGGCCGCCCCTCGCCGGGCCTCTTCGCGCAGCAGGTCCAGCGCCAGGAGCTGGGCGTCGGGGTCGAGGCCGGCGATCGGCTCGTCGGCGACGAGCAGCGGCGCATTGGTCGCCAGCAGCCGGGCCAGCAGCACCCGGGCCCGCTCGCCGCCGGACATTTCCAGCACCCCGCGGTCCTTGAGGGCAAGGAGGCCCACGCGGTCGAGGGCGGCCTCAGCCCGGGCGCGGGCCTCCGCCGGCCGCGCCTGGACGGCGCCGAGGCTGGCGATGCGCCAGGCCGTCATGTTCCAGCCGACGTGGCGGTCCTGCGGCAGGTAGCCGGCCAGCCGGGCGCGGTCGGGCTCGGACAGGGTCCGCACCTCGCGGCCGGCGAGTTCGGCTCGGCCGCCAGCCAGCCGGACGAGACCCAGGGCGGCGCGCAGCAGAGTCGTCTTGCCCGAACCGTTCGCGCCCACGACGCCCAGGACCTCTCCGGCCCTCGCCGCGAAACCGACGCCGTGGAGCACGGCCGCGGAGCCACGGCGGACGACGGCGTCCTCGAGGAGCAGCGCCGGCGTCATCCGCGCCAGCTCCGCGCCGCGCGCCACGCGATCAGGGCGAACAGCGGCGCGCCGAACAGCGCCGTGACGACGCCCAGCTTCAGCTCGAGATCCGTTGGGATCAGCCGGGCCGCCAGATCGGCGGCGGCCAGCAGCACGGCGCCCGCCAGCGCCGAGGGCAGCAGCACCCGACCCGGATCGCCGCCGGATCCGGCGCGGACCAGGTGGGGCGCGGCCAGGCCGACGAACCCGACGATGCCGGCCATGGCGACGGAGGCGCCGGTGAGCAGCGAGGCCCCGGCGACTGCGGCGGCGCGCAGGCGCGTCATCGGCAGCCCGGAGAGCGCCGCAGCCTCCTCGCCCAGCGTCAGCATCACGAGTCCGCGGGCCGCGTAGATCGAAAGGCCGACGCCGACCGCCAGCGCCGGGATCTGGCGGCCGATGTCCATCCAGTCGCGGTTGGCGACCGATCCCAGCAGCCAGGCGAACACCTCCGCCAGGGTGACGGGGGACGGCGAGAAGTTGAACACCAGCGAGGTCAGGGCGCCGAGGAACGCCGAGAGCGCGACGCCGAACAGGATGAGGGTCTCCGGCTCGCGGAAACGAGCGGCGAGCCCGGTCAGCAGCAGGCCCACGAGCAGGGCGGCGGCCAGGGCCGCCCCCTCGATGGCCCCGGGCGTGGCGGCGAGGCCCAGTGAGATGGCCAGCGCCGCGCCGAGGCCCGCGCCGCCGGAAACGCCCAGCACGCCCGGATCGGCTAGCGGGTTGCGCAGCAGGCCCTGCATGACGGCGCCGGCGAGGCCAAGGGCCGCGCCGACCACCAGGGCGGCGGCCGTCCGCGGCAGACGGATCTCCCACAGCACCACGCCGGGACCGGAGAGTGGCTCGGCGAACGCCCCGGCCACCTGCGCGGAGGTGAGCTGGGTCTCGCCCAGCAGCAGGCCGCCGGCGGCGAAGGCCAGCGCCGCCATCGCCAGGAGAAAGTTTAGCGCCAGCGGCCTCATGGCGGCGCCTTGGCGGCCAGTAGGCTCGCCGCCTCGGCCGCACCCCAATCCGGGCAGCCCAGAAGGGCTCCGGGCAGGCTGGCCACCTGCCGCGTGCGCGCCGTCCGCTGCAGCACCCGGTGCCGACCGACGCCCCAGCTGTCCCCCGAGAGCTGGAAGGTGTCGAAGAAGCCCAGCACGACCGCCTGCGGCGGCGCGAGGGCGAGGTCTTCCAGGGAGATGGTCTGAAAGCCCGGGCGGGCCTCGGCGTTCGTCATGCCCGCGGCGCGGAGCACCGCGTCGATCAGGGTCCCCTGCCCGGCGGTGACGCCGCCCGGCGTCATGTAGAGCGCCCGCGCGCCCTTCCAGGGCGCGGCGGCGCGGGCCAGGCGGGCGTCCATGCCCGCGATCGCGGCCTCGCCCTGCGGACGGCGTTCGAGAGCGGCGGCGACCCGCCGGACGCTGCGGCGGATATCGTCGAAGTCCGTGGCGTCCGGGATGGTGATCACCTGCACCCCCCGCCGCTCCAGCGCCGCGATCAGCCGCGGCTCGCCACCCCAGTAGCGGACGACCACGTCGGGCCGCGCGGCCAGCGCCGACTCCAGGTCGACCCGGCGCATCGGCAGGCCGCGCGCCAGATGGCGGAGGCGGCTGTCCGCGTCGTCGGCGCGGGTGGACAGGCCGACGATGTCCGCCCGGGCGGCCAGACCCATGACGTACTGGTCGGCACAGGAATCGAGCGACAGCACCCGCGGAGCGGCCTCGGCGCCGCCGGCGAGCAGCGCAGCCGCTCCGGCCAGCGCGGGTGTCAGTCCACCACCAGCCCGTGCAGCATGCCTTCGAGGCTCACCTGGATCAGCTCCTCGCGGTCCGCCCAGCCGAAGCCCGGGCGCGCGGTCAGCAGCGCCACCACGCCGTGACAGCCCATCCAGAGGGCCTGGGCCGCGGAATCGGCCCCGCCCGTCCGCAGACGGCCGAGCGCCGCGATCTCGCGCACCACGCCGGAGAAGATCTCGTAGCATTGTCGGCTCAGGTCCGCCGTGCCTTCGGGCCAGGGCTGCGCCGATACCGGACGCGGCGTGGAATAGACAAGCTGGTAGGCGTTGGGATGGGCCAGGCCCCAGCGCATGTAGGCCTCCAGCATCATCCGCACCCGGACGACCGGATCGACCGGCTTGGCGGCGATCTCGTGGTTGGTCTCGTAGAGGGCCTTGAGGGTCCGCTCGCAGATCTCGAGCAGGATGCAGCCCTTGTCCTGGAAGTGCATGTAGAGCGCGGTGGAGGACACGCCGACCTCGTCGGCGATCTTGCGGATCGTCGCGCCCTCGTAGCCCTCGGCCACGAAGATGCGCTCCGCCGCCTCGAGGATCTCGGCGCGGCGCAGATGTCCGTCGCCCTTGGCCTTGCGCGCGGATTTCCGCGTCGTCGTCCCAACAGCCGTCACGTCACACAGGTCCCCAAGCACTCGCCCCTGACGCGCACCGGACCCCAAATCGCCACCGGTGGCAAGCCCACGTTGCGGCAGCCTGCGGACGACGGCCGACGCACTGGACGAGGAGCGCAGCTTGCGCTTCAAGGCCGCCATGAGCCGCCCCACCGTCGCCGACGCGCCCGGCGTGATGCGCACCGAAGGCTGGGCGGACTACGCCCTGCTGGACTCCGGCGACGGCCGGAAGCTGGAGCGCTACGGGTCCTACACCGTCGTGCGCCCCGAACCCCAGTGCCTGTGGGCGCCGCAGAAACCCCACCTCTGGGCGAAGGCGGACGCCGTGTTCGACCCGGCGGCGGCGACCGACGACGAGGATGCGGGACGCTGGCGCTTCCAGGGCAGGCACGAGGAGGCGTGGCCGCTCGCTTGGCGCGACGTGCGGTTCCTGGGCCGCTTCACCGCCTTCCGCCATCTGGCGTTCTTCCCCGAGCAGGCCGCCAACTGGGCGTTCCTCGACGAGGCGGTCCGCAGGGCGGGGCAGGACGGCTCCCAGCCCAAGGTGCTGAACCTCTTCGGCTATACGGGCGTCGCCACCCTGGCCATGGCCGCGGCGGGCGCGCAGGTGACCCATGTCGACGCCTCGAAGAAGGCGGTGGCGATGGCGCGCGAAAACGCCGAGCTGTCGAAGCTGGCCGAGCGGCCGATCCGCTGGATCGTCGAGGACGCCCGCCGCTATGTGCAGCGCGAGGTGCGGCGCGGCTCGAAGTACGACGGGATCATCCTGGACCCGCCGAAGTACGGCCGCGGGCCCGACGGTCAGGTCTGGCGCCTGTTTGAGGACCTGCCTGAACTCGCGCGGCTATGTGGCGAACTTCTTTCGGAAAACGCCTCGTTCCTGATCCTCAACGCCTATGCCGAGCGGATCTCGGGTGCGGCGCTGTCGGGCCTGCTGGCCGAGGTGCTGCAGGATCGCGGCGGGCGGATCGACTGGGGCGAGCTGGCGCTGGTCGAGGACGGCGCCGAGCGGCAGATCGGGATGAGCTTCTACGCGCGGTGGTCTCAAGGGGGCGCTCCGTGAGCCGCACCGTCACCTCGCTTTCGAACCCCACGGTGAAGGCCGTCCGCGCCCTGCATCTGCGCAAGGACCGCGACGAGACCGGCCTGTTCCTGGCCGAGGGCCTGAAGCACGTCACCGAAGGGGTCGAGCTGGGCCACGCCCCCAAAATCCTGATGCACGGGCCCGAGGCCGCGGACCATCCGCTGCTGAAGAAGGCCGCGCAGGCCACGCGGGCCGCCGGCGGCGAGGTCATCGAGGTCAACCACGACATCCTCGCCAAGGTGTCGAAGCGCGACAATCCGCAGGCGGTGGTGGGCGTCTTTCCCCAGGTCTTCCGCCCGCTGGCCCAGATCGATCCGGGCGCGGCCGCCTGCGTCGTCGCACTCCATCGCGTGCGGGACCCGGGGAACCTCGGGACGATCGTGCGCACCGCCGACGCGGCGGGCTGCGGCGCGGTGATCCTGGTGGGCGAATGCTGCGATCCCTATTCGGTGGAGGCTGTGCGGGCGACCATGGGTTCGATCTTCGCCGTGCCGCTGTCGCGTGCCACGGAGGCGGAGTTCGCAGCGTGGCGGCCAAGCTGGCCCGGCTCGGTGGTCGGCACGCTGCTGAGCGCCACCCAGAGCCACGCGACGGCCGACTACCGCAAGCCGGCGCTGATCCTGATGGGCAACGAGCAGCAGGGCCTGACGCCCGAGATGGCCGCCCTGCCCGACCTGAACGTGAAGATCCCCATGCGCGGCCGGGCCGACAGCCTGAACCTGTCGGTGGCGACCGGGATCATGATCTACGCCGCCACGAGCTGAAGCCTGTCACACGGGCCGGCGCCCGCGCGTCCTGAGGTCATCCAGAGAGAAGGACCTCCCCCGATGACCACCCGCCTCAACTACTACGCCGTCGCGCCCCAGGCGCTCGAGGCCATGCTGGGCCTGGAGAACGCCGTGAAGGCCAGCGGTCTGGACTTCACCCTGGCCGAGCTGGTGAAGACCCGCGCCTCGCAGATCAACGGCTGCGCCTATTGCCTCCACATGCACACCCAGGATGCGCGCAAGGCCGGAGAGAGCGAGGAGCGGCTGCACCTGCTGGCGGCATGGCGCGAGAGCAGCCTCTACACCCCTCGGGAGCGCGCCGCCCTCGCCTGGACCGAAGCGGTGACGCGGGTGGCCGACACGGCGGCCCCGGACGCCGATTACGATCCGCTGAAGGCGCATTTCAGCGAGGAAGAGATCGTCTGGCTGACGATGCTGATCGTGACGATCAACGGCTGGAACCGGCTGGCGGTCGGCTTTCGCACGCAGCACCCGAGGGCCTGGAAGGCCGCGGCCTGACGTTCAGGCCGGCAGTTCGGCGGACAGGTCGTCCGCCGGCACGCCCACCGCGGGATCGGCGACCGCGGCGCGAAGCTCGCGGAGCTGGCGCGCCAGCAGCGTGAGCAGGCTGGAGCCGAGCTGGTGACGCGCCCGGGCCCCCGCGCGCTCGGGCGCCTCGCTCAGGAACTCCGCCTGCTCCAGCGCCTCGAGCAGCGCGATCATCTCGGACAGGCGATCGGCGATGTCCTCATGGTTCAGGCCGGAACCGGAGCCGGATCCGGTGGCAAATCCAGGCGCGACGCGGGCGTCCACAGCGCTCACCATCCTCTCGGGCGGCATCGCCGCCTGGGAAGGAAACGCCCGGAACGCCAAAGGTTTCACCCGACGGTTGAGTCAACTCGCCCGCGGCTTGGCGCGCGTAGTGGGCGTCGCGGCGGCGGGGTCCTCCGGCCAGACGTGCTTGGGATAACGGCCCCGCATCTCGGTTCGCACGTCCTTCCACGAGCCTTTCCAGAAGCCCGGCAGGTCCCGGGTGGTCTGGATGGGCCGGTGCGCCGGGGAGAGCAGGCTCAGCGTCAGCGGGACGCCGCCGACGGTCGGGTGCTGGGCGAGGCCGAAGACCTCCTGCACGCGGACGTCGACCCGGGGACCGGCCTCGGCCGCATAGTCGATCGCGAAGCTGTTGCCGGTCGGCGCGGTCCAGCGGGCGGGCGCCTCGGCGTCGAGCCGGCGCTGCTGGTCCCAGGGCACGAGGGTGCGGAGCGCCCCGTCCAGCACGTCCGGCTTCAGGGCGTTGAGCCCCCGCAGGCCGGTCAGCACCGGCGCCAGCCACTCGTCGAGCCGGGCGAGCAGGGCCGCGTCGGACAGGTCCGGCCAGGCGGGATCGCGGGCGCGCAGGAAGGCGGCCCGCTGGCGCAGGGACGCGGCCGCCTCGCCCCAGGGCAGGATCTTCACCCCGTCGCGGCGGACCCGGTCGGCCAGCGCCCGGGCGATCAGGGCGGGATCCGGGTTCTCGTCGATCTCCTCGCGGATCGTCAGCCGGCCCAGCCGGGTCAGGCGCTTGGCGCGGAGCCGGCCGCCGCCGCTCTCGTCCAGACGCTCCTCGACCTCGAACTGATCGGCGAAGGCGGCGAGCTCGGCCTCCTCCAGCGGCGCCGCCAGCAGGATGCGGTCGCGCCGGTCGCCGCCGCCGAGCTCCGCCACCGCCAGCCATCGTTCGCGCGCCAGCGCATCGGTGGGCTCCACGAAGGCGCCGCGGCCGCTGACCAGCTGGAATTCGCCCTGCCCGCCGCGCGCCTTGGCCACCCGCTCGGGATAGGCGAAGGCCAGCAGCAGGCCGTCCGACAGGGGCTCGGTTCCCTGGGCCTTGCGGCCGCCCTTCGGCGCGAGGCCGGCCCAGCGATCGGCCAGCGCCTTGGCGTCGCGGGCCCGCGGGCTGCGGTCGCGCTCCAGGCCCTCCAGGCGATGGCGCAGGTCCGCGTCGCGGCCGCCGAGATTGCGTTCGGTGATCAGGGCGGCGATCCGCGCCGCGCGGCCGGCCTGCCCGGTGTCGGCGGCCTTGAGCACCATGTGCGCCAGGCGCGGCGCGAGCGGGAAGTCGGCCAGTGCGCGCCCATGCGGCGTGAGCACCCCGTCGTCGCCCAGCGCCTCCAGGCGTCGCAGCAGGGCCCGCGCCTCGCCAAAGGCGGCGGCCGGCGGCGGGTCGAGGAACGCGACGTCGGCCGGGTCCTTCACGCCCCAGCGGGCCAGATCCAGCGCCAGGCCCGAGAGGTCGGCGTCGAGGATCTCGGGATCGGCATAGGCCGGCAGGGCGCGGGTCTCGGCCTCGTCCCACAGGCGGTAGCAGACGCCGGGCTCGGTCCGCCCGGCCCGGCCGCGGCGCTGGTCGGCGGCCGCGCGGCTGACGCGGACGGTGGCCAGCCGCGTCAGGCCGCTGGCGGGATCGAAGCGCGGCACGCGGGCCAGGCCGCAGTCGATGACGACCCGGACGCCCTGGATGGTCAGGCTGGTCTCGGCGATGGCGGTGGCGAGCACCACCTTCCGGCGGCCGGCGGGCGCCGGCTCGATCGCGCGATCCTGGTCCCGGGGATCGAGGGCGCCATAGAGCGGCGCGACATCCACCTCCGGCCGTCGAAGACGTTCCGCCAGCCGCTCGGCCGTGCGCAGGATCTCGCCCTGCCCCGGCAGGAAGACCAGGACGCTGCCGCTCTCCTCGGCCAGGGCGCGTTCGACGGCGCGCACGACGCGGTCCTCCAGCCGCTGGCTGTCGTCGCGCCCGAGGTACCGCGTTTCCACCGGGAACATGCGGCCCCGGCTCTCGACCACCGGCGCGTCGTCCAACAGCCGCGCCACCGCCGCCCCGTCGAGCGTCGCCGACATCACCAGCAGCCGCAGGTCGTCGCGCAGCACCTTCTGGGCGTCACGGGCCAGCGCCAGGCCCAGGTCGGCGTCCAGGCTGCGCTCGTGGAATTCGTCGAAGATGACGCAGGCGACGCCGGCCAGCTCCGGGTCGGCGAGAATCATCCGCGTGAAGACGCCCTCGGTGACCACCTCGATCCGCGTGCGGGCCGAGACCCGGCTCTGCATCCGGACGCGGAAGCCGACCGTCTCGCCGACCGGTTCGCCGAGGGTCTGGGCCATGCGATGGGCGGCGGCGCGAGCGGCCAGGCGGCGCGGCTCCAGGACGATGATCTTCCCGCCCGCCGCCCAGGATTCCCCCAGCAATTCCAGCGGCGCGACCGTGGTCTTGCCCGCCCCGGGGGGCGCGACCAGGACGGCGGCGTTGGATTGGGCAAGCTGCGCCTTCAGCGCAGGCAGGGCCTCGTGGACGGGAAGCATCCCTGCGCCTGTAGCCAATGCGCCCGGCCCCCGCCAGCGTTGCCGCTTGACCACGAGGCGCCAAGCACGCAACGGTCCGCCCAAACTTGATCAACGGCGGCCAGGGGGGCCGCTGCTCGGAGGGAATATGTGGCGTGTTAAGCCGCTCGACGCGATCCTGGCGACCGCGGAGAAGAAATCACTGCAACGATCGCTAGGCGCGTTCCAGCTCACCATGCTGGGCATCGGCGCCATCATCGGCACCGGCATCTTCGTGCTGACGGCCGAAGCCGCCCAGAAGGCGGGCCCCGGGATGATGATGTCGTTCATCATCGCCGGCTTCGTCTGCGCCGTGGCGGCGCTCTGCTACGCCGAAATGGCCTCGATGGTCCCGGTCTCCGGGTCCGCCTACACCTACAGCTACGCCGTGATGGGCGAGATGCTGGCCTGGATGGTCGGCTGGGCGCTGATCCTCGAATACGCCGTCGCCGCCGGCGCGGTCTCGGTGGGCTGGTCCGGCTATGTCGTAGGCCTGATCGAGAACGCCTTCGCCATCGACATTCCCAACGCCCTCGTCCGCGGTCCGCTGGACGGCGGCATGGTCAACCTGCCGGCCATGGGCATCGCCCTGCTAGTGACCTGGCTGCTGGTGATCGGCACGCGGAGAGTCGGCGACGGTCAACGCCGTGCTGGTGGCCATCAAGGTCGCGGCCCTGACGCTGTTCATCGTCCTGGCGGTGCCGGTGATGAAGATGGAGAACTTCACTCCGTTCGCGCCGCTCGGCATCGCCGGCATCTCGGCGGCGGCGGCCTCGATCTTCTTCGCCTACGTCGGCTTCGACGCGGTCTCGACGGCGGCCGAGGAGACCAAGAACCCGCAGCGGAACATGCCCATCGGCCTGATCGGCTCGCTGGCGATCTGCACCATCTTCTACATCCTGGTCGCCTCGGGCGTGATCGGCACCGTGGGCGCCCAGCCCGTGCTCGGCGCCGACGGCGCCGGCCTGCGCCCCGGCAGCCCCGAGCTCTCCGCCGCCTGCGCCGCCATCGGCGAGTCGCAGGTCGTCTGCTCGAAGGAGGCCCTGGCCTGGACCCTGCGCGAGATCGGCTGGCCGCAGATCGGCAACCTGATCGGCCTCGCCGCCGGCCTGGCCCTGCCCTCGGTCATCCTGATGATGATGTTCGGCCAGACCCGCATCTTCTTCGTGATGAGCCGCGACGGCCTGCTGCCCGCGGTGCTGTCGAAGGTGCACCCGAAGTACCACACGCCGCACGTGATCACCGTGGTCACCGGCGTCTTCGTGGCGCTGTTCGCCGCCTTCTTCCCGGTGGGCGTGCTGGCCGACATCTCGAACTCGGGCACGCTGTTCGCCTTCGCCATGGTCGCGATCGCGGTGCTGACGCTGCGCCGGACCGACCCGACCCGGGCCCGGCCGTTCCGCACGCCGGCGGTGTTCGTGGTCGCCCCGCTCGCCGCGGCCGGCTGCGTGTACCTGTTCTTCAGCCTGCCGAACGAGACCAAGCTGATGTTCGTGGCCTGGGCCATCGTCGGCCTGGTGGTCTATTTCCTTTATGGCTACCGGAAGAGCCACGTGGGCCGCGGCGTCGTGGATGTGCCGGAGCTCGACGCGGACGCTCCGCCCGGGCCGGTGCCGCCGATGCCCGGCGCGCCGGTCCCCGGTCAGCGGGACTAGACGAGACGGAGAGGCCCGGGGCGACCCCCGGGCCTTTTCTTTGGGCGCCAGAACCCCGATCATAGGGCGACATGAACGCGCCTCAGCCTCCTCCGCTTCCGATCCGCGCCGTCGTCGCGCCGGTCACGCCGCTGCAGCAGAACTGCACCATCGTCTGGTGCGCCAAGACCAGGAAGGCGGCGGTGATCGATCCCGGCGGCGAGGTCCCGCGCCTGCTCCAGGCGTTGAAGGACCAGGGCCTGACGCTGGAGAAGATCTGGATCACTCACGGCCACCTCGACCACGCCGGCGGCACGGCGGCGCTGAAGGAGGCCACCGGCGTTCCCATCGAGGGGCCGCACCCGGACGACCAGTTCTGGATCGACGACATCGGCGCCTCGGGCCAAGTGGGGCATGCCCGACGCCCGCACCTTCACCCCCGACCGCTGGCTGGGCGACGGCGACAGGGTGAGCCTCGGCGAGACCGAGTTCGAGGTGATCCACTGCCCGGGCCACACGCCCGGCCACGTGGTGTTCTTCCACCGCGAGGCGCGGTTCGCCCAGGTCGGCGACGTGCTGTTCCAGGGGTCCATCGGCCGCACCGACTTCCCGCGTGGGAACCATGCCGACCTGATCCACTCCATCACCCGCAAGCTGTGGCCGCTGGGCGACGACGTGCGCTTCGTCCCGGGGCATGGGCCGATGTCGACCTTCGGCCAGGAGCGGCGCAGCAACCCCTTCGTGGCGGACGACGTGCTGGCCGGCGAATGAGCGCCGTGACACACGCGTTTCATCCGAGACATTCGAGAGTCACCGCGTCACCGCAAGGTGGCGCCCATGGAGCTTGCTGCTGACATGGCCGGCGCCGGCGCGCGCATCCTCATGGTGGACGACGATCCTGGCATCCGGGACGTCGTCTCCGACTTCCTGAGACGCCATGGCTACAAGGTGGAGACCGCCGCCGACGCCCCCGAGATGGAACGCGCCCTGGAACGGGGGCCCGTCGACCTGATCGTGCTGGACGTCATGCTCCCGGGCGAGGACGGGCTGGCGATCTGCCGGCGGCTGACCGCGAACGAGACCGGGCCGCCGATCATCATGCTGTCGGCCATGGGCGAGGACACCGACCGCATCGTGGGCCTCGAACTCGGCGCCGACGACTACCTGGCCAAGCCCTGCAATCCGCGCGAGCTGCTGGCCCGCGTGCGCGCCGTTCTGCGCCGGGCCGAGCAGCGGGCGACCCCGGGCGCGCTGGGGGGCCGGCTGCGAGTTCGCCGGCTGGCGGCTCGATCTGGTTCGGCGCGAGCTCCGCTCCCCCGCGGGCGTGGTCGTGAACCTGTCGTCGGGCGAGTTCAGCCTGCTCCGCGCCTTCGTCGAGCGTCCCCAGCGGGTGCTGACCCGCGACCAGTTGCTGGAATACGCCCGCGGACCCGACAGCGACGCCTTCGACCGCGCCATCGACGTCCAGATCAGCCGCCTTCGCCGCAAGCTGGACGACGGCGGCGACAGCCATGACCTGATCCGCACGATCCGCAACGAAGGCTACATGTTCACCGCCAAGGTGAAGCGCACATGAGCCCCGCGGGGGGCCCGCCGCCTCGTTCTTCGTCCAGCTCCTGACGCTGACGGGGCTCACCCTGGTCGCGGCCTGGGCCATAAGCATCCTGCTGCTCTTCAGCCTGCCGCCGCCGACGCCGGACGTGTACCGGGTGGTCGAGATCGTGCGCACCGCCGCTGGCAACCCGCCGACGTTCACCGAACGCCCGCCATTGCGCCGGCGGTTCGAGGACAAGGCTCCCTCGCCGCCGCTCGAAGGCCGTTCGATCCCGATCATCCGGGCGCGGATCGCCGCCGACCTCGGCGTCGGCGTGGCCGATGTGGTGATCGCCGGCGAACGGGGTCCCCTCGCCGACCGCCGGGTGAGCCGCGTGCTGCGCGACCGCGCCGCCCGCGAGGGCGTCCGCGAGGAACACTTCCTGACCGCGCCCTTCGAGCTCGGCGTCCGCCAGCCGGACGGCCGCTGGCTGGTGGTCGGCACCCGCCAGCCGTTCGGCCTCTCCGACTGGCAGAAGCGCCTGGCGCTGTGGTTCGTGCTCTCGGCCCTGGCGATGGCCCCGGTGGCGTGGATCTTCGCCCGCCGGCTGTCGGCGCCGATCAAGGGCTTCGCCACCGCCGCCGAGCGGCTGGGCCGCGACCCCACTGCGCCGCCGCTGGCGCTCAAGGGCCCGATCGAGATCGCCCAGGCCACGCGGGCGTTCAACGAGATGCAGACGCGCCTGCGCCGGTACGTCGAGGATCGCACGGCGATGATGGGCGCGATCGCCCACGACCTGCGCACGCCCCTGACCCGCCTCCGCTTCCGCATCGAGGGCCTGCCCGAGGACCAGCGCACCAAATTCGCCTCGGACCTCGACCAGATGGAGGAGATGATCGCCGCCACCCTGGCTTTCGTGCGCGACACCAGCCGGGCAGGCGAACGCACGCCTCTGGAGCTCTCGTCGCTCCTGGAAAGCCTGTGCGACGAGATGGCCGAGACCGGCGCCCCCGCCGAGATGGAGCCGGGCGACAAGGTGGTCCTCGTCGGCGATCCGATGGCCTTGCGCCGCCTCTTCGCCAACCTGCTGGAGAACGCGGTGAAGTTCGGCGGCCGCGCCCGCGCCCGCGTGTTCCAGGACGATACGAACGTGGTGGTCGAGATCGAGGACGACGGCCCCGGCATCCCGCCGCAGGACGCGGAGAGGGTGTTCGAGCCCTTCTATCGCCGCGAGCCGTCCCGCAATCGCAAGACCGGCGGAATCGGCCTGGGCCTGGCGGTCGTGCGCTCCATCGCCCGCGGGCACGGCGGCGATGTCGACCTTGTGAACCGCCCCAGCGGCGGCCTCACCGCGCGGGTGCTGCTGCCCCTGTAGAGCGCCGCGCGCCGACCGCGGCCGCCGCGGCTCAATTAAGGCGGCAATAAGAAGCGTCCGTTCACGCAACCTCTGCCGGGCCTTGTTGGTTAGCCAGACCGCTAACCTCTGCGAGACGCCATGTCCGAACCGGCAGACCCAGAAGACAAAAATGCCCCGGTGAGCCGCGGCGACGACCCCGTCCCGGCTCCAGATCCCGAACGGCCGCGTGAAGGCGAGCGGCCGGTCGGAGGCGCCTCGCTAGACCTCCCCCTCTCGTCGCCCGATTAGGAGAGTTGAAACATGCCCAGCGTTGACACCGGAAAGCCGCGAGCCCGCCGCGGCTTCGCGGCCATGAACCCCGAGCGGCGCCGTGAGATCGCCCGCAAGGGCGGGGCCAGCGTCCCCGGCGAGAAGCGCAGCTTCGCCAAGGACCGTGACCTCGCCGCCTCGGCCGGCCGCAAGGGTGGCGAGGCTTCGCGCGGCGGCGGCCGTTCGCGCGGCCGCGAGTCCTAGGCGCTCGCCCTAGGCTCGAAGCAGCGTCATGGCGAAGGCGGGGTGGGCGCTGGCCCACCACCGCTCGAGCCGCCACCCGGCGCGGGCTGCGAGGCCGCCGAAGCCTTCCACGGTGAACTTGTAGGAGTTCTCGGTGTGCAGGGTTTCTCCGGCCGCGAAGCGGAAGCGCTCGCCCGCGACGGTTACGGCCTGATCCTTTAGGCTCATCAGATGCATCTCGACCCGGCTCTCGGCCTCGTTCCAGACAGCCCGGTGCGCGAAGGCGTCGAGATCGAAGTCTCCCTCAAGCTCGCGATTGATCCGGACCAGCAGGTTCCTGTTGAACGCCGCCGTCACTCCCAGTGCGTCGTCGTAGGCGGCCTCGAGCGTCGCGCGGTCCTTTTTCAGGTCTATGCCGACAAGGAAGGCCGCCCCCCCTCGCCCAGGAGCCGGCGGGCGCCCGCCAAGAACGCCTCCGCCTCGTCCGGGGTGAAATTGCCGATGGTCGAACCGGGGAAGAAGCCGACCACCGGGCGACCCGCCGCCTCTGCCGGCAATTGTAGGGCCCGCGTGAAATCGTCCTGCAGCGGCGCCCACGGCCAGCTGCGGATAGTCGGCGCGGATGGCCCCGGCCGCCTCGGACAGCGCCGAACCGCTGATGTCGATAGGGGCGTACAGCGAAACCTGCGGCGCAGCGTCGAGCAGGATCCTGGTCTTCACGCTGGCGCCGCTGCCGAACTCGACGAGCGCCGCCCCCTCGGGGATCTCGGCGGCGATCTCGGCGGCCGCGCCGCGCAGAAGCGCGATTTCGGTGCGCGTCGGATAGTACTCCTGGATCTCGGTGATGGCCTCGAACAGGCGCGAGCCCTCCGCGTCGTAGAAATACTTCGGCGCCAGGCTTTTCTGCGGCTTCTTCAGCCCCGCCAGGACGTCGGCCTCGAAGTCCGAGACGGCCTCGCCGGCGCCGTCCCTCGCGAGGCGCACGCCCGAGAACATCCAGCGCTGCTGCGGATAGAAGAAGTTGCGGTAGGTCGCCCGGATATGCCCGCCGGGGGTCACACAGGCGCCGCCGCGCAGCACGAACTGGCCGGCCATGAACTTGCCGTTGTATTCGCCGACCGCGCCCGCCGCGGGCTTGAAGCCCGGATAAGGGCCATAGGCGCTGCGGGTCCATTCCCACAGATCGCCGAACATCTGGCGCAGGCCGCGGCCGGCCGGAGCCGGCTGGGCCGTGAGATGGCCGGAGGTCAGCACATTGCCGTCGTGCCAGGCCTGCGCCGAGGCGTGCTCCCACTCGGCCTCCGTAGGCAGACGCGCGCCGGCCCAGGTCGCATAGGCCTCGGCCTCGTAGTAGCTGACGTGGCTGACCGGCGCGGCGGGGTCGACCGGACGCAGTCCGCGCAGCGTCATGGCCTGCCAGCCCCGCTCGCCCTCCTCCCAGTAGAGCGGCGCCTGCCAGCCCTCGGCCTGTACGGTCGCCCAGCCCTCGGAGAGCCAGAGCTCGGGCCGGCGATAGCCGCCGTCCGCCATGAACGCGAGCCATTCGCCGTTGGTCACCAGCCGGTCGGCCAGGCGGAACGGTTCCAGCCAGACCTTGTGGCGCGGCGTCTCGTTGTCGAAGGCGAAACCTTCGCCCTCGTGCCCGATCTCCACCAGCCCCCCTTCGAACCCGGACCAGGCCAGCGGCGCCGGCGTCCGCTCCGAGGCGGTGCGCGGCGGGGCGTAGGCCGGCTTCAGCGGCGAGGCGGCGAACAGGTGCAGGATGTCCATCAGGATCAGCTCCTGATGCTGCTGCTCATGGTGCAGCCCGAGAGCCAGCAGATCGGCGCGCGCGCCGAGATCCTCGGCCAGGAGGCGCTCCATGCCGGCGTCCACGTGGGCGCGGTAGGCCAGCACATCGTCCAGGGACGGCCGCGTGATCAGCCCGCGGTCCGGGCGCGGCTGCCGGGGCCCCACGGCCTCGTAGTAGGAATTGAACAGATAGGCGAACCGCCCGTCGAAGGGCTTGTAGCCGGCGAGCCCCGGCTGCAGCAGGAAGGTCTCGAAGAACCAGCTGGTGTGCGCCAGGTGCCACTTGGTGGGACTGGCGTCGGGCATTGATTGGGCCTGCATGTCCTCCGGCGTCAGCGACCGGATCAGCGCCTCGCTGGCCCGCCGGACCGCCTGGTACCGGGTCAGCGTCTCGGAGGCGGTCGTGGGTCCGCCCGCGGCGCGGGCCTCCCCCGTACGGTCGATGGGTCGCATGGTCCCTCCCAAGGCGCCGCCAGCTCAACCATGTGGGTTGGGCGCCCCGCAGCGGCAACGCGCGCCATTCGCTTTTGTGAAGCTGGAGCGTTTGGCAGCAACGTCACCTCGCGCCGGAAGTTCCTAGAATCCGTCAGCTTTTCCGGCTCCGGGTTCCCGGAACAGATGGATAGGGGACGCGTTGAACGGGCCAATCGACAGCTAGCCAAATGATCGGCCCGCGCGGCCGGCCCCCGAGAGGACAGTATGGATTCGACGTCCAGTTGGCGGGACGAGGTGGTGGGCATGATCCCGGCGCTCCGGGCCTTCGCCTGGTCCCTCAGCCACAACGGCTCGGACGCCGACGACCTCGTGCAGGACACCCTGATCAAGGCGTGGACGAACCGGGACAAGTTCGAGCCCGGCACCAACCTCCGGGCCTGGCTGTTCACGATCCTGCGCAACACCTACTACACCAACGTCCTCCGCCGCCGCCGCGAGGTCCGCGACGAGCAGGGCGAGTACGCCAGCACGCTGAAGTCTCCGCCGACCCAGGACTGGAGCGTCGCGATGCGCTCGCTGCAGGCGGCGCTACAGCAGCTTCCCGCCGAGCACCGCGAGGCGCTGATCCTCGTGGGCGCGGCGGGCCTCTCCTACGAGGAGGCGGCCGAGATCTGCGGCTGCGCGCTGGGCACTATAAAGAGCCGGGTGAACCGGGCCCGGGCCAGGCTGCTGAAAATCATGGACGCCGATGACGCCACCGACGTGATGGCGCTCGAGTCGATGACGGCGGCAGGCACGGCCTAGGACGCCTTGCGCACCGGCTCCGGCGGCTCGACGACATAGATCTGATCGATCACGCAGCGGACGCGGTCCGGCAGCGCACGCGCCTGCAGGGCGCCGAACAGCGCCTTCAGGTCCTTGTCGAGGGCGGCGGCCTTGTCGCTCTTGCGCATCTCATCTCTTCCCGCCGGGTGACGGCTTTTCGCGCAAGTGACCGACGTCGCGGGCCGGCGCAAGCGGGGTGCGACAATGCGGAACACTCGGCCGCCCCGCCGGTTAGGCTGACGCTGAAAACGCCGGAGGAGACCGAGATGGACCGCAGCGACCAGCGCAACTCATGGAGCGGCGGCGGAGAGAGGGGCACATACCGGGGCGGCCACGGCGAGGGCGAGCACGAGCCCTGGCGGCGCGACCGCTACGGCTCCCTCTACGACCAGGACCGCACCAACTACGGCTCGGGCTATGATCCCCAGCGCGGCGAGTACGGGCGCGGCGAGGATGACCGGCGCGCCCCCCGTGGCGGCGACCGCGAGACCTGGCGTCAGCGGGGCGGGCCCTACGGCGATCTCGAGCTGAACCCCGACATCTCGGGCTATGAGGATTTCGGCGTCCCGCACGACTACGCCTATCACCCGCATGTGGAGCATGACGCCGACTATCTCAGCTGGCGCGACGAGCAGCTCCGCCGCCACGACGCGGAGTACCAGGCCTGGCGGCGCGAGCGCAGCCGGCGCTACGACGAGGCCTACGGGCGCTCGCGCGGCCGCCGCTGAGCGGCGGGCCGCGCACGTCGCTGCCGCAGCGACACATTGGCGAGACCCGCGGCGT
Source organism: Phenylobacterium sp. J426 (assembly GCF_024699945.1). Lineage (GTDB taxonomy): Bacteria > Pseudomonadota > Alphaproteobacteria > Caulobacterales > Caulobacteraceae > Phenylobacterium. Next base: position 2,975,610 of record NZ_JAJOMY010000001.1, on the reverse strand, counting down.
CTATTAGCGTTCCAGTCAACAAAGGAGCGGCCGCGAAGGCACGCTCAGACGGGGAACGCGCGTGAGCCAGGACGCCATCAAGCTTTTGACCGACATTCCGTCGGTGCACGCCGCGACGCGCGGCGACCATGTGGCCATCGAGTTCGAAGGCCGGACCCTCACCTATTCGGAACTGGAGCGGCGGTCGAACCAGGTGGCGGGTCTGCTGCAGGCCGCGGGCGTGAAGCCCGGCGACCGGGTTGCCTGGCTGGGGCGGGCCTCCGAGGCCTGGTACGAGATCTTCTTCGGCGCCGCCAAGGCGCGCGCCGCCCTGGCGCCCATCAACTCCCCGCCTGGCGCCGCCCGAGATCGCCTTCATCCTCGCCGACAGCGGCGCCGACGTCTTCTTCGTCAGCCCCGAATTCTTCGCCTGTGCGGAAACGGTCACGGCGCAGATCGACCGCCCGATCCGGGTGATCGCGGTCGGCGGCGCGCACCCCGGCTTCGACAGCTTCGAGGCCCTGCGCGAGGCCGCGCCGGCGCCTGACCTGGCGCGTCCGACGCTGGAGGACGACGTCCTGCAACTCTACACCTCGGGCACCACCGGGCTGCCGAAGGGCGTGCGGCTGACCCACGGCAACTACGCCGCCTTCCTCGAACTCCGCTTCGAGGTGCCGGGTTTCGCCTACGAGGCCGACGACACCGTGCTGATCCTGATGCCGCTGTTCCACGTGGCCGGGACGAACATCAGCTTCTCGGGGCTGGCCTCGGGCGGCCGCATCGTCCTCATGGCCGACTTCGATCCCCCCAAGGTGCTGGAGACCATCGAACGGGCCGGCGTGAACCACACCTTCCTGGCTCCGGTGATGATCAATGTGCTGCTGCAGACCCCGGGGATCGAGGCCACCGACTTCTCGACGATGAAGACCGTCTCGTACGGCGCCTCGCCGATCTCCGAGGCGGTGCTGAAGGCCGCGACCGAGCGGTTCGGGTGCGGCTTCATCCAGTTCTACGGCATGACCGAGACCTGCGGCGCCGGGACCACCCTGTCGCCGGCCGACCACCGCGGCGAACTGCTCCGCAGCTGCGGCCACACCTGGCCCCGACTGGGCGTCCGGGTCGCCAACGAGGCCGGCGAGGAGGTCGCGCCCGGCGAGATCGGCGAGATCGAGATCCGCGGCCCGATCATCATGGCCGGCTACTGGAACCGGCCCGAGGCCACCGCCGAGACGATCCGGCCCGACGGCTGGCTGCGCACGGGCGACGCCGGGTTCATGAACGCCGACGGCTTCTTCTTCGTCCACGACCGGGTGAAGGACATGATCGTATCGGGCGGCGAGAACGTCTATCCGGCCGAGGTGGAGAACGCGATCCTGGGCTGCCCCGGCGTCGCCGACGCGGCGGTGATCGGCGTGCCGGACGACAAGTGGGGCGAGGCCGTGAAGGCGGTCTGCGTGAAGAAGCCGGGCGAAGATCCCGATCCGGCCGACATCATCGCCTGGGCCCGCCAGCGGATCGCCGGCTACAAGGCCCCGAAGAGCGTGGACTTCGTCGACGCCCTGCCCCGCAATCCCTCGGGCAAGGTCCTGCGGCGCGAACTCCGCAAGCCGTACTGGGAAGGCCGCGAACGGAACGTGGGCTGATCTGACTTATCCCCTGAAAAGTCGGTTCCGCGACAGCAAAGCCCGTTGACTTAACCGGAAATAAAGCAAAGCCGGGGGCTGGAATCCGCAGATCGATCGGCGTATAACGTCGCTATGCACGAGCGCAGTTTCAGACCCGATCTGACGGGCTCGGACGAGAGCCTCGACGATTTCCTCACCCGCCTGAAGGTTCAGCTGAGCCGCACCAAGGCGCGTCCTGGCCCCGATCCCGACGAAGGCCACTTCGTCACCTCGCGCTGGCCGCGGGGCGGCGCAGGCGGCGCCGAAGCGCCCCTGCCGAAGGCCGAACGTCCGCCGGCGGACTGTTTCGCCTACTGACCGCGCCGACGGACCGCTAGGCGGCGAGCTTCTTGGGCTCGCGCGCCGCGGACGCGGGATTGCTGAACCGCAGAACGCCGTCGTCCAGCTTGCCGTAGCGCAGGGCCATCAGGTCCATCGCGTAGTTCTGGTACAGCTTCCACGGCGGCTTGTTCCCCTGCTTCGGGAACTTGGCCATCGCGCGCTGCACGTAGCCGGACGAGAAATCCAGCCACGGCTCCTGCCGGACGGTCGGGTCGTCGTTGACCGGCGTCGCCTGCCGCAGGCCGGTGCGCGTCATGTGGTTCAAGACGCGGCTGACGTATTCGCAGGTCAGGTCGCACTTCAGCGTCCAGGAGGCGTTGGTGTAGCCGAAGGCCGAGGCCATGTTCGGCACGCCCTCGTACATCATCCCCTTGTAGGAGAGCGTCTGCGAGGCGTCGACGCGGCGGCCGTCGACGGTCAGCTCCACCCCGTTCCAGACCTCCAGCACAAGGCCGGTGGCCGAGACGACCACGTCGGCCTTCAGCTCCTGTCCGGACGCCAGCCGGATGCCGTCTTCCGTGAACGTCTCGATGTGGTCGGTGACCACCGAGGCGGCGCCGGACTTGATCATCTTGAACATGTCGCTGTCCGGCACGAGGCACAGGCGCTGGTCCCAGGGATTGTACGTGGGCGTGAAATGGGTCTCGACGTCGTAGTCGGGGCCGAGCTCCTCGCGCACCATCTTCAGGATCCGCGCCTTCACGGCGGCCGGCTTCTCGCGGGCCATCTTGAAGAAGTACATGCCGAACAGGACGTTGCGCCAACGGATGATGTCGTAGGCCAGCTTGCCCGGCAGCCACTTGCGAAGCGCATTGGCCATCTTGTCCTCGGCCGGGCGCGAAACGACGTAGGTGGGCGAGCGCTGCAGCATGGTGACGTGGGCGGCCTGCTTGGCCATCTCCGGCACGAGGGTGACCGCCGTCGCGCCCGAGCCGATCACCACGACCTGCTTGCCCTTGTAGTCCAGCCCCGCGGGCCACTGCTGCGGATGGACGAAGGCGCCCTTGAACTGCTCGCGGCCGGGGTACTCCGGCGTGTAGCCGCCCTCGTACGAATAGTAGCCGCCGCAGAGGAACAGGAAGTTGCAGGTGAAGCGGACGGTCTTGCCGCCGCTGAGGGCCTCCACCGTCCAGAGCGCGGCCTCGCTCGACCACGACGCCGCCTTCACCTGATGGCCGAAGCGGATGTGGCGGTCGATGCCGTGCTCGGCGGCGGTCTCGCGGACGTACTTCAGGATCGAGGGCCCGTCGGCGATGGCCTTGGCCTCGGTCCAGGGCTTGAAGGCATAGCCCAGGGTGTACATGTCGCTGTCCGACCGGATGCCGGGGTAGCGGAACAGGTCCCAGGTCCCGCCGATCGCGTCCCGGCCTTCCAGGATGACGTAGCTGCGGTCCGGAGCCTCGGTCTTGAGGTGGTAGCCCGCGCCGATGCCGGACAGGCCGGCGCCGACGATCACCACGTCGAAGTGTTCGACAGCCATTCTAAGCGTCCACCCTGTTCTGGTCGGTTGGCCGGGAAGATATCTGAACGTCGATCAGGTACCAGCCCCAAAGGTTTGGCGCCGCCCCGCGGAGGCGCTGGGAACCTGCCGCAAAGTTATCATTGATTACCTACCCTTGATATGGATCAAATCGCTTCCTGAGCCACGGCCCGATCCTGCCGTGACAGGGAAGCTGCGCCGCACGAGCGCCGCCGGACAGGGATGACGCCATGAACCAGGTCTCCGCACCCCCCGCGCGCCGTTCGCGCCAGCACCGGGGTCGAGCATTTCGACGTGCTGATCGTCGGCGCCGGCATCTCGGGCGTCGGCGGCGCCTACCACATGACGAAGCAATGCCCCGGCAAGAGCTTCGTGGTGCTGGAGACCCTGGAGAGCTTCGGCGGCACCTGGCTCACCCACAAATATCCGGGGATCCGCTCGGACAGCGACCTCTACACCTTCGGCTACCGGTTCAAGCCTTGGGTCGGGCCGCCCATCGCCACGGCCGAGGAGATCCTCGACTACATGGGCGAGGTGATCGAGGAGAACGACCTCGCGCGCCACATCCGCTATCGCCACCGGATCACCGCGGCGGCCTGGTCGAGCCGCGACAACCTCTGGACCGTGGAGGCCGAGCGGCTGGACACCGGCCAAGCCGTGGCCTTCACCTGCAACTTCCTCTGGATGTGCCAGGGCTACTACCGCCACGCTGAGGGCTACACCCCCCAGTGGCCCGGCATGGCCGACTTCAAGGGCCGCATCGTCCATCCCCAGACATGGCCCGAGGACCTGGACCTCGCCGACAAGAAGGTGGTGGTGATCGGCTCTGGCGCGACGGCGGCCACGCTCGTGCCGGCGATCGCCGACGCCTGCGGCCACGTCACCCTGCTGCAGCGCTCGCCCACCTATTTCATCCCCGGACGCAACGCCAACGAGCTCGCCGACATCCTGCGCGAGCTGAAGATCGACGAGAGCTGGATCCACGAGATCGTCCGCCGCAAGCTGTTGCACGACCAGGACCAGTTCACCCGCCGCGCGTTCGAGGAACCCGAGGCGGTCAAGGCGGAGCTGCTGGCTGGCGTGAGCGCCTTCGTGGGTCCCGAGGCCACGGCCCGGCACTTCACGCCGAGCTACCGGCCGTGGCGCCAGCGTATCGCCTTCGTGCCCGAGGGCGACCTGTTCCAGTGCGTGAACCGAGGCCAGGCCTCGGTGGTGACCGACCACATCGAACGCTTCACGCCGGACGGCATCCGGCTCACATCGGGCCAGGAGCTTGAGGCGGACGTCATCATCACCGCCACCGGCTTCAACCTCAGCGTCCTGGGCGACATCGCCTTCAGCATCGACGGCAAGGCGCTGAACTTCGCCGACACGGTCACCTATCGCGGCATGATGTTCACCGGCGTCCCGAACCTCGTCTGGGTGTTCGGCTACTTCCGGGCGAGCTGGACCCTGCGCGCCGACCTGGTGGCCGACTTCGTCTGCCGCCTCCTCGGACACATGGACGCCAAGGGCGCCCGCAAGGTCACCGTCGCGCTGCGGCCCGAGGACGCCGACATGCCGCTGCAGCCGTGGATCGATCCGGAGAACTTCAACCCCGGCTACCTGATGCGGTCCATGCATCTCCTGCCCAAGCGCGGCGACAAGCCGGAGTGGCAGCACAGCCAGGACTACTGGCGCGAGAAGGACGAGCTGCCGCTGATCGACCTCGACGACCCCGCCTTCCGCTACGAGGGCGTCGAGGCCCGGACGAAGGCCGCCGAGCCCGCCTGACGTACGGCGTCAGGCCAGCACGCTCAGCGCATCGTGGTCGGCGATGTGGTCGCAGGCGCTGCCCAGCATCTGCATGAACATGTCGTCGCCGCGCGGAGTCTGCACCACCACCATCGAGGCGAAGAAGGCGGTCAGGAACAGCAGGAAGCCGCCCTGGGCGTAGTGGCCCCGAAGGTCGGCCATCGGATAGCCGCTGACGCCGAGCTCGGTCAGGTGGCGGTGGTATAGCGCGAGCAGTTCCGCCTCGTTCTCCCGCCGCACGTCCGGCGGCAGCGCCCCGGCCAGGAAATAGGCGACGTCGGTGGCCCCGGCGGCATAGGCGAAGGACTGCCAGTCCAGCACCGTCACCGGATGGCCGCCGGCCGGCGTGGCGAACATCATGTTGTCGGGCCGGAAGTCGTTGTGCGTCAGGCACCGGGGCCCGTCGTGGATATGGGTGTACCGCCCCCAGTTCCGGGTCAGCGTCTCGCCCACCTCGATCCAGTAGGGCTGCAGCCGCTCGGCGTAACGACCGCGGAACCCCTGCCACAGGTGGCCGACCAGCTCCGGCGTCACCGCGCTGGGCGGCGCGGCAGCCGAGCCGGAGACCCACGGCAGGTCGTCGAGACTGTCGTCGCCCCAGTGCGAGGCGTGCAGGCGGGCGGCCTGTTCCATCACCTGGCGGGCCTGTTCGAGGGTGACGCCCTTCAGCTGGTCGCCCTGCTCGGCCGGCGCCAGGTCCTCCATGATGAGCACGAACTCGCCGCCGTCGGCGTTGGTGTCCGCCAGCCAGCAACGCGGCGTGCGCACCAGGGCCTTGGGCGCGAGCTGCTGGTAGAAGCGCACCTCTCGCAGGTAGTTGCTGAGCATGATGCCCGTCTGGCGGCTGGTCTCGTCGGGCGACGGGAACTTGCCCACCAGCGAGCGCGGCGCGCCCTCGGCGTCGCGTTCGTAGGTCAGCCGGAAGCGGACGCTCTCGCCGATCTGCCCGGTGCCGACATTTCGCGCCTCGAAGGAGCCCACGACGGCGTCCACGCCCTGCCCCTGCAGGACGGCGGTCAGCCAGGCGGCGTCGATGTCGCCGGGCCGGCGGATGTCGGGCTTCGTGAGGGTCTGGGTCATGCGGGCATCTGGTGGACATAGACCTCGTTCAGGGCGATCCGCTCGCCGTCCAGGATGACGAGGTCGAAGCCGCGCAGGCGGCCGCCGCCCTCGATCTCGCAATACCAGCGGCCGCAGAAGCCGCCGGGGATCGGCCAGGTCTCGTCCGGCGTGTAGGTCATGGCCGGCGTCGCGGCGAACAGGCCGGTCAGATAGGTGCGCAACGCGGCCTGTCCCGAGAGGCCGCCGGCGGTCTGCGGATCGCGATACACGCAGTCATCGGCATAGAAGCCGCACAGCGCGTCGACGTCCTTGTCGGTCCAGGCGTTGAGCCAGCGGGCGTTGTAGTCGGCGATATCCATCAGGCCTCCATCACCCGCTTCCAGTGGGCCTCGGTGAAGATTTCGGGCTGTGCGAGCTCGGGACCGGCCATCACCGCCAGGCCGTGCAGCTTCAGGGTCGGGTCCGCCGCGCCGCGCGCGTGATAGCTGTGCCGCCGGGCCGTCGCCTCGGGGCCGAATTCCATGTCCAGCGCCGACTGGAGCCTGGCGGCGAACCGGAGCCGGCGCAGGCGCTCGGCGCGCTCCTCGGCGTAGCTCGCGAAGGCCGCCTCGGACCAGTCGTCGGACGCCTTGAGGATGTCGCTGACGATGCGCACGTCGCGGTAGGTGATGGACAGGCCGAGCCCCAGGATCGGGTCGTTCCAGCCGGCGGCGTCGCCGACCAGGACCACGCCCGGCGCGAACGGCCGGTCGGTCCAGGCGTCGGCGTTGATGTAGCTCAGCAGCGGCCCGGCCGGCTCGCCCTCGACGATGTGCCGGTTGCCCGGCGCGCTCTCGAAGGCGAAGGCGTCGAGGAAGCGGCGCGGCCCCTCCGGACCCTTGAACCGCCGCGCCTGGTCCAGGGCGTAGCCGCCGTACAGGCGGATGCGCCCGCCGCCTTGCGGGAAGGCGAGGAAACCGAAGTCGCCCTCCGTGCCGATGGCCTGGAGGTCCTCCTGCCAGCCGGGCGCGCCTTCGATCAGCAGGCCGGCGAACCAATGGTGCGGCGGGTCCTGGTGCAGCGGGATGCCCGCCGCCTCCCGGACCTGGGACGTGCGCCCGTCGGCGCCGACCAGCAGGCGGGCGCGGACCTCCCTCGCCTGCCCGTCCGCCTCGAACGTCACCGACGGGGCGGCGCCGGCGCTCGTCGAGATCACCCGGACGCCCCGCAGGGTTTCGGCGCCGGCGGCCGTGGCGGCGTCAAACAGCGTCTGGCAATGTTTCGGGTGACCCAGGCAGAGCGGCCCGGGCACCTCCGGGCGGAAGATGTCGAGCGGCAGGGCCTCGGCCTCGGCCGCGGCCGGGTCCTTGCCCTCGTCGAAGGTCACATGGCGGGCGAGATGGTGGCCGCCCGCCGCGCGCAGCAGGTCGTAGAGTCCGAGGCGTTTCACCTCGTCCACCCCCCACGGCGCGATCCACTCGCCGCGCACGCGATCCTGGTAGCTCTCGGACTGTTCCAGCAGCAGGACCGAGCGGCCCGCCTGCGCCATCACGGTCGCCAGCGCCGCGCCGCCGATGCCGCCGCCCACGATGACGAGGTCGTACGCCTGCATGATGTCCTGCCCTGGAAGGACCGTCTGATGCGATCCTGGACGGCAGCCAACCACGGCGACGCGGCGTCATCCAAGCGGGAAGCGCGGGCCTGGCCGCCCGTCACGCGCCCGGCGCCTCGGAACCGCGCCTGCGCCGAAGCGCCCACGCCAGCCCGGGACGTCGTCGGCGGAGGGGCGCACCGCGACGTGCGGGCGCCTCCAGGCGCTACTTCGCCGCGGTCTTCTGGGGCGCCCGTCGGCGGCCGGCCTCGCCCATCATCTTGAGGATCGGCTCGAACTCCTTGGCGTCGATGCCGCCATCCTTGTTGGTGTCGGCGAGGGCGAAGCGCGGCCGGATGGCGTCGCCGATGCCGCCCTTCAGTTCGTCGATCTGGACCTTGTCGTCGAGATTGGCGTCCATCATGCCGATCAGCCGCCCCTTCAGCATCTGCTCGTCGTAGTCCGTCTGCTTGGCGGCCGTCTCGTCGACCCAGCGATAGCGCAACTGGGTGAAGAACATCTCCTCGAACGACTGGTCGCCCCAGGTGACTTCCTTGCTCGGGTCCGGGTTGGCCGGATTCCGCTTCGAGTTGTCGTAGATGTAGGTGGCGATCAGCTTCGAGCCGGCCGGCACCTTGATGGGCTCGGCGAACTCGTACATCCGCTGCCAGTTGAAGTCGTACTTCGGCACGTTCAGGAGCATCTTCTCCTTCCCGTCGGGGTAGCGGATCTTCAGGTTCGAATAGGTGCCGCGGTAGTGGGCGTGCACCACCGCCGAATACAGCAGCGCGTCATGCGGGAAGGCCAGGTAGCCGGTCTCCTCGTGCGCCTCGGCGCCTGGCGGGATCTTGATGAACGACTGCACGATGGTGTTCTCGCGCATCACCAGGTCAGGCATCTCGCCGGGCTTGTAGAAGTAGAGCCCGATCTGCTGGGTCGAGAGCACTTCCTTGCCGAACGGCGTGTAGTGCATCTGGTAGCCGATCGAGCCGCCGGCGGGGATATAGCTGCCGATGCCCGGCGGCTGGACGATGCTCTCCATGCCGACGGTGTAGCCGCCGACGCTGCCGCCCCAGTTGGACATGCCGCCCATCTTGTCGGCGCCTTCCGGGATGTGGCCCGACAGGATGTGGTGCACGCCCTGGCGCTGCTGGACCCGCGCGGTCGAGGCCTTGAGCCAGCGGCCTTCCTTCAGCGGGTTGTCCATCACCGGATACTGGTAGTCGACGATGCCGCTGGCCGGGATCGTGTAGGACGGGATCTCGATGACCAGGTCCGGCGTGCCCAGCGGCCAGTCAGGCGCGACGTGCTTCACCTCAGCCAGACGGTCGGGTCCGTCGCCGCGCGGCGCGCCCCGCCTCGATCCACCGCACCAGCGTCTTGATCTCGGCCGGGGTCAGGCTCTTGTCGTTCTTGAAGTGGCCGACCTTGGGATCGACGTCCCACGGCGGCATCCGGTCGGTCCGGATGGTCTCGCGGATCATCGGCGAGAAGCCCTTCACCTTCTCGTAGCTGTCGAAGGCGAACGGCGCGATGCCGCCCTGCTGGTGGCAGGCGACGCACTTCTCTTCCAGGATCGGCACAATCTCCTTCGCGTAGGAGATCGTCGCGAACCTGGCCTTGGCCGCCGACAGGCGGTCGGGGAAGCTGATCGCCGCGCCGCTGGCCGGGACCGACGCCGTCGTCACCGGCTGGCCCGCGATCAGCGCATCCAGGGCGCGCGCCGCGACATCGCCCTTGGCGCCATCGGCGAGGGCGCCGTGATAGACCGTCTTCCACGACTTCGGGTCGATGACGAAGACTTCCGACACCCGCGTTGCGCCCAGCTGGTCGCCGACCAGCAGGTTGTCGTCCATCATCACCGGCACGGCGCCGAGGCCCAGCGCCTTCGTCTCGGCCAGCACGGCCTCGCGGCTGTCCTTCGCCGTCGAGTTCAGCATCAGGACCTTCACGCCCTTCGGCTCGTACGCCTCCTGGAGCGCCCGGAGCTTCGGCGCCATCGCACGCACCTGCGGGCTGCCGACGGCGTGCATCACGATCACCACCGCCTTGGCGTCGCTGTAGCGGTAGAGATCTTCCGAGCGCCCCGCCGCGGTCACGAGACGGAAGTTGTCCACCGTGGTCACGCTGGCGGCCGGCGCCGCGACGGGCGTCGCCACCCGCCCCTTGGCGATCGCAGCCGACCCCAGCGTCGCGGCGAAGATCAGGAGCCCGGCGGTGGCGAGGGTCGAGCGGCGCATGTCGTTCTCCGGCGTGATGACCTCCCTGCATACTTCACGTTCGAACGATTGGCCAGAAGATGACGGAGGCGTCACCTTGCGGCCGGGAAGACTGCGAGGGCGGCGCAGCAGGCCGCCCCGAGGGCGGCGGCGCGTTCAGGATATTTTGGGATTGCACGCGTAACAGGTGTCGGGTGCAGGAGCCTGACGTCCGATGAACGCCGCACAGCGTAACAACGCCACGATCCGCGGCGAGGGCGGCCCGACGCTCCTTCTGTCGCACGGGTTCGGCTGCGACCAGAACATGTGGCGCTTCGTGGCGCCTCAGCTCTCGGCGGGCGCCACCTGCGTGATGTTCGACCATGTGGGCTCCGGGGGATCGAACGCCTCCGGCTACGACCCGCAGCGTTACGGGTCGCTTGACGCCTATGCCGACGACGCCATCCAGCTCTGCGACGACCTGGGCCTCAAGGACGTGATCTTCGTCGGCCATTCCGTCAGCGCCAGCATCGGCGTCCTGGCGGCCGTGAAGCGGCCCGAGCTGTTTGGAGGTCTGGTCCTGATCTGCGCCTCGCCGCGCTACTCGGACACGGAGGACTATGTCGGCGGCTTCGCCGAGGCCGACCTCGACGAGCTGCTCGAGCTGATGGCCAAGAACCAGATCGACTTCTCGCAGGTCCTGTCGCCGATCGTGTTCGGCGCCGACCAGGCGCCGCAGCTCGAGGAAGAGTGGCGGCGCAACGTCTGCCAGGCGGATCCCGCCATCGCCGCCGACTTCGCCCGCGCCACCTTCAAGTCCGACCATCGCGCGGCCTACCGGCAGGTGCGCGTTCCCACGCTGCTGATCGAGTGCAGCGACGACGCCCTCGCCCCGCCCCAGGTCGGGCGCTGGGTCAATGCGGCCATCGAAGGCAGCACCCGCCAGGTCCTGCAGGCGAGCGGCCACAGCCCGCACCTCACGCACCCCGATCAGGTGATCTCGCGCATCGGCGCCTTCCTCGCCGATCAGACCCGCCGCGGAACGGCCCCGCAGTGAACGGCGCCCCTAACGGCCCTCCAGACCTGCTCGCCAACGCCCCCCTGCGGCCTGGTCGAGCTCGGGCCGGACCTGACGATCCGCTACGCGAACCCGTATTTCGAGCGCCTGACACAGAGGCCTGCGGGCGGCTTGGTCGGGGTGAAGCTGGCCACCCTGCTCACCGTCGCCAGTCGCCTGCTGCTGCAGACAAGGCTCACCCAGGAACTGGCGCTGGGCGGCCAGCTCGCCGAAATCGCCCTGGACCTGGTGACGGCCGACGGCGCGCGCCTGCCGGTGATGCTGAACGCCACGCAGGCGCCCGCCGATGTCGATGGCCCTGGGCTCGTCCGTCTCGCCGTCTGGCGCGCGGCCGGCCGCCGGGCCTACGAGGCCGAGGTCCCGAAGGCCCGTCGCGTCGCCCGGGAAGCCGCCCAGGCCAAGGCCGACTTCCTGGCCAACATCAGCCATGAGATCCGCACGCCGCTGAATGGTCTCCTGGGCGCCGCCAGCCTTCTCGCCGATGACGGCTTCGATGCCCGCCAGCAGGAGCTGCTGCAGATCATCCAGGCGCAGGGCCTCAGCCTCGAGCGGCTGATCTCCGACATGCTAGAGGTCTCCAGGGTCCAGGCCGGCGCGCTGCAGCTCGAGGCTCGCCCCTTCGATCTTCTGGCCGAGCTCGGCGGCGTCATCGACCTCGCCCGTCTGCGCGCCGGCGAGAAGGGACTCGACTTCGTCGTCGACATCGCGCCGGACCTCGGCGGCGAATATCTGGGCGATGCGGTTCGGCTCAAGCAGATCGTCGGACACCTCGCCTCAGACGCGCTGAAGTTCACCGAAGCCGGGCAGGTGCGGCTCGCCGTGTCGTCGGACGAGGGCCGGGTCCGGATCGAGGTCGCCGACACTGGGATCGGCTTCGACGCCGCCGAGTTCGCCACCCTCTCCGACCGCTTCGCCCAGGCCGACACCGGCCCGACCCGCAGGTTTGGCGGCGCGGGCCTCGGGCTCTTCATCTGCAAGTCGCTGGTCGAGCTCATGGGCGGGTCGATTTCCGCCGCCTCCGAGCGCGGGGCGGGCAGCGTCTTCGTCGTCGACCTGCCCCTGGAACGCCTGCCCCACGCGGCCGGCCTCCCTCCGCCCGGGATCGCGCCCGAGGCCTCCCCGCCCCCGGACCAACGCCTGCAGGTGCTCTATGTCGAGGACAACCCCACCAACCAGCGGGTCGTGCAGCTGATTCTGGAGGCCTTCGACGTCGACCTTGTGCTCGCCGACAACGGCCGGCTCGGCCTGGACAGCTGGCGCGCGCGCGCCTTCGACGTCGTGCTGATGGATATCCAGATGCCGGTCATGGACGGGCTCACCGCCATACGCGAAATCCGCCAGGCGGAACGGGAACGGCCCTGCGGCGCGCGAACGCCCATCATCGTGCTCAGCGCCAACGCCATGGAACACCACCGCCGCGAGGCCCTGGCCGCCGGGGCCGATCTTCACCTGGCCAAGCCGGTCCGTCCGGACGCGCTCGTCGAGGCGCTCCACCAGGTTCTCGCCACGGCCGCCATGGCCGCGGAATAGGGCAGACCCCCGCCCCACGAAGAGGCCGGCGCGGGCGAGGCCGATGTCCGGGAACAGAGTGGCGGTGACGGAGGGATTCGAACCCTCGATACGCTTTCACGTATGACGATTTAGCAAACCGTTGCCTTCAGCCACTCGGCCACGTCACCAGCACGCCGGCGGCAGACCGCCCGCGGAGGGCGGTTATTAGCGGACGAAGGTCGCTCTGCCTAGCGGTCTCGCCGGGCAAAATGACCTTCCGCCGCTCAGGCGCCGCTCAGCCCTGGGCCAGCCACTCGCGCGCCTGGCGCTGGGCCTCGGCGACCTCGTCCGAGGCCATCTCGTCCGCCAGTTCCTTGCGGTAGATCTTGGCCTCCACCGAGCCACGCATCGCCGCCAGGTTGAACAGCATGTGCGCCGAAACATAGTCCAGCGGCGCGCCGCCCTGCCCCGTCGAATACAGCAGCCCCAGTCGGAACAGCTCGTCGCCCGTGGCGTCGACCGTGGGGAGCGGCAAGCCTTCGCTCTTCATCTCCATGCTCGCCAGCATGATCTTCATCCCTGTCTCAGCCGGCGGCCTCGATTCTCGAGCCCTCTTCCGGCTTACAGGTACGAGGTAACCAAGGTTAAGCTGAACACATGGTTAAACGCGCCGTTGTCCAGCCTTCATCCAAGAACAGTGCGGCGAAATGGCCTAGAATTCGGCCGTTCAACTGGGGCGCGCAGCCCTAGCGCGCACGTTGTCCGAAGAGCACCTTGCGCGCCTCTTCCGCATCCTTGCCCGAGGCGTTCAGTCCCGGCCCGCGTCGCAGCTCCTCGCCCTTGGCCAGCGCCCGCTTCACCGGCTCTCGCGCCAGGATCTTCTCGTGCCAGGCCTTCGTCTTCGGAAAGTCGTCGAAGTGGATGCCCAGCGCCTTCCAGGCGCTGACCCACGGCGCCGTCGCCATGTCGGCGATGGAATACTCGCCGGCCAGATACTCGTGCCCCTCCAGCCGCGTCTCCATCACGCCGTACAGGCGGTGCACCTCGTTCGAATAGCGGACCGCGCCATAGGCGATGTGGCGCTGGTCCGACGTCATCATGGGCGCGTAGTTGCGGAAGTGGTTGGCCTGGCCGCTGTTGGGGCCGAGGTTGGCCATCTGCCACATCAGCCATTCCTCGACGGCCACGCGCCGCCGCTCGCCCTCGTCGCCGGAGCCGCCATAGAACTGGCCGGTCTTGCGGCCGAGGTACTGCAGGATCGCGCCCGACTCGAAGATCGAGATCGGCTGGCCGCCGGGGCCGTCGGGATCGACGATGGCCGGCATCCGGTTGTTGGGGCTGATCGCCAGGAACTCGGGCTTGAACTGGTCGCCGCGGCCGATGTTCACCGGCACGATCTCATAGGGCAGGCCCATCTCCTCGAGCGCGATGGTCACCTTGTGCCCGTTGGGCGTCGGCCAGTAATGCACCTCGATCGGCGAAGCCATGTCGTTCCCTCTTGCTCAAATGCCTGGCCCTGACGGCATAGATGGCGAGACGCGCGCCTGTGGCAAGCCGCCGCGGCGGAGCCTCCGGCCCCGCCCAAGCGTTGCGGTGGCGCGTTCAGCCTCAGTTCACGACGCCGGGCGCATGTCATCGTACGTTCGCTGCCGAAACCTCGGAGACCCGAAGGCGTGATGCAACGCCCGATCCTCATGTTCGCCGCCGTGCTGGCCGTCGCCGCCTCGCCCATCGCGGCCGACCTGGCGTTCGCCAAGGACGGCCGAGGCCAGGGCGGCAATCAGGGCCGCGGACGCGCCGAAGGGCCACGCGGCTACGAGCGCCGCGGCGGCGACGACGGCCCGCGCTACGAGCGTCGCGGTCCGCCGGAAGGCCGAGGCTATGAGCGCCGGGGCTATGAGCGCCGGGGCTACGACCGCCGCGACGACGATCGCCCGCCGCCCGGCGCCTATTCCGGCCCGCGACCCGGCGGCTGGCTGCCGCCCGAGTATCGCGGCCCGCCGGTCGCCGACTATCCGCGCTATCGCCTGCGGCCGCCGCCGGCCGGCTACACCTGGCGGCGGGCGGGCGACGCCTTCGTGCTGACCGACCGCGAAGGCCGCATCTTCGACGTCATCCCCGATTGACGACGACGCCGGGGCCTAGAGCCCCAGCTTCGCCTTCAGCAGCTGGTTGATCACGCCCGGGTTGGCCTTGCCCTGGGTGGCCTTCATCACCTGGCCCACGAACCAGCCGATCGCCTGGGGCTTGTCCTTCACGGCGGCGGCCTGGCCGGGGTTGGCGGCGATCAGGTCGTCGATGATCGTCTCCAGCGCCCCGGTGTCGGAGACCTGCTTCAGCCCCTGCTTCTCGACGATCTCCGAGGCCGCGCCTTCGCCCGCCCACATCCGCTCGAAGACGTCCTTGGCGATCTTCGACGAGATCACGCCCTCTTCGATCAGCTGCACCAGCTCGGCGATGGCCGCCGGGCCGATGGGCGAATCCGAAATCTCCTGGCCGGCGGCGGTCAGGCGGGCGGCCAGGTCGTTGGTCACCCAGTTGGCCACCAGCTTGGCGTCACGACCTTTGGCGGCGGCCTCGTAGAAGTCCGCCTTCGCCTGTTCGGCGATCAGCACGCCGGCGTCGTAGGCCGACAGGCCGTACTGCGACTGGAAGCGCGCCTTCTTGGCGTCGGGCAGCTCGGGCAGCCGGCCCTCGATCTCCTTCACCCACGCCGGGTCCAGCACCAGCGGCAGCAGGTCCGGATCGGGGAAGTAGCGGTAGTCGTGCGCCTCTTCCTTCGAGCGCAGCGACCGCGTCTCGCCCTTGTTGGGATCGAACAGCCGGGTCTCCTGGTCCACCTTGCCGCCATCCTCGATGATCTCGATCTGGCGGCGGGCCTCGTACTCGATCGCCTGCTGCATGAATCGGAACGAGTTGACGTTCTTGATCTCGCAGCGCGTGCCGAGGTGCTTGAAGCTGCCGGTCTCGCGGTACTTCTCGTAGTCGCCGGGACGGCAGACCGAGACGTTCACGTCGGCGCGCAGATTGCCCTTCTCCATGTCGCCGTCGCAGGCGCCGAGATAGATCAGGATGGTGCGGACCTTCTTTACATAGGCCGCCGCCTCGTCCGACGAGCGCATGTCGGGACGCGAGACGATCTCCATCAGCGCCGTCCCCGCACGGTTCAGGTCGACGTAGGTGAAGTTCGGGTCCTGGTCGTGCAGGCTCTTGCCGGCGTCCTGTTCCAGGTGCAGCCGCTCGATGCGCACGGCGAAGGTCGAGCCGTCGTCGCGCTCCACCAGCACCTCGCCCTCGCCGACGATCGGCTCGTCGAACTGGCTGATCTGATAGCCCTGCGGCAGATCCGGGTAGAAGTAGTTCTTCCGGGCGAAGCGGCTCTTCAGGTTGATCTGCGCCTTCAGGCCAAGGCCCGCCTTGATCGCCTGCTCCACGCAGTGGCGGTTGATGACCGGCAGCATGCCGGGCATGGCCGCGTCCACCAGGCTGACCTGCTCGTTCGGTCCCGCGCCGAAGCCCACGGCGGCGCCTGAGAACAGCTTGGCGTTCGAGGACACCTGGGCGTGGATCTCGAGGCCGAGGACGATTTCCCACGGCCCGGTGCGGCCCTGGATCTGCTTGGGGGTGGCGGTCTCGCTCATGGCCGTTTCCCTACTGCCGGTCGCGCGCGAGGTGAAGCACGATCACGTACCCTCTTGCGCAAACGTCATGAAATGGCCTCAAGCTGTGTGGCGCTTTACAGCGTCCAGACAAATCTCCCCGGGGGAAGGAAGACCCAAATGAAGATCATCGCGCTCGCCGCCGTCGCCGCGGCCCTCGTCGCGGGCCCCGCGCTCGCCCAGGAGCACAACCACGCCAACCACGGCGCGGCCGCACCGGCCGCCGGCAAGCTCTCGGTCGAAAGCACGACCATCGGCGAGATCGTCAAGAACGAGAAGGCCAAGGCCGTCCTCGAGGCCGCGATCCCGGCGATCACCGCCTATTACGACCAGATCGGCACGATGACGCTGGCCCAGGTCGCCCCGATGAGCCAGGGCGCCATCGACGACGCCAAGCTCAAGGAAATCCAGGCCGAGTTCGACAAGATCAGCTAAGGCCCGAGTCCCTCCCCTCCAGGGGAGGGTGGCAGGCGCGCAAGCGCCGCCGGGTGGGGAGGTCACGACCGGGCGCCGAGCCTGGTCCACGAACCCCACCCTGCTCGCCTCCGGCGAGCTCTCCCTCCCCCGAAGAGGAGGGATTGGTCACCTCACCACCACTTCGCAGGCTTGGCGCGGAAGTCCGCGGCCTTCTCGATGGCCGAGCCCAGCGAGAACAGCGTGCCCTCGTCCAGGTTGCGGCCGATCAGCTGCAGGCCCAGCGGCAGGCCGCCCGCGTCGACGCCGGCCGGAACGCTCATCCCCGGCAGGCCGGCCAGGTTCACCGTCACGGTGAAGATGTCGTTCAGGTACATGGCGACGGGATCGTCCGACTTCTCTCCGAGCGCGAAGGCCGCCGACGGCGCGGTCGGCGTCAACAGGGCGTCCACCTTCTGCCAGGCCTGGTCGAAGTCGTCGGCGATGCGCCGGCGGACCTTCAGGGCCTTGAGGTAGTAGGCGTCGTAGTAGCCGGCCGACAGCACATAGGTGCCGATCAGGATCCGCCGCTTCACCTCGTCGCCGAAGCCTTCGGCGCGGCTCTTCTCGTAGGTGTCGGTGAGGTTCTGGCCGTCGACGCGCAGGCCGTAGCGCATGCCGTCGTAGCGGGCGAGGTTCGAGGACGCCTCCGCCGGGGCGATGATGTAGTAGGCCGGCAGGGCATACTTGGTGTGCGGCAGGCTGACCTCGACGATCTCGCAGCCGGCCTCCTTCAGCCAGGCGATGCCCTGCTCCCACAGCTTCTCGATCTCGGCCGGCATGCCGTCGACGCGGTATTCCTTCGGGATGCCGACGCGCAGGCCCTTCACCGACTTGCCGCAGAAGCTGGCGAAGTCCGGCGTTTCGACCGGCAGGCTGGTGGAATCCTTCGGGTCGTGGCCGGCCATCGACGACAGCAGGATCGCCGTGTCCTCGACCGTGCGGGCCATCGGGCCGGCCTGGTCCAGCGACGAGGCGAACGCCACGATGCCCCAGCGCGAGCAGCGGCCGTAGGTCGGCTTGATGCCCACGGTGCCGGTGAAGGCCGCCGGCTGGCGGATCGAGCCGCCGGTGTCCGTGGCCGTGGCGCCCAGGCACAGCTCGGCGGCGACCGCCGAGGCCGAACCGCCCGAAGAGCCGCCCGGCGTCAGCTTGGCGTTGCCGCCTTCCGCCCGCCACGGGTTGGCCACCGGCCCCCAGGCCGAGGTCTCGTTCGACGAGCCCATGGCGAACTCGTCCATGTTGAGCTTGCCCAGCATGACCGCCCCGTCGCGCCAAAGGTTGGCGCTGACGGTGGACTCGTAGGTCGGCTTGAAGCCCCGCAGGATCTTCGAGGCGGCGGTCGATTCCACGCCCTCGGTGCAGAACAGGTCCTTGATGCCGAGCGGCGCGCCCTCCAGGCGGCCGGCCTCCCCCGCGGGCGCGGCGCTCGTCCGAGGCGCGCGCCATCTCCAGCGCCTTCTCGGGCGTCTCGACGACATAGGCGTTCAGGGCGCGGGCGGCCTCGACGGCCTCGACGTGCGCCTGGGTCAGTTCGACCGCCGAGAACGACTTGGACGCCAGGCCGTCCAGCGCGGCCTTCAGCGTCAGCGAGGTGAGCTCGGCCATTACTCGACCACCTTCGGCACGACGAAGAAGTTCTTGTTCGCCTTCGGCGCGTTGGCCAGCACCTTGGCCGGGTCGCCGCCGTCGGTGACGATGTCGTCGCGCATCGGCAGCGCCGTCTCGACCGACGTGGTCATGGGTTCGACGCCGTCGGTGTCGACCTCGTTCAGCTGCTCGATCCAGTTCAGGATGCCGGACAGCTCCTTGGCCAGCGGCTCCAGGCGGTCCTCCGGCTCGGCGATCCGCGCGAGCCTCGCGACCTTGCGCACGGTCGCGGCGTCGATGGCCATGCCATCCTCCTTTGAAGTCAGAGGCGTGGGTTAGCCGTGCGGCGCAGCATTTTGCAAGCTATGAGGAGCCGATGGCCGTCATCGACCTTCTGGAACTGCCCGCCGCGACGGCGAAGAACACGCCCCTCGTGGGCCTCGACCTCGGCGAGAAGACCATCGGCGTCGCCGTCTCCGACGCCACCCGCTTCGTCGCCTCGCCGCTCGAGCTGATCCGCAAATCCAAGTTCACCGACGACGCGAACGCGCTCTTCAAGCTGATGGAGAGCCGCCGGGCCTCGGGCCTCGTGATCGGCCTGCCGGTGAACATGGACGGCACGGAAGGGGCGCGCTGCCAGTCCAACCGCGCCTTCGCCCGCAACCTGCTGCGCCTGCGGCCCGACCTGCCCATCGCCTTCTGGGACGAGCGGATGTCGACCATGGCGGTCAACCGCATGCTGGTCGGCGAGGCGGACATGAGCCGCGCCCGCCGCGCCGACGTGGTCGACAAGATGGCCGCCGCCTGGATTTTGCAGGGCGCCTTGGACCGGCTCCGGAACGGCTAGAGCCCGGGGTTCGTCAGAGGCCGCCGGCGAACCAGTCCCGCTTGTTCAGGTCTAGGCCGCGCTGGCGCAGGATCGCGTAGGCCATGCCGAGGTGGAAATAGAAGTTCGGCATCGCGAAGTTCGGCACCCATTGGCCGATCGGGAACGTCGGCTCCATGACGCCGAGGCTGACCGTGGCGGTGGCGGTCTCGCGACCGGCGAACCGGTCCGCGTCTACGCTGGCGACATAGGCCTTCACCCGAGCGATGTCGGCGAGCAGCTCCTCCAGCGACTGTTCGGCGGCCTGGTCCGGGGGAACCTCGTCGCCGGCGGCGCGGGCCGTCCATTGCTCGGCGAAGCGGATGACCGTCTGGGCCTGCTGGCGCATGTTGAACATGTCGGGCGCCAGGCGCCAGTCGAGGAATTCCGCCTCGGACGCGCCCTTGGCCTTGGCGAACTCGGCCCCCTTCGTCAGCAGGTGGGCCAGGGTGTCCAGGCCGCGGACATAGACGCCGGAGAACGTGTGCAGATCGACTTTCAAGCCGGATTCCCTCCCAGGATTTGAGCCCAGGTATGCCCCCCGCGACGCGGCTTCGCAAAGGCCTGCTTGGCTTGCGCCGCGCGCCGCTCTAAGACCCCGCTTTGATGAGCGGCGCCCCCACCGGATTGAACGAGGTCCTGCAGCGGACCTTCGCCTTCCCCAAGCGCCATTTCCTGTCCGCGACCGACTTGAACGAGATCGAGGTGGCGAACCTCCTCGACCTCGCCGACGGTTTCGTCAGCCTGAATCGCCAGACCTCGAAGAAGCTCGACCTGCTCAAGGGTCGAACGCTCATGAACCTGTTCTTCGAGAACTCGACGCGGACGCAGAGCTCGTTCGAGCTGGCCGGCAAGCGGCTGGGCGCCGACGTCGTCAACATGAGCCCGCGCTCGTCGTCGATCTCCAAGGGCGAGACGCTGATCGACACGGCCGTCACCCTGAACGCCATGCAGCCCGACCTGCTGGTGATCCGGCACGCCTCGTCGGGCGCGGCGTCCCTGCTCTCGCAGAAGGTCGGCTGCTCGGTGATCAACGCCGGCGACGGCCAGCACGAACACCCGACCCAGGCGCTGCTCGACGCGCTGTCGATGCGGCGCGCCTTCGGCCGTATCGCCGGCCTGAAGGTCGCCATCTGCGGCGACGTCCTGCACTCCCGCGTGGCGCGCTCGAACATCGCCCTGCTGCAGATGCTGGGGGCGCATGTGCGGCTCGTGGGTCCGCCCACCCTGATCCCGGCCGCCGCCCACCGCTGGAACGTCGAGGTCTTCCACGACATGCGCAAGGGCGTCGCCGGCTGCGACGTCGTCATGATGCTGCGCCTGCAGCTCGAGCGCATGGATGGGGTGATGGCCCCCCTCGCAGCGCGAGTATTTCCGCTTCTACGGCCTCGACCGCGAGAAGCTGGCCCTGGCCGCGCCGGGCGTGCGCGTGATGCACCCCGGCCCAATGAACCGTGGCGTCGAGATCGACTCCGACGTGGCCGATGACCTGTCGGTGAGCCTCATCCAGGATCAGGTGGAGATGGGCGTAGCTGCGCGCATGGCCGTCCTGGCCTCGCTGGCCGCGCGCTTGGACAACGATCGATGAGCGCCGGCCGTCCCCTCGCCTTCACGAACGTCCGGATCGTCGACCCGGCCTCCGGCTTCGACGGCCCCGGCGCCGTCGTCGTCACCGAGGGCGTGATCGCCGACGTGGTCCAGGGCGGCGACCTTGGCGGCCTGTCGAAGGACGTCGAGGTGGTGGACGGCGCCGGCAAGCTGCTGATCCCGGGCCTGATCGATATTCGCGTGAAGACGGGCGAGCCCGGCTTCGAGCCCCGCGAGACGCTGAAGTCGGCCGGCCGGGCCGCGGCGGCGGGCGGCGTGACCACCATCGTCGTCCAGCCCGATACCTCGCCGGTGATGGACGAGCCGTCGGTGGTGGATTTCGTCCTGCGCCGGGCCCGCGACATCGAGCTGGTCAACGTCTATCCGGCCGGCGCCGCCACCAAGGGGGCCCAGGGCGAGCGGATGGCCGAGATCGGCCTCATGCACGAGGCCGGCTGCCTCTATGTGACCGACGCCGACCGGCCGATCGTCAACTCCAAGGTCTTCCAGCGGGTGCTGAGCTACGCCAAGGCGTTCGACACGCCGGTCGCCCACCGGCCGTCCGATCCGTGGCTGTCGGCCGGCGCCGCGGCCACGTCGGGCGAGTTCGCCGCCCGCATGGGCCTGCCCAACGTGCCGGCGATCGCCGAGAAGATCATGCTTGAGCGGGATCTCGCCCTGGCCGAAGTCACCGGCGCCAAGCTGATCGTCGATCAGCTGACCACCGCCGCCGCCCTGGAGACCTTCGAGCGGGCGGTGAAGCGCGGCGTAAACGCCACCGCCACCACCTCGATCAACCACCTGTCGTTCAACGAACTCGACATCGGCGACTACCGCACCTTCTGCAAGGTGGATCCGCCGCTGCGCAGCGAGGACGATCGCCAGGCGGTCATCGACGCCGTCGCCTCGGGCCTGATCAAGGTGATCGTTTCGGCGCACACGCCGGCCCCGGCCGAGGAAAAGCGCCTGCCCTACGACGAGGCCGCGCCGGGCGCGGTCGGTCTGGAGACGCTGCTCGCCGCCCTGCTCGCCTTCCACCACGAGGGCCGCATCCCGCTGATCGACCTGATCCGCACGGTGACCAGCGCCCCGGCCGAGCTGCTGGGCCTGCCGGCCGGCCGCATCGCCAAGGGCGCGCCGGCCGACCTCGTCCTGTGCGATCCGAACGCCCCGGTCGTCATCGACGCCGACAAGCTGATGTCGAAGTCCAAGAACTCGCCCTTCGACGGGCGGATGCTGCAGGGCAAGGTCCTGCGCACCGTCGTGGACGGCCGGACCGTTCACCGGGCCTGACGTTCTCTTTTTTGTTTTCATTGCGACGCTTGCTGTCCTAGACTTCGCGCGCCCGGCCGCTAGGACTCGCGTCCTGCACTGGGGGAGCGCCGATGTTCGAGTCTCTGAATCCTGTCCTGATCGCGGGCGCCGTCATCGGCGGCTACCTGCTGGGCTCGATCCCGTTCGGGGTCATCGCCACCCGACTGGGCCGCGCGGGCGACGTGCGCGCGATCGGATCGGGCAACATCGGCGCGACCAATGTGCTCCGCACCGGCCGCAAGGACCTGGCGGCGATCACGCTTCTCGGCGACGGCGGCAAGGGCGCGGTGGCGGTCTTGCTGGCCTGGCTCGCGACGCGGACCGCCCCCGTCGAGACTCAGGCGACGCTCACCGCGCTCGCCGGCGCCTCGGCCTTCCTCGGCCACCTGTTCCCGGTGTGGCTGGGCTTCAAGGGCGGCAAGGGCGTGGCGACCTTTTTCGGCACCCTGCTCGCCGCCGCCTGGCCGGTCGGTGTCCTGGCAGGCGCCGCCTGGCTGGTGACCGCCTTTGTCTTCCGCATTTCGTCGTTGGCGGCCCTGGTGGCCGCCGCCCTGGCGCCCGCCTTCGTCTTCCTGGTCGGGCGGCCCGAGCCGGTCGCGCTCATGGCGCTCTTCATGGCCATCCTCATCTACGTCCGCCACGCGCCGAACATCCGCCGCCTGCTGAAGGGCGAGGAGCCGCGGATCGGCGGATCGAAGACCGCGCCGGAGAAGGACCAGGCTTGATTCGGGAGCTCTCCGACGCCCAACGGCGCGACTGGCTGCGACTGGCCCGCACCGAGAACGTCGGGCCCGTCACCTTCGACCAGTTGATCGGCCGCTTCGGAGAGCCCGCCCTGGCGCTCGCCGCCCTGCCCGACCTCGCTCGCCGCGGCGGGCGGATGAAGCCGCTCTCGATCCCCAGCGAAACCCAGGCCCAGGCCGAGCTCGAAGCCGGGGCCGCGCTCGGCGCGCGCCTGATCGCCAGTTGCGAGCGCGACTTCCCCCTGCCTCTGGCCGCACTGGACCCGCCGCCGCCGCTGATCTGGGCCCGCGGCCGAACCGAGTTGCTGGACCGACCCGCCGTCGCCATCGTCGGCGCCCGCGTGGCCTCCGCCGCCGGCCAGCGCTTCGCCCGCGGCCTCGCCGCCGACCTCGGCCGCACCGGACACGTCGTCGTCTCCGGCATGGCCCGCGGCATCGACGGCGCGGCCCACGAAGGCGCACTGCCGACGGGGACGGTCGCCGTCCTGGGCGGCGGCGTCGACGACGTCTATCCGCCCGAACACCGCCCGCTCTACGAGCGCCTCGTCGCCGACGGCTGCGTCGTCTCCGAAAGCGAGCCGGGCCGCACCGCGGTCGCCCGCGACTTTCCCCGCCGCAACCGGTTAATTGCGGGACTCTCCCGCGCCGTCGTCGTGGTGGAAGCCGAACCGCGCTCGGGCTCTCTGATCACCGCCCGACTGGCCGCCGAGCAGGGCCGCGAAGTGCTGGCCGTTCCCGGCTCTCCGCTCGATCCCCGCGCCAAGGGGACCAACGACCTGATCCGCCAGGGCGCAGCGCTCTGCGAGGGCGTCGACGACGTGCTGCGCGCGCTGGAGGGTCTGCGCGACCTGCGGGAACCCGAGCGGCACGGCTTCCGCCCAGCGCCGCCGCCCGAGCCTGATCCTGCGCTCATCCGCAACGTCGCCGATCTGCTGTCGCCCACGCCGGTCAGCCGCGACGAGCTCGTCCGTTCGACCGGTGCGCCCGCCCCCGCCGTCTTCGCCGCGCTGGTGGAGCTGTCGCTGGCCGGACGGGCCGAACTGCTGCCCGGCGGGATGGTGTCCAGCGGATGAGCCCCTTAAGGGGCTCGCGGAAACCGCGTCGT
This sequence comes from Phenylobacterium sp. J426, assembly GCF_024699945.1. GTDB lineage: Bacteria > Pseudomonadota > Alphaproteobacteria > Caulobacterales > Caulobacteraceae > Phenylobacterium. The sequence goes on along the minus strand of NZ_JAJOMY010000001.1, from coordinate 2,951,636 downwards.
CCTGGCCGTTGACAGGGGGTAGAGGCCGCCCCCACCTTCCGCGCCTCTCAGGGGACCAGAACCACCTTTATGAACGTCGTCATCGTCGAGAGCCCGGCCAAGGCCAAGACCATCAACAAGTACCTGGGTTCCGACTTCAAGGTGCTGGCCAGCTACGGCCACGTCCGCGACCTCCCCGCGAAGGACGGTTCGGTGCGCCCGGACGAGGACTTCGCCATGTCCTGGGATGTCGACGCCAAGGCGGCGAAGCGGCTGTCCGAGATCGCCGAGGCGGCCAAGGGGGCCGAGCGCGTGATCCTGGCCACCGACCCGGATCGCGAGGGCGAGGCCATCTCGTGGCACGTGCTGGAAGTGCTGCAGAAGAAGCGCGCGCTGAAGGACGCCAAGGTCCAGCGGGTGGTGTTCAACGCCATCACCAAGTCGGCCGTGACCGAGGCGATGGCCAATCCCCGCGAACTCGACATGGAGCTGGTCGAGGCCTACCTCGCCCGGCGCGCACTCGACTACCTCGTGGGCTTCACGCTGTCGCCTGTGCTGTGGCGCAAGCTGCCGGGCGCGAAGTCCGCTGGCCGCGTGCAATCGGTGGCTCTGCGCCTGATCGTTGACCGCGAGCTCGAGATCGAGCGCTTCAAGACACAGGAGTACTGGACCGTCGAGGCCGAGGTCGCCGCTGGCAGCGACCCCTTCACCGCGCGCCTCGTGAAGCACGAGGGCAAGCGGCTCTCGAAGTTCGACCTCAATAACGAAACCTCGGCCTTCGCCGCGCGTGACGCCGTGAAGGCCGCGACCTTCAAGATCTCGGCCGTCGAGCGCAAGCCCGGCCGCCGGTCGCCGCCGCCCCCCCTTCACGACCTCGACGTTGCAGCAGGAAGCCGCCCGCAAGCTCGGCTTCTCGGCTCAGCGCACCATGCAGGCCGCCCAGAAGCTCTACGAAGGCGTCGACGTCGGCGGCGAGACGGTCGGCCTCATCACCTACATGCGGACCGACGGCGTGCAGACCGCGCCCGAGGCGCTAGACGAGGCGCGCGCCGTTATCGGCGGGCTCTACGGCAAGGACTATGTGCCGGAGAAGCCGCGGATCTATTCGACGAAGGCTAAGAACGCCCAGGAGGCCCACGAGGCGATCCGCCCGACCAGCCTTGGCCGCAACCCCGGCAAGATGCGTCTCGAGGGCGACCTCGGCCGGCTCTACGAGCTGATCTGGAAGCGGATGATCGCCTCGCAGATGGAGTCAGCGCGCGTCGAGAAGACGACCATCGACCTCGACAGCGTCGACGGGCAGACCGGCCTGCGCGCCACCGGCCAGGTGGTGACCTTCCCCGGCTACCTCGCCGTCTACGAGGAAGGCCGCGATGATCCTGAGGACGAGGAAGGCGGCCGTCTGCCGCAGGTCGCCGAAGGCGCCCAAGCGACCGTTCGCCAAGCCAAGGCCGATCAGCACTTCACCGAGCCGCCGCCGCGCTATTCCGAAGCCAGCCTCGTCAAGAAGATGGAAGAGCTCGGCATCGGCCGGCCCTCGACCTACGCCTCGATTCTCGAGCGACTGCGCGATCGCAGCTACGTCCGCATGGAGAAGCAGCGCTTCATCCCCGAGGATCAGGGCCGGATCGTCACGATCTTCCTGGAGGAGTTCTTCAAGAAGTACGTCGAGTACGACTTCACCGCCGACCTGGAGAACCAGCTGGACCAGGTATCGGCTGGCGACCTCGACTGGAAGGTGCTGCTCAAGAACTTCTGGGCCGACTTCAACGCCAAGGTCGGCGAGCTCGGCCAGATCGGCACGCGCGAGGTGATTGACGCGCTCGACGAAAGCCTGTCGTCCACCTTGTTCCCGCCGATGCCCGACGGCTCGGACCCGCGCACCTGCCCACGATGCGGCAGCGGCCGGCTGAGCCTGAAGCCCAGCCGCACCGGCGCCTTCGTCGGTTGCTCGAACTATCCGGAATGCCGCTTCACGCGCCCGTTCGGTCCGCCCGACGCGGAAGGCGCCGACGGCAACGGCGACCGCGACCTGGGCACGGACCCCGTCACCGGAGAGACGGTGTGGCTGAAGGCCGGCCGTTTCGGGCCCTACGTCCAGCTTGGGGAAGGCGAGAAGCCCAAGCGATCCAGCCTGCCGAAGGGCTGGAGCGCCGGCGATATGGACCTGGAGAAGGCGCTGCGCCTCCTGCGCCTGCCCCGCGAGGTGGGGCTGCACCCGGAAGACGGCCAGCCGATCCTCGCCGGGATCGGCCGCTATGGCCCGTTCGTGCAGCACAACGGCACCTACGCCAACCTGCCGAACGTCGACGAGGTGTTCGACGTCGGCCTCAACCGCGCCGTCGACCTCATCGCCACGAAGCGCGCCGGCGGGAAACGCGGCGGCGGGGCGGAACAGGCGCCGCTCAAGGACCTGGGGCCCCACCCGACGGACGGCCAGCCAGTGCGCGTGCTGGCCGGGCGCTACGGCCCCTATGTGAAGCACGGCGCCACCAACGCCACCGTGCCGAAGGCGGCCGATCCTGCGGCGCTGACCCTGGAGGAGGCTGTGAAGCTGCTCGCCGAACGTGAGGCCAAGGGCGGCGGCAAGAAGAAGCCTGCCCGAAAGGCCGCGTCCGCGAAGAAGCCGGCCGCGAAGAAGGGCAAGGCCAAGGCCGACGCCTGATCGGGAGCCGGACCCGGGCCGTGACGTTGTGCTAAGCACCGCACCATGGCCCGACCGCACAAGCCCAAGCCCCTCCGCATCCCCCAGGGCCTTCCCGACCGGGAGACGCTCCTCAACTACATCCGCGAGCACGGCGAGGTGGACAAGGCCGCGATCGCCCGCGCGTTCGGCCTGAAGGGCGGCGACCGCCGGGCGCTCCGGATGATGATGACCGAGCTCGAGGGTGAAGGCAGCCTGTCGCGCCGCAGCCGCCGCGGCTTCGCCGAGACGGGCGCCCTGCCCGAGGTCGGCGTGGTCAACGTCGCCGAGCGCGATCCTGACGGCGACCTGCTGGTGAGGCTGGCCAAGGGCGAGGACGCGCCGCTGGTGCCGCTCGCTCCGGGCGGTGACGTCACGGGCCCCGCTCCGGGCCTCGGCGACAAGCTGCTCGTCCGCTTCGTGCGGCTGGAGAACGGCGAGTTCGAGGCCCGCCTGATCAAGCGCCTGGGCCAGAGCGCCCACCGGGTGCTGGGCGTCGTCCGCAAGCAGCGCCGCGAGGTGCGGGTCGAGCCGGTGGACCGCCGCTCGAAGGACACCCTGGTGCTGTCCGATCCAGGCGACCTGCGCGACGGCGACCTCGTGGTGGCGCAGCTGGAGGGCTCCGTCGGGCGCTACGGGCCCAAGCGCGGCAAGGTCCTGGAGGTGGTCGGCCGCGAGGACGAGCCGCGCGCCGCTTCGCTGATCGCCATCCACGCCCACGGCATCCCGACGGGCTTCAGCCAGGCCGCCGAGGCGGAAGCCGAGGAGGCCCAGCCGCCGACCCTTGCCGGCCGCGAGGACCTGCGCGAGGTCCCGCTGATCACCATCGACCCGGCCGACGCCCGCGACCACGACGATGCCGTCTATGCCGAGCCCGACACCGACGAGAAGAACCCCGGCGGCTGGATCGTCTGGGTCGCCATCGCCGACGTCGCGGCCTACGTGACGCCGGGCTCCGCCCTCGACCGTGAGGCGCGTGACAAGGGCAACAGTGTCTACTTCCCCGACCGCGTGGAGCCGATGCTGCCCGAACGGCTGTCGAACGGCCTGTGCTCACTGCGCGAGGGCGAGAACCGCGCGACCATGGCCGTGCGGATGGTGTTCGGCGCCGACGGCAAGAAGCGCTCGCACCGGTTCGTCCGCGGCCTAATGCGCTCGGCCGCCAAGCTGTCCTACGAACAGGCCCAGGCCGCCATCGACGGCAAGCCCGACGACAAGGCCGGCCCCCTGCTGGAGCCGGTGCTGAAGCCGCTTTGGGCCGCCTACGCGGTGCTGAAGAAGGGCCGCGACGCGCGCTCGCCGCTCGCCATCGAGAGCCTGGAGCGCAAGATCGTCATCGACGCGCAGGGCCAGGTGGTCTCGATCACGCCCCGCAGCAGCCTCGAGGCCCACCGGCTGATCGAGGAATTCATGATCCAGGCGAACGTGTCCGCGGCCGAGACCCTGGAGCAGAAGAAGATCCCGCTGATCTACCGGGTCCACGACGCGCCCAGCCAGGAGAAGATCTTCGCCCTCGTGGACTTCCTGGGGACGCTGGGGATGCCCTGGACCAAGGGCGAGGCGCCGCGCACCGAGCGCTTCAACCGCCTGCTGGACGAAACGCGCGACACGCCGCACGCCGAGATCGTCAACGAGGTGGTCCTGCGCACCCAGATGCAGGCCCACTACAACACCGAGAACATCGGCCACTACGGGCTGAACCTGGCGAAATACGCCCACTTCACCTCACCGATCCGCCGCTACGCCGACCTCATCGTCCACCGGGCGCTGATCACGGCCCTGGGCCTCGGCAAGGACGGCCTGTCGGAAGGCGACATCGCCAAGATGAAGGGCACGGCCGAGCTGATCACCGGCGCCGAGCGGCGCGCCATGGCTGCCGAACGCGACGCCACCGACCGTTATGTCGCGGCGTTCCTGTCTGACCGCGTCGGCGCGGAGTTCGGCGGCCGCATCACCGGCGTCACCCGCTTCGGCCTCTTCGTGCGGCTGACCGAGACGGGCGCGGACGGTCTCGTGCCGGTCTCCAGCCTCGGCGGCGAATACTTCGTCCACGACGACCGGGCCCACGCCCTCGTCGGCGAGCGGACCGGCGCCCGCTGGCCGCTGGGCATGCGCGTGCAGGTGCGGCTGCGGGAGGCGACCCCCATCACTGGCGGGCTCCTCTTCGACATGCTGAGCGAGCCAGCCCCGCCCGACCGGTCGGCCCCCCGGCCGCGACTGGGCGCTCGGGCGCGGGGCGATCGCAGACCCGGGACGGAGTTCCGGGGTCCGCCTCGCAGCAGCGCCGGAGGCAAGCCTGGGGGGAAGGTCCGGGGCGGCGGCGCCGGCCAGACGCCGAAGTCCAAGGGCAAGAAGAAGACGCGGCGATAGGCTCGCGAGTGACGCTGGGTCACGCTTCCCAGACCCTCCTTCCGTCTCCACAGTCCATCCGATGTCCGACGACGCCCCCGTCCTGCCGCTGAAGCCTGAAGGCCCGCCCCGCACCGCCGGCCAGCGCGCCGTCCGGCCGAAGAGCGCCGCGACGGTGATGATCATCCGCCGCGACGGCCCCAAGCCGCGGGTGCTGATGGGGCGACGCCACGGCGGTCACAGCTTCATGCCCGATCGCTGGGTTTTCCCCGGCGGCCGGATCGACCGGGCCGATTACCGCGCACCGTTCGCCACCGACCTGAAGCCGGACACCGCCGCCCTCTTCGACGCCTACCTGAAGCCCGGAAAGGGCCGCGCCCTGGCGCTCGCCGCCGTTCGCGAGACCTGGGAGGAAGCCGGCCTGCTGCTGGCGCGCGAAGCGCCCGTGCGGCCGTCGGCTGGCCCCTGGAGGCCTTTCGTCGAGCAAGGCGCCCTCGCCGACCTAGAGGCGCTGGAGGTCATCGCCCGCGCCGTGACCCCGCCCAGCGTCGGCAAGCGGTTCGACACCTGGTTCCTCATCGCCGACGCCGAACGGCTGATGAGCCTGGAGCGCCAGCCGGATTGCGGCGAGCTCGAACACATCGCCTGGGTCGAGTTCGGCGAGGCGCTGGAGCTGCAGCTGCCGACCGTCACCCGGCTGATGATCAAGGAAGCCGAGCTGCGGATGGCCGATCCCGCCCGACCAAAACCTTTCTTGCGTTACAAGGATCGCAGCGCCGGACGGCCTGCCTATCTGTAGGGTCGACCCCACAGCCAAGGTTCAGCGTATGCTCCGTGGCCTGCTCGCCGCCCTAGCCGTCCTCGATGTGGGAGGCGAAGGCCGAGAACCGGACCGAGTTCGTCTACCTACTGCGCTGGCGCGACGAGGCGGAGATGAAGGCGGCCTGGACTGCGTTCATGGCCGACCCTCAATGGGCCGAGATCAAGGGCATGACGGCGGCCGAACATGGGAAGCTGGTGGGCGAGATCGAGGACCGAGTCCTCATCGCCACGGATTACGGCCGTACATCAGACTAGTTTACAATTGTAGTTCGCTCCGCCATGCTCCCGGCCAACTGGGAGGAACGACATGCAGACCACCGATCCGGCCGCCCCCGAAGCCGCCGCCGCCTGCTGCGGAGCCAAGATCACCAACACCTTCGCCGATGCCGCCATCGAGATTCAGCTTCTGACGCTGGTCCTCTTCGCCGTAGCGCTCGCCGCCGTCGTGTTGTGGATTCGCGGCGCACGGACCTTGTCGCGCGGCGGGCAGGCGCCCCGCAGCCTCGGCTTCCTCGCGGCCTGGCGCGCCGGTGGGCCCCTCCTCGCGCTGTCAGGCATCGCCTATCTGGCGATGAATTTCATGGTCGCCATCTACGCCTACCCCGGCCCGCAGGACTTCAAGGTCTATGCGCCGGGCTTCGCGGAGATGGCCATGGTGCTCTGGGCTGGACTGCTGGCAGGCGCCTTCGCCACCCTAGCGCACGGCGGATTGAAGGCACGGCTCGCCGCGCATTGACTTCCGCGCGCGGATTCGTATTTTCCCCGCCTCTTCGAACACCCGCCGGCGGTGCGACCCCGTTTGGCCCCGCGTTTTAAGGACCTGACATGGCGAAGCCCGCCTCTATCAAGATCCGCCTGAATTCCACGGCGGACACCGGCTTCTTCTACGTGACCAAGAAGAACGCCCGCACCAAGACCGACAAGATGGTGCTGAAGAAGTACGACCCGATCGCGCGCAAGCACGTCGAGTTCAAGGAAGGCAAGATCAAGTAGGGCTGACGAAGCCTTTGATTGTGGTGAAAGACGCCCGGCCTCACCGCCGGGCGTTCTCGTTTCCGCCGCCTATGCCGCCCGGGCGATGACCCGGTTGCGGCCGCGGGATTTGGCCTCATAGACCGCCTCGTCGGCCCGCTTCAGCAGTGCCTGAGCGCTGTCCTCCGGCCCGAAGCTGGCGGCGACTCCAATGGATATGGTGACGCTCAGAAGCTCGTCGCCGCCCATCACCCGGAACGGAGAGCCGGCGACGTGCAGACGGATGCGCTCGGCGATGCGGCGGGCATCATCCAGGCTGGTGTCCGGCATCACGACGACGAACTCCTCGCCGCCGTGGCGGACCGGCAGATCGACGGCGCGGACGTTGGAGGCTAGGCGCACGGCGAACTCACGCAGCACCTCGTCGCCCACATCGTGGCCGAAGCTGTCGTTGATGCGCTTGAAGTGGTCGATGTCGATGACGAGCGTCGCCACCGGCTCGCCGCCGACTCCCGCCCGAAGCATCAGCGCCTCGAGCTGGCCCTGCATGTAACGGCGGTTGTGCAGCCCGGTGAGCTGGTCGGTGACCGCAAGCTCCAGCGAGTGATCGAGGTTGGTGCGCAGGTAGTCAGTGTATCGCTTGCGGCGAATCTGCGTCCTGGCGCGGGCGGCGAGTTCGCCGGGATCGATCGGGCGGGCCAGGATGTCGTTCACGCCGATCTCCAGCGCCTTGACGATCCGCTGCCGTTCGTCGGGATCGACCACCGCGAGGATCGGCAGGCCACGGGTCGTCTCGTCGGAGCGGACATGGGCGGCGAAGCGAAGCCCGTCGAAGGCCTTGGCGCAGGCGTTGACCAGCACCAGGTCGACCGGCCCTTTAGCCGTCAGCATGGCCTTCTCGGGATCGCTCTCGATTACCGGCCGGTGCTCGATGGCGAGCTCGGAGCAGACGCGCTGCGCCTGTCGGGCGTTGTCGTCGACGATCAGGATGCGGCCGCCCGAGCCGCCCAGGCGTGACGCGGCGCCGGCGATCACCCCCATGCGTCGGCCCGAGGCTTCGCGCTCACGCAGCTCGTCGATGACGGCCTTCAGCCGCGTTAGCGAGCGGACGCGGGCGAACAGCATCACGTCGTCGATCGGCTTCGTCAGGAAGTCGTCCGCGCCGGCCTCCAACCCCGCCACCCGGTCGGCGCGGCCGTCCAGCGCAGTGACCAGCACGACCGGCACGTGCCGGGTTTCGGGATCGTCCTTGAGCCGGCGGCACACCTGGAAGCCGTCCATGCCGGGCATCATCACATCCAGCAGCACGATGTCCGGCCGTTCGGCGGCGGCCATGGCCAGCGCCGTGGGCCCGTCGGAGGCCGTCAGCACCTCGTAGTACTCGGCCGTCAGCTTGGCCTCGAGCAGGCGGACGTTCGCCTCGATGTCGTCCACCACCAGGATGCGGGCGGACATCGGCGTCAGGCCAGCAGGCGGCGGATGGTGTCGAGGAAGTGCGAGACCGAGATCGGCTTCGAGATGTAGGCCTCGCAGCCGCCCTCGCGGATCCTCTCCTCGTCACCCTTCATGGCGAAAGCCGTCACGGCCACCACCGGGATCTTCGCCAGCTCGTCGTCTTCCTTGAGCCACTTGGTGACTTCGAGGCCGGAGATCTCCGGGAGCTGGATGTCCATCAGGATGAGGTCAGGCCGGTGCTCGCGGGCGAGCGACAGCGCCGCGAGACCCTCGCGGGTCTCGATCGTTTCGTAGCCCTGGGCTTCGAGCAGATCATGAAAGAGCTTCATGTTCAGCTCGTTATCCTCGACGATGAGGACCTTCTTGGCCATTCGGGACCCGGCGCCTTCTTCGAGGTCGGGCCGCGCAGGCGTCCTTCCCCAACTGTCCGGGTTTGATCCCACGGATATCCTTAAACTTCGTTAGCCGCGTCTGGACCAACACTTGCCTGAACCTTCCGCCGTCACCGCCCCCATGCTTGAATCGCTTGGACTTTCCCGGGACCGCCCGCTGGTGCTGGTGGACGTGGACGAGGTGCTGGGCCTGTTCATGCAGGGCTTCGGCGACTTCCTGGCCGGCCGCGGCCTCGAGATGCGAATCGAGCGCTTCGCCCTGTTCCAGAACATCTATCGCCCCGGTGAGGACCAGCATCTGGCGCTCACCGAAGGCAAGGCGCTGTTCGACGACTTCTTCGCCACCCATTGCCATCGGATCGAACCCGCGCCGGGATCAATCGCGGCGCTGAACAGGTTGGCGAAGCGCGCGGAAATCCTGATCCTGTCCAACGCGCCGGCCGAGGCGGAGCGGCTGCGGGCCCAGTGGCTGAGGAGCCATGGGCTGGAACACCCGCTGATCCTCAACACAGGTCCAAAGGGGCCTATCGCGTCCGCCCTCACCCGCCAGACCGTCCATCCGGCGGCCTTCGTGGACGACCTGCTGCCGAACCTCGATTCGGTGGCCGATCACTCGCCCGACACGGCGACCTTCCAGCACGTGGCCGACGAGCGCCTGCGGCCGTTTGCGCCGACATCGGTGCGGCATCCACGTATCGACGACTGGGCCGAGCTTGCCGAGGCCATCGAGGCTTCGCTACGCCGCTGATCCCATGACCGACACCACCCGAATCTGGCTCGCCGTCTCCTACGCCGAGCCCTTCCGCACCGGCGGCTGGGCCCATGTCCGCAGCGTCGGCGGGGCGGCCACCGGCCAGGCCGGCGGCGACCGGCGGATCGGCCGACAGCGCCTGACGCTGGTGGCCCTGATGGCGGCGCTGAAGGACGCCCCAGGCGACGTGGTCCTCACCACCGCCGATGCGCTGCTCGCGGCCGTCCCGGAGCGGCTTTCCTCGACCGGCGACGAGGCGCCGACGGAGGATCTGGACCTCTGGGCGCAGGTGGCGGCCGCCTTCAAGGCGCGGACCATCCGCATCGTCCGTCAGGCGCCGTCGCCCGGCGGCCCCGTCGCCTTCACGAACGCCTGGGCCGAGCAGGCGCGCGAGCGGGCGAAGAACGGCCCCTTCGCCTTCGCCATCCCCAAGCCGAACCTCGCCAAGGCGGGCGTCTGAGGAACAAATCAGGTAGAAGGGGCGGATGATCCGCTTCGGCGTGGACTTCGGCGGCACCAAGATCGAGGCGGCGGCCCTCGATGCGGAAGGCCGCTTCTTGGCCCGGGTCCGCGCCCCGACGCCGCGCGACTACGACATGGGCCTGGAGGCGGTGCGGGCCCTGCTGGCCGAGGCCGAACGGCAGGCCGGCGTCTCGGCCACGCGGGTCGGCGTCGGCGGCCCCGGCTCGACATCGCCGAGGGACGGTCTCGTCCGAAACGCCAACTCCACCCAGCTCAACGGCCGACCGTTCGCCGAGGACCTGGCGCGGGTCCTCGAGCGGCCCGTCCGCTATGCGAACGACGCCAACTGCCTGGCCCTGTCCGAGGCGGCCGACGGCGCGGGCGCGGATGCCGAGGTGGTGTTCGCCGCCATCCTGGGCACCGGCTGCGGCGGCGGGGTGGCGATCGGCGGGCGGCCGCTGCTGGGCCGCAACGCCGTCGCCGGCGAGTGGGGCCATACCCCCCCTGCCCTGGCCGAGACCCGACGAGCTGCCGGCGCCCGAATGCTGGTGCGGCCGGCGCGGCTGCCTCGAGCTCTGGATCAGCGGCTCCGGGCTGGCGCGCGCCGCCGGGATGCCCGCCGAGCAGGCTGCGGCCGACGACGACGCCCTGGCGGCCTATGCCGACCGGCTGGGCCGCGGCCTCGCGATCGTCGTCGACCTGCTGGACCCGGATGTGATCGTCCTCGGCGGCGGGATGTCGAATGTCGAGGCGCTGTACGGCCGGCTGCCCGGGGCCATCGCGCCGCACGTCTTCTCCGACGTCTTCCAGACGCCGATCCGCCGGGCCGCCCACGGCGACAGCTCGGGCGTGCGCGGCGCCGCCTGGCTGTGGCCGACATGAAGGCCCTCTGCCGCGATTGCTTCTGGACCGGCGAAGACGAGGTTCGCCGCTGCCCGTTCTGCGGCTCGCCGCGCGTGATCTTCCATGAAGAGCTGGGCGAGCTTTCGATCGCCCACATGGATTGCGACGCCTTTTACGCCAGCGTCGAGAAGCGCGATCGCCCAGAGCTGCGCGACCAGGCGGTGATCGTCGGAGGCGGCAAGCGCGGCGTGGTCACCACCTGCTGCTACATCGCCCGCATCAAGGGCGTGCGCTCGGCCATGCCGATGTTCAAGGCGCTGAAGGCCTGTCCCGAGGCCGTGGTGATCAAGCCCGACTTCAGCAAGTACAGGTTCGAGAGCCAGCGCATCCTGGGGCTGGCCGGCGAGCTGACGCCGCTGATCCAGAACCTCAGCCTCGACGAGGCGTGGATGGACCTGTCCGGCACGGAGCGCCTGCACGGCGCGCCGCCGGCCGTGACGCTGGCGAAGCTGCAGGCCCGGATCGAGGCCGAGACGGGGCTGACGGTCTCGATCGGCCTCGCGCCGAACAAGTTCCTGGCCAAGGTGGCCTCGGACCTCGACAAGCCCCGCGGCTTCTCGGTGATCGGCGCGCGGACGGCGCAGACGTTCCTTGCGCCGAAGCCGGTCGGGATTCTGCCCGGCGTCGGCCCGGCTATGGTCGCCTCGCTCGAGAAGGCCGGCTTCCGGACCGTGGGCGACCTCGCCCGCGCTGACATCAAGCTGCTCGCCGAGCGATGGGGCTCCCACGGCCTTCGGCTCTCACGCCTGGCCCACGGCCGGGACGCGCGCGCCGTGAACCCCAACGAGGAGCGCAAGGGGATCAGCGCCGAGACCACCTTCAACGAGGACCTCTCGAACCTCGGCGAGCTCGAGGACATGCTGGCGCCGCTCTGCGAAAAGGTGGGCCGTAAGGCGCGAGCCGACGGCGTCGCCGGCCGCGTCGTGACCCTGAAGCTCCGGGCGACCGACTTCAGGATCGTGACCCGCCGGCGCACGATCCCCGTCGCCACCCAAACGGCCAAGACCCTGTTCGGCGTTGGCCGGGAGTTGCTGGCGAAAGAGGCGACCGGCAAGCCGTGGCGGCTGATCGGCATCGGCCTGTCCGACTTCGTCGACGCTGATGCCGCCACCTCGGACTTCTTCGCCGAGGAGGAGCGCAAGGCTCTAGCCGGTGAGAAGACGCTGGATGTCATCCGGGCGAAGTTCGGTCAGGGCACCGTCACCTCGGGCAGGATGCTCAAGTCCAAGGCGGTCAACGAAGAGTGATCCCGCGGCGGCGCGATCGCCGTGGAGCGGCTGCTCAGGTCCCTTTTCCCTGGGACCGAGACAATTCGACCCTTCCAAATGGCCGCATCTTCCATATCTAATCGAAACGGGCGCGCGTCTTTGCGCTCGGGGAGATACGGTCGATGAGCGAGCGCAAGGAAGGTGACGTGGGCGCCGGCGTTCGTTCGAACGTGATCACCCAGACCAAGCCGAAGACGCAGAAGCCGGCGATGTACCGGGTTCTGATCCTGAACGACGACTACACGCCCATGGAATTCGTAGTCTACGTACTTGAGCAGTTCTTCAACAAGTCGCGCGAAGACGCGACTCGCATAATGCTCCATGTCCATCAACATGGCGTGGGCGTGTGCGGGGTCTACACATACGAAGTGGCGGAAACAAAAGTGGCCCAGGTCGTTGATACGGCGCGGCGGCATCAACACCCGCTGCAGTGCACCATGGAAAAGGATTAAGGCCCTTTGCCTTCATTTTCGCGCCAGCTCGAAGAGTCCCTGCATCGCGCGGTCGCCTACGCCAACCAGCGTAAGCATGAATACGCCACCCTGGAGCATCTCCTGCTCTCGCTCGTCGATGACGAGGACGCCGCCAGCGTGATGCGCGCCTGCGACGTGGACCTTGGCGCCCTGCGCACAACCCTAACCAATTACGTCGACAACGAGCTCCGCTCGCTCGTGGTGGACGACGGCGAGGACGCCAAGCCCACGGCGGGCTTCCAGCGCGTGATCCAGCGCGCGGTGATCCACGTCCAGTCGTCGGGCCGCGAGGAAGTCACCGGCGCCAATGTGCTGGTGGCCATCTTCTCCGAGCGTGAAAGCCATGCCGCCTACTTCCTGCAGGAGCAGGACATGACGCGGTACGACGCGGTGAACTACATCGCCCATGGCATCGCCAAGAAGGCCGGCGCGTCCGAGGCCAAGCCCGTGAAGGGCGCGGAGGACGACGAGAAGCCTCAGGTGAAGACCGGCGGCGAGGCGCTCGAAGCCTACTGCGTGAACCTCAACGAGAAGGCCAAGCAGGGCAAGGTCGATCCGCTGATCGGGCGGATGGCCGAGGTGGAGCGCTGCATCCAGATCCTCTGCCGGCGGACGAAGAACAACCCGCTGCTGGTGGGCGACCCCGGCGTCGGCAAGACCGCCATAGCCGAAGGCCTGGCGCGCAAGATCGTCAACAAGCAGGTCCCGGAAGTCCTGGCGGAAGCCACGATCTTCTCGCTCGACATGGGCGCCCTGCTGGCCGGCACCCGCTATCGCGGCGACTTCGAAGAGCGCGTGAAGCAGGTGGTCAAGGAGCTGGAGAACCACCCGAATGCGGTGCTCTTCATCGACGAGATCCACACGGTGATCGGCGCCGGCGCGACGTCGGGCGGGGCGATGGACGCCTCCAACCTGCTGAAGCCGGCCCTGGCTTCCGGCACGCTGCGCTGCATGGGCTCGACGACCTACAAGGAGTTCCGCCAGCACTTCGAGAAGGACCGGGCCCTCGTCCGGCGCTTCCAGAAGATCGACGTGAACGAGCCCACAGTCGAAGACACCATCAAGATCCTGAAGGGCCTGAAGACCTACTACGAGGACTTCCACAAGCTCCGGTACACCAACGACGCCATCAAGGCGGCGGTGGAGCTGTCGGCGAAGTACATCACCGACCGCAAGCTGCCGGACAAGGCGATCGACATCATCGACGAGGCCGGCGCCTCGCAGATGCTGCTGACCGAAGGCAAGCGGAAGAAGACGCTCGGCGTGAAGGAGATCGAAGCGGTCGTCGCCAAGATCGCCCGCATCCCGCCGAAGTCCGTCTCCAAGTCGGACACCGAGGCGCTGAAGCAGCTGGAAAGCGACCTGAAGCGCGCGGTCTACGGCCAGGACGACGCCATCGAGCAGCTGTCGGCCGCCATGAAGATGGCCCGCGCCGGCCTGCGCGACGCCAACAAGCCCATCGGCTGCTACCTGTTCACAGGCCCGACCGGCACCGGCAAGACCGAGACCGCCCGCCAGCTGGCCGGCACCCTCGGCATCGAGCTGCTGCGGTTCGACATGTCGGAGTACATGGAGCGCCACACGGTGAGCCGCCTGATCGGCGCGCCTCCGGGCTATGTCGGCTTCGACCAGGGCGGACTGCTGACCGACGCCGTTGACCAGCACCCGCACGCGGTTGTGCTGCTGGACGAGATCGAGAAGGCCCACCCGGACGTCTACAACATCCTCCTGCAGGTCATGGACCACGGTCAGCTGACCGACTCCAACGGCAAGAAGATCGACTTCCGGAACGTGGTCCTGATCATGACCACCAACGCCGGCGCGGCCGACGCCCAGCGGAACGCCATCGGCTTCGGCCGCGGCAAGCAGGACGACGAGGTGGAGGAAGCGCTGAAGCGCCAGTTCACCCCGGAATTCCGCAACCGCCTGGACGCCATCGTGCACTTCCACGCCCTGACCCAGGACATCATCCGCCAGGTCGTGCAGAAGTTCGTCATGCAGCTGGAAGCTCAGCTCGCGGACCGGCACGTCACGATCGAGACGGACGAGGACGCCACCGACTGGCTGGCCAAGAACGGCTTCGACGAACTCTACGGCGCCCGGCCTTTGGCCCGGGTCATCCAGGAGAACATCAAGAAGCCGCTGGCGGACGAGATCCTGTTCGGCCGACTGGCCAAGGGCGGCCACGTCAAGGTGGTGCTCAAGGACGGCAAGCTGGCGTTCGAGATCGAAGGGCAGACCCGCGAGCCGGGCGCGCCGATCGTGGAGACCCCCGCCGACGAGGCCGAACCCGTCGACTGACGCCCGCCGAATGGCATTCGAGGAGCCCCGGGCGACGCCCGGGGCTTTTTCGTGAGGTCAGCTGATCTTGGCCGAAATCTGCTGGGCGAGATCCTTCAGCTCGGCCATGTCGGCCATGCCGCCCGACGCGTGCCGCCCGAGCGCTACGCCCTCCCAGCGGGGGATGATGTGGAAATGCAGGTGGTAGACCGTCTGACCGGCCGGCGCCCCGTTGAACTGGGTGACGACAACGCCGTCAGGGCTGAGCGCCGCCCGCACCGCCTTCGCCACTCGCTGCACGCCAAGGATCAGATGGGACAGCTTCTCAGGCTCTTCCTCCAGGATATTGCGCGCCGAGGAGTGCTTCGGGATCACCAGCACGTGGCCCTTGGCCTGCGGGAAAACGTCCATGAAGGCGAAGACGTGGTCGTCTTCATGGACCCGCACGGCGGGCATCTCGCCGCGCAGGATCTTGGCGAAGATGTTGTCCTGCTCGTAGGTCCCGTCCAAGCTCATCGCACACGCTCCTGAGTTTGAGGGGCAGGCCTAGCAAATCGCCTGGAATGGGGAAATGCGGGAGGAGGAAGATGACCGACAAGCCGGCGTCGATGACAGCGCGCCAGGAGAAGTGGTTCGCCTCGATCCTCGAAAGCATGGAGCGGGAGACGGGCAAGACGATCGACGAATGGATCGCGATCGCCAGATCATGTCCGGAGACGCGGCCCACGGCCCGCAAGGCTTGGCTGAAGAGCCATCACGGGCTGGGCACGAACCGCGCCAGCGTCATCCTTGGCCGAGCCTTCCCCGAAAGCGCGCACTGGTCCGATCCTGACGGCCTGCGCCAGAAGCTCTGGGCCGATCCAGGCTCGAGAGCCATCCTCGAAGCGATCGAAGCGGCCGTTGGCGGCTTGCCAGAGCTGGTGACGACGCAGCGCAAGGGGTTCACGGCCTTTTCCAGGGCGTTCCAGTTCGCCTCGGCGCGTCCGGTCAAGGGCGGCGCCCGTCTCGGCCTGGCGGTGGATCCGCCGGCGGACCCGCGCCTGCTGGCGCCGAAGAACGAAGGCTGGAGCGAGCGGCTCAAGGCCGTGCTTCCCCTCGCCTCTCCGGCCGACGTCGACGCCACCGCCGTCGCACTGCTCAGACAGGCCTGGGACCGCTCCTAGCTCTCGCGGAACGGGGAGTATTCCTCGGTCAGCCACTCGATCTCCTGGTCGACGGCGGCGCGCTCCTCTTCCAGAAAGCGTTCGACCGGACCGCGCAGGGCGGGGTCGGCGATGTAGTGAGCGGAATAGACTGGCTTCGGAAGGTAGCCGCGGGCGATCTTGTGCTGCCCCTGCGCGCCCGCCTCGACGCGGGCAAGGCCCTGCTCGATCGCCCACTCGATGGCCTGGTAGTAGCAGAGCTCGAAGTGGAGGAAGGGCACATCCTCCACGCAGCCCCAGTGGCGGCCATAGAGGCAGTCGTCGCCGATCAGGTTCAGCGCACCAGCGATCCAGCGGCCCTCGCGCCGCGCCATCACCAGTAGGACGCGGTTGGCCATCCGCTCGCCCAGCAGCGAGAAGAACGCCCGCGTGAGATACGGCCGGCCCCACTTCCGCGAGCCGGTGTCCATGTAGAAGCCGAAGAAGGCGTCCCAGTGATCTTCGGTAAGGTCGGCCCCTGTCAGCCGGACGATCTCCACCAGCGCCTGGGCGTCGCGGCGCTCGCGGCGGATGGTCTTTCTTCGGCCCGACGACAGTGCGTCCAGGAAGTCCTCGAAGTCACGATAGGCCGCGTTTTGCCAGTGGTATTGCTGCCCCTCGCGCAGGCCGAAGCCGAAGTCGCCCATAGCGCGCCATTCGGGCTCGGTTGGGAAGTTCACGTGCAGCGAAGAAGCGCCATAGCGCTCACACAGCGCCAGCGCGCCGCCGAGCAGCAGCGCCCTCGCCTGTTCCACATCGATGCCAGGTCGGATCAGAAGGCGCGGCCCTGTCGCGGGCGTGAAGGGCGCGGCGGAGAGCAGCTTCGGATAGTATCGCCCGCCGGCCCGTTCGTAGGCCTCCGCCCAGGCGTGGTCGAAGACGTATTCGCCCTGGCTGTGCGACTTCAGATACAGCGGCATCACGGCGGCGACTCGGCCCTCGCCGTCATGCACCGACAGGTGCTGCGGCCCCCAGCCTTGCCGCTCGACAGCGCAGTTGGCCTCCTCCAAGGCGTCGAGGAAATCATAGAGAACGAAGGGATTGCCTGAGTAGGCAGGATTCGCCGCGCAGGCGTCCCAGGCGTCGCGACCGATCTCGGCGATACGGCGGGAGACGCTCACCGCCGGTTTCAGGCTCACGCGCGGAAGCCCTCGAATATGAGATTGTCGCAGTGCGCCTTCAGCGCGTCCCACTGTTCGGGCTGACGGACGGTCCAGGCGATCACGGGCATCCCGTCGGCTCTGAACTTCGCAGCCGACTGGCTCGGCAGCATGTCTAATCCGAGCGCTAGGAAATGCGGCCGGGCGATCTCGACGTGTTCCAGGGCGGCATAGCTCCGCCGCTGTTGGGGCGAGAGCGTCGGCTTGTCGGCGTAGGAGTAGCTGTCGAGGCCGCGCAGCACGCCGGGGTAGCGCTCCGCGAACCAGGCATGGCTGTAGGCATTGAAGCCGATCACCGCCAGCGGACCGTTATGGTCTGCGATCACTTCGTGGACGCGGCGCTCCAGCGGGCCCACCTCGCCAGGCCGAGTTTTCAGCTCGACGTGCACCATCGCCCGATGGCCGATCACGGCGAGTGTCTCGAGTAGGCTAGGGATCTTCTCGTCTGTCCCGTTGAGACGCAGCTCCGCCAGATCTGCGGCCGAACGGTCCTCGACCCGGCCAGCCTGCCCGGTCATGCGCCCCAAGGTGTCGTCGTGGAACACGACTGCCTCGCCATCGGCGCTCAGCCGGACGTCCAATTCGATGCCGTAGCCGGCGGCGGAGGCCGCTTGGAAGGCTCCGATCGAGTTCTCCGGCGGGCCGTCAGGGCTCCAGAGCCCGCGGTGCGCGATCGGCGGGTGGAAGAGAAGGTCCCAGGCCTCGCCGAAGCGGTTCTTCACCGGACCTGAACCACCGCGTCGACCTCGACGGCGAAATTCAGCGGCAGGCGATAGACCCCGACCGCCGAGCGTGCGTGACGGCCTGCGTCGCCGAACACCTCGACCATCAAATCCGAACAGCCGTTCACCACCTGGGGGATGTCGAAGAAGTCGGGCCCGGCCTGAACGAAACCGCCCAGTTTCACAACACGGACAACGCGGTCGAGGTCGCCATCGCAGGCCGCCTTCATCTGCGCGATCAGGTTGATGCCGCAGAGGCGTGCAGCGCGCTTGGCCGTCTCGGCGTCAACCTCAAGGCCCACGGTCCCTTTGACGCCGCCCGAGTGGTCAACCGAAACTTGGCCGGAGATATGCAGCAGGTCGCCCGCGCGGACGAAGGGCACATAGTTCGCCACCGGCGCATTCGGCTGCGGCAGCGTCAGGCCCAGCTCTGCCAGGCGATCTTCGACTTTGGACATGCGTCAGGTCTAGCGCCCGACGCGGCAAAGAAAAAGGGCCGACCCTCTCGGGCCGGCCCTCGATACGCGGTACTGAACTCGTGAAGCGTCAGCGCACGGCCTGCAGCTTCTCGACGACGGCGGTGACGCGCTCGTTGAGGGGCTTCACCGAATCCTTCACCGAGGCCGACACGGTCTCGCTCATCTTGCCAACCTCGGCCATGTAGGTCTCGAGCGCCGACTTCGCGAACGCCGTCTGCAGTTCCATGACTTCCTGGACGCTCTTGGCGCCGGCCAACGAGCGGGCGGCGTTCACCTGGGTTTCGAAGGCGTTCTTCGAGAAGGCCATTGCCTGGGCGCCGAGGGCTTCAGCGCCCTTGGTGGCGGCCGTCACCGAGGCGACGACGGCCTCCAGGTTCTTCTTCGAGTGGGTATTCATCTCGTTCAGCGCGGCCAGGGTCTTCTCGACGCCGTCCTTGAAGGCGACGTTGGAGGCGGCGGTGAACTGTTCGACGGTGGTCTTCGCGGCTTCGGCGGCGGCCATGACGTGAACTCCTGGTGAGTGGGGACTGAGGGGGGCGCAGGTCCCCTAGGAAACGCCCGCCCCATATCTCATGTTGCACTGCAGCAGTCAACAAAATTGTGCACTGCACAACGAGATGTCGCTGACCGATCACGCAGGCGCGGCAATTCGCCCGTTCAACAGCTGTTTACTCTACCGAAAGGCTGCGGCTGTCATGTTAGTCGTTCCCGGCGGCGCTGTGGCCGCCCCAACACTTTGATTCGACGGACGAAGCATGTTCCAGCACGCCCGCCGCCTTGTGCTCTCCATCGGTATCGCCGCCGCCGCGGCGCTGGGCTCGGTCGCCCCGCAAGCCCAGGCGCAAGTGCCCTACGCGATGCTCTCGCAGACCTCGTCGAAGGCCGCGGCCATCGTCGTCGACGCCAAGACCGGCGAGGTCCTGTACGAGAACCGAGCGGACAGCCCCCCGCTACCCGGCCTCGATCACAAAGGTGATGACGCTCTACCTCACCTTCGAGGCGCTCGCGTCCGGCAAGCTGGAGCTGGATGACCGGGTCGTCTTCTCGCCGCGCGCGGCCGCGCAGGCGCCGACCAAGCTCGGCGTGTCCGCCGGTGACTCCATCAGCGTCGACGAGGCGATGAAGGCATTGGCCACAAAGTCCGCCAACGACGCCGCCGTGGCCCTCGCCGAAAAGCTGGGCGGAACTGAGCAGCGCTTCGCCGCCCTCATGACCCTTCGCGCCCAGGAACTGGGTATGAAGAACACTCACTTCGCGAACGCGTCGGGCCTGCCGGACAGCCGTCAGGTCTCGACGGCGCGCGACATCGCGATCCTGTCGCGGGCGGTGATGCGGGACTACCCGCAGTACTACAAGCTGTTCAGCACCACCTATTTCGATTTCCGCGGCCAGAGCCTTCGCAACCACAACGGCCTGCTGCACCGTATGTCGGGCGTCGACGGCCTGAAGACCGGCTTCACCAACGCGTCCGGCTTCAACCTGGCGGTGTCCGCCGTGCGCGACAATCGCCGGCTGATCGCCGTGGTGCTCGGCGGCCCAACGACAAAGGCGCGCGACGCCACGGCGGAAAACCTGCTGCTGACCGGCTTCGACGTCATGACCCGTCGGGCCCGTGGCGAGAACATCCAGCTCGCGCAGAGCTTCTTTGAGGCCGGCGCGCCGATGACGGGCCGGCAGACCCCGCAGACCGCTCAGGGCGACCGCGATGAAGACAGCATGAAGATCGTCCTGGCGTCGACGGCGCCGCCGATGCGCGCCTCCAAGATCGAGATCGTCGAGAAGCCCTCGTCCGCGAAGGGCAAATGGACGGTCCAGGTCGGCTCGTTCAACAACCGTTCGGACGCCAAGGAGCAGCTCTCGATCGTCGAGAAGAAGTTCGGCCAGCATTTCGACAACGCCAAGGGCGTGGCCGAGAAGGACGGCGGCAAGTACCGCAGCCGCTTCTCCGGCTTCAGCGAGAAGTCGGCCAAGGCCGCTTGCCAGGCGCTGAAGGCCAAGAAGCAGCCCTGCATGGTGATCTCGCCCAACGCTTGATCGCCGCAGGTGGAACATTCGGAAAGCCCCGGCGAGATGCCCGGGGCTTTTTCGTATCCGCTACTTGCCGAGCAGCCGATCTCGGGCCGCGTTCAGTTGCGCAGCCAGGCCGGCGGTGCCGCCCTTGTCGGGGTGCGCGAGCCGCATGAGGCGGGTGTAGGCCGCCTGGATCTCAGAGCGGCTCGCGCCCTCCTCCACGCCCAGGATTCGGCGGGCCTCGGCCACGCTCATCCGCGAAGTGGCCGACGAGATCGGAATGCCTGGGCGGCGCGTCGACACGGCGAAGGCCAGTCCCAGCACCACCAGCACGATCGCCGCGCCCCAGCCTCCGCGCACGCCGACCCAGGCCGCCCCGGTGAAGGCGGCGATGGCCAAGGCGCCGGACAGGAAGCGCCACTCCCGCCGCTTCAGCACCGGTCTGCCCCGCGAGCCCATCAGGAAGAGCGCCAGGGCTGCGAAGCCCAGAGCCAGATAGATCATGCGGCTGGATGTATCATGCGGCTACTCCGCCGCGATCTTCTCGCTGTCGTCCAGGCCGGTGAACCCGAGCGCACCCATGAGCGCCCTCAGTTCCTGGCGCGCGGCGACATGCTGCAGCGACATGGCGACGGGACGGATGCTGGGGGACAGGTCGGCGACCGTGAGACCGAACGGGAACAGCTCCCTGTAGATCACCCGGTCCCGGAGGCCCGGACCGACGCGGAAGCCAACCTTGCGCGACAGAGCCTCGACCCGCTCGTCCAGACGCTTTCGGTTGCGGGCCTCGGTCGGCGCGAGGCGATTGCGAAGCACCACCCAGTCGGTCTGGCGACCGGTGGCGAGCGCCCGTGATTTGCGGCAGCCCCAGACGGTCTCGGAGTAGAGGCTGTGGCGCTTCAGCTCGAGCGTCACCGGGTCCACTTGGCCCAGCATGTCGAAGTCGACGAAGCTGTCGTTCATCGGCGTGACGATGAGGTCGGCCTTGCCGTGGGCTGCGCGGCTGATCGCCGTGTCGCTCCCCGGAGTGTCGATCAGCACGAAGTCGGCCTTCCCGCTCATCTCGGCGAAGGCTTCCTCGAAGCGAGCAAGCTGTTCGGCGTCAGGCGCCTTGGCCAAGGCGTCGCCAGCCGAACTGATCGCATGTTCCAGCGGCATGGGCGCCTCGGCCCCGTTGGCGGCCAGCCAGGCCTTCCGGTTGGCGAAGAAGCGACCCAACGTCTGCTGGCGCAAGTCGAGGTCGAGGACTGCGACGTTCGCGCCGCCATGCAGCAGGGCCGTGGCGATGTGAATGGCGATGGTGGACTTGCCCGCCCCGCCCTTTTCGTTGCCCACGACGATGACGCTGGCCTGGCCCATGGTCCCTCAGCTCCGACTCAAGTCCTTAACGTGAGCCCTTTGTGTGACCGCCCGTCAACGCGCCGATGGACGCGCCTGTGGATGGACTTCGCGGCGCGGGCTGGCGTAAGCGCTCCGCATGAGCCTGAAGACCGTCCGCACCGTCGCCGACCTCCGCGCCCAGGTGGCCGCCTGGAAGGACACGGGCGAACGCGTCGGCTTCGTTCCGACCATGGGTGCGTTGCACGAGGGCCACCTGTCCCTGGTGCGGCTGGCGCGGACCAGGGCTAGGCGCGTGGTGGCCAGCGTCTTCGTCAATCCCACCCAGTTCGGCCCGAATGAGGATTTCGACGCCTATCCGCGCGACGAAGCCCGCGACGCCGCGCTGCTGGCGAGCGCCGGTTGCGACCTGCTGTTTGCGCCGACCGTCGCAGAGATGTACCCGCAGGGCGCCGCAACGACCGTCACTGTCTCGGGTGTCTCGGAGCCGCTGGACGGCCAGGCCCGCCCCGGGCACTTCGCCGGCGTCGCCACGGTGGTCACCAAGCTGCTGAACCAAGTCCAGGCGGATGTCGCCGTCTTCGGCGAGAAGGACTACCAGCAGCTCCAGGTTATCCGCCGGCTCGTGATCGATCTGAACCTGCCCGTCGAGGTTCTCGGTGCGCCAACCGCTCGAGCCGACGACGGCCTCGCGCTGTCCTCGCGCAACGCCTACCTCACAGAGGCAGAACGGCCCGTCGCGGCGCGCCTCAACCAAGTTCTGCGAGAAGCCATCGCCGAGCTGAACGCAGGCGCTCGGGTAGACGCCGCCGAGGCGAAGGCGATCGAAGCGCTGCGGACGGCGGGGTTCGCGCGGATCGACTATGTCGAAGTCCGCGACGCCGCGGACCTCTCGCGCCTCGGACCCGGTCCGGTGGACCGGAGTTCCCGCATCCTCGCCGCGGCCGTCCTCGGCCGGACACGCCTCATCGACAACATGGCGGTCTGAAGCGCGGCCGGTCGCCGCACGGACAATCCGTCAAAGTTTCCGCAGGATTTCAGCTGTCTAGTCTTGCCCGGCGTGCGGTGCAGCTGGCGACCGCGCGTCGGCCGGCGGCGGTTCCGTCGGGGGTCCAGGGCGAGTTCCATGCCGCTTTTCAAGTACGACGGCTCCGTTGCGGCGGAGACCGCGCAGCCTGTCACGCAGTTCTTCGGCACCGACGGCGTCGACACCTACACAGGTACGGCGGCTGCGGAAGGTTTCTGGGGCGGTCCGGCCGACGTCATGGCGGGCGGCGCAGGTGACGATCTGTACTGGCTGAAAACGCGCCAGGACAAGGTGATCGAACTTCCTGGCGGCGGCGTCGACAAGATCACCGCCTGGCACAGCGTCAGCCTCGCCGATCATCCGCACGTCGAGAACGTCAGTGTGGCCGGCGATCGCCTGTACGTGGCCGGCAACGCCCTGGATAACATCGTCGAGGGCGGCGCGGGCGCACAGCAGATCTATGGCGGATTAGGCCAGGACGTCCTGATCGGGGGTCCCGGCGCGGATGTCTTCATCGTCTACAAGGGCGAGGGCAACGACGTCATCCAGGACTTCTCGGCCGCGGAGGACAAGGTCCGCCTGAAAGCCGGCCTCACCAGCTTCTCCGAGGTGCAGGCTCGGCTGAGCCAGATCGGTGCGGATGTGAAGCTCGACCTCGGCGGCGGCGACGGCCTGATCTTCCGCAACGTCACCGTGGGTCAGCTCACCGCCAGCAACTTCCAACTAGAACTGAAGCCGGCGAACCTGGGAGCCCTGACCTTCGCCGACGAGTTCAACAGCCTGTCGCTGTGGGATGCCGAAAGCGCGCCGGGCGGCACATGGCGCACCGACTACGGCTACCAAGGCTCTCAGGGCGTCGGCAGCTACACCCTCGTCAGCAACGACGAGAAGCAGATCTACACCTCGCCCTACTTCCGCGACCATTCCGGCGACTTCGCCGAGAGCCCGTTCTCGGTTTCGGGCGGCGTGCTGACCATCACCGCGCGCGCCAGCAGCAACCCCGAGATCTTCGGCTACGGCTACACCTCCGGCCTGATCACCACCAAGCCGAGCTTTGCTCAGACATACGGCTACTTCGAGATGCGGGCCGACATTCCGGAAGCCGCCGGCGCCTGGCCGGCGTTCTGGCTGCTGCCGGCCGACGGCTCATGGCCGCCCGAACTCGATGTCATGGAGGCCCTCACCTACGATCCGCACGGCGCGTGGGCGACGCAGCACTCCAAGGCTTCCGGCTCGCACGTTTCCAACGGCCAGCTCTCCTATGTCCCTCACACAACCGACGGGTTCCATACCTACGGCGCGCTGTGGGGGCCCAGCGAGATCGTTTGGTACGTGGACAACGTCGAGGTGTTCCGCACCGCCACGCCCGCCGACATGAACAAGCCGATGTTCATGCTGGCCAACCTGGCCCTCGGCGGCTGGGGCGGCCCCATCGACGCCGCGGACCTGCCAGCGGCGTTCAGGATCGACTACATCCGCGCCTACGCCCTGCCCACCGGCGGTGCGGCGCCCACACCCACACCCACACCCACACCCACACCCGCCCCCCGCACCCGCACCCACGCCCAGCCCCGCGCCAGCTCCAGTTCCCGCACCCTCACCGCCTCCCGCCACGTCGGAGCCCGGCAAGCTGCTGGTCGCGACCGCCGAAGGTTCGAGCCTCATCGGCGGGGCCGGAGACGACACCCTGCAGGGCGGCTCAGGTCGCGACTACATCCGCGGCGGGGGCGGTGCGGACCGGCTGAGTGGCGGCGACGGCTTCGACGACCTTCACGGCAACATCGGCAACGACACGGTGTCCGGCGGCGGCGGCGACGACTGGGTCGTGGGCGGCCAAGGCGACGACCATCTGTTCGGAGACGACGGCGACGACGTCGTCCTGGGTAACCTCGGTAGCGACGTGCTCTACGGCGGCGCTGGCAACGACGTCATACGCGGCGGCCAGGCCGATGACGTCCTGTTCGGCGGCGACGGCGACGACTTCCTGTCGGGCGATCGAGGTTCTGACACCCTCACCGGGGGGGCCGGCGCTGATATATTCCACAGCTTCGAAGGCGCCGGGCTGGACCGGATCTTGGACTTCAACTTCGCCGAAGGCGACCGCATCCAGCTGCTGGCGGGAACGACCTGGACCGTCAATCAGGTGGGCGCGGACACCATCATCAGCCTCGGCTCGACCGGCCAGGACCAAGTGGTGCTCGTCGGCGTGCAGGCCTCTAGCCTTGGCGCCGGCTGGCTCTTCGTCGCCTGATCTCCTGGAACCGAATCCTCAAGCCAACGCGGCCCCCTCCACCATGGAGGGGGCCGCTTTCGTTTCCACCGTCCGTTACGCGGCCAAAATGCACGCAACGCGCGCATTACATCTCCCCCACTCAACTTTCGAGACCACCTGTCGCAGGCGCCGCACCTGTCGCATGTGGCGGCCCGCCACAGCTAGGCTGTGACAAGGCGCCACAGCTACGCTCGAATGCGAAAGACTTGCGCATCAAGATGACTCTGGCGTCAACCATGATTTCGCCATGCTATGCTGAAGCTTGCTCGGCCAAAAACGCAGCTTCTCTAGCTGTTTAGCGAACAAGCTCTACTATTCGCCATATTTCGGACATGTGAATAGAACTGCGGCGCCTGCGGCGAAATTGGCATTTCAAGCAGGTAAAACTGCGACATCTCGTAAGACGCCGGAAAGAAAACCCGAGGCTACCTTCCCATCGCTGCGGCGCGGACGGGCTCCGCAGCGAAAGAAAAAACGGCGGCGTCGGGGCCGCCAAGCATCTTCGGACGGGAAGAACCTATGTTTTATCGGAAGTACGACGGCTCGGCCGCCGCGCAGACGGCTGCGCCTGTCTCGGACAAGTTCGGCACCGACGCTGTCGAGACCTTCACCGGCACGGCCGCGCACGAGTCCTTCTGGCTCGGAAAAGGCGACACGGCGATCGGCGGCGCGGGCGACGACACCTACTACCTGCAGGGCCACAACACCAAGATCATCGAGGCGGCCGGGGGCGGCGTCGACAAGATCGTGGCCTGGTCCAGCGTGGACCTCTCGAAGTACCAGAACATCGAGAACGTGACCGTTGGGAACGACGGGACCTATGCAGCCGGCAACGACGGCGACAACATCGTCGAGGGCCAGGCGGGCGCCCAGCAGATCTACGGCGGCAAGGGCCAAGACATCTTGATCGGCGGGGCCGGCAAGGACGTCTTCATCGTGATCAAGGGCGAGGGCAACGACGTCATCCAAGACTTCTCGGCGGCCGAGGACAAGGTCCGCCTGAAGGCGGGCCTTTCCAGCTTCGAGCAGGTCAAGGCCCGGATGACGCAGGTCGGGTCGGACGTGAACCTCGACCTCGGCAACGGCGACGCCCTGATGTTCCGGAACATCACCATCGACAAGTTTACGGCGTCGAACTTCCAGCTGGAGCTGAACCACAACACGCTAGGCCAACAGACCTTCGCCGACGAGTTCTCGGGTCCGCTGTCGATCTGGGACGCCCAGAGCAATCCGACCGGCACCTGGCGTCCGGACTTCGGCTACCAGGGTGAACAGGGCACGGGCTCTTACACCCTCATGAGCAACGACGAGAAGCAGATCTACACCTCGCCCTACTTCCGGGGTCACAACGGGACCTTCTCGGAGAACCCCTTCGTCACGAATGCAGACGGCACGTTGTCGATCTGGGCGCGACCCAGCACCAACAGCGAGATCTTCGGCTACGGCTACACCTCGGGGATGATCACCACGAAGGAGAGCCACAGCCAGACCTATGGCTATTTCGAGATGCGCGCCGACATCCCGGAGGCCGCGGGCGCGTGGCCGGCGTTCTGGCTGATCCCCACCGACGGCTCATGGCCCCCGGAGCTTGACGTGATGGAAAGCCTCACGTCCGATCCCAACGGCCTGTGGACGACTCAGCATTCGAGCCTCGGCGGCCACACCGCCAACGGCCAACTCTCCTACGTCCCCAATACGGCGGACGGCTTCCACACCTACGGCGCCATGTGGTCGCCCACCGAGATCGTCTGGTACGTCGACAACGTCGAGGTGTTCCGCACGGCCACGCCGGCCGACATGAACAAGCCGATGTTCATGATCGCCAACCTGGCCCTTGGCGGCTGGGGCGGCGCGATCGACGGCGCGGCGCTGCCGGCCGAGTTCAAGATCGACTACATCCGCGCATGGTCGCTCGGCGATGCCTCCGCCGCGCCCTCAAACCCGCCGCCGTCGGGCAATCCGCCCCCGGCCGGCGACCCACCGCCCACGCCGGCCCCGCCGCCGGTGGCGGGCGAAGGCATGGCCCTCACCTCGCAGGCGTTTGGCGACGTCCTGACCGGCGGCGCCGGGGCTGACACCCTCACGGCCGGCAACGGCGGCGAACAGATGACGGGCGGCGCAGGCGGCGACGTCTTCGTCTTCGCCCGGGTTCCGTGGTCGCCCACCGAGATCAAGGACTTCCAAGTGGGCGTCGATCGTCTGGACATCAGCGCGCTGCTCAACGGCGCAGCGGCTGCCGAACGCGTTCTGCTGCTGGACGACGGCGCCGGCGGCACCAAGGTCTGCGTGGATCCCGATGGGCCCGGCGGCGCCTGGCCAGACTACATCGCCCATCTCCAGGGCGTGCCGCTGTCGAGCGTCACGGTCGAAAGCCTGCTGCGCAGCGCCGCCGGCACGACGCCCCCGGCGCCGACGCCGCCCACCAGCGGCGTCGCCGGAGCGTCCCTGACGTCGAGCGGTTTCGGCTCGACCCTCGCCGGCGGCGCCGGCGCGGACACCATCATCGGCGGCAACGGCGGTGAACAGATGACGGGCGGAGCCGGCGGCGACATGTTCGTCTTCAAGACGGTTCCGTGGAGCCCGGCCGAGATCAAGGACTTCGAGGTCGGCGTCGACCGGCTCGACCTCTCGGCCCTCTTCAACGGCTACCAGGGCGCCGATCCGATCGCCGATGGCCGGCTTTATCTGTTCGACGACGGCGCGGGCGGGACGAAGGTTTGCGTCGATCCGGACGGGTTCGGCGGGGCGTGGCCCGACTACATCGCCCACCTCCAGGGTGTGCCGGTCGCCGGGCTGACCGCCGCGACCCTGCTGGGCGTCGCGACCGCTCCGGCCGCCGCGCCGGCCGCCCCGGCTGCGCCGCCGGTGGTTCCGGGCGTCAATCTGGTGTCGACGTCGACAAACAAGAGTCAGACCCTGACCGGGGGCGACGGCGCCGACACCCTGAACGCCGGCCGCGGGGCCGACGTCCTGACGGGCGCCGGCGGAGCCGACCGCTTCGTGTTCGACGAGCTGCCCTGGAAAGCCAGCCGGGTCACCGACTTCACGCCCGGCGAGGACAAGCTGGATGTGAGCGGCCTGCTGAGCTCGGTTGGCTACAAGGGCTCAGATCCGCTTGGGGACGGCTTCGTGAAGGTGCTCGACAACGGCCAGGGCGGCGCCTGGGTCTACTTCGACACCGACGGCGCGGCGGGCGCCAAGGACAAGTGGGGCACGTTCGTCACCACCCTCGACAACGTCAGCCCGACGAGCCTCAAGGCGATCGACTGGATCTTCTGATCAGGATGCGCAGGTGCGGTCCGCCCGTCCGTGGGCCGTACCGACGCGAGCGTCGTCGCCGATGCTGACGGGCGGCGATGCGAAGGGCTTCCTCCGGCCAGAGGGAGCCCTTTTCGCCTGCTACCAGGCGCCGACCTCGCGGAGCTGTCTGGCAAGTTCGGGTGGGAGCTCTCCGAACGCTTCTTCATCGAGGTCCGGGGGCGCATCCGACGCTTCGAGATAGCGCCAGCCCTGGAAGGCGCGACGGGGGGTCGGCGCGACGCGGACCACCGCCTCGTCCAGCGTCACCAGGCAGCGGGCGTTGACGCCCTCGCCCACCGTATCCACCGCGAGGATGCGCTGGCGGCAGAGGATATTCCCCCTGAATACGCGGTATACCGAGCCGCCATCCAGCATCTCGGCCGCGCGTTTCGGCGTCTGCCGCGTCCGCAGGAGCCAAGGCTCGCCCGGCGTGGCGGACGCCCTCCGCCAGTCGAGCAGGTCCTCGATGGTGTCGCAGCCAACCACCAGCTTGATCATGTGGAGCGCCATGATCCTTCGGATAGGCCGCCGCTCGGCTGTTGCAAAGTGCGGCGCGGGACCTCAGGTCGCAGCCCTTCGGGCGGCGACGCAGATGGCCGCCGCCGCGCGGTGGCGCTAGGCTTCGCCATGCTGCCCGAGCTTCCCGTCGATTCGACGCTGGCGCGACTGTTCCGCCAAGCCAAGGCGCGGGACGCCGCGAGGTGGTTCTCCCTGCCCGGCGGCCAAAAGCTCTATGCCGCGGGAGATGCCGCCGACGAGCTATTCATCCTGCGGACCGGCCGGCTGGGCGCCTTCCGCCACGAGGAAGGCCAGGAGCCACTGTTCCTGGGAGTCATCCGACCGGGAGAGCCAGCCGGCGAGATGGCCCTGGTCGCCGGTCTGCCGCACTCCGCAGACGTTGTCGCCCTCCGCGACTCCGAAGTGATCGCCCTCTCGCGTGAAGCCTTCCTGGAAGCCTGTCAGGCCGATGCCTCGGTGATGACCGAGCTGGCCCGGCTGATGATCCTGCGGACGCGCCAGGCCGCCACTCGCGGCCCGATGGGCGAGCCTTCGGTCTTCGGCTTCATGACCGTAGGGCAGCCCGGGCTAATCCGGCCGACCGTCGAGCGGCTCGAGCGCGAGATCGCCTTCCTGGGCTACCTCGTCACGACTGTGGGCAGCGAGGCGGCGGGCGCTCCGACCGAGTGGTTCTCCGACGTCGAGCGGACGCACGACTTCGTCCTGTACGTCGCCGAGGCTGACGACGGCGGCTGGCGTCAGGTCGTCGCGCGTCAGGTGGACAGGCTGTTCCGGGTCGGCCGCGGCGACCGGGGGCCGCCACGCGCGCCGCTTCGGACCCTCTCGCCGCTACAGGCCCAGCAGCTGGTCGACCTTATCCTGCTGCAGCCCGCCGGCATCGCGCGACCGTCCGGCTCGGAGGCTTGGCTGGACGCAACGGACGCGGCGCGGCTCTTCCACTTGCGGCGAACCGAGGACGAGGATGTGCGCCGCCTCGCCCGCGTGCTCACCGGGCAGTCGGTGGGCCTCGTGCTATCAGGCGGCGGGGCGCGGGCCTACGCCCATGTCGGCGCGATCAAGGCGCTGCGCGAGCGCGGCGTGCCGATCGACTTCGTGGGCGGGGTCTCGATGGGCGCCATCGTCGCGGCTGGCTGCGCGATGGGCTGGGACGACGCCGAGATGGAGCGTCGGATCTGCGACGCCTTCGTGCGCACCAGCCCGCTTGACGACATCGCCCTGCCTCTGCTGGCCATGACCCAGGGCGTAAAGGTGGGCGAGCGGCTGGCCCAGCATTTCGGCGAAGCCCAGATCGCCGACCTCTGGCTGCCGTTCTTCTGCGTCTCGTCGAACCTCACCACCGGCGCATATCAGCTCCATCGTCGCGGAATGCTGCGAAAGGCCCTCAGAGCGAGCATCTCCTTGCCAGGCGTCCTGCCGCCCGCGACGGACGGGGCCAACGTGCTCGTCGATGGCGCCGTGATGAAGAACTATCCCGCCGACATCATGCGCGCTCAGCAGCTAGGTCCTATCGTTGGGGTCGACGTCACGGCCGCCCGGAGCATCACGGCCGACGATGTCGCGCGGCCGGAATCGGTGTGGCGATGGCTGCGCTCCGGACAATGGCGCAACGGCCCGCCGATCGTGTCGTTGCTGATGCGCGCCGCCACGGTGTCCACAGGACGTGACCTCGCCGCCGCGCGTGAGGCGACGGACGTGCTGGTGCTGCCGGACGTGGCCAGGATCGAAATCCGCGACTGGGGCGCCTACGAGGTTGCGGTAGAGGCCGGTTACCGGGCCACCCTGGAGGCGCTGGACAGGCTGTCGCGCCCGGTCACCGACCTGAGACGTCGCGCCAGCCGCGCCGAGCGGGCCGCCATGCGGAGCAGTGCGGCCCCCTTCGCCGAAACCTCGTCGACTGCGGCGCCATGAACCCCACGGCGCCGTTTGCGCATTGGCTCAACCGCACCCATATTCGGAGGGTCCTGTTCAACAGCTGAAAGGAGGTGATCCAGTGTCTCACCGCTATCAAACGGAAACCACTGCTGGATCGATGACCTCCGCCTTCGCGCGGTAGCATTCGTATCTACGCCGTTTCACGGACAGTGTTTTCCGAGATCGGTGGGGGCGGCTCAGGCGACTGGGCCGCCCTTTCGATTCCCGCCTGCAGGGACCTGGGGAACAGCCCTCGTCGCGAGGGGTTCAACCGCCCACGGAGGCGGGTGATGGACAGGAATCCGGATTACGAGGAGCGCGTAGAAGCGGCCCACGTGGATGCGGCGCTAACGCCAGCGCCTGCCGCGGCGCCGGAGACATTGGACCCGTCGCCTGTACCCCGGCAGCCGCCCGCTGCTTGGTGTGCTCAGGCGCTCATCGCGCCGGCCCGTGAGGCAGGACCGGACGGCCTGGTCTACGTCGCGTCCAGCGACCGACGCGCTGAAGAGATCGGCCGGGCGCTTCGGCGCTTCGCCCCTGAGCTCGAGGTCCTTGTCCTGCCGGCTTGGGACTGCCTGCCCTACGACCGGGCCTCACCGTCGCGCGACGTAATGGGCCGCCGGATGGCCGTCCTGGCGCGCCTCCTCGACCCGGCCGAAGCCCCGCGTGTGCTGGTGACTCCAGTGGAGGCACTGCTCCAGCGCGTACCGCCGACCAGGGTTCTGAAGTCGGCCTTCCTGCGACTCCGGCAGGGAGAGCGCCTCGACCGGGAAGCGCTGCAGGCCTACGCCGCCCGCACCGGCTACGTCTTCGACGACCGCGTCGACGAGCCGGGCGAGATCGCGATCCTGGGCGCCGTGGTGGACGTTTACCCCGCCGCGGCCGAGGCTCCGATCCGGCTGACCCTCGACGAGGACGATGGCATCCAGGAGATCAAGCGCTTCGATCCGCTCAGCCAGCGCACCGAGGAGCCGATCGACTGCGCCCTGCTGGGGCCCGCTTCTGAGCTGGTCCTGGAGGCGCCTTCGGAAGAGCGGCCATCCGGCGCTGAGCATCGTGCGCCGTTGACCTACGGCAAGATGGCCACGGTTCTGGAGGCCCTGCCCGCCGCCCGCCTCGTCTTCGACGGCCGGGCCGACCAGCGCGCCGCCGACTTCCTGGATCAGGTGGCCGAGGCCCAGGAGGCGCGCCGGCAACTGGCCAAAGACGAACCCGGAGAGATCCTCGCCCCGGACAGCCTGTACCTGACGCTCAAAGCCTATCGGACTGCCATCGCCAAGCACGCCATGGTGGAGGCGTCCCCCCGAGGGCCTCGAGTCGATCCCGCGCTTTGCCGTCGAGCGCAATCCGGGCCGCGCGTTCTCGGACTATGTCAAGGCGGCGCTGGACGCCGGCGCCAAGGTCCTCCTTACGGGCCTGCCGCATGAGTTGCGGCCGCTCGGTCGCGCCATGAAGCGCGGCCTGGACCGCTCGCCTGAGCCGGCGCCCGACTGGGCCGGCGTGAACGCGGCGCCTGACGGCGCCCTTCTCACGATGCCGGCGGACATTGACGCCGGTTTCCGGGACCCGAGACAGCGTCTCGTCGTGATCTCTGCGCCCGACGTGCTGGGCGGACGTGTCGCGATGCGCGGCGACGCGGCGCCCGGCGCCGACCTGCTGGCCGATCCCGATCTTCGAGTCGAGGACGTCGTTATCCACGAAGACCATGGCGTGGGGGTGATGACCGCGCTGGAGCGCGTCGAGGTCGACGGAGTCGAGCGCGACGCGCTGCGCCTGGAGTACCACGGCGGCGCCAGCATCCTGGCTCCGGTGGAGGAGTTCGGGCGGATATGGCGCTACGGCGCAGAGCGCGAGGCCGTCACGCTGGACCGGCTGCACACGGACGCGTGGACGAAACGCCGCGCCGAACTCAGCGCCGACATCGACCGAACAGCCGAACACCTCGTCGAGCTGGCGCGCCGTCGGCGAGAAACGCCGGGCGTCGTGATCCGGCCACCCAAGCCTGCCTACGCCCGCCTCGCAGCTCGCTTCCCTTATCCCGAAACGCGCGACCAGGCCGCGGCCATCGAGGCCGTGCTGGAGGATCTGGCGTCCGGGCGAATGATGAACCGCCTCGTCTGCGGCGACGTCGGCTTCGGAAAGACCGAAGTCGCCCTGCGCGCCGCGACGGCCGCGGCCTTGTGCGGCTTCCAAGTCGCCCTGGTCGCGCCCACCACCGTGCTCGCCCGCCAGCACTACGACAGCGTCCGACGCCGTTTCGCCGGGACGGACATCAAGGTGGCCCGCCTCTCGCGGCTGGCCTCGACCAAAGAGGCCGCCGAGGTGAAGGCCCGCCTGGCGGATGGTTCGATCCAAATTGTGGTCGGCACCCACGCCATCGCAGGCAAGGATGTCGCCTTCCAGAACCTCGGCCTGCTGATCATCGATGAAGAACAGCGGTTCGGTGCGGCCCTGAAGCAGCGGCTCCGCGACCTCGCGCCCGAGGCGCACCTGCTGACCATGACGGCGACGCCGATCCCCCGCACCCTGCAGCTGGCCATGGTCGGCATCGAGGACGTCAGCGTCATCGCCACCCCGCCGGCCCGGCGACGGCCGATCCGCACCTTCCTGGCCCCCTTTGACGCCGCCACCGTCCGCACCGCCCTGCTCCGCGAGCGGCGCCGGGGCGGCCAGAGCTTCGTGGTTGCTCCCCGCATCGACGACCTGGGACCGCTGGCCGACGAACTGCAGCGCCTCGTCCCTGAGCTGAAGACCCATGTGGTGCATGGAGAGTTGCCGCCCGAGGAGGCGGACGACGTGATGGTGCGCTTCGCCGCCGGCGACGGCGACGTCCTGCTGGCGACGAACATCATCGAGAGCGGGCTGGACGTTCCGCGGGCCAACACCATGCTCGTCGCTCGCGCCGACCTGTTCGGCCTGGCGCAGCTGCACCAGCTGCGGGGCCGTGTCGGCCGTGGCCGGGCCCAAGGCGTCGCCTACCTGTTCCACGACGCCGACGCAGAGCTGCCGGACGTGACCCGCGCCCGCCTATCCACCTTGGAAGCCTTCGACCGTCTGGGGTCCGGTCTGGCGATCAGCGCCCGCGACCTGGAGCTGCGCGGCGCGGGCGACCTGCTGGGCGATGAACAGGCCGGCCACGTGAAGCTGATCGGTACGGCGCTCTATCAACGGCTGCTGTCCCGCGCCGTCCGCGTCGCCAAGGGCGAGATCGAGGGGCCGGAGTGGACGCCGCAGCTGAACGTCGGCGTCTCGGGCGCGATATCGGAAACCTACGTTCCGGATCCGACGGTGCGCATCAACCTCTATGCCCGGCTGGCGCGGCTGACCTCCACCGAAGAGGTGGACGCTTTCGCCGAGGAGTTGGAGGACCGGTTCGGCGCCCTGCCGGACGAGACCCAAGCCTTCCTCGACCTTGCCCGTATCCAGGCCCTGGCGGTCGCGGCGCGCGTCGCCAAGGTCGACGCTGGTCCGAAGGCCATCGCGCTCACCCCCGCGCCCGGCGTCGCCGCCAAGGACTTTGCGAAGGCCGAGCTTGAGACCTCCGGCGATCGACTGCTGTGGCGGGGCGAGGTCCCCGACGGGCGCGATCGCGCTCAGGCCATCATCGAGCTGCTGGAAACGCTCGCCTAGGGACTTAGGCCTTCTCCAAGCCTACGATGGCGACGGCGCTGACGTTCTGGTTCGGCATGCCGCCGAGGTTGTGCGACAGCGCCAGCGACGGCGGATCCTGACGCTGGCGCTCGCCCGCGCGGCCCAGCAGCTGCAGGTAGTTCTCGTAGATCATCCGCAGCCCGGAAGCGCCGATCGGGTGGCCGAAGCACTTCAGCCCGCCGTCGATCTGACAGGGAATCTCGCCCTCGGCGTCGAACGTGCCGTCCAGTACGTCCTTCCAGGCCTGGCCCTCGGCCGAGAGCCCCAGGTCCTCCATCGTCACCAGCTCGGTCACCGAGAAGCAGTCGTGGACCTCGGTGAGGCTGAGCTGTCGCCGCGGGTCGGAGATGCCGGCCTCGGCATACGCCTTCTGGGCCGCGATGCGGGTGGTGTGGAAGTAGCTGCCATCCCAGCCGCCGCCCTGCAGCTCCCACCCGTTGGAGGTGGAGATTTGCAGCGCCTTGACCAGCACAAGGTTGGTTTTTCCTAAGGCCCTCGCGATCTCGGGCGTCGTCACGATTGCGCACGCCGCGCCGTCCGAGACGCCACAGCAATCAAATAGCCCCAGCGGCGCCGCGATCATCGGCGCGTTCAGCGCCTGCTCCTCGGTGATCTGCTTCCGCAGGTGCGCCTTGGGGTTCTTGGCGCCGTTCTGGTGGCTCTTGACGGAGACGTGCGCCATGGCCCGCTTCAGGTCGTCGTAGCCGACGCCGTGCTTGGCGCGGTAGGCGCCGGCCAACTGGGCGAAGAAGCCCGGGGCAGAGCCTGTGACATTGACCATGTCGTAGGTCGTGCCGCGCGTGCGCACCGGCAACCCGCCGTAGCCGGTATCCTTCAGCTTCTCGACGCCCATGGCGAGCGCGATGTCGCAGGCGCCGGAGGCCACAGCGTAGACGGCCCCGCGAAAGCCGTCGGTGCCGGAAGCGCAGTAGTTCTCGACCTTGGTCACGCCGATGTTGGGCAGCCTGAGCGCCATGGCCAGTGGGATCCCGCTGGGGCCGATGTTCTGGGCGTCAAAGCCGACCGACAGCCAGGCTGCATCGATCTGGCTGACGTCGATGCCGGCGTCGGCAAGCGCCTCGTCGAACGCCTCCACCATCAGCGTCTCGGCGTCGTCACTCCAGCGCTCGCCGAAGCGGGCGCAGCCCATGCCGAGGATCGCCACCCGGTCCTTGATACCGCTCGCCATCGTCCCCGCTCCTATTCCGCCGCCAGCTTGGCGTTCTCGCCCGCCAGATAGTCGGGCACCGCCTTCCAGAAGTACTTGGTGAAGCCCCGCCGTTCGTCCTGCGCCTTGATGCGGAACATCATCCGCATTGGCGCGCCAACCTCCACGTAGCCCGCCTCGACGTCCACGAACTCGACCGTCATCCGGCCGCCCTCCTCAAACTCGATGGCGCCGTACCAGCACGGCGGATCGGGCGAATAGGTCAGGCTGTCTGCGGTGTAGGTCACGATCCGCGCCCGCCGCTCGGCCAAGGGATAGTCTTCCTGGGTGTTCTGCGCCCGGTCGTTCTGGGCCACGCTGATGGGACTCCTCGGGAACTGGATGGTCCCGGTCCTGGTGCAGCGGCCGCCGACCAAAGCCATCACCGCCTTGCGGCTGCGGTTCAGCGCAGTGAGCGCCGTCTTCTGGTCGAACTCGGCGCGCATGCCGCGCTCGACGTTCAGGTGGCCGGCCAGCGTTAGGTACTTCACATAGTTGGCGTCCGACTTCCTGCGGGCCAGCCACCCCAAGACGCCGAGGCCGCGGACGGCCGGCTCACCTGTGGCGCGGAACACCAGCACGTCGCAGCCTTGGCCGAAGCCGGCCACCACCAGAATTTCCCCCGCCTTGGCCGTCTCCAGCGCGTGGGCCAGCAGCACCAGCGGCGCAGCCGTGCCGGCGTCGCCCAGCTGGGCCTGCAACGGATCGGCCACCTTCTCCGGCGCGATCCCAGAGGCCTTCGCCACCGCCTCGTTCACGCCCTTCATGGGCGCTCCCATCAGGAACCGGTCGACGTCGGCGGCGCTCAGACCCGTCTTCGCGAGCGCGCCGTTCACGGCCTTGGGCGCGATCTTCGCGTAGCCCTCCTCGCGGACCCAGCGGGCTTCCCAGTTGTAGTCGAACGCGCTGTCGGAGGCCCTGAAGTGGTCCACGAAGTCGATGGAAATGCTGTGACCGCCCAGGAACTCGGCGGCGACCGCGCCCTCGCCCACTAGGAACGCGGCTGCCGCATCGCCCGTAGTGAGTTCGAGCTCCGAAGCCGGCTGCGCAGGACGCTTCTCGGCCGCCAGGCACAGCACGTCGCCCGCCCCGCCCCTCGCGGCGTAGAGCGCATCCAGCAGGGCCGAGGTCGCAGCGCGCTGGCTGCCGCCAACGTCCATGGCCGCGACCTCGTCGGCGAGGTTGAGGGCTTCCTTGGCGATGCCTGCGTTCTGGCGGTCGGCATTGGGATGGCTGGTCGAGGCCAAAACGACCCTCGCCACGCGCGCCCGATCGACGCCGGTCAGACAGTCACGAGCCGCCTCCACGGACATGGTGATCGCGTCCTCGTCCCAGCTGGCGATCGCCCGCTCGCCCTTGGCCAGCCCCTTGAGGCCCGGCGCGAACCAGGCGTGGGCGTCGGCGATCGCCTGCCGCTGGAGGCGAAGACGGGGGACGTAGGCGCCCGCCGCGATGATGCCGACCATGCTTTCGTCTCCTCCTTAAAGTGCGCGCGCCAGAGAGGTGAAATCCTGCGCTTCGCTCAGCGCCCAGTCACCCAGCTTCGCCGCCCACCAGGCTTCGCCGCCGTGGCTGAGGGACAGCGCCCGCAGGCGTCGCGTGTAGTGGTGCAGCACGAACTCGTCCGACACGCCGATCGCGCCGTGTACGGCGTGTGCAATGGCCGAGCCCCTGACGGCCGCCTGATTACAGCGGATCTTGGCGGCGGCGGCGCGGTGTTCGGACACCTCGGCGGGCGCACCGACGAAGGCGGCCTGGGCGGCGATGCGAGCGGCGATGACCTCCTGGGCCAGCACCGCGATCTGGTGCTGGATCGCCTGGAACTTGCCGATCTCGCGGCCGAACTGCCTTCGGGTCAACGCATAATCTACGGTGAGCGCCTGAACGGCCTCCAGCGCCCCGGCCATCTCGCCGGCCGCCAGGGTCGCGGCCAGCGCGCGCGGGACGGGATCGGCCAGGCGCTTTGCCATGGCGTCCAGCACGTTGGGCGCCCGGGCCCTCGCACCGACGACCAGCGCCAGCGGAAAGACCTCCTCCAGCGACGCCTCCGCCAGCAGGTCGAGGAAGCCGGATTCCTGGAGCGTCGGCCAAGGATCGTCGGGCGGCAGACCGTCCAGCAGGCGGGCGAACTGTTCGGAGATCAGGTCATCGCTCATCGCCTCACCTCAGGCCCAAGCCGCGGGCGATGATGCCGCGCAAGATCTCGCGGGTGCCGCCGCGCAAGGAGAAGGTCGGGCACATGCCGCCGAGGTACTCGACGGTCGCCAGAAGCTCGGCTGGGACCACCCCGTCGGCCTCGCCAGCCAGATGATCGGCGATCAGCGTCGGGATTGATTGTTCGAAGCCGGTGCCCAGGTCCTTAACGACCGAGGCCTCCACCACCGGACTCTTGCCGGCCGCCAGCATGGCGGTGACCGACAGCGACATGTTCCTGAGCGCCGAGAGCTCTGCCAACAGCCGGCCGGCCAGCACGCGCTCCGCGTCGGTGAGGTTCCCGCGGCCGCGGAGATAGTCGAGCCAAGCGTCGACCAGCACGGTCGAGGAATAGATCCGCTCCGGCCCCGAGCGCTCGAAGGCCAGTTCGGCGTTCACCTGCTCCCAGCCCGCGCCTTCCTGACCCAGCAGCGCATCCTCCGGCAGGATCGCGTCGTCGAAGTGGACCTCCGAGAAGTGCTCATCGCCGGCGAGGTCGCGGATCGGCCGCGCCGTGACGCCCGGCGCCTTCAGGTCGATCAGGAACTGCGACAGGCCGTTGTTGCGATCCTCGGGCGCGCCGCTTGTGCGCACCAGGGCGATCATGAAGTGGGCCTTGTGGCCGTAGGTCGTCCAGATCTTCGTGCCCGACAGCTTCCAGCCGCCATCGACCCTGTCAGCGCGACTCCGCACGCTGGCGAGGTCCGAGCCTGAATTCGGCTCGCTCATGCCGATGCAGAAGAACGCCTCGCCCCGGCAAACCGCGGGAACGATCCGCCGCTTCTGCTCCTCCGTGCCGTAGCGCAGGATCAGCGGCGCGCTCTGGCGCTCGGCGATCCAGTGCGCGGCCACCGGAGCTCCGGCCGCCAGCAGTTCCTCGATCAGCACGAAGCGCGCGAAGGGGCTGCGCGCCTGGCCGCCGTAGTCCTGCGGCAGAGTCAGGCCGACCCAGCCCTTCTCGGCCAAGGCCTTGGTGAAGTCGGCGTCGTAGCCCATCCAGGTGCGGGCGCGCCTCGCGGCTGACACGGCGGCCAGCCGCTCGGCCAGAAATGCGCGCACGGGCTCCCGCAGGGCCTCGTCCTCGGGCGGTATGGCGGCCAAGTTGAGAGTCTCGAGCATGCCGAGCGATCCTAGTTGGGCCGCCGCTGCGTCAACCAACTAAGGTCTCGGGCATGAGTCTTCCGACGCTGCCGCTCGACGGCGTGAGAGTGCTGGACCTGGGCGCCGTGCTGATGGCGCCCTACGCCGCCCAGTGGCTCGCCGACTTCGGGGCCGAGGTGATCAAGGTGGAGCCGCCCGCCGGTGACACGACGCGCCGCATAGGCCCGCGCGCCGAGCCCAA
The DNA here is from genome assembly GCF_024699945.1 of Phenylobacterium sp. J426. GTDB lineage: Bacteria > Pseudomonadota > Alphaproteobacteria > Caulobacterales > Caulobacteraceae > Phenylobacterium. The sequence continues at coordinate 2,912,535 of NZ_JAJOMY010000001.1, read as the reverse complement.
CATGGCCTCGGTGTTCCTCGCCGCCAACCGCAACAAGAAGAGCGTCGTCCTCGACCTCAAGACGCAGGCTGGCCGCGAGGCGTTGCTGGCCCTGGCCAACACCGTCGACGTGCTGATGCACAACAACCGTCCGCAGAAGATGCGGGCGTTGGGTCTCGATCCTGAGACGCTACGGGTGCGCAATCCACGCCTGATCTACGCCACCCTGCACGGCTTCGGCGAAAGCGGCCCCTACGGGGGGCGGCCCGCCTATGACGACATCATCCAGGGCATGTCGGGCCTGGCCGACCTGCAGGGCCAGCGGACGGGCGCGCCGGCCTACCTGCCCACCGCCGCGGCCGACAAGACGGCGGGCATGGTCGGCGCGATCGCCATCCTCTCGGCCGTGGTGAAGCAGCAGCGGACCGGCGAAGGCTGCTACCTCGAAGTGCCGATGTTCGAGAGCCTGGTGGCCTACACCGCCGTCGAGCACCTCTACGGGCGCCACTTCGATCCGCCGAAGGGCCCGGCCAGCTATCCGCGCGTGATGACGCCCGAGCGGCGTCCGTTCGCCACGGCGGATGGCTACATCTGCGCCCTGCCCTACACCGACCAGCACTGGAAGAGCTTCTTCGAGGCGGGCGGCCGGCCCGAACTGGCGGCCGATCCGCGGTTCGACGGCATCGCGGCGCGCACCGACAACATCGGCGCGCTGTACGCCATCGTCGGCGAGATCCTCGTCACCAGGACCACCGCCGAATGGACCGACATCCTGGAGCGGCTGGAGGTGCCGAACGCGCCGGTGAAGAGCCTCGACGACCTCATCGTAGACCCGCACCTGCAGGCCGTGGGGTTGTTCGACACGCGCGAGCAGCCGGACGGCACGACGCTGAGGATGACTGGGGTGCCCGTGCTGATCGACGGCGAGCGACCGCCTGTGCGGATGCCGCCCCGGCTGGGCGAGCACACGCGAGAAATCCTGCTTGCCGCGGGGCTCTCCCCGCAGCAGGTCGAAGCCCTAACCTGACCGCCGGGCGGTCGCAGACAGAGATCGGGAGACGAGACGTGGGCGTTCTGAGCGGAAAGGTGGTGCTGGTCACCGGCGGCGCGGGCGGCATCGGCAAGGAGTGCGCCCTGCTCGCCGCCAAGGAGGGCGCGAAGGTCGTGGTCAACGACCTCGGCGGCGGCGTCTCGGGTGGCGACCTGGGCGACGCGGGCCCGGCCGAGCAGACGGCCCAGGAGATCCGCGCCGCGGGCGGCGAGGCCGTCTCCAACTCGGACAGCGTGGCGGACATGGCCGGCGCGCGGCGCATGTTCGAACAGGCGATGGACAGCTTCGGCGGCCTGCATGCCGTGGTGAACCCGGCCGGCATCCTGCGGGACAAGATGTTCCACAAGATGGACGAGGCCGACTGGGACGCGGTGATCCAGGTCCACCTGCGCGGCGCGTTCAACGTCACCCGGGCAACCGTGGAGCACTTCCGCAACCAGGAGGACGGCTCGTACGTCCACTTCACCTCGACTTCGGGCCTGATCGGCAACATCGGCCAGGCCAACTACGCCGCCGCCAAGCTGGGCGTGATGGGCCTCTCGCGCATCGTCGCCATGGAAGGGGCGGCCAAGAACGTGCGGTCCAACATCATCGCGCCGTTCGCTTGGACGCGGATGATCGCCACCATTCCGGTGAAGGACGAGGCCTCGGCCCAACGGGTCGAGCGGATGAAGAACTTCATGCGCGCGGACCAGGTCGCCCAGCTGGCGGTCGCCCTGGCGGCTTCGAACGTGAACGGCCAGATCTTCGCCGCCCGCGGCAACGAGGTGGTGCTGTTCAACCAGCCGCGTCCGGTGAAATCGGTCACCAAGGTCGAGGGCTGGTCGCCGGCCGACCTGATCGCCCAGGGCTTCCCGGCGATGCAGGCGAGCTTCACCGACCTTGGCGCCACCGCATCGGTCTTTCCCTACGACCCTGTCTGAGGCCTCCGCCTGCGGCGGCGACCCCAGAGCGGGTAGTTCGCCGCGGCGCATGGCGGGTCGACTCCTGTTACGGCCAAGCCATGATTGCGCGCGACCCACGTCCGCTCGCCAGCCCACCGCCGGCGGTGGACGAGGCGACGCGGCGTCGGCTGATCAACCGGGCCAGCGTCGCCTACCTGCTCGACGTCGTGATAATCGCCCGCGATGGGCGCCACCCTCTGGACGCCCTGCTGGTCAGCACGATCACTCAGGCCAATGTCGCCCAGATCAGTGCGCGCGCCGACCTGCAGGTCGAACTCGCGACCGCGGACGCCGCTCCGACGGACGAGATGCGCCGGCCCGTGAGCATCAATGCGCTGGCGACCTCACTGCGCCTACCCTTCGAGACTCTTCGCCGGCGCATCCACGGTCTGAAACGCGAGGGACTGTGCCGCATCGTGGCGGCGGGCGTGACCGTGCCCACTGAGATCTTTGTCTCCGAACGCTACCTGCGGCAGGCCTTCCTTGCCTATGAGCGACTCCGCGCCTTCCACGCCACGCTCGACGCCCTCGGCGCCCCTGAACGACCTGCCAGCGCCTACTGCGGAGCACCGCGTCGACTTCGTGCCGCTGCGCGCCGTGGCGCGGCTTGCAACGGACTACGTGCTGCGCGCCATGGACGTGGCCGAGGCCGAGTTCGGCGACCTGATCTCGGCCCTGCTGCTCCTGGAGGTCGTCCGCAGCAACACCGAGCATCTCGGCGACGGCGTTGAGCCACCCGAGATGCAGGATGAGCACGGCTTCGTCCTCGACGCGCACCGCCAGCCCGTCCGGGTCAGCCACCTAGCTGACCGTGTGGGCCTGCCGCGCGAGACCGTCCGCCGACACCTTCAGGCGCTGCGGGACCACGGCTGGGTCGAGCGCGTTGGCTGGGGCGTCGTGGCGAAGGCCGAGCAGCTTCGCGCGCCGCGCGTGATCCGGTTCACCCATGGGAACGGAATGCACCTCCGCCGCATGTTCGCCGCCCTCTCCCAATTGGGCGTTCTCGCGATCTGGAACGGCCTGCGAAGCTAGAGACGTACGGCCTGATGCATCCGTTCGCCGAACATGTTGGACCATTGTTCGGGCGTCAGCTTTGCGGACTTCTGCAGGTACTTTTCAGGGACAGCTTTCTCCGCGTCGCGGCCGCGGATCACCGCCGGCCGTTCGGCGATCTTGGCGAACCAACGATGGACGTTCGGATACTGCTGCTGGATGTCGATGCTGAGCGTGCCGGCGGCCGAACGGCCCGGCCACACAGCGATGTCGGCGATCGAGTATTCGTCACCCGCCAGGTACTCCACCTCACCGAGCCGGCGCTCCAGCACCTGCATCAGCCGGTCGAGCTCCTTTGTGTAGCGCTCGATGGCGTAGGGGATCTTCTCGGGCGCGTAGCGGACGAAGTGCGCCGCCTGTCCCCCCCATTGGACCCAGACCCGCCACCTGCCAGGTCAGCCACTGGATGGCGACGCTGCGCTGGCGCGGATCCTTCGGCAGCAGTTGGCCGGTCTTCTCGGCGAGGTACTGGAGGATGGCGCCGGACTCGAAGACCGCGTGCGGCCCGCCGCCAAAGGGCGGATCGTGGTCCACGATCGCCGGCAGCTTATGGTTGGGGTTGATCCGTCCGAACTCGGGCGTGTGCTGGTCGCCCTCGAAGATGTCGTAGCTGATGATCCGGTACGGGAGTCCGACCTCTTCCAGCGCGATGCTGATCTTCTGGCCGTTGGGGGTCGCCACGAAGTGGAGGTCGATCATGGAGGCTCCTCGATCTCTCGAACCGTCAACTTAGTTGCGCTTCCCCAGCGTCAGGAACGGAGCTTCGAATGGCGCCGGTTTCCAGCCGCGCTTCGATGCGCTATGGCTGACGCCGCCCTGTTCGTAGGACTCACCCACGCCATGCGCAGCCTGCGCCTGACCGCGACGATGATGATTACCACCGCCCATAACGGACGGGGGCGATCCCGCGCGGCCTGACGAACCGCCCAAGATCGCAGTTTCAGCAACCCCGCTCCGGCCAGGACGCGGGGTTTTTCAATGGCTTTCGCGCCCGGCCGGGGTCTTCCAGTAAGAAGGACCCGACCCGTGACCGAACCGCTCCAGCGCCTCGCCGAAGCCGCCGAACGCTTCGCCGCTCGCCTGCCCGGCGCCGCAGCCAACCGCATCGAGGCGCGCCTGGACAGCCGCCACGGCATGCCTGCCCTCTGCGCCGTCGAAGGCGTCTTCGCCCGCCTGCTGCCGGCCGGCACCGCCAAGGAGTTGGTCTGGCTGACCCGCACGCCGGAGGCCCGCGGCGACCGCCTCCAGCTTCGCGCCTATGGCGATGACAACGCTCTCCTTGCCGAGGAGGTCTTCGAGATGGCGGCCGGCGATGCGTAGGGTCGACATCTACGTCCTGCAGCTCGCGCCTGAGCCCGACGCCCTTGTGCGGGCCCTGACAGTGGTGGCGCGGCTGCCCGGCGGGGTGCTCAGTCTCGCGCATGTAGCGGCCTCCACCCGGCTAGAAATGTGCGGGCTCACGCCCGAGTTCGCCGACCTCCTGGCCGAGCGGCTGCGCGCCCTGCCCTGTGTGAACGGGCTCCATTACCTCCCGGGTCATGGACCGGCCGCCGAAGCGCTGGATAAGGTTGCATCATGACGAGGGCGACAAAGCCGGTGGGCGAGCACATCCGCGACTGGCGGCAGCGCCGGCGTATGAGCCAGCTCGACCTGGCGCTCGAAGCCGACATCTCGACCCGACACCTCAGCTTCATGGAGACTGGCCGCGCGATGCCAAGCCGGGAGATGGTGTTGCACCTCGCCGACCACTTGGAGATCCCACTGCGCGAGCGCAACGTCATTCTGGTGGCGGCGGGCTTTGCCCCGGTGTTCGCAGAGCGCGGCCTGGATGATCCCGAATTCGCCGCCGCCAGAAAGGCGGTGGACCTGATCCTGAAGGGTCACGAGCCATATCCGGCCCTGGTGGTGGATCTGCGCTGGAACCTGGTGGCGGCGAATGCCGCGGTGGCGCCCTATTGGAGGGCGTGGATCCCGAGTTGCTGTCCGGACCGGTGAACGTCGTGCGGCTGGCGCTGCACCCGAGAGGTTTGGCCGCTCGCACCGCGAACTTGGCCGAGTGGCGCGACCACATGCTGGAGCGCTTGCGGCGACAGGCCGACCTCACGGCCGATCCCGGCCTCATTGCTCTCATAGAGGAGGTTAAGGGCTATCCGGTCCCGCCCGCCGCCGACCGCCGTCCGGAGGACTACGGCCAGGTCGCAGTCCCCTACCAGTTGCTGCAGGGCGAAAGCTGGCTTTCCTTCTACGCCACCACCACGGTATTCGGCACGGCCGTGGACATCACCCTTTCCGAGTTGACCCTCGAGACCTTCTTCCCAGCCGATTCGGCGACCGCCGAGATCCTGGCCCAGGCGCATGCCGCCCGGTCGCGCGCAGCCGCCGCATGACCGACGCCGTCTTCGAAGTCACCGGCGCGCCGCCGAAGGCGATCGCGCGCGCCACCAAATGGTCCGCCGGGCCCTGGCATCCGCAGCTGCAGCATGGTGGGGCGCCGTCGGCGCTGATCGCCTGGGCCGCGGAACAGGTGGAGACGCCGGTCCCGATGCAGGTCTCGCGCCTTACCATCGACCTGCTGCGGCCGGTTCCGGTGGCGGAGCTTGCGGTGGAGACCCAGGTGCTGCGTCAGGGTCGCAAGATCCAGTTGGTGGAGGTCCGGCTGAGCGCCGGCGGCGTTGAGGTCACGCGCGGCACGGTCTTGAAGATCCGCACGCAGCCCCTGGGCCTTGGCGGCGTCCACCTTCCCCCGTTGGACGAGCCGCTGCCCGAGGCCGCGCCGCTGGCGGAGGGTCGGCTCACCGACCGTGAGAACAACTTCGGCGGCAACTTCCACATCGCCACCGTCCACGGCGGCTTCGGCCGGCACGGCCCCGCCGCCTGCTGGTTCCGTCAGCACCGGCCGACCATCCTGGGCCAGACCATCTCGCCGGCCATGCGGGCGGCCTCGGTGGCCGACTTCTCGAACGGCATCTCGTCGGTCGTGCCCTTCGATGACTGGACCTTTATCAACGGCGACCTGACCGTCAGCTTCGCCCGCCTGCCGCGCGGCGAGTGGATCCTGTCGAAGGCTGAGAGTTGGTTGTCGCCGGATGGCGCGGGTCTGGCGATGACTAGGCTGGCCGACGTTCACGGCTATTTCGGCATCGCCCAGCAGAGCCTGGTGGTGGAGCGGCGGTAGCTAGAGTGCGACGCAGGCTTCTTGCGTGACCACGACGGCCTCCTGGTGGAACCGGGCCCTGTGGGCCGCGCGAACAGCTGCGAGCCGTTCCTGTCCGTCGCGTTTCGCCGGGAGCACAATCAGCACCACCTTTCGCGCTTCTCGGATCAGCCGGTTCTCCGCGCCGCGCCACTGTCCCCCGCCCTCAAGGATGGTGACGCCGTCCGGGAAGCGCGGGGTCACCTCCTGGTCCACGAACCTGCGGATGTCGGCCTCGCCCACCGCCGCCGCGCCAAACGGTCCGCCCAGGAACAGCTGCGCCGTTCGCATGTGCTCCTGACCGGCGGGGCACGACGGGGCCTCGACCGTGGCGCAACCCGCCACCGCCAGCACCGCGATCATGCCCCCGAGGCCCCTCATCCGCCCAGCAGCTCCCGTCCGATCAGGAAGCGCCGGATCTCGTTCGTGCCGGCGCCAATGTCGTACAGCTTCGCGTCCCGAAGGAATCGCTCGACCGGATACTCCTTCGTATAGCCTGCGCCGCCCAGGGCCTGGATCGCCTCCAGCGAGACCTTAACGGCGTTCTCGCTGGCCATCAGGATGGCGCCGGCGGCGTCGAAGCGTGTCGTCATCCCCGCGTCGCAGGCCCTCGCCACCGCATAGACGTAAGCCCGCGCCGAGTTCAGAGCGACATACATGTCGGCGATTTTCCCCCTGCATCAGCTGGAACGAACCGATCGGCTTGCCGAACTGCTTGCGCTCCCGGACGTAGGGCAGGACGACGTCCATGCACGCTTGCATGATGCCCAGCGGACCGGCCGAGAGCACCGCGCGTTCGTAGTCGAGGCCGCTCATCAGTACGCCGACGCCGCCGTTCAGCGGTCCCATGACGTTCTCTTCCGGCACCTCGCAGTCCTCGAACACCAGTTCGCCGGTGTCGGAGCCACGCATGCCCATCTTGTCGAGCTTCTGGGAGACGCGGAATCCCTTGAAGCCCTTCTCGATGATGAAGGCGGTGATGCCGCGGCTGTCGGCGCCCGGATCGGTCTTGGCGTAGACGATCAGTGTGTCGGCGTGCGGCGCATTGGTAATCCAGAATTTCGTGCCGTTCAGGACGTATCGGTCGCCCTTCTTCTCGGCCTTCAGCTTCATGGAGACCACATCCGACCCCGAGCCCGCCTCGCTCATGGCCAGTGAGCCCACATGTTCGCCTGAGATCAGCCTTGGCAGGTACCGGCGCTTCTGCTCGTCCGAGCCCCAGCGGCGGAGCTGGTTCACGCAGAGGTTGGAGTGGGCGCCGTAGCTCAGACCGACCGAGGCTGAGGCGCGGGAGACTTCCTCCATAGCCACCACGTGCTCGAGGTAGCCGAGGCCGAGGCCGCCGAACTCCTCCTCGACGGTGATGCCATGCAGGCCGAGCTCGCCCATCTGGGGCCACAGCTGGCGGGGGAATTCATTGGTCTGGTCGATCTCGGCGGCGAGCGGCGCGATCTTATCGGCGGAGAACCGGGCCGTAGTCTCGCGGATCATGTCCGCGGACTCGCCGAGGCCGAATTCGAGGTTGGGTCCGTGGTTCGGGATCATGGCGATGCGTTAGCACGCGTCGCCGAGGCGCGTCAGCGTCTAGTCGCGCTCGGACATGCGGCCGAGCCGCTCGAGGAGTCGGAAGACTGCGACCACGAAGAAGCCGACGCCGGCCACGCCTGCGGCCCAGGCGACCAGCAACGGGGCCGCCACGCCGCCCACAGCCGCGCCGGCGCGAGCGTTCAGCCCCCAGAACAGGCCGAAGCCAAAGAATGCCAAGCCCAGCAACGCCAGCACCAGGTCGGTGGTAAGACCGCCATCGGCTTTGCGGCGCGGCAGGGGCGTCACCCGGGCCGGGATGAACTCATGAACCGCGGTGTCGTCGATGAGGATGCGCGGCTGCGCCGCTTCGACCGGCTCGACGACGAGCTGGGCGTCATTGGCGGGTTCCGGGGCCTCGAACGCCTCGGACGGCTCTTCCGGCGGCTCCAGCGCGCTTTCCGGGGTGATCGGTGGCGCAAAGTCGGCCTGGGGGCGAAGTTCAGCCGCCGGCTCCGTTTCGGGCTCAGCTTCCGGCGAGAGCGGGACCTCGGCCGAGGGCTCAGGTTGGACCTGCTGTTGCGACGTCGGCTCGCGAGGCGTCGCGGGCTCGGGATCGCCTTCCGGGAAGATGGCCTGCAGACGGTTGGCGACCGCTTCGGCCGCCGCGCGCAGCGTTTCGCCCGGCGCCTCGTCTTCGACCGGCGGGGGCACGGGTTGAGGGTCACCGTCGCGGCTGACCTCAATCGTGTCGCCCTTCAGCGAGGTGACGAGCTCGGTCGGACGTTCGGCCGGGACGATCTCGCGAACGTCGAGGTCTACGAGCGGGTGGAGCAGTGGCGACGGCGCGGGAACCCAAAGATCGCCTTCCGGCGTCAGAAAGAGAGCCTTCTCGGCCGCGCGCCGGCGAACGAGCGCATCCAGCACGATGCGGCGGCCCTCGAACTCCACCTTGCGCCATAGTTCCATGGCGCAAGCCGCCTGCAGGGTTTCGCCGGCGTTGAGGCGCGCCAGGACCTGCGAGGTACGGAAGGCATCCGTCCCCAGATTGAAGGCGAAGCTGACCAGGGCATCGAACTGGTTCTGGGTGAGCGGCGCGAAGACGTTCTCGTTCACCAGGTGGGCGACCGCGATCAGGTCGTAGATCAGCAGGGCCTCAGCGTCGTCCACCGACACCTCGGCGCCCTCACGGGCCGTCAGGGTGTGGCCATAGCCGATCGTCCAGCGCCCGTCGGGCAGCCGGGCGGCCTTGCGGCGACAGCCTTCGAACCGCTTGATCAGTTCGATGGCGTTCCGGGAAACGCGGTAGCGCGGGCGCATGACCTGGCGAAATTGACCCAAAATAGCACGGACAGAGGGAGCCCGTGGCCACCCGCCGCAACTGTCACGCCAGTTACAGCAAAATGAGGGCGGCGAGTCCCAGGAAGGCGAAGAAGCCTGTGAAATCCGTTACGAAGGTGACGAAGACCGAAGAAGAAACGGCCGGGTCCCGGCCCATGCGCTCCAGGGCGAGAGGCACGACGGCCCCGGCCAATCCGGCGACGAAGAGCGTGATGATCATCGAAAGCCCGAACGCTACGCTGAGCCGCAGGTCGTGGAACATCAGGTAGGTGGCCGCGCCCGTGAGCACGGCGAGAACCGTCCCGTTCGCAAGTCCGACGGCCATTTCCCGCCCGACGGTCCGGATCGCGTTGAATGCCGACAGCTCGCGGCTGGCGAGCGCCCGGACGGCGACGGCAAGGGTCTGGGTGCCGGCGTTCCCGCCCAGGGCTGATACGATGGGCGTCAGGGCAGCCAATATCGCCAGCTTCTGGATCTGTGCTTCGAAGGCCCCGATCACACTGGCCGCCAGAGCGGCGGTCACGGTGTTCACCAGCAGCCACGGCAAGCGTGAGCGGACGATGCCCCAGACGCCGGCGTCCCGGCCGGCGTCGGACACGCCCGCGAGGGCCAGGATATCCTCTTCGCCCTCCTCCTGGATGACCCCTACGATGTCGTCGACGGTGATCTGGCCCACCAGACGCCCGCCTGGCTCGACCACCGGCGCAGAGATGAGGTGGTACTTGTCGAAGATGTAGGCGACCTCCTCCTGGTCCATGTCGACCGGGATTTCCGTCACGGGCTCCATGATCTGCGCCAGAGGGACGCCGCGCGCCGAGCGCAGAAGCTGGCTCACGGGGACGGCGCCTACGGGCTTGTAGCTCGGGTCGACCACATAAACGTCGAAGAACAGCTCGGGCAGATCGTCGACCTCTTTGCGGAAATGGTCGATCGCCTGGCCGACGGTCCAGAACTGCGGCGCCGCCACCACCTCCCGCTGCATCAGGCGGCCGGCCGTCTCATCCTCGTACGCGAGCGTCGCCTCGATGGTCGCCCGCTCGATCTCCGGCATCGCGGCCAGCACCTGGGCGCGCTTATCCGCCTCCAGGTCGTCGACGACGTCGGCGGCATCGTCCGACTCCATCTCGCCGATCGCCTTGGCGAGGGTCGCCGAAGGAACGTGCTCCAGCACCTCCTCCCGGATCTCCGTGTCCAGCTCGGAGAGGATCTCGGCCAGCGTTTCGGGATCGAGGTGCGGGACCAGTTCCTCCCGGGCGTCCGCGGACAGGAACCCCATCAGATCGGCGACGTCCGCCGGATGCAGCGCGCCCAGCAACTCGCGCAGGCGCTCCGCGTCGCCGCGGTCCAGTGCGTCCACCACGTCTGAGACGAACTCGGGATTGAGGGCGTAGTCCTCGCCTAGGGCCAGGTCTTCGAGATCTTCCTCAGCCTCGATCGGCAGCTTCCGGTCCAGCTCGGTGAGGTCGTCCGTTTCACGGCTCATGCGGACCTCCTGGCTGTGATGCGGACGGACTGGCTCGTGCCTCGTTGAAAACCCTGATTCAGGGGGTGCGGTCGAGGGCCCCGCTAGGCCAAGGCTTCGCAGGACATCCTTCTTAGCAGTCAAACATCACGTCTAGTCCTGCGGAGCCCCGAAAGGCGAAGCAGGATGGTGCGGTCGAGAAGACTCGAACTTCCACGGGTTGCCCCACAGCGACCTCAACGCTGCGCGTCTACCAATTCCGCCACGACCGCTCGTGGTGAGGCGCGGCAGGTAGCAAACGCTGGATGCTTTGTGAAGGCCTGCCTTGTGCGCCGCTTAGACGCCGCCCGCCATGTAGTCGTAGACGTTGGCCTCGCGCGTGACGGCGATCGCGATCTTGTCCTCCGCGATCTGGATCTCGCCGCGCGCGACCGGATGGTTGTTGGCGAGGATCCAGACTTCCTCGTTCACCGTCGCGTCGAGGGGAATCACCGCACCACGGCCCATGCGCAGCAATTGGGCCATCGGCAGCGTGGCCCGTCCCAGTACGACCTGGATCTCGACGTTGACGGCGTTGACCTGAGACACGAGAGGGACTCTCCGAAAACGAACTGAGGCTTTGCGAGAGGCGGGCCGGCCCCCCACATTGCGGGAACATGCTTGACCACGCGTTAAACACGACTGCGCCGCGCTTTGACCGAACCGACGGCTTGCCTGCGGACTGGGCGGTGTCCAGGGGCTACGTGGATTATCCGCTGGCCGTAGCGGCGATGGAGTCACGTGCGGCGGCGATCGCCGACGGCTCCGCCGCCGAGCTGGTCTGGCTCCTCGAGCATCCGCCCCTCTACACCGCCGGCGTCTCCGCCAGGGCCGCCGACCTCCTGCACCCCGACCGGTTCCCCGTGTTCGAAAGCGGGCGTGGAGGCCAGTTCACCTATCATGGCCCCGGTCAACGGGTGGCTTACGTGATGCTGGATCTGACCAAGCGCGGCCGTGACGTGCGCGCCTTCGTCGCAGCCCTTGAGAGCTGGATAATCGGGGCCCTGGACGCCTTTAACGTCGCCGGCGCGGTGCGCGAGGGGCGCGTGGGCGTCTGGGTGGAGCGCAAGCAGCCAGGGGCCGACCAGGGAGGACAAGATCGCAGCGATCGGCGTGAAGCTGCGCCGCTGGGTGTCCTTCCACGGCGTATCGCTGAACGTCGAGCCGGACCTCGACCACTTCTCGGGCATCGTCCCATGCGGTCAGACGGCTTACGGCGTGACCAGTCTCGTCGACCTGGGGCTTCCGGTCACGATGGATGAGGCCGATGCGGCGCTGAAGGCGAGCTTCCGCGCCATCTTCGGCGAGGTCGTCGACGGGGCGGCTCCGATCTAGACCGGCGCAAGCGGGCGGAGCGGATTGGCGCCGTACCGGTTGGCGCCTGGCTCCCCTGGCATCACCGCCAGCTCGACCACCGCCCAAAGCAGGACCAGGAAGAACGCGAAGTCGAGGAAGTTCGCTGGGTGCGGCCAGCACGCCGCGATGGACAGCAGGATCAGCGCCGCCCACCAACCGGAGCGTCCACGGTCATGCAGCCGCTTCGACAGCACACAGGCGCCGCAATAGATCAGCGCCGGATAGATCAGCCAGCCCGTCAGCAGCCGGGGCAGCATGTCCTCGACCAGCGCCTCGTAGAGCGCGGCGAGACCGAGGAGGACCACGGCCGCGACCACCGAAGGCAGCCGCGAGGCCCGGCCGTTCGCCGAAAGGAAGAGCTCCGAAAAGCCCAGCTGGCCGTCCATGGCGCCCCCGCCCGATTCTGAGATCAGGCGAACTCTACCAGAACCTCGTCGGCCGCGACGCTGTCCCCGGATTTGGCGTTCACGGCTTTGACCGTGCCATCGCGCTCGGCGCGGATGATGTTCTGCATCTTCATCGCCTCGAGCACGGCCACGACCTCGCCGGTCTTGACCTCCTGTCCAGCAGCAACGTCGATCGAGACGACCAAGCCCGGCATCGGGGACAGCACCATCTTGGAGGTATCGGCGGCCTTCTTGGGCGGCAGCTTCTCGTGCAGCTCGGCCGAGCGCGGGGTCAGCACCAGAACGTGGGCCTGCGCGGCCCGGTGTCGGATGACGAAGCCCTCCGCCGCCGGCCTGACCGTCACGGTGAAAGGCTTGCCGTCCAGTCTGGCCCGGAAGAGCGCCTGGCCCGGGCGCCACTGGACGTCGGTGAGCTTGTGCGAACGTCCCTCGCCTTCGACCACCAGAACCTCACCCTCGACGGACACGCGAACCGCGCGCTTCTCGTGGCCGATGACCTCGATCCACTCGTTGCGCAGTTGGTCGGGCGCTGAGCGCGCCAGCAGGGTGCGGTGCATGGAGAGCGCCACGGCGCCCATGATGTCTCGCTGCAGGTCGGTCGGCGGCAGGCCTTGGAAGCCGTCGGGGAACTCGTCCTTGATGTAGTTGGTGCTGAGCTTGCCGGACTGGAACCGGGGCTGGTCCATGACGGCGGCCAGGAACGGTATGTTCTGGCCCAGCCCCTCGATATGGAAGTCCTCCAGCGCCCGGCCCATGGCGTCGATTGCCGCCTCGCGCGTCTTCGCCCAGGTCGACAGCTTGGAGATCATCGGGTCGTAGAACATCGAGATCTCGTCGCCCTCACGGACGCCGGCGTCGTTGCGGACCCTGGCTTGGCCAGCGTCGCCTTCCACAGGCGGCTCGTAGCGCACGAGGCGGCCGATGGACGGCAGGAAGCCGCGGTACGGGTCCTCGGCGTAGATGCGACTCTCGATGGCCCAGCCGTCGATCTTCAGGTCCTTCTGCGCGAAGGCCAGCTTCTCGCCGGCCGCCGAGCGGATCATCTGTTCGACCAGGTCGACCCCGGTGATCATCTCCGTCACCGGATGCTCCACCTGAAGGCGGGTGTTCATCTCCAGGAAGAAGAAGCTGCGGTCCTGGCCGGCGACGAACTCGACCGTGCCCGCGCTGTCGTAATCAACGGCCCTGGCGAGCGCGACGGCTTGGTCGCCCATGGCCCTGCGGGTCTTTTTCGTCGAGCAGCGGGCTGGGCGCTTCCTCGATGACCTTCTGGTTGCGGCGCTGGATCGAGCACTCGCGCTCGAACAGGTGGACGACATTGCCATGCTTGTCGCCCAGCACCTGGATCTCAACGTGGCGCGGGCTCTCGATGAACTTCTCGATGAAGATCCGGTCGTCGCCGAAGCTGGCCTTGGCCTCTGCACGGACAGCCGGGAAGCCCTCCTCGACGTCCTTGCGGTTCCAGGCGACGCGGATGCCCTTGCCCCCGCCGCCGGCGGAGGCCTTGATCATCACCGGGTAGCCGATCTCCTCCGAGATCTTGATGGCATGGGCGGTGTCGTCGATCTCGCCGACATGACCAGGGACGGTCGAGACGCCGGCCTTGGCGGCGAACTTCTTCGACTCGATCTTGTCGCCCATGGCCTCGATCGCCTTGGGGTTCGGGCCGATGAAGACGATGCTCTCGGAGGCGAGCCGGCGGGCGAAACTGGCGTTCTCGGACAGGAAGCCAAAGCCGGGGTGCACCGCCTCGGCGCCGGTCCGGCGCACGGCCTCGACGATCTTGTCCTGCAGGAGATAGCTCTGGGCTGCCGGCGGGGGACCGATGAAGACCGCCTCGTCCGCCATTTCCACGGCCATCGAGTCGGCGTCGGCCTCGGAGTAGACGACCACCGTCTTGATGCCGAGTCGGCGGCAGGTCTTGATGATCCGGACGGCGATCTCGCCCCGGTTCGCGATCAGGATCTTCGAAAACATTCCGTCCCTTACGCCCACAGTCCTTAAAGGCGACCCGCGCGGCGCATTCCCGCCTTCGCGTCTTTCACTTGCGAAGCGGCGACCTTAGATTGGCGTCCATGAGCACGCCAGCGGTCTCCCCTTCCGGTTTCGACCTCTCGCCGCCTGACGCAGAGGAACGCAAGCGACTCGAAGCCGGGCTCACCCGGGAAGAGGCTGAGGTCCTCCTGCACCACGGCACGGAGGCCCCATTCTGCGGCGGCCTGCTCGATCAGAAGGACGACGGCGTCTATTGCTGCCGCCTGTGCGCCCTGCCGCTGTTCCGGCACCAGACCAAGTTCGAGAGCGGCACCGGTTGGCCCTCGTTCTGGGCGCCGTTCGACGAGACCCACGTGCGGGGCGTCCGCGACACCTCCTACGGCATGGTCCGCATCGAGACCCTGTGCGCCCGCTGCGGCAGCCACCAGGGCCACGTCTTCCCCGACGGCCCGCCCCCCGACCAGCCTGCGCTACTGCATCAACTCCGTCTCGCTCGAGTTCGTGGCCACCGGTCAGCCGCTGCGCGACCCGATGCATCGCGGCGACAATGCCGCCCTGCTGGCCACGCTCGGCGACTAGCCGGAGCGGAGGCTGGACCGCCAAGTGCGCAGGGTCGACGTCGGCCTGGTCCGCCAACTGCTGCAAGCGCAGTTCCCCGCCTGGGCCGACCTGCCGTTGACGCCGATCCGCCACGGCGGAACGGACAACGCGATCTTCCGGCTTGGGGATCACTTGGCCGCGCGCCTCCCGCGCGTCGGGTGGGCGGCCGGGCAGGCCGAGAAGGAGCACGCCTGGCTGCCGCGGCTCGCGCCCCACCTGCCCCTCCCGGTCCCCACACCGCTGGGGCTCGGTCAGCCGGCCGAGGGCTATCCGTGGCGGTGGACGGTCTCTCGCTGGATCGACGGCGAGCCCTTGCCGCCCGTGCTGCTGGACGACGCGGTCGTCGCCAACGACTTGGCGGCGTTCATCGCTGCCCTGCAGGGGATCGATACGGCCGGTGGCCCGGAGCCCGGTCCGCACAACTTCTATCGCGGTGTCCCGCTTCGGCAGCGGGACAGGGTCACGCGCGAATCCATCGCCGAGGCGGCGGATGAACTCGACGTCGAGATCGTCACGGCGGCTTGGGCCGAACTGGCGAGCGCGCCGGAGCATGAAGGGCCGCCGGTGTGGCTGCACGGCGATCTGCACGAAGGCAACATCCTGGCTCTCGACGGGCGGCTCTCCGCCGTCATCGACTTCGGCGGGCTTGGCCTCGGGGATCCCGCCTGCGACCTAGCTGTCGCCTGGATGATCTTCGACGCGCGCACGCGCGAGCGCTTCCGGCGCGCAGCGTGCGCGGACGACGCCGTCTGGACCCGCGCACGCGCCTGGGCGCTCTCGATCAGTCTGGTGCAGATCCCGTTCTATCGCGCCAGTCATCCCGAAATCGCCCAGCTGTCGCGGCGAACGCTGAGAGAGGCTCTGGCCGATCGGTAGCTGTGGATGGTGCTGCGCCTGCGACGATCCGCGCTGCAAGCTTGGCAGTTCGCGTGGCGTTATCGTTCCGGAACTGCAGCCGGACACCGCCATGAAGCTCACCGTCGACCAAGCCCGCGCCCATGCCGACGAGGTGCGCGAGACGAGCGCCACCATCCTCAAAGGGCTGATCCCCGTTGAGACCATCGACGCCTGGAACGCCGCCTTCGGGCCGTTGCTGGCAGCTGCTGTGCGCCGTGAGGGCGACAATCCCAACCGCGGCGCGCACCGCTACTACGTCACCCTGCCGTTCCAGGATCTGTGGGCTGATCCAGCCATCGTCGACAACGACGCGATCATGGCCGTGGTCGAGGCGCTGGTCGGCGCCGACGGCGTCATGTGCCAGCTGGCCAGCGACACGCCGCTGCTTGGCTCCGAGCACCAGGACCTGCACCGCGACACCCAGCTGCTGTTCCCGGAGAGCGGCGCCGAGACCCCGCCTTACCAGCTGGCGGTGAACTTCCCGCTGGTGGACGTCACCGACGCCAACGGGCCGATGGAATACGCACCGGGCACCCACATGCTCTCGAAGGAGGAGGGCATGGCCAAGGTCGCCAGCGGCGAAACCCCGTTGGTAAAGGCCTACATGGACCGGGGCGATGTCATGATCCGCGACGTGCGCCACATCCACCGCGGCACGCCCAACCGCACGGGCGCGCCGCGGCCGATGGTGGTGATCGGCTATTCCCGCCGTTGGCTCCACCGGCCGGAGGTCAGCATCCGCGTCCCGGCCGAGGTGTTGGTGGCGCTGCCGGAGCGCGCCCGGCGGTGGCTGCGCCACAACCCGGTCTTCGAGACGAAGGCCGAGGCGGCGCAGCCGGAAGAGACCTATCGGGCCTTCGCCTACTAGGCGGCTTAGGTTCGGCGCGTGGTCGACCGGGTCGCCGCGGCATCGTCAGCCGGCTTGGTCCCGCCGTTGGCGTTCGCGTCCCCGGCGTCCTTGCGCATCTGGGCCTCGAGCACGCTGTCGCCGTAGCCGCTGGCCGGGCTGGTGAAGAAAGAGCCCTGGTCGATGCGCAAGTTGTTCTGCACGTGGCGCACACCCGGGATGTCCTCGACGCAGCGTTCCGCGCGGTGCTTGGCCTCGCGGTTCTCCACGGTCCCGGAAAGCGTCACCTCACCGCCCGAGACCGAGACGTTGATGTTGGAGGCGTCGAGCCAGGAATCGTCCGTCAGACGCTGGTGGGCATCATCGCTGATCCGCTCGTCCGACCGCTTGTAATCCTTCGGGCCCCGCCCGCGGTGGCCGCGGTCGTCGCTCCATCGCGCCTCGCGACTGTAGTCCGAGCTGTAGCGCTGGCCGCCGCGATCGTCTTGGCCGCGCTCGCCGGATAGGTCGCGACGGACCTCGTCGACCGCCTCCCCGAGCCAACTCTTGGCCCGCTGCAGGAACCCGCCGCCCGTCCCGCGGCCACGGTCGCTACGGTCGTCGCCCCGCTGCCAGTCACGGACACCCTGCCGCTCGTCGCCACGGCCGCCGTCGCCATAGCCGCGCTCGAAGTCGTAGCCGCCGGTTCCGCCGGAAGCCGGCCGCTGCATCTCGCGCGCGTAGCGACGCTCCAAGTCGCGGTCTGCGTCGTAGCCGTGCGGAACGTCGCCGTATTCGCGACCGCCCTGGCCGTACTCGTGACGATAGATCGGCTGTCGTTGATCGTCGCCGTAGAACCGGCCGCCGTGCGTGTAGTCCTGGCTTTCGAAGCGCATGCCGCGGCGGCGCTCGAGGTCGTACTCACCGTTCTCGTAGGCGGGGCTCACGCCCTGGTAGTCGCGGTCCTGCCACTCGGGCCGCCCCCTCGCCGCCGCGGTGGTCTCGGCCACCGCCGGCGCCGCGGCCGTAGCTCTGGCCGCCGCGATAGGACCCGCCGGCCCCGTAGGCTCCACCGCCGGACCGCACGTTCGACCGGTTGTACTCCGCGCCGGTGTCCCGCTCGCCGAACACTCGATCTCGGTCGCGGCCCTCGAATCGCGCGGCATAACGGTCGCGGCTCGAGCGGTAGCTGCTTTCGTACCCGTCGCGGCCGCTGAAGCCAGCCTCCGCGCCATAGCCGCCCGTCGGGCCGCCGCGCTCGTCGCCGAAGCTGCGGTCTTCCTGCCATAGGCGGCCCTGGCGCGGGTCGGACCGCTGCTCGTCGCCGCCCCGGCCATAGGCCTCGTTGCGCCAGTTGCGCTCACGCCGTTCGCGATCCTCGTTCCACCGGTCGGGCATGGGGAATCCTCCTGTTCTGCAGGCATTGGGCTTCCTGGCAGAACAAGGGACAGCGAGGGTTGTTCCGGGAAACGACGCGGGGACCCGACGGAACGGCCTACAGCGGGATGTTGTCGTGCTTCTTCCAGGGGTTCTGGAGCTGCTTGCCCTTCAGGCTCTTCAGCGCCCGCACGATCCGGCGGCGCGTGCCGTGCGGCATGATCACGTCGTCGATATAGCCGCGTGAGGCGGCGACGAATGGGTTGGCGAAGCGCGCCTTGTACTCCGCCTCCCGCGCCGCGATGGCGTCGGGATCGCCGATTTCGGCGCGGAAGATGATCTCCACGGCGCCCTTCGAGCCCATCACCGCGATCTCGGCCGTCGGCCAGGCGTAGTTCACGTCGCCGCGGATGTGCTTGGAGCTCATCACGTCATAGGCGCCGCCATAGGCCTTGCGGGTGATGACGGTGATCTTCGGGACGGTGGCCTCGGCGTAGGCGAACAGCAGCTTCGCGCCGTGGCGGATCAGCCCGCCCTGCTCCTGCTTGGTGCCCGGCATGAAGCCCGGCACGTCGACGAAGGTGACGATCGGGATCTCGAAGGCGTCGCAAAAGCGGACGAAGCGAGCGCCCTTGCGTGAGCTGTCGATGTCCAGAACGCCCGCGAGCGTCTGCGGCTGGTTGGCCACGATGCCCACGGTCTGGCCGTCCATGCGGCCGAATCCCACCACGATGTTCTTCGCGAAGTCGGGCGAGATTTCGAAGAAGTCGGCCTCGTCCACGACCTTCAGGATCAGCTCCTTCATGTCGTAGGGCTTGTTCGGGTTTGCGGGCACCAGGGTGTCCAGCGAAGCCTCTGCCCGCTCCGGATCGTCGAAGCTCTGCCGCACCGGCGGCTTCTCACGGTTGGACAGCGGCAGGAAGTCAATCAGCCGGCGGACCTGGGTCAGGGCCTCGAGATCATTCTCGAACGCTCCGTCGGCGACTCCAGACTTCAGCGCGTGGACGCGGTAGCCGCCCAGCTCCTCGTGGCTGACCTCCTCGTGGGTGACGGTCTTCACCACGTCGGGTCCCGTCACGTACATGTAGGACGTGTCCTTCACCATGAAGATGAAGTCGGTGATCGCGGGGGAATAGACGTCGCCGCCGGCGCACGGGCCCATGATTACGCTGATCTGCGGGATGACGCCCGAAGCCAGGGTGTTCTCGAGGAAGATGTCGGCGTAGCCGCCCAGCGCCGCGACGCCCTCCTGGATGCGGGCGCCGCCGGCGTCGAACAGGCCGATGATCGGCGCGCCGACCTTAAGCGCCTGACGTTGGACCTTGAGGATCTTCTCGGCGTGCGCGCTCGACAGCGACCCGCCGAAGACTGTGAAATCCTTCGAGAAGACGTAGACCACGCGGCCGTTGATCGTGCCCCAGCCAGTGACGACGCCATCGCCAGGTATGCGGTTCTTGTCCATCCCGAACTCGGTCACGCGGTGCTCGACGAACATGTCGAACTCTTCGAACGAGCCCTCGTCGAGCAGGAGATCGATGCGTTCGCGGGCCGTCAGCTTGCCCTTGGCGTGCTGGGCGGCGATTCGCTTCTCGCCGCCGCCCTGGCGGGCTTCCTCGCGGCGCTTCTCGAGCTCTTCCAGGATGTGCTTCACGAACGACCCCTATCTACGCCGGCCAAGGCGTAGTCGGGACCATCCGCCCACGCAAGCTCACGCGGGGTGAGCCGCGCGGAAGCTGGTCAGGCGAAGGTGTTGATGCGGAAGAGGTTCGCTGGAGCGCGCGCGTAGGCGGCGGCCTGCAGCAGGGCGAGCCCAGCCTGGCCCTGGCTCACGGTGCGCATGGCGCCGGCTTGAGCCAGGGTGAAGACGCCCGGAGTGTAGAACGCCCCAAAGCCGACCGGCGCGACCGGCGCCGCGGGCTTCCGCCGGTTCTCCGCGCGCTGCGAGAACGGCAGCTCCGACCGTTCGCTCGGCGACGGCGCGCGCAGGCGCTCGAGCACGCCCTCGAGATAGCGCACGGGCGCCGGATCATCGACCACCGCCACGGGCGACGGCTGCACGACAGGGGGCGGCTGCACGACGGGCGGCGGCTGGACGACGGGCGGCTGAACGACCGGCGGCGAAGGGGGCGGGTCGTGGGGCTCCGGCGGCTTGGGCTTCCTGCTCTCCCAGCGCTCGGCCAGCCGTTCGAGAACGCCCCCCAGAACGTCCTCCAGCCGGTCGATGATGTCGCTGGTCGCGCGCCGCTCCTGAACGCGGAGCAGAGCCGCCATGGCGGCCGACGAGAGTTCGGCCTTGTCGCCCACGACACGCCCGGAGGCGTTCTCGACGCGGTTCTCGGTCCCCCGGCCTTCCCGCGCCCCTTCCGCCTTCTTCTGGGTCGTCTCGGAGTTGGACGCGGGCGTTGGGCGCACGGAAGCGACCAGCCACCGGCCGGCGGAGAGATGCTTCGGGCTCGTGACGCTGGACACCACGCCAAACTCCGTGCCGGAGCGGCACAATCGCCATCCGGACGAGCGTTTCGGCGCAAGCCAGGCGCCAGCGCGGAGCGGTTAAGGTTACGCCCTCAGACCGCGAAACCAGCGATCCAGGACGGTCGCCTCCCCGCGGAGCCGGTCGGCGCGCTCCGCGGCCTCGGCGTCGATGCCCCACTTCTCCTCCTGGAAGGCCTCGTCGACTCGGGACAACTCGAACGCTTCCGCCCCGCTGACCCAGCCGCGGAGGAGGGCCGTCGCTAGGACCGTGGAACCGAAGAGAGCGGCGCCGAATGCGAACCCCGCCAACGTGAAATCATCGAGCTCCAGCGCCAGCGCCCGCATGCGGGCAAGCGTTTCCGGCGGCTGATCGCGGTGCACGATCCCTTCGGCTCGGACGAAGATGAGCCCCTCCTCCGCCTCAGCCCGCTCCAGCAGCGGGCCCCACGCCGCGGTCTGTCGGTCGACGAGCGCCGCGGGTGCTTCGGCGAAATAGCAGACCAGGTCCGCGCCCGCGTACTGGGCCATCTGGTCGGCGACGGCGTCCCGGTTGCCCGGAATCGCTTCCAGAGCCGTGTTGGCCAGCCGGTTCGCGTGCATCTTGGCCAACTCCAGGTGCTCGCCCTGAGCCGCCCATTCCTCCGCCACCTGCTCCGCGATCGCCCGGGCGGGAGCGAGGAACACCCGCCCCTTCGGCGTGCGCAGGTTGCGGCTGTCCAACTGGATGCCGAAGCCGCCCTCCGTCGGCGCCACGGCGACATCCTTGTAGAACCGCCTGGGCTTCTCGCCCGGCTCAACGAAACCCTTCACCACCACGTTGCGCTCCTGGATCTCGCCTAACGCCGCCGGCCAAACGGCTCGGGGTCGGCCTCATGCTCGTCGAAGCCGAAACGCTCGAAGCCGGCCTTCATCTCCTTGCCGAGAGGAGCCTCCAGCAGCAGCATCCCGCGCGAGGGATGCGGCAGCACGAGCCGCCGCGCGTGGAGCTGCAGCTTCAGCTCGCCCGAGAGTTCGCCGGACGCCTCGGTCTTGTACTTCGGGTCGCCCAGGATCGGGTGCCCCATGGCCAGCATGTGGGCCCGCAGCTGGTGCGTGCGGCCGGTGTGCGGCCACAGCGCCATCCAGGCCACCTTGTCGGCGGCGCGGGCGAGCGTGACGAACTCGGTCTCGGCGCTCTCAGCGCGCGGATCCTTGGGATCGGCCGGCGCCATCATCTCGCGATCGCCGACGCCTTTCTTGGCCAGCGGCAGATCCAGAACGCCGTCGCCCGGCTTCGGCAGGCCGGCGACCAGGGCCCAGTAGATCTTCTGCGTCTTCCGCTTGGCGAAGGCGCCCGCAAGCTTCGCGGCGGCCGCCGGCGACTTCCCCAGCACCAGGACACCCGAGGTGTCGCGGTCGAGACGGTGGACCAGCCGCGGCCGCTCCATCCCCTCGCCCCAGGCCGAGAGCAGGCCGTCGATGTGGCGGGTGGTCTTGGTGCCGCCCTGCACGGCCAGCCCCGAGGGCTTGTTGAGGGCGAGCACGTCTTCATCCTCGTAGATCACCAGGCTCTTGGCGTAGGCGATGTCCCGCGGGTCGAGCTCACCCTTGGCGCGGGGTGCGGGCGCGTCGGGCAGCGGCGGCACACGCACCTGCGATCCGGCGGTGAGACGGGTGTCGGGCTTGGCGCGGGCGCCGTCAACGCGGATCTGACCTGATCGCGTCAGCTTCTGGAGCTGGATGTGGTTCAAATGCGGCCAGCGCCGCTTGAACCAGCGATCCAGTCGCACCCCGTCCTCGGCCTTGTCCACCCAGAGCGTCTTCACCTCCTTCATGCGAACACCCGGCGGGCGAGCATCAGGCCGGCGAAGAGCGCCGCGACCGAGAGCACGCACGATCCCAGGCCGTAAGCGAAGGCCTGGCCGAAGGCCCGGCGTTCAATCATCAGCGCGACCTCAAGCGAGTAGGCGGAGAAGGTCGTGAATCCGCCGAGGACGCCCACGCCGAGTAGCAGCCGCCAGGTCTCGCCACCCGGCCCCCGATAAGCCAGGACGCCTGCCAGCATGCCCATCAGGAAACCGCCGAGGACATTTGCCGCGAGGGTGCCGGCAGGCCACGCCGACCCGAACAATCGGAGGGTCTGGGCGCCCAGAAGATAGCGCGCCACGGCGCCGGCCGCGCCGCCGGCCCCGACGAGCAGGAGAGCTTGCATGCGCCCTTATGCGACGGGCGCGGGCGCGACGGAAGACTCTGCTCCTAAGCCCGCGGCGCCGAGGTTCTGGCGCAGCGACCGCGCGTCGTAGGTGTCTCGGTCTCGCGGTCGCTCGCCGCGGCCCATCATCACCTCCAGCGTGACCTGCGCCGAAGGGCCACCGCCGAGATTGAAACTGGTGCCGAGGCCGACGCCGACACTGGAGCGTCGGCCGAAGTCCGCGCCGCCGACGCCGACCCCAAGCCGGGGCCCGCTGTCGCCGCGGCCCTGCATGAAGCGGGCGGTGACCCGGAACCAGTCATAGCCGTTCGCAAGGGCAAGGTCCGCCGCCCGCAGCAGGGCCAGATCGCTAACGTACTGCGGCGAGGCGCCAGGCCCTCCCTGGAAGGTGACCCGGAACCGGTCGTTCTCGATCCTGTAGTCGGAGTAGCCGACGGCGCTCGGCGTCGCAGCCGGCTGATAGAGGGTCGGTTGAGTGGCGCAGGCGGCGAGCGAGAGGCTGGCCAGCGCGGGAAGGATCAGGCGTTTCATCTTCGGGCCTCTAGGGGCGAAAAGCTTGGCGGTTCAGCTGCTTGTAAGGCCAAACAGATGAACGGCGGCCGACGTTCCGTACCGGCTCAGCCGAGCTCCAGCGCGCGGATCAGGGCGATCATGTCTGCGGGCGGCTCGGCCTCGAGCCGCTTCATCCCGCCTCCGGGATGCGGGAACACCAACGCCCGGGCATGCAGCATCAGGCGCGGGACGGCCTGGCCTTGCACCATGAGGGCGCCGCCATAGCGGGCGTCACCAGCGATCGGCCGGGCGATGGCGGCCAGGTGTACGCGGAGCTGATGCATGCGACCGGTTTCAGGCTGAAGCTCCAGCAGCGCGGCGCCGTCCGCCGCCTTCAGCGTCCGATAGCGCGACGTCGCCGGCTCCGCGTCCGGATGGTCGGGCGCGCAGACCCGCATGAAGGCCTCTCGGCCTTGCTCGTCGCGGCGGAGAGGCAGGTCGATCACGCCTTTCGGGGGTTCCGGAGCTCCGGGCGTGACAATGGCCTGGTAGGCCTTCGAGAACGAGCGTTTCATCAAGGCCTTGCCGAGGAAACCTGCGGCCGGCTTTGTCTTGGCGGTGAGGATCACGCCGGAAGTGTCGCGGTCCAGCCGGTGGATGAGCCGCGGCCGCGCCTTGCCCGGCTTGGCGAAGGCCCACAAGAGCTCGTCCAGGGTGTTCACCTGGCCGCGCCCGCCCTGGCTGGACAGGCCTGGCGGCTTGTTCAGCGCCAGGATTTCGGCGTCTTCGTAGAGGATGAGACTCCGGACGAGGGCGACCTCGCCCGGGGTCAGATTTACAGGCTTCTGCGGCTTCACCCCGCCATCTAGCGGAGGACGCCCCGCTTCGTCATCGTCCACGCGTACCAGGCGAAGAACAGACAGCCGACGAGGATCACCCCGTTCATGATCATCACGGTCTGCCCCATGATCTGGACGCCGTCGGTCAGGACGTAGGTGTAGACGAGGCTGACGAGGAATGCGGCCAACGAGGCCACGAACACATGCAGCGCCCATTTGCGCCGCAGAAGCAGCAGGATCGCGCCGAGCACCCCGCCCCAGACGCCGATCGCCCATACCGCCATCATCCAGCTCGGCATGGCGTTGAAGTGGGAGATCTGAGCGTCCGTCATGCCCATCTGGCGCATGTAGGCCTCGCCCTGGATGTTGGTGCTGAGATAGTCGAAGGCCGCGAACCCATTCCAGAGCAGGCCGACGAGACCCACCAGCCAAAGGTGCCAGGGCGTCCGAGTTGCAGGGGTATCCATAGTGGCCGTCATTGTCGCTCCCTCCCAAGAGTGTGCAGGAAGCCTATGCCCGGCCATTCGGAATAACAATGATCGGCGATTACCCGCCGCGCTGGTCCCGGCCGCGTCGAAGCGTGGCCCAACGTTCCAGTCGCTCCTTGACGCGCGCCTCGGAGCCCTCCCCGCGCGGCCGATAGAACTGTCGTCGTTCCATGCCCTCCGGGAAGTAGTCCTGACCTGAGAAGCCTTCGGCCGTGTCGTGGTCGTAGGCATACCCCTTGCCGTAGCCGAGATCCTTCATCAACCGCGTGGGCGCGTTGAGGATATGACTGGGCGGCGTCAACGAGCCAGTCTCCTTGGCCGCCCGCATCGCTTCCTTGTAGGCGACATAGACCGCGTTCGACTTCGGTGCGGCCGCCAGGTGCACCACCAGCTGGGCCAGTGCGAGTTCGCCCTCCGGCGACCCGAGGAAGTCGTAAGTGTCCTTGGCGGCGTTCGCCAGGACCAACGACATGGGATCGGCCTCGCCGATATCCTCTGCGGCGGCGCGGACGAGGCGGCGGGCGATGAACAGCGGGTCTTCGCCCCCCTGGATCATCCGCGCCAGCCAATAGAGCGCCGCGTCGGGGTCGGAGCCCCGGATCGACTTATGCAGCGCCGATATGAGGTTGTAGTGCTCCTCGCGATCCTTGTCGTAGGCCGGGCTGCGCTTCTGCAGGATCTGGCCGAGTTCCTTGGTCGACAGGGGCTTGGCTGACGCGATGTTGAACAGCGTCTCCGACAGCGTCAGCAGATAACGGCCGTCGCCGTCAGCCAGGGCGACGAGCGCCAAGCGGGCTTCGGGCTCTAGCGGTAGCGGCCGCTTTTCATGCTCCTCCGCCTTGGCCAGGAGGGCTTCCAGCGCCTCCTCGTCCAGACGCTTCAGGACGTAGACCTGACAACGGGACAGGAGCGCGCCGTTCAGTTCGAACGAAGGGTTCTCTGTAGTGGCCCCGACGAGGGTGACGATCCCCTCCTCAACGAACGGGAGGAAGCCGTCCTGCTGGGCCCGGTTGAAACGGTGAATCTCGTCCACGAACAGCAAGGTCGCCTGGCCAGCGAGGCGCCGCTGCCGCGCCTGTTCGAACGCCTTCTTCAGGTCAGCGACGCCCGAGAAGACGGCCGACAACTGCATGAACTCGTAGCCCGCTTCCTTGGCCAGCAGGCGGGCGATCGTCGTCTTGCCGGTGCCCGGCGGCCCCCAAAGGATCATCGACGACAGCCGCCGGGCATCGGCCATGCGCCCGATCGGCCCCTCCCGACCGAGGAGGTGGTCCTGGCCAACCACCTCGTCCAGCCGTTGGGGGCGCAGTCGGTCGGCCAGCGGCGACGGCTGCTGAGGCGTCAGGCCCGCGGCTTCGAAGAGATCAGCCATGACGACCGGCTTAGCACAGCGGGCTCAGAAGTTGGCGGTGATCGTCTGGCCGTTGCGCTCGAGCACGATCTGCCAACCCCGGCCCGGCGTCTCCAGCGCCGCATTCAGATCACGGACGCTTTCGATGCGGCGGCCGTTCACCGAGCGGATCAGATCACCTGGCCGAAAGCCCGCGCTGACCGCGAAGCCCCGGCCGACGGCCGAGATCAGCGCGCCCGGCCCGAGGAACGGGTCCAGGCCCAGCTCGTCGGCGACGGCCGGCGAAAGATTGATCACGGTCGCGCCGTTCAGCGGGTTCTGCCCCTCGATGGTCCGCTGGTCGCGGGCCGGAGTGGCGGGGGCGCCTCGGCGCGGACGTTCAGTGTCTGCTCCCGGCCAGCCTCACGCCGGACTGCAAGCTGGACGGTTTCGCCTGGCCGCTTGGTGGCGAACACATAGTTCAGGCTGGCGGCGTCCACGACCGGGCCCGTCGGCGGCGCTGATCACGTCGCCCTGGCGCAGGCCTGCACGCGCGGCGGGACTGTTCGGCCAGATGTCGGCCACCAAGGCGCCTTGTGGCAGCGGCAGGCCCAGGGATCGCGCGATCTCGGAGGTGACGCTCTGGGTCCGCGCGCCGAGCCAGGGGCGGACCACAGCGCGGCCCCCGCCCACGGCTGTGTCGACCACTCGCCGCACCACGGCGGCGGGCACGGCAAAGCCAACGCCCGACGACGTGCCGGAGCGCGACAGGATGAAGCTGTTCACGCCGATCAAGTCGCCATCCATGTCCACGAGCGCCCCGCCGGAATTACCGGGATTGATGGCCGCATCGGTCTGAATATAGGCCCCCGCGCCCTCGCCGGAATCCGTGGTGCGGTTCAGCGCCGAGACGATGCCGTTGGTCACGGTCTGGCCGACGCCGAAGGGGTCCCCGATCGCCAACACCAGATCGCCGACCTGGATGTCCCCGGAGTCGTCGATCGGCAAGACTGGCAGCCGCTCGCCGGCCGGAACCTCGATCTTCAGCACGGCGAGGTCGGTACGCGGGTCGGCAAGCAGGATGCGGGCGGGGAACTCCCGACGATCGGCGAGCGCCACCGTGATCTCCTGCCCGCCTTCGACCACGTGGTTGTTGGTTACGATCACCCCATCGGCGCGGACGATGACGCCGGAGCCCAGGGAGCCTTGAATGCGGGCGCGAGGCGCGCCAAGGCCAAAGAGCTGCCAGAAGGGATCGGTCTGCTGACGCACCAGCCGTTTTGCGGAGATGTTGACGACCGCCGGCGCGGCGCGGCTGACGACCGGCGCGAACGAGCTCTTCATCGCCACGACATTGGCGGGCGGCGCTCGGTTCGGCGGGGCCAGCCCTTGAGCGGCGGCGGATTGAGCAAGAAAGGCCGCCAGGACGGCCGAAGAGGCAAGAACGCGGACAGCGCGCATAGGGTCTCCGGAAAGACGGTCAACCAGCGGAAATCGCCCGAGATTTCAGGCGCAAAAATGGCGAAGGCTCAAGCCGCCTGGACGGCGGGCTCGCGCCTCCGGGCGGTGGCCAGCGCCAGCAGGAACGCCGCCGCCATGAGCGCGGAAGCGACGTAGATCGCCAGGCCCGGAACGTGGAAGCCCTGGTGCCGCAGCGACCACGCGAAGGTTTCGCCGAAAATTACTGGTCCAAAGATCGACGCCAAGCCCATCAGGCTCTGATTGGCGCCCTGGAGCTGACCCTGCTGCTGTGGCGCAACCCGCTGCGTCATGAGCCCTTGCAGGCCAGGCATGATCAAACCGGTGAAGGCGAAGACCGGAATGCCGACGAGATAGAGGCTGCCGGTCGGCGCGCCGCCATACCACGCGAAGGCGACGGCCCCGGCGAGGGTGCCGATCAGCACGGCGTTGCGCTCACCCACGGCTTTCACGACGGGGCCGACCAGGAAGGTCTGTACAATGACCCCGGAAACGCCCGTCGCCAGGAAGATCGAGCCCAGGACCTTGGGCGTCCAGCCGTAACGATAGCCGAGGTAGAGGACGAAGATCGTGGGCAGGACCACGTGGGCGAGCTGGAATAGGAAACCCACGCCGGCCAGCGGCAACAGCCCCCGCTGGGACCGCAACAGGGCGAGCGAGCCGAGTGGATTGGCCTTTCGCCACTCAGATCGCGTTGCACGCCGCTCCACAGGCAGGCTCTCCGGCAGGATGAGGAAGCCATATAGCCAGTTCACGAAGGTCAGGGCGGCCGCGGCGATGAACGGCAGGCGCAGGTCCACCTCGCCCAGCCATCCGCCGATGAAGGGGCCGAAGATGAAGCCGAAGCTGAAGGCAGAACTCATCCACCCGAAGACCTTGGCCCGCTCTGTGGGTGGTGTGACGTCGGCCAGGTAGGCGTTGGCGGTCGAGAAGCTTGCCGCCGTCATCCCGTTCAGGATGCGCCCCAGGAACAGCCACCAGAGACTGGGCGCGAAGGCCATGAAAAGGAAATCCACCGCCAAGCCGAACAGCGAGATCAGCAGCACCGGGCGGCGCCCCCACCGATCCGCCATCAACCCCAGGATCGGACCGCAGACGAACTGCAACAGACCCCAGGTGGCGCCGAACACGAGGTTCCACTCCGACGCCGCGGCGGTGTCGCCGCCGGTGAACTCCTTGATCAGGTTGGGCAGGATGGGGATCATGATCCCGAACGAGACCGAGTTCATCAGCGCCAGCGCGAAGATGAAGCCGAAGCTGGCTCTGCGGCCGCTCGCCGACGCTGTGATCATAGTTCTCCCCAGCCCCCCAGGATGAAATGCGCCACGCGGCCGCGCAACGGCGTTACGACAGCCGATCCACGACCGCCTGCAACTGATCGCGCCACCACTCGGCCAGCCGCATCTGCAGGGCCTGATCCGGGAAGCCGTGACGGGCCACATGCCCGGCCGGCACCTGCGTGAAGCCACGATGCTCGATACTGACCCGGGTCTCGGCTCCCGCCGCCTCGAAGCTGACCTCCACCTCGGTTACGAGGTCAGGTGGGAAGCTGGCCTGGCGCCAGGAGAAGACCAACCGGCGCGGCGGCTCCCAAAGTCGAATGCGCCCGACCTCGAAGACCTTTCCGGTCTCCAAGGTCTCGATAAGCCGACCGCCCTCCCCCGGCTCGAAGGCCAGGCGTCCCGGGGCTCTGGGCGTCGTCTGGAAGAGGCCGTTCGGCCGCCACCACTCGCCGATCTCCTCCACGAAGGCCGCGAAGGCGCGTTCGGGCGTCGCCTTCACGCGCAGCGCGACGAAGACCCGCGAGCTCATGCCTCCTTCTCCACGTGGGCCTTGAACGCCGCCAGTTGGCTGCTCCAGAGCCGCTCGCTCTCTTCCAGCCAGCGCAGCAGATGGACCATGGGCTCGGGCCTCAACGCATAGATCCGGACCCGGGCGTCGAAGTCCGGGTGGGATTCCTCCACCAATCCGCCCGCGCGTAGCGCCTTCAGGTGCCGGCTCATGGCGGGCGCGGTGACGCCGAGCTCACGCGCCAGTTCACCCGCCGCCCGCGGCCGCTCCGTCAGCAGATCGATGACGCGCCGACGATGCGGATCGGCCAGCGCCGCGAGCGTCCGATCCACGCCGGCGCTCACAGCCATCCGTCGATCTTCAGCCCGCTGGCGGCCTCCGCCTCCTCGCGGCTGACGGGCCGAACCGTCTGGCCCACGGTCCAGAAGTGGCCTTCCGGATCGCGGCAGCGGTAGGTGCGGTCGCCATAGAACTGGTCGGCGGGCTCCATCAGGATCTCGAACCCTGCGGCCCTGGCGCGCTCACAGTGGGCGTCGATGTCTTCGGCCACATGGATATGGACGGTCTGGGTGTTCTTGCCGCCTAGGGACGCGGGGCTCTTATGGTCGTCGGTCCATTCAGTCCCGATCATGATCAGGCTGTCCCCGCTGCGCATCTCGGAGTGCGCCAGGTTGCCTTCGCCATCCTCGATGAGCATCACGAGCTCGAAGCCGAAGGCTGCTTCCAGGAACTCCAGCGCCGCCTTGGGATCGCGATAGCAGAGGGCGGATGTCAGGGTGCTGCGATCGGCCATCGGCCATCTCCTTCCGCATTTTTGTAATAGTTATCAGATTATGCAATTATCTGCCAATAGCAAAGGGCCCCGGACATCGCTGTCCGGGGCCCTGCTGATAAATGCGTCGCTGTGGCTTAGGCCTCGAAGCCGGCCTCGGCCACCGGGCCAGAATCCTTGCCCTTCTCGGCAGGATCACGGTCCACGAACTCGATGACCGCCATCGGGGCG
The DNA here is from genome assembly GCF_024699945.1 of Phenylobacterium sp. J426. Lineage (GTDB taxonomy): Bacteria > Pseudomonadota > Alphaproteobacteria > Caulobacterales > Caulobacteraceae > Phenylobacterium. Next base: position 2,882,406 of record NZ_JAJOMY010000001.1, on the reverse strand, counting down.
TTGTCGCCATGACGGTAACCGGCCTTCAGGACGCGGATGTAGCCGCCATTGCGTTCCGCGTAGCGCGGGCCGAGGACCGAGAACAGCTTGCCGACCTGCTCGACGTCGCGGACGTGGCTGATGGCCTGACGGCGGGCGTGCAGGTCGCCGCGCTTGGCGAGCGTCACAAGCTTCTCGACGAAGGGACGCAGTTCCTTCGCCTTCGGCAGGGTGGTCACGATCTGCTCGTGCTTGATCAGGCTGGCCGACATGTTCGCGAACATGGCGGTGCGGTGGGCGGTCGTACGACCCAGTTTGCGGTGGGCTTTACCGTGACGCATTTCGTATCTCCTGGGCTTCCCTGCCCGCTTACCTGACCAATCCCAGCCTGGCTCCCGCCTGGGTCATCACGAAGCGCCGGGGCCCTCCACCGCTGTTGCGGCTTCGCGGGGCCCGGACCGCCCTCCCAGAAGGGAGCTGGGCGGTCCCGAGCGAGCGCGGTAGTCGATTACATCTGGTCTTCGAACTTCTTCGCCAGCTCTTCGATGTTCTCCGGCGGCCAGTTCGGCACGTCCATGCCGAGGTGCAGCCCCATGCCCGCCAGCACTTCCTTGATCTCGTTCAGAGACTTCCGGCCGAAGTTCGGCGTCCGGAGCATCTCGGCTTCCGTCTTCTGGATCAGATCGCCGATGTAGACGATGTTGTCGTTCTTCAGGCAGTTGGCCGAACGGACCGACAGTTCGAGCTCGTCGACCTTCTTCAGGAGCGCCGGGTTGAACGGCAGTTCCGGCTTGGCCTCGCCCTCGACCTTCTTCTTCGGCTCTTCGAAGGTGATGAAGATCTGCAGCTGGTCCTGGAGGATGCGCGCGGCGTACGCCACGGCGTCGACGGGGCTGACCGCGCCGTTGGTCTCCACTTCCATGATCAGCTTGTCGTAGTCGAGGCTCTGGCCCTGGCGGGTCGGCTCGACGCGATAGGCGACGCGCTTCACCGGCGAGAACAGGCTGTCGACGGCGATCAGGCCGATGGGAGCATCTTCCGGACGATTCATTTCGGCCGGGACGTAGCCCTTACCGGTCTGGACAGTGAATTCCATACGGACCTGGGCGCCGTCGTCCAGCGTGCAGAGCACATGGTCGCCGTTCAGGATCTCGATGTCGGCCGGAGCCTCGATCTGGCTGGCGGTCACGGCGCCGGGGCCGGTGGCGCGGAGCGTCATGCGCTTCGGCCCCTCGGCATGCATCCGCAGCGCCAGTTGCTTGATGTTCAGGACGATGTCGACGACGTCCTCACGCACGCCTTCCAGCGAGGAGAACTCGTGGACCACGCCGTCAATCTGGACGGCGGTCACGGCCGCGCCTTGCAAAGACGACAGCAGGACTCGGCGCAGGCTGTTGCCGAGCGTCACCCCAAAGCCGCGCTCGAGGGGCTCGGCCACCAGACGCGCCTTGCGGCTCGCGTCGGCGCCGGTCTCGATCTGCGGCTTCTCGGGACGGATAAGCTCGTTCCAGTTTCTTTCGATCACAGGGTGTCCCTCGGAACGCAGGATCGCCGGCCGCAAACGCGGTCCGGCGCCTTGAATTGCAGTACGATGTTACTCAGACCCGACGGCGCTTCGGCGGACGGCAGCCGTTGTGCGGAATCGGGGTCACATCGCGGATGGTGGTGATCGTCATGCCGACCGCCTGCAGGGCCCGCAGCGCCGACTCGCGGCCCGAACCCGGACCCGAGACGTTCACTTCCAGGGTGCGCACGCCGTGTTCGGCGGCCTTGCGGCCCGCGTCCTCGGCCGCCATCTGGGCGGCGTAGGGCGTCGACTTCCGCGAGCCTTTGAAGCCCATCAGCCCGGCGCTCGACCAGGAGATGGTGTTCCCCTGGGCGTCGGTGATCGTCACCATCGTGTTGTTGAACGAAGCATTCACGTGGGCGACGCCCGACGTGATGTTCTTGCGCTCGCGGCGTTTGACGCGCGCCGGTTCCTTGGCCATCGGAGCTAGACTCTCTTACTTCTTCTTGCCGGCGATCGGCTTGGCCGGGCCCTTGCGGGTCCGGGCGTTGGTGTGCGTGCGCTGACCGCGGACCGGCAGGCCCTTGCGGTGACGCAGGCCGCGGTAGCAGGCCAGGTCCATCAGGCGCTTGATGTTGACCGCAGTCTCGCGACGCAGGTCGCCTTCGACCATGTAGTCGCGGTCGATCGTCTCGCGGATCTGCAGCACCTCCTGGTCGGTCAGCTGATTGACGCGCCGGGCGTCTTCGATGCCGACCTTGCTGACGATCTCGCGGGCCTTCGCCGCGCCGATGCCATGGATGTACTGCAGCGCGATGATGACGCGCTTGTTGGTGGGAATGTTGACGCCAGCGATACGGGCCACGTGGGAAGATCTCCTGATCACGCAAGAGAAGCGCGAACGGCGCCCCGGCCCCTTGCTGCCATAGGCATAGGCCGGCGCGTCCTTCGCGCTCTTTCGCGGAAGCGCTTCGTTATAGGGATCGGCGCGTCTCCGTCAATGGCGGAAACGCCCAAAAGTGAACGATTTCCTGCGCACGCAAGGGGTTCGCCCCTTCCCGCGCTGGATAGCGTCGTCCCCGAGGAATTAACCCCGGGATGGTTAAGGAAAGCATGCGTCGCGCAGGCTGGCAACTTGGCCATGCCTGCGGCGTAAACGGCCGCCGGGAGGCGACGGCGCAAAATCACGCCCGCGCCAGCGCTGCGTCGATGGCCGCGGCGACGCTCGCGATCGAGCCCATCCCGTCCACTTCCACCAGCTTGCCCTGGCCCTCGTAGTACGGCAGCAGCGGCGCGGTCTGGGCGTTATATGCGCCGAGGCGCACCTTGAAGCTCTCGGGATTGTCGTCCGGCCGGCCCGATTCGGCGTAGCGGCCGGCGATGCGCTGGGTCAGCACTTCGTCGTCGACCTTCAGGCGCACGACGAGGTCGATCTGACGGCCTCGCCCCTCAAGCATCACGTCGAGCGCCTGGGCCTGCGCCAGCGTGCGCGGGAAGCCGTCGAAGATCGCGCCGCCAGCGGCCTCGGCCTCGGGCAGCCGGCTTTCGATCAGCTCGATGACGATCTCGTCCGACACCAGCTCGCCGCGCTGCATGATGCCCTCGACGCGCTTGCCGAGGTCCGAGCCCGACGCGATCGCGGCGCGCAGCATGTCGCCCGTCGAGAGCTGGACCATGTTCCGCTCTTCGACCAGGCGCTTGGCCTGGGTGCCCTTGCCCGCCGCCGGCGGTCCGAACAGGATCAGGTTCATCGGCTGCTGCCCTCCCCTCGCCGGCGCTCTTGGCGGCGCCGACGGCTCTCCCCGAACTCTAGATCTAGCGCTGCCGGCCGCCGCGCAGCTTCGACTTCTTGATCAGCCCCTCATACTGGTGCGCCAGCAGGTGCGACTGGATCTGAGCCACCGTGTCCATGGTGACGCTGACCACGATCAGCAGGCTCGTGCCGCCCATGTAGAACTGCACGTTGTAGAAGCCGATCATGGCCTCCGGCAGCAGGCAGACGAGAGTGATGTAGGCGGCGCCGATCACCGTCAGTCGGGTCAACACGAAGTCGAGGTACTCGGCTGTACGCTTGCCGGGACGGATGCCCGGCAGGAAGCCGCCATACTTCCGCAGGTTCTCCGCGGTGTCCTCGGGATTGAAGACGATCGACGTGTAGAAGAAGCAGAAGAAGATGATCAGGGCGCCATAGAGCACCATGAACAGCGGACGGCCGTGCTGGAGCTGGCCCGTAAGGCCAGGCAGCCACTGCATGTAGTCCGGCAGGTTGGCCTGGGCCGCGAAGCCCATCACCGTCGTGGGCAGCAGCAGCAGCGACGAGGCGAAGATGGGCGGGATGACGCCGGCGGTGTTGATCTTCAGCGGCAGGAACGAGGTGTCGCCGCCGAACATGCGGTTACCCATCTGGCGCTTGGGATACTGCACCAGCAGGCGGCGCTGCGAGCGCTCCATGAAGACGATCGCCACGGTCACGCCGATCACCAGGACGGCGATCATAAGGAGCGCGCCGCCGCTCATGGCGCCGGTGCGCGCCATCTCGAACGCCTGGGCGATATAGCGCGGCAGGACCGCGACGATGCCCGCGAAAATGATCAGGCTGATGCCGTTGCCTACGCCGCGGCTGGTGATCTGCTCGCCCAGCCACATCAGGAACATGGTGCCGCCGGTCAGGGTCACGACCGTTGAGACCACGAAGAACAGACCCGGATTCTCGACCAGACCCGGGCTCTGGGACAGGCCCATGGCGATCCCGAACGACTGGAACAGCGCCAGCACGACCGTCAGGTAGCGCGTGTACTGGTTGAGCTGCTTTCGGCCCGCCTCGCCGCCTTCCTTCCGCAGCTTCTCCCACGGCGGGTAAACTGAGCCCAGGAGCTGAACGATGATCGAGGCCGAGATGTACGGCATCACGTTCAGGGCGAAGAGCGCCATCCGCTCCACGGCGCCGCCCGAGAACATGTTGAACATGCCCAGGATGCCCTGGGCCTGGCCCTGGAACGCCTGCTGCAGGGCGGCGGCGTCGATCCCGGGGATCGGGATGTAACAGCCCGCCCTGTAGACGATCATCGCCAGAAGAGTGAACCAGATGCGCTTGTGAAGTTCGGTGGCCTTCGCGAAGGCCCCGAAGTTCATGTTGGCGGCGAGCTGTTCGGCGGCCGAAGCCATTCAGCGTATCCCCTGACTCGTAGTCACGCTCACATAGGACGCGCCGGCCGCGATAGCGAGGCCGGCGACGTCACGATGAGTCTTAGGCTTCCGCCGAAGCGTCAGCGGGGGCTTCCACCTTGGTGGTGGTGAGCTTGCCGCCGGCCTTCTCGACGGCCGCGCGGGCCGAGGCCGTGGCCGAATAGACGGTCAGGTCGAGCTTCGACTTCAGCTCGCCCTTGCCAAGCAGCTTCACGCCGTCCTTCGCGCGGCGGATCACGCCGGCCTTCACGAGCGCCTCGGCGTCGATCGCGCCCTTGGCGTCGAGCTTGCCGGCGGCGATCGCCTGCTCGATCCGCCACAGGTTCACCTCGGCGAAGTCCTTGCGGTTGAGGCTGTTGAAGCCGCGCTTGGGCATGCGCATGTGCAGCGGCATCTGACCGCCTTCGAAGCCCGCGATCGACACACCGGTGCGCGCCTTCTGACCCTTCACGCCGCGACCGGCGGTCTTGCCCCTTGCCCGAGCCCGGGCCACGGCCGACGCGCATGCGGTTCTTGGTGGAGCCTTCACGCGGGGCGAGTTCGTTGAGCTTGGTCATATGCCTCTCCTTGGAGATCTGACGCCGGGGCCGTGCCCCGACTCGGCTGATGAAAACAGGTCGGCCAAAACGCCGACGGGCGAGGCTCTCGCCTCGCCCTTGAGGTCCGTGCCTATGGCACGAAACCGATGGCTATTCCACCACCTCGACGAGGTGGGCCACCTTGGCGACCATGCCGCGGACGGCCGGGGTGTCTTCCAGGGTGGAAACGCGGCCCACGCGGTTCAGGCCGAGGCCGATGAGCGTGGCGCGCTGGTCCTTGGTCCGGCGGATCGGGCTGCCGGTCTGACGAACTTTGATCTGGGCCATGACTTAACCTTCCGCATCCGCGGCGGGTTGAGCCGCCGACGCGCCATCGGCGCGGCGGCCGATCACGTCGGAGACCTTCTTGCCGCGCTTGGCGGCGACCTGGCGGGGCGAGGACTGGGCCTTCAGCGCCTCGAAGGTCGCGCGCACCATGTTGTAGGGGTTCGACGAGCCGGTCGACTTGCCCACGACGTCCTGGACGCCAAGGGTTTCGAGCACCGCACGCATCGGACCGCCGGCGATGACGCCGGTGCCGGGAGGCGCCGCGCGGACCATCACCTTGCCCGCGCCCCAACGGCCGTCGCCGTCGTGGTGCAGGGTGCGGCTCTCGCGGAGCGGCACGCGGATCATCGACTTCTTGGCCTCTTCGGTCGCCTTACGGATGGCTTCCGGCACTTCGCGCGCCTTGCCGTGACCGAAGCCCACGCGGCCCTTCTGATCACCGACCACCATCAGGGCGGCGAACGAGAAGCGACGACCACCTTTCACGGTGGCGGCGACGCGGTTGATGTGGACCAGCTTCTCGACGAGTTCGCTGTCGCGCTCTTCCTCGTTCCGATTGCGACGATCGCCGCGCTGTTCGTCTCTGCGAGCCATGATCGTTCCTTAGAAATTCAGGCCGGCTTCGCGCGCGGCGTCGGCCAGGGCCTTCACCCGGCCGTGGTACAGATAGCCGCCACGGTCGAAAACGACGTCCTTGACGCCCTTCTCGATGGCGCGCTGCGCCACGAGGGCGCCTACGCGGGCTGCGGCGTCCTTGTCGGCGCCCTTTTCCTTCTTCTCGCCTTCCAGCGAGGAGGCGGCCGCGAGCGTCACGCCGTTCTCATCATCGATGACCTGGGCGTAGATGTTCTTGGACGACCGGAAGACGGACAGGCGCGGACGGCCGTTCGCCACCTTCTTGAGGTGCGTGCGGACGCGCTGGGCGCGGCGCTTGGTGGAATCGCGGGGAGAGAGCGCCATGGCTTACTTCTTCTTGCCTTCCTTGCGCCGGACCTTCTCGCCCGCATACCGCACGCCCTTGCCCTTGTAGGGTTCCGGCGGACGGATGCGGCGGATCCGGGCGGCGGTTTCGCCGACCAGCTGCTTGTCGATGCCCGAGATCTTGATCTCGGTCTGCTTCGGGGTCGCGAAGCTGATGCCTTGCGGAGCCGGAATGTCCACGTCGTGGGAGAAGCCGAGCTGCATCGAAAGGGCCTGGCCCTTCATCGCAGCGCGGTAGCCCACGCCCACGAGCTCGAGGGTCTCCTCATAGCCTTGGGTGACACCCGTGACCATGTTGCTCACCAGCGTGCGCGAAAGGCCCCACATCGCTTGCGCGCGCGTGGTGTCCTGACGCTTTGTCAGCAGGAGCTCGGAGCCTTCCTGGCGGACTTCGATCTCTTCGGCCACGGTCCAGGCGAGTTGGCCCTTGGGCCCCTTCACCGTCACCGTCTGGCCGTCGATGGTCACTGTCACCCCGCTGGGGACCGCGACCGCCTTCTTACCGATACGAGACATCTTAGTAGACCCGGCAGAGGACTTCGCCGCCAACGTTGGCCTCGCGGGCCGCGTTGTCCGACATGACGCCCTTCGGCGTCGACAGGATCGAGATCCCGAGGCCGTTCTTCACGGGCTTCAGGTCCTTGATCGACGAATAGACGCGACGGCCGGGCTTCGAGACGCGGCTGATCTCCACGATGACCGGCTGGCCGTCGAAGTACTTCAGCTCGATCTCGAACTCCGGGAAGGCGCCGGGCTTTTCCACCAGGTGGTAGCCGCGGATGTAGCCTTCCTCGGTCAGGACATCGAGGACGCGCGCGCGCATCTTCGACGCCGGCGTCGAGAGCTTGGACCGGCCGCGCGAGGCGGCGTTCTTGATGCGGGCGATCAGATCGCCGATGGGGTCGTTGACCATCTGAGGACCCTCCTACCAGCTCGACTTGACGAGGCCGGGGATCAGACCGTGGGAGCCGAGCTCCCGCAGCGAGATCCGGCTCATCTTCAGCTTGCGGTAATAGGCGCGCGGGCGGCCCGTCACTTCGCAGCGGTTGCGGATGCGGACTTTCGCCGAGTTGCGCGGCAGTTCGGCAAGCTTCAGGCGGGCTTCGAAACGTTCTTCGAGCGGGAGGCTCTCGTTGTTCGCGATCTCCTTCAGCGCCTGGCGCTTGGCGGAGTATTGCTTGACGAGCTTCTTGACCCGTTCGTTGCGGTTGACGGCGCTTTTCTTGGCCATGTGATTACCCCTGCCCCGCTTGAACGAACGGGAACTGGAATTCCCGGAGAAGCTCGCGAGCCTCGTCGTCGGTCTTCGCGGTGGTGGTGACGATGATGTCCATGCCCCAGATCTGGTCGATCTGGTCGTAGTTGATCTCCGGGAACACGATGTGCTCCTTCAGACCCATGGCGTAGTTGCCGCGACCGTCGAACGACGTGGGCTTCAGGCCCCGGAAGTCCTTCACGCGCGGCAGCGCGATGGTGATCAGACGGTCGAGGAACTCGTACATCTGGTCCTTGCGCAGCGTGACCTTGCAGCCGACCGTCATGCCTTCGCGCAGCTTGAAGCCGGCGATCGAAGTCCGGGCCTTGGTCGGCACCGGCTTCTGACCGGCGATCTTCGCCAGGTCCGCCATGGCCGAGTTGATCTTCTTGGAGTCGGCGACAGCTTCGCCCACACCCATGTTGATCACGATCTTCTCGAGCTTCGGGATCTGCATCTCGTTCGTGTAGCCGAAGCGTTCCTTCAGCGACTTGCGGATGCGCTCGCGGTACTCGGTCTTGAGCCGCGGTTCGTAAGCTTGATCAGCCATTGATCACCTCGCCGGTCGTCTTGGCGATACGCACCTTCTTGTCGCCGTCCACGCGGAAGCCGACGCGGGTCGGCTTGCCCTTGGAGTCGACCAGAGCCACGTTCGACAGGTGGATCGGCGCTTCCTTGTTCTTGATCCCGCCCTGGGGATCCGTCTGCGAGGGGCGCGTGTGCCGCTGGACGATGTTGATACCCTCGACCAGGACGCGTTGCTCCTGCGGGAACACCTTGGTGACCGCACCCTGGCGGCCCTTGTCCTTGCCGGCGAGGACCACGACCCGGTCCCCCTTCTTGATCTTCGCGGCCATTACAGCACCTCAGGCGCGAGCGAGATGATCTTCATGTGGTTCTTCGCGCGCAGTTCACGGGGAACCGGGCCAAAGATCCGCGTGCCGATCGGCTCGGATTGCTTGTTGACGATCACGGCCGCGTTCTTGTCGAAGCGGATCATCGAGCCGTCTTTACGCTTGATGCCCTGGCTGGTGCGCACGACGATGGCCTGCAGCACATCGCCCTTCTTCACGCGGCCGCGCGGAATCGCCTCCTTCACGGAGACGACGATCTTGTCACCGACGCCGGCATAACGGCGCTTCGCGCCGCCCAGCACCTTGATGCACATGACCCGGCGGGCGCCGGAATTGTCGGCGACGTCCAGGTTAGTTTGCATCTGGATCATAGGTCTCGATCCTTACGCTTGGGCCGCGCCGCCCTTAGGCAGCACTTCCCAGGTTTTGAGCTTCGACTTGGGCGCGCATTCGATGATGCGGGCGACCTCGCCGACCTTGTAGGTGTTCGCCTCGTCGTGGGCGTGGTACTTCTTCGACCGGCGAACGGTCTTCTTCAGCACCGGGTGCAGGAAGGTCCGCTCGACCTTCACCACGACCGTCTTGTCGCCCTTGTCCGAGACGACGACGCCTTCGAGAATTCGTTTCGGCATTTACGTCAGTCTCCTCAGGCCTGAGCCTGCTTGGCGCGCAGAACGGTCTGGATCCGCGCAATGTCCTTGCGCAGCTCGTTCACGCGGTGGGTCTTCTCGAGCTGACCCGTCGCCTTCTGGAAGCGCAGGTTGAACTGCTCCTTCTTCAGGGACACGAGCTGCTCGTTCAGCTGGTCGGCCGTCAGGCCGCGAACTTCGTCGATCTTCATCACGCGTGCTCCACGGCGGCGTCGATGCGGGTGACGATGCGCGTCTTGACCGGAAGCTTGGCCGCGCCGAGGCGCAGAGCTTCGCGGGCGACGTCATCCGGCACGCCGTCGATTTCGAACATGATCCGGCCAGGGTGGACGCGGGCGGCCCAGTACTCGACCGAACCCTTGCCCGAGCCCATCCGGACTTCCGCCGGCTTGCCGGTCACCGGCACGTCGGGGAACACCCGGATCCACACTCGGCCTTGGCGCTTCATCTGGCGGGTGATCGCGCGGCGGGCCGCTTCGATCTGACGCGCCGTGATGCGCTCGGGCTCCATCGACTTCAGGCCGTAGGAGCCGAAGTTCAGCGTGAACCCGCCCTTGGCCGTGCCGTGGATGCGGCCCTTGAACTGCTTACGATACTTGGTCTTCTTCGGAGACAGCATGGTTCAGGTCCTTAGGCGTTCGCCGATTCACGGCGATCGCGACGGGGGCCACGATCCGGACGGTCGCCACGTTCACGGCCGCCACCCTCGCCGGCCGGGCCGCTTTCGCCAGCCAGGCGCTTGTCGAGAGCCATCGGGTCGTGCTCGAGCACCTCGCCCTTGAACACCCACACCTTCACGCCGATCACGCCGTAGGTGGTCTTGGCCTCGGTGAAGCCGTAGTCCACGTCGGCGCGCAGGGTGTGCAGCGGCACGCGGCCTTCGCGATACCACTCCATGCGGGCGATTTCGGCGCCGCCGAGGCGGCCCGAGACGTTGATCCGGACGCCCTTGGCGCCCAGGCGCATCGCCGACTGCATCGAGCGCTTCATCGCGCGGCGGAAGGCCACGCGGCGTTCGAGCTGCTGGGCGATGTTCTCGGCCACCAGCTGGGCGTCGGTTTCCGGCTTGCGGATCTCGACGATGTTCAGGTGAACCTCGCCGTCCGTCATCGCCGCCACGTCCTTGCGCAGCTTCTCGATGTCCGCGCCCTTCTTGCCGATGATCACGCCGGGGCGCGCGGCATAGATGGTGATGCGGCACTTCTTGTGCGGACGCTCGATGATGATCCGCGACACGCCAGCCTGATACAGGCGCTTCTTCAGCGCGCGACGGACCTTGATGTCTTCGTGCAGCAGCCGGCCGTACTCCGGGCCATCCGCGAACCAGCGGCTGTCCCAGGTGCGGTTGATGCCGAGGCGCAGCCCGACGGGATTGATCTTCTGACCCATTAGGCGGCCTCACCTTGCTCGCGGACCACGATGGTGATCTCGCTGAACGGCTTCTCGATACGCGAGGCGCGACCCCGCGCACGGGCGTGGAAGCGCTTCATGATCAGGTTCTTGCCCACGAAGGCCTCGGCCACGACCAGGTTGTCGATGTCGAGGTTGTGGTTGTTCTCGGCGTTCGAGATGGCCGAGTAGAGCGCCTTGCGCACATCGTTGGCGATGCGCTTGGGGCTGAACTCCAGCTCGTTGAGGGCGCGCTGAACCTTGAGGCCGCGGATCGACTGGGCCACCAGGTTGAGCTTGCGCGGGCTGGTGCGGAGGGTCCGCACCTTGGCCATCGCCTCTGCGCCGGTAAGACGGCGGGCTTTTGCTTGCTTGGCCATCTTACTTCCTCTTGGCCTTCTTGTCGGCGGCGTGGCCGGGGAAGAAGCGGGTCGGCGCGAACTCGCCGAACTTCATCCCGACCATGTCTTCCGAAACCAGCACCGGAACGTGCTTCTGACCGTTGTGCACGCCGAACGTCAGACCCACGAACTGGGGCATGATGGTCGAGCGGCGCGACCAGGTCTTGATCACGTCCTTGCGGCCCGAGGACTGCGCGGCCTCGGCCTTCTTGAGCAGGTACCCGTCGACGAACGGGCCTTTCCAGACGGAGCGGGTCATCGGTTAGCGAGCCTTCCGAGCGTGGCGCGAGCGGATGATGAACTTGTCCGTCGCCTTGTTCTTGCGGGTCTTCCGGCCCTTGGTGGGCTGGCCCCACGGGGTGACCGGGTGACGGCCGCCCGAGGTGCGGCCTTCGCCGCCGCCGTGCGGGTGGTCGATCGGGTTCATGGCGACGCCGCGGACGTGCGGACGACGGCCCTTGTGACGCGAGCGGCCGGCCTTGCCGAGGCTCTCGTTCATATGGTCCGGGTTCGACACGGCGCCGACGGTGGCCATGCAGCTGTCCTGCACCATGCGCAGCTCGCCCGAGTTCAGGCGGATCTGGGCGTAGCCGGCGTCACGGCCGACCAGCTGGGCGTAGGCGCCGGCCGAACGGGCGACCTGCCCGCCCTTCATCGGCTTCAGCTCGACGTTGTGGATGATGGTGCCGATCGGCATGCCGCGCAGCGGCATGGCGTTGCCGGGCTTCACATCCGCCTTTTCCGAGGCCACGACCTGGTCGCCGACCTTCAGGCGCTGCGGAGCCAGGATGTACGCCAGCTCGCCGTCCTCGTACTTCACCAGAGCGATGAAGGCCGAACGGTTCGGGTCGTACTCGAGACGCTCGACCGTGGCGGGCACGTCGAACTTGCGGCGCTTGAAGTCGATGATGCGGTACAGGCGCTTGGCGCCGCCGCCGCGGAAGCGGACGGCGACACGGCCGTTGCCGCCGCGGCCGCCCGACTTCGTCAGGCCTTCCACGAGCGACTTTTCCGGCCGGCCCTTGTGGAGCTCGGACTTGTCGACCAGCACCAGCTGGCGACGACCCGGCGAGGTCGGATTGAATTGCTTCAGAGCCATCGGATCAAAGCCCCGTGGTGATGTCGATCGACTGGCCTTCGGCCAGGGTCACGATCGCTTTCTTGACGTCGGTACGACGCCCGACGATGCCGCGGAACCGCTTGGTCTTGCCCTTCACGTTGAGGGTGTTGACCTTGGTCACGTTGACCTTGAACAGCGCTTCGACCGCAGCGGCGATCTCGTCCTTCGACGCATCGCCGGCGACCCGGAAGACCACCTTGTTCTGCTCCGAGAGCAGCGTGGCCTTTTCCGTGATGATCGGCGACAGGATCGTGTCGTAGTGGCGGGCGGTGGGCTCGACGGCCATCACGCGGCCTCCTCAGGCTGGAAACGCGCCTGGATCGCTTCGACCGCGTCCTTGGTCAGGACCAGGGTACGGCGACGCAGCACGTCGTAGACGTTGAGGCCGGCATTCGGCAGCACGTCCACGTTCGGGATGTTCCGGGCGGCGAGCTTCAGGTTGTTGTCGACCTCGGCGCCGGCGATCACCAGCGCATTGGTCACGCCGATCTTGCCAAGCTGCTCGCGCAGCGCGGCGGTCTTGGCTTCCGGCAGCACAGCCGAGTCCAGGACGATCAGCGAACCTTCCTTCGCCTTCGAGGACAGCGCATGGCGCAGGGCCAGGGCGCGGACCTTTTTGGGCAGGTCGAAGGCGTGGCTGCGGACCACGGGACCGTGGGCCTTGGCGCCGCCGACGAACTGGGCCGCACGGCGCGAACCGTGACGGGCGCCGCCGGTGCCCTTCTGCTTGTACATCTTCTTCGAGGTGCGGGAGACCTCGTTGCGGACCTGGATCTTGTGGGTCCCGGCGCGACGCTTGGCGAGTTGCCAGGTGACGACGCGCTGCAGGATGTCGCCGCGGATCTCTTCGATGCCGAAGATATCGTCGGCCAGCTCGATCGAGCCGCCCTTCCCGCCGTCCAGCTTGATGACGTCGAGTTTCATTACGCTTGATCCCCAGCTTCAGTCGCCTCGGCGGCCGGCGCTTCGGTCGCGACGTCCTCGGCCGGCGCTTCCTCGGCGGCGGCTTCGACCGGGGTCGGAGCGCCCGCGCTGCGGAACGCGCCCGGCTTCGGCGCGTCGGCCGGCAGCGGGCTCTTCACCGCGTCGCGGATCTTCACGAACGAGCCTTCCGAGCCCGGGACGGCGCCCTTGACCAGGATGAGGCCGCGCTCGGCGTCGACGCGCCAGACGGTGAGGTTGAGGGTGGTGACGGTTTCCTGGCCATAGTGACCGGCCATCTTCTTGCCCGGGAACGTACGACCCGGATCCTGGCGGTTACCGGTCGAACCGTGCGAACGGTGCGACACGGACACGCCGTGGGTGGCGCGCAGGCCACCGAAGTTCCAGCGCTTCATCGCGCCGGCGAAGCCCTTACCGACCGTGGTGCCGGTGATGTCGATCTTCTGACCCGGAACGAAGTGGTCGGCGGTCAGCTCCGCGCCCACGTCGATCAGGTTGTCTTCCGACACCCGGAACTCGACGACCTTGGCCTTCGGCTCCACCTGGCCCTTCGCGAAGTGGCCGCGCAGCGCCTTGGAGGTGTTCTTCGGCTTCTTGGAGCCCGCGCCGAGCTGCAGGGCGACATAGCCGTCCTTGTCAGCGGTGCGCTGACCGACGACCTGGCAGCCCTCGAGGCTCAGGACGGTGACGGGCACATGGACGCCCGCTTCATCGAAGAAGCGCGCCATGCCCAGCTTCTTGGCGATCACGCCGGTACGCATCGGACCGATCCCCTTAGAGCTTGATCTCGACGTCCACGCCGGCGGACAGGTCGAGCTTCATCAGCGCGTCCACGGTCTGCGGGGTGGGGTCGACGATGTCGAGCACGCGCTTGTGCGTGCGGATTTCGAACTGCTCGCGCGACTTCTTGTCGATGTGCGGCGAGCGGTTGACGGTGAATTTCTCAATGCGCGTCGGCAGCGGAATCGGGCCGCGCACGGTGGCGCCGGTCCGCTTCGCGGTGTTCACGATCTCGCGGGTGGAATGATCCAGCACGCGGTGATCGAAGGCTTTGAGCCGAATGCGGATGTTCTGACGATCCATATCGCTCTTATCATTCCCTACAGACGGCGGCCCGCCCGCGTGATCTCGACCATTTCAAAGACCAGCCCGAACCCTCAGATGAGAGCCCGTACGCGAAAGTCCGCACAAACGATTTGAGCCCACGCGGAAGCGAGGGCCCCATCCCGAAACGCAAGCTCGAAAAAGCACTGTCCCAGGTCGTTCCGCGAACCGCGTCTGCGCTTCAAATCCCTTCGAAGCACACAGCCGGTCCAACAGGAGGCGCGGTAATACCTATGCGACTCGCCCCCGTCAAGGGCCGCCGGGCGTCCCGGCGCGCCCTTTCCGGTGCGACGGGTTAGCCGATCGTGACGGCCCCCGAGCCCATGATGGACTTCGACACCTCGCCCTTCACCTCGCGGGCGCGGACATCGCCCGAGCCGGCGACGCGGGCCTTCAGGCTGTCGGCGACGCCCCGGAAGTCGACATCGCCCGAGCCGGCGATGGAGGCGGTCATGGTCGTGGCGCGGCCGCCCGCCACCGTCACGTCGCCAGAGCCCGCGATGCTGACGCTGAGCGGCCCCTGCACGCTGCGGACCGCTACTCCGCCCGAGCCTGCGATGTCGATGTCCACGCCACCGCGGATCTCGGCGGTGGCCACGTCTCCCGAGCCGGCGATCTTGATCTCCGCCGATCCGGCCTGACCGGTGCGGGTGTCGCCCGAGCCGGCCTGGCGCAGCCTCATCGGGCCATCCACATTGGCGACGGTCCAGTCGCCGCATCCGGCGTTGGAAAGGGTGAGGCTGGCCGAGCGGCCTACGGATCCGTAGACCGCCCCACCGGCCTCCAGGCGCACGTCGCGCGGCGTGCGGATCACCACCTGCGGCATCTCCCGCCAGGCGATAACCCCGACGCCCCGCACCTCGACGCTGCGGTTCTCGCCCGAGCCGCGGCAGTTGCGGATCTTCCGGTCAAGGTCGCCGTCCACGATGACGCGGTCGCCTCGCGAGCGCACCTGCAGGGGCGCTCGAGCGTTGGGCTGGATGATCTCGACCTTGATGTCGCTGCGGTTCTCCGGGATCACCGTCACCCGGGCCACCGCGTCCTTGACCTCGACCGAAGCCGCGCTCGCCGCGCTGGCCAGCGAGATCGCGGCCGCCGCCGTCAGCAGAGCAATCGAAAAGCGCATTGCCGTCTCCCGTAACCTTGTGACGGGAAGCTAGTCCGGCGGCGCCGCAGGATCAGCTTAAATCGAGGTCATGACGTCGAAGTAAGAGAAAAGGCCGCCGGGTTTCCCCGGCGGCCTCTTCAGAGTGCTTGGCTGTGGCCGATCTTACTTGATGATCTTGGCCACGACGCCGGCGCCGACGGTCCGGCCGCCTTCGCGGATCGCGAAGCGCAGGCCCTGGTCCATGGCGATCGGCGTGATCAGCTCGACGAGCAGCTCGGCGTTGTCGCCGGGCATGATCATCTCCACGCCTTCCTTCAGCTTGATGATCCCCGTCACGTCCGTCGTCCGGAAGTAGAACTGCGGACGGTAGTTCGTGAAGAACGGGGTGTGACGGCCGCCCTCTTCCTTCGTCAGGATGTAGGCCTCGGCCATGAACTCGGTGTGCGGCGTGATCGAGCCCGGCTTGCAGAGCACCTGGCCCCGCTCGACGTCTTCACGCTTGGTGCCGCGCAGCAGCACGCCCACGTTGTCGCCCGCCTGACCCTGGTCCAGCAGCTTGCGGAACATCTCGACGCCCGTGCAGGTCGTCTTCTGGACTTCGCGGATGCCGACGATCTCGACTTCCTCGCCGACCTTCACCACGCCCTTCTCGATACGGCCCGTCACCACCGTGCCGCGGCCCGAGATCGAGAACACGTCTTCCACCGGCATCAGGAACGGCTGGTCGATCGGACGCTCCGGCTGCGGGATGTAGGCGTCGACCGCCGCCATCAGCTCCAGGATCTTCTCTTCGCCGATGTTGGCGTCACGGCCTTCGACCGCCGCCAGCGCCGAACCCTTCACGATCGGAATGTCATCGCCCGGGAACTGGTAGCTGCTCAGCAGCTCGCGCACTTCCATTTCGACGAGGTCCAGCAGCTCGGCGTCGTCGACCATGTCGACCTTGTTCATGAACACCACCAGCGCCGGCACGCCCACCTGACGGGCCAGCAGGATGTGCTCACGCGTCTGCGGCATCGGGCCGTCCGCCGCCGACACGACCAGGATCGCGCCGTCCATCTGCGCCGCACCCGTGATCATGTTCTTCACGTAGTCGGCGTGGCCAGGGCAGTCGACGTGCGCGTAGTGACGGTTCGCCGTCTCATATTCCACGTGCGCCGTGTTGATCGTGATCCCGCGCGCCTTCTCTTCCGGCGCCGCGTCGATGTCGGCGTAGTTCTTCGCCGTCGCACCACCCGACTTCGCCAGCGTGATCGTGATCGCCGCCGTCAGCGTCGTCTTGCCGTGGTCAACGTGACCAATCGTGCCGATGTTGCAGTGCGGCTTGTTACGTTCGAACTTCTCTTTGGCCATTTCAAGCTCCAGCCCTGTCCGGGCTTGTCCTCTCAGCTAGGGTTGGAATTAGGCGTACTTCTTGATGACTTCTTCGGCGACGACTTGCGGCACCGTGTCGTAGTGGCTGAACTGCATGGTGAACTGGGCGCGGCCTTGCGACATGCCGCGCAGGTTGTTCACGTAGCCGAACATGTTGGCCAGCGGAACGTAGGCGTTGATGACCGTCGCGTTGCCGCGCATGTCCTGCCCCTGGATCTGACCACGACGGCCGTTCAGGTCGCCGATGACCGAGCCCAGATATTCCTCCGGCGTCACCACTTCCACCGACATGATCGGCTCGAGCAGCTTCGGAGCCGCCTTCTCACGCAGCTCCTTGAAGGCCGCGCGCGAGGCGATTTCGAACGCCAGCACCGACGAGTCGACGTCGTGGAACGCGCCGTCGACGAGCGTCGCCTTGAAGTCGATCAGCGGGAAGCCGGCGAGCAGGCCGTTCTCCTTCGCCGACTCCAGGCCCTTCTGGACGCCCGGCACGTATTCCTTCGGCACCGCGCCACCGACGATCGCGCTCTCGAAGACGAAGCCCGACCCCGGCTCACCAGGCTCGAACACCAGCTTCACGCGGGCGAACTGGCCCGTACCGCCGGTCTGCTTCTTGTGCGTGTAGTCGATCTCGGCCCGGCGCGAGATGCTCTCGCGGTAGGCCACCTGCGGCGCACCGATGTTGGCTTCCACCTTGTAGGTGCGCTTCAGGATGTCGATCTTGATGTCGAGGTGCAGCTCGCCCATGCCCTTCAGGATCGTCTGGCCCGACTCGTGGTCGGTCGAGACGGTGAAGGAGGGATCCTCGGCCGCCAGCTTCGCCAGGGCGACGCCCAGCTTTTCCTGGTCGGCCTTCGACTTGGGCTCGACGGCGATCTCGATCACGGGCGCCGGGAACTCCATGCGCTCCAGGATCACCGGCGACTTGTTCGGGTCGCACAGGGTGTCGCCCGTGCGGGTTTCCTTCAGGCCGGCCAGGGCGACGATGTCGCCGGCGTAGGCTTCCTTGATGTCCTCGCGGTTGTTCGAGTGCATCAGCAGCATGCGGCCGACGCGCTCCTTCTTGTCGCGCGTGGAGTTCATCAGCCCCATGCCAGTCTCGAGCTTGCCCGAGTAGATCCGGCAGAAGGTCAGCGAGCCCACGAAGGGGTCGTCCATGATCTTGAACGCGAGGACCGACAGCGGCTCGTCGTCCGAGGCCCGACGCTCAACTTCTTCTTCCGTGCGGAAGTCGATGCCCTTCGTCGGCGGGATGTCCACCGGCGACGGCAGGTAGTCGACGACGGCGTCGAGGAGCGGCTGGACGCCCTTGTTCTTGAAGGCCGAGCCGCAGAGGATCGGATAGAAGGCGCCGGTCAGCACAGCCTTGCGGATGCACTTCTTGATCACTTCTTCCGAGGGTTCCTCGCCCGAGAGGTAGGCCTCCATGGCCTCGTCGTCCATCTCGACGGCGCTCTCGATCATGTAGTTGCGGGCTTCCTCGGCCTTGGCCTTCAGGTCCGCGGGGATCTCTTCGTCGCGGAAGCTCGCGCCCAGGCCGTCATTGTCCCAGACCACCGCCTTCATGCGGACGAGATCGACGATGCCCTTCAGGGCCGACTCCGAGCCGATCGGCAGCTGGATCGGAACGGCCTTCGCGCCGAGGCGGTCGCGGATGCTCTCGACCGACTTATCGAAGTCGGCGCCCAGCTTGTCCATCTTGTTGACGAAGACGATCCGCGGGACCTTGTACTTGTCGGCCTGACGCCACACGGTTTCGGTCTGCGGTTCGACGCCGGCGTTGCCGTCCAGCACGGTCACGGCGCCGTCGAGGACGCGCAGGCTGCGCTCCACCTCGATGGTGAAGTCCACGTGGCCGGGAGTGTCGATGATGTTCAGGCGCTTGTTGTTCCAGAACGCGGTCGTCGCGGCCGACGTGATCGTGATGCCGCGCTCCTGCTCCTGTTCCATCCAGTCCATGGTGGCCGCGCCGTCATGGACTTCGCCGATCTTATGGCTCTTGCCGGTGTAGTAGAGGATCCGCTCGGTCGTGGTGGTCTTGCCCGCGTCGATGTGGGCCATGATCCCGAAGTTGCGGTAATCTTCGATCTTGTGGGTGCGGGGCATAGCGGAAGCTCTGCAAAAAGGTATTTCGGGGGAGGCTGAACGAACGGCGCGGGCGGTTTATCTCAAACCGCCCGCGCCGGAAAGCTCACTATGAAGGGCGCTTACCAGCGGTAGTGCGAGAACGCCCGGTTGGCTTCCGCCATCTTGTGGGTGTCTTCGCGCTTCTTCACCGCCGAACCGCGGTTCGAAGAGGCGTCCAGCAGCTCGCCGGCCAGCTTTTCCGTCATGGTGTTCTCGCCACGCGAGCGGGCGGCGTTCACCAGCCAGCGGATGGCCAGGGCGCGACGACGCTCAGGGCGGACTTCGACGGGCACCTGGTAGGTGGCGCCGCCGACCCGGCGGGAGCGGACTTCGATGGCGGGAGCCACGTTGTCCAGGGCGGCATGGAAGGTTTCCAGCGGACCCTGGTCCTTGCGGCGGGCCTCCAGGATGTCGAAGGCGCCGTAGACGATGTTCTCGGCCACGGCCTTCTTACCTTCATACATCACGTAGTTCATGAACTTGGTGACGACGAGGTCCCCGAACTTCGGATCCGGGAGCACTTCACGTTTGTCTGCGCGACGGCGACGGGACATCTCTTAAATCCTTACTTCGGACGCTTGGCGCCGTAGAGCGAACGGCGCTGCTTGCGGTCCTTGACCCCTTGGGTGTCGAGCACGCCGCGCAGGATGTGGTAGCGCACGCCCGGAAGGTCCTTCACGCGGC
Source organism: Phenylobacterium sp. J426 (assembly GCF_024699945.1). Lineage (GTDB taxonomy): Bacteria > Pseudomonadota > Alphaproteobacteria > Caulobacterales > Caulobacteraceae > Phenylobacterium. The sequence continues at coordinate 2,862,879 of NZ_JAJOMY010000001.1, read as the reverse complement.
CGCCACGGATCAGGACCACCGAGTGCTCCTGCAGGTTGTGGCCTTCGCCGGGGATGTAGCACACCGCTTCGATGCCGGTGGTCAGGCGCACCTTGGCGACCTTACGCAGAGCCGAGTTCGGCTTCTTCGGGGTCGTGGTGTACACCCGGGTGCAAACGCCGCGGCGCTGCGGGCAGCCCTTCAGGGCGGGGACCTTGTTCCGCGCGGGCTTCGACTGGCGAGGCTTGCGGATGAGCTGGTTGACTGTCGGCATCTAATCTCGCTTGGGAGGCGTGTGCCGTTTGGCCGGGGCGCCTCGGTTGGGGTCGTGTTTTCGTGTGTTCGAGGCCCGCCCGCTGAACGCAAAAACTCGCCGGGACGCCCGTGTCGTGCGTTCCGGCGGGGTGCGCTCATCGGACTGGGAGAGGATCCCGGTCTCGAAAGAGCGCGCTACATAGTCGTAAGCGGCTGTCCCGTCAACGCGAGTCCGAGAGGGCGCGGCCTCAGGGACGCTGCGGCGCGTTGACAGGCAGGTTCTTTGCCAGGAAGGCGTCGAGGGCGGAAAGCATCTGGGTGCGCGCCGCCGTCGTTCCCAGATAGTGGTTCTCGCCGGCGAGCACCACGTGCTCGACAGGCTTGCCCGCGTTCTTCAGGGCGACGGCCATGCGCTGCGAATGGTTGGGGGCGACCGTGGTGTCCTTGTCGCCATGCACCAGCAGAACGGGCATGCTGGCCCGCGCGGCGTTCTTCAGCGGCGAGACACCGTCGAGACCCTGGGGCGAAGCTTGACGAACTTCCTCCCGGAGCAACTCGAAGCCCTTGTTATCGCGCCCAAAGTCGGTGGCGTAGTCGCCGATCAGGGCGCCGAGGTCCGAGACGCCGTTGATGGACGCCGCGCAGCGATAGGCGCCTGGCTGGAAGACCGCGCCGTACAGGGCCGCGTAGCCGCCGAAGCTTGCGCCGACGATGCAGGCCCGGGCCGGGTCCGCGCGATCGGCGACCGCGGCCACGCCATCGAGCAGGTCGGTCTGCATCTTGCCGCCCCACTCCCCCTTCCCTGCCTTCTGGAACTCCGGCCCGAAGCCCGTCGAGCCGCGATACTGCGGCCGCAGCACCGCGTAGCCGCGGCTGGCGAGGAAGTGGGTCAGGTAGTCGAAGCCGGGGTCGTCATGGGCCGACGGGCCGCCATGCGGCAGAACGATCAGCGGCGGCTTCTCGCCCGCCTTCAGCCCCGGCGGCAAGGTCAGGTAGGCCGGAATCTCCAGGCCATCCCGCGCCCGGTAGCGCATGAAAGAGGTGGTCCCAAGGGTGACCTCAGCAAGCTCCGGATACCCGTCGCCGATAGGCGAGACTTCCTTCCGGGCGCGGTCATAGAGGAACCACTGGGCCGGATTGTCGGGACCTTCGGCGACGACGATGAAGCGGGTGAGATCCTCCGACCAGGACGTGAGCCGCGCGGATCGACCTTTGAAAGCGCGGCTGACCGTAGCCTGCGCGCCAGCAAAGACCGGATCCAGCCATTCGATCCCACGCTCCGCCCCGGACGCCGCAACCCCAACCACGGCATTCCGGTGACCGTCCCAGACGAGATGGACGCCTGCGCCTTGTACCGGCTTCCCGACCGTCTCGACCGGCCCGTCGGGGAGCCGCTGCCGGGTGACCTGCGTCCCGCCGGGACCCGTGCTGGCGAAGTAGAAGGACTGGTCGGCGTCCGAATAGCCCAGGAAAGTGCGCCCATCGTCGCCATCCTGGATCATCCTCCAGGTCCCCTGCCCTTTCGGGCGGGCGTACAGGGTTCGCTTTCGGGTATTCTCGTCGACCTTGTACATCACGCGGGCCTGCCCCGAGAGATCGACCTCCCAACCTTCGATATCGAAGTCGCCCCGTTCGACCTGCGTGCCGCGACCGGTCGCGGGATCGACGGAGAAGAGCGCCGGGACGCGCAGGTCGCCGTTTTCCCCCTTCCGGCCGAGCCGCGTGTTCATGTCACGGTCGGGACCCGCGGCTAGCGCGAGACCGCGCACCATAACTCGCGGAGGCGGGCCCTTCACGATCCCCACCACGCCCTGGTTGGTCAGCTGAGAAGACAGCGCATCGCCGCCCAGGAGGTAGCCCATGAACTTCGCCTGCGGCGTCACGGACGCCGTCCGCACCAGCCGGTAGTCGGCCCGTGCCCCGACCTTCTCCCAGAAAGCCACCCTGGCGAGCGCGTAGTCGTCGCCGGCCCATGAGACGCCCAGCGTTTCGACGGCGCCCAGCTTCAGGATGTTCATCCCCGGCTGGTCAATGGCGGTGAAGGCGATCGTTCTGTCGGTTGGTGCGCCGCCGAGGATTGCGATCCTCTGACCGCCCGGTGCGATCTTCGCCTCGGTCACGGCCGGCAGCCGGGCGAAAGCCTCCAGGGGCGGCGCCGAGGGCGCCTGCGCCTGGGCAGCCGTGTTTACGCCCGCCGCGAGAGCGACGCCGAGAAGCTTACGATACATACTACCCCCAGCGAGCGGACGCCCCGCTTGCAACTTAAGGCAGAGCCTCAGGTCGCTGCAAGCCGCCGCCATGAAATCGCCTCGCCCACTGCGATACGCTGTACGGCGAAGCTTGACCTTAGCGGGGAGCGCCATTGGCGGCTGGCCGGGGCCCATCGAGACGCCGAACGTTCGCTGTGGCGGTCTCCCTCGCCGCACACGTCGTCGTGCTGGCGGCGCTGGCGCTGCATGTGCCCAAGCTGATGACGCCGCCGATGCAGTCGGGGCCGCCGGAGCCCATCATCCCGGTGCTGATCCTGCCCCGCGTGCCGCCGCCGCACGCCGGCGGCCCGCCCACCCCCATCCGCCTGCACCGCCGCGCCCTGCGTCATGCACCGAGCGACTTGCCGATGCCTCCGTTGATTGCGCCGGAGGCCAAGGCGGACACACGGCGAGAGGCGCCCAGCGCTGCCGCGCGGGCTCTGGCTCCGGACCCTGCGGCCGACAACGCGCGCCAGACGCTGCGCGGCCTGGTCGGCTGCGCAAATCCGGCGAACCTGAGCCGCGAGGAACGGGAGAAATGCGAGCAGCGTCTCGCGCGCGGCGCCCGCGACGCTCCGTTTAACGGCCTTGGCCTCGATCGCGACGACAGTTCGGAATTCGGGCGGGCGGCCGCCCGACGTGAGGCGGACTATCGTTACAGTCGCGGCGAGGAATCGCGAGCTCGGGAGGCGGGCTCGCAACTTGACTGGGACGTCCGCCGCAGCCCGCCGGGCGGCGTCTCGAACATGAAGGGCATGGGGAGCTCGCCCCACGACATCAGCGGCTCCGCCGGCCGACCACGCTGACCGGATCAGCCTCAGTCGAAGATGTCGAAGATGTCGAACCGCTTCTTTTTCTTCCTGTAGTGGTAGTCGTCGTCGTAGCGGTACCTGCCGTGCTGGCTGTCGTAGGGGTGCTTCTTCTTCCAGTCGTCCGGATTGCGGTGGAAGTCCTGCACCTCGCGCTCGAACCGCTGGCGGTCCTGGCTCTGGTGAGTCTGCTCCTGCCGCGTGCCTTCCAGCAGCTTCTCGAGCTCGCCGCGGTCCAACCAGACGCCCCGGCAGGTGGGGCAGATGTCGATCTCCACGCCTCCGCGGTTCACGTTCTGCATGGACGTATTGTCGTTGGGGCAAAGCAGCAGCGGCACCGGGCGAGCTCCTCGTTGTCGTTACCCCTACGATCTAGGGACTGACACGGCCAAGCCCAAGGGTGGAAAGCGAAACGGCCCGGGATCGCTCCCGGGCCGTCGTTAGCTTGAGCTGCTGGAGAGCCTTACGACTCGACCTGCTCGCCCACCGCGGCTTCGGCGATTTCCGCCGGCAGCGGCTCCATCGCTTCTTCGCGGCTCTGGGTGAGCGCCTCGTCGCGCTTGGCGGCGATGCGTTGCAGGTTGCGCAGGTACGAGCCCGTGCCCGCCGGGATGAGGCGGCCCACGATCACGTTCTCCTTCAGGCCTTCCAGGGTATCGATCTTGCCCTGGACCGCCGCCTCGGTGAGCACCCGCGTCGTCTCCTGGAAGGACGCCGCGGAGATGAAGCTGCGGGTCTGCAGCGAGGCCTTGGTGATGCCGAGCAGCACCGGTTGCGTCAGGGCCGGACGACCGCCGCGGGCTTCCGCCTTGGCGCTCTCTTCCTCCACCTCGAGCTTGTCGAGGTGATCGCCCTTGAGCAGGCCGGTGTCGCCGGGCTCGAGGATCTCGACCTTCTGCAGCATCTGACGGACGATCGTCTCGATGTGCTTGTCGTTGATCGGCACGCCCTGCAGTCGGTAGACCTCCTGGATCTCATTGACCAGGAAGTCGGCCAGCGCCTCGATGCCCTGGATGCGCAGGATGTCGTGCGGATCCGGGTTGCCGTCGATGAGGTACTCGCCCTTGCGGATCACGTCCCCGTCGTGGACGGCGATGTGCTTGCCCTTCGGGATCAGGAACTCGACCGCGTCGCCACCGTCTTCCGGGGTGATCTTGATACGGCGCTTGTTCTTGTAGTCCCGGCCGAATTCGACCCGGCCGTCCATCTCGGCGATGACCGCGCAGTCCTTCGGACGACGCGCTTCGAAGAGCTCCGCCACCCGCGGCAGACCGCCGGTGATGTCGCGCGTCTTGGCGCTTTCCGTCGGGATACGGGCCATGACCTCGCCGGGCTTCACCTCGTCGCCGTCGCCGACGGAGAGAATGGCGCCCACGGGCAGCAGGTAACGGGCCTCACCACCGTTCGAGATCCGCTTGTAGGCGCCATCTTCGCCCAGCACCGCCATGGCCGGACGCAGGTCCGAGCCCTTGGAACTGGCGCGCCAGTCGATGACCACGCGGTTCGAGATGCCGGTCGCTTCGTCCGCTTCTTCGCGGAACGAGAAGTTCTCGACCAGGTCTTCGAAGCGGACCCGGCCGCCCACTTCCGTGATGATCGGCGTGGTGTAGGGGTCCCACTCGGCCAGGCGCTGACCGCGCTTGACCTTGTCGCCTTCCTTCACCCGCAGGCGGGCGCCGTACGGGACCTTGTAGGCTTCCCGGTCCTTGCCATCGACCTGGACCGTCAGCTGCAGGTTGCGGCTCATCGAGATGAGCGCGCCGTCCGGAGCCGTCACGGTGTTGCCGGCGATGCGGGCCACGCCGTCGTTCGCGCTTTCGTAGAACGACTGCTCGGCGACCTGGGCGGTGCCGCCGATGTGGAAGGTCCGCATCGTCAGCTGGGTGCCGGGCTCGCCGATCGACTGGGCCGCGATGACGCCGACGGCTTCACCGATGTTCACCGGCGTGCCGCGGGCGAGGTCGCGACCGTAGCAGGCGCCGCAGACGCCGGTCTTGGTCTCGCAGGTCAGGACCGAGCGGACCTTCACCGACTGGACGCCGGCGCTTTCGACCAGGTCGATCATGTTCTCGTCGAGGTAGGTGTCGGCGGGAACGATGACGTCGTTGGTGCCCGGATCCTTCACATCCTCGGCCGCGAAGCGACCCAGGATGCGCTGTCCGAGCGACACCAGCACGTCACCACCCTCGACCACGGCGCGCAGCGTGATGCCGCGAGTGGTGCCGCAGTCTTCCTCGGTGATGATGCAATCCTGCGCGACGTCGACGAGACGGCGGGTCAGGTAGCCGGAGTTAGCCGTCTTCAGCGCCGTATCGGCCAGGCCCTTACGGGCGCCGTGGGTGGAGTTGAAGTACTCCTGAACGGTCAGGCCTTCCTTGAAGTTCGAGATGATCGGCGTCTCGATGATCTCGCCCGACGGCTTGGCCATGAGGCCGCGCATCCCGCCGAGCTGCTTCATCTGGGCCTGCGAACCGCGGGCGCCCGAGTTGCTCATCATGAAGATCGAGTTGATCTCGCCCTGGCGGCCGTCGGCCCCCACCGGCGCAGAGCTCACCTCGGCCATCATCTCGTCGGCGACGCGATCGGTGGCCTTCGCCCAGGCGTCGACCACCTTGTTGTACTTCTCGCCCTTGGTGATGAGACCGTCGGCGTACTGCTGCTCGTACTCTTCCACGAGCTTGCGCGTCTCTTCGACGATCGGCGCCTTGCGCGCCGGGATGACGATGTCGTCCTTGCCGAACGAGATGCCCGCCTTGGCCGCCTCGCGGAAGCCCAGACCCATCATCTGGTCGGCGAAGATGACCGTCGCCTTCTGACCGCAGTGCCGATAGACGGTGTCGATCAGGTTGCCGATCTCCTTCTTGGTGAGGTTCTTCTCCAGAAGGCGATGGCCGACCGCCGGGTGCTGCGGGAACAGCGCGGCGATCTTCATCCGGCCGGGGCTGGTCTCGATGACCTTCGTCACGAGGTTCCCGTCGGCGTCCATCTCGGTGTAGCGGCAGCGGATCTTCGAGTGCAGCGACACGACGCCGGCGTCGAGCGCGGCCTCGATCTCGCCCAGGCTCGCGAACGCCTTGCCCTCGCCGGGCTCGCCGTCCTTGACCAGCGACAGGTAGTAGAGACCGAGCACGATATCCTGCGAGGGCACGATGATCGGCCGCCCGTTGGCGGGCGACAGGATGTTGTTCGTGCTCATCATCAGCACGCGCGCTTCCAGCTGGGCTTCCAGCGAGAGCGGCACGTGGACGGCCATCTGGTCGCCGTCGAAGTCGGCGTTGAACGCGGCGCAGACCAGCGGGTGCAGCTGGATGGCCTTGCCCTCGATCAGCTTGGGCTCGAACGCTTGGATGCCCAGACGGTGCAGGGTCGGCGCGCGGTTCAGGAGGACCGGGTGCTCGCGGATCACCTCGTCCAGGATGTCCCAGACGGCCGGCTGCTCACGCTCCACCATGCGCTTGGACTGCTTCACGGTGCCCGACAGGCCCTTGGCGTCCAGGCGCGCGTAGATGAACGGCTTGAACAGCTCGAGCGCCATCTTCTTGGGCAGGCCGCACTCGTGCAGCTTCAGCTCGGGACCCACCACGATGACCGAACGGCCCGAGTAGTCCACGCGCTTGCCGAGCAGGTTCTGGCGGAACCGGCCCTGCTTGCCCTTCAGCATGTCGGCCAGCGACTTCAGCGGACGCTTGTTGGCGCCCGTGATCACGCGGCCGCGGCGACCGTTGTCGAACAGCGCGTCGACGGCTTCCTGCAGCATCCGCTTTTCGTTGCGGATGATAATGTCCGGCGCGCGCAGCTCGATGAGGCGCTTCAGGCGGTTGTTACGGTTGATGACCCGGCGATAGAGGTCGTTCAGGTCCGAGGTCGCGAAGCGGCCGCCGTCCAGCGGCACCAGCGGACGCAGTTCCGGCGGGATCACGGGGATCACCGACAGGACCATCCACTCGGGCTTGTTGTTGCTCTCGGTGAAGTTCTCGATGAGCTTCAGGCGCTTGGACGCCTTCTTCAGCTTCATCTCAGACGTCGTCGTCTGCAGCTCCTCGCGAAGCTTCTCGGCCTCCTTCTCGAGGTCGATGCCGCGCAGCAACCCCTGCACCGCCTCGGCGCCGATCTCGGCGGTGAAGCTGTCGTCGCCGAACTCTTCCTGGAAGCGCAGGTAGTCGTCTTCCGACAGAAGCTGGTGCAGCTTCAGGGGCGTCAGGCCCGGCTCGGTGACGATGTAGTTCTCGAAATAGAGGACCCGCTCGACGTCCTTCAGCGCCATGTCCAGCATCAGGGCGATGCGGCTCGGCAGCGACTTCAGGAACCAGATGTGGGCGACCGGCGAGGCCAGTTCGATGTGGCCCATCCGCTCGCGGCGGACGCGCGCCAGAGTCACTTCGACCCCGCACTTCTCGCAGATGATGCCCTTGTACTTCATCCGCTTGTACTTGCCGCAAAGGCACTCGTAGTCCTTCGTCGGGCCGAAGATGCGGGCGCAGAACAGGCCGTCACGTTCCGGCTTGAACGTGCGGTAGTTGATGGTTTCGGGCTTCTTGATCTCGCCGAACGACCACGAGCGGATCTTTTCCGGCGAGGCGAGCGCGATACGGATCTGGTCGAAGGTCGGAGCGGCCTGGACCGGATTGAAGATGTTCAGGACTTCCTGGTTCATCTCGGTTCCTTCTGCGGGTCTGAACCCGCGAAAATTTCAAAGCAGGACGGGGTGGCGGACCGCCCTCCTCCGCATCGCTGCGAAGGAGGGCATGTAGGCTCCCGTCAGCTGTTCTCCAGCTCCACGTTGAGGCCCAGGGAGCGCATCTCCTTGACCAGAACGTTGAAGCTTTCTGGGATCCCGGCCTCGAAGGTGTCGTCGCCGCGGACGATGGACTCGTAGACCTTCGTCCGGCCGGCCACGTCGTCCGACTTCACCGTCAGCATTTCCTGCAGGGTGTAGGCGGCGCCGTAGGCTTCCAGGGCCCACACTTCCATTTCCCCGAAGCGCTGACCGCCGAACTGCGCCTTACCGCCCAGCGGCTGCTGGGTGACGAGCGAGTACGGGCCGATCGAACGGGCGTGGATCTTGTCGTCGACCAGGTGGTGCAGCTTCAGCATGTAGATGTAGCCGACCGTGACCGGACGCTTGAACCGCTCGCCGGACTGACCGTCGTACAGATATGACTGCCCCGACCGGTCGAGGCCCGCCTTCTCCAGCAGGTTCTCGATGTCGTCGATGTGGGCGCCGTCGAACACCGGGGTGGCGAAGGGGATGCCCTTCGACAGGTTCCGGGCCAGCTCGACCAGCTCCTCCTCGGTCTCCGGCAGCTCCTCTTCCGGGCCGTAGACGTCGGACAGGTGCTCGATGAGCGCCTGCTTCTGACCGCCGTGCTGCCAATCCTCGAGCAGGCGCTGGACCTGCTTGCCGAGGCCGGCCGCGGCCCAACCCAGGTGGGTTTCGAAGATCTGGCCGACGTTCATGCGCGAAGGCACGCCCAGCGGGTTCAGCACGATGTCCACCGAGGTGCCGTCTTCAAGGTACGGCATGTCTTCGATCGGCAGGATCTTGGAGATGACGCCCTTGTTGCCGTGACGGCCGGCCATCTTGTCGCCCGGCTGCAGCTTGCGCTTCACCGCCACGAACACCTTGACCATCTTCATCACGCCGGGCGGCAGCTCGTCGCCGCGCTGCAGCTTGTCGACCTTGTCCTCGAAGCGGCGGTCCAGACGCTTGCGGGCGTCGTCGAATTGCTTCCGGAGGGCTTCCAGCTCGCCCATCGCCTTCTCGTCATCGAGGGCGATCTGCGACCACAGGCCCGGCGCGATCTCTTCCAGCTTCTCGGCGGTGATCTCGCCGCGACCCAGGCCCTTCGGACCCGAGACGGCGTTCTTGCCGACCAGCAGTTGCCGCAGACGGCCCTGGAAGTTGCGGTTCAGGATCGCGAATTCGTCGTCGCGGTCCTTGCCCAGGCGGTCGATCTCGGCGCGTTCGATGGCGAGCGCGCGCTCGTCCTTGTCGACGCCATGACGGTTGAAGACGCGGACTTCGACGATGGTGCCGGCGACGCCCGGGGGCAGACGCAGGGAGGTGTCGCGGACGTCCGAAGCCTTCTCACCGAAGATGGCGCGCAGGAGCTTCTCTTCCGGCGTCATCGGGCTTTCGCCCTTCGGCGTGACCTTGCCGACGAGGATGTCGCCCGGCTGGACCTCGGCGCCGATCGCCACGATGCCGGCTTCGTCGAGGTTGCGGAGCGCTTCCTCGCCGACGTTGGGGATGTCGCGCGTGATCTCTTCCGGACCCAGCTTGGTGTCGCGGGCCATGACCTCGAACTCCTCGATGTGGATCGAGGTGAAGACGTCATCGCGCACGATCCGCTCGGAGATGAGGATCGAGTCTTCGAAGTTGTAGCCGTTCCAGGGCATGAACGCGACGAGGGCGTTGCGGCCCAGGGCCAGTTCGCCAAGCTCGGTCGACGGGCCGTCGGCGATCACGTCGCCGGCCTTCACCGAGTCGCCCACGCGCACCAGCGGACGCTGGTTGATGCAGGTCGAGGTGTTCGAGCGCTGGAACTTCTGCAGACGGTAGATGTCGACGCCCGGCTTCGACGGGTCGGTCTCTTCCGTGGCGCGGATGACGATACGCGTGCCGTCGATCTGCTCGACGACGCCCGTACGGCGGGCCACCACGACGGCGCCCGAGTCCACGGCCACGACGCTCTCCATGCCGGTGCCGACCAGCGGCGCATCCGACTGGATGAGCGGCACGGCCTGCTTCTGCATGTTCGAGCCCATGAGGGCGCGGTTGGCGTCGTCGTTCTCGAGGAACGGGATCAGCGAGGCGGCGACCGAGACGACCTGCTTCGGCGACACGTCCATCAGGTCGACGTCGGCCTTGGGCAGCAGCGACGGCTCGCCGTTGATCCGGCCCGGGACGAGGTCTTCGACGATCTCGCCGCCGTCCAGCTTGATGTTGGCCTGGGCGATGACGTGCTTCGCCTCTTCCATGGCCGACATGTAGACCACCTCTTCGGTGATCTTGCCGTCGCGGATCCGCCGGTACGGGCTCTCGATGAAGCCGTACTTGTTGACCACGGCGTGGGTGGCCAGCGAGTTGATCAGGCCGATGTTCGGACCTTCCGGCGTCTCGATCGGGCAGATCCGGCCGTAGTGGGTCGGGTGCACGTCGCGGACTTCGAAGCCGGCCCGTTCGCGGGTCAGACCACCCGGCCCAAGGGCCGACAGGCGGCGCTTGTGGGTGATTTCCGACAGCGGGTTCGTCTGGTCCATGAACTGCGACAGCTGCGAGGAGCCGAAGAACTCCCGCACGGCGGCGGCCGCAGGCTTCGCGTTGATCAGGTCGTGCGGCATGACCGTGTCGATATCGACCGAGCTCATGCGCTCCTTGATCGCGCGCTCCATGCGCAGCAGGCCGACGCGGTACTGGTTCTCCAGCAGTTCGCCGACCGAGCGGACCCGGCGATTGCCGAGGTTGTCGATGTCGTCGATCTCGCCGCGGCCGTCGCGCAGACCCACCAGGGTCTGCAGGACCGCCATCACGTCTTCCTTGCGCAGGATGCGGACGTCGTCCGGGCAGTCCAGCTCCAGGCGCATGTTCATCTTCACGCGGCCGACCGAGGACAGGTCGTAGCGCTCGCTGTCGAAGAACAGGCTCTTGAACATCGCCTCGGCGGCTTCCACCGTCGGCGGCTCGCCCGGGCGCATGACGCGATAGATGTCGAAGAGCGCGTCCTCACGCGCGGTGTTCTTGTCCACGCGCAGGGTGTTGCGCATGTAGGCGCCGACGGTGACCTCGTCGATGTCGAGGACGTCGAGCGTGGTGAAGCCCTGCTCTTCCAGCGACGCCAGCAGGGTGGGCTCCAGCTCGTCGCCGGCTTCAGCGTAAATCTCGCCGGTCTCGTAGTTGACGAGGTCCTTGGCCAGGTAGCGGCCGGCCAGCGCCTCCGGCGCCAGCAGCAGGGTCTTGAGCCCCGCGTCGGCGAACTTCTTCGCGTTCCGCGCGGAGATCTTGGTGCCCGCGGGAGCGATCTCCTCGCCCGTGTCGGCGTCGACCAGCGGGAATTCCGGCTTCACGCCGCGCCAGCGCTCGGCCTTGTAGGGCGTGGCCCAGCCGTCGCCCTTCTTCTCATACGGCACGGTCTCGTAGAACGTGGAGAGGATCTCCTCCCCGTCCATGCCCAGCGCCATCAGGAACGTCGTCGCCGGAAGCTTACGGCGGCGGTCGATGCGGACGTAGACGATGTCCTTCGCGTCGAACTCGAAATCCAGCCACGAGCCGCGGTAGGGGATCACGCGCGCGGCGAACAGGAGCTTGCCCGAAGCGTGGGTCTTGCCCTTGTCGTGGTCGAAGAAGACGCCCGGCGAACGGTGCATCTGGGAGACGATGACGCGCTGGGTCCCGTTGACGATGAAGGTGCCCTTCTCCGTCATGAGCGGGATGTCGCCCATGTAGACGTCCTGCTCCTTGATGTCCTTCACGGAACGGGCGCCGGTCTCTTCGTCGGTTTCGAAGACGATGAGCCGCAGCTTGACCTTCAGCGGCGCGGCATAGGTCATGTCGCGCTGAACGCATTCCTCGACGTCGTACTTCGGCTCCTCAAACTCGTAGGAGACGTACTCGAGCACGGCGCGCTCGTTGAAGTCCTTGATCGGGAAGACCGACTTGAAGACCGCCTCGATGCCCTCGTCGCGACGGTCCCCCGCGCGAACCTCGCGCTGCAGGAACTGTTCGTAGGACGAGCGCTGAACCTCGATCAGGTTCGGCATCTGCACGGCTTCGGGGATGCGGCCGAACGACTTCCGGATCCGCTTCTTACCGGTGAAGGACTGCGCCATTTTGATCCCTTGAGAACGGCGCGGAACGGAGTCCTGCCGTCGAGCTTTTCATCCTGCGTCCACCCTCGAGCTCCGAGACGGAGCCGGACGCTGGAATGCCCCTGTGTCGTCAGGGGCGCCCCTTCGCATGGTCGGAGGGCGGCGGACCATGCCTCGGGACATCACGCGCGAAAAAGGCCGCTTCGCAGGAGGGCGGAATCGGGATTGTTCGCGAACGGGCGGAAATAAGCTCTTTCGCCCGACTTGGGAAGCCCCTCACGCAAGAAAATGCGGACATGAAGTGAGCGGCGCCGGACTGGGCGTCCGACGCCGCTCGGGGGGGTCAACCCGGGCAGATCCCGGGATGTGCTAGCTTCCGATCTTGCGCTGGTCGCGCATCCCCCAAACCGGCAAGACCGGCCCGCGGTTCCCATCTATTCGGCAGGTTGCAGGACCCGGCCGCCGAAGGGACGCCACGCCTTCTCGGCGTACCGGGCGTGATACTCGGGATGCTCTGTGCCCAGCGCCCGATCCCACCAGGTGAACCAGGCGGCGTAGTTCCAGCCGGCCTGGGCGTGGTGCATGTCGTGATGGGTGGTGGTGACGATGAAGTCGAGCATCGGACGACCATCCCGCCGCGCCGGCATCAACTCGTAGCCGGAGTGCAGAAGGGTGTTGGTGACGATCTGGTACAGCATCACCCACTGCATGGCGCTCGGGTGCATCGGGAAGATCGCGGGCCACACCATGACAAAGCCGAAGAGCGTCAGCGCCTCGCCGATGTCGAAGCTGTAGGCGGTGAAGGGCGAGGGATTGTTGCTGCGGTGGTGGCGGCGATGGAAACGCCGGAAAAGCCGCGGATCGTGCATCAGCCGGTGGGTCCAGTAGAACCAGGCATCCAGCCCGATCACGCCCATGACGATCGAGACCGCCAGCCACGGCGCTCCCCAACTCGCCGCCAGCGGCGTGAGCGGATAGAGCCCGGCGCGGTACAGGTAATACGTCGCCACGCCGGCAGTCGCGAAGATCACCATGCTGCGGACAGAGAAGAACGCCTCGGTCAACAATTGTCGGGCGGGCGGGCTCTCGTCGCGGATCTTGCGGGCGGCAAGCAACGGCCGGAGCACCACCCACAGCGCCAGCCAGACCCCGACGGTGAAGACCAGATAGCGCTCGAGCGTCGGCTGCAGCTCGCGCAGCCAGACGGATACGGCTTCGGTGAAGAATGCTTCCATGGGCCATCCCCTTTTTCGATGGGGTGGATCAAGGACGCCGGCGCCTCACCTCGTCTCGCCGCGACTGGAAAACCTTCGCCGATTTCGAAATCAGGCCGTTTCGTTCGGTTTCGGCGAGCCGTCGTTCAGGGCCTGGCGACGCCACTCCGTGGGCGTTGCGCCGGTCGCGGCGCGGAATGCGCGGTTGAAGGGACCCAGCGAGCCGTAGCCGAGATCGAAGGCGATCGCAGCCACGGTGGTCCGTGCTTCCTCCGGGTCCGCCAGCCGCCGCTTGGCGGCGTCGATCCTGTGGCTGTTCACGAAGTCGGCGAAGTTGCGATGCCCCAGACGTTGATTGATGAGGCGGCGCAGCCGGTGCTCGGGCGCGCCCAGCTCCCGCGCCAGGTCACCGATGGTGAGGCCTTCCCGACGCCAGCCCTCCCCGGCCATCAAGGCGGTCAGGCGCGAGAGCAGCTGCCGCTCCAGAACCTCGGCGCGACCCTCGCCCCCAGTGTCGGAGCGGCGCGAAGCGCCGAACATCGAGGGTCGCGTTTGCAGGGTGAGCAGCGCCATCCAGATGGCCAGCGCCGCGACGATGGCGCCGCCGCCTGCGCGGCCTGGGGCGATGGCGAGCCAGGGGCCGGAAGGATCGGCGCGGTAGAGGAAACCGGCCGCCACCAGGATCACGGTGTAGAAGCAGGCCGCGGCCAGAACCATGGCGCGGAACCGGCGACGTCCCTCCACGAGATCGTCCCGCCATCCGCGCACCACCACGAAAAGGGCATGGGCCGCCAGCAGCGCCCCGAAGGCGTTGCGTCCGTACCAGAGCCAGTCGAACAGCGGCGGCTGGGCGAGGCGCATCCACGGACCGGTGACCACCAGAAGCGCGGCCGGAAGCAAGCCCGGCGGTCCGATCTTCCGGTCGTCGAAGAGCGTCAGCACGAACAGCCAGAACAGTCCGCCGACAGGATAGGCGAGCGGCAGCAGGAGGAGGTGTGCCGGTCCGAGCGCACGGCAGAGTTCCGCCGACTCGGTGATCACCCAGGCGATCGCGGACAGGCCGAAGGCGAGGGTCGCGTAGCGCACGTTGGCCGGCGCCCCGCCGCGCCACACGACCAGGGACACGGCCGCAAGCGCACCGCAGGCGCCGCCGCTGACGAGTGCGGTCAGCAGGATCTCGGACTCGGTCATCGGCCGAGCTTAGCAGCAAAGAAAAAGGGCCGGGATCGCTCCCGGCCCTCGATCTTCTGAAGCGGGTGACCCGCGCCAGCCAGACTACTTGATCTGGACGGAGGCGCCGGCTTCTTCCAGCTTCTTCTTGATCTCTTCCGCTTCCTGCTTGGAAACGTTTTCCTTCACGTTCTGCGGAGCGCCTTCGACGAGGTCCTTGGCTTCCTTCAGACCGAGGTCCGGACGGACGCCGCGGACTTCCTTGATCACGTTGATCTTCTTGTCGCCGCCGGCGGTGAGAACAACGGTGAACTCGGTTTGCTCTTCAGCAGCAGCGCCGCCGGCGTCACCGCCGCCAGCAGCCGGAGCGGCGGCCACGGCCACCGGAGCGGCGGCCGAAACGCCCCACTTTTCTTCCAGCAGCTTGGACAGCTCAGCGGCTTCCAGGACGGTCAGGGCGGACAGGTCTTCGACCAGCTTTTCGAGATTAGCCATTTCGTTCGATCCTTAATTGCAGAGGTTTGTCGGGAAGATGACGATCTTAGGCGGCGTCTTTGGCGGCATAGGCGCCCATGACGCGAGCCAGTTGACCAGCCGGAGCCTGCAGAACACCGGCGACCTTGGTCGCGGGCGCCTGGAGGAGGCCGATGATCTTGGCGCGAAGCTGGTCCAGCGACGGGAGGGTCGCGAGCGCGCTCACACCCTTCTGGTCAAGAACCTGCAGACCCATCAGACCGCCGACGACGGAGAACTTGTCGTTCTCCTTGGCGTACTGGGTCGCGACCTTGGCGGCCGAGACGGGGTCCGGCGCGAACGCGATGGCGACGGGGCCCTTGAAGAGGGCGTCGCCCGCTTCGCCGGCCGCGCCTTCCAGCGCCTTCTGAGCCAGGGTGTTCTTCACCACCTTGAGCTGGGCGCCCTGCTCACGCAGCTTGCCCCGCAGATCGGTCATTTCCGCAACGGTCAGACCCATGTAGTGGGTCACGACCACGGCGCCGGAAGTGTCGAAGACGCCCTTGAGCGCCTCGATGGCTTCCTGCTTTTGAGCGCGGTCCATTGCGGTCTCCATACTCAGGTTCGACGTACGCGCGAGTGCGCACGCCGGTAAGCAACCTGTCCTGTGAGAGAAGCCGCAGCTTCGCGCCCGTCCGGATCGGACGACGGCGAAACTTCATCTTCCCGTCTCCCTGCGTCCGAGGAAGGGCTCTTCCCCGCGTTACGGCTCCGGTGGCCCCGGCGGCTGCGCAGTTCTTGGACAGGATGGACATGCCCGAAGGCGTGCCCGTCCTCGCCGTTCCTCCGGAGAGGATCGACGAAGCGCGGGCCTTTACACGATGCGCCCGCCGAACTCAACCCGCCGCCAGCCAGGCCTCGAGCCGAGCCGCCTTCGCGAGATCCTTAGGTCGCCCGAACTCCCGCAGGATGCGCAGCTGTTCGGCCGCGGTCGGCAGCGGCAGATCGACGCCCGCGAACCGCCGCCTCTCGGTGACCCGGATTTCCACCGGCGTCCAACCGGCGCCCGTGCGGAGCTGCAGATCGCCCATCACCTCGATGGCGCCTTCGGGGGCGCTATATCGCGAGAAGCGCGAGCGGAAGGCCGCCTCGGGCTCGGGCGTGTAGCCCCGCTCGCGCCAGGCCTGCCAAAGCAACTCCAGCCGCTCGGCGCCGCCGGCGGTGGTCAGCACATCGAGGTCCGGGCAGTCGTCCAGCGGCAGCCCCAGGATCATGAGCGCGCCGCTGCCGATGATCGTCCAAGGCGCCGGCAGCGCCGCGAGGTCGGGGGCGACGCGGCGCACCAGCGCTTCAAGATCGCTCGGCGTCATGGCCGCAGATACTCGCCCTCCCGCCAAAGAAAAAGGGAGCGGCGTTTCCGCCGCTCCCCTGATCTCGTTCGAACGTGTCGTCGGGCTTAGACGCCCAGCGAGGCCACGTCGATCTTGAAGCCCGGCCCCATCGTCGACGACAGGCTGACCTTCTTCACATAGGTGCCCTTGGCGCCCGAGGGCTTGGCCTTGTTCAGCGCATCGACCAGCGCCTTCACGTTGGCCTGGAGTTGTTCCTCGGTGAAGGAGGCCTTGCCGATGCCGGCGTGGACGATGCCCGCCTTTTCGACGCGGAACTCGATCGAGCCGCCCTTGGCGTCCTTCACGGCCTGGCCGACGTTCGGCGTCACCGTGCCGACGCGCGGGTTGGGCATCAGGCCGCGCGGGCCCAGCACCTTACCCAGACGGCCCACCAGGGCCATCATGTCCGGCGTGGCGATCACGCGGTCGAAGTCCATGAAACCGCCTTGGATGCGCTCCACGAGATCTTCGGCTCCGACGACCTCGGCGCCGGCCGCCTTGGCTTCCTCGGCCTTGGCGTCCTTGGCGATGACCGCGACCCGCACGTCACGGCCGGTGCCCGACGGCAGCGAGACCACCCCCCGGACCTGCTGGTCGGCGTGGCGCGGGTCGACGCCCAGGTTCACGGCGATCTCGACCGTCTCGTCGAACTTGGCGTTGGCGTTGGCCTTCACCAGCTTCACGGCGTCTTCCAGACCGTGGGTGGCGGCGACGTCGCCGGTCCACTTCTGCATGCGCTTCGGTTGCTTGGCCATGTGCTTAGGCCTCCACGATCTGAAGGCCCATCGAGCGGGCGGAGCCCTCGATGATGCGGGCGGCGGCCTCGACGTCGTTGGCGTTGAGGTCCTTCATCTTCTTCTCGGCGATGTCACGCAGTTGGCTGCGCGTGATCTTGCCGGCGCTGTCGCGGCCAGGCTTCTGCGAGCCCGACTTCAGGCCCAGCGCTTCCTTGATGAAGTGCGTGGCCGGCGGGGTCTTCGTGACGAAGGTGAACGACTTGTCCTGATAGACCGTGATGATGGTCGGAAGGGGCGTGCCCTTCGGTTCCTTCTCGGTCCGGGCGTTGAACTCCTTGCAGAAGCCCATGATGTTGACGCCGCGCTGACCCAGCGCCGGGCCGATCGGCGGCGACGGGGTGGCGGAGCCCGCAGGCACCTGCAGCTTGATGTAGCCCAAGATCTTCTTGGCCATCTTTGCCTCCAAAGGCCGGAATACCCGGCCGGTTTGAGCCGTGGTGCGGGGTTACGTTGGCCGCCCCCTCCCACGGATTTGAAATCGCAGACCGGACAGCGAAAACGCGCCGGTCTGCGAAGGGCGCGCTCGTAACAGGAATGGACCGCGGCGGCAACCGCGGCCCGGAATCTCGGCGAGCCTAAGCGATCTTCTCGACCTGGCCGTATTCCAGCTCGACCGGAGTGGCGCGGCCGAAGATCGACACGGTGACGCGCAGGCGGGCGCGCTCCTCGTCGACCTGCTCCACCGAGCCGTTGAAGCTGGCGAAGGGACCGTCGGTGACCCGCACCTGCTCGCCGATCTCGAAGGTGATGGTCGGCTTCGGACGCTCGACGCCCTCTTCGATGGCGCCGACGATCCGCTCGACTTCCTTCTCGGAAACCGGGATCGGCTTCGACCCCGAGCCCAGGAAGCCCGTGACCTTCGGAGTGTTCTTGATGAGGTGGTAGGCCTCGTCGGTGAGCTCCATCTTCACCAGCACGTAGCCGGGGAAGAACTTGCGCTCGGAGTTGACCTTCCGGCCGCGGCGGATCTCAACCACGTCCTCGGTGGGCACCAGGATCTCGGAGAAGTTCTCCTCCAGGCCTTGGGTGCGCGCCTGCTCGCGGATGCTCTCGGCCACCTTCTTCTCGAAGTTCGAGTAGGCGTGGACGATGTACCACCTGTGGCGCGGGTTGCTCTTCGTGGTGGTTTCAGCGGCTTCGGACATCTTCAAATCACCCGGCATTCGCCAGTTTGAGGACCTGGCCGACGCCCAGTTGAAGCACCAGGTCGACGACCCAGAAGAAGATGGCGGCCAGCAGGACCATGATCGCCACCATGACCGAGGTGATCCAGGTCTCCTTGCGGCTCGTCCAGGTGATCTTGCGCACCTCGGCGCGGACCTCGCGGGCGAACTGCGCCGGGCTCACCTTCTTCTTCGGAGCCTGAGCGACCGCAGCGGGCGAGGCCATGACCGCGGCCGTCTTGGCGGCGCGGTTCCTCATCGCTTGCGGAGTCGAACCCGGTTTCCTGGCCATGCGGCGTCTTCAAACTCGTCTTTGGAGCGACGACAGCCGCCGCCCCGGTTCAGCACATATAGGTGGGTGGCAGGAGTGGAGGGACTCGAACCCCCGGCCCTCGGTTTTGGAGACCGATGCTCTACCAGCTGAGCTACACTCCTAAAGCGCGAAGCTTTGCGAGCCCACCTTCCGGACAATGAAACAGCGCGCCGGAAGCCGGCTTGGGCCTCGGCGCGCGCGGCTCATCGCCGGAGCCGGGTGATCTAGCAGCGAGCGCCTGCCCCTGCAAGGGACCGCGTCGGCGGATCGAATGTGCAGGCGGGCCGTTTCAAAGCCATGCCTGAACGCCATGACCCCGCGTACAATCGCGACGACGAGCAGAAGCCGGGCCGGCCGCAGCGCAGCGCCTATGAGCCGGAAGGCTCGGAGGGACAGGCCGCCACACCGAAGACCTTGACTGATCCCGCCTCCGGGGAAAGCCAAGGCGGCGCGCACGCGCCGAACCAGGCCGAGGCTGACCAGACGGACGGCGTCCGTCGCCGCGCGCCGCCGTCCGCGCAAGACGGCTAGGTCCCCCCGACCACAACACGGCCCGCGCCCGACACGGATCTACGCACCGCGCCGCGGACCTCCTCAACCCGGATGGAGCCAAGGCCCGAGATCGAGGCGTCGAGGCTGTCGGCCACGCCGTCGAAGTCGACGCCGCCGATGCCGGAGACCGAGGCCTTCAGGGTGGTCGCACGCCCGTCGGACACCTGGATGCGGCCAACGCCGGAGACATCGGCCTGGACCGGCCCGTTCAGTTCCACGACCTTGACGCCGCCGGCGCCCGAGAGCCGGGCGTCCATGCCGCGACGGATGCGGGTCGCGTGTACATTGCCCGCGCCGGATATGCGCACGTCCAGACGCTCGGCGGCGCCCATCATTACCGACCCCGCGCCGGAGGCGCGAACCTTGGCCTCGCCGGTGGTGTCGGCGACGGTCCAGCCGCTGCACCCCGAAGTCTGCAGCTCGACGCTGCCGGAACGCCCGATCGAGCCGAAGACGGCCCCATCGGCCTCGATGCGGACGTCACGCGGCGTGCGGATCACCACCTGAGGCATCTCGCTCCAAGAGATGGAGCCGACCCCGCGGATGCGGACCTTGCGGCTGTCTTCCCTGCCGTTGCAGTCGCGCAGCCGCGAGCCGAGATCGCCAGAGATCACCGTGCGGTCGCCGGACTGGGCGATCCGCAGCGGAAGCTCGGCGGTCGGCCGGACGATCTCCACGCGGACGTCCGACCGCATTTCGGGGATGACGGTGACGCGGGCCACTGCGTCGTCGAACTGAACGATGGCGGCCTGAGCGGCCGAAGAGGCGGCTGCGGTCAGCGCCGCGGCGACAAGAAGCGCGATCCTGAGGCCCATCGGCCCTCTCCTTCTGAACAGCGTGAGCAGAAGGCTAGGGGCGACCCAGCCGGAAAGCACTTTAATTCCAAGTCATTACAGAGAAGTCATGGATGGATGAAAAAGGCCGCCGGGTTTCCCCGGCGGCCTCTTCAGAGTGCTTGGCTGTGGCCGATCTTACTTGATGATCTTGGCCACGACGCCGGCGCCGACGGTCCGGCCGCCTTCGCGGATCGCGAAGCGCAGGCCCTGGTCCATGGCGATCGGCGTGATCAGCTCGACGAGCAGCTCGGCGTTGTCGCCGGGCATGATCATCTCCACGCCTTCCTTCAGCTTGATGATCCCCGTCACGTCCGTCGTCCGGAAGTAGAACTGCGGACGGTAGTTCGTGAAGAACGGGGTGTGACGGCCGCCCTCTTCCTTCGTCAGGATGTAGGCCTCGGCCATGAACTCGGTGTGCGGCGTGATCGAGCCCGGCTTGCAGAGCACCTGGCCCCGCTCGACGTCTTCACGCTTGGTGCCGCGCAGCAGCACGCCCACGTTGTCGCCCGCCTGACCCTGGTCCAGCAGCTTGCGGAACATCTCGACGCCCGTGCAGGTCGTCTTCTGGACTTCGCGGATGCCGACGATCTCGACTTCCTCGCCGACCTTCACCACGCCCTTCTCGATACGGCCCGTCACCACCGTGCCGCGGCCCGAGATCGAGAACACGTCTTCCACCGGCATCAGGAACGGCTGGTCGATCGGACGCTCCGGCTGCGGGATGTAGGCGTCGACCGCCGCCATCAGCTCCAGGATCTTCTCTTCGCCGATGTTGGCGTCACGGCCTTCGACCGCCGCCAGCGCCGAACCCTTCACGATCGGAATGTCATCGCCCGGGAACTGGTAGCTGCTCAGCAGCTCGCGCACTTCCATTTCGACGAGGTCCAGCAGCTCGGCGTCGTCGACCATGTCGACCTTGTTCATGAACACCACCAGCGCCGGCACGCCCACCTGACGGGCCAGCAGGATGTGCTCACGCGTCTGCGGCATCGGGCCGTCCGCCGCCGACACGACCAGGATCGCGCCGTCCATCTGCGCCGCACCCGTGATCATGTTCTTCACGTAGTCGGCGTGGCCAGGGCAGTCGACGTGCGCGTAGTGACGGTTCGCCGTCTCATATTCCACGTGCGCCGTGTTGATCGTGATCCCGCGCGCCTTCTCTTCCGGCGCCGCGTCGATGTCGGCGTAGTTCTTCGCCGTCGCACCACCCGACTTCGCCAGCGTGATCGTGATCGCCGCCGTCAGCGTCGTCTTGCCGTGGTCAACGTGACCAATCGTGCCGATGTTGCAGTGCGGCTTGTTACGTTCGAACTTCTCTTTGGCCATCGGATCCTGCCGGCTTTTAAATCTAGGGTTCCAAAGGAGTTGGAGCGGGTAGCGGGAATCGAACCCGCATCCTCAGCTTGGAAGGCTGCTGCACTACCATTGTGCTATACCCGCCAAAACCGGTGCGGGGCCGCCGCAACTCCTCACGTTTCGTGTCACTCCGGCGCGTGGTGGGGGAAGTAGGACTCGAACCTACGAAGGCTGACGCCAGGGGATTTACAGTCCCCCCCCTTTGCCACTCGGGACATTCCCCCAGCGCGCTCGGAGCCTCGTCGAGGTCCTCGGAAATAAGACTTCCGCTTCAGGACGCGAGGGGCCATTGAGCCCGGCAACACTGTCCGAAAAAGCGGCGTCCCATCCGGGGGCCCCAATTTGGAGCGCGTCTTATAGTGGCCTCGCATCCCGAACGCAACGACGCCCGGAAGGGGAAAAAATTCCGCCCCCAAACGGGCTTTCGAAAGCCTGTTGGCCCAGGCGGCGGCAAGGGGCGTGACCCCGCATCAGACGAGTGGATATGGGGTTGGCATGCCGTGGAGGCCGCCCTCGACAACCCCCGCCGCGCCGCGCCGCTCCGGCTACTGGCGACCCCTGAGAGGGCCAAACAGCTGGAAGGGAGATTCGGCCGGCCGAAGGTGATTGAGACGGCCGACAACCACACGATTGGCCTGGCTCTGCCGCAAGGCGCTGTTCATCAGGGGGTGGCGCTGAAGCCGGCCCCCCTGCCCGACGTCGACCTCTCGGACTTCGAACCGCGGCCGGGCGCCGTGATCCTGATGCTCGACCAGGTGACCGATCCGCAGAACGTGGGAGCGATCCTCCGCTCGGCCGCGGCCTTCGGCGCCGTCGGCGTGGTGCTCCAGGACCGTCATGCCCCGAAACTGACCGGCGCCCTCGCCAAGGCAGCCGCCGGCGCCGTGGAGCGCACCCCCGTCGCACGGGTCGTCAATCTCTCCCGCGCCCTCGACGAACTGACGGACGCGGGCTGGCGCGCCGTTGGCCTGGCCGGCGAGGCCGACCGGACGCTGGCCGAGGCGCTCGACGGCGGCCCGACCGTCCTGGTCATGGGCTCCGAAGGTGAGGGGATCCGGCGACTGGTGGCCGAGCACTGCGACGAACTGGCCCGGATCGCCATGCCTGGCGGCTTCGAGAGCCTGAATGTCTCGAACGCGGCGGCCATCGCGCTCTATGAAGCGGCCCGCCCGCGAGCGTGACAGTTGCAGCGCTCTCCGCTCTGACGCATTGAGGCGCGATGTTCGAAGAGCTGCTCAGCCCCGGCGCCTTTTCCGCCCTTCTCCAGGTCCTGATGATCGACCTGGTCCTCGCCGGCGACAACGCCGTGGCCGTGGGCCTGGCGGCCGGCGGCTTGCCGGCGGAACAGCGGCGCAAGGCGATCTTCTGGGGACTTGTGGCCGCGGTCGCCACCCGCATTGGCTTCGCGCTTATCACCACCCAGCTGCTCGGCATCGTCGGACTGCTGTTCGCGGGCGGGCTGCTGCTGCTGTGGGTCTGCTGGAAGATGTGGCGGGAGCTGCGCGACCAGGCGGTTCACGAAGAGGAAGCGGCCGAGGCCGCGATGGACGACGACCCGCGCACCGAGCCGAAGGTCAAGCCAAAGACCTTCCGCCAGGCGCTGGTCCAGATCCTTATCGCCGACGTCTCGATGTCGTTGGACAATGTCCTCGCCGTCGCGGGCGCCGCCCGCGAGCATCCGACTATCCTGGTGTTCGGCCTTGTGCTCTCGATCGCCCTGATGGGCATTGCCGCCCACGGCATCGCGCGGCTGCTGCACAAGTACCGCTGGATCGGCTACATCGGCCTGGTCATCGTGCTCTACGTGGCCCTGCACATGATGTGGGAAGGCGCCCACGACGTGATCCTGCGCACGGGGAATGCGGAGGCGTTCAACGCCGCCGTCCCCACCTTCATGGAGGCGCATCCGAAGGCGCCCGCGCCGGCCCACTAGCCGGCGTCGGCGGCGGGCTCCCGGAAAGGGAGCGCCGGCTCAGCCTTCGTCGGCTCCGCCGAAGCGCTCGGCCCACTCGGCAACCTGGCCGTCCTCGACCTTCGCGAACAGCACCGGCGGCGCGGCGATCTTCGAGCCTTCGGTCAGCCGGGACAGCTCGGCCTGCCCATCCGCCGACGGCCAGTCGCTCGGCGCACCCTCAAAGGCGGATCGAATCGTGTTCGCCGCGAACGGGACGAACGGTTGCGAGACGCGCCCGAACAGGGCCGCCAGGTTCAGCCCGGTGCGCACCACAGCCGCGGCGCGCTCCGGATCTGTCTTGATCGCCGTCCAGGGCGCCGCCTCGGTCAGGTAGGCGTTGCCGGTCACCCACAGTTCGCGAACGTCCTGCGCGGCCCGGCGCATATTGATCCCTTCGAGCGAGGCGGTCAGCGCCGAGAGACCCGCCGAGACGTCGGCATAGAGCTTCGCCTCCAGGAGTCCAGGTTCGCCGCCGGCGGGTACGACGCCGTCGAAGCGGCTCTCCGCGAACTTGCAGATGCGGTTGACGAAGTTGCCCAGCACGTTGGCCAGGTCGCTGTTCACGGTGTTCTGGAACTGCTCCCAGGTGAACGGGCTGTCGGCGCTCTCGGGCGCGTTGGCGGTGAGGTACCAGCGCCAGTAGTCGGCCGGCAGCAGCTCGAGCGCCGCGTCCATGAAGACGCCGCGCTTCTGGCTCGTGGAGAACTTGCCGCCGTACCAGTTCAGCCAGTTGAAACTCTTCAGCAGGTCGACGGTCTTCCACGGCTCTTCGGAGCCCAGGATCGTGGCGGGGAAGCTGACGGTGTGGAAGGCGACATTGTCCTTGCCCATGAACTGGATGTAGCGGACCTCGTCGGCCCCCTTGTCGGTACGCCACCAGCGCTCCCAGTCGCCGCCGGTCGCCTCGGCCCATTCCACGGTGGCGCCGATATACTCGATCGGCGCGTCGAACCAGACGTAGAAGACCTTGTCCTCGAACCCGGGCCGGGGGAAACCGCCCTTCGTCACCGGGATGCCCCAGGCGAGGTCGCGGGTGATGCCGCGGTCGATCAGCCCCTCATCGAGATGCTTGTAGGCGATTGACCGGGTCAGCGGCGGGAACTCGGTTTTCGAATCCACCCAGGCGCGGATCTTACCCTCAAGCTTCGACTGCAGCAGGTAGAGGTGGCGCGTCTCGCGCACCTCGAGGTTCCGCGAGCCGGAGACGGCCGAGTACGGATCCTTCAGATCCATGGGATCCAGCAGACGGCCGCAGTTGTCGCACTGGTCGCCCCGGGCCTTCGGATAGTCGCAGTGCGGGCAGGTCCCCTCCACGTAACGGTCCGGCAGGAAGCGCCGGTCATCGAGCGAATAGATCATGCGATCCGTCCGCTCTTCGATGAGCCCCTTCTCCTCCAGCACCTCGCAGAAGTGCTGGGTCAGGCGGTGGTTCGGCGGATTCGACGAGCGGCCGAACCAGTCGAACGAGAGGCCGAACTGGCCGCCGATGTCCTTCTGGATCTGGTGCTGCTCGTCGCAATAGCCACGCACGTCTTGCCCCGCCGCGGCGGCGGCGAGCTCGGCGGGGGTGCCGTGCTCGTCGGTGGCGCAGACGTAGAGCACCTCATGCCCCTGGGCCCGCTTGAAGCGCGCATAGACGTCGGCCGGCAGCATGGAGCCCGCGAGGTTCCCCAGGTGCTTGATGCCGTTGATGTAGGGCAGCGCCGAGGTGATCAGGATGCGGGACATGGAGCTCCGGAACGTCGGGAGAGGGGGAAACCGCGGCTTATAGGCCGCCTCAGGTGGATCGCCAAAGCCGCGCCCGCAAGAAACGCTCGCCAATCGGCGTTATCGGCGCAAACTCCCCTCAGGGCCAGGCGGCGGCCCCACGAGTCGAGTCCCACCGGGACCTCGGCCCGGCCAACGAAGAACACGCCGCCGGTATCGGAGGAAACGCGAACCATGCGCAGGTTCATTCTTCTGGCAGGCGCCCTCGCCTGCCTCTCTCTCACCGCATGCGAAGGCCAGGTCAGCGAGGCGGAAGCCACGGCGCCGCCGCCGAAGAAGTCCCTGGCCAGACCGGCGCCGATGTACGCCGGCCAGGACCAGGTGCTTTCGGTCCAGTCCGGCGCCGTCGAGGTCGGCCGCACAGGCGGCCTCAACCTCAGCGCCAAGGCCACCGCGTCCAGCGCCGGGTGGAGCGATCCCGCCTTCCTGCCGCGGATCTATGCTGCTCAACCGCCAGACGGCATCTACGAGGTGGACGTCATCGCGACCGCTCCGGCCACCCCGGGCGCACAGGCCGCCACCCCGATCGACGTCAGCGGCCATTGGAACCGCTACACGGACGGCCGGGTGAAAGGCATCCGATTCATGTCCAAGACGAACGAGGTCACCGTGATGGTGCCGGCGTCGCCGGCAGGCGGCGGCTAGACCGAGATCGGGGCCTTGAAGACGAACCACGCGCCGGCGGCGATGAGAACGAAGCCGATGGCATGGTTCAGGGTCAGCCGCTCGCCCAGGTAGGTGACGGAGAAGACGGCGAAGACCGCCAAGGTGATCACCTCCTGCATCGCCTTGAGTTCGGCCGGTTCGTAGACGAGCCGGCCGATCCTGTTGGCGGGAACCGCCAGCCAGTACTCGAAGAAGGCGATCCCCCAGCTCACCATCACGATGATCCAGAGCGGCCGGTGCTCGACCTTGAGGTGGCCGTACCATGCGAAGGTCATGAAGACGTTCGACGCGACAAGCAGCAGGACAGGCGTCACGAAGGTCCAGATCGCGGGCATCGGGAGCGGCTCGGCTTTTCGGGCTTAACGGGCGGAAGTGAGCCCCTATAACCTGCGCCGCAAGCGATGGGGGGACTGCATGGCGCATTGGCGATTGGCGATCGGGGTTGCGTTGGCTCTGTTCCTGGCGGCGTGCGGCAAGCCCGCCGAGCAGGTGCGCATCTACAACTGGTCGGACTACATCGACCCGGCGCTGCTCGAGCAGTTCACCCAGGAGACGGGGATCGAGGTCACCTACGACACCTTCGATTCCAACGAGATCCTCGAGACGAAGGTGCTGCAGGGCGGCACGGGGTACGACCTTGTCGTCCCCTCGAACCACAACCTGCCCCGTTACATCACCGCCGGCGCCATTCAGCCGTTGGAGAAGGCGAAACTGCCCGGCCTGTCTAACCTCTCGCCTGATCTGATGGCGAAGCTGGCCGTCTTCGACCCGAGCGGGACCTACGCGGTCCCCTACATGCAGGGCACCATCGGCATCGGCTACAACACCGCCCAGATCGCCAAACGTCTGCCAGGCGTGGCGATCGACAGCTGGGACGTGGTGTTCGATCCTAAAACCCTGGCGAAGCTGAAGGACTGCGGCGTCTATTTCCTGGACGCTTCCGAGGACATGTACGCGGTCGCCCTCAACTACTTGGGCAAGGATCCGAATTCGACCGCCGCAGCCGATTACGGCCAGGCGACGGATCTGTTGCTGAAGGCCCGACCCTATGTGCGGAAGTTCCACTCGTCGGAATACATCGAGGCCCTCGCGAACGGCGACGCCTGTGTCGCGATCGGCTATTCGGGCGACGTGCTTCAGGCCAAGGCCCGGGCTGCGGAGGCGAAGAACGGCGTGGAGCTGGCCTATGTCGTGCCCAAGGAGGGCAGCCAGATCTGGTTCGACGTCTTCACCATCCCGAAGGACGCTCCGAACCCGGACGCGGCGCACAGGTTCCTGGCCTTCATGCTGCGGCCCGATGTGATCGCAAAGGCCTCAGACTACGTCCAGTACGCGAACGCCAACGCAGCGGCGACTCCGCTGGTGGACGAAGCCGTGCGCAATGACCCCAACGTCTATCCGACCCCGGCGATGGCCGCGCGGTTGTTCGTCACGACCACCAAGGACCAAGGGCTGCTCCGGGACGTCAACCGGCAGTGGACGCGGGTTCTGACGGCTCGGTGAACATACCGGTGACCCCGCGCCGCGACATCGTCCGCTTCGAGGGCGTCAGCAAACGGTTCGGCGACCATTACGCCGTCGAGCAGGTCGACCTGGCCGTTCGCGAAGGCGAGTTCTTCGCCCTGTTGGGCCCCTCCGGCTGCGGCAAGACCACGCTGATGCGTCTGCTCGCGGGCTTCGAGACGCCTGACGCCGGCCGGATCCTGTTGGACGGTCAGGACATCGCCGGCCTGCCGCCGCACCGTCGGCCGGTGACCATGATGTTCCAGAGCTACGCGCTGTTCCCTCACCTGACGGTGGCGAAGAACATCGCCTATGGCCTGCGTGCGCTGCCAAGGCAGGAGGCGGCCGCCCGCGTCGACGAGATGCTCGCTCTGGTCAAGCTGGACGGCATGGGCGATCGCAAACCTCACCAGCTCTCCGGCGGTCAGCAGCAGCGGGTGGCCCTGGCCCGGGCGCTCGCGCCGCGGCCGCGGATCCTGTTGCTGGACGAGCCGTTGGCGGCGCTGGACCGCAAGCTCCGCGAGGAGACTCAGGCCGAGCTCGTGGCGCTGCAGCGGAGGCTCGGCCTCACGTTCGTCGTGGTCACCCATGACCAGGACGAGGCGCTGGCGATGGCCGATCGTCTGGCCGTCATGCAGGCCGGCCGCATCGCCCAGGTCGCCACCCCCCGCGAGGTCTATGAGCGCCCTGCCACCCGGGCCGTCGCCGAGTTCCTGGGCGAGGTCAACGTGCTTCCCGATGGCGACGGCTGGATCGCCGTGCGCCCGGAAACGGTGGTTCTGGGGGCGGCGGGTCTCCCGGGCCGCATCGGGGAAACCGCCTACTTCGGCGATCGAACCCGATATGTGGTCGAAACCGCTCAGGGGCGGATCCGGGCCAGCCGGGCCAATGTCGCCGGCGAGACGCCGTTGGCGGTGGGCGCCGAGGTCGCCGTGAGCTGGCCGCCGGGCGCGGCCACTCCACTTGCCGAATGAGGCGCGACCGCTCCCGTCTGGCGGCGATCCTGCCGGGCCTGTGGCTGGCGGCGTTCTTTGCCTTCCCGTTCGTGCTGGTTCTGAAGTTGTCGCTATCCGACACCGCGCTGTCGGTCCCGCCCTACACACCGCAGATCGACTGGAGCCGGCTGAACGCCTTCATCGCCGGGCTCGACGTGGAAACCTACGCACGGCTCGTGGCCGATCGCCTGTATCTCGACGCCTGGGTCTCCAGTCTCCGGATCGCCGGGACGGCGACCTTGCTGCTCCTGCTCATCGGCTACCCGATGGCCTACGGCATCGCCCGCTGCGCTCCACCCGCACGGCACGCCCTGGTCATGGCCGTCGTCCTGCCGTTCTGGACCAGCTTCCTGATCCGCATCTACGCCTGGATCGCCATCCTCAAGCCGGCCGGCCTCCTGAACGCCGCCCTCGCAAAGTTGGGCCTGCCGGCGGTGAACCTCCTCAACACCGAGGCGGCGGTCATCCTGGGCCTTGTCTACGCCTACCTGCCCTTCATGGTCCTGCCACTCTACGCCGTCTTGGAGCGGCAGGATGGACGGCTGGTGGAGGCCGCGCGAGATCTGGGGTCTCCTCCCTTTCGGGCGTTCTGGACGGTGACGTTTCCCCTGTCGCTGCCTGGTGTCGCCGCGGGCGCCCTGCTCTGCTTCATCCCGATGGCCGGTGAGTTCGTGGTTCCCGATCTGCTGGGCGGCTCCGAGACCCTGATGCTGGGGCGCGTGATCTGGACCGAGTTCTTCGCCAACCGCGACTGGCCGGCGGCGTCGGCCGTCGCCGTCGCGCTGCTCGCCACCCTTCTTGCGCCGATCCTGCTGTTCGAGCGGCAGCAGGCGAAGGTGCTGCGATGAGGCCATCCGTCTTCAGCCTCTCGGCGGTGAGCCTCGGCTTGGCCTTCCTCTACGGGCCGATCGTTCTGCTGATCCTGTACTCCTTCAACGACAGTCGGCTGGTGACGGTATGGTCGGGCTTCTCGCTGCGCTGGTACCGTGCGCTTCTGCAGGATCGCCAGATGCTCGATGCCGTGTGGACCACGGCCCGCGTCGGCGTGCTGTCGGCGACCCTCTCGACCATTCTGGGCACTCTGGCCGCCGTGGCGCTGGTGCGGGCGGGCCGTTTTCGGGGCCGCACAGGCCTCGCCGGGATGATCTACGCCACGCTCGTCATGCCCGAGGTGATCCTGGGCCTATCCCTGCTGCTGCTTTTCGTGGCCGTGGACGTCGCCCGGGGCTTCTGGACGGTGACCTTGGCCCACACGACGCTGACCCTGGCCTACGCGACGGTCGTGGTGCAGGCGCGGCTGTCCGGCTTCGATCGTAGCCTCGAGGAGGCGGCCCAGGATCTCGGCGCGCCGCCGTGGCGTGCGTTCCTGACGGTGACCCTGCCGAACATCGCGCCTGCGGTCGCGGCAGCCTGGATTCTGGCCTTCACGCTCTCACTGGACGACTTGGTGATCGCAAGCTTCACCTCCGGCCCGGGCGCCACCACCCTGCCGATGCGCCTCTACAGCCAGGTCCGCCTGGGCGTGAACCCGGAGATCAACGCCATCTCGACCCTGCTGATCGGACTCGTGACGACTGGCGTGATCGCCGCCTGGCTCGTCCAGCGGCGTCGGCGCGCCTAGAGCGGCGGCACGCGGTCGAACCAGGGCCTGGCTCGTTCCAGTTGCCCCGCCAGTCGGAAGAGCCCGGCCTCCTCACCCACCCGGCCGACGAACTGAAGGCCGATCGGCAGCCCCGAGGCGCTCCAGGCGAGCGGCACGGTCATCGCCGGCTGACCCGTGTTGTTGAACGGCTGCGTGTTGGGCATGAAGCTGAAGAGCCGTTCCGGGATCTCCCCCTGCTCCTCGAAGATCCAGCCGATAGGGACCGCAGGACGGCCGAGCGTCGAAAGCAGGAGAACGTCGTAGGTCTCGAACAGCGTGGCCATGTCGCGCCCGAAGGCATGCAGCGTTGCCAGCGCGCGGACGTAGTCACCGCCGCTCACGCCCTGCCCGCGCCGGTAGGTGGCTATCGTCAGCCCCTCCACTTCGCCGCGCTCGATCGGGCGGCCACGGCGATCGGCCTCGGCGTCCAGCGTCGCGGCCACGCTGGCCGCGATGACCAGGCCGGCGGCCGCCTGCATGGCCGCCAGGTCGCCCGGAACCTTCACCTCCTCGACCTCATGACCAAGTTCGGCGCAGAGCCTGGCGGCGTCGAGGACGGCCGCTGCGC
The DNA here is from genome assembly GCF_024699945.1 of Phenylobacterium sp. J426. GTDB lineage: Bacteria > Pseudomonadota > Alphaproteobacteria > Caulobacterales > Caulobacteraceae > Phenylobacterium. The sequence continues at coordinate 2,832,439 of NZ_JAJOMY010000001.1, read as the reverse complement.
ACTCGGGGTCCAGAGCCTGCGACTGCAGGGCCGCGGCGGTGAAGCCGATCCGGAGACGGCCCGGCTCGCGCCTCACCTCCTCGAGGAACGGCCGCTCTGGTGGCGGCAGGAAATAGGGGTCTCCCGGCTGCGGCAGGCAGACCGCGTCGAGCAGTGCGGCGCTGTCACGGACGGAACGGGTCACGGCGTGCTGGATCGAGGCGCCGGCCCACCCCTCGCCGGCGGGCGCGAAGCTGACCCGCCCTCTCGACGGCTTCATGCCGAACAAGCCGCAGCAGGCGGCGGGCGTGCGGATGGAGCCGCCCCCATCGCTGGCGTGCGCGGCAGGCACGATGCCTGCCGCGACCGCCGCCGCTGCGCCTCCCGACGATCCGCCCGGCGTTCGGCCCAGGTCCCAGGGATTACGGCACACGCCCAGATGCGCGCCCTCGGTGACAGGCCACAGCCCGAACTCGGGCGTGTTCGTCTTTCCGAAGATGCTCAGGCCTGCAGCCTTGTAGAGGCGGGTGATCGCGCTGTCGGCCGGCGCAACGGCATCGGCGAACAGCTTGGAGCCGCCCGACGTGACCGCGCCTTCAAGCTGCGCCCCCAGGTCCTTCAGCAGGAACGGCACGCCCGCGAACGGTCCGTCGGCGGGCGTCGCGCCACGCGCGACCTCCGCAAGGTCGCTCGTGACGGCGTTGATCTGAGGGTCGACCTCGGCCCGGCGGGCGATCGCCGCCTCCAGCAGATCGCCAGGGGAAACCTCTCTGCGACGGACCAGATCGGCCAGGCCGATGGCGTCGTGCTTCCGGTATTCCTCGAACCGCATGGCGTCCCCTTCCGGTCTTCTCGTTGAAGACAGCGAAGCACAGGGAGGCCGCAAGACCAATGGTGCCGGATGCAGGACTCGAACCCGCGACCTTCGGTTTACAAAACCGCTGCTCTACCAGCTGAGCTAATCCGGCATGACCGCGTGACAACAATGGCTCGGGGCCACCGCCATCCCGCAGATCGCGCGACTGGGCATGCCTGGAGCACACCGGGCGCTCCAGGCGCGACCGATTGCACATCGACTTGCGGCAGGCAAGCCGAGGCCGACGATCGCGCCTGATGCTGAGCGCTGCCGACCGCCGATGCACTGGGCCGGGGGAACCCGCCCATCGCTCATTGGTTCGAACGGTGGAGCTGCGGGAGTGAGAGGGCGGCCAGGCTGATGCGCGAACTGCCGATTTGGACGCCCTACTGCGGCCCGGGGGCGACGCCGTCGGATCTGCTTCTGCGGTGGAACGCCGACCCCGTGCTGCTGGCCGTGATGGCAGTGGCGGCGGCGCTCATGTGGCGAGCGCGGGCTCGGCCGGTCGGCTGGGCGGGCCTGGCCGTAGCGGCCCTGCTGTTCCTCTCGCCGCTCTGCGCATTGTCCTCGGCCCTGTTCGCCGCCCGCACGATCCACCACGTTCTCCTCATGGCGGCGCTGGCGCCGCTGACAGCCTGGGCTCTTCCCAAGGCCGGCCGAAGCCTGGGGGCTTCCACCGCCGCTTCAACGGCCGTGTTCTGGGCCTGGCACGCGCCCGATGCCTACGCGTGGGCCATGAGCCACGACATGGCCTATTGGCTCATGCAGGCCAGCCTGGCGGCCTCGGCGACCTGGTTCTGGCGGAACGTCCGCGCGGCCGGCACGCTCGCGGCCGTCGGCGCGCTGCTGATCGCCACGGTGCAGATGGGCCTGCTGGGCGCGCTGCTCACCCTCGCCGACCGGGCGTTGTACGCCCCCCACGCCGCAACGACCCTGGCCTGGGGCCTGACGCCGCTGCAGGACCAGCAGATGGCCGGTCTGCTGATGTGGGCGCCGGCCGCGGCCGTCTATCTTGCGGTGGCGATCGTCCTGCTCGCGCGCCGGCTCGAGCCGGAGCCGGTTGTCCGGTGATCGATCGCCTGCTGCTCAATGTCCTCGAGTGGGCGGCGGGTCACGCCGACGAAGGTCGCTACTCGCCGGTCGGCATCATCTTTCACTGGACGATGGCGGCCCTCGTCTTCTTCCAGCTCGGCTGGGGCTGGTGGATGGGCCGCCTGCCGCCAGGCGGCGCGAAGGCCGGAGCGTACGAATTGCACTATGCGGTCGGCGTCCTCATGCTGGCCCTGATCCTGGCCCGCAGCGCCTGGCGCGCGTTCGCTCCCCAACCTATCAACGACGCCGACAAGCCAGGCTGGGAAAGCGTCGCGGCGCACGTCACCCATTACCTCTTCTACGCCTGCTTGTTCGGCCTGCCGCTGTCCGGCTGGCTGATGATCTCCGCGTCCGGACGGGAAATAGACCTGACGCTGCTGGGGCTGGTCTCCTGGCCGCTGTTGCCGCTGCAGGATCTCTCGAACAGCCGCCTGTGGGCGCTCGAGGCGGTGGCGGAGTGGACCCATTGGGGCCTCATCGTCACCCTGCTGCTGCTGATCCCGATCCATGTGGGCGGGGCGCTGAAGCATCAGCTGGTGGATCAGGACGACGTGATGCACGGGATGCTGCCGGTGCTTCCCAAGCCGCGTCGGCGCTCAACCCTTTAGGCGCCGCCGCTGGCTGGCGCTGGAACGGCGGACTGTGCGGCTAGCCAGGCGGCTAGTGCGTCGATCTCGGCGTCCGACAGCCCGGCGGTCGCCATCCGCATGACGCCGCGCGGATCGTTCCGTCGCTTCGCCTCCCGCCACCTGCTCAGCTGGTCGGCCACATAGGCCGCCGGCTGGCCGGAGATGGCGGGCCCGGCTGTCCCGGCCCCCTCGCCGACCGGCCCGTGGCACGCGACACAGGCCCCGTAAGCGATCGGCGCGAGCGCCGCATTCCCCGTCGTCGCCGGCGCTGGCAGCCCTGCGTAGTACGCCGCCACAGCCTGTCGAGCGTGCGGGTTCAACCGTCGGGCGACGCCCGCCATCGTGGCGTCTTCCCTCAAGCCGGACGCATAGTCTTCCAGCTGCTTGTGCAGGTAGCCGGCCTCCAGGCCCGCAAGCCGTGGAACGGCGTCGCCGTCGCCTGCGCCATCCAGGCCGTGACAGGTGAAACAGGCGTGCGCGGCTCCACCATCTCCGCCGCTCATGGCCACCACGCGGCCCGTCTGGCTGAACGCAGCGTCCGTGACGGTGGCACCTCCGCTGCAGCCAGCGAGCAACAGGCCAAGCAGAAGGGCGGGGATCGCGCGCACAGGCCTGCAACCCGCATCTCCGTGCAGGGTTCCGGGAACTGCCAAGCTGTCGGCGGGTTCCCTAGCCGGGCCGGAGGTGGGATGCAGCGGTGTACATTCGCGAACGCAGACGGTTCGTGGCCATGAGCCTGGCGGCGATCACGCTTGGCGCCTGCGCGGAGACGTCCGTCCGGCCCCGCCAGCTGGCCGGAGCCGATCCCGCGCGCGGACGGGACGCCGCCGAGCGGGTGGTTTGCGCCGCCTGCCATGAGATCCCCGGCATCGCCTGGCCGAGGGGACGGATGGGGGGAAGCCTGGCGGGCTTCGGCGGCCGCCCGCTGATCGCCGGCCGGCTCCCGAACCAGCCCGACATCCTGGTTCGGTGGGTGCGCGATGCCCCGTCTCTGATCCCCGGCACCGGCATGCCGCCGCAGGACCTTTCGCCGGCCGAGGCTCGCGATGTCGCGGCCTTCCTGTACACCCTCGAATGAGCGGCCTCGGCGACATCCTGTCGGGCTGGCCGCCGCCGGTGCTCGACCCGGCCGGTCCTTTCGCTGCGCCGGTCACGGTGCTGGCGTGGGCGCTGTTCGCGATGGGCGCGGGCGTGCTGGCGCTGGTGATCGGTGCGACCGCGATCGCCATCTTCGGTCCGCGCCGATGGCGGGCGCGCCTGGGGCATGAGCGCCTCGTGTGGATCGGCGGCCTGGCCTTCCCGGTCGTCGTACTGAGTGCGCTCCTGATCTGGGGTCTGACGCTGACCCGCGACCTGTCGGCGCCGCCGCAACCGGGCGAGGTGCGCATCCGCGTGACCGGCGAGATGTGGTGGTGGCGCGTGGCCTATCTCGACAGCGAAGGCCGCGAAGCGATCCAGGACGCGAACGAGATCCACCTGCCTGCCGGCCAACCGGTGACGCTCGAGCTCGAAGCCGCCGACGTGATCCACAGCCTTTGGATCCCGCGCCTGTCGGGCAAGGTGGACATGATCCCTGGCCGCCGCAATCTGATGCGCATCGAGGCCGCGCGGCCCGGGGTGTATCCGGCGCAATGCGCGGAGTTCTGCGGCGGACCGCACGCCCTTATGGGTCTGGTGGTCGTGGCCCACGAACCCGCGGCGTTCGAGGCATGGAGGAGCCGGCGGCTGCAACCGCCTCCGCAAGCTTCTACCCCGGGTGCGGCGACGTTCCTGGCCGCCGGCTGCGGAGCCTGTCACACCGTGCGGGGCACGCCCGCGAATGGCACGGCCGGACCCGATCTCACCCATATCGGCTCCAGGCGGACGCTCGGCGCCGGCATCCTTCCGAACCGCCAGGGCACGCTCGCCGCCTGGATCGCCGACAGCCAGGCCATCAAGCCGGGCAACCGCATGCCGTCCTATCCGGTGCTCTCCGGCAGCGAGGTTCGCCTCATCGCCGCCTGGCTCGAGACCCTGGAATGACGTCGGAGACCGGCTTTGACCGGCGCCTCTACGACCGCTTCCCCACACGCGAGCCGCGTCCCGCCGGCGAGCTGGAGGCCCTGAAGGACGCCTGGTGCCGGCCACGCGGCTGGCAGTGGGTCTGGGCGATCAACAACAACTTCGTCGGCGTCTACTACCTGGGCGCGGCGATGCTGTTCTTCGTCCTGGCAGGATCGCTTGCGCTCCTGATGCGGACCCAGCTCGCCCTGCCGCTGAACGGTTTCCTGCCGCAGGAGACCTACAACCAGCTCTTCACCATGCACGGGACCATGATGATGTTCCTGTTCGCGGTGCCGGCGGTGGAGGCCCTCGGGGTCCTCCTGCTGCCGCAGATGCTGGGCGCCCGCGACCTGCCCTTCCCCCCGGCTGTCGGCCTACGCGTTCTGGTCCTATCTGATTGGCGGCCTGGCCTTCTTCTGTTCGCTGTTCTTCGGCCTGGCCCCCCAACGGCGGCTGGTTCATGTATCCGCCGCTGACGGGCGCCACCTATTCGCCGGGCATCAACGCCGACTTCTGGCTGCTCGGCATCGGCTTCATCGAGATCTCGGCCATCGCCGGCGCCATCGAGATCATCGTCGGCGTCCTGCGCACCCGTGCGCCGGGCATGACGCTCGACAAGCTGCCGATCTTTGCGTGGGCGATGCTGATCTTCGCCGCGATGATCATCATCGCCTTCCCGTCGGTGATCCTGGCCACCCTGTTGCTGGAACTCGAACGGGCGCTCGGGTGGCCGTTCTTCGACAGCGTCAAGGGCGGCGACCCCCTCCTGTGGCAGCACCTGTTCTGGTTCTTCGGCCACCCGGAAGTCTACATCATCTTCCTGCCCGCGGCGGGCGCGATGTCGACCATCATCCCGGCGATCGCCCGGACCCCGCTGGTGGGTTACCGCCTGGTGGTGCTCGCCATGCTGGCCACCGGCTTCATCTCGTTCGGCGTCTGGGCGCACCACATGTTCACCGTGGGCATGCCGACCATGTCGGTGAACGTCTTCTCGGCTGCGTCGATGGCCGTCAGCGTCCCGGCGGGCGTGCAGGTGTTCGCCTGGATCGCCACCCTGGCGGCCGGCCGGATGCGATTCAACACGCCGGGCCTCTTCGCCGTCGGCGGCCTCGTGATCTTCGTGGCGGGGGGGCTGAGCGGGGTGATGGTCGCCATGGTCCCCTTCGACTGGCAGGCGCATGACACCTACTTCATCGTCGCCCATCTTCACTATGTCCTGATCGGCGGGATGGTCTTCCCGCTGTTTGCGGCGATCTACTACTGGACGCCGCTGGTCAGCCGGCGGCCGCTGAGCGAACGGCTCGGCCGATGGATCTTCTGGCTCATGTTCGCCGGCATGCATCTCACCTTCCTGCCGATGCATCTCACGGGCCTGATGGGGATGCCGAGGCGGGTCTACACCTACCTTCCCGACTGGGGCTGGCAGACGACCAACCAGATGTCCACCGCCGGGGCCTTCCTGTTTGGGCTCGCGGTGCTGCTCTGGATCCTAGACATGGCCCGGAACTTCCGCCCCTTCGGCGAGCGGAACGCCGGCAATGTCTACGACGGTCCCGGGCTGGAGTGGCTCCCGAACGATCTCTACTCCGTACGCTCCATTCCTGTGGTGAAGAGCCTCTATCCGCTTTGGGATCAGCCGGATCTCGCCCGCGACGTCGATGCCGGCCGCTACTTCCTGCCCGACAATCCCACGGGCGGACGCGAGACCATCGTGACGAGCACGATGAACGCCGAGCCACAGTTCCTCCTGCGGATGCCCAAGCCATCCGGCTGGCACGTGTGGGCGGCGATCTTCACGGCAGGCTTCTTCCTGCTGCTGACCATCCAGGCCTACGCCGCCTCCGCACTCTGCGGCGTGCTGGCGGTCTACACCCTCGTCCAGTGGTGCTGGCTGCTCGACAAACCCATGGATCAGCCCGCGGTCGACATCGGCGGCGGGATCATGGCCCCCAGCTACGCCAGCGGGACCGGCAGCCACGGCTGGTGGGCGATGGTCATCACCCTGATCGTCGGCGGGATGGTCGCCCTGCTGATGGGGTTCTCGTACGTCTTCCTTTGGAGCAGCCGTCCGGACCTGTGGGTTCCGCCGCCCGGGGGACTCGCTAGCCCTGATCCTCGGGCTGCTGGCGGTCGCCGCCTCGCTGGCCTGGGGGGGCGTCAAGGCCCTCGTCCACGATGGGCCGCATAGCCCCGTTGTCTCCTCCATGATGCTGGCAGCGGCGGCCACGCTCCTGGGCGTGGCCTGGGCTCTGGATCTGCAGGGCTGGGCGGACATGGGCCTGCGTCCATCCCAGTCGCCTCAGGGCGCGACGGTGGCCGCGCTGCTGTCCTGGCAGGGCCTGTTCGTACTCGTCTCCGCGATCATGGGCCTCTACGCTCTGGCGCGCCTCGCGCGGGGCTATGTCCGCGCCGGGCAGCCGGCCACCTTCGAAGTCATCGGCCTGTTCATCGCCTACGGCGCCGCCCAGGGCGCTTTCGCCGCCGCCCTGCCGCGGCTATTCCCCGGGAGCTGACCATGCCCCGTTGGAGCTATGCCCTGGGCGGCCTGATAGCATGGACGGTTCACTTCACCGGCGTCTACGCCTTCGCCAGCCTCGACGCGCAGACGCCCGTCGCGGACAGCGGTCTTTGGCGCGCCGCGTCCGTCGCCCTGTCGCTCGCCTGCGCTGGCGCATGCGTAGGCGTCGCCGTGGTCGCGGCTCGTCGCCTCCAGCGCCGTGGCGACGCCGCCGTCACGCTCCTGAACCAGCTCGCGCTGCTGGGCGCGGCCGTCGCCGTGATCGCCATCGCGTGGCAGACCCTGGCCGTCCTCATCGCCTAGCGCTGCGGGGCCACCCGCCAGACCGTGTTCGACAGGTCGTCTGCCACCAGCAGGATGCGCTTGGCCGGATCGAACGTGACGCCAACTGGCCGCCCCCGCGCGCGGCCCTCCTCGGTGAGGAAGCCGGTGACGAAATCTACCGGAGGCCCACTGGGTCGACCGGCAGAGAATGGCGTCCAGACCACCTTGTAGCCCGCCAGGTCCTGGCGGTTCCAGCTGCCGTGCTGCCCGATGAAGGCGCCCTCGGCGTAGGTCCCGCCGAACCCGCCTTGCGTCGCGAACGACAGGCCGAGGGCGGCGACGTGAGAGCCGAGCGCGTAGTCGGGCGTGATCGCCGTGGCGACCAGTTCCGGCTTCTGGGGCTTCACGCGCGGGTCCAGGTTCTTGCCCCAGTAGCTGTAGGGCCAACCGTAGAAGCCGCCTTCCCGCACCGACGTCAGGTAGTCGGGCGCAAGTTGGGGGCCGATCTCGTCGCGCTCGTTGACCACGGCCCAGAGGGCGCTGGTCGCCGGCTCGATGGCGAGCGCCGTCGGATTGCGGATCCCGCGGGCCACCGTGCGCCGGGCTCCGGTCGTCGGATCGATGGCCCAGATGACCGCCCGTTCCTCCTCCACCGCCATGCCGCGTTCGCCGACGTTGCTGTTCGAGCCGATGCCCACATACAGCGTCTGGCCGTCGGCGCTCGCGGTCATCGCCTTGGTCCAGTGGTGGTTGAGCGCCGCGGGCAGCTTGGTCACCTCCTCAGGTGAAGCCGTGATCCGCGTCTGCCCTTCCTGATAGGGGAAGCGGACGAGCGCATCCTGGTTGGCGACGTAGAGGTAGCCGTTGACGAACGCGAGGCCGTAGGGCGCATCCAGCCCGTCGACGAAGACGGTGCGCACCTCCGCCCGGCCATCGTTGTCGGCGTCGCGCAGCAGGGTGATCCGGTCGCCGCTTTCGACCTTGGTGTTGCCCTGCTTCTTGATCACGCCGGCGATCACGTCCTTCGGCCGCAGGCGCGGCGCGCCGCCGCCGCGACCTTCGGCGACCAGGATGTCGCCGTTGGGCAGGACCAGCATCTGGCGGGGGATCTGCAGGTCGGTGGCCAGCGCTGTTACGGTGAAGCCGGAAGGCGCGGTGGGAACCGCGTCGCCCCAGCCGACCGGCTTGGCGATCCGCATGGGCGGCACCAGGGTTTCGCGAACGCCCGGCAGGTCCGGGTTGGCGCCTGTCTGGTTAAGGTTGGGGTCGCTGCGACCGCAGGCGCCCAGCGCCAGGAGAGCGGCGACGCAGGTCAGGGTTCCGATCCGCATCACGCGGCCTCCTCGTTCATCGCACCCGAGTAGGCGACGAGAGCGGCGACCAGGGCCGCAACGGCGGTGAGGATCGAGAGGATCAGGCCGAACGCCCCCACCGAGCTCCAGGCGTCCTGGCTATGTTTGAAGGCGTTGATCAGCCCCAGCAGGCACATCAGCGCCAGGGCCGCGGCGTGCAGCAGCCGAGGCGCGCGCCGGCCGGACCGGAGGCCGGCCAGAAGAGCGAGAAGCGCGCAGACCAGCGCCACGCCGCCGAACACGAGGCCCACCGTGATCGACCAGGCGGAGAAGTTGCTCCACTGCATCTCGGCGGTGCGCAGATAGGCGATGTCCGTCGCGACGGCGAAGCTGAACAGCGCGACCGGGAAGGCCAGCAGCACGCCGTAGGCGGCGCGTGTCGCGCGGCCTACCGGACCGATCTGTCGTCGCATGCGGGGTCCCTCTCTCGGCACAGCTCCGCCTTGACGAATTCACCGGTGGTGATTGGGTTCCGACCCGCGGCTACATCGCGGCGATCACCGCCAGCAGTACGAGGAGCGGAACGCCGAGCAGGAGGCCGCCGACCTTGATGGCGAACAGTCGCTCGGGGTTGGAATCCGCCCAGATCCGGTACTGCCGCAGCCATTCGGCGCGGACGGCCCGTGGATCGGTCTCGTCGACCGGAGCGACGTCGCCGAACTCGGAGGGCACCCGGTCGAGACGGACGGCGAGCGCGTGCAGACGCAGGACGGCGGCGTCCACGAGCGACGGCTTCGGCGCGGCAGACGCCTCGGCGCCCGCAATGACGGCTTTCCGGAACAAGACACGATCCCCTTGCACAATGACCCGGCAAGCGAACGGTCTTTGCGGGACCCGGTTCCGACGGTAGGGCTTCGGCATGCGCATCTTCATCGACGCCGACGCCTGTCCGGTGAAGGACGAGGCCTACAAGGTCGCCGCCCGCTACGGCCTGAAGACGTTCGTGGTGTCCAACAGCTGGATCCGCACGCCGCAGAGCCCGGCCATCGAGCAGGTGGTCGTCGACGCCGGCCCCGACGTGGCCGACGACTGGATCGCCGAGCGGGCCGCGCCCGGCGACATCGTGGTCACCAACGACATTCCCCTGGCCGACCGGGTGCTGAAGGCGGGCGCGGCCGCCATCGCGCCGAACGGGCGGGCGTTCACCGTCGACAGCATCGGCAGCGCGCTGGCCCAACGGTCGATCATGGAGCACATCCGCTCGACCGGCGAGATCACCGGCGGGCCGAAAGCGTTCGCCCAGGCCGACCGCTCGCGCTTCCTCCAGGCGCTGGACGAGGCGGTGAACCGGGAACGCCGCCGGCGCCGCTAGGGCGCCCTTGCTTACCGCCGCGGTCGCGCTAGCTTCCGGCCCGCCGTTTCAGGGAGACCTTCATGCGCCGCATCCTCGCCACCGCCCTCCTCGCCTCCACCGTGGCCGCCTGCGGCCAGTCGCAATCCGGCGGCGACACGAGCGCGACGACCGAGGCGAGCGCCCCCCGGCCGCGGCGCCCGAGATGTCCGACGCCGAGAAGCAGGCCCTGCTTGCGTCGTTCCCAGCCCCCTACAACACCGCGGACCTGGCCAATGGCGAGGCCAAGTTCGGCCTCTGCCGCTCGTGCCACACCATCACGCCCGACGGCGCGAACATGACCGGCCCCAATCTGCACGGGGTGTTCGGTCAGAAGGCGGCGCAGAACGCAAAGTTCCGGTACTCCGACGCCCTCAAGAACTCCGGCATCGTGTGGGACGCGAACCACCTCGACGAATGGCTGGCCAAGCCGATGACCTACCTGCCCGGCACCAAGATGTCGTTCGCCGGCGTGAAGGACGCTAAGGACCGCACCGACCTGATCGCCTATCTGATGGTCGAGACCGGCCACAAGCCGCAGTAGTTCACGCCAGGCGCGTAGAATCGCCACCCAGACAACCTTGACGCGCATCCCGGCCCGGCGCATGCTGGCGTTCGTCGATCATGCATCTGTCGACGACACCCTTCGGCCGGCCTTCGACCAGGACCGGATCCGCCTCCGCCCGGCTTCCCCCCTTGCCGGCGAGGACCCTTCTCTCGGCCTCCCCGCGTGGGAGGCCGCTTTCTTTCGGAGCTACTCCGCCGCGTTGGCGACGCGGGCCTTCTCGGCCTCCTCGAAGGCCTCGATCCGGCGCGCCGTCGCCATGGGCGACTTCGTGTAGCGGGCCAGCATGTTGTAGAAGACCGGGACGATGAACAGCGTGACGAGGGTGGCGAAGATCGCCCCGAAGAAGATGGTCACGCCGATGGTCTTGCGCGCCTCCCCGCCCATGCCGCCCCAGACGATCAGCGGGATGGCGCCGGCCGCGGCGGAGATGGAGGTCATGATGATCGGCCGGAGGCGCAGCGAGGCGCTCTCGATCACCGCCTCGCGCACCGACAGCCCCTCGTCCCGAAGCTGGTTCGCGAACTCGACGATCAGGATGCCGTTCTTGGCGGCGATGCCCACCAGGATGATCAGCCCGATCTGGCTGTAGGTGTTGATCGAACTGTCGGCGACGAGGAGGCCGAACAGGCCGCCCAGCGTCGCCACAGGCACGGTCAGCATGATCACCGCGGGGTGGATCCAGCTCTCGAACTGAGCCGCCAGCACCAGGAAGACGAGCAGCAGGGCCAGGCCGAAGGCGACGCCGACGGCGCTGGAGGACTCGAGGTAGTCCCGGGCGCCGCCGCCCCATTTCACGCTGCTGGCCACGCCCTGCTCCGACGCCTGACCCCGCAGGAAGTCGATGGCCTCGCCCATGGAGTAGCCGGGACTGAGCTGCGCGGTCAGGGTGATCGACCGGAGGCGATCGACCCGCGACCGATCAGGCGTGTCGCCCCTGACGCGCGTGGTCACGAGGGACGACAACGGCACGGTCTCGCCCGAGGCGGCGCGCACGTAGAGCTTGCCGAGATCCTGCTCGGTCTGGCGGTTCGCCCGGTCGGTCTGCAGGAGGACGTCGTATTCCTGGCCGTTCTTGATGTAGGTCGTCACCCGCCGATTGCCGAACATGGTCTCCAGGGCGCGGCCGACCGCCTGAGCCGAGACGCCAAGGGTGGCGGCCTTGTCGCGATCGATGTCGACGACGACGCGCGGGCTGGTGGGCTCGTAGTCGAGGCGCGGACGGGCGAGGCCCGGGTTCTGCTCGGCAGCGGCGAGGATCGGCCGGATGCGGCGCTCGATCTCGGGATAGTCGTTGCCGGTCAGGATAAGCTGGAGGCTGGACCCGCCGCCGCCGCCGCCGGGGCCGCCCCGCTGCAGGCCGCCCTCCGGCGAGACGATGGCGCGGACGGAGGTGATGCCGCTCAGCTGGCGGTTCAGCTGGGCCGCGAACTCCTGGGTGGTCATGTCGGCCTTGGGCGACAGCATGGTGTTGCCGCCGGCGCTGTTGAAGCTGCTGGGCGCCGCCGAACCGCGGCATCGAAAGCACGTAGCGGTCGAGCGTGCCGTCGTTCACATAGCCCATCAGGATGCGCTCGAGCTGGGCGGCGGCGGCCTTGGTGTAGTCGAAGCCCGCACCTTCGGGACCGGTGATCATCACCTGGGCGCGGCGGCGGTCCTCTTCCGGCGTCAGTTCCTTGGGAAGCGTGGTGAAGACCACGACCGCGAGGCCGGCCAGCAGGAGCACGATCCCCGACGCCGAGACGCTGACCACGCGCTTGCCCAGCAGGCCCTCGAGGGAGTTGTGGTAGGAGTTCCTGAGCTTCTCCATCCCGGTGTCGATGCGACGGGCGAGCCAGCCTTCGCCCTTGGCCGGGCGCAGAAGCTTGGACGCCAGCATCGGCGACAGCGAGAGCGCCATCAGGGCCGAGAAACCTACGGCGGCGGCCACAGCGACGGCCAGTTCGACGAACAGCCGGCCGGTGAAGCCGGGCATGAACATCAGCGGCGCGAAGACCGAGATCAGCACGATGGTCGTCGCGACCACGGCGAAGAACACCTGCCGGGCGCCCGCGCTCGGCGGCCACGATCGGCGGCTCGCCGTCGTCGATGCGGCGCTGGATGTTCTCGACCACCACGATGGCGTCGTCGACGACGAGACCGATCGCCAGCACCAGGGCGAGCAGGGTCAGAAGATTGATCGAGAAGCCCAGCGGGGCCATCACGATGAAGGTCGACAGGATGCAGATCGGCGCAATGATCGAGGGGATCATCGCCGCCCGCCAGGTCCCCAGGAACAGGAAGTTCACCAGCGCCACGCAGCCCAGCGCGATGGCCATGGTGATCCACACCTCCTCGATCGCGTGGCGAGTGAACTCGGTGTAGTCGACCGCCACCTGGAGATCGGTCCCCTTGGGCAGGCCGGACCGGATCTCCTCGATCGTCTCCCGGACGCCGTCGGAGATTTCCAGGTCGTTGGCCAGGCTCTGGCGGAAGATGGCGATGCCGACCTGGTCCTTGCCGTTCGAGCGGAAGCTGCGGCGATGCTCGTCCGCCGCCTCCTCGACGCGGGCGATGTCACCCAGCCGGGTGATGTAGGCCTGGCCCTGAGTGGCCGCCGTGATGTCGCGCGTCGCCCCCTGGGCCGAGCCGGCGCCCGCCGCGCTGCCGCCCAGCGCGGCGGACGCCTGGGTCGAAGCCGCGGCTCGCGAGGGCGTCACCGGCAGGCGCGCGAACTGTTCCGGCGTCGCGTAGCCGCGGGCGACGCGGATGGTGAAGTCCTTGGAGGGCGCCTCGAGCGACCCCGCGGGCAGCTCGAGGTTCTGGCTGTTCAGCGCGCTCTCGACGTCTTCCACGGTGACGCCGCGGGCGGCCATGGCGTCGGGATCGAGCCAGACGCGCATCGAATAGTTCTGGGCGCCGCCGACACCGACATTGGCCACGCCCGGCACCGTGGAGAACCGCTCCACGAGGTAGCGCTGCGCGTAGTCGGTGAGCTGCAGCCGGTTCAGCGTCGTCGACGTGAAGCTCAGGAACATGATCGGCGAGGCGTCGGCGTTCGCCTTCTGGATGGTCGGCGGATCGGCCTGCTGGGGCAGCGCGGCCAGGGTCCGGCTGACGGCGTCGCGCACATCGTTGGCCGCAGCGTCGAGATCGCGGTCGAGGGTGAAGGAGATGTTGATCCGCGAGGAGCCGTCGCGCGACGCCGAGTTGATGCGGTCGATGCCCTCGATGCCGGCGATCTGCCGCTCGATGACCTCGGTGATCCGCTCCTCGATGACCTCCGCGGAGGCGCCGCGGTAGGTGGTGCCGACCGAGACCACGGGCGGGTCGACGCTGGGCAGTTCGCGGACGGTCAGCGACTGGAAGGCCGCGAAGCCGACCACGCAGAGGATGATCGCGGCGACCGCCGCGAAGACGGGCCGCCGGACCGAGATGTCCGAAAGCATCATGCGGGGGTCCCCGCCTTGCCCGGGGCGGCTTGGCCGGCGGGCCGGGCGCCAGGACCGGCGCCGGGCGGCCGGGGGCCGCCCACGCGGATCGGCTGGCCGGGCTGGATCTTGTTGAGGCCGTCGGCGACGATCCGCTCGCCCGGCTGAACGCCGTCGCGGATCTCGACCAGGCCCTGCTGCCGGATGCCGGTGAGGATCGGCCGCTGCTCGGCCACGGTGCGCTCGCCGTTCTGGCGGATCACATAGACGAAGGCGTTGTCGCCCTGCACCGAGACCGCCGACTCCGGCGCGCTGAGGCTCTGGCGTTCCCCACGCGAGACGCCGACGCGCACGAGCATGCCGGGCTTCAATCGGCCGCCGGGGTTCGGGAACTCCGCCCGGGCGGTGATGGCGCGGGTGCGCTCGTCGATGCGGGTGTCCAGCTGGGCGATCCGGCCGGTGATCGTCTCGCCGGGATAGGCGTCGACGTTGGCCAGGATCGTCTGGCCCTGGCGCAGCTGGGCCAGGTAGCGCTCGGGCACCTGGAAATCGACGCGCATCGCGGAGATATCGTCGAGGGTCACGATCGGGGCGCCGGGATTGACGAGAGCCCCCGGGGCCACGTCCGACAGGCCCACGACGCCGGCGAACGGCGCGCGGATCACACGGTCGGCTTCACGGGCGCGGGCGGCCGCGACGTCGGCCTGAGCGGCGCGATAGGAGGCCTCGACTTCATCGACCTGGGCCTTGGAGGCCCAGCCCTGCTGGCCGAGCGTGCGATAGCGTTCGTAGCTGCGCTGCGCCTGGACCAGGCGCGCCTGGGCCTGGGCGACGGCGGCGTCCTGCTCCGTGGCGCGGAGTTCGACGAGGACGGCCCCGCGGGCGACCTGCTGGCCGTCGCGGAACCGAACGCGCTCGACGAGTTGCGTCGTGCCGGCCGTGAGGGTCACCGACTGACGGCCCTTGGCGACGCCGAGCACCTCGATGGTGTCCTTGAAGGCCCGCGGCTGGACCACCGCGACCGAGACCTGGGTCGGGCCGAAACCGCCGCGGCCGCCGCCCTTCGCGGCCGGGCCGCCCGGGCCGCCCGGACCCGCCTTGCCGGCCGCCATCGCGCCGGGCGGGCCCCCAGGGCCGCCGCCTTGGCCGCCGCCGTTCTTCAGCGCAAAGACCTTGATGCCGCCCACGACGACCATGACCGCCAGCACGACGATAGCTGCAGCGAGGAAGAAATGGCGTCGAATCAAGACGTAGGTACTCCGCGCCCGAGATACGGGCTGACGTTCGGGGAGGATGCGCTCTTACGGCGCCTCTGTTGCGCGATCCAGTGACAGCAGGATGGCTTAGCGTTTCGTTGCTGAAACTTACGCGATTAAATCCCTGTCATGTGCGCCATCGGCGCGGGGCGCTCCAATCGGGCGGCGGAAGCACGCCTTTTGCCTCCCCGGCGGAGCGGGCGTTTCCTGGTCCATGGCGTCGGTGTCGCGCCAGATCAGCGCCTCGACGCCCGTGCGGAGGCGCTGCTTCTTGAAGCGCACCTCTTCGCGGTCGCGCCTGGCCTGCGCGTCGGCGTCCTCGCGCTCGGCGCGATTGGCGGCGCGGCGGAGGTTGGCCTGCAGCGCATAGGCGAGGCGGACGGTGCGGCTGGTGCGTTCGAGCGCCGTGGCGAACGCGCGCTGCAGTTCGGCGGGACGCGCGAGACCCGCGTCCTGCACCTCCAGAATGTCAGCGCCGCTCGACCCGGCCCCTGGGGGCTTCGCTGCCGCCGGGATGACAGAAAGGTTTGAGAGGGCTGCTCTACGCGTCGTAGCCTGGGAGATGCCGGTCGAGACGCCGGAGGCAGCCCGGCCAGGCGAGGCCGCCGCCGATGCCGCGCGACGTCTGCATCTTCACCTCGGCCACGGACGCCTCGGGGGGCGAACAGGACGTTCTCGCGGCCGCCGGAGAGCGCCATGATCTGCTGCTTGCAGGCCCGTTCCAGGAAGAACATCCCGACCCAGCAGTCGCCGGCGGTGGCGCCGACCGAGAGCGTGCCGTGGTTGCGCAGCAGCATCAGGTTCTTGTCGCCGATATCGGCGACCAGACGCTCGCGCTCGTCCAGGTTCAGGGCGATGCCCTCATAGTCGTGGTAGGCGAGCCTCGGCAGCACGATCAGCGCATGCTGGGTCAGCGGCAACAGGCCTTCCCGCTGGGCCGAGACGGCGACGCCCTGGTCGGTGTGCAGATGCATCACGAACTTGGCGTCTTCGCGCGCCTCGTGGACGGCTGAGTGGATGGTGAAGCCCGCCGGATTGATGAAGTAGGGGGTTTCCTGAAGGATGTTGCCCTCGAGGTCGATCTTCACCAGCGACGAGGCCGTAATCTCGTCGAACAGCATGCCGTAGGGGTTGATCAGGAAGTGGTGCTCGGGCCCCGGGATACGGGCCGAGATGTGGGTGTAGATCAGGTCGTCCCACCCGTGCAGCGCCACCAGGCGATAGAGCGCGGCGAGTTCGACGCGGGCCTGCCACTCTTCCGCGCTGACCTTGCCCTTCAGCGAGACCACGCCTGCCGCCGATCCGTCCGCCATGGGGCTTCTCCCTTAGATCCGTCGTTGCTTATCGCCGTTCAGGGTCGCGCCACGCGCGTGACGCGTCAAGCGGTCCGCACGCGGGCGACCGCGTCCAACCACCGCGCGTAGGCGCCCTCCCGGAACTGGCCGTCGGCCTTGGGCGCGTAGCCCTCGGTCTGCGGGCGCGACGCGGCGGCCTGGGCGACGTCGCGGTAGACGCCGGCGCCGACGCCGGCGAACAGCGCCGCCCCGAGGGCCGTGGTCTCCCGATAGATCGCCCGACACACCTGGACGCCGGTGAGGTCGGCGAGCCGCTGGCTGAACCAGGGGCTCTTGGACATGCCGCCGTCGATGCGCAGCTCCACGGAGCCGGCGAAGGCCTCAGGGGCGTCGGCGCGCATCGCCTCGACCAGGTCGCGGGTCTGCAAGGCGCAGGCGTCGAAGGCCGCCTGGGCGATCTCCGCGCGGCCGGCGTCGCGGGTCAGGCCGAAGATCGCGCCGCGGGCGTTGGCGTCCCACCACGGCGCGCCGAGGCCCGTGAAGGCGGGCACCAGGGTGACGCCGTGACCCTCGCGGGCGCTGGCGGCGAGCGCCTCCACGGCCTGCGGGCCGCCTTCGACGCCAAGCCCCTCCTCGATCCACTGGATCGCGGGCGCCGGCGATGAAGATCGCGCCCTCGAGGGCATAGGTGGTGCGGCCACCGAGGCGGGCGGCGACCGTCGTCAGCAGGCGCGAGCGCGACGGCGCGCGGGTCTCGCCGGTGTTGATCAGCAGGAAGCAGCCGGTGCCGTAGGTGGCCTTCATCTCACCCGGGCGGATGCACCCCTGCCCCATCAGCGCGGCCTGCTGGTCGCCGGCCACGCCGCGGATGGGGATCGCGCGGCCGAGCAGGCCGGCCTCGGTCTCGCCGAAGTCGCCGGCGCAGTCGCGCACCTCCGGCAGCAGCGACAGGGGCACGTCCAGCAGCTCGGAAAGCTCGGGCGACCATTCGCCGGCGCCGATGTCGAACAGCAGCGTGCGGCTGGCGTTGGTCGCGTCGGTGGCGTGGACCCGGCCGCCGGTCAGCTTCCAGATCAGCCAGGCGTCGATGGTGCCGGCCATCAGCTCTCCGCGCTCGGCGGCGGCCCGCGCCCCCGACACATGATCCAGCAGCCAGGCGAACTTGGTCCCCGAGAAATAGGGATCGAGCAGCAGGCCGGTGAGCTCGGTCACCCGCGGCTCGCAGCCCTTGTCGCGCAGGCGCAGGCACGTGGGCTCGGTGCGGCGGTCCTGCCAGACGATGGCGTTGTGGATCGGCTTGCCGGTGCGGCGATCCCAGATGACCGCCGTCTCCCGCTGGTTGGTGATGCCGATCGCCGCCACCGCCGAGATGTCGCGCCCGGCGCGCTCCACCGCCTCGCGCAGCACGTCGACCGAGGCCTGGAAGATCTCGTCGGCGTCGTGCTCGACCCAGCCGTCGCGGGGATAGACCTGCTTCAGCGGCCGGCCCGCCTCCGCCAGGGCCTGGCCAGCAGGCGTGAAGACGATGGCGCGGGTGCTGGTGGTGCCCTGGTCCAGCGAAAGGATCAGCGGATCGGCCATCTTGAGTGCGTCTTTCCCTGACTTGGGACCGGCGTGTCGGGGCGCGCGCCGGCCTTAAGCATGTCTTCATCCGCGCCCGACAGGATGGCTTACAGCCGTCATCGGTTTGGGCAATGGGGGATTGGGGTTTGAGCGCCGCGCTCAGCAGCGAAAGCCTGCTCGACCTCGCCAAGAGCCGCGCGCCCGCCGATCGGGAGCGCCTGCTCCTGGCGATCGCGGACCTGTGCGACACGCCCCACGCCGGCGAGGCGATGAAGGCCCCGCAGATCCAGGGCCTGCTGTCGTCCATCTTCATGAGCCTGGTCGTCGAGGCCGAGCGCGACATCCGGCAGCGCCTGTCGGAGAAACTGGCCGGCGCCGATTGGGCGCCCGCGGCGCTGATCAATGTGCTGGCGCTGGACGAGATCGAGATCGCCCGGCCGGTGATCGAGAAGAGCCCCCTCCTCCGCGACCTGGACCTGGTGCGCCTGCTGGTCGAGGCCACGATCGAGCATCAGATCGAGATCGCGCGACGGCCGCGGATCTCCCAGAACATCGTCTCGGCCATCCTGCACCAGGGCGAGCCGGCCGTGCTGACGGCCCTGGCGGCCAACGACACCGCCGAACTGTCGCCGCGCGACATGGCCGAGCTGGTCGAGCGATCGCGGCAGATCGCGGCCCTTCGCCAACCGCTCGCGCGACATCCGCGCCTGACCACCGACCTGGCCGAGCGGCTCTACCTGTGGGTGGGACAGGCGCTGAAGAAGTCGCTGGCCGACCGCTTCCGCCTCGACAGCGAGGCCCTGGATCGCGCCCTGGCGCAATCGGTCGTCGAAGCCCACGGCGGCGCGCCGCGCGGCGCAGGCGGCCGCCTTGTCATGGCCCGCGACGGCGAGCGCGAGGAGATGGAGCGGCGGCTGATCGAGAAGCTGCATGGAGCGGGACAGTTGCGGCCCGGCTACCTTGTCCGCGCCCTGCGGGAGGGCCGCCTCACTCTGTTCGTCACCGCCCTGGCGATGCTGGGCCGCTTCGACGGGCAGCATGTGCGACGGGCCATCGACAGCGACCGGCCCGAGCTGCTGGGGCTCGCCTGCGCCGCGGTCGGCATCGATCGCAGCGTCTTCCCGACCATCCTGCAGCTCGTGCGGGACCTGAACGAGGGCCGGCCGGGCGGCGGCCATGAGGCCGCCCGGCGCGCCGTTGGCGCCTTCGCCCCCGTCAGCCCGAGCGTGGCCAGCGCCGCCTTCCGCCAGGCCGCGCAGTCGCTCTGAGCGATCCCCGGGACGGACGCCGCGTCGCCTCTGGACAGATCCGCCGGCTTGCGGCGTGTTGGCCGCCGCATGTTCAAGCCCGAGCCCTTCGTCACCCGCCTGACCTTCGTCGCCAGCGACCGGCCCGAGGCCCTGGAGGCGCGCGAGCGCCTGGCCGAGCGCTACGGCGACGCCGGCGACGAGCGGGCGCAGGTGGTCGTGGCCCTGGGTGGCGACGGCTTCATGCTGGAGACGGTCCACCGTTGCATGGCGACGGGCAAGCCGATCTACGGGATGAACCGGGGCTCGGTCGGCTTTCTGATGAACGAGTACAGCGAGGACGGCCTGCTGGAGCGGATCAACGCCGCCGAACAGGCGGTCATTCACCCTCTGCGGATGAAGGCGAAGGACATCCACGGCCAGCCCCACGAGGCGCTGGCGTTCAACGAGGTCTCGCTCCTGCGGCAGACGCGCCAGACGGCGAAGCTGCGCATCTCGGTGGACGGCAAGGTGCGGCTGGGCGAGCTCTCCTGTGACGGGGCGCTGGTCGCGACGCCTGCGGGCTCGACGGCCTACAATCTCTCGGCCCATGGCCCGATCATCCCGCTGGACGCCAAGATCCTGGCGCTGACGCCGATCAGCGCGTTTCGGCCGAGGCGGTGGCGCGGGGCGCTGCTGGCGCATACCGCCAAGGTCGATTTCCAGATCCTCGAGGCGGACAAGCGGCCGGTCAGCGCCGTGGCCGACAATTTCGAGGTCCGCGACGTGGCCGAGGTGCGCGTCGCCGAGGACCGGCACGTCTCGATCACCATGCTGTTCGACGCCGGCCGCAGCCTGGAGGAGCGGGTCCTGGCCGAGCAGTTCGCAGTCTGAGTAACCGGGCTGGGCGGCCATCAGGTGTTATTAACAGGTTGGCCCTAGGCTCGCGGAGCGATCCTCCCAGGAGCCCCACCGTGAGCGAGCAGAAGTCCGGTCACCTGATCCAGCCGTCGAACGCCCTCCGTCTGAAGGTCGGCGGCGGACGCCTCGGCATGATCGACGCCTCGGCGATCGCGAAGGCGGAGGCCGCCCTCGCCAGCCTGTCCGGCAACTTCGCCCAGTGGCTGAACGACGAGGTCGCCAAGCTGGAGGCCGCGCGCCAGATGGTGCGGGCCGAAGGCGTGACCGCCGACACCATGGAGACGCTGTACCTGCGCGCCCACGACCTGAAGGGCCTGGGCGCCACCTACGGCTTCCCGCTGATCACCCGCATCGCCGGCCTGCTGTGCCGACTGATCGACGACAAGGCCAAGCGCACCGAAGCGCCGATGCCGCTGATCGACGCCCATATCGACGCGATCAAGGCCGCCGTCCGCGACGGCATCAAGGACGTGGAGCATCCGATCGGCAAGGCGCTGGTCCAGGAGCTGGAGACCCGCGTCCGCGAACTGGGCGCCTAGCCGCCGATCCGCTCCATAGGCTCCGCGACCGCGCCGTAGCCGGCGTCGGGCGGCAGCACCAGCACGCGCCCCTCGGGCCGCGTCTCCACCTGCGGCAGCACGGGAACGAGCCTGCGCGCTGCGGCGCGGGCTACCGCGTCGGCGGCGCTCTTCGCCTCGCCCAGGAGCTGGAGGTTCATCCGCGTCGGGAAGATGACGGTGCGCTGGCCGGCTTCGGCCAGATCCAGTGCTTCCCGCGGCGCGATCCACTCGGCGTCGACCGTTTCGCGGCCGTCGCAGGCTGCCAGCTGGTTCTCGGGCGCGCGGACGGCGTAGAACCAGGTGTCGAACCGCTTCGGCATCATGGTGGGGGGTGATCCAGCGGGCGAAGACGGTCAGCGCATCGAGGCTGAGGCGAACGCCCAGCTCGCGCACCACCTCGAGGAATGGGACCTCGCCCCGGTCCACGGCCTCGCGAACGGCCGGATCGCAGGCCTCTTCGAACAGCCCGCCGTCCGTGCGCCGGGCGAGCAGGATGCCCGCCTCCTCGAAACATTCCCGCACGGCGGCGATGCGCAGCGCCCGCTGCTCGGTGTCGAACGCCTCCCAGCCGGTCGCGTGCTGGACCCACGCAGGGTCGTGGTCGCCGGCGTGGGTCTTGCCGCCCGGGAACACCAGGGCCCCGGAGGCGAAGTCGATCTGATGGTGGCGCTTGACCATCAGCACCTCGAAGGCGGGGTCGTCGCGCAGGAGCAGAAGGGTGGCGGCGGGCTTCGTCTCGGAGGCGGTCATGCCGCCAGCTTGGGACTGGGAAGGGGCGCGGGCAAGGGCGCCGCGAGGGAAGGCTGTCGCCGGCGGTCAGGCGCTCTCGACCGTCTCGCGCACGGCGGAGGCGGCGCGGTCCATGCGGTCCAGCAGATAGTCGACGTCCTCGCGGGCCGCGGCCTGCGGCTGGGTGAGGAACCGCTGCAGCATCCGCTCCTGGAAGCGCTCGCGATCTCGCGGACCGCCGTCGAACTCCATGGCGTGAAAGGTGTCGACCGCGGCCCTGAAGGCGGGGAACAGCCGCGCCGGCAGGCCCGCGCGCTCGTAGATGGCGCGAAGGCCCAGGGGACCGGCGTCGTGGATCATCAGCCAGGTGCGGTGGTGCGGCACGCCGGCGAGTTCGGCCACGCTCCACTCGAAGAAGGTCATGTGACCGTGGGCGAGCGCGCGGAGCAGCAAGGAGGCGGTGAGACGCTGCTCGGCGTGCAGATGGGCGACGAACCCCTTCACGTCGGCCGCACGGCCGGCCTGGTCCACGAGGTCGACGGTGGCCCGCTCAGCGACGCCGACCGCCACCTCAAGCGCGGCTTCGGGCGAGACGGCGTGCCGGCTGACGAGATGGTCCCGCAGACTGTCGCCGACCAGGGTGATGAGGCGTTCGGTGACCGACAGCGGCAGGACGTTGCGATAGGCGATCGCCGCCAGCACCCGCTCGGACTCGGCGAAGCGGCCCATCGCCCTTTGCAGGGCGTCCTCGCCGAAGTCGGCCTTGTCGTTGCCGCAGGCGACCGCGACCGCCCGCTCGCTGCCGTGCTCGGCGATGGCGTCGGCGACCTTGCGGCCGATCTCGGGGCGCTTGGCGATCGCGAGCTGGCGGACCGGCCCGCCCAGGCGCACGATCTCGGCCAGGTCGTCGTCGGTGAAGACCGGCGAGACGGCCAGCATCGGCAGGCAGATGGCCTCCACGTCGCGGGCCAGCTTCATGGCGACGTCGCGCGGCACGACCGGCGAGGCCTTCAGCGTCTCGACCAGGGCGCGGCGCACCAGCACGGCGGCGTCCGCGGCCATAACCCGCAGGATCTCCGCGGCTATGGTGCGCTCCTCGTCGGTAAGGACCGCGCGCTCGATGCCGATGCAGAGCTTGCGGGCGGCGAGAGCCCGTTCGTCAGCCGTCGCGCCTTTGACCAGCGTACGGATGTCGCTCTCCGTCAACGCTGAACGCGTCGTCGCCATAAACCCCGCCCAAGACCCCTACTCCGGTAGCTCCGGAGTCCCACGAGTCGAGTTATCGACCGTTAAGCTTAATGAGTGGTTGCCGGGCGAATCTGTGGATTAAGGTTGTCGCGTAACCCCGCGCCAACCCCACGGCGACTAGCCTTCCCGGAAGCTTCGGGAAGGAACCGCCGATGTCCAGAGCGCGCATCGCCGAAGACGTCGGCGGCCTCAGCGTCAACGAACAGGGCATGAAGGCGCAGGCGGCCCTGCTGCCCTACGCCCTGGCGGCGTTCGGCGTGTGCCTGCCGGTCTTCGTGTGGGCCGGCAGCCATGCGGCCAACGCCGCCTGGATGAGCGCGACCTTCGCCCTCTTCGCGATGGGCTGGGGCGCCTTCTACGGCGTGGTGAACTGGCTGAAGACCCAAGCCTCCCACGACCTCCGCCGCCGGGCCCGCGTACAGGTCCTGGGCGGCCTGATCTGGGCGGGGGCCATCGCCCAGCTCGCCATCTTCGCCGACGGCGCTGGGCCGGCCCGCGAGGCGCTGGTCCTGATGTCCCTCGCGGCGGCGCTGATCTCGGTGTTCTTCGCCGCGCCGTGGCTGCCCAGCCTGCTGATCGTGGCCCCGGCGGCGCTGGCCGGTCCCCTGGTCGTCCTCTTCAGCCGCTCGCAGGACGCGGCGCTGGCCAAGCTGGGCCTGGCGGCCACCGCGCTGGCCCTGGCGCTGGCGCTGCTCGTCAATCGCATCCTCCGCAGCCAGTACGGCCTCGCGGCCGAGCGCGAGCAACTGATCGCCGAGCGGGCCGAGCAGGCCGAGGCGGCCCGACGGCTGGCCCGCGCGAAGACCGACCTGGTCGCGACGCTGTCCGACGAGATCCGCAACGGCCTGAACGGCGTCGCCCACATGCTGGCCTCCGCCGCCGGGCCCGGCGGCCGCGCCGCACCCTCGCGCCAGCAGCTCGCCGCCGCCCGCGACGCGGTCGAGGACCTGCTGTCGGTTCTGGAGACCACCGTCGACGCCGAGACCGCTGAGGCCGGCGCATTGTCGGTCGAGCCACGTCCCGTTGACCTGATCGCCATCGCCCGTGACCTGGTGCTGCAGCATCGCCCGGCCGCCGCCGCCAAGGGTCTGGAGATCGGCCTGCACATCGACGGCGAAGCGCCGGGCGCCGCGATCGCCGATCCCGCCCGGATCCGGCAGGTGCTGGCCGCCCTGATCGGCAATGCCGTGAAGTTCACCGTCCGCGGGCGGGTCGAGGCGCGGATCTCGGCCGAAGGCGGCCGTATCGCCGTGGCCGTCGCCGACACCGGCCCCGGCCTGAACGAGGAGGAACTGGCGATCGCCATGCAGCCGTTCCGACGCGTGGCGCGCACCAGCGCCGGCGCACCCGGCGCGGGTCTTGGCCTGCCGCTGGCCTGCCGGCTCGCCGGCCTGATGGGCGGCGAGGTGCGGGCGCAGAGCGCGCCCGGCGTGGGCTCGTGCTTCGTCGTCGAGCTGCCCTATGACGCAGCGGCCGCGCCGCCGGCCCGGGACGCCGTCTCGGCCGCCGAGGCCGAGCCCCGGCGCCTGCGCGTGCTGATCGCCTGCGAGCAGGCGCTGAACGCGGCCATGCTGCGCGCCACGCTTGAACAGCTGGGCCACCAGGTGGTGCAGGCCGCCGACGCCGACCGGGCGGTGGAACTGGCGAGGGTCTGCAACCTCGACATGGCCTTCGTCGAGCGGCCGGCCGCGGTGGCGGCGCTGCGCGGTCTGGCCGCCGACGCGGGGAAGACGCCGGTCATCGCCCTGATCGAGGGCGGCGGGGCCGACGAAGCCGACGCCTGCCGCGCGGCGGGGGCCGACGCCCTGCTGCGCAAGCCGGTGGCCGCGCCCGCCGCCGCACGCGCCATCGCCGAGGCGCTGTCGGCCAGAACGCCCGCCAATGACCGTGCGGTAGCCTGACAAGCGCTCCAACGCCTGTTTAAATCCCCGAAACCGGGGAGAGAACGCGTGCTGCTGCAGGGCCTGAGAGTCGTCGACTTCACCGCCTACATCGCCGGTCCCGGAGCGGCCGCCATCCTAGGCGACTGGGGCGCCGACGTCATCAAGGTGGAGCGTCCCGAGGGCGACGCCATGCGCCACATCTTCGGCGACCTGAAGACGGACCTGGGCGCCAACCCGACCTTCGACGTCGACAACCGCGGCAAACGCGGCATCGTGCTGGACATCGGCAAACCAGAGGGCCGAGAGGCGCTGGCCAGGCTGGCCGCCGAGGCCGACGTGTTCCTGACGAACGTTCGACCGGCCTCGCTGAAGAAATACGGCCTGGACGCGGACACCCTGCGGGCCGCCAATCCAAGGCTGGTCTATGCGGTGATCACCGGCTTTGGGCTGGAAGGCCCGGACGCGCACAAGCCGGGCTTCGACGTCACGGCCTTCTGGGCCCGGGCCGGTGTCGCGGCCATGACCGCGCCCAAGGGCATGGACCCGTTCCTGCTGCGCTCGGGCGTCGGCGACCACACCACCTCCCTGGCGACGGTCTCGGCCATCCTGGCGGCGCTGTACGAGCGCGAGCGGACGGGCGAAGGCCGACTGGTGCAGACATCACTGCTGGCCACCGGCGTCTATGTGATGAGCTCGGACCTGGCAGTGCAGCTGAAGTTCGGCCGCGTCGCCTCGGCGCGGACCCGGGACAATCCGATCAATGCGCTGGCCAACTTCTACCGCAGTTCGGACGGCCGCTGGTTCGTGCACAATCCGCGCGGCTCGGGCGGCGGCTGGGAAGCATTCTGCCAGGTGATCGAGCGTCCGGACCTGATCACCGACGCACGGTTCGCCACCGGCAAGGCGCGGCGCGAGAACGCCAAGGCGCTGACCGAAGAGTTCGACAAGGGCTTCGCCGCCCTGCCCTTCGAAGAGATCGCCCGCCGGCTGGACGCGGCCGACCTGGTCTGGGCGCCGGTGCAGACGCCGGCCGACGTCGCCGCAGATCCCCAGGCCGAGGCGGCCGGGGCGTTCATCGAAATCGACGATGGCCAGGGCGGAACCACCCGCTCGATCGCCGCACCGGCCCGGTTCCCCGGTGTGGACCAGACCCGCCGGCCGCCCTCGCCGAAGCTTGGCGAACATACCCGCGAGGTCCTGCGCGAGCTTGGCTACAGGGAGCCCGAAATCGAGGCGATGATCGCAGGGGGCGCGGCGGCCGCGTGAGGTCCTAGGCCGGGCGCTCGAGCTTGTCGCCCGCCGGTTCCGGGTCGGGAGCGCCGGCGTAGGCGGCGCTGAGCTGACGGTAGTAGCGGGAGTTGAAGGCGAGCAGGGTCACGATGACCCCCACGACGCCCGCCAGCGTGAAGACCAGCGCGATTCCCCGGTCGGGCCCGCGGCCGAACCAGTCGCCGATGGCGTCGGCGCCCGCGCCGTCGGTCATCAGGGGGATGAAATAGAACTGGGTGAGCGGGCCCATCAGAAAGGCGGTGACCGGCGAGGCCGCCTGCTCCACAGACTGGGCGAAGCCGAAGACCCGGCCCTGGCGCTCGAACGGCACGACCTTCTGCAGCGTGGTGTGCTCGGCCGCCTCAGCATAGGGGCCCAGGAACATCCAGACGAAGCAACCGGCGGCGAGCAGCAGGATCCACGGTTGCAGCGTGAAGACGCAGCAGACCGCCCAGGCGATGAGGTTCGCCAGCATCAGCGTGCGCAGCGGATTGGAGCCGAGCCCGGTCCGCGAGATGAGGACGCCGGAGATGATGAACGCCGTGGAGATCACGCCCCAGAGCAGTCCCCAGACCTGGACCGACACGAGCGACAGGCCGTAGGCGTCCATCAGCGCCATGAAGATGCCGCCCAGGAAGTTGTTGATCGTGGCGAAGAAGATCAGGGCGAACAGCCCCGGCACGGCCGCGATCACCTTCAGCGTGCCGCGCAGGTCCAGCCGCTTGGCTTCGTCAGGATGCGCCTCGGAGCGCGGCGCGGGCTCGTCTATGCGGACGAACAGCAGGTGCAGGAAGACGCCGACGCTGCAGACCATCGCCAGGGCCAGGGTCGCCGACATGCCGCCCCAGGCGACCAGGAAGCCGCTGATCACCGAGGTGGTGAGGAAGCCCACGCCCGTCACCATGCCGACGAGCCCGTTGGCCCGGTCGCGACGGCCCTCCGGGATAAGCGCCGTCACCAGGGTCGGCAGGGCGATGCTCCGGATATTGCCGGCGATCATCCCCAGCATGACCAGCAGGACGAACAGCCAGAGCTCGAAACCAGCCACATCGCGCATGGCCGGCTCGCCGACGGCCTGGTGGAAGGCGAGCGCGGCCCCGTAGAAGATCAGCGAGACGATGCTGGAGGCCAACATCACCCGCTTCTTGCGATGATGGTCGACGAGGCTGCCGAACCACATGGCGAAGGCTGCGGTGAAGACCACGTAGATGCCGGCGATCATGCCGGTGGCGAAGACCGATCGCGTCTCGAGGAAGATCCAGAACGTGAGTGCGAACCAGACCGTGTAGTTGGTCACGTTGGCCACGAGGTTGTTGGCCAGAAGGTGATAGAACGGTCTCATGCGCGCGGCCCGGCTCAGGGACCGCCTGGCCCCGCTTGCATCAGATATGGGCGTTTCGCCGGACGCGGCTAGGCCGGCGCGTCCAGTTCCCCCAGCGCCGGCGCGATCTCGTCGAGCAGTTCGCGCGCCAGAAAGCCCACAGGGGCGATGCGGGCGGCGAGGCGGCGTCCCGCCGCGCCGTGGACATAGGAGCCCCAGGCCGCGGCCTGGGCCGGCGGCGCGCCACGCGCCAGAAGGCCGCCGATCACGCCCGACAACACATCGCCCGATCCGGAGGTGGCCAGGCCCGGACAGCCGCCGACGTTTCGCCAGGCCCGGCCATCGGGCGAGACGATGAAGGTCTGCGCGCCCTTTAGCGCGACGACGGCGTGGAGGTCGGCGGCCAGCGTGCGCGCGGCGTCCAGCGGATCGGCCTCGACGTCGGCCCTGTCGCGCCCCAGGAGGCCGGCCATCTCGCCGGCGTGGGGGGTGAGCACGAGGCGTCCGCCGTGGCGTCGGGCGCGGCCGGGCTCCTGCGCGAGCCGCGGCATGGCGGCGGCGTCGACGACCATCGGCGGCCCGTCGGGCTGCATAAGCCGGAGCGCGAGCTCGCCCGCCGCTTCGCTGTCGAGCAGGCCGGGCCCGATCACCACGGCGTCGGCGCGGTCGACCGCCGCCTCCAGAGGGTCGGCGGCCTCGGGCGCGAGCTCGCCTTCAGGCGTCTCGGGCAGACCGAAAACCCGCGCCTCCGGAAGCGACAGCGCCAGATGGGTGGCGAAGGACGCCGGCGCGGCGACCTGCAGCTTGCCGGCGCCGGCCCGCAGCG
Organism: Phenylobacterium sp. J426; assembly: GCF_024699945.1. Lineage (GTDB taxonomy): Bacteria > Pseudomonadota > Alphaproteobacteria > Caulobacterales > Caulobacteraceae > Phenylobacterium. The sequence goes on along the minus strand of NZ_JAJOMY010000001.1, from coordinate 2,804,304 downwards.
CGGCCACCGCGGCGAGGAGCACCGCCCCGGCGACCGGCGTCGCGCCGCCCGCGACTAGGACCCGGCCACGCGACTCCTTGTCGGTCTCGGTCTGGACCGTGGGCAACGGCCAGGCGCGCAGGCTGGTCGGCGTAAGTTCGGTCAGGCTCATCGGGCGGCGACCGCCGCGTCCGGCTCTCGGGTGACCGGCGCGCCCTCGCGCTCCAGGGGGCGACGAAGTTGTACCGATGCAGCTTCAGGCAGCCGTTGGGGCCTTCGGCCGGGTGGAAGCGGTACTCGGTCACCGAGCAGTTGGCCACGTCCGCCTGGCGGTCGATGGCGAGGATCTCGGTCTCGGTCATCTCCTCCAGCAGATAGCGCAGGCAGAGCACGACGACCTGGTGGGTGACGATCAGCACGCGCTGGCCGGCATGGTGCAGCGACAGCGTGTCCAGAGCGCTGCGCAGCCGCAGGATCACGTCGCACCAGCTCTCCCCGCCCGGCGGGCGATGGTAGAACTTGCCCAGCAACCGGCGGAACTCGGCCTGATCGGGAAAGTCGGCCTCGATGCCGGCGCGCGTGAGGCGGTCGAGGACGCCGAACTCCTTCTCGCGCAACCGCTCGTCGGGCGTCGGCCGCTTGGCCTCGGGCGAGAAGCCGCCGCAGTCGCGCATGATGTCCGCGGTCTGGAGCGCCCGCAGATAGGGCGAGGTCAGGACCACCTCCGGCCGCTCGTCGGGGGCCTGGCGCGAGAACCAGTGGCCAAGGGCGCAGGCCTGCTCATGGCCCAGCGGCGACAGCGGCACGTCGACGTCGCGCTCGGCGATGTCGATGCGCGGCAGCTTGTCGGCCTCGGCGAGGTCGCGGGCGACGTTTCCGGCGCTCTGGCCGTGGCGGACGATCCACAACCGTTCGGGCCAGCGCTGCGCCATCTCTTCAAACCTTCGCCGAAAGGACCAACGGCGAACCCAACGCGGTGCGGGCGGTTTGTGCTCCCGCTCCCTAGGAGGCGTCGCGGCTGTCGGAGAGCACCTTCAGCATCTCGGAGGTGAACAGCGAGCCGGTCAGGCGCGAGCCCACGCCCAGTTGGTCGTTCGGCTGCGAGCCCTTGAGGATGAGCTGGATCAGCGCCTCTTCCTCCCTCTGCCGCGAGAGCTTCCGGGCCGAGGCGTATTCGAGGAAGCCGCCGTCGTCGTCGGAGGCGCGCTCACCGGCCGTGGCCGCCCCGGCGCCGCCGGTGCGCGTGAGGTTCGCGTAGACCTCCTGCACCGTCGCGGCTCGGCCGTCGCGGTAGAAGATGGCGCGGTTGGCCTGCGCCGCCTCGGGGAAGAGCGCGGCGGCGGACACGCCGGGGCGGCTCTGCACCGCCTCGATCAGCTTCGCCGAGCCCTGGGGGCCGAGGAAGTGGGCGGCATAGAGCTCGCCAGCCGTCGGCGTGCGCCCTGTGCGGCCCTTCAGATAGGCGGCGTGGTCGGAGGCCAGTTCGCCGGCCATCAGCGAGGCGGCGTGCGGATCCAGGCGCAGGTCCATGACCGCGCGACGGGCTTCGGCCCCCTGGACGCGGTAGCGGCCGTCGGCGCCCTGGGTGATCAGGTCGGCGTAGCGGGCGTAGCCGTACTTGGAGCCGTGGGTCTTCAGCGTCTGCAGCCAGGTCTGCTCGACGAACTGGAAGAGGCCGGCCGCCGAGGACGAGGAGGCGCGCGCCGTCGGATTGAAGCCGCTCTCGCGATGAGCGGTCTTCATCAGGAAGCTGAAATCGACGCCGGTCGCCTTGGAGGCGCGATCGATCGCAGCCTCGACGATCCCGCGAATCCCCTGGACGGCCATGGGCTTACGGATGCGGCGGACGTGGTTAACGCGGCGCTAACCATATCCGCCCGGCGGCAGTTGACAGATGTAATCTTTGAGCTCAAATCTACTTGTCTTACATTTGTAAGCTTGGAGTTCGAACATGGCTGCCCAGGCGTTTCACCCCTTCGCGCTTACCTGGAACGGCAAGCGGCTGAAGCCGCAGACCACGCTCATCGTGGGACTGTCGGTCGCAGCCCACGCCGGTGTCGCGGCCTACCTGGCGATGATGCAGTTCGCGCCGCCGCCGGTGACCGACTACGAGGCGCCGCCGTTCCGCGGCTTCGTCGACGTGTTGCCCAAGAAGACGCCGCCGCCCCCGCCAAAGGAGCGCCCCCCGGAGCGCATCACGCCCAACACCCCGCTCAACACCACCTCGACCGTGGTCGCCCCCTGCCCCTCGATCCGCCGGACGAGCCGGCTCCGCCGCCGATCGGCCCGATCGCCAAGCTGGACCCGCCGCCGGTGCAGACGCGCCCCCAACCCGATCCCGTCATCGGCAATCCCAGCTGGCTGCGGCTGCCGGACGCCGAAGACCTGGCGCGCCACTATCCGGACGGCGCGATCCGGCGCGGCCTGGAAGGCTCCGCCACCATTTCCTGCACGGTCACGGCGAAGGGCGCGATCGGCGGCTGCGAGGTGGTGTCGGAGACCCCGGCCGGCGTGGGCTTCGGCCAGGCGGCGGTGAAGCTGTCCCGCTACTTCCGGATGAACCCGAAGACCGTCGACGGGCGAGCCGTCGAGGGCGGGATCGTCCGGATCCCGATCCGCTTCCAGCTCCCGAACGGCTAGTAGCTCTTCGGAAGGCCGAGCACGCGCTCGGCGATGTAGTTGAAGATCATCTCACGGCTGACGGGGGCGATGCGCGGGATCATCGCCTCCCGGAACCAGCGCTCGACATCGTATTCCCTGGCGTAGCCCATGCCGCCGTGGGTGAGGACGGCGGCCTCGCAGGCGTTGAAGCCGGCCTCGCCGGCCAGGTACTTGGCGGCGTTGGCCTCGGCGCCGCACTCGCGGCCGGCGTCGTGGAGGGCGGCCGCCTTGAAGGCCATCAGATTGGCGGCCTCCAGCTCGGCCCACGACCTTGCCAGCGGATGGGCCACGCCCTGGTTCTGACCGATGGGGCGGCCGAAGACGACCCGCTCCCTTGCGTAGGCGGCGGCCTTCCTCAGCGCGGCGCGGCCGAGCCCCACGGCTTCCGCCGCGATCAGCACGCGCTCAGGGTTCAGCCCCTCCAGCAGGTAGCGGAAGCCCTGCCCTTCCTCGCCGACCAGCGCGTCGGCGGGGACATGCAGGTCGTCGATGAAGACGGCGTTCGACTCGACGGCCTTGCGGCCCATCTTGGGGATCGGCGTCGCCTGAATCTTCGAGCGGTCGAAGTCGACGTAGAACAGGCTGATGCCTTCGGTGGGCTTCCTGGCCTCTTCCCGCGGCGTGGTGCGGGCGACGATCAGCATCTTGGTCGCCCGCTGCGCCATCGTCGTCCACATCTTGCGGCCGGAGATGACATAGCCGTCGTTGGTGCGGATCGCGCGGGTGGCGACGCGCGTGGTGTCGAGGCCGGCGTCCGGCTCGGTGACGCCGAAGCACATGCGGTCCTCGCCGGAGATCAGGCGCGGGATCAGCTTCTGCTTCTGCGCAGGTGTGCCGAACCTGGCGAGCGGCATGGGGCCGAAGATGTTGAGGTGCAGGGCGCTGGCGCCCGAGAAGCCCGCGCCGCTCTCGGCTACCGCCTGCATGGCGATGGCGGCCTCGGTCAGGCCGAGGCCGGAGCCGCCCAGCTCGACGGGCATGGCCGCGCCCAGCCAGCCGGCGGCCGCCATGTCGGCGACGAAGGCCTCGGGAAAGTCGCCGGTCTCGTCGCAGCGGCGCCAGTAGTCGGCGTCGAACCGGGCGCATAGCTTCAGCACGCCGTCCGCGGATCGCCTGCTGCTCGTCGGTCAGCCAGAAGCCGGTCATCGGAAGCGCCTCGGGTCCATCAGGGGGCGTCGGCGCCCGGATCCGCGCCGGTTGCGAACGCGGCCACCATGCGGCCGACGAGCGGGGCCAGCAGCCAGCCGTTGCGGCGCGCGCCGGCGGCCAGGATCACGCGGGGCTCGGCGCCGTAGCCGACCAGCGGCAGGCCGTCCGGCGTGGCGGCGCGAACGCCCGCCGAGAGCTCGAACGGCGCGCCGGCGAGGTCCGGGAACAGGCGGGCGGCGGCGGCTCGCAGCGGCTCGGCCTTGGCGGGATCGACGGCGGCGTCGGCGACGCCGGCCTCCATCGTGGCGCCGATGGTCATCACGCCGTCACCGGGTGCGGCGTAGGCTCCCTGGCCGCGGACGGTGACACCGGCCGCCCACGGCGCGCGGGCGCGCAGGATGTGGCCCTTGATCGGCGAAAGGGCCGAGAGCTCCGGGGCCAGCCGCTCCGCCCCGGAGCCCGTGGCGACGACCAGGAGATCGGCGTCGCCGCGCCCGCCGACGGCCTCGCGCCGGAAGGTCACGCCGGCCTCCGCCGCAGCGTTCCGTAGGGCGGACAGCGCCTGAACCGGGTCGATCCGCCAATCCTCTCGGGTCAGCAGCGCGCGGGGCCAAGCCGCGGCAAGTCCGGGCGCCAGCGCCCGGGCGGTGGCCGCCGGCAGCTCGGCGGCGTGCAGGCCGAGGCGGACGAACCCTGCGGCCACGTCTTCGAGCCAGGTCTCGTCGCCCACCGCCATGGCGCCGTCGCGGCGCAGGGCCACGCCGGTCCGCTCGGCCAGGCCCGGCCAGAGGTCGCGGGCGCCCAGCAGCAGGTCGAAGTGCGGCCGGGCCGAGGCGTCGAGGACGGCCTCGAAGGACGGCGCGATCATGCCCGCGGCCACGCCCGAGGCGTTATCGGCCGGTTCAGCCGGGTCGCAGACCGTGACCGTGCAACCCGCGTCGGCCAGCGCCACGGCGCAGGCGAGGCCCAGCGCCCCCGCCCCCGCGATCGTCACCTTCGCCTGCCGGTCCATCACGCCCTAACGACCCGTACCGCCAGCGAAAATCAAGGCCGCGCTGTGACGGAACCCGGCTTGCCGAGAGGGGTTCAGACGAACGCCCCCATCACAAGCCCACGGAGACCCCCCATGGCTGCCGGGACCCAGAGCCAGTCCAGCAAGCGCAAAGCGTCGAGCAAGTCCAAGTCCAACCCCGGCATCACCAAGACCGGCAAGGCCTCGATGCAGCCCGACGACGGCGTGTCCGATCTGATGCGGGACCATCGCAAGGTCGAGGAACTGTTCAAGCAGTACGAAGCTACCGAGGACGACGGCGGCAAGGAGAAGCTGGTCGCCCAGATCAGCCTGGAGCTGAAGATCCACATGCAGCTCGAGGAGGAGGTCTTCTACCCCGCCTCGCGCGATTTCGTGGACGAGCAGGACACCGTCAACGAGGCGATCGTCGAGCATCAGTCCGCCAAGGACCTGATGGCCGAGCTGGCCGGCATGAAGCCGTCCGACGAGTTCTACGACGCCAAGGTCAAGGTGCTGCAGGAGATGATCGAGCACCACGTTGGCGAGGAGGAAGAAGAATACTTCCCCGAGGTGCGTCGCTCGGAGATGGACCTGAAGGCCGTCGGCGAGCAGATGGCGTCCCTGCGGGAGTCGCTGATGGGCGAGATGGGCGCCCGGCCGAACTGACGGCATGGCCGAAGCCCTCGATCCCGCGGTTTCGCCCGAGATCGACCGCCTCGCGCAGGAAGTTCTGCGCGAGGCGTGCGACCGGCGGCTGAGCCTGGCCACGGCCGAAAGCTGCACGGGCGGCTTGTTGGCCTCGCTGCTCACCGACCTGCCGGGCGTCTCCCACGCCTTCGAGCGCGGCTTCGTGGTATACACGCCGGAGGCCAAGCACGAGATGCTGGGCGTTCCGACCACGGTCATCGACAACGACGGGGTGGTGAGCGAGCGCTGCGCCCGCGCCATGGCCGAAGGCGCCATCGCCCATTCAAAGGCGGAGGTCGCCGTCTCGATCACCGGCTTCGCGGAGGGCGGCCCCGGACAGCCGGCGGGGCTTGTCCACTTCGCCTGCGCCCGGCACGGCAGCCCCACGCTCCACAGGAAGGAGACCTTCGGCGACGTGGGCCGCGCGGAAGTGCGCCTGAAGGCTCTGAAGACGGCGCTCGAACTGCTGCGCGAGCAGATCGCGCCACGGCGGTCCGCAACCGTCTCGCCGAACGCTGCCTGAACAGCGTTCACGAATCCCCCTACCCTCGGCCGCTCCCGTGTTTGCGTGTTGCCAAGCCGCAGCAATTCCGCAATGGAGGGAGCCTAAGTCCTCGGTAGAAGGACCGGTATGTTTTAGGGGGGCCTAGGTGCTGCGAGACTTCCTGGTCTGGCTCGCGACCGAGCTGGGTAAGGGCAAGGGCGAATACGACCTGTCCTGGAGCGAGGCGCTGGCTTCGTCTCTGAATTTCTGGGGCCTTCTGGAAGGCACCCACGTCCTCACGCTGATGCTGTTCGCCGGCACCATCTTCCTGGTGGACCTGCGGCTTCTGGGCGTGGCGTTCAAGCGGACGCCGGTCTCCGTGATCAGCGACAAGGTGCTACCGCTCACGGTGGTCGGCTTCGCGCTGATGGTGCTGACCGGGGTGGCGCTCTTCTACGCCAAGCCATTGGTTTACTACCACAATCTTTGGTTCCGGCTGAAACTGATCTTCCTCGCCATCGCGTTGATCAACATCATGATCTTCCACTGGCGCGTGCAGAAGAACCGGCATGACTGGGATACGCTGGCCAAGCCGCCCGGTAAGGCGCGGCTCTCGGCGGCGGTCTCGCTGCTGGCCTGGCTCGCGGTCATCACCACGGGCCGCTTCATCGCCTACGACTGGTACGAGTGCGGCAAGGCCCTGCCCGACTGGGCGAACGCGGCCCAATCCTGCGCCACGTCCGAGGCGGGGGCGACCAACCTGGACAACGTCACCGTCTTCGCTTCGGAGCCCACCTCTTCGGAGTCCGGACAATGAGCCTCGTGCCTCAGGATTTCCTCCCCGCCATCGGGCCGTGGGTCTCCACCCTGGACGACGTTTGGCCCGGCGCGGCCGTGAAGCCGTACTTCGCCCACTGGGAAGTCGGCCACCTCGTGGCCATGCTGATGCTCGGCGGCGCCAGCATCCTGCTCAATCTGCGCCTGATCGGCTTCGGCCTGTCCGATCAAACGCCGTCGGAGGTTCGCCGCGACGTCGCCCCCTGGCTGCACGCCGGGGTCTTCGGCATCCTGTTCACCGGCCTGCTGATCGGCGCGTCGAACCCGGACCGCCTCTACACGTCGGAAGCCTTCACGGCGAAGATGCTGGGCCTGGCCGCGGCGCTGATCCTGACCTACGGCGTCAGCCTGCCGCTGGCGCGGGCCGATGGCCGCGCGGGATCGGTCACGCGCCTGCTGGGGCTGATGGGCCTAGTGATCTGGGCCCTGTCGCTCTACGTCTTCGCCTCGGCCAAGCTGGTGAACCCCGGCCTGTGGCATGTCCTGACGGCGGCGGCCCTGATCGTGCTGTTCGTCAGCCGGGGCCTGACGCGGATCGTCTATCTGGCCGGCCTCATCGGCCTGATCCTCATCCAGTTCGTGACCACCCATATCGTCATCAAGCCGGATGACTTCACGCGGCTCGACCCTGCCAACAAGGCGTTCTTCTGGGTCTTCCTCGTGTGGATCCTCGGCGCGGCGGCGGTGCAGACGCTCTCCGCGGGCCGGGGCGAGCACGGCGGGGCCTTCACCAAGGCGATGGCCTACGCCGCGATCCTCGTCTGGATCACGACGGCCGCCGCCGGTCGCTGGATCGCGTTCGCTTAGGGGTTCAGAGCGCAGGGGCTGGGTGCTTGCTGCCCCAGCCCTTGTGCCAGTCCGGCTCCCCCCGCGTAGCGCTCGGCCAGGAAATCCACGAAGCCACGCACCTTGGCCGCCAAGTGGCGAGCGTGCGGATAGACCGCGTGGATGTGGATCAGCTCGGGCTCGTAGTGGCAGAGCACCGGGACGAGGCGGCCGGACCGGAGATCCTCGGCCGCCGCGAACGCCGGCGTCCGGACGATCCCGAAGCCGGCCCTGGCCGCCGCCACGCAGGCGTCGGCGCCGGCGAAGCGGAGCCGGCCGCGGACGCGGACGTCGTGCGGCTCTCCGGCCCGCAGGAAACGCCAGACCGTCGGATCGCGCATGTTGGTGTCGAGGATCGCCTCCATGCCCGAGAGGTCCGCGAGGTCCCCGGGAGCGCCTACACGGGCCAAGTAGTCGGGCGAGGCGCAGGTCACCATCCGAACGGCGGCAAGCTTGCGCGCCACCAGCGATGAGTCCGACAGGTGGCCGATGCGGATGGCCACGTCGAAACCCTCCTCCACCAGATTGACCATGCGGTCGCTGAACACCACGTCCAGCGCGACGGCGTTGCAGACCGCGGCGAACTCGAGGAGCGCCGGGGTCAGCTGAGTCGCGCCGAACGACATCGGCGCCGAGATCTTCAGGAGCCCTGATGGTCCGCTCTGATCGCGGACGGTGGTCTCCAGGGTCTCGAACTCCTCCAGCAACTCGCGGGCGCGCTCCAGGTACGCGCGGCCCACGTCGGTCAGCGAGACGTCGCGCGTGGTGCGGTTGAGCAGCCGGGCCTTCAGGCGGTTCTCGAGCCGGGCCACCAGCTTGGAGACCTGGGCCGACGACACGTCCAGCTTGCGGGCGCCCTGGGTGAAGCTGCGGGCGTCGGCCACGGCTACGAAGGCGGCGATCTCGTCCAGGCGGTCCATGGAGATTGTTTCCTTTCCGGCAAGACAGTCCTCCAATTCCGGGCAATTATCAACAAGACGGATAAGGACCACCTTTCACTCGATCCGGGGCGTTCAGGGAATGAACCCTCGGAACCCGCTCTCGAAAGGCCCTCCCATGTCCCAAGTCCGCACCGTCGCCGTCGTCGTAGGCTCCCTCCGCAAGGACTCGGTGAGCCGCAAGGTCGCCAAGGCGCTGGCCGCCCAGACCCCGAACCTCAAGTTCCGGTTCGTCGAGATCGGCGACCTGCCGCACTACGACCAGGACATCGAGACCGACGCGCCCCCCGCCGCCTGGACCCGCTTCCGCAACGAAGTCGCCGGCGCCGACGCCGTTCTGTTCGTGACTCCGGAGTACAACCGCTCGGTTCCGGGCGTGCTGAAGAACGCCATCGACGTGGGCTCGCGGCCCTACGGCGCCAGCGCCTGGGACGGCAAGCCCGGCGCCGTGATCAGCGTCAGCCCCGGCGCCATCGGTGGCTTCGGCGCCAACCACCACCTGCGCCAGGCCCTGGTGTTCCTGAACGTGCCGCTGCTCAGCCAGGAGGCTTATATCGGCAACGCGTTCGCGCTGTTCGACGAGGCGGGCGAGCTGATCAACGAGAGCACGGCCGAGTTCCTCAAGAGCTTCGGCGCGGCCTTCACCGGCTGGATCGAGAAGATCCTGGCCGATGCGCCGGCCACCAGGGCGGCGGCGTAACGGCCATGCGCCAGCCGGCGGTGTTCATCCCCCACGGCGCGGGTCCGTGCTTCTTCATGGAGTGGACCCGCGGGCCGGCCGACACCTGGGCGCGGACGGAGGCCTTCCTCCGCGGCCTCGTGGCCGGGCTTCCGGAACGGCCGCGCGCCATCCTGGTGGTCTCGAGCCACTGGGAGGAGCCGGTCTTCACCGTGGGCTCGGGCGAGGCGCCGCAACTGATCTTCGACTACTACGGCTTTCCCGAGCACGCCTATGAGCTGACCTTCCCCGCACCGGGCTCGCCGGAGCTGGCGACGCGGGTGCAGGCGCTGCTGAAGGGGGCCGGCATCGCCTCGGCGGCGGACCCGGCGCGCGGGTGGGATCACGGCGTCTTCGTGCCCTTGAAGCTGGTGACGCCGGACGCCGACATCCCCGTCGTCCAGCTCTCGTTGAAGGCGTCGCTGGACCCGGCCGAGCACCTAGCCGCAGGCCGTGCGCTGGCGCCGCTTCGCGACGAGGGCGTGCTGATCGTGGGTTCGGGGATGAGCTGGCACAACATGCGAGGCTTCTCGCCGGCCTATACCCAGGCCTCGGCGGATTTCGACGCCTGGCTGGCCGAGGCCGTGCAGGATCCCGGCAAGCTCGCGCGCTGGGCCGAGGCGCCGAACGGGCGGCTCGCCCACCCCCGCGAAGAACACCTGGCGCCGATCTTCGTCGCCGCCGGCGCCGCCGAGGGCGAACCGGCGGAGGTCGTGTTCCGCGACACCGTCATGGACGTGGTGGTCTCGGCCCACCAGTTCGGCGCGCCGCAGCTTGCGGCCCGCGCCGCCTAGTTCCCCAGCGAGGGACCCGGAGGCCCTCTCCTCCCCCAGGCGACGCATACCCGCCTCGGAGGGCCTCCGGACTTGCGTCCAGGACGCGTCAGGCGGCGGCGGACTTCGCTGCTTCCGAGGTCGCCAGGGCGGCCTGCAGAGCTTCATAAAGACGGGCGGCTTCGATGGGCTTGGCGACGTAGCCGTCCATCCCCGCCTCCAGGTATTCGGCCACCTGGTGGCTCATGGCGTTGGCGGTGAGCGCCACGATCGGCGTGCGCGCGCGGCGGGTCGCCACCTCGCGGGTGCGGATCAGGGCCGTGGCCGTCGGGCCGTCCATCACCGGCATCTGGATGTCCATGAGGATCACGTCCCAGGGCTCGCGCTCCCAGGCGGCCACAGCTTCGCGGCCATCTGGCACGATCACGGGCTCGACGCCGACCTGCGCCAGGAGGGTCTTCAGGACGAGCTGGTTCATGCCGTTGTCCTCGGCGGCGAGGATGCGCAGCGGCCGATCGGGCGCAGCGTCCTGGGGCGCCGGGGCGGCCTTCGACTTCGACGGCGCCTTGCGGCGGGCCAGCTTCTCCAGCGGCAGGCGGACAGTGAAGGTGGCGCCGTGGCCACGAGCGCTGGCGACCGTGATCCCACCGCCCATCAGCTCGGTCAGTTCGCGGCAGATAGCGAGGCCAAGGCCCGTGCCGCCGAACCGGCGGGTCGTGGAGGCGTCGGCCTGCTCGAACTTGCCGAACAGGTGGGCGATCTGGTCGGGGGCGATGCCGATGCCGCTGTCGGCCACCTCGAAGACGAGCTCGCCCGCCTTGCGGGAGACCTGCACCTTCACGCCCCCGCGGTCGGTGAACTTCAAGGCGTTGGAGACCAGGTTCCAGAGCACCTGGCGCACGCGCACCGGATCGCCGCGATAGACGCCGCGGGCGGCCCGGTCGATGGCGAGCTGGAAGGTCAGGCTCTTCTCGGCCGCGACCGCGCCGAACGTGGCGTGGACCGCCTGGGCCAGCTCCGCCAGGTCGAACTCCGCCTCCTCCAGCTCGAGCTTGCCCGCCTCGATCTTCGAGAGGTCCAGAACGTCGTTGAGGATCGCCAGCAGGCTCTCGCCGGAATGCCGGATGACGTCTAGGCGCTCGCGCTGCGCGGCCGAAAGGTGGTCGGCCGCCATGGCCTGGGCCATGCCCAGCACGCCGTTGAGGGGCGTGCGGATCTCGTGGCTCATGGTCGCCAGGAAGGCGCTCTTGGCCCGGTTGGCGGCCTCGGCGTCCTCCTTGGCGCGGATGAGCGCCTGCTCCTGCGCCTTACGGCCGGTGATGTCCTGCAGCGCGCCGATCAGCCGGCGCGGCCGGCCCTGGTCGTCGGCGATGATGCGGGCCGTTCCGGCCACCCACACCTCCCGGCCATCGGGCCGCGCGACGCGGTACTCGGGGTAATACGGCGCGCCCTCGGCCAGGTGGCGTTCCCACGCCTCCTGCACGCCGGCACGGTCTCGGGGATCGACGGTGCTCCACACATCGCGCGACAGCGTCTCGTAGGTGTGGGCTTCGACGAAGAAGCCGTCATCGGCGCCGACGGTGACCAGTTCCCGCCGGGCGTAGTCCAGCTCGAAGACGTGGAGCTCGGCGATCTCCATGGCCAGCTGCATGCGGTCCTCGGACCGCTGGGTGCGCTCCAGCGCCTCGACCACCTCGGTGATGTCGTAGGAGGCCATGATCAGGCCGCCGACGTCGCCCTCGGCGTCCCGCCAGGGCGTGATCTCGACCCGGACCCAGTTGGTGCCGCCATCGGCGCGCGGCAGGCCGTGGCGCGGCACCTTGTAGCCCGTCCCGGCCGCCACCGAGCGCGTCAGACCCTCACGCCACTGTTCGAAGATGTCGGGGCGCAGATCGTAGAGCGTCTCACCCGTCACCTGGCGCCCGGCCAAGCCGCGACCCTCGATCCAGGGCGGGCTGGCGTAGACGACGCGCATGTCGCGATCGGTGAGAACGAGGGAGACCGGCAGGGCGTCGATGATGGCGCCCAGCGTGCGTTCGTAGCCGGACCTCGCCTCCTTGGCCTTCACGCGGATCCATTCGTCGGCGACGAAATCCGCCAGGTCCTGCAACCGGCCGGCCAGGGCGCGATCGTAGGCCCGAGCCTCGAGGCCCGCGACCCAGATGGCGCCCGGCGTGGAGCCGTCCTCGAGGCGGATCGGCGCGCCGGCGAAGAAGCGCACGAAGGGGGCCGCGGCCACGGCCGGAACGTCGGCGAAGCGGGGATCGGCGGCGCAGTCCTCGACCCAGAGGAGTTCGCCCGTCCGCAACACCTCGCAGACCCCCGGCGCCTCGCCGTCGGCCTGGTACCCGCCGCGGCTGCGCCAGACCCCGGCGTCGCTCACGAGGGTGACCTGCGAGTCCACCTCGCCGAACAGGGTGCGGGCCAGCCGCGTCGCGCGGTCGAACACCGCGGCGGATTGCTCCAGCCCGGCCGGCATGCCAACGGCGCTGCGCGTGTTGCGCCCCATAAGCTCCCCCGACGGGCAAGGCGCCCGCGACGGTTCAGCCTGTCACGGTCCGGTTAAGCCGGGCTTTAGATCGCGCGATTTCGGGCAAGGTGATGCAGGACCACGCCGCTGGTGGTCGCGACGTTCAGGCTGTCGAAGCCGCCGGCCATGGCGATGCGCACGGTGCGGGTGCGGCCCAGCACCGCCGGCGCCAGGCCGGGGCCCTCGGCGCCGAAGAGGGCGGCGAGGCGTTTCGGCGGCGCGAGGTCTCCCAACTCCACCTCGCCACGCGGGCTCAGGGCCAGGACCTCGAGACCGGCTCCGGCCAGGGTTCCGACGAGGTCGGCGCCTCGCGGCAGGCGCGCGAAGGGGACGGTGAGCGCCGCCCCCACGCTGACCCGGATCGCCTTGCGGTACAGCGGGTCGCAGCAGTCGGCGTCCAGCACCACCGCGTCGGCGCCGAACGCGGCGGCGTTGCGGAAGACGCCGCCCATGTTGTCGTGGTTGGCGATGGCCGAGAGACCGACAACGAGCGCGCGCTCGCCCAGGCCGGCGACAAGCTGGGCGGGATCGCGCTCGGGACGGCGGCCCAGCGCCAGGACGCCCCGATGGATCGGAAAGCCGACGATCGCGTCCATCACCGCCTGCGATGCGGCATAGATGGGCGTATCGGCCGGCAGCTGTGCTGTGAGCTCGGCGAGACCGTCCAGCCGGCGCTCGGCCACCAGCAGGGAGACGAGGCGGTCGGGGATCGCCCGCACCGCCTTCTCCAGCACCACCCGCCCCTCGGCGACGAACAGGCCGTCGCGGCCCACGAGATCGCGCTCGCGGACCGCGCGGTAGCCCCCGATGCGGGGGTCGTCCGGATCGCTGACCGACTCGACTACCAGATCTTCACCCGGTCGGCGGGCGCCAGGTACAGCTTTTGGCCCGGCTGGACGGCGAAGGCCGGATACCAAGGGTCCTGGTTCCTTACTGTGAGCGCCCGCCAGGGCCCGGCGAGTGGACGCCGGTGATCACCGCCCGGCGCAGCGCGGCCTCGCGATACTTGGCCCGGTAGTTCTGGGCCCAGCCGAAGAAGAAGCGCTGATCGGCGGTGAACCCGTCGATCACCGGCCCCTCCGCGCCGCCCAGCGACAGGCGGTAGGCGTCGTAGGCCGCCGCCAGGCCGGCGACGTCGGCGATGTTCTCGCCCAGCACCTGCTCTCCGCGCAAATTCAGGCCCGGCAGGGCTTCATAGGCGCTGTACTGATCGGCCAGCTTCTTGGCCTCGGCCTGGAAGCGGGCGAGATCCTCGGGCTTCCACCAGTTCTTCAGATTGCCCTCGGCGTCGAACTGGGCGCCCAGGTCGTCGAAGCCGTGGCTGACTTCGTGGCCGATCACGCCGCCGATCGCGCCGTAGTTCACGGCCGGATCTGCGTTCGGGTCGAAGAACGTCGGCTCCAGGATGCCGGCCGGGAAGATGATCGAGTTCTGCGACGGGGCGAACAGGGCGTTCACGGTGTGCGGGGTCATGAACCACTCCTCGCGGTCCACGGGTCGACCCAGCTTGGCGAGGTTGCGGCGGTACTCGAAGAGTTCGGCCCGCTCCTGATTGCCGTACGCGTCGCCGCGGACCACCTGCAGGCCGGAATAGTCGCGCCACTTGTCGGGATAGCCGACATAGACCCGGAAGTTGGCCAGCTTGGTCTTGGCCTGGGCCTTGGTCTCCGGGCTCATCCAGTCGATGCGGTCGATGCGCTGGCCGAACGCCTTCAGAACGTTATCGGCCATGGTCTTCACCTGAGCCTTGGCCTCGGGGCTGAAGTGCTTCTGGACATAGAGCTTGCCGACCGCCTCGCCGAGCGCCGCCGAGGTGTTGTCGACGCCGCGCTTCCAGCGCTCGCGCTGCTGGGGCGTGCCGGACAGGGCCTGCCCGTTGAAGGCGAAGTGCTCGTCGACGAAGGCCTTGGACAGGTACGGCGCGCCGCGTTCGATGGCGTGGAAGGCCAGGTAATCACGCCAGGCCTGTATCGGCTTCGCCCCAACCAGGAGAGCCGTGCCGCGGATGGCGCTGTCCTGCCAGGCGCCGAAGCGCGGCTGGTCGGCCAGGCCGGCGGCGCTCAGGAAGGCGTCCCAGTCGATGCCCGGCGCCTTCCGCGACAGCTCGGCGCGGGTCCAGACGGTGTTGGCCTTCTGGATGTTGGCCGTGTCGTCGACGGTCCAGTGCGTGCGGGCGATGGCGGTCTCAAGGTCGACGACGCGCTTGGCGCGGGCGTCGGCCTGGTCGTAGCCGGCCAGCCGGAACATGGCGGCGACGTGGGCCTGGTACTTGGTGCGCAATTCCCGGAAGCGGTCGCTGTCGCCCAGATAGTATTCCCTGTCGGGCATGCCGAGCCCGCCCTGCATGATGTAGGGCCGGTACTTCGTGGTGTCGGTGAGGTCCTCGGCGACCCAGAGGCCAAACAGGCGGTCAGTGTAGAAGTCGGTGGCGTTCAGGGCGTCGACGTCGGCGCGCAGGGTCAGGCCGAGCTCCCGCGACAGGTCCTTGCGGGTGCGGATGGCGTAGATCCGGTCCAGCTCGGGCTTCACGGGCTGGACGCCCAGTTGCTCGATGCGCGCCTCGTCCATGAAGCTCGCGAAGTAGTCGCCGATCTTGCGGGCCTCGGAGCCTTCGGGCGCGTTGGCGGCGGCGGACTCCTCGATGATCGCCCGGGTGCGAGCCGCCGCCGTCTCAGCGATGCTCGCGAAGCTGGTCACGTTCGAGCGGTCGGCCGGAATCTCGGTGCGGTCGGCCCACTTGCCGTTGGCATAGCGGAAGAAGTCGTCGCCCGCGGAGACCGACGTGTCCATGCCGCTAACGTCGAAACCGAAGGTCCCGACCTGGGCCTTTGGCCGGACTGGTTCGGGGGCGGGCGTCGGAACGGCGGCGGCCGGCGGAGCGGCAGGCATGGCGGCGCAGGCCGAGAGCAGGGCCGCGGCGGAGGCGGCCGCGAGCCAGAGCGGACGGACGGTCATCTGGAAACATTTCTCCCAAGCGGGCGGGATCGCCCGCGCGCGTTTGCCGGCTTCTTACACCCGGGCGGGGCACGGAAAACCCTTACAGCTTTGTCATTTGTCCGCGGACCGCGACGCATGGAACCGCTCGGCTCCTGACAGGCGGAGGGCCCATGGACCAGAAGGCTGCGATCGGTGCGGTGATCGACGAGATGTACGCCATGATCTCGGGGCCGGCGGGGCCGCGGGACTGGTCGCGCCAGCCGGAGATCTTCCACCCCGACGCCCGGCAGATGCGGACCGGCGTGGACGACGACGGAACTCCCTGGATCAGGATCATGTCGCCCGACGCGTACCGGGTCGACGTGGCCCCGTTTTTCGCAGCCAATCCGTTCTTCGAGGTGGAGATCGCCCGGCGGATCGACGTCTTGGGGAACATGGCTCATGTCTGGAGCCTGTACGAGGCGCGGACCGCGCCCGACGACGCCACGCCCGAGCGGCGCGGAATCAACTCCATCCAGCTCTATCGCCAGCCTGACGGCGGCTGGCGGATCATGTCGATGATCTGGGACAACGAGCGGCCGGGGGTCAGCGCCGAACCGTTCTAGATCACCCTATTTCTCGTCCTTGCCGCCGCGGACGCGGACGATCAGCGACTGGCTGGCGGTGGCCATCAACTCGCCCTCCTGGCTGAACAGGTACATGGCCCCGTGGGCGAAGCCGCCGTGGACGCCATGGATGCGGATGTCGGCCAGCACCCATTCGGTCGGCACGACGCGCCGGATACGGATGGTGTTGTCCAGGCTGTTGCCGCCGGCGTTGGCGCCCAGGGCGTTGCCCACGCCCGAAGGCACGAAGTCGGCCATGACGGCGAGCATCGGCGCGTCGATGACGATGGGCTCCCGCGGCCGGATCCACAGCAGCGAGCGTCCGTCGGGCTCGGGGTTGCCGATACGGTCGTTCCCGTAGCGCCCCTTGGCCATGCGAACCTCGATGCGGGTGTGCAGCCCCTCGCCCGTGCCGCGCCAGTGCTCGGCCACGTCGCAGTCTTCGGGCCTCGGCGCTTGCGGCATCTCCAGCCACTGCTGGGACAACTCGCTGGGGCGCTCGCCGAGCGCGGCGTTGACGGTGAAGATCTCTCGATCGCCGACATGCCCGATGACGCGCGCCTGGGTGTTGTACTTGCCCGCCACCGGCGTCCAGACGTCGAGGTCGACCACGCTGTCCGGCTTGGCGTAGGACAGGTACTGGGCCGTCGCCCAGACCAGCGGCCGGCCGGTGGTCCCCTGGAGGGCGGCGATGGCCGAGGCCAGACCGACGCCGCCGAACATGAACATGTTTCCGGGCGGCCCCACGCAGACGGCGCTGCTCAGGGGCATGTACCAGCGGTTGGGGTTGTGCGTCGGCCGCAGGTCGAAGAAGAGCTTGTCCATCGCGCCCTGAAAAGCGCGGCCGGCCGGGCTCTGCAAGTCCCGCCGCGCAGTTATAGGCGCCGAAGGAGACCCGCACAGTGGCCGCCAAGACCGTTCTCGCCCAGCACCCGGCCCATCGCGACGACATCGGCGATCTCGTCACGCGGCGGCCGCTGCCGGGGCCGCGCGTGGCGCAGGTGGACCCGTTCCTGTTCCTCAACCACCACGGCCCCCAGGTCTACCCGCCGAACAATGACGGCCTTCCGTTCGGTCCTCACCCGCACCGCGGATTCGAGACGGTCACCTTCATCATCGAGGGCGAGCTGGCGCACCGCGACAGCGCCGGCCACGAGAGCATCATCCGCAAGGGCGGCGTGCAGTGGATGACCGCCGGCTCGGGCCTGATCCACGCAGAGGTGTCGCCGGAGGGCTTCCTCGAGCGCGGCGGGCCGCTGGAGATCCTGCAGCTGTGGGTGAACCTGCCGGGCCGCCTGAAGATGACGCGGCCCAAGTACACCGGCGTACAGGCAGATCAGATCCCGGCTCTGGCGGCCGGCGATGCGGCGACTGTCCGGCTGATCTCCGGCGCCTGGGGCGGCGCGACAGGTCCGATCGGCTCGCTGACCGACGTCTTCATGACGGTAATCGACTTCCGGCCTGGCGGCCGTGTCGGCTTCGGGTCGCTCGGCGGACGCAGCGTCTTTCTCTACGTGGTGGCGGGCGAGGTCACGGTGAACGGCGTCGCCGCCGCACCCTGGCATCTGGTCGAACTCGATCTTGCCGGCGACACGGTGGAGATCGCGGCGAAGGGCGAGGCCCAGGTCGTCTTCGGCCACGCCCAGCCGATTGGCGAGCCCGTGGTCTCCCACGGCCCCTTCGTGATGAACACGCGGGAAGAGATCGTGGACGCGATCCGCGACTACCAGGCCGGCTTGTTCGACAACGTCTCCGCCTAGAAGTTCACCCGCGACGAAATCGCGCCGTCGACGACCATGTTGATGCCGGTGGTGAAGGACGACCGCGGGCTGGCCAGGAACACCGTCGCGGCGGCGATCTCCTCCGGCGTCGCCATCCGGCCGGTCGGGTTGCGTTTGATCATCTGCTCGAAGAAGCCGGGCATGTTGTCCCGCACCTGACCCCAAACGCCTCCGTCGAACAGGACGGTGCCCGGGGAGACCACATTGCAGCGCAGGCCCTTGGGCGCCCCTTCGCGCGCCACGCCCTTGGCGTAGTGGATGAGGGCCGCCTTGATCGAGCCGTAGGAGGAGGCGCCGGTCGCCTCGGCGGCCGAGATCGAGGAGATCAGGATGAAGGCGGCGTCGCCGTTCGCCGCGGCCGACTTCTCAAGGTGCGGCCGGGCCGCCTCGAAACTGCGGACAGCGCCCATCAGGTCGATGTCGACCATCGCCCGCCAATCGTCTTCGGACACGCCCTGGACCAGCGCGCTCGCGTTCGAAACCAGAATGTCCAGGCCGCCCAGCCTGTCGGCCGCGGCGCCGATGAACTGCTGCAAGGCCTGCTTGTCGGCGATATCGACCGGCTGGCCCCAAGCCTGGACGCCCTTGGCTTCCAGCGAGGTGACGGTCTCGGCGACCTGCTCGGGCCGCCGGGCGCAAACGGCGACGTTGGCGCCCTCCTCCGCCAGCGCTTCGGCGATAGCCCGGCCGATGCCGCGCGACCCGCCCGTCACCACCGCCGCCTTGCCCTTGAGCTTAAGGTCCATCCGCGTCTCCGATCCCGACGCCCCGAACCCTGCCAAAGGCCGAGAGCCGACGCCAGCCTCAGCTTGCCGCGCGTGCGCGCTCGTCGAGGCCGGGCGCATGCTCGCGGGCGATCACCCGGATGACGCACGCAGCGGCCGTGGCGCGGTTCGGCGCGGCGCCGGTTTCCAGCGGCCGACCCGCAACGTCGAATGCGGTCCACTGCCAACCGGCCGACGTCCTAGCGATGCGGAAACCGTAACCATCGTCCTGCGCCGCTCTCATCGTGACCTGACTCCTCGATACTCACCGACAGGCCGGATCGAACGGCGAGGAGTTCGGGACGTTCCGAGATGCAGCAAAAGAGCTTCCGCGAGCATCTGTTTTTCCTGGTGATTTGCAGCCAAGGCCACCGTTGTATGGGATCCTTGGCCGCAGAGGCGGCGAACACCTGCGGCGACTCTAAGTCGGGCGCGTTACATAGGAACCACACCCCTTTTCGCGCGCAAGTAGCTGGCCGAGGGGTACGTCCGGACGGGACAGGCGCCATCGGTCCAAGCTGAACCCGCGGCTCGCCGCGGCAAAGGTCATGGGGGATGGGATGACAGCACGCATTGCATCACGTTTGGCCGGTTGGCCGATCGAGCCGGTAGTTCGGCGCCTGCGCTCGCTCGCCACCGTCTCGGACGGCGAAGAGGCCCTCGTCCGAAGCCTCGCGGATCGCCGCGAGCGCTACGCGCCGGGCGAGGAGCTGATCGGTGAAGGACGCGCCCAAAGGCTTCCACGCTTCCTGGTGGCCGGCTGGGCCGCGCGCCAGCGCGTCCTGCCGGATGGCCGGCGACAGATCTTCAGCCTGATCCTGCCAGGAGACAGCCTGGGCGTCGCGTCGCGCAACGCTCCGCCGGCGCCGTGGGCGATCGTCGCCCTGACGGCGCTGGAAACGGTCGACGCCGAGCCGGCGCTCGAGGCCGCGCTTGACGGCCGCGCGCCCGGCGTGGCCCGCGCCATCAGCGCCGCGGCTCTCGACGAGGAGCGACTGTTGCTGGATCACATGGTGCGGCTCGGCCAGCAGACGGCGTACGAGCGCGTCGCGCACTTCCTGCTCGAGCTACAGCGCCGGCTCCAGATCGCCGGGCTGGGCGACAGTCAGCGCTTCCCGCTGCCGCTGACCCAGGAGATCCTCGCCGACGCCCTGGGCCTGTCGATCGTGCACGTGAACCGCACGCTGCAGCAGCTTCGCCGCGAACGGCTGATCGAACTGCGCTCGGGCGTCGCCATCCTTCTGCAGCCGCAGGCGCTGAGCGACATCGCGAATTGTGAGGCGGAGACGCCGTTGCGCCGCTTCTCGCCGGCCAGGCCGCGTCAGCTCGAGAGCAGGTCCGCGTAGCGCTCGCGCAGCAGGTTCTTCTGGACCTTGCCCATGGCGTTTCGCGGCAGCTCGGCGACGAACAGCACACGCTTCGGCGCCTTGTAGGCGGCCAACTGACGGCGAGCGGCCGCGATGATGGCCGCCTCGTCGCCCTGGCCCTGGACGACGGCGACGACGGCTTCCCCGAAGTCGGCGTGCGGCACGCCGATGACCGCGCTCTCCACCACGCCCGCAAGCTCGTCGAGCACCAGCTCGACCTCCTTGGGATAGACGTTGTAGCCACCTGAGATGATCAGGTCCTTGGCCCGGCCCGAGATCCAGACGCGGCCGTCGGCATCTCGCCGGCCGACATCGCCGGTGACGAAGAAGCCGTCGTCGGTGAAGTCCTGCGCCGTCTTTTCCGGCATGCGCCAGTAGCCGCCGAAGACGCTCGGACCACGGATCTCGATCACCCCGGTCTCCTCAGCGCCTCCGATCCGCAGTTCGACGCCCGGCAGCGGATAGCCGACGGAGCCCGCGAGGCGCTCGCCGTTTAGGGGATTGGTGGTGATGATCACCGCCTCGCTCATGCCGTACCGCTCGAGGA
This sequence comes from Phenylobacterium sp. J426, assembly GCF_024699945.1. Lineage (GTDB taxonomy): Bacteria > Pseudomonadota > Alphaproteobacteria > Caulobacterales > Caulobacteraceae > Phenylobacterium. The sequence continues at coordinate 2,783,710 of NZ_JAJOMY010000001.1, read as the reverse complement.
TGCGCTGGCCGGTGCGATCCTCGAATTCGGCGAAGGTGGACGGCAGCAGCGGCGCGGAGCCCGAGATGAAGACCCGGACGCCTTCGGCGGTTTCGCGCGTGAAGGCCGGGTTGGCGAGAAGGCGGGTGTAGAAGGTCGGCACCCCCATCATCACCGTCGCCTTCGTCAGGCCCGCCAGCACCTCGGCGTCGGAGAACTTCGGGAGCCAGATCATCGAACAGCCGCTGAGCAGCGCGCAGTGCAGGGCCACGAACAGGCCATGGACATGGAAGACCGGTAGGGCGTGCAGCAGCACGTCGTCCGGCGTGAAGCCCCAGGCCTCGTGGAGGGCCACCGCGTTGGCGGCCAGGTTGCCGTGGCTCAGCATCGCGCCCTTGGAGCGGCCGGTGGTGCCCGAGGTGTAGATCAGGGACGCCAGGTCTGGGACCTGGCGGGGAACCGACCGCGCCAGCGGCTCGAAAGCCCTGGCGTCCCGAACATAGGCCGGCGGATCGGTGACGAAGACGCGCGGCTCGGCGTCGCCCAGGAAGTAGTCGACCTCGGCCGCCGTATAGGCGGGGTTGAGCGGCAGGAAGACGGCGCCGGTCTTCAGGGCCGCCAGGTAGACGACGATCACCTCGGGAGTTTTCTCGGCCTGCAGCGCAACCCGGTCGCCCGGCTGCACGCCCTCGGCGATCAGGCGGCCGGCCGCCTGCGCCACCCGGGCTTCCAGATCGCCGTAGCTCAGCGCCGAGCCGTCGGCGAGCAGGAAGCAGGGCTTTGTGCGGTCGGCGGGAAAGCCGGCCGCGAGCAGGTCGTAGAGGTTCTGGTTCATCAGCCGGTGTTCCGAAGGCCCGCGGCGATGCCGTTGATGGTCAGGTGGATGCCCTGGCGCACCGCCTCCTGATCGTCGCCCGATCGTCGGCGGCGGATCAGCTCGATCTGCAGGTGGTTCAGCGGATCGATGTAGGGCAGACGCGAGCGGATCACCGCGGCGAGATCCGGGCTGCGCTCGAGCAGCGCCGACTGGCCGGTGATCTCGAGCAGCGCCTGGGTGGTGCGCTCCCATTCCGCCTGGATCCGGCCGAAGACGCTATCGGCGAGCGCCCTGTCCTCCACCAGTCCGGCGTAACGGCGGGCGATGGCGAGGTCGCCCTTGGCCAGCACCATCTCCATGTTGGCGAGGGTGGTGGCGAAGAACGGCCAGGCCTCGTGCAGCTCCTTAAGCTGGCTCATGGCGACGCCGCCCTCGGCGACCGCCGAGCCGAAGCCGTACCAGCCCGGAAGCATCGCGCGGGACTGCGACCAGGAGAACACCCAGGGGATCGCCCGCAGGCCCTGGATGGTCCGCGTCGCCTGCCGCGAGGTGGGCCGGCTGCCGATGTTGAGGTCGGCGATCTCTGCGATGGGGGTGGCGGCGAAGAAGTAGTCGGCGAACCCCTCGGTCTCGTAGACGAGGCCCCGGTAGGCGCTCATCGCCTTGCGGGCGAGCGCGTCCATCGCCTTGGTGTAGGGGGCGGCGAGGTCCTCCTCCGCGCCCTGCTTGCGGAGCGAGGCCAGGACCACGCCGGCGGTCAGGGTCTCCAGGCTCTGCCGGGCGAGCTCGGGATCGGCGTACTTGTTGGCGACGACCTCGCCCTGTTCCGTGATGCGGATGCGCCCGCCGATCGTGCCCTGCGGCTGGGCGATCAGGGCGTCGAAGCTGGAGCCGCCTCCGCGCCCCACCGCCCCGCCGCGGCCGTGGAACAGCTGGAGCCTAAGGCCGACGCCGCCGACCACTGAGGTGAGCGCCCGGGAGGTCTTGTGCAGCTCCCAGGTCGAGGTGAGGTAGCTGCCGTCCTTGTTGCTGTCGGAGTAGCCGATCATCACCTCCTGCAGGCCGTGGCCGGCGAGCAGGTCGTGGACCAGCGGCATGGCCAGGTAGCGGGCCATGGTCTTCGGCGCGGCGCGCAGGTCCTCGATGGTCTCGAACAAGGGTTCGGCGAAGATCTCCGCGCGCGGTGGGGCGCCCGGCGTGAACAGGCCGACCTCCTTCAGCAGCAGGTAGACCTCCAACAGGTCGGAGACCGATTGGGTGTTCGACACGATGTAGGCGCGGATGGCCTCGGGGCCGTAGCGGCGTTTGATCTCGGCCGCCGCCTGCAGGATCTCCAGCTCCCGCGCCGTCTCCTCGCTGTAGGTGGCGAATGGCGAGGCGAGCAGCCGCCCGTGGGAGAGTTCGCGCAGTAGAAGTTCGCACCGCTTCGCCTCGTCCAGGGCCTCATAGTCGGGCGTGACCCCGGCGGACTTCAGCAGCTCGGCGGCGACCCGCGCATGGACCGCCGAGTTCTGGCGCATGTCCAGCGTGGCGAGGTGGAAGCCGAACACCTCGACGGCGCGGATCAGGTCGGGGAGAGGGCCTTCGGCAAAGGCTGGGCCATGCACCGAGAGGAGTGAGGCCAGGACGGTCTGCAGGTCGGCCCTCAGGCTGGCGGGCCCGTCGTAGGGTTCGCCCGGCGTGCTGGATGGCCTGGGCGGCGCCTCGCCCGTCAGCAGCGGATAGGTTGCGGCCAGCCTTGCGTAGATGCCGGTGAGCGCCCGGCGGTAAGGCTCGTCCACCCGCTGGGGCGACGGATCGTGGGCGGCGTCGGCGAGCGCCCGCAACTCCGGCGTCACCTCGGCGAGATCGGCCGAGATCGAAAGCTCGGCGCCCAGGGCGTGGATGCGGTCGAGGTACAGGCGGAGCGCGGCTCGGGCTTGCTTGGCGAGCGCCTGGCGCATGACGGCGGCGGTGACGAAGGGGTTGCCGTCGCGGTCGCCGCCGACCCAGGACCCAACGCTGAGGAAGCTCGGCAGGTCCGGCTCTCCGAGCACCTCACGCCAGTGCGCGTAGAGCCTGGGCAGGGCCGCAAGGAAGCTGCGCTCGAAGTAGGAGACGGCGTTTTCGATCTCGTCGCTGACGGCGATCTTCACCGGCCGCAACAGGCGGGTCCGCCAGAAGATCGAGACCTCGCGCACCAGCTCACGCTCGACGGCGGCGCGCTCGGCGTCGGTGCGGGCGCGGTCGAAGGCCTCCAGGCCGTGGGCGATGGCGCTCTGGCGGTCCAGCACGCTCTTGCGGCGCACCTCGCTCGGGTGGGCGGTGATCACCGGGGCGATCAGGGCGCCGGCCAGAAGCTCCAGAGCCTCCTCGCGGTCGACGCCGTCGGCGGCGAGGCTCCGGAGCGCGCCGGCCAGGGTGTCATGGCGCGCGTCGCCGGCACGGATCCGTCGGCGCTGGATCTGGTCCTCGGCGATGTTGGTGATCTGCAGGAAGCAGGCGAACGAGTGGGCGAAGCGGACGGTCTCCTCAAGGCTGAGGGAGCCGAGCCGTTCAGCCATCAGGCGCGCGGCCTCGGGGGTGCCGTCACGGTGGAACCCGACCGAGGCCTTTCGGATGTCCTCGATCTGGTTGAACACCGCCAGGCCGTCCTGGGCGCGGATGACGTCCCCCAGCACCCGGCCCAGAAAGCGGACGGTGGCGCGGAGCTGGTCTGGAAGGGACTGGGTCATGACGGAGCGCTTTAAAGCCCCGTCGGCGACCTGCGTCATCTGGTTTCCTCGCCCGCGCTCAGCGATAAGGGAAACCATGACCCCGCAAGAGGCGCTCGCCCGCATACGCCGCTACGACGCCAGGCTGCGCGCCCTGGTTCAGGTGTTCGATCCGCCGCTGCCCGGCGAGAACGAGGCGGCCGGCGGCGACGGGCCAGTGCTGTGCGTCAAGGACCTGATAGACGTGGCCGGGGTCGCGACCGGCGGCGGTGCGCGGGTGCCGCTGGACCCCTCCCCGGCTCGCCATGCTCGTGTCGTCGAGCGGCTGCTGCAGGCGGGCTGGAGCATCGTCGGCAAGACCCACACGGTGGAACTGGCCTATGGCGGCTGGGGCACCAACCGCGCGGTCGGCGCGCCCTGGAACCCCTGGGACGCCCAGGTGCATCGCGCGCCGGGCGGCTCGTCCTCCGGCTCGGCCGTGGCGGTGGCGGCCGGCTTCTGCGATGCGGCGCTGGGCACCGACACCGGCGGCTCCGTGCGGATCCCGGCGGCGGTCTGCGGCGTCGTGGGGCTGAAGCCCGGCCGCGGCCTCGTCAGCCTGCGGGGCGTGCATCCGCTGAGCCCCGCGCTGGATACGGTGGGCGTGCTGGCGCGCGACGTCGCCATGGCGGCGCGGGTGCTTGGCGCGATCTCGGGCCCGGACGGCGCAGTTGCAGTCCGTGAGGCGTTCGATCCGGAGGCGGCGCTGGCGGCCGACGTCCGCGGCCGGCGGGTGGCCGCCCTTGCGGTCGAGGCGCTGGGCGAGGTGGATCCGGAGGTCGCGCGGCTCTACCGCGATGCGGTCGCGCGCTTCGCGGACACCGGGGTGGTGGTCGAGACGGTGGCTCCGCCGCCCATCCTGGAGGACTCCTTCCTGGCCAATGGGCTGCTGATGGCCGGCGAGGGTTGGCGCATCTGGGGCCCGCGCATCACCCACCTGGCCGAGGTGATGGATCCGTGGATCGTGCGGCGCTTCGAGGCCGGACGCGGTATCACCGACGCACGGCTGGAGGAGGCGCACCGTCGGCGCGCCGAGGACCAGGCCGCCTTCCAAGCCTGGCTGGCCCCCTATGACGGCCTGCTCTCGCCCACCTGCCCGATCGCCGCCCCCCGATCGAGGCGGTGGACGAGACCGTCTCGCCGCTAAGCCGGCTGACCCGGGCGGCGAACTACCTCGACCTGCCGGGGATCAGCGTACCCTGCGGTCTGACGCACCACGGCCTGCCGGCGGGCCTGCAGGTGCTGGGACGGCCATCCGACGAGGCGGCTGTGGTGAGCCTGGGCGCCGCGTTCGAGAAGATCTCGGGCTGGAACGGGCGAACGCCGGACCTGTCCGCCTTCGGCTAGCCGCGCGTGCGGCCGCCGACGGCGCGCAGCACGACCCAGGCCACGAACGCCCAGGCAGCGCCCAGGCACCAACCTGCCAGGACGTCGCTGGGCCAGTGCACGCCGAGGTACACGCGACTGAGGCCGACGGTCGCCAGCAGCAGCAAGGCCAGCGCATAGACCAGCGCCTTCATCCGACGCCGCGCCTCCAGGCTGGAGATCAGCATGGCGAGGGTGAGGAAGGTCGCCGCCGACAACGTGGAGTGGCCGCTGGGGAAGCTGGCCGAATAGACATTCGAACCGTGGGGCACGAGGTCCGGCCGCGGCCGGCCGTAGAGCGCCTTCATCCCTTCGCTGGAAATCAGCGCCAGGAGCACCGCGCCCAGAAGAACGGCCGCGTGGCGGATGCGGCCGCGAAAGGCGAAGGCGAGAACGCCGACCACGGTGGCCAGGGTCACGAGCGTGAAGCCCCCGAGGGCGGTCACGTCCCGCACGGCTTCCTCGAAGCCGCCCGGCCCGATGGGATCGTTGAGATCGGCGGGGTTGCGGAAGAAGAGGACGATCCGCTCGTCGACCGCGTGGGTCTCGCCCTCAGCCACCTCCTCGGCGATGGAGAAGAAGGCCCAGACCGCGCCCGCCGCCGCGAGGACGAAGAGCAGCGCGCGGGATTCGAAGCGTCTCAGGAGCCGCCAGAAGGCGGCCGCAGCCGCCTTGGCGTCGCGTACCGGCATGCGGCCTTTCTAGTACGAACCGCGGCTGAGAAGCACCGCCGGAACCGTAGCCACCATGATCTTGAAGTCCATCACGGCGTTGCGACGCGCGGCGTAGACGCAGTCCATGGCGACCCGGGCGCGATAGCTGGTGTCGTTGCGGCCGCTGACCTGCCACAGCCCGGTGATGCCGGGCTTGACGGAGCAGTACTGGCGGAACCGCCGCCCGTACTTTGGCGCCTCGGCGTCGACGATCGGCCGCGGCCCGACGAGGCTCATCTCGCCGCGGAGAACGTTGAACAGCTGCGGCAGCTCGTCGATGCTCGACTTGCGCAGGAAGGCGCCCAGCCTGGTCACGCGGGGGTCGTTGCGCAGCTTGTGATCCTTCTCCCACTCGGCGCGCGCGGCGGGATCGCGCGCCAGCAGGTCGGCCAGACGCTGCTCGGCGTCGACCGCCATGGAGCGGAACTTGAGGCACTTGAAGTGCCGGCCGTCGCGGCCAAGCCGCTTGTGCCCGAAGAGCGCCGGGCCCCCGTCCTGGGCGTAGACCAGGAAGGCCACCACGATCATCAGCGGGGCGAGGAAGATCAGCGCCGCCAAGGCGATCGTGAAGTTCATGACGTCGGTGATCGATTGATCCCAGTTCAGGGAACGTGTGCGCGGACGCGCCGCCGCCGCGCTGGCGTAAAGGACTTCAGACATGTGACCCAGATCGGAAGCAGTTCGGCGAAGCCACTCCTCGCCAAAAACAGGCCGAGAAACCGTCCGTCGTCGCCAGAGGTTCCCAATCAATCGTCGGTCGGGCGCCGTGATCACCGACTGTTGTATCCACGTCGCGTCGCATGCGGCGTAAAGCGCGATTGTGCGCGCCGACGGTCTGAGGTTCCGTCGATGCGGACAAGGGACGGAACTTCCATGCAGACGACCGCCGCGACGACCGTCGACATCGCCCTGGCGCTTGGCGCCATGGCCTGGCCGCTCGCCGCCGGGCTCTCCATTGTGATGTGGTCGAAGGTCCGGGCCCGCCAGGCGCAGGCGGTGCGCGTCCGAGCGCGGACGACACGGCGCTAGGCGGCCGTCCGGGCGGCCATCTCCAAAGACGCGCCGCCTCTCAGCATGCTGTCGACGGCGGCCTGGGCGGCGGCGCGGCTGGCGTCGGCGCCTCGGGCGACCGTCTCGCCATCCTCGTCGTAGACGCTCCAGTTCCAGCCGCTCTCGCACTGGCTGAGCGAATAGGCGAACGATCGCGGCTCGTGCATTCCCCGTCCTCCTCCGGCTGACCGGTCCAGAACACGCAGCCGGCGCTCGGGTTGCCGCAATGCCCCCGCTCGATCTCGCGATTGCGAAAACGTGATCTGCGCCCGGAGCACGGAACCCTCGCGCCGCCCCGGCATTTCGGCGGCGAAGCTTAGCCCGGGGCCCCCATGACCATCGATGTGGACGTCTGCGTCTGCACCTACCGCCGCCCGGCGATCGCCGAGACGCTGGCTTCGCTGGCCCGTCAGACGCTGCCTGACGGGATTCGGATGCGGGTCGTGGTGGCCGACAACGACGAGACGCCAGAGGCTCGGACGCGCGTCCTGGCGGCGGCCGAGACGCACCTGTTGGACGTGACCTATGTTCACGCGCCCGCTCGCAACATCTCGCTGGCGCGCAACGCCTGTCTGGACGCCGCGCGGGGCGAGTTCCTCGCCTTCCTGGACGACGACGAGACGGCCGCGCCCGGATGGCTGGCGGCGTTGCTGGCGGAGATTCAGGCCGGCGGCTGGGACGCGGTGCTCGGGCCGGTGAAGGCGGTCTATGGCCAGGAGACGCCAGGCTGGATCGCGGCCGGCGACTTCCATTCGACCGGCCCGGTGCGGGTCGGCGGGCGCATCCTCAAGGGCTACGCCGGCAATGTGATGATCCGGCGGCGGACGATCGAAGGCCTGGGTCTCAGGTTCGACCTGGCGCTCGGCCGCCAGGGCGGAGAGGACGACGACTTCTTCTATCGCCTGACGGACGCCGGGGGCACGATCGGCTACGCCCCCGAGGCCCTGGCCCACGAGCCCGTCCCGCCGCAACGGGCGTCGCTGCGGTGGCTTCTGAAGCGCAGTTTCCGCACCGGTCAGACGCACGGCTCGCGCCTGAAGGCCAGCGCCGCGCGAGGCGCAGGGCGGCTGACCCAGACAATTCTGGCGACGGCCAAGGGCGGGGTCTGCCTCGCAGGCGCCGCCGTCACCGCCTTCTCGCCGGCGCGTCGCGGCCGCTGGCTCGTACGCGGGGCGCTGCATGCCGGGGTGGTGGCCCGCCTCGCCGGCTGGCGCGAACTCGAACTTTATTGAGGCGCAACCGCAAATCGGCGCCGCGGCGCGGGAACGGCCCGGGCGGCCCGGGTGTTGATGGCCCCGGATAGGCGTGGCCCGCCGATCCAAATCGTCTGGTCGCGATTTCTTTTTCTCGGAGCCAAACCATGCGCAGGCATCTGCTTTCGATCGCCGCAGCCGCGTTCCTCGTGGCGGCGAGCCCGGCGCTTGCCGGCAAAAACGCTACCCTGCCCGCCCCCGACTCGGCTGCGCTCATCGCGCCGGCCGCCGCCGACTACCGCATCGGCGCCCAGGACGTGCTGGAGGTGAACGTCTTCGGCATCGACGACCTGAAACGCGAGGTGCAGGTCGACAACGGCGGCAACGTCAGCCTGCCGCTGGTGGGCTCCATGCACGCCGGCGGCCGCACCCCGGGCGAATTCTCGGAGGACGTCGAGAAGGCGCTGAAGGCCAAGTACATGAAGGACCCGCAGGTCATCGTCACGGTCAAGAACGCGCAGAGCCAGCGCGTCACGATCGACGGCGCGGTCAACAAGCCCGGCGTCTATCCGCTGTCAGGTCCGACCACGCTGCTGCAGGCGATCTCGCTGGGCGGCGGCCCCGACCAGAAGCTGGCCAATGTGAAGAAGGTGGCCGTCTTCCGGCAAGTGGGCGGCAAGCGCCACGCGGCCACGTTCAACCTGAACGACATCCGCACCGGCAAGACCGACGATCCGCAGATCTACGGCAACGACATCGTCGTCGTGGACACCTCCGGCGGCAGCAAGTTCATCCAGAACTTCCAGGGCGTCTTCCCGATCCTGGGCCTGCTGGCCTGGTGATCCGGCGCACCCGGATGAGCCTTCAGGACACACCGGCCGAAACCCCCGCCCTGGCGGCCGCAACCCACGGAACCGGCTGCGAAAGTCGGGGTTATCAGCACCGCTAGTTTTCCGACACGGATGGGCCGCGCGTGGCCCCGCCGCTGAGCTTTCCCGGCCCGGCGACCCATCCCGACAAGAGCCCGAACGCAGGTCGCCTCATGAACACGCTCATTCCCGTCACGCACGAGCTGCCGGCGCATCCGGCGCCCGCCTTCCGGCCAATCGAGCCGGAGCGGATGCACCTCCGCCAGCTCTTCGGCATCCTGCTGCAGCGGGCGAAGCTGGGCCTCGGAGTCGCCGGCCTGGTCTTCCTGCTCGTGCTGGGCGCGTTCGCCCTGAAGACCCCCACCTACTCCGCGGTAGGCTCGGTGGTGATCGACCCCAAGACCGCACAGCTGACCAGCACCGAGCGCCAGTCGGCCGGCTTGCCGCCGGACACCAGCGCCGTCGACACCCAGGTCGAAATCCTGCGCTCCCAGGCCCTGTACGAAGACGTCGTCCGCCGCGAGAAGCTGTACAACGATCCCGAGTACAACCCGCGCCAGGGGCCGGGCATGTTCGGCATGACCCCGGCGAAGCCGCCGATCGCGAACCCGAGCCCGCAGTTGGTCTCGCAGGTCGCCGAGACGCTGAAGAACCGCACCTGGGTTCGCCGCGCCGGCCTGACCTATGTGGTCCAGGTGGGCTCGAGCTCCACCTCGCCGCAGAAGTCGGCCCGCATCACCAATGCGATCATGGCGACCTACATGGACCGCCAGCTCGACGACAAGATCGCCGCCGTGACCCGCGCCAACAGCGAACTGGGCAAGAGCCTGGAGCAGATGCGGCGTGAGGCCGAGCAGGCCGAGGCGCGCGTCCAGCAGTACAAGAACGCCAACGGCCTGTTCTCGACCGAAGGCCAGACCATGGCCGAGCAGGAAGTGTCGGTGCTCAACCAGCAGCTGGCGATCGCCCGCGCCGAGGCCGCCGAGAAGGCCGCGCGCGTGGCCGCCGCTCAGGCCCAGCTGCGCAACGGGAACATGGGTTCTGACGTGGGCGCCGCCCTTGGCTCCGAGACCATCAAGGAGATGCGCAAGCGCGAGGCCGAGCTGTCGGTCAAGCTGGCCCAGCTCCGCACCGACTTCACCGACGAGTATCCGGAGGTGAAGCGCACCGAGAGCCAGCTGCGGGACATCCGCGCCCAGATCCAGGCCGAGATCAACCGCATCATGTCGAGCCTGCGCGCCGACGCCCAGGCCGCCGCCGGCCGGGTGGGGTCGCTCTCGGGCAGCCGTGGCGCAGCCCAAGGCGGCATCGCGCAGAACAACTCGGCGATGGTTGGCCTGCTGCCGCTGCAGCAGCGCGCCGACGCCGCCAAGGCGATCTACGAGGCCTACCTCCAGCGCGCCAAGGAAGTGGCCGCCGCCGGCTCGCTGCAACAGGCTGATGCGCGGGTGAATTCGCCAGCCGCCATCCCGACCCAGCCCTCGTCGCCGAACATGAAGCTGGGTGCGGCGCTCGCCGTGCTCGCCGGCCTCATCGCCGCGGCCGCCGCCATGCTGATGGCCGAGTTCTGGGACAAGCACCTGCGCTCGCGGGTCGACGTGGAACGCGAACTGGGCGTTGCCTTCGCCGGCGTGCTGCCCGACTTCCGCTCGATCAAGCCGAAGGGCCTGCGCGGGCCCCAGGCGCAACCGGCCGAGTACCTGGTCAGCCACCCGTTCTCGGGCTTCGCCGAGGCGTTCCGCAACCTGCGCGCCTTCCTGATGGTGTCGAGCCGCGGCGACGACTCCAAGCTGATCGCCATCACCTCGGCGGTTCCGCGGGAGGGCAAGAGCCTGACCTCGTTCTGCCTGGCCCGCACCCTGGCGCTGTCCGGCTCCAGCGTCGTGCTGGTCGACTGCGACCTGCGCCAGCGGGGCGCCACCAAGCTGGCCGGCCCGAAGGAAGTGGGACTGGTCGAGGTGGTGCAGGACGACGTGCCTCTCTCGGAGGCCCTGGTGCACGACCCGAAGAGCAACATGTTCATCCTGCCGGCCGCCGGCAAGTCGATCCCCTACGACCTGTTCTCGAACCCCAAGACGGACGAGGTGCTAAAGGATCTGGCGGAACGGTTCGACTACGTGATCCTCGACGCCCCGCCGATCCTCGGCGTCGCCGACGCGCGGATCCTGGCCGCGAAGGCCGACCGGGTCCTGTACCTGGTGCAGTGGAACAAGACCCCGCTGCGGGCCGCCCAGTCGGCGATCGACATCCTGCAGGAGTGCGGGGCCAACGTCGCCGGCGCCCTGCTGACCAAGGTCAACGTCAAGGGCCAGGCGCGCTACGGCTACGGCGACTCCAGCGACTACTACGGCTACTTCAAGAACTACTACATCGCCGCGGCGTGAGCCTGGCGGGGGCGATGCAGATGACTCTTGCAGGCGCACGTCTCACCGCCCTGGTGGCCGCCGTCCTCGCGACGGCGGCCTGCCAGCAGGCGGCGGCGGAGTCCGGCCCATTGAAGCAGGCGCCCGACGGGCGCCGCCTCGAGCTGGTCTTCCAGGACGAGTTCGACAGCTTCCGTCCCTGGCGCGGCGGCCAGGGCGTCTGGCGCACGACGTTCCGCGATGGGCGGGACGACCACGGCGACGACTTCAATCTGCGGACGCTGAAGTGGAACAAGGAGGTGCAGCTCTATGTCGACCCCGACATGCGCGGCCATCCGGGGCGCCACGGCGACGACGAGGGCCATGAGCGCCGGCGTGGGGACCGCCCGCTGGGGCTCGATCCGTTCCGCGTCCAGAAAGGTCACCTGGAGATCATCTTCGACCGCGCGCCTAAGCAACACGCCGACGCGCTGGGCGGCTTCGAATACGTCTCGGGCCTGATCACCACCGAGCCCAGCTTCTCGCAGACCTACGGCTACTTCGAGATGCGGGCCAAGCTGCCGCGCGGCAAGGGCGTCTGGCCGGCCTTCTGGCTGCTGCCCAAGGACCTGTCCTGGCCGCCCGAGATCGACGTGATGGAGAGCGTTGGCGACCCCTCGAAGGTCTACGCCACCTACCACTCGAACGCCGCCAAGATCGAAGGCCAGGAGTTCCGGGTCACGCCGGACGACTTCCACACCTATGCGGTGGCCTGGGACCGCGAGCACGTCACCTGGTTCATCGACGGCCGCCAGGTGCGGCGGGAGAAGACGCCGGGCGACATGCACAAGCCCATGTACATGCTGGCCAATATTGCATCCGGCGGCGACTGGGCGGGCGCGCCCGACGCATCCACGCCCCTGCCCGCCAAGCTCACGATCGACTACATCCGCGCCTACAGGTTCGCCCCATGAGCACCACCTGGGACTTCGGCCACGGCCGCCGGCACAATCCCACGGGGCGCCTGCGCGACGCCGGCGGGAGCGAGTCCATCCGGCCGCGCCGGCTGCGCGGCGGCGACGAGGCGCAGACCGGTCCGAGCCGGCGCGAGCAGGCCGACGCCCGCGTGCTGCGGCTCGTGGACGAGCGGCTCGTCGAGCAGCGAATGGAGGCGTCGCAGCAGCCGGCGATCGGCTGGCGACTAGGTTCGCTGACGGTCGACGCCGACGGCGCCTTCGCCTTCGCCATGTTCCTGCCGCTGCTGTTCATCGCCCAGCTGCAGACGCTGGGCGCCGCCATGCTGGTGGCGATCATCCCAGCCTATGCCTGGGTGCGGCGCGAGCGGCTGTTCCGGACCATGCTGCCGCGGGCCTTCCTGTTCCTCGCGCCCGCCTTCGCGCTGTTCTCCGTCGTCTGGTCGGAGGCGCCGAAGGAGACCTTCAAGCTGTCGATCATGTTGGGCCTGACGGTGCTGGCGGGGCTCCTGCTGTCGTCGGCGCGCAGCCAAGGCGCCGTGCTGAAGGGGCTCGCCCTGGCCTTCTTCACCTATGTCGCGGCCTCGATCGCCTTCGGCGGCTCGGTGGCGGTTGGCGTCAGGCGCCGGCGGCTACGCGTTCTCGGGGCTCTCGGGCTCTAAGAACCTGCTGGGCGACATCGCCTCGGCCGGAATGATCGTGTCGGTCGCGGTCGCGCTGCTCGCCATCAAGCAGCGCAACCTCATCTGGCTCGGCTTAGCGGGCGTGGCCATGCTGCTGGACCTCTATGTGGTCGCCGCTGCGCGCTCTGCGGGCGCTCTGCTGGGCATGGCCATGGGCGTGGGCGCCCTGCTGGCGCTGGCGCCCCTGCTGGCGGTCGGCAAGGCCGTTCGCGGCTGGCTGACCGGCGCCGTTGCGCTCTGCATCCTGGCGGCAGGCCTCTCGTCCCGCTGGCTGGCGGAAACGATGATCCAGATGGGCGCCCAGATCTTCGACAAGGACCCGACGCTGACGGGCCGGACCTACCTCTGGTACCGCGCCGCCGACCTGATCCAGGAAAAGCCGGCGCTGGGACGTGGCTACTACGCCTTCTGGCAGCAGGGGAACATGGATGCGGAGGGCCTGTGGCGCTACTTCGGCATCGACGAGCGCGGCGGTTTCACCTTCCACAACACGGCCGTCGAGCTGCTCGTGACGGTGGGCTGGGTCGGCCTCATCCTGTTCGCCATCGTCGCCCTGATCGGCGTCATCTTCCTCGTGAAACGGTTCGTCGAGCGGCCCTCCATCGCCCTCGTCTGCTGGATCAGCCTGCTGCTCTACATGCTGGCCCGGACGCCGATCGAGACCATCGGCGTCGCGCCCTTCTACTTCTCGACCGTGCTGGCCTTCGCCGCCCTCGGCGCCCGGCTTCGGCCGGGTGAGGCTCCCGCGGCAGGCCCATGCCTACGTGCCGAGCAATGTGGTGCGGCTGGCCCGCGTCGACTATTCGGCGGCCGGCTGGGCCCATGAGCGGCCGCAGCCCATCTCCCGCCGGCTGCGCAGCCCCGGCCGATGACCTTGGCGGGGGTGCGCGCGCGGCGCCGGTTCGATCCGGCCGCGCTGGGGGCGCTGGCGCTCAGCGGGTCCAACTTCCTGCGGATGGGCGTGCAGCTGGCGATGCTGCCGATCCTGGCGCGGCTGGTCGGCCCCTCGGAGTACGGCCTCGTCGCCCTGGCCGTGCCGTTCATCCTGTTCTGCAACATGCTGGCCGACGCGGGCATGAGCCAGGCCTTGGCGCGGCGGCAGGACGTGACGGCGGAACTGGAGTCGACGGTCTTCTGGCTGGCCGGCGGCCTTGGCCTGGCGCTCTCCGCCTTCGCCTGCCTCGGCGCCTGGCCGCTGGCGCTGGTGCTGGATCAGCCGCGCCTGCCGTGGCTGATCATGGCCCTGTCGCCTATCCTGGTGATGAGCGGCCTGACCGCCGTGGCCAACGCCCGGGTGATCCGGGAGGGCCGCTTCGGGGTTTTCGCCGGCGGCGACTTCATCGCCACGGCCGCCTCGGCGGCGGTCGCGCTCACGGCCGCCCTGAATGGGGCCGGCGCCTGGAGCCTGGTGTTCCAGCAACTGACCCTGTGGGCCTGCAAGTTCACCTGGGTGAACCTCAATGCGCGGCCGAAGATACGCGCCTACTTCCGTCCCTCGGAGGTGAAGGACCTAGTCCGCTTCGGCCTGCATTCGATCGGCTCGAACCTGTCGGACTTCGTGTCGCGCAACGCCGACAACATGATCGTCGGCGGGGTGCTGGGCGCGACCGCGCTGGGCTTCTACGCCATGGCCTACCAGATCGTCCGGGTGCCGGATCTGATCATCTCCGGACCGCTCTATCTCTATGTCTTCACCGCGGTGGCCCGGGCGGCGCATGACGGTGCGCGCGGCCAGGCGGCCGATCTCGCCGTCTCGGCCCTGAGGCTGGCCTCCTCCGTCCTGGCGCCCACCTTCGTCGGCCTGGCGATCATCGCGCCGGTCGCCGTCGCCCTGGTGCTGGGCGACAAGTGGCACGCCGCCGCCCCGGTCATGACACGCCTGTCCGCCGCGGGCTTCGGCTTCGCCCACTGCCTGGTGATGGGCGCCATCCTGATGGGCCTCGGCCGCTCGCACCTTCAGCTGCGCATGACCATGCTGGCGGGCGCCACGACGATCACCACCATCGCAGTCTTCTCCCGCTTCGGCGTCGAGACCGCTTCGGCCGCCATCGGAACGGCGGTGCTGCTGGTGATGCTGGCCTATCTGGAAGTGCTGGCCCGCGACCTGAAGGTCCCGCGGCTCCGGCTCGCGTCCGCGTTTCTGCCCGCCGCCGTGGGCGTGACCGCCATGGCCGGCGCGATCTGGGCCGCCCAACCCATGCTGGCCGCCCTGCCCTCGCTGGGCCGGCTGGCGGCGACCATCGCTCTGGGCGGTACGGTCTATGGCGGGGTGATGCTGGCGCTGGCTCGTCGGCAGCTGCTGGCGGACGCCAAGGTGTTCGCCCGCGCGCACGGCAAGGCGCCGGCGACGGAAGCCGTCTAGCGGAACTCGGTCAGGCGGTGGCGCGGGCCGCGAGCCGCTTCAGCCGGGCGGTCACCGGCATGGTGAGCAACGGCCACACCGCAGGCTGCGTGGCGCAGGCGCCCAGCGCCTCGCCCACCTGCCGGGCCTTCAGCGCGCAGATCACCCGGTCATAGACCAGCGCCGTCTCCAGCGAGCGGCGGCGGCGCTCCTGGGCGCGGCGGACGGCCTCGCACTCGGCGCGCTTCTCGATCTGCAGCGCGGCGTCGGCGGCCAGCATCTGCTCGATGTGCTCGCGGCGCATGACGTGCGAGATCGACGCGCCGTGCTTGCGGTAGCGATAGAGGGCGTCGGGAAGGAAGCGCATGCGCGCGCCCTTCGCCAACAGCCGCAGGACGAGGTCGTAGTCCTCGCCGATCCGCAGGTCTTCCCTGTAGCGGTCGTTCTTCAGGACCTCGGCCGAGAACAGGGGCTTCAGGTAGCCAAGCCCCGGTTGCCGGGAATACATGCGGCCGGCTTCGATGTAGTCGGCGAGCGTGATCCAGCGCGGGTGGCTCCAGGCCTTCTGACACAGGAAGGCTCGCCACGGCGCTGAGCCGTCGTCCTGGAAGACCAGCAGGTTGTCCACGACGATGTCGGCGTGGTCCACACGGGCGCGGGCTACCAGCTTCTCCAGCCGGTCGGGCGCCATGAGGTCGTCGGAATCGAACACCGCGACGTAGCGGCCGCGGGCCGCCTTCAGCGCGCGATTGCGGGCCGCGCCGGGCCCGGCGTTCGCCCGAGCCTCCAGGACCCGGACTCGCGGGTCGCCGGCGGCCTCGGCGGCGATCACCGACAGGCTGTCGTCGGTGGAGCAATCGTCGGCGATGATCAGCTCGAGGTCGCCCAGCGTCTGGCGCAGGACCGAGCGGATGGCGGGCGCGAGATGCTTCGCGCCATTGTAGTTGGCGGTGATGACCGAGACGAGCGGCGCTGCGCCTTCGGTCATGACGTCACCGTCGCACTGCGCAGCAGCGGCGGGTGGATTTCCAGCGGCTCCGGTTTCGGCCTGTCGCTGACGAGCTGCCACCAGAAGCCGGCCGACCAGGAGAGGTGCATGATCATCGCGGCAGGCCCTGAGAGGGCGATCGCCGGACTGCGGTGCTTGACGGCGAGCAGCAGCCCAAACGTCAGGGTCGCCAGCATCCACGTCAGCGCCGGGATCGCCAGCGGCCAGAACAGGGGCGCTGCGAGCAGCGACGCGACGGCGGGGGCGACCGCCAACGGCAGCGCCTGGCGCACCTTCAGCGGCGTGAAGTGCTTCAGCACGGTGCGCGCGCGGCCCTTGCCGTAGCTGAAGTACTGCTTCCACAGCGCCTGGGGCGTGGAGCGCGGATGGTAGCCGATGCGAACCTTGTCGGTGAGCCAGATGCGGCCGCCCTCGCGGGTCAGGCGCAGGTCGAGCTCGGCATCCTCGTTGTGGCTGAAGCTCTCGTCGTAGCCGCCGACCGCCTCGAAGGCGTCCAGCCGGAACAGCGCGTGGTGGCCATGGTCGACCCACCTGCCCTCGCCGGCGAGGCGGTGGGCGGAGCCGCCGGTGCCGAGCACCGAGTTCTGGGCCGCAGCGGTGGCGCGCTGGAACACGCCCTCGCCCTTGGTGTCCATCGAGACCACCACCGACGTCGCGCCGGTGGCCCTCGCCTCGGCGATCAGGGTCGAGACATAGTTCGGCGGGTAGTCGGCATGGGCATCCACGCGCACCATCCAGGGTCGCCGATCGTCGAGCAGGCTCGTGGCGAGGTTGATGCCGGCGCTCTGCAGCCTCGCGGGATTGTGCACCAGCCGGACCCGCGGGTCCCGGGCCGCGATCTCGCTGACGATATCGCGCGTGCCGTCGGTGGAGCCGCCGTCGGCCACCAGCAACAGGGGATCGACGAGGCCCGGGTCGTCAAGGATCCGATCGATCACCGTGGCGATCGCCTTGGCTTCGTTGAGGCAGGGGATGACGATGACCACGCGGTTCTCGGTCGCCGCGTCGGCGGCCGGCCAGTTGGCGGGCGTCCGGATCAGGTCCTTAGGCGCGATGGCGTTCCAGGCCTGCGGCCAGCGGGCCTCGACCTCGCCCAGCCCCCTTCGCGCGGCCCCGGAGCGGCGCGAACGAGCGCGGCTCGGCCCAGCGCGGGCTGACGTCATCGCCATGGCGGGTGCGGCCCGTTTCCGAATTAAGCTCGGTATTGGGCTTGGGATACTGCATCTTGGATCACGCGTCCGAGCGGTTCGACCAGCGCCGTCGCGCCACGGAAGCTTGGGCGACGGACCCGCCTTAAACCGTAAGTTTAAGATTCCGTTCCGACGGATTCCTGAGGTTTTCCAAGCTTAAGCTGCGATTTTCCGCGAGGCCGATTCCGAGCCTTGGCCGTAGGAACCAAGACCGCCATCGGGCTTTCTCAGCCCTTCGACCAGATGTCGGCAGGCCGCCTCGTCGGCCACGAAGGCGTCCCGCGGCTGGCCCGCGAGTTCGGCGCGCAGTTCCGCGTAGCGCTGCGACGTCAGGCCTTCCAGGAACGTCTCCAGATCCTCCGCCTTCGCCAGCCGCACGCCGAAGCCGTGCTGCTCCAGGTAGCGCCCGGTCTGCACGTCGCGGAGCGCCACCGGGATGCAGCCGTAGCGGCCGCTCTCGTAGAGCCGGTTGGGCAGCAGCCAGGACGAGTTGAGGCCTTCCTCCATGAAATCGATCGCCCAGCAGAAATGGACGTCGCCATAAAGCCTGGGCAGGTCGGCCGCCGTGTACGGGCCGTGGAAGGCGACGTTCGGCGCGGCCGCGATCTGGGCGTCGAAGTCGTCGAATTCCACATGGGCCGGGCGGCCGTGGATCCGGACCTCCACGAGGTCCGGCCGCCGTGTCGCGAGCGCCGTCAGGATGTCGAGGCTTCTGCGGCAGCGGATGGCCCCCATCCAGCCGACGCGCCACGGAGGGCCGGCCGGCGGAGGCGGCGCGGGAGGCGGTCCGGCGGCGAGTTCCAGCACCTTGTTCTCCACCAGCATCAGCGGCGTATGCACGTCGTCGCCCAAGCCCTGGATCGGCTTGAAGTAGGACTCCACGAAGGCGGGAGAGCTGACGATCAGGAGGTCTGCCCGCCGCAGGAGCGCCTTCTCGACGCTGCGCATGGCGAGACCCTTGACGGTGTCCTGAACCATCATCCGGTGGATATCGAGCGCCTCGTACACGAGCCTCGACCTCAGGCCGCAGAGCAGGCGTGCGGCGTCGGCGATGGCCAGCATCTCGAGCTGGCGGGCCATCACCACCTCGGCGTCGGCGATCAGCGTCTTGAAGCGCCTCGCCCTGAGCGCCGTCAGCGCCGTCAGCTTCGCACGGTGGCCGAGGCGGGCGTCGTACGTGCGGCCCAGGTTGACCGTCACGCAGCCCTCAAGGGTCTCAGGCGCCGTCTCGGCCCGGCAGAAGCCCAGCACCACCGGCTGCGCGCCGCCGGCCTTCAGCATGCGCAACCGCCGCGCGACGGCGGGATCCGACAGGTCGTGGACGAAGTAGGCCAGCTTCACGAACGCGCCCCCTGAAAGCTGAAGCATGAGGTCGCGAACCAAACGCGCGAGCGGCCGTTTGGAACCATGGCGCAGTTACGCGTGCGGAGGGGTTCGAGTTCATATGACGGCAGGGGCGATCTCGGAGACGCAAACGCCGCGCGCGCCCGGAGAGGTGCGCTCGATACAATATCTGCGGGGGATCGCCGCCTTCGCGGTACTGGTCTTCCACGCCGCCGAGAGGGCCGGCGGCCATTTCGGCGTGGGTGCGGCGGGGGTCGACGTCTTTTTCGTCATCTCCGGCTTCATCATGTGGGTGGTGACCTGCCGCAAGACGCCGAGCCCCGGCGACTTCCTGATGCGCCGGGTCCAGCGGATCGTGCCGCTCTACTGGGCCGCCACCCTGCTGGTGGTGGGCGTGGCCCTGGCGATCCCGGGCTCATTCCCGAACCTGCAGGTCTCCTTCGAGGCCCTGCTCAAATCCCTGTTCTTCGTGCCGTACCACGACGCCGGCGGCCTGATCGCTCCGCTGATCGTCCCCGGGTGGACGCTGAACTACGAGATGTTCTTCTACCTGCTGTTCGCGGGCGGGCTCTTTGGCGCCGGCGCGCCTGCGGGTCTGGATCGTCACGGCGGCGCTCGTGCTGCTGGTGGCGATCCGGCCGTTGCTGGATGCCGAGAACCCGCTGATCGCCACCTACACCGACCCGATCCTCCTGGAATTCGGCGCGGGCGTGTGGCTGGGCAAGCTGTGGTCCGAGAACCGGCTGCCGAGCGCGCGCATCGGATGGCTGCTGGCGGCGCTCGGATTGGCGGGTTTCGCCGCGGTGACGCTGGCCGGGATCGACGTCGCGAACGGCCGGGTCCTCTGGTGGGGGCGCCGGCGCTGTTGCTGGTCGCCGGCGCGGTGACGGTCGAGCGGCACGGGCGGGTGCCCGACCTCTGGCCGCTTAGGGTGGTGGGCGACGCCTCCTACTCCCTTTATCTGTTCCACGGCCTGGCGATCTCGGCCACTGTCCGGATGCTCGGAGCCCTGGGCCTCGCGTCGCCCGCGCTGGTTTTCGCCACGAGCCTAGTCGCCGGCGTCGTCGCGGGGGTCGTGGTTTACCACCTCGCCGAGAAGCCGATGATGAGGCTGTTCCGCACCGGATTGGGCGCCCATCGGCCCAGCGGCGTCGCGGCCGCCCCGAGCTCCTAGTCGAGGTCGAGGAGGTCGCGGCCGGCCATGCGCACGTCGGTGCAGCCGGTGAGGATCATGGCCACCGCCAGCTCCGAACGCAGGATGTCCAGCATCTTGCGGACCTCAGCCTCGCCGCCGGCGCCAGCGCATACGCCCAGGCGCGGCCGACGAAGCAGGCCTTCGCTCCCAGGGCCAGGGCTTTGAGTACGTCGAGGCCCGACCGGACGCCGCCGTCCATATAGACCTCCAGATCATCGCCGACCGCGTCGGCGATCGGCGGCAGGGCCGAGATCGAGGAGCGGACGCCGCCGAGCTGTCGGCCCCCGTGGTTGGAGACCACCAGGCCCTGCGCCCCCCGCCTTCACGGCATCCCGGGCGTCGGCGGGATCCAGCACACCCTTGACGACGATGGGGCCGTCCCAGGTCTCGCGCACCCAGTCGAGGTCCTTCCAGGTCACGGAGCGATCGAAGTTGCGGGCGATCCACGACAGGAAGTCGGTGACACGCCGGCTTTCGGTGACCGCGGCGGCCACCGAGCCCAGGGTATGGGGCCGGCCGTGGACGAAGACGTCCCAGGTCCAGGCGGGGTGGGTGACGCCGTCCCAGGCCTGGGCCAGGGCCGCCTCCATCCGGGAGGCGCCGGTGAAACCGGATCGCACGTCGCGATAGCGGGCCCCGGCGTCGGCAGGTCCACCGTGAACACCAAGACCGGGCAACCCAGCGCCTTGGCGCGGGCCAACAGCTCGCGCATGTATCCGCGGTCCTTCAGCATGTAGAGCTGGAACCAGGGCGGCGTGCCCGTCCGGGCCACCTCCTCCACCGAGCAGACGCCGACGGTGGACAGCGTGAAGGGGACGCCGGCGGACGCGGCGGCGCGCGCCGCCTGGGCCTCGCCGCGACGGCCGTACATGCCTGCCATCCCGACGGGCGCCAGGCCCACGGGCATCGCGAGAGTCTGGCCCAGCGTCTCGACCTTCATGGACAGCTGCGTCATGTCGACCATGACCCGCTGGCGGAGAGCGATCTCCTCGAGGTCGCGGACGTTCCGGGCGAGCGTCACCTCGGCGTAGCTGCCGCCGTCGATGTACTCGAAAAAGATCTTCGGCAGGCGCCGGCGCGCCAGTTCGCGAAAGTCCGAAACCGAGGCAGCGCGCATGGATGTCCCCTCCGGCGGCGGAGGGTGGCGGCTCAGTCCCGCGGGCGCAAGCGCGGGGAAACTCAGCCGCCTGGCGGCGGCCCGATGACGATCCAGACCTGATGGGCCCGGGCAAGCAGTTCGCCGGCGGCGGAATAGAGCGCCACGCCCGCGAACTCCTTGCGGCCTTCCTTCGACAGCGGCCAAGCGACCAGGATGCACTCCTCGCCGGCCTTCGGGGCGCGGACCACCTCCCCCGGTCATGGTCCCCAGCAGGGCGCCGTGCCGGCCCTCCTTCTCGACCCAGGCGAAGTAGCCCGGACAGTCGATGGCGGCCCACACGACCTCGGGAGCGATGGTCCCGTCGGCGCGGGCGAAGTTTTCGTGCGCGCGCCAGACACAGGCGACGAGGCCGGGCTCTGCGCCCTCCACCTGGCCGGGGAAGACGCGGAGGCCGTCGCCCTCCTCCCGCGCCGTGCCGCAGGTGAAGCAGATCGGATGGACGCGGTTCGTCAGGCCGACATGTCGCGCGGCGGCCGCGCGGGCCGACTCCAGGCTGGGCGCGGGCGGTGGGTCGGGCAGCGCCATCTTGGCCGCCCCGGCGCTGCCGATGGGGCCAGCCTCCCCGAGCAACACATGCGCACCCTCCTGGTCCTCGAGGTCGAGTTCCACGTCGAGGGGGATCGGCGCGCGGAGAACGGCGGTGACGGGGCCGTCCAGCCCCTCCGCCAGCAGGCCGCAGACGTAGCCGCCGTTGCCGGAGTTCGGGGGGCCGCAGAATTGGCGGCCGATCGTGATCTTGGACAAATCGGGCTCGTTCGAAATGGTGCAATGCAGGGGCGTGGCTTTCCCACGAGGACGCGGCGGAATGGAAGCCTATTCCGCGCTGCGGCGTTGGAGCCTGGAGGGGATGGCGCTAAGGCTAAGCTCGTCCCTCGAACTACAGATTCTTGAGGAGAAGTCGGTGAGCGAGATTGAGCGTCCCATTGAGCGTCCCTGGGCCCTGATGCGCCATCACGCCGGCTGGGCGGACGTCTTCCATGTGGAGAGCGAGACCGGCGACTCGATCACGGGCTTCTATCCCGACCGCGAGACCGTCGGACCGCCGGTGAGCTATTCCACCCGCGCCGTCCTCGCACGCTACCCCACCATGGAAGCCGCCCGCGCTGCGCGCGAGGAGGCCGTCGGCGAATGGCGCAAGCACGACGCCGCGGTGCGCGAGGCCGAGGACAAGCTGCGGCAGGCCGAGAAGGCCCGCGAAGAAGCCTGGCTCGGCTGCCTCCGCGACGCGGCCACGCGCGGTTAGGTCCAGAACGCTTTCGAGACGGCGAAAGCCAGCGCGGCCGCGAGCGCGATACAGACCAGAAGCCGCCACACGGGCGCGCCGGCCAGGCCCGGATCCTCGGGGAAGCTGCGGCGCCCCGTGATCATCGGCGCGATCAGGTTGGTGCGCTTGTAGAGCAGGTAGAACAGCACCGCCGCGACATGCAGGACGATAAGCGCCTGCAGCACGCGGAAGATCAGCTCGTGGACCTCGGCGAGCGTCCGCCCCGCCTCGAAGCTGACGAGGTGGCTGAGCGGTCCGCCGTCCAGGCCGTCGACATCCACGACGAACAGGCCCGTCGCGACCTGGGCGGCCAGCACCAGCAGCAGGGCCACGACGCTCCAGCCGCCCAGCGGGTTGTGACCCGCGACGTTCGACGGCGCCCGTTCGGGCAGGCTGCGAGCGTAGGCCATCACCTTCCCCGGCCCCTTCACGAAGCTCGAGAAGCGCGCGGGCGCCGCTGCCCGCGAACCCCCACAGGATCCGGAAGGCGACGAGCCCCAGGATCGCGTAGCCGCTCCAGCGGTGCCAGTTCAGATGATCCTCCGAGGCCCACCAGGAGAACGCCACCAGCACCACGAGCGCCCAGTGGACGAAGCGGACCGGCGCGTCCCAGAGCCGGGCGCGCACACTGGCCTGCCCTGACACCCGGTCAGTCCTTCTGCTGGCGATAGACGTCGTGACAGGCCTTGCAGGCCGCTCCGGTGGGCCGCACCTGGGCCTTCACGGCGTCCATGTTGCCGCTCAGCGCCGCCTGGTTCAGGCGCGAGACCTGGACCTGTGCCGCCGAAGCCTTGGCGCTGAAACCCGCCGCGTCGGTCCAGATGTTCGCCTTGGCTTCGCTCTTCGGCCGCGCCTCGACGCCGCTGCCGCGCGGGAACCACGTCGGAAGAGCGTTGGACAGGGTGGCCATGGTCTTCGTCTGGGCCTGCACCGTGCCGACATTGGGGTCGGACTTGCGGAGCTCGTCGTTCAGCGCCTTGAACGCCGCGCCGAGCTTCTCGAAGTTGGCGTGGCGCTGGTGGGCGGCCTTGGCCGCCGGGCTGAGCGGCCCCTTGGGCATCGGCTCATTGTGCGCAAGCGCGACGCCCGCCGCGGCTGTCGCGCCGCCCATACCGAGGGCGATCGCCAGGACCGCCCCCTTGTTGATGCCCAACGCCATGCGTCCACGCCTTCCTGCCATGAGGTTGGCGGAGATTGCCGGGGCCTTGGCTCAGCCGTCAACGCCTCAGCGCTTGGCGGTCTGTGCCACAGGGGCCCCCTCGCGGGCCGCGTCGGCGAGCAGCGCGCCGCAGTTGGCGTCCTTGGCGAGGCCGGGGTCCACGAACGGCAGCAGGGCGGCGAGCGGGTTCACCAGCGCCCCCAGACCGATCGCCGCGGCGCCCTGGCCGATGGCCGCGCCGGGCTCGACCCCCAGCTTTGGCGCGCGGATCGGCCCCTCGGCCTTCACCGGCAGCAGCACGCGGACCAGACGGAACTTCTTGTTGTGGCCGCGCACCTTGAAGGCCATGCGCTCGGTGTCGAGGTTCACCTGTCCCTGGCCGGTGATCAGCACCGGACCGGTGTCGATGACGATGTTGTTGGCCGTCATGACGCCGTCGCGGGTCTGGAAGTGCGCCACGCCGCAGCGCAGCGGCACCGTGCTCATGTCCTTCTTGAACAGCAGGCCCAGGCCCTTCACGACGTTCACGCCCATCAGTTCGGCGAAGGCCTCGCGGATTTCGCCACCGGGTGCGACCACCATCACCTCGCCGTCGGACGTGGCGAAGGCCTTGTGGATGCTGTCGCCCTCGCCCGTCAGCCGCGCACGGCCGGCGAGCGCGCCGGTCAGCGGCTGGCCGCCGCCGACGGTCACCGGGATGAGCTCCTCTATGCGGGCGTTGGTCAGCCGAAGGTCGAGCTCGGTGACAGGGGTGGCCTTGCGGGCGTTCAGCGCCACAAAGCCTGTCACCCGGCCCTGAGGCAGGTCGAGGCGCAGCGGATCGGCGCGAAGGAGGCCGTTGTCGAGCTTCACCCGCACCGAGCCCGAGCGCAGGCTGACCGGCGCGTCGCGGATGGCTTCGGCGCGATAACGCACATCGGCATCGAGGGCGCGGATGCGGCTGACGTCGAGCGTGGAGTCCGGGAACAGTCGCTGCTGGGCGACCAGCGTGCGGGCCACCGCCACCTGCTGCGCCGAGGCCGTCTCGCCAGGGCCCGTCGCCGGCGCGCCGCCGAACAGGGCTCCCAGGTCGTCGAAGTCGAGGCTGTTGGAGCGCAGGTCGGCGGTCAGCATCGGCCGCACTCGGCCGGTCTCGACCTTGATGTCTCCCGAAAGATCGCTGTCCCCCACGCGGCCGCCGAGGTTGTCGATCCGCCAGATCAGTTCGTCGCGCGACAGCCGGCCCCGCAGCCGATACGGCGGCGTATTGGGCAGGGCGACGCCGGTCAGCGGATAGAGGTCCGCCAGGTCGGGGCCCCGCGCGTTCAGCTGGGTCGTGAATTGGCCGAGGTCGAACGGCTTGGGCACGTTGCCGACGGCGGTGATGTAGGTCTGGCCGGCGGTGATCTCGGCGTTGAACGGATAGGGCTTATTGCGGTCGATGTTCAGCAATGGGCCGCCCGTGATCTCCATGCGGAACGGCGCGCGGTTGATGGTCCCCTGCCCGATCAGCTCGAAGCCGCGGTTCGCCTCGCCCAGGTTCTCCTGCGCGTTCATGGTGGCGTTGAAGCGGAGCTCCCGCTTCACGTCCGAATAGGCGAGCTTGCCGTCGTTGATGATGAAGCTGCGGATGGGCGGCAGCCGCATGGGCTCCTGGCGCTCGCGGCCGCCCGAGAAGTCCCAGTTCTTGCGCCCCTGGGCGTCGGCGTAGAGGCGCAGGTTCGGGCGGTCGAAGCGCAGCAGGCGCAGGTCGACGTCGCCCCACAGCAGCGGGATCAGGCGGATCTTGACCGTGATGCGGTCGAATTCGCCCATGGGCTCGCGCCCGGCCCAGGACGTGTTGGCGATCCGCACCCCGTCGACGGTGGCGCTGGGCTGCCATGACCACAGGTTGACGTTCAGGTCGCCGGCGATGGTCACCTCGCGGTGCATTCGGGCCGAAGCGAAGCGCGCCAGGGGGCCGCGGAACCAGTTCCAGTCCCAGATGGCGATGAGGATCGCGACGGCGATGGCCACCACGGCCAGGATGCCCGCCGTCCACTTCAGCGTCTTGTTGCTGGGCTTCTTGATGACCGGCTTGGGCAGCTTTGCGTGGCTCAGCCTGTCCCAGCGATCCTTGGCCCAGGCCTCGGCGCGCTGGAGCGGCCGGCGGCGGCCCGGCTCGCTCTGCGGCGGGCGCTGCGGCTTGCGGCGCCGGCCGGGCTGCGGATTCTGGAAGGCGTCGTTGCTCAAGGGGAAACTCTCCGGACCTGCCGAAACGCGCGGCCGGCACGGTCGAGTTCCCTAGAAAACCTAGTGGCTTACGCCGCGCCCCGAGATTGCCGAACGCGCGGTGCCCAAAAGGATCCGCAGGTCGAAGGCCAGCGATCTGCGCTCAAGGTACTCGCGATCCAGGCGCACCTTCTCGGGGATTGGCAACTCGTCGCGGCCGTTGATCTGCGCCCATCCGGTGACGCCGGGACGCAGGGCGTCGACGCCGACTGCGGTGCGCAGCGCCACGAGGTCGTCCTGATTGAACAGCGCCGGGCGCGGCCCCACCAGGCTCATTTCCCCGGTCAGCACGCTCCAGAGCTGGGGTAGTTCGTCCAGGCTGGTGCGGCGGAGGAAGCGCCCCAGGGGCGTGACCCAGCGCTCGGGGTCGGACAGCAGATGGGTGGCCACGTCCGGCGTGTCGGTCCGCATGGTGCGGAACTTCGGCATGCGAAAGATGCGGTTGTGGCGTCCGACGCGGCGCGACCAGTGGATGGCCGGACCGGGGCTGTCCAGCCGAACGGCGAGCGCCAGCCCCGCCAGCACCGGCAAGAGCACGATGAGGCCGGTCAGCGAGGCTGCGATGTCGACGGCGCGCTTCAGCACGGCTCCGTCTTACGGCGCGCCGGGGCGTCCCGCCAAGTCAGGCGTCGGCGACCGGGGGCGCGGACATCTTCCGGGCCTTGGGGCCCGACGGCGGAAGCTCCGCGGGCGGAGGCTCGGTCAGCGTCGTCCCTGGCGCCTCTTCGCCGGCGGCGACCGAGGCGTCGAGCAGCGCCTGATGGTGGACCGGCGCGTCGCTTGCGACCGCCACGTCGGCGAGTTCGAGAACCGGCGAGACCGGCGCCGCCTCGCCGCCGACCACCTCCACGGCGATTTCGACGGCGGCTTCCATCTGACCGACGGCCGGCAGCGCGGGGGTGGCGCTGGCGAACAGGGCTTCCAGGTTCTGGGGGGCGAGCCTGGTCATCCACCACCAGGCGACGCCGGTGACGGCGATCCCGGAAAAGTAGCCCCAGAGCGGCGAGGCGACGCCGATCAGCAGTTCGGCGCCGACGGGTCTTGGAAGTTCTCGGGCATCGGAAAGCGAGGACATGGCGGGCCTCCAAGCGTTGCTGCAGCGCAGCATAGCACTCGGACGCCGTGACGGGTGCGAAGTTACGATGACGCCAGCGGATAGAGACGCGAGGCGCCCTCCTCGCCCAATTCCTGGGCGACCCAGTCGCTGATCGCGGCAAGATCGGCCGAAATGTCGGGGCTGTTCAACAGGACCAGCGCGCAACCGTTCATCTTCATGGGGTCCGTCAGGGGCTTCACGCGCGTCTCGGCGACGAGCATCGGCGCGTCGACGGCGTCCTCGAGGTCGCGGAGGAAGGCGTCGAAGGTCTCCAGGTCCTTCAGAGGCAGCCAGACCAGGGCCTGAACATCCCGGTTGCGCGCCCGGGCGGCTTCCAGAGTTTCCACGATCCGCACGTAGTCGTCAGCCTTCTCGAACGGCGGATCGATCAGCAGCAGCACCCGGCCCTTCGGCGGGCAACGCTCGACGGCGGCGCGATAGCCGTCGGCGTTCAAGGTCTCGACGCCCGTTCGGCTCTTCAGCGCGCTGCGCAGCGCGTCGTGCTCCTCCTTGCGGAGCTCGCAGGCCAGGTAGCGGGAGCCCGGCGGAAGATGCTCGGCGATCAGCCAGGGCGACCCCGGATAGCGACGGACCGGGCCACTCGCGTTCAGCCCCGCGACCGCGCGCAGCAAGGGGCCGAACGCCTCGGGCGCGTCTTTCGCCGACATCAGCCGGACGATCCCGGCCTCGGCCTCCCCCGACTTGCGCGCCTCCGGACCGGCCAGGTCGTAGAGCCCACGGCCGGCATGGGTGTCGATCACCGTCAGCGGTCCGGACCCAAGCGCCGCCATCACGCGCAGCAGCGCGGCGTGCTTGACCAGGTCCGCGAAGTTCCCGGCATGGAAGGCGTGGCGGTAGTTCAAGACATGGGCTTTCCGCGAGAGGAACCTCGACCGCGCATATCACGTTGCCGCCGCACCCGTGGAGGGGCCGGATGGCCAAGGACATGCCCAGCGAGATTCCCGTCGAGGCCGCCGAACAGCTGGAGGAGGCCGGACTTCGCTACGTCAGCGACGACGACCCGGGCATCACGCGCAAGCCCGCGCGCGCCAGCGGCTTCAATTACTTCAAGCCGGACGGCTCGCCCGTCACCGAGGAGAAGGCCCTCGACCGGATCCGCAAGCTGGCGATCCCGCCGGCCTGGACTGACGTCTGGATCTGCCCGCGCGCCAACGGCCACATCCAGGCGATCGGCCGCGATGTGAAGGGCCGCAAGCAGTATCGCTATCACGAGCGCTGGCGCGAGGTGCGCGACAGCCACAAGTACGACCGGGTCATCGCGTTCGGCCGCGCCCTGCCCAAGCTGCGCCGGCGCGTGGAGGAGGATCTGAAGCGGCCGGGCCTGCCGCGGGAGAAGGTGCTCGCCGCCGTCATCGCGGTGATGGAGCGCACGCTGATCCGCGTCGGCAACGAGGAGTACGCCAAGACCAACAAGAGCTTCGGCCTGACGACGCTGCGCAACCGGCACGTGAAGGTGGGCCGCGGCGGCGCCAAGTTCCAGTTCCGCGGCAAGAGCGGCAAGATGCACGAGACGGGCCTGGCGGATCGCCGCCTGGCGCGCATCATCAAGGCCTGCCAGGACCTGCCGGGCCAACGCCTGTTCCAGTACGTCGACGATGACGGGACACAGTGCGCGGTCGAAAGCTCCGACGTGAACGCCTATCTGCGCGACGCCCTGGGCGAGGACTTCTCGGCCAAGGACTTCCGAACCTGGGCCGGGACCGTGATGGCGGCCAAGGCGCTGATGCTGACACCCGCGTGCGCCAGCGCCACGGAGGCCAAGCGCAACGTCGTCACCTGCGTGAAGGCGGTGGCGGGCGTGCTCGGCAACACCGCCGCGGTCGCCCGCAGCGCCTACATTCACCCCGCCGTGCTGCAGGCCTACGAGGCCGGCGGCCTGGACGTGAAGGCGTCGGGCGACGAGCGCGCCTTCGAGCTCGCGGTCCTGAAGTTCCTGGAGGCGGCGCGCGACGACGACGAGGGCAAGAAGGCGGCCGCCGCTAAGGAGATGGCCCGGAAGGCCTGACCTCGAGCCTGACGTGGCGACACGCTGGCGCGGCCGCAGAGACCGTCGTTATCTTCCTTCCACAAGGCGCGGGGGAAACGCGCTGGCATCGGGAGGAAGCCACAATGTTCGGCCCGCGGCTGCGCTTCGGCGCCTTCATCGCCCCGTTTCACCCCGTCGACGAGAACCCGACGCTGGCGCTGGAGCGGGATTTCGAGCTCGTCGAGCACATGGACCGGTTGGGCTATGACGAGGCGTGGATCGGCGAGCACCACTCCGCGGGCTACGAGCTGATCGCGAGCCCCGAGCTGTTCATCGCCGCCGCGGCTCAGCGGACCCGGCACATCCGCCTGGGCACGGGCGTCTCGTCCCTGCCCTACCACCATCCGCTGATGCTGGCCGACCGCATCAACCAGCTGGACCACATGACCCGCGGGCGGGTGATGTTCGGCGTCGGTCCGGGAGCGCTGGTTTCGGACGCCTTCATGATGGGCATCCCCCCAGCCAAGCAGCGCGACCGGATGGACGAAGCGCTGGAGGTGCTTGTCCCCCTGCTGCGCGGCGAGGAGGTCAGCCACAAGGCGGACTGGTTCGAGCTGTGGCAGGCGCGTCTGCAGATGACGCCCTACTCGCGGCCTTCCGTGGAGATCGCCGTCGCCAGCCAGGTCTCGCCGACCGGCGCCCGGGCGGCCGGCCGGCATGGCCTCAGCCTGCTGTCGATCGGCGCGACCAGCCAGGCGGGCTTCAACGCGCTCGCCTCGAACTGGAACATCGCCTGCCAGCAGGCCGAGGAGCACGGCAAGACAATGGACCGCAGCGGGTGGCGCCTGGTCGGTCCCATGCACATCGCGCCGACCCGGGAGCAGGCGATGGCCGAGGCTTCGTTCGGGCTGGAGAAGTGGATCTACTACTTCAGGGAGATCGCCAACCTGCCAATCGTCCCGGAAGGGCCCGACCCGGTGAAGGCGATGGTCGACAGCGGGCTGGCGGTGATCGGCACGCCCGACGACGCGGTGGCGCGCGTCCAGCAGCTGGTCGACGAGAGCGGCGGCTTCGGCGCCTTCCTGCTGATGGATCACAACTGGGCCCCGTGGGAAGCCAAGAAGCGCTCCTACGAGCTGATCGCGCGCTACGTCTTCCCGGCCTTCCAGCAGCTCAACGAGAACCGTCAGGCCTCGATGTCATGGGTCGGCGCCAACAAGGCCGAGTTCACCGGCCAGACCATGGCGGCGATCGGCGCCCGCATCGCCGCTCACGCCGCCGAGAAAGGCACGGGTGACATCCGGCCCGAGTTCGCTGCGATGCTGGCGGGCGCTCAGCCTCGCGCGAAGGACTAGCGCCGGATCGACACGCCGATACGGAACGTGCGCGGAGCGGCGTAGCTTTCGACGCCGTCGGCGGTCTCGCCCACCTCGAGGGGCTCGTTCGTCAGGTTCTCGGCGGTGAGGTAGAGCTCGGTCCTCGAACCGACCCGCCATGCCGCACGCGCGTCGAGCTGAACGCCGGCCGCGAGCCGGCGGGTGTTGAGGTCGTCCTCCCACCGCATGGTCTCGTAGCGGAGATCGGCCGAGAGCGTCAGCGGCTGGAGCGGCCGCCAGTTGGCGCCCGTCGTTACGGTCCACTTCGGCGTCTGGGCGGGCCTGAGCCCTGTGAGCTGCGGAGCGGACGAGCCGCCGTCGACCTCGGCATCCGTGAAGGCGAAGGCAGCGCGCCAGAACAGCGTCTGATCAACGGCGCCGGACGCTTCGCCCTCGACGCCCCAGGCCTCGATCTCCCCGGCGTTCTGCCGCTGGCGCAGCACGCCGCCGGCGGGCACGAAGCCGGCGGTCGGGAAGGTCCCCGGCCCGATGCCGATGGTGACGTTGGCGATCGGGTCCCTGATCCGGTTCCAGAACAGGGTCGCGCCCCATGCCACCGCGCCCGCGTCGGCGCCGACGCCGAATTCCACGCCCTGCAGGGTCTCGGGCTGAAGCGCCGGATTGGCCTCGGTGATGTCGTTGCCCACCCGGAACGGCCGGTGCAGCTCGTTGAGCGTCGGCGGACGGAAGGCGGCGTAGGCGGCCCCTCGCAGATTGCGGCCGTCGGCGAGGCCATAGCGAACGCCCAACCGCGCCGTCGGGGTTGTTTCGGACGAGCCCGCCGGACGCTCGTCGAGCGTGACGGCGCCGGTGGCGGTGTCGGTTTCGCGCCGGATGGCGTCGCTCGACTTCGAGCGATCGATACGGACGCCGCCGGTGACGATCCATGGCCCCTGGTCGTAGGCGCCTTCGAGGTAGGCGCCGGCCACGAAGGTCTCGCCGCCCGCCTCGCGGTCGCGGGTGAAGGCTCCGTTCATGAAACGGAACCGCTCGCGCACCCTGCCATCGGTCCAGCGGGCGTCGGCGCCGAGCTCCCAGTTGATGGCCTCCATCCGGCCCTGCACCGCCGCGTTGAGGCCGTAGCCCGTGGCCGGCGTCTTGTACTGGTCGTTGGCGGGCGTCGTGCCGGTGCGGCCTGCGGCGACCGCCGCCGAGCTGTTCTTCAGGTCGCTCTCGCGCACCCAGCCCTGCAGCCGCCATCCGCCGACGCCTTCGTCGGCCGGACGGGCGAGGGTCAGGCTTGCCGACTGGCCGGACGCCACGGAGCGCGCGCCGACGAGCCCCGCGCCGCGGATCTCGCGGAAGGCGGAGACCCGCGCCGCGGCCTCGACGCCGCCGAAGTCGTGCTGCGCCCGGATTGCGCCGGACACGTCCTCCAGCGACAGGCGCTCGTCGGCCGCCCCGCGGCGGGGGCCGCGGACGGCGTAGTAGCCGTCGGTCTTGGAGTGGGCCGCCGTCAGCAGCAGGCTCTCCGTGCCGCCCGCGACCGCCGCCCGATAGCTGTCTCGCTGCCCGGCCGAGAGGTCGAACGCGGCGAGGCCGTCCTGCGCGCCCCGCTCCTGCAGGGCGACGACGCCGGTCAGGGCCCCGGCGCCGTACGGGCCCGCGCCGGCGCCGCGCACCACCGTGGCGCCGTCCAAGCCTTCCGGAGGCAAGGCGCTCCAGATCACCCAGCCGCCGAACGGATCGTTCTGCGGCGCGCCGTCGAGGGTCACCAGCGCCCGGCCGGCGCCCGACGGCGCGATGGCGCGAAGCGAGAGCCCCTGTGTTGTCGGATTGGCCGCGCCGCTGCCGGTGCGGCGGAAGAGCGAAACACCCGGCGCCGTCTTCAGCGCCTCGTCCAGCCGCGTTTCCAGCTTCAGAGTCTCGGGACCGATCTGGACGGCGCTGAAGGCGGCGTCGCCGCCCAGCGGCGCGAGCCGGGGCGGATGGACAACCACGACTTCGACCTGGTTCGCGGGGGGCGGCAGCTCAGCCATGTTTCCTCGTATTTCCGGTATGCCGGTATCGGTTGATATGTGGGCTAGTGACACCAGATGGAGAGTGCAATGGCGAAGGTCGCGATTGTCACCGGCGCGGGCAGCGGTATCGGGCGGGCTGTGTCCCTGGCGCTACTGGAAGCCGGCTGGCAGGTGGCGCTTGCCGGCCGTCGGCGGGAGGCCCTTGAGGAGACGGCGAGCCTTTCGGAAACCGCTGCGCTGGTCGTGCCGACCGACGTGGCCGACGAGGGGTCGGTCGACGCCCTGTTCGCCGCGACCAAGGACCGGTTCGGGCGGCTGGACCTCGTCTTCAACAATGCGGGCTCCGGCGCGCGTCCCGTGCCGATCGAGGATCACGCGCTGTCCGACTGGAAACGGGTGGTCGACGCGAACCTGACCGGCGCCTTCCTCTGCACCCGGGCGGCGTTCCGGCTGATGAAGGACCAGGACCCTCGCGGCGGCCGGATCATCAACAACGGCTCGATCGCCGCCCATGCGCCGCGACCGTTGAGCATCGCCTACAGCGCCACCAAGAGCGCGATGACCGGGCTTACCCGCTCCACGTCGCTGGACGGTCGCGCCTACGGGATCGCCTGCGGCCAGATCGACATCGGCAACGCGGAGACTCCGATGACGCGGACGATGGCACAAGGCGCGTTGCAGGCCGACGGCTCGGTGCGCCCTGAGCCCTACCTCGACGTCAGGCACGTCGCCGACGCGGTGCTGTACATGGCCGGCCTGCCGCTCGAGGCGAACGTCCAGTTCATGACCGTCATGGCGACGAGAATGCCCTATATCGGTCGCGGCTGATGCAAGTGCGGGCAGCGCCTCAGATAACCATGTTGCATTGCAGCATCGCACTTGCGTCACCCGGGAAGTTGGGGAATCGATAGCAGCGCAGGTGTGATCGAGCCGGGCTTAAGTCGCCGGCCCCGCCTCGCGAGGAACGCCGGAAAGGGGTTGTCGCAAACCCTGATCCCGGAACGAACCCATGATCCGCATTCTCACCGTCGCCGCCGTTGCAGCCCTCATCGCGGCCCCTGCCAGCGCCCAGTCGATGCGTGTCGCTACGGCCGGCAAGAGCTCGGAACAGGTCCAGAAGGACATCGTGAAGGCCGCCAAATCGGTCTGCGCCCGCGCCACCGTTGGCGCGAGCTTCCCGCGCGAGATGATGGCCTCCTGCATGAAGGCCACTGTCGAGCACGCGGTCGCCCAGAGCGGCGATCCGGCCCTGGCGACGCTGCCGACCCGCCTGGCGGCCCGCTAAGCCTTAGAGGGGCGCTGCGGGCGGACGGCAGAGCCTCCGCCCGCGGTCTCTCTACGCCTCGACCTTGACCGGCGTCACATCGGTGAAATTCGGGGCGCGCTTCTGCAGGTTGGCCATCACCGCCTCGACCTGGTTCGGCGAGCCGATCAGCGCCGTCTGTTCGCGGCTTTCTTCCAGCAGCACCTCGTGCTGGTCGCCCACGCCCATCAGGTTCAGCAGGCGCTTGTCGGCCTGGATCGCGTGCGGGTTCTTGGCCGCCACCTCGCGGGCGAAGGCCAGGGCCTCGGCGCGAGGATCGGCGACCACACGGGTCGCCAGACCCACGTCCACGGCTTCCTGACCTGTGACAATCCGGCCCGAATAGGTGAGTTCGCGGGCGACGTCGTCCCGCACCAGGCCCTTCATCAGGACCAGGCCCGCCATGTCGGGGACCAGGCCCCATTTGATCTCCATGACGGACATGCGGGCGTCGGGCGCGATGTAGCGGATGTCGGCCCCCAGTGCGAGTTGGCAGCCGCCGCCGAAGGCCACCCCGTGCACCGCGGCGATCACCGGCACCGGAATCTCGCGCCAGACCATGCAGGCGTGCTGGGCGTTGTTCGAGCCGCCCGGCGTGCGCTTGGCCGCCAGGAGTTCTCCGGCCGTCCCCTGCCCGCCCTTGCGCTCGCCCGAGGCCATCGACTGGAAGTTGCCCATGTCGAGCCCTGCGCAGAACGCCTTGCCGTCGCCCGACAGCACGACCGCCCGGACGCCGGGCTCGGTCTTCAGCCGCTCCCCCGTCTCGACGAGAGCCGCGAACATCGCCGTATCCAAGGCGTTCATCTTGTCGGTCCGGACCAGGCGCACGTCGGCGACGCCGCCCTGGATGTCCACTGTCACACGATCGTTCATCGAAACCTCCGTTCAGGCCCGCGACACGACATAGCCGGCGCGGGGGAAATGCACGTGCAGCTGGTCCAAGCCGCCGCCTGCGCGGGCGATCACGGCGCGGCTGCGATTGAGGGCGACCAGGCGGCCCGCGATCGGATCGCGGCCATAATCGTCGGCGTGGACGATCACGTCGTCGCCGGGCTTGAGGCCGGACGGATCGTCCTCGCTCTCGGGGGGCGCATCCGTCATGCCGTGGCGGGCGACGAGCAGCGCCTCTTCCGCAGACATGTCGCTTCGCCGCCCATGGCCGACCGCGGCGATCCGGGCGCGCCAGGCTTTCGCCCGCTCGTAGCCCGCCATCAGGGCCGCAGCCACGACGGGCGCCGAACCGGACAACCACCAGACGTTCATATAGGCCGCCACGTCCGCCAGCGAGGGCGTGGCTCCGCCCAGGAAGTCGCCGCCGGCGAGGCCATCGTCGGCCCAGCCGGCGAAAGCCCGCCACTGGGCGCGCGCAGACGGAGCCGCAGCCTTCATGCCGGCGATGTCGAACGGTCGACCGGACAGCTTCTCCCGGTCCTCGATGAACGCCTTGGGCACGGCGTCGCCAAGCTCGGAAAACACGCACGCCACCGTCGCCTGGAACCACTGCCGATCGGCCCATAGATTCACCGCCCAGTCGGCGCCGCGCACCACCGGCGGATCAGGATGCCGCGCCTCGATCTCGGCCAGGATCACCTGGCTGTCGCAATAGACGTCGGCGCCGATCTGCATCACCGGGATGCGGCGGTAGCCGCCGGTCAGCGGGACCAGCTCGGGCTTGGGCATGATCACCGGCTGGATCACCGAGCGCCAGGCCAGGCCTTTGATCCCCAGCATCACCCGCACCTTCTCCGAGAAGGGCGAGGTGTCGTAGTGGTGCAGGATGATCTCGGACATCGTCAGACCGTGACGACGCCCGGGCCTGGCGGATTCGCGTAGACGGCCTCGGCCAGGGTGTGGCGGCGCTCCAGCGTGGCGCGCTGGTTCACATAGCCCTTGTCGGTGATCTCTCCGCCGTCGATGGACGGGGGCTCGGTCAGCAGGATGAAGCGGCCGATCCGCCGCGACGAGCCGCCGGCGGCGGCGTTGAACTCGGCGAAGCGGGTCTTCAGCAGCTCCGTCAGCTTGGCCAGCGGATCGTCGCCCAGGCCGGCAAGCGCAGCCGGCGACGGCCACACCAGCGCGCCGATGAACGGCTTGTCCTGTCCCGTCAGCACCATGTCGAAAACATAGGGGCTGCAGGCCGCCACGAGGTCGGGCCGGAGCGTGCCGACCGACACCCAGGTCCCGCTGTCGAGCTTGAAATCCTCGGTGACCCGGCCGTCGAAGACGAGGCCCTTGGCGGGGTCGTCGGGGTCGACGAAGCGGCAGGCGTCGCCGAGCTTGTAGAAGCCCTCCTCGTCGAAGGCCGCCGCGGTCTTTTCGGGATCGTTGTGGTAGCCGCTGGTGACGGTGGGGCCCTTCACCCGAACCTCGAGCTTGGAGCCGTTCGGCGCAAGCTTCAGGGTAATGCCCGGCAGCGGTAGGCCGATGAGCCCCACGCGCTCCGTCACCCAGTGGACCACCGTGATCCCCTGCGTCTCGGTCGCTCCGTACATGGTGGTGATGGGGATCCGCATGCCGGTCTCGGCGATCGCCAGCTTCTGCAGCCGGTCGTAGAGGTCGTTCGACAGCGTCGCGCCGCCGTAACCCATGTAGCGCAGGTTCTTGAAGAAGCTGCGGCGCAACTCGGGGTCGCGCTCCATCGCCTCGGCCAGCATGCCGAAGGCCACCGGCGCGGAGCCGAACACGATGGGCGAGACCTCGTACAGGTTCTTGATGGTGGTCTCGAACAGGCCGGGGATCGGTTTGCCTTCGTCCAGGTGCAGGGTGCCGCCGGACCAGAGGTTGCCGTTGAAGGCGATGTTGCCGGCCGAGATGTGGCTCCAGGGCATCCAGTCCAGCGCCTGGGGCGGATTGTCGGCGTCCTGCGGCTCGGTGCGCAGGCCCTCGCCGCCGGCGATCACGCCCGCGAACATGCCGTGCGTCTGCGGCACGCCCTTGGGCATGCCGGTCGAGCCGGACGTGAAGAGGTACTTCGCCACGGTCGCATGGTTCAGCCGCTCGCGGGCGGCCTCCACAGCGGGGCCCGGCTGCGTTGCGGTGAGTTCGGAGAGCGGGATGGTTCCGTGGCCGCCGTCGACGGACACGAACACCAGGTCCGGATCGAGCCCGCGCAGGGTCTCGAAGGCGCGGGCGAACATCTCGCTCGACTGGGCGAACACCGCCCTCGGCTTCACCACGCCCGCGCAGTGCTTGAGCTTGGCATGGTCCGTCGACATCAGGCTGTAGGCCGGGCTGATCGGCGCGACGGGGACGCCGGCCGTGTAGCAGCCCAGCATGACGAGGGCGTGCTCCACCGAGTTGGACGACAGCACCATGACGCTGTCGGCGCCGGTCAGCCCCTGATCCAGCAGCCATTGGGCGATGCCGTCCGCCGCACGCTTGGCCTCGCCATAGGTGACGCCGGCCCACGGGCCATGGTTCGGCGCCCGCTGGAGGATGAACGGCCGGTCGGGATGCTGCGCGGCCCGCTCCGCCAGCAGGTGGGCGATCGAGCGTGGGCCGTCGCCCGGCTGGTGGTTGGACCGGATGATGTACGAGCCGTCGTCGCGACGCTCGACCGTGATGTCCGGCGCCTTCTGCGGCAGCGGCTTGAAGGGCGGCAGCGCCTGCACGGCCGCACCCGCGTCGTCCGCTGGGCTCATGGCTTCCTCCGTCGTGTTCTGTTTGGCGGAAACCCTAGGCCGATTGCGACGACGGGCAAGCGCGCCCCCACGTAAGCTTCCGTTGGGGAACGGCTCGGTCTTCAGTGGAAGTCGGGTGAGAAGCGGATGTTGTCCCGCTCCAGGCCGTTCAGCACCACGTCGACGCCGCCGGACTTGATCATCCACTCCAGCCGATGATCGCGGTACTCGCGCTTGAACAGGCCCTCGGCGACCAGCTCTGCGACCTCGGCCATGCCGGCGACCTGGGCCATGGCGGCGGCCTCCTTCAGGGTCTTGGACACCGACGGCCGGGCGTTGGCGCGGGCCAGCCAGTCGGCGAGATCCGATCCCGCCGGCGGCGGATTGCCGTGGCCGACCGAACCGTTGACGTAAGGCGCCACGCAAAGGTCGCCCCAGCCGAAGGTCTCGCCGTTGAACCACTGGCGACCGCCCAGCTGGCGCTCCAGCCAGGCGAAGAAGCCTTCGGTCTGGGCCTTGGCGCGGCGCTCCAGCGCCAGGCCCGCCTCGCCCTCGGCGCGCTTGAACCACTTGAGCTCGGAAAGGCCCCAGTTGATCGCCTCGAAATGGGTGTCCATCACCTCCTCCAGCATTCGCACCCGGGCCCGTTCGGCGGGCGCGGCGGGCAGCATGGTGGGGTTCGGATAGGCGTCCTCCAGGTATTCCAGGATGATCGTGCTGTCGAAGATCCGGACGTCGCGGTCGATCAGGGCCGGCACCTCGGCGCGTGGATTGGCCTCCACGAACTCGCCGGCCGCGCCGCCCGCGCCCAGGCCGCCGGGGAGCACCGCCTCGAACGCCAGACCCTTCTCGCGGAGGCTGATCTTCACCTTCTGGGCGTAAGGCGAGAACGGGTGGTCGAAGAGCCGGATCATGACGACAGCGCCTCGGAGAGTTCGATCTTCTGCGCCCGCTTGGCCGCCTGGAAGCCCGGGCGCGACCTCAGACGCTCCCAGTACGCCGCGACGGCCGGCGTGAAGTGCTCGGAAAGCTTCAGGTGGTTGGCCAGCAGTAGGGCATAGCCCACCGAGATGTCGGCGGCGGTGAAGCGGCCCGCGCAGAGCCAGTCCGCGTTGGCCAGCGCCCGATCCACGTGCCGTAGCCGGCTCAGGAACCACTTGGCGTAGTCTTCGGCGGCGGTATCGGCGCGCCCCTTCTCGAAGGTCGAGTAGCGCAGCACGATCGTCTGCGGAAAGGTCAGGGTCGCCTCTCCGAAGTGCAGCCAGTTCAGCCAGGCGCCGTAGGCGGGATCGTCCACCGCGATGGCTAGGTCGCCCAAGCCTTCTTTGGGGCCGTAGCGCGTCGCCAGGTACTGCACGATGGCGGCGGACTCGCTCATGAAGGTCTCGCCGTCCTTCAGCGCCGGGATGGTCCCCAGCGGATTGATCGCCAGATACTCCGGCGCTCTCACCCGGGGCGGAAACGGCAGGACGTGGAGCTCGTACTTCAAGCCCAGCTCTTCCAGCGCCCAGAGCGGGCGGAAGGACCGTGCGTCCGGGCAATGCCACAGTTCGATCATGCTCAGCCTTCCCGGCGCGTATAGTTCGGCTTCCGCTTTTCGAGGAAGGCCTGGACGCCCTCGCCGAAGTCGCCGTCGGCGCTGGCCAGGATCTGGTTGCGGTCCTCCATGGCGATGGCGGCTTCCAGCCCGCCCGCGTCGATGGCGTGGTTCAAAGCCTCCTTCGTCAGGCGCAGCCCAAGCGGGGTGGCGTGCAGCATGTCGTCGACGAAGGCCTGGGCCTCGGCCTTCAGCTGGTCCTTAGGCACGATCCGGCTGACGAGGCCCAGTTCGCGGGCGCGCTCGGCGTCGATGAAGCGGCCGGTCAGCATGTATTCCGCAGCGACCGAACTGCCGACCATGCGCGGCAGGAAATAGCTGACGCCGATGTCGCAGGCCGACAGGCCGATGCGGATGAAGGCCGCGTTCATCCGTGCCCGCGGCGTCACGATCCGAACGTCGGAGGCCAACGCCAGCGCAAAGCCGCCGCCGGCCGCCGCGCCGTCGACGCAGGCGATGATCGGCTGGGGACAGCGGCGCATGGCGATGACGATCTCGCTGATCTCGCGCTGGCGGGTCAGGCCCGCGCCGATGGAGCGGCGCCCGTCCGAGCCCTCGGTCGGCTCGCTGCGCTCCTTCAGGTCGAGGCCGGCGCAGAAGGCGTCGCCGGCCCCCTCCAGCACCACCACACGAACGTCGCGCCGCCAGTAGAGGCCGACGAAGAAGTCCCTCAACTCGGTGACCAGGTTGCGCGACAGCGCGTTCAGCCGTTCGGGCCGGTTCATCGTCGCCCAGATGACGTCGCCGTCCTGGCGGAGCTCGAGATCGGCCATGGTCTTTAGAGCCCTTTCAGCCAGGGGATGAGGATATTGGTGACCTCGTCGGGCCGCTCCTGCTGGGTCCAGTGACCGCAGCCTTCCAGCATGTGGCCGGCGGTGAGGTTGGGGGCGAACGGGCGCATCGCCTCGACCGGGTCCGATACGCCGCCGAAGGCGGTGCTGGCCGGGTCCTTCGTGCCGCCAATGAACAGCGACGGCTGCTCGATCACCCTGTCCATGAAGCCCTGCAGCCATTCGAAATCGCGTTCATGGTTGCGATAGCGGCTGATCGGCCCGCGGAAGCCGGACTCGCGGAACTCCGACACGTAGTAGTCGAGCTCGTTCTCGGTCAGCCAGGACGGGAACGGGTCCGGATCGATCAGGCCCTCCAGCAACGTCGCGCCAGCCGGCTTCATGGGCCAGGCGCCCGGCGGGGCGTCGCCCGAGATGGCATAGTAGAATTTGCGCAGGAAGCCGCGCACGTCGGCCTCTGCCTCCGCCTCCGGCGGCCCGACGTTCTGGAACCAGGCCTGGTAGAAGAAGCGCCCGCGCCGGGTGAACAGCGCGTCGAAGACCTCCGTAAAGGGCCGCGTGGGCACGCCGAGGAAGGGCACGGACAGGCCGGCGACGGCCCGCACCGCCTTCGGCCGCGTCAGCGCCGTGTTCCAGACGATCGGGGCGCCCCAGTCGTGTCCGATGAGTATGGCTGGCTGGCCGGGCGCCAGCGCCTCGGCGACACCTGCCACGTCCGCGGTCAGGCGTTCCATCGCGTAGGCTTCGACCGCCTGCGGCTTGTCCGACCCGCCGTAGCCGCGCACATCGATGGCGGCGGCTGTGAAGCCGGCCTCGGCGATCGGCCCCATCTGGTGGCGCCACGAGAACCAGCTCTCCGGGAAGCCATGCACCATCAGGACGAGCGGCCCCTCACCCTCCACGGCGGCGCGGATGCGGACCTCGCCGGCGTCCACCGTGCGGAACTCGGGCATGGGCGTTTCCTCTGGTCCCTTTCCAAGGGATCTTCGGACACCATGCTTCCCCGCCGATCCGCGGCTGGCAAGACTGACGGGGCGTCAGCATTGACCGCCGGTCCCCGCGTGCAAGCATGCGGAAAACGGGAGGACGAGGCGGTGAACGACCTCGATTTCAGCGGCAAGACCGTGCTGGTGGTGGGCGGCTCCAGCGGCATCGGCAACGGGATCGCCCACGGCTTCCGGGGCCGCGGCGCCAAGGTCCACGTCTGGGGCACGAAGCCCAGCGCGGCGGACTACGCGGGCCAGGAAGGCTCTGATCTTGCCGACCTGGAGTACGCTGGGGCGGATGTGGGCGACCGGGCGCTGATCGACGCCGCGCCGGCCATCGATCCGCTCGACGTGCTGGTGCTTTGCCAGGGAACGGTCGTCTACCGCCGCGGCGAGTTCGAGCCTGAGGGTTGGGATCGGGTGATGGCGGTGAACCTGGACAGCCTCATGGACTGCGCCCGGAAATTCCGCAGCACGCTGGCCAGGCGGAAGGGTGTGATCATCATCGTCAGCTCTGTCTCGGGCTTCACGTCCAACCGTGGCAACCCGGCGTACGCCGCCTCGAAGGCCGGGGCGGTCAGCCTGACCAAGACGCTCGGCGAGGCGTGGGCGCCGGAGGGCATCCGCGTCGTGGGCCTGGCGCCCGGCCTGGTGGACACCAAACTGACCAAGGTCACAACCGAACATCCCGATCGGCTGGCCGGGGCCCTGCGCTCCATCCCGCTCGGCCGGATGGGCACGCCGCAGGACATGGCTGGCGCGGCCCTGCTGCTCGCCTCGCCGCTGGCCGGCTATGTGGTCGGGCAGACACTGATCGTCGATGGAGGCCTTTCGCTGTGAGCAGTCGATCCGTCAGCGGCCTCGTGGCTTTCATCACCGGCGCGGCCTCAGGCATGGGCAAGGCTACCGCCGAAGTGTTCGCCGCCGAGGGGGCGCATGTCGCCGTCACCGACGTCTCGGGCCCCGGCGCCGAGGCCGTCGCGGAAACGCTTCGCGCCGCGGGCGGCAGCGCCCGGGCCTGGCCGCTGGATGTGTCTGATCCCGAAGCGATCCGCCACGTCACCGACGCCGTGGCGGCGCACTTCGGCGGGATCGACATCCTGGTGAACAACGCAGGCATCTCGGCCTTCTCGCCGATCGCCGCCGACGACTACGACGAGGTGTGGCATCGGGCGATGGCGATCCTGCTCACCGCCCAGCAGCGGCTGGTGCGCGCCGCCCTGCCCTACCTGCGCCGGTCCGAGAGCGCCCGGATCGTCAACATCGCCTCCACGGAGGCCCTGGGGGCGACGTCCCGCGACAGCCCCTATGCGGCCGCCAAGGCGGGCGTCACCGGCCTCACCCGCGCGCTGGCGGTGGAGCTAGGGCCCGAGGGCGTCACGGTGAACTGCATCTGCCCGGGCCCGATCCTGACCGGCATGACCGCGGGGTTGTCGGAGGATGACCGGCAGACCTTCGCCAGGCGGCGAACGGCGCTGCGCCGCTACGGCCGTCCCGAAGAAGTAGCGCACATGACGCTCAGCCTCTGTCTGCCGGCGGCGTCGTACATCACCGGCGCGACCATACCCGTCGACGGCGGTCTGATGGCGCGCAACGCCTAGCTGCCGGGGGCCGGCTTCTGCAGGCCGGCGTCGCGGTCGCAGCGGGTGTCGCGTTCCTGCGTCTCCAGCACGGTCGCGGTCAGGACCAGGGGCTCGCCCGGCTTGGCCGTCGAGACGATGACGTTGAAGGCGCGGCCGGCCGGCATGTTGCAGAAGGCTTCGCGGCTGGCGAAGGCGCCGGCGTCCCAGCGGGTCTTCGCCGGGGCGAAACGCTCCTTCCGCTTGGCGAGTCCGTCCAGGACGCTGGCGCGGACGGCCGCCGGTTCGCCGCCCGTGACCGTGACCGTGCAGGTTTCGGGTTCGCGCTCGCGGCGGATCTCGACGAAGTCGCCCTTGATCTGATCCGGCACCGGGGCGTCATCGGCGATCGCCGAGATGCAGGCGCCGAGGGCCGAACGGGCTTCGCTCTGTGGGTCGCCCAAGGCGAAGGCCGGCGTCGCGGCAGAGAGGGCGACAGCCGCGGCGGCGGCGAGGAGCAGGCTACGCATGCCGCCGGATTCTCGCACCATCGCGGCGCTCGTGTGGCGCCGCCTCAGCTGCGGGGTGGCGCGTAGGCCTTGTGGCAGCCGTTGCAGGACTCGTAGAGGCGCCCGCCGGCCTCGAACGCCGCCTCGGTGTCGCGGGCCCGGATCGCCGGCTCGGCCGACGCCGCCGTTTCGGCCATCAGCTTCGCGAAGCGCGACCATTCCGGGGAGATCGCATAGGGCGGAGCCTGCATCCGTGCGCCCTCCGCTTTCAGCGTCGCCACCGCGTCCGCCGCAGCCCGCCAACGAGCGGTGGCGGCGCGCGGCGTCTCCTTCTCAGGCGCATCGTTCCCAGCCGCCCAGAACGCCAGGGCCGCGGGGTTCACCTCGTGCTTCATGAGGTCGGCGACGCTCGACTGAGCCTGCACCGAGCCGGCGAGAGCCAAGGCGACGATACCGCCTGCAATCCACGTCATGCGCATGCCGGCCATGCCTCCCGGGCCCAGGCTTACCCGGGCGCCGAGGCAGCAGGCAAGGCCCCGGGCGCGGCGACCGGCGTCAGGTCGGGCTCCCAGGGCGGCGCAGGCGGCGGCGTCACGGGAGGGCCGGGCGGAATTTGCTGCCTGGGCACGCGCTTGAGGGCGCCGGCCATGAAGGTGCGCCAGAGCTCGGCCGGCGCGCCGCCGCCGGCGATCCGCCCCATGGGCGAATTGTCGTCGCGGCCCATCCAGGCGCAGGACGCGAAGCCGCCGGTGTAGCCGCAGAACCAGGCGTCCCTGTAGTCGGAGGTCGTGCCGGTCTTGCCTGCGAGGTCATACCCCGGGATCGCGGCGCCCTTCCCGGTCCCGGCGGTGACGGCGGTGCGGAGCATGCGGTTGAGGTCGCTGAGCGGCGGATTGGCGATCGCCGGGCTCGGCGTCGGCGGCGTCTTCTGAAACAGCGTCACGCCGGCGCGGGTGCGGATCCGCTCGATCCCGTAGGCCTGCACGCGGTTGCCGCCATTGGCGAAGGCGGCGTAGGCCTGGGTCATCTCCAGCGGCGTCACCAGGGTGGTGCCGAGCGCCATGGCCGGGTCGGTGTTGACCGTGGAGACGATGCCGACGCGCCGCGCCGTCAGGGCCACATTGGGCCGTCCTGCCTCGTCGGCGAGCCGGGCGGCGACAGTGTTGACCGACTGGGCCAGCGCCTGCTCCAGCGTGAGCGGTCCCAGGAAGGTCTCCGTGTAGTTGGCAGGGGTCCAGCCGGCGATCGTCACCGGCTCGTCCATCACCGGCGAATCCGGCAAGCGCCCCTGCTCCAGGGCCGTGAGATAGACGAACGGTTTCCATGCCGAGCCCGCCTGGCGCTTGGCGCTGGCGGCGCGATTGTAGGGCGCGCGGACGTAGTCCGTGCCGCCCACCATGACCCGGACGCGGCCGGCGCCGTCCACGGCCACGACGGCGGCCTGCTCGGCTCGCGCGGCCTTATGGCGCGCGACCGTGCTGCGGGCGGCGTCGAAGGCCGCCTGCTCCATCGGCATGTCGAGGGTGGTCTCGACAACCACGTCCTGCCGCACCTTGCCAGCCACGGGCGCAACCTGGTCGTCGATCCAGTCGATGAAGTACTGGGCCGCCGCGTTCGGCGCGGTCTTCCAGATGCGCGGGGTCTCGGCGAGAGCCTTGGCGCGCTGCGCCGGAGAGATGGCGCCGGTTTCGACCATGGCGTCCAGAACCAGCTTCGACCGGGCGAGCGCGGCGTCGGTCGCCTCGGCCGGATTGTAGTTCGTGGGCGACTTCAGGACCCCGGCGAGGATCGCGGCTTCACGGAGCGTGAGGCGCGACGCAGGCTTGTTGAAGTACCGTTGCGCAGCGGCCTCGAGGCCGTAGGCGCCCGAGCCGTAGTAGACCCGGCTCAGGTAGAGGGCGAGGATCTGCTTCTTCGAATAGGTCCGCTCCAGCTGCAGCGCGTAGGCGATCTCGGTCGCCTTGCGCTCGAGCGTCCGGTCCTGACTCAAG
This sequence comes from Phenylobacterium sp. J426, assembly GCF_024699945.1. Taxonomy (GTDB): domain Bacteria; phylum Pseudomonadota; class Alphaproteobacteria; order Caulobacterales; family Caulobacteraceae; genus Phenylobacterium. The sequence continues at coordinate 2,739,306 of NZ_JAJOMY010000001.1, read as the reverse complement.
AACAGGTTCCGCGCGAGCTGCTGGGTGATGGTCGATGCGCCCTGCGTCGCGCGGCCCTTGTCGATGGCCACCGCCACCGCACGGGCGATGCCGCGGGCGTCGACCCCGTTGTGTTCGTAGAAGCGCCGGTCTTCGATGGCGACGAAGGCGGCGGGCACATAGGCCGGAACCTTGGCGAGGTCCACCGGCGGGGCGTAGCGGCCGCCGCGAACTCCGATCACGGCGCCCGAACGATCGACGTAGGTCACCTGGGGATCTCGCTTGATTTCCGGCAGGCGCGGAAGCTCGGGCGCCTGGGCCAGGACCAGGTTGGCGGCGCCGATGGGAGCCAGAAGGGCAAGGCCGATCACGTGGGCTTAAGCTCCGAGATAGCAACGCCCCCCAGCGCCGCACCACGCCCTTCTGTCGCGGCGACGTCCCACGGCCAAGATAATTCGCCGTAATCCGGCGGCCTGTGACCCGCAGCCGCAAACAGCCGCTTGACCCGGAATGGGTAATTGGCGCGCCCCGCGGGCAGGACGGCCGGATGCGACTCGCCACATCTGTTGAGAATTCATCGACTAGCGCGCGAATCCCGATGACGGACGAAGTGGTGGACCTGCGGGCTTGGCGGCGTCGGAACGACCCGGCCTCGATTTCGGCGGCGCCCGAAGAGATCCGCCGCGCCGCCGCCCGCACCCGTCGCCTGGCGCGCGAGCGCCGGCTGCGTGATCTGTGCGGCGACGTGGTGGAGATGCTCGCCGCCAGCGAGCATCCGCTCGCCTCGGACCCTGTTGCGCTGCTGGAGCTGATGGAGGTTCTCGAACTGCTGCGCGCCGAGGCGCGCTTTCAGGCCGAGCATCCCGTCCGCGGCTGAGCCCGCTCAGATCTCCAGCCGGTAGACGCGCTTGGCGACTCCGGCGAACAGGCCCGCCTTTTCCTCCGCCGATGCGCCGGCCGCCAGCCGTTTGAAGGCGTTCCAGAGGGTCGTGTAGTCGCACGAGCCCATGTCGACGGGGAAGTTGGACTCGAACATGCAACGATCGGCGCCGAAGGCCTCGATGCAGGTTTCGACATAGGGGCGCCATTCCGCCGCCAGCTGCTCGGAGGAGGCCCGCGGCTCGGCCAGGAACGATGGGAAATTGCAGAAGGCCATGGCCAGGCCGCCCAGCTTCACGTGGACATTGGGCGACCTGGCGAGTTCGCGGATGTTGTCGCGCCACACTGGGAAGCGCTCCTCGCGGCGCCCTGAGTAGCGGCCGCGGCCGAGCGGCGTGCCCACGTGGTCGAGCACGATCGTGGTGTCTGGAAAGGCGCGGGCCAGGGCGATGACGTCCGGGAGCTGTGGCTCCAGCAGCCACGCGTCGAACGACAGGCCGAGCGGCGCGAGCCTGGCGAAGCCCTCCCGGAAGTCCGGGCGATGGTAGAGGCCGGCCGCGACGCGGTTGAGCGGTCCCAGCACCCCGGGATCATCGTCCTGGGAGGCGGAATTGCGGATGCCACGGAAGCGACCGCCCCCGGCCAGGATGTGCGCTTCGAGGACAGGCGCCACCGCATCGCCGAGCAACAGGTCCGCGTGGCCGACGATGCCGGCGCAGGCGCGGACCGGCCCATAGGCGCCGCTGGCGCTCATCGCGGCGACGCCGTTCACGAACTCGGTCTCGCCCACCGGCCTCAGCGGCTCGGGCCCGTCGGCGCGATAGAAGGCGCGGCACTCCACGAACACGGTGGCGATGACGTTGTGGCCGCCGCCGATGTCGGCCAGCAGGTCGTCCAGCAGGTAGCGCCTGGCCCGCGCGATGGCGGTCAGGAAGGGGTGCTCAGGCCCGGGGGCGGCCGGCGCCGAGCGCCTGTCCCAGAGATGATGGTGCGGATCGACGATCGGCAACGCCGGATCAAGGATCGCTTCGGGCATGTGTCGCACCTCCTCGTGGCCCACAGGCTACGAGGGCGGGTCGCCGGGTCAACCACGGGCGTTCCGCCAAACAAAAACGCCGCCCGGTTGGGGGCGGCGTTCTCGAAACTTGGGTGCGGGGACAGGATTTGAACCTGTGACCTTCAGGTTATGAGCCTGACGAGCTACCGGGCTGCTCCACCCCGCGGCGAAGAGGGCGTTTTGTGGATGTGGATTGAAGGGTTCTTGGACTGCATCCGTTTTGTAGACCTGGCGGCGACCTACTCTCCCGCGCCTTAAGACGAAGTACCATTGGCCCAGAGAGGCTTAACGACCGAGTTCGGAATGGGATCGGGTGGGGACCTCTCGGCATAACCACCAGGTCAACGAAACGGATGTTTTTCGAGATGACATCTGCAGAGCAAAGACGAAGCTCTCATGAGTTTTGATAAGAACGATCAAGCCGATCGAGCGATTAGTACCAGTAAGCTCCATGCGTCGCCGCACTTCCACACCTGGCCTATCAACGTGGTGGTCTACCACGGCTCTCGGCGAAGCCTTGTTTTGAGGTTAGTTTCCCGCTTAGATGCTTTCAGCGGTTATCTATTCCACACTTAGCTACCCTGCTGCGCGGCTGGCGCCACGACAGGTCCACCAGAGGTGTGTCCATCCCGGTCCTCTCGTACTAGGGACAGATCCTCTCAAGCTTCGTACACCCACGGCAGATAGGGACCAAACTGTCTCACGACGTTCTGAACCCAGCTCACGTACCACTTTAATCGGCGAACAGCCGAACCCTTGGGACCTGCTCCAGCCCCAGGATGTGATGAGCCGACATCGAGGTGCCAAACTTTGCCGTCGCTGTGGACGCTTGGGCAAAATCAGCCTGTTATCCCTAGAGTACCTTTTATCCGTTGAGCGATGGCCCTTCCATACAGAACCACCGGATCACTATGGCCGACTTTCGTCTCTGCTCGACTTGTCAGTCTCGCAGTCAGGCGGGCTTATGCCATTGCACTCGACGAGCGATTTCCGACCGCTCTGAGCCCACCATCGCGCGCCTCCGTTACACTTTGGGAGGCGACCGCCCCAGTCAAACTGCCCGCCACGCTATGTCCCGGATCCGGATAACGGACCTCGGTTAGACGTCAGCGGCAACAAGGGTGGTATTTCAAGGTTGGCTCCACCAGAGCTGGCGCCCCGGTTTCATAGCCTCCCACCTATCCTACACATGTTGCCGCTAACGCCAAAGCGAAGCTGCAGTAAAGGTTCATAGGGTCTTTCCGTCTAACCGCGGGAACCCCGCATCTTCACGGGGAATTCAATTTCGCTGAGCCTATGCTGGAGACAGTGGGGAAGTCGTTACGCCATTCGTGCAGGTCGGAACTTACCCGACAAGGAATTTCGCTACCTTAGGACCGTTATAGTTACGGCCGCCGTTTACCGGGGCTTCAATTCGGAGCTTGCACCCCTCCTTTTAACCTTCCGGCACCGGGCAGGCGTCAGACCCTATACGTCACCTTACGGTTTCGCAGAGCCCTGTGTTTTTGATAAACAGTCGCTACCCCCTGGCCTGTGCCACTCAGTCTTGCTTGCGCAAGGTGAGTCACGCTTATCCCGAAGTTACGCGTGCAATTTGCCGAGTTCCTTCAGCATAGTTCTCTCAAGCGCCTTGGTATGCTCTACCTGTCCACCTGTGTCGGTTTCGGGTACGGTCTCTGTTGGAGTTATTTCCAGGAACAACTTCACTGCCAGGAGCAATCCAATAAGCCCTGACAATTTACGTCATTCGTCACTTCCAACTGGCCCAGGAATATTTACCTGGTTCCCATCGACTACGCCTTTCGGCCTCGCCTTAGGGGCCGGCTAACCCTGCGCAGATTAACTTTACGCAGGAACCCTTGGACTTTCGGCGAGAGTGTCTCTCACACTCTTTGTCGCTACTCATGTCAGCATTCTCACTTCCGATACCTCCAGCCGGCCTCACGACCGACCTTCACAGGCTTACGGAACGCTCCGCTACCGCGTGCTTGCGCACACCCATACCTTCGGCGACTGGCTTGAGCCCCGTTACATTTTCCGCGCAGGATCGCTTGACCAGTGAGCTGTTACGCTTTCTTTAAATGATGGCTGCTTCTAAGCCAACATCCTGGTTGTCAAAGCAATCCCACATCGTTTCCCACTTAGCCAGTACTTGGGGGCCTTAGATGATGGTTAGGGTTGTTTCCCTTTTCACGACGGACGTTAGCACCCGCCGTGTGTCTGCCAGATAGTTCTCTTGGGTATTCGGAGTTTGGTTAGAATTGGTACAGCTCGCGCCGCCCGCATCCATCCAGTGCTCTACCCCCCAAGGAATTCGTCTGACGCTCTACCTAAATAGATTTCGCGGAGAACCAGCTATGTCCAGGTTTGATTGGCCTTTCACCCCTATCC